>NZ_LIQI01000001.1 GCF_001418105.1 Lacinutrix himadriensis
CACTAGAAGGATCTACCCAAGCAGTTCCATCAAAATAGTAGGTCTTATTTTCATCGGTATCATACACCAACATTCCGGCAACAGCAGTTGCTCCTAAAGCAGTTCTACTTGCCGTTGTTAAACGGTTTAATAATAAACCCTTGTCGGTTGCCGCTAAATCTAAAGACGCATTAGCATCTGGAGTTGTTGTAGCAATTCCTGCTTGAGCCCCAATATAAGCGTTACCTGTAATTGCTGCATTACCGCTTACTTCTAATTTCTCTGAAGGAGAAATGATTCCCAAACCTACATTACCTGTAGAAGCAATATATAAAGAATTTGTAGCCGCACCTGGTTGTATTCTAAAAGGTAACGCACTTGCATTGGTAACATCTCTTACAAAAAAATTTGCTTCATTACCTGCTACATCCCAGACCTGTCTTCCCCAGATAGAAGTTTCGTCTTGATCTAAACGCAGTGCTGGCGTATCTCCATTAGCAATATGCAACTTAACAGCAGGTGTTGCTGTACCTAGCCCTAAATCTCCAGAGGCGTTTAAGTAAAACGCATTGTTTCCTGCTCCTGCCAGAATTCTAAAAGGACTTGTTCCTGCAGTAGCATCATCTATTCCAAAATAATTTAGACCTCCATTATCGGAATCATTAATGGTAATTCTCCAATCATTACCTGGGAGACCGCTACTAGCCGAAGTGTCATCAAAATGAATTCTTAGGATGTCTTCTTTCAACCTGAACGTATCAAATTCAAAGTTTTCATTATCTACACAGTCATTTCCAACACAAGCACTACCTTCTACAATTAAGTCATCGAGAATAACATCATCTCTTTGACCGCTTTCTGTGTCGGCATCTTGTTGTGCAAAAGAAGTTGTTGCGCTAAGCAGAAAGCATAGCGGAATTAAATAATTTTTTAGTTTTTTCATAATTTAAATTAAATTGATTTTTGGCACTAGCAAGGTATATCAATTTAAATTGATTTTTAGCACTAGTAAGATATATCTATTTAATAAAATAACATTTGCGCTATCTCTTAATTACAAAAAAACAAGTATTTATCCGTGGTTTAAAGCTTCACAATCACAGCATCCAAAACATAAATCTATAGATATTTCTTCTATAGCGTATTATTTAATTTATAGCCTCAACGCCTTTTGTGATTTTTCTAGCTGTTGCTGAAACAAGGTTTTGACAACCTCCTGTTTCCACATAGGAATTATTTTATGGATCAATTCTTTTTCCTTCTTTGGTTTTTAAATTTTCGTAAATGCTTTAAGTAAGGAAATATTAGTAGGAAAAGTTACTACAGATAGCATCCTCCTTTTAGATGCTTTTGATGGCGACTTAGTGTTTAGAAACCAACACCGTTTACTTACCCAAAAAGTATAAAAACCACAAAGTATTGTTAATGCAAAATAACTTCATAATTAGTGCGTTTTCATATTAAGTTGGTTAGTTAGTTGAAAAACAGCGCGAATCTTTTTTTAAGACGAGCGCTGTTTTTTTTTAACCTATTTTATAATTACAAACTACATATTAATCTACCACTAAACGCTTAGATGCTGTTTTTTGCCCGTCCACATAAAGGGTATAAAAATAAACAGCGGATTGCATATTATTTTTAGATAATGTAACAGACCCCTCTCCAAATTGGTTAATAGGGATATCATAAACTACTTGACCTAAAGCAGAAACAACTTGAATATTAGCAGTATTGTATTTCATTGGAATAAAATACTCTATAGTTGTATTCGCTGTAAATGGATTAGGAATATTTTGATTTAATCTAATATTGCTTTCATCTAAAGGAACACCAGAAGGATCTTCAATACTTAAAGTCCCACCACAAGCACAAGCTTCAATAACATCTAAACGAGACATTAAAGCATCAATTTGCGCTTGTTGTGTTGTATTAACATTTTCTAAATCTGTAATCGCAGTTTGTAAAGGTGTTAAAATTGGTGCTAAATCTACAGCTACTGAAGTTCCGTTTTCAATAGCAACCGTTAATGTAGTATCTGCTAAAGATGCAGAAGCTAAATTTTGATTATCACTAGAAGGATCTACCCAAGCAGTACCATCAAAAT
>NZ_LIQI01000002.1 GCF_001418105.1 Lacinutrix himadriensis
AATGTTTTATTTAAAATGTAAACTTAAGCCGTGTATAATTAATTGCTTCATTGAGCTTACTTGCGAATATTCCTGCGGAATATTCACAGGTTCGTTAAAGTTTACTAACTTAGTTGCTTAACCACGCAACTAACCATACACAACAACGTTATATACAATTGCTCTGAAATTGTAACTCCTAATAAAACCGAATTACTAAAACCATAATTCATCGGAATTTTTTCTCACTCAAACTTTGAATTTAAAAACAAACTCTGAATCTCACTCAAACGGAATTTAAGCTTGTTTGCGGAACTTTAAGTTGTTTGTGAAAACTGAATATAATACTGAATTTAATTCTACAGAAATATCACTCAAATGGAAAATCACTTATGCAGAAAAAACCTGGTTTTCTTTACGAGATTTTTTTGAGTTTTAAAAAGATAAATCCAACTCTAAAAATTTCGGAAAACTATTTCTGAATTTTTGCAGAACGCTCTCACTCTACTCTATCGCAAAAGTATATAACAACGCATAAAAAAAATTGCTATATTTAGAACTAATTTTAAAAATCGTTGCACTTTTGCTACATCTGATTTTCCTTCGGAAAATCCTCGCTCGCAAAAACGCAACTCTTTTTATACAAAACCGTTGGCAACAATAAAAAATGAGAGCACTTAAACTAACTTTTTTACTTCTATTAATAATCTCTTGTAAGCAAAAAAAAGAGGAAATTAAGCCTGAATTAAAAACTGAAAATCACAAATCGGAAACTATTACTCAAGAAGTCGAAACGAAAATTGAAATGGATTCGGTTTACGAATCGTATAAAAAAGGCAAAGTTGAAAAATACGATTGGGATTTAGCTTTTAACAAAGCGGATAAATACAGTAAAATATCTGAATCTTACTCTGACAAAGAAATAATCCCGAATGACTTTATGGAATTCAGCAGAAAGTTTATTTCTAACTCTGAATTTCAAAAAGCTCATATCGACTTTGATAATTTAATTGCAGTTGTCGGAGCTTGTGAAGAAACGTATGTTTTGAAAAAGGATAATTGGGTATTCGACGATTGGAACTTTATTAATGAAATTGGAATTGACGAAAAATGGGAAAACACATTCAATTATTCGGACAATATGTTCTACTCTGAATATACATTAAAAGAAGTAGGAACACTTACAATGCTCGGATTTGAAAAAATAAATGGAGAATGGAATTTAACTTTATATATTCAAAATGATTGTTAAATTACTGTTGCCAACATCGCATAAAAATAATGCGTAGATTAGTACTTAAACAAAGAACAGTGCACTTTTGCTACTTCTGATTTTCCTGCGGAAAATCCTCGCACACAAAAACGCACTATTCTTATACGTAACCGTTGTGCATAATTTGAGAAAACTCACGAAATGAAAAAAATAGTCAGAATAATATTAATAATTTTAGTGTTTATTTCCTGTAAGAATACGCCGAAAACCATAGCCGAAAACCAATCTTACTCTGAAAACTCAATCACTCAATCGGAATTAATAAAATCGGAATCGAATCAGACCGAATTGATTGCTCAAAAAATACTTGACCTTCCCAAACTTCAATGGATTTATCATCCAGAGGTAAAAGAAAGATTACCAGTAAAAGTATTGGAATCGGAACTGATTGACAAAAATTTAAATCTAATTAAGTTTGGACAAAAAGTTAGAATACTTTCAATGTCAGAATTAGAAAAAGAAGGAATTAAAGACTATGTAGTATTTGACAAAATAGAAATCGCAAAAGACACAACTGAATTTGAACTTTATTATAAAATAGAAGGTGCAGGTTGCAATGGAAAACTGATGAACGAAAACGGAAAATGGAAAGTTATCGATTATTCTGTTTGGGAAAATTAAAAAACTATGCACAACACCGTGTATAAAAAAATGCTACATCAGTGCTTAAATAAAGTTAGTTGCTCTTTTGTTTCGTCTGATTTTCCTGCGGAAAATCCTCGCTTACAAAAACGCAACTTTTCATACACAAACACGTTACCTACAATATTGAAAAAACTGCTTCAAATAATAATTCTGACTTTAATCACGGCTTGTGGTTCAACAAAAAACACGACTGACTTAATTGCGGACGAAAAGTTTGAATTATGTTCTGAAATCAAATACAATCGACTCGTGAACGAGATTGAACCGAATTATGGTAAACTGATTTACAAACTGAATATTCATAGCTTATTAGAAAATTCACTAATTAAAGAAAAATACCTGACTGAAATAAGTAAAAACGGATATGCGGAATTATTAAAAAAAGCAAGTCGGAAAGAAATAAAACCAGATTTTTTCGAGAAACTTATATCGGATTTAGGGTTTGACCCTTATTTGTTATTTCCGATTAATTCTCATTTATCTTGCTATGGCTACTTATTTGAACAATTAAACATTTTAGACAACTCGAGTTGGCAATATGAATTTTGTTTAGCTCATAATAAATTTGAGGCTTACGGAAATTTAAAAACTGATAGTGAATATCTAATTGAAGCGCTGAATAAAATTCCAGAAGATAAATTTCAATTAATTATGTATCGGAAATTATTCTTGGATTTAATATATACAACTCTGAATTAAAAATACTGTAGGTAACATCGCATAAAAATAATGCGTAGTTTAGTGCTTAATCAAGAGTTCGTGCATTTTTGTTACGTCTGATTTTCCTTCGGAAAATCCTCGCACACAAAACCGCACTATTCTTATACGTAACCGTTAGCTTTAATGCTAGAGAAACGTCAGGACTAACAATTAAAAAAAGAAAAAAATGATATATTTTGGAATGATTGGTGCTTGGCAACTAATTCTGATATTAGTAGTCTTATTTCTTGCGATTTTACCAACGATAATTGCTCTTGTAGATATTTTAAAAAGCGAATTCAAAGGGAATAATAAAATTGTTTGGATTTTAGTCGTTTTATTCGCTAATTTTTTTGGTGCAATTTTATATTTTTTAATCGGTAGAGAACAAAAAATAACGAATGAAAAAACATAAAAACGATTCTAGACAAGTTTGCGGAATCGAATACTGAATTGGATACTAGGAATATCACTCAATCGTAATTCAGCAAGTTGCGGAATTGTTTACTCAAAATCTGAATTAAAAATATTGCGGAATTTGAGCAAGTTTGCGGAATGAAAATCGAGTTGAATAAAACATAAAATGCGGAATTGAAAAGCTGACTTAAAACAAAATATCAACAAGAAAGCAAACGGAAATAAAAGCACTAAAAGCTAACACCGTATATAAAAAATTGCTAGTTTTAGCTTAACCAATGTTAGTTGCTTTGTTTGCTTGCATCTGATTTTCCTTCGGAAAATCCTCGCTCGCAAACCCGCAACTTTCCATATACAAAACCGTTGTACACAATATAACCACTCAATAGTATTTTGAATTTGACTGACCAAAAAGTGAATCGTATTTTAATACCAGTTGTAATAATTGTAGTAATATTTTCTATTTTCAAAACCATTAGAAATGACAAAAAAGAAGAACAACTTAAACTAGAATACAATTATGTCATTGGAGAAATTACCAACCATTATAGTCTTGGCTTAGAGGCATCTTACTATATCAATTTCAAATACATCGTTGATGGAACTGAATATTCAAAATCTGTAAATTATAGTTTTAAATATGCAGATTGCGAAAGAACTCGGAACTGTATTGGATTGAAACATGTAGTATACTTTGACATTGATAATCCTGAAAGTGCATTTATGGATTTTGATCTAACTGAATTGGACATGAAAAGGAAAAATATTAAACGGAAAAACATAAAAGAACGAATTGAAAAACTTAAAGTGGAATAAAAATACTGTGTACAACATCGCATAAAAATAATGCGTAGATTAGTACTTAAATAAAGAACAGTACATTTTTGCTACTTCTGATTTTCCTTCGGAAAATCCTCGCACACAAAAACGCACTATTCTTATACGTAACCGTTGTAGCCAATTAAACCAAAATGCTCGGAATTTCAACATACAAGCCAAAATTTCATACCACAGCTGAAAGTTTCAAAAGTGAGTTTGAATTAACTCTGTCTGAACTTATCGGAAAAAGAATTGAACGATTTTGGATAATGTGGGATACTAAAGAAAACGAATGGTTGACAGATGGACCAATAGTTCTCGATATTGAAGAAAAAAGATTTGAATTTACTGCTTATCAATTGGATGAATTCAGTCTGACAATTAATTCATTTGAACTAACTGACAAATTGGATTGGTACGGAATGGGAAATGAAATGCCTCTAATCTGGAAAGAAAACGGGAATTCTGATTTGACAAAAAACTTGAATAAGGTTATAATTGGAATTAATATTCTGACCTATAATTTTTTGAGTGAATCAGTGGAAACTGGAGAGAAATATGAAACTGGAGATATGCTTACAGGAATAGAGTTTGTTTTAGAAAAAGAATCTGAATCTGACAATGAAAATTTCTTTACGATATTTAATAATCTTGACCAAAATGGAATTGAAAAGACTGAAATAAATCACGAAAATCAAATAAAACGAATAAAAATAACTGGCTACAACATCGCATAAAAATAATGCGTAGATTAGTGCTTAATCAAAGTGTAGTGTTTTTTTGTTACTTCTGATTTTCCTGCGGAAAATCCTCGCACACAAAAACGCACAATTCTTATACGTAACCGTTGTGGGTAATTTAAGAAAATGACCGAGAAAGATTTAAACATTCTAAATTCATTATTAAAACGGACTGAAAATCTTCCGGAAATTCTGCATTTACGAGCAGCACCTTTGGAATATGAATTGACCAAAAGCGATAAAGATTTACTTCTTGAAACGTATCAAAAATTAGATGATATTTTAAAAGAGGTTGCAGCATTTATCAATGTAAAATTCCCTGGAAGACAAGGTTACATTCATTCTTGGAATAAAATTGATTTCGACACGAAGATTGGTGGAATGAAAATAATAACAACAGACAGAGAACATATAAAATCTGAATGGAGAAAAGGAATTTTCGATTTAAAGAGTTTAATTAAATCTCTTACTAATGAAGTCACGCTTTTAGTCGACCAAGAAAAGGAACTTAAAGGAAACCCATTACTTGACGAAAAAGAATGGGACAAATACTTTGACAAACGCCTTGAAAAAAGGGCTGACCAAGCCGATTTTTTTCTTGATATGATAATTGAAAAAGGACTTATAAATTTAGACAAGTCAACTGTTAGAAAATATTTTAAAAAGTGGTTTAACGAATCTCAAGATTTCGATTTACAAATTAAAGACGGTGACTTTGCAATTGAAGATGGAGATTTACAAACTATTCCTGATTTCAGCCAAGACAATATTCCTGAATTTCTAAAGTGGTTTGAAGATGAAGGAAACAAGTTTATGGATTATTTAAAGAAGCAAGGCGTGAATGTAAAAAAGGACTCAAAGGAAACAATTATCAATAATGGAAATATGATAATTAATAAGAAATCAAAAATTGGAAAACAGACAATTAAAAACGAAACGGAAGATAAGGAATCAGGTTGGTCTAAAGCAAATGTAATTATTGCATTTGTAGTTGGAATAGCAACAATTGCTGGTGTTATTTGGCAAATATTTGGATAAAAAACTACCCACAACACCGTATAAAAATAATTGCGGTTTAGTGCTTAATCAAAGGTCGTTGCGTGTTTGTAACGTCTGATTTTCCTTCGGAAAATCCTCGCATACAAACCCGCAACTATTCTTATACAACAACGTTAGCTGTAATTACTCACCAAACTCAAAAAAGAATGGAAATTGAAAAAATCGGAATAAGACTTGAAAAAATAAAAAAGTTGAATTCTAATTTTGAATATAGTTTTGGAGAAAAAATCAGTCCTAATAATATTGAATTTATTGAAAAGAAGCTGAACTTAAATTTTCCTGAAAAAGTGAAAAAATTCTACAGTTTCACAAATGGATTAAAAACAACTAATCCGAACTTTGAGATTATCGAACTGAATGAATTAAAAAAGGAAAAATCTTTAGTTCATTTTGCAACTTTTGATAATAATAAGAAAATTTACTTTGAAACAGGAAAGTGGAATAATGCGAATGAATGGAATATTATTGAAAAGGAAACCAATTATGAATTGACTAAAACAATAAGCAGTTTTTGGTCGAATAAAATTTGGCACTGGATTGAAAATAAAAAAAGGATTTGGGAGAATGAATTTTGGAAAACTGAATAAAAACTACAGCTAACACCGTGTATAAAACATAGCTATTATAGGCTTTCCGAGAGGTTTTTGCTTATTTACAAAGTACGCCAAATTTTTAATTTGGTTATATTTAAAAAAGAAAATTAAAAATAAAAATTAAAAATTCGGCTCGTGCTAAATCCGAAAAGTTAGCGTTTATTTATACGCTACGTTTCATACACAAGACCGGTTGTAACACATTTATCCAAACCAAGAAACATTGAGTAAATTAAGAGAATTAATAGACAAAATCACGGAATTCGGAATTAATCCAAAAGTGGAATTGACCGACAAAATTGATGTCCTTAAAAAACTGTTAGTTGGAATTTACTCGGAATATCTAAATTCGGAATTTGAATTAGATGAGACGGATTATAATGACGCACCTGATTTTAATTATAATGAGATAAAAGAAAATGTCAAATCTAATTTTACAGATTTAGATTGGTATAGTACTGTTTTGGATTTAAACAAAATGGAACCGTATGTGGAAATTGGAATTGGAGACTCTTTAGACGACCTAACTGATATAATAAAAGACTTATTAGTTGTTAAATGGAAAATGCACAATACAAGTGAAATGGATGCTCTTTGGGAATTTAATTTTTCTATGAAAACCCATTCGGAACAACATCTGATTGACCTTTTGAAGTATCTAAACGAAAAAGAATAATGAATGATGCATAAAAAGAATCTAAAAATTGTGAGACTTTACATTATTAGTTTAATCTGTATTGTCTGCTATTTTTTATTGGAGAATTCTACCATCATATCTGAACTCGTTCAAATATCTGAAAAAGGTCGTTATAGTGGATTTCCGACCTTTTTTCTGACAGGATTATTTAAATACGGATTATTGATAGTTGGAATAGGAATTATTATTATTCTGACTTTTTTATTAATCAGAGAAAGAACAAAAAAACAATCGAATAAATAAAAACGTGTTACAACAAAGAACTGAGGTAAAAAACAACTCTTTTCTTCGTTAATTTTAGACATTATTAGTTTTGGCTCAAAATAATTTTATTGTTTTGAGCCTTTTATATTTTATGTAATTCTTTACTATTTAGGCAATACTGAAACGTGATTTTCACAATATGGCAATCCTGATTTAGCAATAGCAAATGCTTGCTTTAATAACTTATTTGCAACTGCTATTAACGCAAGTTTTTTACTCTTTCCTTTGGCCACCAATCGTTCATAAATCTCTCTACAAGCCTTATTGTACTTACATGCCGAAAATGCACATAAAAATAGCAGATTTCTTAGTTTCTTATTCCCTACTTTACTTATTCTACTTCGTCCGCGAACACTGCTTCCTGATTTTCGTATAGTTGGTGTAATACCGACATAACTACACAGTTGTGATGCCGTTTCAAATTTTTTAAATCCATCAGTTACTACTATTAAAAACAAAGCTGTTTTCACACCCATTCCTGGGATGCTTTTTAATAATGTCAGTTGATGTTGCTGCTCTTGTTTAACTAAATCTAATAGACGCTCTTCTATCGCGGTAATCTCCTTTTGCAAATGCTTAACGTTTCGCTTTAAAGAACGATACACAAACTTGGAAGGTATTCCTAAGGTTTCTTCACCATGAAGTTTATTCTTCGATGCCGTTCGGTATTTTATGTAACTATCCAGCAATCTAAAGAGTTGCAAGCACTCACTCTGAACTTCATTTAAAGCTGTGTAAAGAGGAACATCATTCATTTGTCCATATTCACAAATGGCTTTAGAATCACTCTTATCGGTCTTTACTTTGGCTAATTTCATCTGGATAAATCGCTTTACAGATAAAGGGTTTACAACAGACACACATACTCCAGATTTATATAAAAACTGTGCCAACCTGTAATGATAATAACCTGTAGCCTCCATAACCACCAAAACACTTTCTGGTAAGCCTTTTATGAATTTCACAAAGCCTTTCTCATCATTTTTAAATTGGTCATGTCCTGTCTCTGAACCATAAACATCAAAGACATCTTTGCTAATGTCTAATCCAAAAATTTCACTATATTTATTCATAAGAATTAAATTTTGGAAAGAACGAGCTACTGATGTTTCAAAAACTTGAAATCGA
>NZ_LIQI01000003.1 GCF_001418105.1 Lacinutrix himadriensis
CGTTGTGCACACATAATGACCCGTCCTAAAATAAGGCTACATAATTTTAAACATTATGTACAGAAATGACAAAGTAATTAGACGTTACAGCGAACCTTTTAAATTAAAAATTTTAGCCGAACTTACAACCGGAAAACACACAAAGAGCGAACTTTGTAAACTCTACTCTATCGCACCTACAACTGTTAACGAGTGGATTAAAAAGTACAATCGTAAAGACTTAATGAACACCAGAGTAAAAGTGGAAACGAAAGACGAAATATCTAGAATTAAGGCACTTCAAAAAGAGGTTGAACTGCTAAAAAAACTACTACTTAAAAAGGATCTCGATGCTATGGTACAGGATTGTTATCTTGAAGTTGCTGCTGAAGATCTTGGCTATAAATCGGTTAATGAACTAAAAAAAAAGCTAAGTATAAAGCCTTAATTAAAGCTAAAAAGAAATCTACGGGATTTGCTTCTCTGACAACTATAACTCATTGTTTTGGACTTAAACGTAATGCTTATTATAAGCATAAAAACAGAGCTGATAAACGTTTAATTCTAGAACAACAGATTATAAATATTGTTAGAAAAAGACGCAAATCCCTTCCTAGAGAAGGTGTTCGTAAACTTACCAGATCTTTAGACAAAGAGTTTGTTAAAGCTAACATTAAAGTAGGCCGAGATACACTATTTAAAGTGCTTAGAAAGCATAATATGCTAACACTTAGAAAGAAAACAAGCGCTAGAACTACTAACTCTTATCATCGATTTTATAAATATAATAACATCATAAAAGACTTAGAAGTAACTAGAGCTAACCAAGTTTGGGTATCGGATATCACATACATTAGAACAGTTAAAGGGTTTTGTTACCTAGCTTTAATAACAGATATGTACTCTAGGAAAATAGTTGGTTATGATCTAAGTGATAGCTTAGAACTTAAAGGATGCGTGAGAGCACTTAATAAAGCGATTTACCAAGCTAAAAACATTAATAGACTAATACATCATTCAGATAGAGGAATACAGTATTGTAGCAATGTATACACACAAATACTCAAAAGAAAAAAGATAGATATTAGTATGACTGAAGAAAATCATTGCTACGAAAATGCGATGGCAGAACGCGTAAACGGAATACTAAAAGACGAATTTTATCTCGATCAAACCTTTGAAAACGTAGCACACGCAAAGAGAGCTGCAAAAAGTGCAATTAATTTATACAATGAAGTAAGATTACATTTATCTTTAGACTATAAAACACCTAATATGGTATACAAATTATCAGCGTAAAATCAATTTTAACCTGTAGCCGTATTTCAGGACAAGACAGCTGAAAAACAGAACTTTTGAGGAAAATATTTTACATAATCGGGTTAAGTTTTTCATTTTTTGGAATTCCTCTTTTTTATTTTATGACAATAAATACAGGAGTGAGTCTGAAATATGAAACGGAATTTGGAGAATGTATTTCTCAAGTTTCTGGAGTTGATTTATGCAAACAACAAGATTTATTTCTCGGACTGACTTACTCTTGCGGAATTACATTTCTGATTTTAATAGGTATCTTAATTTACAAAATAATTAAATGGAAAACATAAGCGAATTTTTATAGGGAAAAGACTATTCGGAAAAACTTGACAAGTTTAATAAATCGATTGACCAAATTCATTCTGAATATAAAGGAGAATTTGACACAAGTGGTTATTTTACAATGCAAACTCATAATGAAAAAGGAGAAGTGAAATTAGATTTTGACCAAGACAAAAACATTCCAACTGAATTGAAAGATAAAATATTAAGTACTTTTAACGAAATATGGAAATAAAAGCCTGCATACAACAAAGAACTGAGGTAAAAAACAACTCTTTTCTTCGTTAATTTTAGACATTATTAGTTTTGGCTCAAAATAATTTTATTGTTTTGAGCCTTTTATATTTTATGTAATTCTTTACTATTTAGGCAATACTGAAACGTGATTTTCACAATATGGCAATCCTGATTTAGCAATAGCAAATGCTTGCTTTAATAACTTATTTGCAACTGCTATTAACGCAAGTTTTTTACTCTTTCCTTTGGCCACCAATCGTTCATAAATCTCTCTACAAGCCTTATTGTACTTACATGCCGAAAATGCACATAAAAATAGCAGATTTCTTAGTTTCTTATTCCCTACTTTACTTATTCTACTTCGTCCGCGAACACTGCTTCCTGATTTTCGTATAGTTGGTGTAATACCGACATAACTACACAGTTGTGATGCCGTTTCAAATTTTTTAAATCCATCAGTTACTACTATTAAAAACAAAGCTGTTTTCACACCCATTCCTGGGATGCTTTTTATTAATGTCAGTTGATGTTGCTGCTCTTGTTTAACTAAATCTAATAGACGCTCTTCTATCGCGGTAATCTCCTTTTGCAAATGCTTAACGTTTCGCTTTAAAGAACGATACACAAACTTGGAAGGTATTCCTAAGGTTTCTTCACCATGAAGTTTATTCTTCGATGCCGTTCGGTATTTTATGTAACTATCCAGCAATCTAAAGAGTTGCAAGCACTCACTCTGAACTTCATTTAAAGCTGTGTAAAGAGGAACATCATTCATTTGTCCATATTCACAAATGGCTTTAGAATCACTCTTATCGGTCTTTACTTTGGCTAATTTCATCTGGATAAATCGCTTTACAGATAAAGGGTTTACAACAGACACACATACTCCAGATTTATATAAAAACTGTGCCAACCTGTAATGATAATAACCTGTAGCCTCCATAACCACCAAAACACTTTCTGGTAAGCCTTTTATGAATTTCACAAAGCCTTTCTCATCATTTTTAAATTGGTCATGTCCTGTCTCTGAACCATAAACATCAAAGACATCTTTGCTAATGTCTAATCCAAAAATTTCACTATATTTATTCATAAGAATTAAATTTTGGAAAGAACGAGCTACTGATGTTTCAAAAACTTGAAATCGA
>NZ_LIQI01000004.1 GCF_001418105.1 Lacinutrix himadriensis
TGATGTTTCAACAACTTGAAATCGAGATCTAAAGTCTCACAGAACTGAACGAAATATTAGTAGAAAAAGAGAGAGGATTATCAATGTTGTCGAAGTCTAATGCTTCACCGTGTATACTAATCTTATTTCTCTCTTTTGTTCTTTCTGATTTATATATCTTAATTTAATGTTTTATTTAAAATGTAAACTTAAGCTGTGTATAATTAATTGCTAGGTTCTAGCCTACTTGCGAAAATTCCTGCGGAATTTTCACGGGTTCGTAAAAGTTTACTAAATTAGTTGCTAAACCACGCAACTAACCATACACAAACACGTTGGCATTCATTGCGGAACGCACTCTGAACCAAAAAATAAGAGCTTTATTAATTATAAATATGTTTGATTATATATTAAAACCTTTACTTAAATTTTTAACGAAACCTCTCGTTTCTCTATTAATGAATTTAGCTGAATTGATGAATGAATTCTATGAAAGCTTTAAAAAGAAAAAGTAACTGAAATTCGGAATTGAAAAACCAAAAACCGAACTGAATGCGGAATTTAGCAAGTTGCGGAATTGCTTACTCAATCGGAATTGAAAAAGTTTGCGGAATAAATCGCTGACCGAATTCACTCAAACGCTGGAAAATCAAAAAACCGAACTTAATAGAATAATGAAAATAGAAAGAGAAAATTATTCAATTTACCCAATCATTATTTTAACTTTTGGATGGTTATACTATTTTATAATAAACTACTTAAATTATATAGATTTTTCAAGTCAATTTATAGATGGAATTTTAGCACCTACTGCAAGAGATGGAAAATATGATACAATTTTGTTCAAATTAATTGCAATAGGATTTGGTGCCAGTAGTTTATTCTTGAATTATAAAAGTAAAGCACTTAATAAAAAGAAAATAAGAATATTATTATCGTTGTTACTATTAATTATTAGCATTATTGCTTTTCCGAATTTGATATGGTATTATTTAATATAAACGAAAGAGCATTTGGAATTAAAAAAAACAACGAAATGCCAACAAAGAACTGAGGTAAAAAACAACTCTTTTCTTCGTTAATTTTAGACATTATTAGTTTTGGCTCAAAATAATTTTATTGTTTTGCGCCTTTTATATTTTATGTAATTCTTTACTATTTAGGCAATACTGAAACGTGATTTTCACAATATGGCAATCCTGATTTAGCAATAGCAAATGCTTGCTTTAATAACTTATTTGCAACTGCTATTAACGCAAGTTTTTTACTCTTTCCTTTGGCCACCAATCGTTCATAAATCTCTCTACAAGCCTTATTGTACTTACATGCCGAAAATGCACATAAAAATAGCAGATTTCTTAGTTTCTTATTCCCTACTTTACTTATTCTACTTCGTCCGCGAACACTGCTTCCTGATTTTCGTATAGTTGGTGTAATACCGACATAACTACACAGTTGTGATGCCGTTTCAAATTTTTTAAATCCATCAGTTACTACTATTAAAAACAAAGCTGTTTTCACACCCATTCCTGGGATGCTTTTTAATAATGTCAGTTGATGTTGCTGCTCTTGTTTAACTAAATCTAATAGACGCTCTTCTATCGCGGTAATCTCCTTTTGCAAATGCTTAACGTTTCGCTTTAAAGAACGATACACAAACTTGGAAGGTATTCCTAAGGTTTCTTCACCATGAAGTTTATTCTTCGATGCCGTTCGGTATTTTATGTAACTATCCAGCAATCTAAAGAGTTGCAAGCACTCACTCTGAACTTCATTTAAAGCTGTGTAAAGA
>NZ_LIQI01000005.1 GCF_001418105.1 Lacinutrix himadriensis
TACCAATAGCAACTCCTTCATAAGAACCTGCATATGCTGGATTAATAACATTCATGTTATACATATACTGTGTGTACTGCGGATCTTGTTGCGCTTGCATTTGAACCACAAACAAGAATGCGAGAATAATATATATTTTTTTCATTTTAATTAATTAGTTTATTAGTTTTCTCTATTTAAATATATCCAAGATGTTTTGGTCTTGTTTCCTTGGTATTCCATCAGATAGAAATAAGTTCCTACAGGAAGTTCATCTCCAGCATCCGATTGACCATGCCATTCATTTGTATAGTTTGTTTTTGAATATACTTTTACACCATGTCTGTTAAAAATTTCTAATCGACTTACTTCAAATCCTCTTAAATCGAAACTATCATTTTTATCATCATTGTTAGGAGATATACCTTGTGAGATAACGCAGTTAATACTTTCTACTAGTACTTCATTTGTTTCCACACAACCACTATTATCAGAAACCTCTACAATATAATTGTATGTACTTCCAGACATTGGTGCTGTAAAGATACTTTCATCTATTACAAATACGTTATCACCAACGGTGTTTGTTTGTAATAAAGTGTTCATATCATCATATAGCGCATAAGTCACAGTGTTTGCATCATAACCATTATTTATTGGGTCGATAGTTAACTCATAAATAGCTCCGTTACAATCACCGTTTACAGTAAAGTCGAATACATCTGTAAGTAAGGTTAGACTTTCGATATTTGACATTGGGCAAACTCCAGCAGTTGTATACTCTATAGAATATGTTTCTCCTGTTGTTCCATTAGTAACTTCTCCAGTCATACCATTAATTACAGCTCCATCACTTGGTGCTGGGTTGAAAGCAAATGTTCCTCCTGTATCTCCATCTATTGTTACTGTTCCTCCTGTACAAGACGCTATCACTGTAAATGAAGCATCTTCTTCTGGTAAAACAGTTACCGTTTCTGTAGTAGTTTCTGGACAAACTCCAGATGTTGTATACGTTACCGTATAAGTAGTTCCTGGTAATCCAGTAACAATTCCTGTTGTATCATCTATTACTGCTGTATCTGTTGGTAATGGATCGAAAGCAAATGTTCCTCCTGTATCACCATCTATAGTAGCTGTTGCTCCGTCACATGCTGCTGTCATAGTAAATGAAGCATCTTCTGATGGTAAAACAGTTACCGATTGCATACTTGTTGCTGGACAAACACCAGACGTAGTATACTCTATAGTATAAGTTACTCCTGCAGTTCCTCCGGTTACAGCTCCAGTTGAAGCATTAATTACTGCTCCATCTGTTGGTGCTGGGGATTGGAAAGCAAACGTTCCTCCTGGAGTTGTTACTGTATCTACAGTACCACCGTCACATGTATCTAACATGGTAAATGTAGCATCATCTGTAATTAAAACAGTAACATCTGCTGTACTTGTATCTGGACATGCTCCAGTTGTTGTATACTCTACGGTATATGTTGTTCCTGCAACACCGTCTGTTACTAAACCTGTTGCTGGATCAATTTGTGCACTATCTCCTGGTACTGGATTAAAAGTAAATACGCCACCTAGAGTACCAGTAATTGTTGCTGTACCTCCATCACATGTAGCATCCATAGCTATAGTTGCATCATCTGCTTGATCTCCTAAAAACTCAACTACTATATCATCTGTAATTGTAGCAGTTCCTCCACTACAAAGTTCATAAGTAATTGCTGCAGTATATGTAGTTGTTTCTGTTGGTGAAACTGTAATAACTTCTTCATTACCTAAAGAAGTAGTACCATCAAACCATTCGAAGCTATAATTTGGATCCCCTTGAGAAGGAGTAAATCTCCAAAACTCGTTATTTGCTGCCCAAACACCTGTATTTCTTCCTGGTGGTACGTAAGCAATATCACCTGCATTATTTTGAATTCCTGTAACTGCTAAGCCGCCATTCCAATCTAAACAAACTGGTTTTTCAAAGACATTAATATCAATAGCATTTGAAGACTCATATAATATGATTTGCGTTGACGATGTTAAGCTATTACATTGAAATCCGAAATGACATATATCTGTAAAGTTGATAATAAATTGTCTCGCTGGTGCTGTACCTGCAATAGTATAATTAATATCACCACAAACACTAGGATCAATATCATGACAAACACCAAATATATTACCTTCTGCTAAGGTTGGGTTTGTATTATTAGGTAATCCTTCTCCTTCATTTAAGTTCCAAGCATTAGTTCCCGGTCCAACATCGATAACATCGATCTCGAAACGTAACGCTCCATTTGCTCCAATTTGCACACGATCATAAACTTCTCCAAAATAACAAAATTCAAAACTTAAGTTAATAGGATCTGTCCAAGAATCATCAATAAATAAACTTGTTGGTGTACCTCCAGAAGCTGGTGGTGTAGGACAATCTAAAGCATTTATTTGGTAAGAACTAGTGTCTTGACCAAAAGCCATAAAGGCTGCTGATAATTCTACGGTATCTGCACAAGTAATACTTAAATCATCTCCCGCGTTAATAATAGGACATTGTACTACTGGTAACGGACAAACAAAAGAAAAAGGCTCACTACTAACCGTACATGTTAAGTTAGAAGTTGGTGCCGTAAAAATAACAGCTTCTATTACACCTCCATCTGGATAAGGACCGAAAGTTAAAACACCTTGTGTTGTTGCCTCTTGACTTGGACTACCTTGGTTATCTGTAACTGTAACCGAACCTGAACTTCCTAAGTTAGTTACATCTACATCCACATAAAACTCTCCATTTTCACAATCTGGAACAATAGTATAGGTAGCTTCTTGAACGATATAAGATTGACATCTCACCGTGTATTCCATAGATTCTTGTGATCCACTTGAACAACTTCCAGAACCATCTGATTGTACCTGTATAGACAATGAACTACCTGTAGAGGTAAATTGTAAACCACTAATGTCACCGCCATTTCCATAAGGAGTAGCTGCATTTAAATTTGTAACACCATCAGAGTCTAAAACAATAAGTTCATCCCAATTATTTTCTACTTGACCAGAATTAAATGTAATTACTACAGGCCCTCCTGTTTGACTTGTAAACATAAAAACATTCGTGTCATTATTTTCATAACAATAGTTACGAACTAATGGACATTCATCACAAATTATTATTGTATTAGGATCTGGTTTTGTAATAAAACTTTCTTCGATACATCCATCTGTTGCTGGACCATTAGCATTATAAGGTACAATAGAAACGTAATATGTTGTTTCATAATCTAGTACTGCTGTAGGTGTATATGTTGTAGTATCTCCTACGTCTACATTATCTGCGATATCATTTCCTCCTGGTGTTGACCCAATAGTAACATTGTAACCGGTTACAAAAATACTTGCTGGAGTCCAACTAATATCTGTATTTAGTTCTACATCAAAAGCTCCATCTACAGGTGCTGTTAATACAGAATCACAATTTGGTACAGCCGTTGTATCTAAACATAAAGCATCAAAATCCCAAGGATCATTCGTACAGTTTACAAAAATACCATCAGAAGTTACTCCTACAGTTATATTATCTCCTGAAGACACAAATACTAATCCTGTAAGGTCACCATTATTTCCATAACCATTATATAAAATAGTTCCGTCAGAATCTGTAACTACTAATTCATCCCAATTGTTTTCCGTTGTTCCTGAATTAAATACAATCACTATTTGAGAACCATCTAAACTGGTAAAACTAAATTCTGAAGTATCGTTATTTTCATAACAGAATACGGTATTAACCACTTGGTCTGTAGAACAGTCTATAAACTGATTTGGGTCATTTTTAGTTGTAAAACTTTCTTCGACACAACCAGCAGTAGCATTCCCATTTGTGTTATATGGTGTAATGCTTACATAATATGTTGTTTCATAATTTAAATCTGCAGCTGGAGTATACGTTAGAACATTTCCTACATCTACATTATCTATAACATCTGTACCTCCTGGAGTAGTTCCTACTGAAAGCACATAACCAGTAACAAATATTGAAGCTTGAGTCCAACTTATTACGGTATCAATTTCTACACCAATCTCTCCATTTGCAGGTGTTGCTAAAGCAGCATCACAATTTGGAGGAATAGTAGTATCTACACAAAACACGCTGAAATTCCATGGATTACCACCACATCCAATAACACTATTATCTGAAGTTACACCGACAGTTATCGTATCACCAGAAGAAGTGAATGTAAGTCCTGCTAGATTTCCACTAGTTCCATAACCTGAATAAATATTAGATCCATCAGAATCTGTAACCACTAATGCATCATAATTATTTTCTGTCTCTCCCGAGTGAAAAATCACAAATAATGGCGCTCCAGAACTACTTACAAAAGTAAACTCTGTAGTATCATTATTTTCATAGCAAAACACGGTATTTCTAGGTGCACCAGAATCACAATCTATAGGTGCATTTGGATCATCGCTAGTTGTAAAGATTTGCTCATTACAATTCTCTGCAAATCCATTATTGTTATATGGTCTTATAGTTACGTAGTATGTGGTTAAAAATGCTAATGTCGCTGGAGGATTCCAAGAAGTAACATTTCCAACATCAATACTATTAGCAATATCTGTTGCACCTGGAGTGCTTCCCACAGAAATCTCATAACCTGTTACCAAAATACTTGCAGGTAACCAATTGATATTTGTATCTGGATCTACATTAATATCTCCATTATTTGGATTATTTAATACTGCATCACAATTTGGTAATGCTGTAGTATCTACACAGAATACATCAAAATCCCATAATACCATACCAGATTGACAACTTGTAAATCCATCGGATTGAATTGTAATATAAATATCTCCACTAGTAGCGGTTACAGATAATCCTGTAAAATCACCACCGTTATCTCCTGTAAATAAGACAGGCCCTGAAGTATTTGTACCGTCATAAATAGTAATACCATCATCTCCTACTTCTATTTCACCAGCATTAAACTGTAAAAATAAAGGGGAACCATCAGAACTCGTAAAACTGAAAAAAGTAGTATCTAAACTTTCATAACAATATACGGTATTAATAGGTGCTCCTGAAGCACAATTTACTGGTCCGTCAGGATCTGCTCCTGTAGTAAATGAAAATTCAGAACAACCTGTTGCTTCTCCACTAGCATTAAAAGGAGTAACATTTACATAATACGTGGTTGCATATTCTAAAACTGGTAAATCATATGTTGTTGACAAACCAGTGTTTTCTCCATCTACAATGTCTACCCCTCCAGAACTTGTACCTACATTTAAAAGATAACCTGTAGGAATTCCTGTTGCATTAGACCATTCTAAATCGGTATTAATAGAAACTCCAATACTACCATTAGCAGGAGTAATCAAATTCACACAAGAAGGTGGATTTGCAACTACTTGAGTTGCTGAAATATTATCTAGATAAACATAATATGCTTGCGCAACTCTGTTTGTGTCTACACGTAATTTAAAATCGGAACCAACAGGTAAACTTGCTGATGGTACTACTATAGACCAGTTTACACAAGTATTTGAAGTTACATGATTTGTATCATTAATAGTTTCAATAGTTACCCAAGTTATTCCATCATCTGTAGAATACTGAACGAACATCTCTCCCCAACCTGCTGGAGTTGCTGTTAATGCTTCCGACCAATCTACTATTTTATAATCGAACGAGATGGTTAAATCTGTCCCGTTTGATTGTCCAAACACATTTGGCGATGTGATTTGTGCATTTAAAGTAGTATCATCTAAAATAGCTCTAATAGATCTACCGTCACAGTTTTGATTAAATGAAACAGCGTAGATATTTCCTGGGCTTGTCCAGCCCGCAGGCAAAGTAAAGCCAGAATCAAAATTTTCTACTAGTCCTATTTGAGAAAATCCTAAAAAGGATATTAGCCCAAATAAGAGTGAAAGGGTAATTTTTTTCATTTTATGATTAAGGTTAGTTACTAATTACTAAACATCCAATTTGTTGGTATACAAATCATTATGTTTAATTGATTTTTTTTAACAAAACACCGTATAAACTTTGATGCTTCAATTAATTTCCTAAAGTATAAAAAAAGATTAGCCCTAATAAATTAACTTTACTTTAATAGATTAAATACGTATTTTCACGATAAAAAGTTTAAAATATTAACAAGTAAGGGGTTTCTGCAAACAGGTTATGCTGTTGGATTTGGAATTATATCATGAACTGCTTTTATCTGCTTTAAAATAACATCATCTAGC
This sequence comes from Lacinutrix himadriensis, assembly GCF_001418105.1. Classification (GTDB taxonomy): domain Bacteria; phylum Bacteroidota; class Bacteroidia; order Flavobacteriales; family Flavobacteriaceae; genus Oceanihabitans; species Oceanihabitans himadriense. The sequence goes on from NZ_LIQI01000005.1 coordinate 6,232, forward strand.
TCGACATGTATACTATTAATATTCTCTTTTAACTGTGCCATACTAGTAGCTCCTATTATATTACTAGTAACAAAAGGCTGTTGTGTTACAAAAGCCAAAGACATTTGCGCAAGACTTATATTATTTTCTTCTGCTATTTTTAAATACTGCTTCGTAGCTTCTGTACAAGAATCACTACTATATCTTTTAAACCTTGGAAACAATTTCAACCTTGCATTATCTGCCGCTGTACCTTTTATATACTTTCCAGATAGTACTCCAAATGCCATTGGAGAATATGCCAATAAACCTATATTTTCACGCATTGCTACTTCCGCCATGTCTCCTTCAAAAACACGATTTAATAAAGAGTACGCATTTTGAATGGTTACCATTCTTGGCAAGTTATACTTTTTAGACTCTTCTAAATAACGCATGGCTCCCCAAGCTTTTTCATTAGAGATTCCTACTTGACGAATTTTCCCTTCTTTTACAATTTCATCTAAAGTATGTAAGACTTCCTTAAAATTATCTTGCCACTTATCGTTTGGGTTATGCACATAATCTCTAGTATCAAAAGTATTGGTTTGTCTTTCTGGCCAATGTAACTGATATAGATCGATATAATCTGTTTGTAAACGCTCTAAACTTTTATTTACGGCATCTTTAATTGCTTCGGGTTGAAACCCATTCGTTCTAATGTGCGCCGTATAATCTCCAGGTCCTGCAATTTTGGATGCTAAGACTACTTTATCTCTATTTCCAGATTTCTTAAACCAATTACCAATAATACGTTCTGTTTCGGCATAGGTTTCTGCTGTTGCTGGAACTGGGTACAATTCTGCGGTATCAAAGAAATTCACTCCTTGATCTAATGCGTAATCCATTTGTTCAAAACCTTCGTCTTGGGTGTTTTGGTTTCCCCAAGTCATGGTACCTAAACAAATTTTACTTACTTTAATATTGGTGTTTGGTAGTGTTGTGTATTTCATCTTTTAGTTCCTGCGAAAGCAGGAATCTCATTTTAGTTAAACGTTTATTTTAACAGATTGCCACGTCGTTAATACTCCTCGCAATGACACTAAATATCTTTTAAAAGTTTTGATACTTCATCTAACTTCGGAGTCAAAATAACTTCAATTCTTCTGTTTTTTGCTTTTCCTTCGGCAGTATCATTACCAGCAATTGGTGCAAATTCTCCTCTTCCAGCTGCTGTTAAGTTTTCCGGATTAATCGCATTATTTTCTCTTAATATATTTACAATCGCCGTAGCACGTTTAGTCGATAAATCCCAATTTCCTGAAATTTGCCCAGTTCCTGTATATGGTACATTATCTGTATGTCCTTCTATTAAAACCGCAATTTCTGGATTTTCCCCTAAAACAGTTCCTAATTGTTGTACCGCTTTTTTTCCTTGTACACCAACTGCCCAACTACCAGATTGAAAAAGAAGTTTGTTTTCCATAGACACATATACTTTTCCGTCACGTTGCTCTACCGTTAAACCTTTTCCTTCAAAATCGGTTAAAGCTTTAGAGATTGCATTTTTTAGTTGCGTCATTGCTGCATCTTTGGATGCTATCACATTTTCTAATTCCGCAACTCTATTAGAACGTTGTTCTAATTCGCTTTTCAATTTTTCAAGTCTAGTATTTTCTGCTTGTAAAGCTTGTTCTTTAGCCTCTAATTGCGCTAATAACTCTCTGTTTTTTTGAGAATTTTCGGCTAATGAAGCAGAACTGTTTTTTTCTAAAGCATCATAAGAAGCTTTTAAATTTTCAAGATTCGTTTTAGAAGCATTGTAATCTGCTTGTAATTTATCGCGATTTGCAATAGCTGCATCATAATCGCTCTTCAGTTTTGCGTAGTCGTTTTCGGTTTTATTATTTGCTCCTAATAGCGATTCGTTTGCATCAGAAAGTTTTCTATTCTCCTTTTTCAAGTGTGCATACTTACTTTCTAAATCTTTATAGACTTTAGGCGAAACACATGATGAGATTAAAATTGTGGCAATTGCTATTAATACTATTTTCCTTTTCATATTATATTTGGGTTTACTAATTATAAAATTTTCAGTCTCCGTATCCTGTTTGCAGAAGTGTTATTCTGATAACTGCAACTGTAAACGGACAACTATTTATCTATTTCTACTAAAACCGGACAATGATCACTATGCACAGCTTCTTGAAGGATAACGCTTCTTTTTATTTTTTCTTTTATCGGATTGGAAACCATCGTATAATCTAAACGCCAACCTTTATTATTCGCTCTAGAATTTGCACGATAACTCCACCAGCTATATGCTTGTTTTTCAGGATGAATAAAACGAAAAGCATCCGTAAATCCGTTATCAATAAAACTACCAATCCATTCTCTTTCTATAGGAAGAAATCCGGAAACGCCTTTCATTTTCGGGTTATGAATATCTATTTCTTCATGACATATATTATAATCACCACAGATAACTAGGTTAGGAATTTCCTTTTTTAGATTATTTATATACTCCTGAAACATGTCCATGTATTCTAACTTATGCTCCAATCTTGCAGCATTAGTTCCCGATGGCAAGTACAAACTCATTACAGAAACACCTTTAAAATCGGCACGAATGTTACGCCCTTCAAAATCCATAGACTCTATTCCTGTTCCAAACTCCACATGATCTGGTTCGGTTTTACTTAAAATAGCAACGCCACTATATCCTTTCTTTTGCGCAGAAAACCAATAATTATACTTGTAACCAGCTTCAACAAAAACATCTATATCCAGTTGCTCTTCCATTGCTTTTATTTCTTGCAAACAAATCACATCTGGATCTGCAGCTTTAAGCCATCCTATAAAGTCTTTTTTTAGTGCTGCACGAATTCCGTTTACGTTGTATGAGATTATTTTCAAGAGATTTTTATTTTAAAAAAGTTATGTTTCAGCTAAAATAAATAATGCTTTACATTTACACTATTATATTAATGTCCTTTTAACAAAAAACTATCAACAAAATATTTTAGGTATTTTGCAGTTTTAGTATCGCATGAAGTTTATTTACTTTCTTTTTATATTTTTTATTGGTTTTGCTGCTTTTGCACAAGATCAACAATCTAACTACAAAACGAAAACCGTTGTGGTAAAAGATACTATTGCCATAGATAGCGTGAGTATAAATTCGGCGCACTTTAGTATTAAAAGAAAAGACAATTCGGTAATAGATTCTACATACTATACCATAGATTTTGAAAAAGCCGTCCTTACTTTTAAAAAACCGATAGAAACAGATTCTATAATTATTGATTATTTAAAATACCCAGAATTTTTAACTAAAACCTATAAGCAGTTAGACGATAAAATCATTGTACAAAGCACCGAAAACCAACAGCAATTATACAAAATCAAACAATCTAGCGAAACCAATACTTTTACCCCTTTTGATGGTTTAACCACTTCTGGAAGCATTTCTCGTGGTGTTATTATTGGAAACAATCAAAACTCGGTTTTAAACAGTGAATTAGATTTACAAATCACAGGAAAACTGAATGACAAAGTTTCCTTAAGAGCTTCTATTCAAGATGCGAATATACCTTTACAAGAAAGTGGTTACTCCCAACGATTAGATGAATTTGATCAAGTTTTTGTAGAACTTTTTAGCGACAATTGGAAAATTCGCGCTGGTGACGTAGATCTTCAAAATACACGATCTGCTTTTGCTAATTTTCGAAACGCGTACAAGGGCTTTCGCTTGGCGCAACTATAAATCATTCCGATTCTAAAACCAATATTTTTGCTGCAGGTGCCATTGTTAGAGGCCAATTTACTTCTAGCCAATTTACCGCGCAAGAAGGGAATCAAGGTCCGTATAAACTTCGTGGTCCTAGTGGCGAATTATTTGTACTTGTGGTTTCTGGTAGTGAAATTGTTTACGTTAACGGAATTGCCCTAGAGCGAGGAGAAAACAGCGATTATATTATTAATTATAACGCTGGTGAAATTATTTTCAACTCCACATTTCCTATTACCAGCGAAATGCGAATTACTGTAGATTATCAATACAGCGAACGAAACTATTCTAGATTAGTGGTTTATGGAGGAAGTAATTACGAAAGCGAAAAACTAAAACTTGGCGTTTCTATTTATAGCGAGAATGATGCAAAAAACAATCCGCTACAGCAAAACCTATCTACAGTGCAAGTAGAAATTCTAGCAAATGCTGGAGATGATGAAACACTCATGACTGCACCTTCCGCAACTCCTGAAGCGTATAACGAAAATAGAATTTTATATAAAAAGGAAATCGTAAATGGCGTGGAAACCTTTGTATTTTCTAATAATGAAGACGACGAACTATTTAGTGTAAACTTTTCTTTGGTTGGCGATAATCAAGGAGATTACATAGTGAGTAGTATTAATGCCATCAGTACTATTTATGAATATGTTGGCATAGGTCAAGGAAATTACCAACCTATTACAAGACTGGTGGCTCCCAATAAATTACAAATAGCCGTTATTAACGGAAACTATGCACCAAGCGAAAAAACGAATATTGGCTTTGAAGTTGCCGGAAGTAAAAATGATTTAAACCTCTTTTCTAATATTGATGATACTAATAATGACGGTTTTGCTGCCAAAATAAAAGTAGAACAAGCCATTGTTAAAAAAGATAGCCTTTGGAATTATAACGCATTTGCCGATGCCAACTACATTCAAGAAAACTTTAGAACCATCGAGCGTTTGTATAATGCCGAATTTATTCGCGATTGGAATATCGAGCAACCAACCAGCAATCAAAATGTAATTAATAATGGGAATCAAACTCTTTTTGCTTCCGGAGTACAAGCATTACATCATGAAAAAGGATTCGCAAAATACCAGTTTGAGTATTTAAATTATTCGGAAAACTTTAACGGAAGCAGACATATCCTTTTTGGGGACTTAAGACTTAATAAATGGCAAGTACTTTCAAATTCTAGTGTGTTAAATGCAGCATCCAACTTAAATAATTCTACTTTTTTACGAAGCTACAATCGTATTACTTATAGCTTAAAAAATGCTTGGGTTGGTACAAAACTAGCCATAGAAAACAACGAGCAAAAAAGCATTGAAACCGATTCTTTTACGGCATTAAGTCAGCGCTACAAATCCTATGAAGTTTTTACAGGAATTGGAGATAGCACCAAAATATTTGCAGAAGTTGGTTACAAACATAGAGTTAATGATAGTTTGGTAGCTTCCAACCTTCAAAAGGTAAACAGCTCGAACACCTATTATATAGATTCTAGAATTATTCAAAACAGGAATACCAATCTATCGCTTTATGCAAATTACAGAACACTAAACAATGTGGATGCCGCTTTAGATAACGAAGAATCTCTAAACTCCAGAATGCAATTCAGTCAGAAATTATTTAAAAACATAATTCACTGGAATACCGTTTACGAAACCAATTCTGGAACTCTAGCACAACAAGAATTTACATACGTAGAAGTAGAAGCGGGACAAGGTGCTTACACTTGGATTGATTATAACAACAATGGCATTCAAGAATTAGAGGAATTTGAAATCGCACAATTTACCGATCAAGGAACTTACATAAGAGTCTTACTTCCTAACCAAGTATTTGTAAAAACACATCAAAATAGATTTAGCCAAACACTAACGCTTAATCCGCAACAATGGTCTACAAGTGAAAATAATTTCAAGAAAACGCTTTCTCGTTTTTATAATCAAACCTCGTATTTAACAGATAACAAACAAAAACGAGATGGTAATTCTTTTAACCTCAACCCTTTTAATGATGATGAAGAAAAGCGTCTAGGTTTACAGTCTAATTTTAGAAATGTTTTCTTTTTTAATAGAGGAAAACAGCATTATACAACATCGTATACTTTTTTAACCAATAGCGCCAGAAACCTTTTAACCATTGGTTCTTTGGAAGCAAAATCTAAAAGCCACCAACTGCTCTTTAATCATAAATTCGCCTCAAATTGGCTAGCAAATCTTTTAACTAGTTTAAATACCAATGAAAGTAAAAGCGAAAACTACACAAGTAAAAATTATACGATTGAAGAAACACAACTAAACCCTAAACTTTCTTACTTATTAAACGACTATACTCGTTTTGATGTGTTTTATCAATACACCAACAAAGACAATACCATTGGTGATTTAGAAACGCTGCAACAACAAAAATACGGCGCTTCTTTTTCTTTTTCTAACAAACAACAAATGGCTATTTCTGGAGAGTTAAATTATTTTGCCAATACATTTACTGGAAACGCTAATTCTCCTGTGGCCTACCAAATGCTAGAAGGTTTACAATCTGGAAAAAACTTTACTTGGTCCTTTTTAGCACAAAAAAAACTAACCAAATACCTAGATTTAAACTTAAGTTATTTTGGTAGAAATACAGAAACTAGTAAAACCATACACACCGGAAATATTCAGTTAAAAGCTTATTTTTAACCTTTTGTAACCTTTGTTACCGTTTGATTCTGCTAATTTTGTAATTTAGCACGTAATATGAGTAAAGTTTTAGCAATTACATATTCCTTTTTGATTCTCTTTCAGAGTTTCAACATAAACCTAGAAGATTTTTCTAAGTTTAATGTATTGCTAAACCATGCCGAATTTCATAAAGAAATGTACGGTGATTCGTTTTTTCAATTTTTAGCAGAACATTACGGAGATGCTAAAGAAGCGCATGGTAACGACCACAAAGAACATGAAGACTTACCATTTAAGGACAGTCATCACATGTGCACACACATCAACACTTCTTTTATTAGCATTGCTAATCATTTTGAGTTTACCTATCCCGAATTTATCGAAATTCCTTTTAATTTTCACTACAACGAAACGGTAACAGATTCCGAAAAAACTTCTGTTTTTCAACCACCCAAACACGCATAATTTAATTTAGAACTTAACCCTGTTAACTTAAAACAGGCATTTATTATTTCTTAATTATTATGAATTATGTTAGAAAACATCATAAGATTCAGCTTAAAAAACAAGCTGATCATATTTCTATTTACGGCCTTTATTGTAGGCTTTGGTATTTTTTCATTAACTAAAATACCTATTGGCGCAGTGCCAGACATTACCAATAACCAAGTACAGGTTATTACCACTTCTCGCAATTTATCTACACAAGATGTAGAGCAATTTATAACCTATCCTGTAGAGCTAGAAATGGCTAATTTACCGGGAGTTGAAGAAATTCGTTCGGTCTCAAAATTCGGACTATCTGTTGTTACTATTGTATTTAGCGACGATTTAGGTACTTTTTTACCAAGACAGCTTATCGCTGAAAAAATCAAATCAGCTACAGAGCAAATACCTGAAGGTTTTGGTTCTCCTGAAATGGGCCCAATAACTACCGGTTTAGGGGAAATCTACCAATACATTTTAGATGTAAAACCGGGTTATGAAGATACATATACCACCACCGATTTACGTACCATTCAAGATTGGGTTGTAAAACGTCAATTATCCGGAATTCCTGGTGTGGTTGAAGTGAATACTTGGGGCGGATTTTTAAAACAATACGAAGTCGCCATCAACCCAAACAAGCTAACCGCCATGCATATTACTATCGCAGAAATTTATGAAGCATTAGAAAAAAATAACAGTGTTTCTGGTGGTGGTTATATTGAAAAAAACAACAAAGCCTTTTTTATTCGTGGCGAAGGACTAGTAGCTTCACTAGAAGATATTAAAAACATTGTTGTTAAAAATGATGGTGCGCCTATTTACATTAAAGACGTTGCTACTGTTGGCTTTGGAAGTGCAACCCGATTTGGCGCCATTACCGGAAATGGAGAAGGCGAAAAAGTATTAGGCCAAATCATGATGCTAAAAGACGGTAACTCTAAAGAAGTTATTGATACAGTTAAAGAACGTGTGGCATCTATACAAAGTACATTACCAGAAGGTGTTTATATAAATGGTTTTTTAGAGCGAAGCGAACTGATTGCCAAAACCACATTTACCGTTGCCGAAAACTTAATTTTAGGATCACTAATCGTAATTTTTGTGGTGGTTTTATTACTTGGTAATTGGCGTTCTGGTTTAGTAGTTGCTTCGGTGATTCCATTAAGTTTATTATTTGCTATTATTTTGATGCGTCAATTTGGAGTAGATGCTAACTTGATGAGTTTAGGTGCCATCGATTTTGGAATTATCATTGATGGCGCAGTTATTATTGTCGAATTTATTGCGTTTCAAATCATGTCCAAAGCGGCACATCTTTCCGGAATCAGCAAAAATGAAAAACAAGCCGAAATTGACCAAATAACACTAAAAAGCGCTTCGAAAATGATGAATTCCGCTATTTTCGGACAATTAATCATCTTAATCGTATTTATTCCCATTCTATCTTTAAGTGGTATTGAAGGTAAAATGTTTAAGCCTATGGCAATGACTTTCAGCTTTGCTTTAATTGGCGCCATGATTTTATGTTTAACCTATGTTCCTGTAGTCTCATCGTTGTTTTTAAAACCTAGTAAACAGTCGCCAAAAAATATTTCGGTTAGACTAATGAACTTTTTAAATAAAGGCTACCAACCTATTATTCATTGGGCTCTATCTAATAAAAGAATAGTTGTTGTGCTATCGGCTATTTTATTAGCCTCTAGCGTTTGGATTTTTAGTAAAATGGGAGGTGAATTTGTACCTACTTTAGATGAAGGCGATTTTGTTATTCAACCTGTTTTAAAAACGGGAACATCGCTTGGAAGAACAATAGAAATCACGACAAGAATAGAACAAATTCTTTTAGATAATTTCCCAGAAGTAGACCAAGTAGTAACGCGTATTGGAGCTGCAGAAGTTCCAACTGATCCAATGTCTATGGAAGAAAGTGACGTGATTATTAAACTGAAACCTAAAAAAGAATGGACCTCTGCTAAAAGCAAAGATGCATTGGCGGATAAATTTAAAGAAGCCTTGGCTGTAATTCCAGGAATGGAAGTAGAGTTTACACAACCCATTGAAATGCGATTTAATGAATTGGTTACTGGTGTTCGTGCAGATGTTGCGATTAAGATTTTTGGAGAAGATTTAACTGTTTTAGCCACCAAAGCAAATGAAATTAAAACACTTATTGAAAATGTGGAAGGTGCTGCTGATATTTCGGTGGAAAAAGTAGAGGGATTGCCACAAATGAGTGTGAAATTCAATAGAAGTAAAATTGCACGTTACGGACTTAATATTTCCGATTTAAACGATGTTATTTCCATGGGATTTGCGGGTAAAACTGCTGGAAGTGTTTTTGAAGGCGAAAAACGTTTTGATTTAGTACTGCGCCTTCAGGAAAATAATAGAAAAGACATTGGAAGCCTTGAGAATTTATATGTAGATACGCCTAACGGAAATAAAATTCCGCTTAGCGAATTAGCAGAAATTAGCTATACAACTGGACCTGCACAAATATCTAGAGACGACACCAAACGTCGTATTGTGGTTGGTATTAATGTTAGAAACAGGGATTTACAATCTGTTGTAAATGATGTGCAACAAATTATAGAGAGCAAGTTAAAATTACCTGTTGGTTATACCATTACTTATGGCGGACAATTTGAAAATTTACAAAGTGCAAAAGACCGTTTATTAGTTGCTGTTCCTGTGGCTTTAGTTTTAATATTCATATTACTTTATTTTGCCTTTAATTCCATAAAAGAAGCACTAATCGTGTATTCTGCGATTCCGTTATCTGCAGTAGGTGGTATTCTATTATTATGGATTAGAGATTTACCTTTTAGTATATCGGCAGGGGTTGGTTTTATAGCATTATTCGGAATTGCAGTACTAAACGGCATTGTATTAATCGAGCATTTTAAAGAGCTTAAAGCGGAAGGTTTTTCTAATATTAATGAACGCATCAAAAAAGGAACTTCTGAGCGCTTACGCCCTGTTTTACTAACAGCAGCAGCAGCAGCTTTAGGGTTTTTACCTATGGCTATTTCTACAAATGCTGGAGCAGAAGTACAACGTCCTTTAGCAACGGTTGTTATTGGTGGTTTGGTTACTGCTACCCTATTAACCTTAGTTGTTTTGCCTATTTTATATGCTTGGTTTGAAGAAAAAAAGGAACTTAAAATGAATAAGAAAGCAATAGCTTCTGTAATTGTTTTGCTGTTTACTTTTAGTATTCAGGCGCAAAACAAACCATTAAATGTTGCACAGACTTTAGAATTAGCAATAGAAAATAACGCAAATTTAAAAGCGGAAAACTTAAAAATAGATCAATCCAACGCTTTAGTAAATTCGGCTTTTACGTTTAACAAAACCAATATTTATTATAATTATGACGAAAGCAATTTAGCCATAAATAACGAACCTCTTAAAGTTTTTGGTGTCTCGCAAGACTTTAAATTTCCAACGGTTTATTTTGCTGAAAAGAAAGCAAACCAATCTAAAGTGAAGGTACAAGAAGCCAATTTTAGTTTGCAATTACTGCAAATAAAAAAGCAAGTTTACGCCAATTATTATCAGTTAAGCTATGCTAAAAACAAAGCGAAAAATTATAAATATTTAGATAGTTTGTATCGGGATTTTGCAAGAAAAGCAGCCCGTCGTTTTGAATTAGGAGAAACGAATTATCTAGAAATGATTACGGCAAAATCGAAACAAAAACAATTAGAAACACGCTACAAACAATCCCTTCAAGAGGTTATTTTATATAGGGAGCAACTTAAAAAAATAGTACAAGTAGATTCTATTACTATTGCAGATGGTTTGCTTGAAAAACTAGAAGTCGAACAATTATCGGTCACTCAAAATGCTGGTTTATCTGTTTTTGATGCGTCTATGGATTATCAACAAGCGCAAACAAAACTAGAAAAGCAAAGCGTACTTCCAGACTTAAATGCCGAATATTTTCAAGGCACAAACAGTGGTTTAAATGATAACATTAAAGGCTATCAATTAGGGATTAAAATTCCTATTCTGTTTGGAGGTCAACGTTCTAAAATTAAAGCAGCCAAAATTGCGGAAGAAGTTATTGCAGAACAAAAACAAGATTATCAAACGCAATTAAATGCCGAGCATCAATCTTTATTAGCAAAGCTTCAGCAGTATGAAGAAGCAATAACTTATCATGAAACGCAAGGACAAACGCTTTCCGAAGAAATTATAAAAACAGCAAATAGAACCTTTAAAGAAGGAGAAATCGATTTCTTTCAATACATACAAAGTTTAGAGACGGCAAAAGATATTCAGCTGAATTATTTAGAGCAATTAAATCAATACAACCAAACTGTAATTACCATCAACAACTTAACATTATAAAAAGATGAAAAACATATATATCCTATTATTTTCACTGGTTTTAGTAGCCTGCGGAAATTCAGAAAAAAAAGCAGAAATAGTTCCGGAAACAGAAACACATAATAACGAAATAACCATTACAAAAGCTCAGTTTGAAGGCGAAAAAATGGCATTTGGCACCTTAGCAGCATATGATTTTAATGAAACCGTAAAAGTAAACGGCATGATAGATGTACCGCCAAAAAACAAATCTAGCGTTACTACTTTTACAGGTGGTTATATTACAAAAACACCATTATTAATTGGAGATAGTGTAAAAAAAGGACAACTTTTAGTAACCCTGGAAAATCCAGAATTTGTAGAGCTTCAGCAAAATTATTTGGAAGTTGCAGAGCAATTAAATTATTTAAAATCGGAATACCACAGACAAAAAACATTGTTTGAAGAAAATATTACTTCCGAAAAAAACTATCTAAAAGCGGAAAGTGCTTATAAAAGCAACCTGGCGCATTATAATGGTTTACGTAAGAAATTACAAATGTTAAATCTGAATCCGAGTAGTGTAGAACAAGGACGAATTTCTTCCACTATAAATTTATATGCACCAATTTCTGGACATGTCACTAAGGTTTATGTAAGTAGTGGAACCTATGTTTCACCAAGCGATGTTATTATGGAAATTGTAGATATTGACCATATTCATTTAGAATTATCGGTCTTTGAAAAGGACATTATGCAAATTAAAAAAGATCAGAAAATTCTGTTTACAATTCCTGAAGCTTCCAATAAAACCTTTGAAGCTGAAGTGCATTTAGTTGGGACCACTATTGATGAACAAACGAGACGTGTAAAAGTGCATGGACACGTAGATAATGATAAAGAAAACTTTATTGTTGGGATGTTTGTCGATGCAGATATTATTGTGGATAGCACGAAAAGTATTGGACTTCCAAAAGAAGCTATTATTGAAGTTGGCGACGCATTTTATGTTTTAGTTTTAGAAGAACAACAGGATGAGGAATTTCAATTAGAAAAAGTTAAATTAGAGCTTGGAAAGCAAACCGAAATGCATGTCGAAATTCTAAATACTGAAGTTTTAAAAGACAAAAAAATCTTAGTAAAAGGCAACAACATGCTTTTAAATGATAGTGAAAGCGGACATAGTCACTAATCAAAACTTAAAATAGATATTATGGAGGACCATAACCATGACGGACACAACCACAGCCATAATTTAATTTTTGGAAAAAAAACAGAACTGTATTTTGCTATACTATGTGGTGTTTTTTTAATTACTGGTTTTACTGTTGAAAAGCTAACCGATGCTCCTTCTTGGACATCGGTTTTCAGTTATATTATCGCTTATTTTTTTGGTGGCTATTTTATAACTATTGAAGCGTATCAAAAAATCATAAAAGGTGGTTTTGATATTGATTTTTTAATGATTGTTGCCGCCATTGGAGCAGCCTATATTGGTAGTTGGGCAGAAGGCGCTTTGCTTTTGTTTTTATTTAGTTTAGGTCATGCCCTAGAACACTATGCGATGCATAAAGCTAAAAAAACTATTGAAGCTTTAAGTGATTTATCGCCAAAAACAGCATTGGTTAAAAAAGGAAATCAGCTAATAGAAATACCAATTGAAAGTTTAAAAATTGGCGACATAATCGTTGTAAAACCAAACACTAAAATAGCAGCAGATGGTGTAATCATAACCGGAAACAGTAGCATCAATCAAGCACCAATTACTGGAGAAAGTATGCCTGTGGATAAAACTGCCATTACGACTTTAGATAAGTTACCAGAATTTAAAGACATCGACAAAAAACATATCGCATTTTCTGGAACAATAAATGGAGATAGCACCCTTGAAATACATGTTTTAAAACGAAGTCAAGACTCTACCGTTGCCCGATTAATTAAAATGGTAAGTGAGGTAGAAACCCAAAAATCACCAACACAACGCTTAACCAAAAAATTTGAAAAGTGGTACGTTCCCATTGTGATCATTGTAGTGGTATTATTGTGTTTTGCCTACTTAATTATAGATGAAACCTTTAATGAAAGCCTCTACAGAGCAATAACCGTTTTGGTAGCCGCTAGTCCTTGTGCGTTGGCAATATCTACGCCAAGCGCTGTACTTAGTGGTATTGCAAGAGCTGCACAAAAAGGAGTTTTAATTAAAGGCGGAAAGGCTTTAGAAGATTTAGGAAGTATTACCACTATTGCCTTTGATAAAACAGGAACATTGACGGAAGGAAAACCAAAATTGACTAACGTCATCCCACTAAATGATTTTGAAGAACAGGAGTTTTTACAAATCGTTTTAGAAGTGGAAAGCTTAAGTAATCATCCGTTAGCAAAAGCAATTGCAAAAGACATCGAGAAATTACATAGCATAAGTTTTAAAGGCATTGCAAAAAACATTGAAGCAATACAAGGAAAAGGAATTACAGCCACATACAACACCTCTAAAGTGTTTATTGGTAATTTAAAATTGATGCAGGACGAAGGCATTACAGTTACGAATATTGTCACCACTAAAATGGATAGCCTATTACAAAACGGACATACCGTAATGCTTGTGGCTTTTAAAAAGGAAATTATCGGTATCCTTAGCGTGATGGATGTCCCAAGAAAAACAGCTGCAGGCACACTTAAAAAACTGCGCGCTATTGGTATAAAACGAATGATTATGCTTACTGGAGATCATCAAAATGTTGGAGATACTATTGCTAAACAAATAGGTTTAACCGAAGCAAAAGGAAATTTATTACCAGAAGATAAAGTTACTGCTATTAAAAACTTACTAGCAACAGATGGAAAAATTGCTATGGTTGGTGATGGCGTAAATGATGCTCCAGCCATGGCCTTAAGCACTGTTAGTATTGCCATGGGAGCGGCAGGAAGCGATGTGGCTTTAGAAACGGCAGATGTAGCTTTAATGTCGGATAAAATTGAGAATTTACCATTTGTAATCGGATTAAGCAGAGCGTCCAAACGGATTATAAAAGAAAACATTTTTATAAGCTTAGCTGTTGTTGCCGTACTAGTGCCTGTTACCATTTTAGGATTAACCAATATTGGAATCGCTGTTTTGTTTCATGAAGGATCCACAGTTATAGTGGTTATAAATGCATTACGATTATTAGCCTATAAAGAACACATATAAATACAGTTTTTTGACGCAACCTTTTCATCTTTTCCGCATCTACTAGTGGTATAACTTTTGATTAATTAAAAACGACTTCTCGATACAAAATTGCAGAAAAGCAATTTCACTCGAAGTGACATAAAAAAATAAACCAATGAAAAAAGCCCTTTTAGGATTATTGTTATTTACCTCTTTTGCAACTTTTGCGCAAGAAGATGTACAAGAAGAAAAAGTAAAACACAGTGAAATAAAAATAAATGCTTTTAATCTTATTTTGTTTAAATCTATAGATGTTTCTTATGAATACTTAATAGATTCGGAATCTTCTATAGGTGCTTCTGTATTAATTAATTTAAGAGATACCGATTCTGGGGAAGATATTTATTATAACGAAAAACTTGCCATCACGCCATATTATAGACGTTACTTTTCCAGCAAATATGCTTGGGGATTTTTCTTAGAAGCTTTTGGAATGTATAACGTACAAGATGATGTCTATGAAGAATACAATTACAATATGATTTCTGACCAATATGAATACACCACATCGGACGAAACCTCTAACAATCTAGCTTTTGGAATGGCTGTTGGAGGAAAATTTGTTAGTAAAAAAGGATTCTTATTTGAAGTATTTGGAGGTGTTGGTAGAAATATTATTCAATCTAACGAGAAAATTGGGAGTGAGTTTGTACCACGTTTAGGAGCAACTTTTGGCTGGAGGTTTTAAGCACAAGACTATTTTATAAAACAAAACCCAAGCTTTTCAGTTTGGGTTTTGTTTTAGTAGTATTTTATTTTTCGAGTCCAAACATAAAGAGGTTCGCTATTAACTGTTTTTATTATTTTGGTCCAGTTTCCTTTTTTATCGAATTTGTATTTATAATTTAGAACTTCTGTTTTTCCATTTTCAAAAACAATGGTTTTTATAATATAATCCTCCTGATTATAAAATGTTTTAATAGATTTGAAAGTAGAATCTTTAGATGACGTTTCTTCTTCGTAAATTCTTAAATCTTTTTCATTATAATTATATCTCAACATTTTGTAATTAGTTGTATCTATCATATTATAATAAAGTTTTAATTCTACTAATTTGTTTCGATTATTAAATCTCCAAACATGTTTAGAATAAATTTTATTTCTAGATTCATTATAATTTAGTTGAAGTATTTTATTTCCATTTTTGTCGTAATCATATTCATACATATTCCGTTCTTTCTCTTTAAACTTTAATTGCACACCTTTCGATCTTCTCCAATTAACCAGAAATCTCCTATACGTTTTTATAATTTTTTGTTGTTCATTTAAATCGTTTACAATTGAATAATCTTCACCATCTTCATCAATTATTTTAGTTTCTATTATGTTATTGTTAAGATCCCGAATATAATACCTATGACTAAATTCATTGGGTTCTTCACTAAAATAGGAGCTGCTTGCTATCGCTTTATTTGAGGTATTATAATGGTTTTTTATTAACAAAAATTCATCATCAAAAAACACTTCTTTTTCTTCTATTAAATTTTCATTTTTATCATAAGAATAATAAAGTCTACTTTCTAATTCATTTGAAAAGTCATACCAAAACTCTTGCTCTACCAACCCTTTTTTATTATAAATCATTTTACAATTAATGTAACTCAAATCAATATCTCTAAAGAACGTTTTTAAGTAACCTTTTTTATATCTTGAATTATCCCTAAATATACTGGAATGGTATTCAGTAAGTCTTTTGGGTACACTTTTTCCTAAGAAAACAATTTTTTCCTTAACAGATTTTGGATCCCCAAAAATAGTATCTAAATTCTTTTGGGAATAACAATTTAAAACACAAAATAAAGCAAGAAGATTTAAAGTGACTCTCATCGTTGATTAAAGTTAACCTTACAAAAATCGTAAAACATTTCCATCCTTAAAAATAACAATGAGTGAATACTGCTTTTGATTGAGTAAAAAAAAAAAAAACGCGCAAACAATTATTGCTTGAGCGTTCTATTTATAAGATTCCTTTTTTCAAAGGAATTAGATTATTTCATTTTCATTAGCCAATGTTTCACATCCACCTCTGCTTTAATCAAGTCTTTTAAATCTTCGATCTTCACACGTTTTTGTTCCATAGTATCTCTATGTCTTATGGTAACGGTGTTGTTTTCTAAAGTTTCATGATCTACAGTAATACAAAATGGTGTTCCGTTTGCATCTTGACGTCTGTAACGCTTTCCTACGGCATCTTTTTCGTCATAAAACACATTGAAATCCCATTTTAAATCTTCTACAATTTGTTTTGCTACTTCTGGCAAACCATCCTTTTTTACTAAAGGAAAGATTGCTGCTTTTACAGGAGCCAAAACTGCTGGTAATTTTAAAACCGTTCTTGTCGTATTGTTTTCTAGTTCTTCTTCCATTAAAGCATTAGAAAATACCGCTAAAAACATTCTGTCTAAACCAATAGAGGTTTCTAAAACATAAGGCGTATAGCTTTTGTTTTCTTCATGATCAAAATACTGCAGTTTCTTACCAGAAAACTCTTCGTGTTGTTTTAAATCAAAATCGGTACGCGAGTGAATTCCTTCTAACTCTTTAAATCCGAAAGGGAATTTGAACTCAATATCTGTTGCAGCATCTGCATAATGCGCTAATTTTTCATGGTCATGAAAACGATAGTTCTCTGCTCCCATTCCTAAAGAAAGATGCCATTTCATTCTGGTTTCTTTCCATTTATCAAACCATTCCTTTTGTGTTCCTGGTTTAATAAAGAATTGCATTTCCATTTGTTCAAACTCACGCATTCTAAAAATAAACTGTCTTGCAACAATTTCGTTTCTAAATGCTTTTCCTGTTTGTGCTATACCAAAAGGAATTTTCATTCGTCCTGTTTTTTGCACATTCAAGAAGTTTACAAAAATCCCTTGCGCTGTTTCCGGACGTAAATATAAATCCATTGCAGTTTCTGCAGAAGCACCAAGTTTGGTTCCAAACATAAGGTTAAACTGCTTCACGTCTGTCCAATTTCGGGAACCCGTTAAAGGATCAGCGATTTCTAATTCTTCAATTAGTAATTTAACATCTGCTAAATCTTCTGCTTCTAAAGATTTTCCTAAACGTTTTAAAATAGTGTCTATTTTTTCTTGATAGCCTAATACTCTTCCGTTAGTTGCTAGAAACTCTTCTTTGTTAAAGGATTCTCCAAAACGCTTTTCCGCCTTTTTTACTTCCTTTTCAATCTTCGTTTCAATTTTAGCACAATAGTCTTCCACTAAAACATCTGCACGATATCTTTTATTAGAATCTTTGTTGTCAATTAATGGATCACTAAAGGCATCAACGTGGCCAGAAGCTTTCCATGTTGTAGGGTGCATAAATATAGATGCATCTATTCCTACTATATTATCATTCATTTGCACCATGGCTTTCCACCAGTAGTCGCGAATGTTCTTTTTTAGCTCTGCTCCGTTTTGAGCATAGTCATATACTGCACTTAATCCATCGTAAATTTCACTACTCTGGAAAACGTAACCATACTCTTTTGCATGAGAGATTACTTTTTTAAATTGATCGTCTTGATTTGCCATAGGTTGCAAAAGTAAAAAACCACTCCATATTAATGGAATGGTTTTAATAAAATTATAAGTTATTTTTTATTTTAATGTTATCGAAGTGCTTCCTAAAAAGGTAGCATTTTGAAATACGTCCACATTATAGCTCCCTGGTTTTAGTTTTTCTTTGTCTCTAATGCTAATTTTAAGACAAGCTGTAATTTCTTCAGAAACATTTTTTATGGTTGTTTTTCCGCTATACCCAATTTTCATTCCTTGGTAATTAAGAACACCTCTTTCAGACACTATTTGATCTTTAGTATCTAATATTTGTACGTAAATATTTTTATTTCCTTTATTAGAGAATGTATTACCTTCTAGTAAAATACAAACTTCAAACTGGTCTGCTTCACTTAATTTATTGGTCTCGTATACTTCTGCCTGTGTTGTACTTAATGCTACAGCAGTTATATTACCAGCTTTAAGCGTTCCTGCTTTACTAATAATAGTATTTAGCTTTGCATTCTTTTTTGTTAGAGTAGCTAATTGGATTTTTTGATTTTCAAATTCCTGAGAAACAGAATCTACTTGTATGTGTAGTGAATTATTATCGCGAACAAGCGCATCTATTTGGTCAAAAATAACTTCTCTTTCGTTTTTAAGAGCGTTTATTTGAATTCTATATTTAGATATTAAAGATAAATCGGTTTTCGTATTTTTTACAGCACTTAATATGCCCTGTATTTTTGTCTTAGAATCTTCTAATTTTGTGTTTACAACTTCATTTTCAATAGAAACATCATTATAAAGAGAAATCATTTCTGTTAACTCATGTTGCACAAGTTTAATTTCTTGTTCTAAAAATTCCTCTTGATTTTTAAAGGAATTAAAAGTTGAAATACTATAAGATCCTAAAATAGCAATTGCTATTACCAATGTACCAATAATTAATCTGTAGTTAAAAGTTTGAGGGAAAACTAACATATTATTTATTTTACAATACGAAACTAGATATTTAGATTGGTATAATTTATTTTAATCGATAAAGTATGTGAAATAATTGTTGAAGTAATTTCTTTAAACAGTTTACAATATTTTTTTGTAAGTTTAATACTATGTTTCAAGCTGTTATAGATTTGTTCTTTCCAAAAGTGTGCTATGCGTGCTATTCCCACTTACACGATTCTGAAATGTATATTTGTACTTCTTGCAGACATAATTTACCGGTTACTAATTATCATTTTAACGCAAACACTACTGTTGAAAAAGTATTTTATGGTCGTTCAAAAGTAGAACAAGCCACAGCATTACTTCGTTTTGAAAAAAAAGGTGTGGTGCAACAGCTTATTCATAATTTAAAATATAGAGGTTATGAAGAAATAGGTGTTTTTTTTGGAGAATGGCTTGGCAACGAATTAAAAGAAATAGATACTTTTAAAGATGTAGATGTTGTTATTCCTGTGCCTTTACATAAAAAGAAGCTAAAAAAAAGAGGGTATAATCAAGTCACCAAATTTGGACAAGAAATAGCAAAATCTTTGCAAATAGATTACAATGATACATCTTTAATTAAAATAACGAATACAAAATCTCAAGTCACCAAAAGACGATTTGCACGTTGGCAAGCTGACCATGAACTTTTTGCATTAGAAAATCCGGAATTAATAGAAAACAAGCATATTTTACTTGTGGATGATATTATTACCACCGGAGCAACATTAGAGTCTTGCATACAAGTATTAAATAAAGCTAATAATGTTAAAATAAGTATAGCAACCATGGCAATAGTGGATTGAGTATTTTATAGATTTTGGCATTTATTTTTTTTCTATTTACTAAAAAATTGTTCTTTTGAAGTTAAATTTTGCTTAAACATAAAAAGCTTAAAGGAATACAATGATAAATATGTTGTTACTTTGTGCTAAATCATGAAATTTATAATGCGTAATACCTTATCCAATTTAATTTTAATTCTAACCATAGGCTTCATTATTGTTAGTTGTGCTAATAGAGGGAATCCTAGCGGTGGACCAAAGGACGTTACTCCTCCTCAAATTGTAAAATCTATTCCAGAAAATTATTCTACAAATTTTAATGGCAAAGAAATTAAGATTTATTTTGATGAATATGTGAAAATTAAAAACTTAAGCAAACAACTTATTATATCACCACCAATGGATCCCGCTCCAGAAGTAACACCTCTTGGAACAGCGAGTAAATACATTACCATTAAGATTAACGATACCTTACTTAATAATACAACCTACGTTTTTAATTTTGGAAATAGTATAACCGATAACAACGAAGAAAACCCATATTCCTATTATAAATATATTTTATCTACAGGAAGTTATATCGATTCCCTTTCTGTTAAAGGTGAAATTTCAGATGCTATTTTACGTAAGCCAGATGATTTTGTTTCTGTACGTTTATACGAGGTAGATACCACTTTTAACGACTCTATTGTTTATAAAAAATTACCAAAATATGTAACCAATACTTTAGATAGCACAACTACTTTTAGCATAGACAATATGAAAGCAGGCAAGTATATGCTTATTGCTTTAAAAGATGTTAATGAAGATAATAAATTTCAGCAATTAACAGACAAAATAGGATTTTATAAAAACTACATTACGGTACCAACAGATTCTACTTTTTCTCTAAAACTATTTAAAGAAGAATCCGATTTCACTATCATTAGACCACGTTTAGTTGCTGGTGAAAAAATAGCTTTTGGCTATCGAGGAGATTATAAAAATACAGCAATTGATATTACTTCTGAAGTGCCAGAAAACTTTAAATATACCATTACAAAAGATGCCGAAACAGATTCTTTAAACTACTGGTACAGACCAAGACTAAAAGATACGGATTCTTTACTTTTTACTGTGAAGAACAAAAAATACAGCGACAATTTTACAGTTAAAATAAGCGATCAGCCGAGAGATACCCTAAAAATAGAGACAACAACTAAAGGAAGCTTAAACTTTAAAGACGATTTTAAATTAACAGCAAATGTTCCGTTGGTAAATTTTAATGAACAGAAACTTACTATTTTAGATAAAGATTCTGTAAAAGTGGCCTATAAAACAACCATAGATTCACTTACAAACACCTATTCTTTTGCTTTTGAAAAAACGGAAGACAACAAATATGCTATTCAAGTTTTACCGGAAGCATTTACCGATTTTTTTGATAATAAAAACGATACTTTAAATTATAAATTAAGCACTAAAAACTTTGCAGATTATGGCAATGTAAGAATAACTTTATATAATGCTAAATACCCAGTAATAGCGCAATTAACAGATGTTAAAGGCGTAATAAAAGCAGAATTATATAGTACCGAATCAGAACCTTTAGATTTTAGATATCTAGATCCTGCAAAATATTATTTACGTGTTATTTTTGATGCTAATAAAAATCAGAAATATGATTCTGGAAGCTATTTAAAAAAGCGTCAAGCAGAACGTATTAGCCATTATAATGAAGTTATTGAAGTTCGTGCAAATTGGGATCCTATAATAGATTTTACGCTATTAGATTAAACGCATCCTTATCCCCTAAAAACTGCAATCTCTCTCGATATTTTTTTAGGTGATTTTTGTCTAGCGTTACAATTTCTGTTTGCTCTTTACCTAAAGCGATATTCGATATTTTTTTACCTAAAACATCGTAAACAGCCGAGCTTCCTGAATATTCGTAATTATTAATATCTAAACCTACTCTATTTACACCAACGCAATACGTCATGTTTTCTATCGCTCTAGCTTTTAGCAAAGCATCCCAAGCAGTAATTCTAGGTTTTGGCCAATTGGCAACATACAATAACAAATCATAATCTTCGGTGTTTCTTGCCCAAACCGGAAAACGTAAATCATAACATACCAAAGGGCAAATTTTCCAACCTTTATAAGCTACTATTATTTTTTTATTTCCTGCTTGATACACTTTATCCTCTCCAGCAAGTGTAAAAGTATGTCGCTTATCATAGAGTTCTATTTCCCCTTCCGGATGTACAAATAAAAGTCGGTTGTAGTATTTGTTGTCTTCGGTAATAATTAAGCTTCCAACAATAGCTGCATTACTTTTTTTAGCCATTTCTAACATCCATTTCACGCTTTCTCCTTCCATGGTTTCTGCAAGATTGGAAGCATGCATTGTAAAGCCTGTAGTAAACATTTCTGGAAGAATAATGAGATCAACTTCTTGCGAAATAGAATTTATTTTTTCTGTAAAATGCATTCTATTCTCTTTTGGGTTTTCCCAGACTAAATCGGACTGTATAAGTGCTATTTTTAATTTTTCTTGCATTTTATAAAGATACTTGTTTTTTGTAAAGTTGTAAAACAAAAAATTCCAGAATTGTTCTAAGGAACAACTCTGGAATTTCAAATAACTATAAGCTTTTTTACAATTAAGCTTTTCTTAATTTCTTTTCTGCCTTTTTGATATCACTATTTAAACCTTCCAATTTTTTAAGCCATTTTGCTTCGTCTTCTGGAGATAGTTTTCCTTTCTTTTTCAATTTCTCATATTTCTTTTGAGAGCTCTCTAACTTGCTATTTGCTTTATCAAAAGATTTTTGTGCTTTCTCCTTTTTCTTTAAAGCTTTTTCTGCTTGTTTTTGTTTCTTTTCTGCTTTTTTTAAGTCTTTTTCGTTCTTTTTTAGCTCTTTTTCACGTTTTCCTTCTTCTTTTTCCGCTTTCTTAATCTTTTCCTCTTTCTCCTTCTCTGCCTTTTGTAGCTCCTTTTCCTTCACTTCTTTTAACTGGTCTGCTTTTTGTTTTGCTATTTCCGCTTGTGCTTTTTCTTCTTGCACCTTCAGCTCCATTTCATGCGTAGCAAAAACAGCATTACGTTTTTCCTCACTTAGCGTTTCTGTAACGTCTTTTTCTGCTTGATAAATCTTACCTTCTTTAACGGTATATGTTTTTACATCCACTGGAACTTCTTGAGCATTCATAATACAACTAAAAGCAAAAAGGAATGTTAGTGTAATTAATTTTTTCATCGTTTTATATTTATTGTTCAATAATAGTTAGCAAATATATTGCCAAATGAATTTCGCTAGATTATATTTTATTTAAAATTTCGGCAGCTCTTTTTAAAGTGTCTTCCGTTTTAGCAAAACAAAAACGCAATACCTTATCATCTTTATGATTATCGTTAAAAACCGATAATGGAATGGACGCTAATCCATTTTCAATAGTTAATCGCTTTGCAAAATCCACATCGTATTCTTGTGTAATTTCAGAAAAATCTAAAACCTGAAAATACGTTCCTTTTGCTGCATTAAATTGAAATCGCGAATCTTTTATCCAACTTAAAAACAAGTCTCTTTTCTCTTGATAAAAACCCGAAAGCTCTAAATAATGACTTGGCTCTTTCAGATAATCTGCCAATCCTTTTTGCATCGGGTGATTTACCGAAAACACATTAAATTGATGCACTTTTCTAAACTCTTCCATCAGTTCTTTTGGCGCACAACAATACCCGATTTTCCATCCTGTATTATGAAATGTTTTTCCAAAAGACGCCGTTATAAAACTTCTGGCTTTTAAATCTGAAAACAAACAGGCGCTTTGGTGTTTTTTCCCATCAAAAATAATATGTTCGTACACTTCATCACTCAATACAATTATGTTTGTATTTTCAGTAAGCGCTTGAAGCTGTAACATATCGGCTTCCGAAAAAACACTACCACTAGGATTTTGCGGTGTATTTATAATAATCATCTTGGTTTTCCTGTTGATTTTCTGTTTTACAGCATTCCAATCTACTTTATAATTTGGCGCATTTAATTGTATAGAAATCGTTTTTGCACCTTGTAATTCTATTGCTGGTTGGTAACAATCGTAAGCTGGTTTAAAAATAATGACTTCATCCTCCTGCCTTACAAATGCCGAAATAATAGTAAAAATAGCCTGCGTTGCTCCTGCTGTAACTGTTATTTCCGTTTCCGGATTATAGCTCGTGCCATATAAGAAGTCAAATTTATTAGCAATACGTTGCCTTAATTCCATATTTCCAGGCATTGGCGCATATTGATTGTACCCAGAATGCATAGCCTTTGTCACCAAATCCATTAGTTTTTTATCACTACTAAAACCAGGAAATCCCTGCGATAAATTAATAGCATTGTGTTGGTTAGCCAAAGCGCTCATTACAGAAAAAATGGTGGTGCCTACGTTAGGCAGTTTTGATGTATGTTGCATACAGTAAATATAGTCAGTTATTAGAACATAAATTTAGTCCTTTTTAACAATTTTTACTTCTTGGTTTTTTTTGTACTCAAAACAAATAGTTCTTCGGTTTTTACACAAGTTCTTCTTCCCTTTTTCTGCGTTAAAATTTTCAACCATAACTGTGCTATGATTGAAAATTTTGCCTTGATAAAGAAAACAATAACTACCTCTAAAATTCCCAAAAACTATTTGTTTTGAGTATCTTTGAAAGCATTAAAAAACAAGACTTATGAAACTATTTAAATTCCTCTTACTTTTTATTTCGCTGAATCTTTCGGCACAACAAGGTGGTATGTGGATTCCTTCCTTATTAGAAGGTATGAACGAAACCGAAATGACAAACCTAGGTAGTAAACTTACTGCGCAAGATATATATGATGTAAACAACTCTAGTCTTAAAGACGCTATTGGGCATTTTAATGGTGGTTGTACTAGTGAAGTTATTAGTGATAAAGGATTAATATTAACGAATCATCATTGTGGTTTCGGACAAATACAAGCGCATTCGTCTTTAGAAAATGATTATTTAAAAGATGGTTTTTGGGCAATGTCTTTAGAAGAAGAACTGCCAAACGAAGGCTTATACATTGAATTTATTGTAAGTATTACAGATATAACAGAAGAAGTTCTTGCTGTTGTAAATGAAGATATGACCGAAAAAGAAAAGCAATCGGTTATCGATAAAAATTCGAATGGGTTAATGAAAAATTGGCCTAGAGAAGCTTGGCAAGATGTTAAAACAAAAGCTTTTTATAATGGTAACCAATACTTCTTATTCGTTACAGAACGTTTTGAAGATATTCGTTTAGTTGGTGCGCCTCCAACAAGCATTGGTAAATTTGGAAGTGATACCGACAACTGGGTTTTTCCAAGACATACTGGTGACTTTTCTATGTTTCGTATTTATGCAGATGCCAATAACAGACCTGCAAAATACAGCAAAGACAACCAACCATACAAACCAAAACACTTTTTACCTGTTTCTTTAGATGGTGTTGCAGAAGGTGATTTTACGATGGTATTTGGTTTTCCTGGAAGTACCAACGAATATTTACCAGCAGTAGCGATAGAACATATTACAAAAGAATTTAACCCAACAAATATTGCCATTCGTGAAGCTGCTTTAAAAGTTATCGACGCAAAAATGAAAACGAGTGATGCGGTTCGCATTAAATACGCATCCAAACAAGCACGTATTGCAAATGCTTGGAAAAAATGGATAGGTGAAAATCTAGGAATTGAAAAAAGTGATGCTGTTGCAAAGCGTCGTGCTTTTGAAGCTACTTTTACAAAAGCCTTAAGTGAAAAAGGTTTAGATGCTAAATACGGAAACATTTTACCGCAATTTAATAAACTGTATGCCGATTTTGCACCAATAAATATTAAACGTAGAAACTTTATTGAAGTGTTCTTAGTAACCAATGAGCTGATGCAAATGACTTTTAGAGCATACCAAATGGAAGAAGCTATTACTGCAAATCCAGAAGCTTTTGATAAAGCAATAGAGCGTTTCTCAGGAACTTTACAAAGCATCCATAAAAACTATGATGTAGATGTAGACAAAGGTGTTTTTAGTAATGTGATGCCTTTTTACAATAAAAATGTAGATGCTTCTATTTATGATAAAACCGCTTTTACAAATCTAGACGAAGCTTTAAAACTTTTAGATGGAGACGCTAAAAGTGTACTTAAAAAACTAAACAAAGATGCTGCATACCAATATGCAAAACCAATGATTGCTGAGTTTTACAACACGATAAATAAAGAATACGAAGCAAAAAACGAACCTATTACAGCCTTACAAACCAAGTACATGACTGCATTAATGAAAGCATTACCTGAAGCTCGTTATTTTCCAGATGCAAATAGTACTTTACGTGTAACCTACGGACAAGTTAGAGGTTATGCACCAAGAGATGCTGTGTATTACAATCCTGTAAGTTATTTAGATGGTGTTGTAGAAAAATATGTTCCTGGAGATTATGAATTTGATGTTCCTGAAAAATTATTAGAGTTACATAAAAATAAAGATTACGGACAATACGCAGATAGCAACGGAAAAGTACCGGTTTGTTTCTTAGGAACTAACCATACTACTGGAGGAAACTCTGGAAGTCCAGCAATTGATGCGCATGGAAACTTAGTTGGTTTAAACTTTGACAGAGTTTGGGAAGGTACCATGAGCGACATGAATTACGACCCTGAAATTTGCCGAAACATTATGGTAGATGTACGTTATGTATTATTTATTGTAGATAAGTTTGCTGGAGCGACCCATTTAATTGATGAAATGAAATTGGCACATCCTAAAACGGATAAGCAATAAAAAGTATTCAGTCACAGTTTACAGTTAATTAGACCTCACAGATTTTAAAATTTGTGAGGTCTTTTTTTAACTCCTATTTCTTTCTTTTTTAGAAAATCAGGAACAGAAAGAGTTTCTCTCTTTAGTTAAATAGAGGTGGATTTGAAGCAAAAAGAGCGAAGCGAATTTTAAAAACTATACAATCTTCAACAATTTCAACAACTCTTGCTTATACGTTCTACCAATAGGTAGTCTATTCCCTTGCACATAAATTTCATTTCCGGAAATTTTATCGACATACCTTCTATTAATAATAAACGATTTATGTACTTGTGTAAAACAGGTTTCCGGAAGTTTTTCTTTCCAATTTTTAAGCGAATCAATAAATGAAAGCTTCTTGTTTTTTGTAATTATTGTAATGTAATTTCTATCGGATTCTAAATACAAAATATCGCTAATTATAATTTTATGAAGTGTTTTATCTACATTTAAAAAGAGGGTTTCTTCTTTATTTTCTTCGGAAGAAAGAGCAGATTTTTCGACGCTATTTTCCGCTTTATTAATTGCTTTTAAAAAGCGATCAAATCCAAACGGTTTTACTAAATAATCGACAATAGTTTCTAACTCAAAACTACTAACTGCGTAATCTGGATATGCAGTAGTCATAATAATTGCTGGCGGGTTTTTAATGGTTTTAATAAAATCGATTCCAGAAATATCTGGCAAGTTAATATCTAAAAAAACCACATCTGCAGTATTACATTTTAAAAAAGTATTTGCTTCAATCGCAGCATTAAAAACACCCAAAAGCTCTAGGTTTGGTAATTTGCTTAAATAGTTCTTTAGAATATTTTGAGCAGGAATTTCGTCTTCTATTATAATACAAGTCATCATGACAACTTCAATTTTAAATACACTTTATATACTTCGTCTTTAAAAACCTCTAGTTTATAATCTTCTTTATAAATAAGCTGTAAACGCTTTTCTAGGTTTTGTAGACCAATCTTAAAATCTTCGGTAGTTACTTTTTCTTTATCATAATCATTCAGACAAACACATTCTAAAACGCCATTTTTCTCTGTAATAGAAACCGAAATATCACTTCCCAAGGTACTATGTTTAAACGCATTTTCAATAATACAAATCAGCAATAAAGGCGCAATTTGTTTTTCTGAAGATTGTATCGATTTATTATAATTTATATGCTTTACACCTTCGGTTCTAATCCCTTGAAAAGTCATGTAATTATCTATAAACTGCAATTCTTTTTCTAGCGAAACGGTTTTGGCGTTACTTTCATATAACACATGTTTTAGGTTATCAGACAGCATTAAAATAAGCTCCGGAGTTTCCTTCGGTTTTTCTAAAGCATACGAATAAATGGTATTCAGATTATTAAAAAGCACATGCGGATTTATCTGCGATTTCAAAAACTTCAACTCCATTTCTAAGTGTTCTTTCTTTACTTGTTCTACTTCGTCTTGCTTATCTAAGAAGCGATACAGCATCCAGATAAAAGAGAAGAAAATAAGCGGCACCAAGGTTTGCCATAAATAATCACTCAAGCATTTCATAATAGAACAACCACATTGCGCAAATACATTACAATACAATTGGGTTGCAAAAAAGGAGATTGCCGCAAAAACGAAAACATAAATAATATACAATCGCTTTTTTATAAAGAAAGGTAGCAGCAATAGATTATTTACATAGACGATAACCACCAAAATAGACAGGTACTGCAAAAACGGATTTTCGCGCCAATAATATTGCGAAAAAACAGAAAGAGACACAAACACAAAAAGCATCCAAAAGAGTATGTGTACCAATATTTGTGAAGTATGTTTTTTAAGTGTAATCAAGTTTAAAGTTTAATGGTCACTAGGAGTGATTGTTCTCATACCGACTTAAGTTTTGTTGAAAGTACTCAGAAATGACTTAATCCTCAAAAATTAAGTACAAAAACCTCATTTAGTATTGCAAACGACCTAAAAATTGCTGTTTGTTGTTTTAAGTATGCTGTTGGTACTATTTATTGGTAATAATTTCAAGACTGTATTATGTTTGAATCACAAAAACATCAACAATCATGAATCGAACAATTATTCTATTAATCGCAATTTTAAGTTTTTCAGCAACATTTTCACAAACTGTAAATCATCAAGTTTTAGATGAAAAAGGAAATGAAATGTTATTAGGAACCATCAATAAAAAAGGTTTACAAAATGCCCCTTTTAACGAATGGTTTAACAAAAATCATGACGATTATGCGGTCAATGAAAAAATAGCTAATCAACTAAAGGACTCCTTAAACGATTATACTATTAAAGTATTTCTTGGTACTTGGTGTGGGGATAGCAAAAAGGAAGTTCCGCAATTCTATAGTGTTTTAGAAGCTGCTAATTTTACTGAAAACCAGTTAGAAGTTATTGCTTTAGATAGAAAAAGTGAGGCCTATAAACAAGGTCCGAATGGCGAAGAAAAAGGCATGAATATTCACAGAGTACCAACTTTTATTTTTTATAAAGATGGTAAAGAAGTAAATAGAATAGTAGAACATCCACAAGAAACTTTAGAACGTGATATGCTTAAAATAGTGAACGGAGAACGCTATTCATCAAATTATATAGCTGCAAATTATGTGCAAAATTTATTGGCAAGTAAAACTATAGATAGTTTAAAAATAGAAGAAGCCAATTTGGTTTCTATGTTGTCAGAATATGTAGAAGGAAGTAGAGAATTAAACACTTTAGGTTATGTGTATTTACGAGCGAAAGAATTGGATAAAGCGATGTATGTTTTTGACTTAAACACAAAGATATTTCCGTATAAACACAATGTGTATGATAGTTTAGCGGAAGGCTATTTTGAAACCAAAAACAATAAGGAAGCTTTAAAAAATTATTACAAAGTGTTAAGTCTTAATCCCGAGGATAAAAATGCTCTTGAAATGATTGAAAAAATAAACCAATTTTAATTCCTTTTTAGAGTCGGAATCCAAGAAGAATCGGCAAAATAACTTTCGTTTATTTGTGTTAAATCTAAATCTGGAGAAATCATATTTTGGTTCGGTAATCCGTTAAACTCAACTTTAATATTTGTTTTAATAATTGGATTTACAATACCTCTTTCTCTCTCTAACTTCGCACTTATGTATTTTGATAGATGGACAAAAGTAAAAGGATCCTCCAACATATGGATGTATTGATTGGTGGATACATAAGATTTTCCATCTAATTTATATGTATTGGACGTCTTTCTATCAGTAAGTGTCATACTAAACGCTGTCTCTTTTCTGTTTTGCATTTTCATACGCCAAGAAAACCGTGAAGCAATCCCTGTCCATTCTGGATTATTTGTCAATAAAACATGTCTAAATGGAAATAGTAAATGAAAAACTACAAATACGACAATACAACATGCCATGACTTTTTTTCCTAACGACCAATCTTGTTTTTTAGTTTCAATAACAACCTTCGGCTCATTTGTTATTTTTTGCTTTGCCAAATATTCTTTTCTTTCCTGCTTGTTTTTAAATATTTTTTTAGATGCTTTTCTCGGTATAAAAACATCTAAAAATGCTCCAACTTTTGAAGGATCCAAAAATAAAATTGTGGAGCAAATCATAAAAAACGGAAAAATCCCTATATCACTAAAAAGAACAGTACCATTAAGAAAACTGAATAGCACTACTAAAATAATACCTAGTTTCTTTGTGCGCTTATTAATTAGTAAAAAAACAATACTTAAATCGAAAAGAACACCTCCATAAGTAATCAAATTTGTTAACAAAGATTCTGGTAAAAGCTGGTGTAAAAAGCTTTCATTTGCTTGTTTTATTATAATACTAACAAGATTGGTGTCTAACCAGTTTGATGAAAGTTTTGCGATACCTCCAAAAAAATAAGGAAGAGCAATTAAAAACATCAAAATATACTGATTCCAAGCTGGAATTGTGTTAATCATTTCTTTTTTTGAAAACTTAGAACGCAAGCTATATTTTTTATCTGCATCCATAAATATCATTACAAAGGCAATTAAAGCAACTAAATATAAATGATTATTATATAAGGTTTTGTCGATAAAAGTAAAATAAGAAAAACCTAGAAAGAAAAATATCATGGCATAACGGTACAAAAAACCAATCGTAATTAATATGGCTGAAACAAACATTCCAAAGTGAATAGTCTTTAAGAAACCAATAGATAGAGGTTTTAAAAATGAAAAACCAGAATATGGAAATAGCACTTCTGGACCAGCCATAAACTGAAAAGTATAATCTATTTCATAATAGTACATCATTTGATATACCATAAAACAACCAAAAATAATTCGGAAAAAACTTACAACAGATATATCTATTCTTTTAAATAGAAAATTATATAAAAACATAGGAGAACAAAATTGTTATATCTCAAATATAGTTTTTTTGAAATAAAATGTAAGACAACCATAAAGACAGAATAAAAATTAATCTTGAAAACGTATCTTCTTATTCATTTGTTCATGTAGTATTAAACCTTTTGAAGAAAAGCAAGTCTAACTACAAAACTTGCTTTTTATTAAATGATCTCACTTATAAATAAAAACGCTATTTACTTAGCAATCCTATTATGTTTGTGCTTTAGTTGTAAAGAAAAGAATTCGGCAACAAACAAAACAACTACACCTTCGGTAACGACAATTGGTGATATCCCTATTTACGATTTTAACGACCTAGAACCACTTCTATACACAAACACGAATAAAACCTATATCATAAATTTTTGGGCGATGTGGTGTGCTCCTTGCGTAAAAGAGCTTCCTTATATTCAGGAATATGCGGACAAAAATCCGGACGTAGAAGTTTTATTGGTAAGTATGGATTTTATAAAAGATATAGACACCAAACTCAAGCCTTTTCTAAAAGAAAGAAATATCACTTCTAAAGTTATTTTATTAGATGATCCTGATGCTAATAGTTGGATTGACAAAGTGAATCCGGATTGGTCTGGAGCAATTCCTTTTACCATAATATTTAATAATAAAACCCGTAAATTTTACGAGCGTTCTTTTGAAAACTTAAAAGATCTTGAAAAACAAATAACTACAAATTTTTAATAAAACAAACCCAATTTAACAATGAAAAAAATAAGTATACTAATTGCTACAATCTGCCTATCTGCTGGTATTTTAACTTCTTGTAAAAACGATACAAGTAAAAAAACAGGAGAGGTCACAGAACACAAACAGAACGAAAAAGGTCATGGAGAACATGGAGACCATAAAGGACCTCCACCACATGGTGAAAAAGGAGATCATAAAGGACCACCTCGTGGAGGATCACCAGAACAAACAAGAACATTAGAAGAAATTGGAGGTTATAAAATTGGAGATGTAGCAGAAGATTTTTCTCTTAAAAACGTAGACGGATCTATGGTTTCTTTAGCTAGCTATAAAGATGCAAAAGGATACATTGTAACATTTACTTGTAATGGATGTCCGTTTTCCGTATTATACGAAGACCGTTTGATTGCATTAAACAATACCTATGCACCAAAAGGATATCCTGTAATTGCTATTAATGGTAATAATCATGAAAACGAAAAAGAAAGTTATGAGGCGATGCAAAAACGTTCTGAAGAAAAAGGGTTTACATTTCCTTACTTAGTAGATGAAGGACAAAAAGTATATCCAAAATTTGGAGCAGTTAGAACGCCACATATATTCTTGCTAGATAGCGATTTAAAAGTACAATATATTGGTACTATTGACGATAATGCAAAATCTCCAGAAAACGTAAAAGTGAAGTATGTGGAAGATGCCATTGCTGCTTTAGAAAAAGGAGAAAAGCCAAATCCTAATTTTACAAAAGCGATTGGTTGCCCAATAAAATAAGTAGTAATTTTTAAGAAAGAAAAAGCAAGCATTAAGACATTAGTGCTTGCTTTTTTTATGTTTTATATAATCTCCATTTTCTTCAACAAGAAACTTGCGTTCATGTTTTGGCAGATTCCGTGTTTTAATTTGTAATCAAAAAAAAGCTCATCGTTAATAATTTCGGCATCAAAGTAGTAGTTTTTCACTTCCTCTAATTCCTTTTCAATTTCGCACAAACTTAAATCGTGTGTTGCAATAATTCCTGTTGCGTTTTTAGAAACTAATTTTTCTACAAACTTACGCGAGCCAATGGCTTTGTCTGTAGAGTTTGTTCCTTTTAAAATTTCATCTAGTATAATAAAATAAGAATCCGTTTCTAAAGCATCTACCACAAATTTTAAGCGCGTTAATTCGCTAAAGAAATAACTACTATCATCTGTAAGCGAATCGCTGGTACGCATGCTTGTAATCAATTTTATCGGATTGTATTTACTAGAAGTAGCACAAACAGGCAAACCAACATTTGCCATAACAACATGTAAGGAAACCGTTCTTAAAAAGGTGCTTTTCCCTGCCATGTTTGCTCCTGTAACAATAAAAAACTGTTGATCTGTAATGCTTAAATCACTAGTTATTCGTTTGGATGCATCCAACAAAGGATGTCCTAAGTTTTTAGCTTCAATAACGATGTTATTTGAAACAATTTCTGGAAATACAAAGTCCCGATGATTAAAAGTATAATTACCTAAAGTATTGTATGCATCGAAAAAAGACACCACTTCAAACCAATGTACAACGGTTGTTTTGTATTGGGCAATCCATTGTTCAATATGATATGCATTTTTTATATCTATCAAGAGAAAACCATTACCAAAAATGGTAGAAATTAAATTATTTCTATTGTCTAAAGCATCTATATGTTTTGAAAATTCTTTAAAAATTAAAGACGCCTTTTTTTGTTCTTGCTGAATATATTCTTGTTTGTCTTTTAATAATTTTGAAGAAAAATTTTCCGTTTCTATTTGTTGTAATAAGGAAGCATATTGTTTAAATGTATCTTTAACCTGATCGGTATTAGCAGCTAAATCGTTTATTCTTTTTAGATATACTCCAGAAATACCAGAACCCAAGAGTAACCAAAAAACTAAAAACAAAAAGGAGATCACTTCAAAGATCCCTAAAAACAGAATTATTGCAGAACCAATAGTAAAAGCAAGAGGTATAAAACGCATGCTTGCGGATAAAAAAGACTTGTGCTCTTGTAGCCAATCTGTAATTTTTGATGCTGGCGTTTCCGTTTTAATCAAGCTTGCTACTGCCGAGAAATGTTGTCGCCATTTTGGTTTTTCGGTTAATTCCTTAATTGCTTCTTGACGTGAATTTATCCCTTCAATATTATTTGCCGTCAGTTCCTTTACTAAATACTTTGTACCTTCCTCTGTTGCTGTTCGATTTATAAATTGAAAAAAAGAACCTTTCCCAAAAAGGTCTACATCTAAGCTAAAAGCATGATTTGGGTCTTGAAACTGTAAGCCTTCATTTCTTTCTTTAAAATCTCCAGAAGCGATTTTTAGTTCTTCTTCATTAATGGCAACTAAAGCTTTTTTTAGGTTGTGTTGGTATTTTAAATCGGTGTATTTAGAAAGTAAATAAACAAACGCAATGATGCCAACTACCGCAATTCCTATGGCTATTTGCAGGTTACTATAAGCGAAATAAACACCAATTCCTGTAGCTATAAAAACGGATATTCTAGCAAAACTCAAGCTAGTAAGTTTCTTATATAAAGACTTAACTTCTAATTGATGTGCTTCTAATTCTTGTTTATAAAAGGTATTTGGGTTTTGCATTTTTTATAATTCTATAGTATCTAATTTTTTAAAAACAGCAATAATAGTAGTTACTGCATTTTGATAAAAATTAGGGTGAATATTCTCGTAATCGTCTGTAGGCTTATGGTAATCTTTATGGTCTTCTACGCCAAAATAAATAAAAGGAATCTTTACATCATGAAACGCGGCATGATCGGAAGACTGGGTCCAATCATCTAATGTATCACTACCATCATGACCCATACGAAGTTTTATGTTTTCTGAAGGTTGTATACTTTTAATTGCTGGTTCCAATTGTTTGTAATGATAAGGTCCAACCGCGAATAATTCATTTTTATTATTTCGGCTAATCATATCCATATTGATATTCAGTTTGATATTTTTTACTGGAATAATAGAATTTTTCACAAAATATTTAGAACCAACCAAACCTAGTTCTTCGGCATCTACAGCAGCTAAAATAACAGAATGTTTTGGTGGATTTTTCTGGAAGTATTCCGCGAAAGCGAACAAAGCAGAAATACCTGAAGCGTCATCATCTGCACCATTATAAATTTTCCCGCCTTTGATACCTTCGTGATCATAATGTGCAGAAAGCACAATGTATTCTTCTGGCTTCTCCGTTCCTTTTATTAGTCCGAGAACATTAGTCCCTGCATATTCTTTACTTCTACGTGTAAAGGAAAAATGCTGTTCATAATTTTCGGTAAGTGGTATCACTTGTAACTCTTGAAATTTATTTACGATATAGGCTTTAGCCTTTTTTGCTCCAGCGGTTCCGGTACGTCTACCTTCAAAAACATCGGAAGACAAAACTTGCACATGATGCAATAAAGAATCTGCGTGGAACCAATTTTGTTCTAATACTTCGACTGCAATTTTTGGCGTTTCTGTTTGACCTTTACAACTTGTTAATGAGAAAAACACTAAAAATAAACTGGTGATATATCTATAATTCATATTCAAAAATTAAAGGTTAAAGCTAAACAAAAAATCTCAAGATTGCTCTTGAGATTTTAATTTATAATGAAATCCTGAAACTACACTTCGACAAGCTCAGTGTGACAGTTTGAGATAACAAATATTATCCTTTTAAGGATGCTTTTAAGTATTCTGAATTCATACGCGCGATGTTTTCTAAAGAAATTCCTTTAGGACATTCTACTTCGCAAGCTCCAGTATTGGTACAGTTACCAAAACCTTCTTCATCCATTTGTTTTACCATGTTTAAAACACGATCTGTAGCCTCTACTTTACCTTGAGGTAATAATGCAAATTGTGAAACTTTCGCTCCAACAAATAACATTGCAGATGAGTTTTTACAAGAAGCAACACAAGCACCACAACCAATACAAGTTGCAGAATCAAAAGCCGTATCTGCATCGTGTTTATTAATAGGAATTGTATTCGCATCAATAGTATTCCCTGAAGTATTTACAGAAATAAATCCTCCAGCATGTTGAATTCTATCAAAAGAAGTTCTATCTACAATTAAATCTTTAATAACAGGAAAAGCAGTTGCTCTAAATGGTTCGATAGTAATGGTATCTCCATCTTTAAACATTCGCATATGTAATTGACACGTTGTTACAGCGCGATCTGGACCATGCGCTTCTCCGTTAATATATAAAGAACACATTCCGCAAATTCCTTCACGACAATCGTGATCGAAAGCTACTGGCTCTTCATCTTTATTTATTAACTGTTCGTTTAAAACATCTAACATTTCAAGGAAAGACATATCTGGAGAAATATCGGTGACTTTATAATCCACCATTTTCCCTTTATCACTTGCGTTTTTTTGACGCCAAATTTTCAGTGTTAAATTCATATTCATAGCTTTCCTTATTTGTATGATCTTTGTTTTAATTCTATATCCTTGAACTCTAAGTTCTCTTTATGTAAAACAGCATCGCTAGGTTCTCCTTTGTATTCCCAAGCAGAAACATATGCGAAGTTTTCATCATCACGTTTTGCTTCTCCTTTTTGTTCCCCATCTAATTCTACTGCATCTTCTCTAAAGTGTCCTCCACAAGATTCTTCTCTGTTTAAAGCATCTTTAGCGAATAATTCTCCTAATTCTAAGAAATCTGCAACACGACCAGCTTTTGCTAATTCTTCGTTGTATTCTTCATTAGTTCCAGGAACTTTTACTTCTTTCCAGAATTGTTCTCTAAGTTCTTTAATCTCTGAAATAGCTTCGGTTAAACCCTTCACATTTCTAGACATTCCAACTTTGTTCCACATGATCTTCCCTAATTTCTTATGAAAATAATCTACAGAGTGTTGCCCTTTATTAGTAACAAAGAATTCTAATGTTTTTCTAACTTCTTTTTCCGCATCTTCAAATTCTTTAGAATCTGTTGGAATTGCTCCCGTACGAATATCATCGGATAAATAATCACCAATAGTATAAGGT
Source organism: Lacinutrix himadriensis (assembly GCF_001418105.1). Lineage (GTDB taxonomy): Bacteria > Bacteroidota > Bacteroidia > Flavobacteriales > Flavobacteriaceae > Oceanihabitans > Oceanihabitans himadriense. The sequence goes on from NZ_LIQI01000005.1 coordinate 42,820, forward strand.
AATACAAAATAACCATCTGCTAAACCTTGCATTAAAGCCGAAGCTCCAAGTCTGTTTGCACCATGATCAGAAAAATTAGCTTCTCCAATACAGTATAAACCAGGAACGGTTGTCATTAAGTTATAATCCACCCAAACACCACCCATTGTGTAGTGTACTGCTGGATAAATCATCATTGGTGTGTTGTATGGATCTTGATCTACGATCTTCTCATACATTTGGAATAAGTTTCCGTATTTATTTTTAATTACTTCTTGCCCTAATTTTTTAACAAGCGCAGCATCATTTTCATTTAATCCTTTAACGTGTGCAGTTTCTTTTCCGTAACGTTGAATTGCCGAAGCAAAATCTAAGAATACAGCTTCTCCAGTTGCATTAACACCAAAACCAGCATCACAACGCTCTTTTGCTGCACGAGATGCAACATCACGAGGTACTAAGTTTCCGAATGCAGGATATCTACGTTCTAGGTAGTAATCTCTATCTTCTTCAGCTAATTCTCTAGGTTTTAATGTCCCAGATTTAATAGCCTCCACATCTTTCATGTGTTTTGGCACCCAAATACGTCCGTCATTACGTAAAGACTCAGACATTAACGTTAGTTTAGACTGATGATCTCCAGAAACAGGAATACATGTTGGGTGAATTTGCGTGTAACAAGGATTTGCAAAATAAGCACCACGTTTGTGTGCTTTCCAAGCTGCTGTTACATTCGATCCCATCGCGTTAGTCGATAAGAAGAATACGTTACCATAACCACCAGTTCCTAAAACAACAGCATGCGCTGAATGTCTTTCGATTTCTCCAGTAATTAAGTTACGTGTTATAATTCCACGAGCTTTTCCATCTACTTTTACAACGTCAAGCATTTCATGACGATTGTACATTTTGATTTTACCACGACCGATTTGACGGTTCATAGCAGAATATGCTCCTAATAATAATTGTTGTCCTGTTTGTCCAGCTGCGTAAAAAGTACGAGATACTAATACTCCACCAAACGAACGGTTATCTAATAACCCACCATATTCTCTTGCAAAAGGAACTCCTTGTGCAACACATTGGTCAATAATATTTGCAGACACCTCAGCCAAACGGTATACGTTAGCTTCACGAGAACGATAATCACCACCTTTTACAGTATCATAAAATAATCTGTAGGTAGAATCACCATCTCCTTGGTAATTTTTCGCTGCGTTAATTCCTCCTTGCGCTGCAATAGAATGCGCACGTCTTGGAGAATCTTGAAAGCAAAATGCTTTTACGTTATATCCTAGCTCTGCTAAAGTAGCAGCAGCAGATCCACCAGCTAAACCTGTACCAACAATAATAACATCAATGTTACGCTTGTTTGCAGGGTTTACTAAGTCGATATGATTTTTATAGTCTGTCCATTTATCTTTAATTGGACCTTTTGGTATTTTTGAATCTAAAGCCATATTAGATATTTTTTAGTGATTAAAATGATGAAATAATGCAATGAAAACGAATCCTAATGGAATGATAATCGCATATGCTTTTCCGAATCCTTTTAATCCTTTTGTGTATTTATTGTTTGCTCCAACCGATTGGAATGCAGAATTGAATCCGTGTAATAAATGTAATGCTAAGAATATAAAAGCAATACAGTATAATGCCACTCTCCAGATATCTACAAACTTGTGTTGTAGTTCTTCAAAATATCTAAACTCGCCATTGGCAAGTAATCCAGACATATCGCCTTGAATGTATTTTGTATTAATTTCTGGTAACCAAAAATCATAAAAGTGTAAGCAGATAAAAGCTAAAATTGCTAGTCCGCTGTAAATCATATTACGACTCATCCAGCTAGAATTAGCAGCACCATTATTTTTGGCATAGCTAATTGTACGTGCTTTTCTGTTTTTAATTTCTAGTACAAATCCCATTACAAAATGGAAAATAACACCAAAAATTAATACCGGTTGCAATAGATATTGAATTGCCCAAAAAGTTCCCATGAAATGAGAAACATCGTTAAATGCATCTGGACTGAATACCGATAACAGGTTGATTGCAAAATGTTGTAATAAGAAAATCATTAGGAAGAGTGCCGAAAGTGCCATGGCAAACTTTCTTCCAATCGAAGAATTTAAAATTCCGCTCATTATTTTGTGTAGTTAGATTATAATTACACAAATATAACAAGCAACGCTAACGCAAGCAAGTGAAAATGCCTTTTAAAAATTTATTTAGAATGGATTTAATTAATTGACGCTCGGTATCAGGCCACGAAGCCCCATATCTACTACTTGTTCTCCAGCACTTGGCTCGTATTCGCCGTCGGCATGCACTTCTGTCCATTCAAAGCTATTATTTGTGGAAAAGGATAAGGTTACAACAACATCTTCGGTTTCATCACCTGAAATAGCTAGACCGTTTTCAAATTCTCCAGTTACCACACAAGAACCTTGCGGAATTGGTGACGAATCGAACAACGGATTAGGAACTGTGGTCGCTCCTTCCGGCGCTTGACCTTGTGCCGTAAACCCTAAAGTTTCAAAAGCCCAAAAACCTTGTAATCTGTTTGCGTTTACCGCAATATTAGTTCCGTTTAAATTCAAAGTAGAAACATAGGTGTTATAGCCAACAAAACTCGCCAGTGTTCCGGTATAATCGTTTCCGTCTTCACCTAAAAAATCAATATCTCCTTCTTGATACGCTAAAGACACACGAACCCATTCATAATCTCCTGCAGCGACTTGACTTAAAGGAATAGTTAAAAAAGTTTCGTTATTTCCTGCAAATCTTGCATTTTGAAAATCGATAGCTTTTTCGCCTCCAGATGTTGTTTCGCTTCCGGAGAAAACAATTTCACCAGTTCCTAATGCTGTTAACATATTTGGTGCAAATTCAATATAATTCGCGCTCATTCTATTTATACTAGGCGATTGCGCAGCATTTCCTGTCGCAACAGAAACAGGCTCTCCAAAATTACCCAATCGTTCTTGGGTAGAATTAAATGCTAGTTTGATAATTAAATTGGCTTCGGAAGTAGTATTTGGTTCGTCATTAGCATCAGTACAAGAAGACAATAGCATCAAACAGCTACAAAAAATAAAATAGAACGTTTTCATGTTTTATTGGTTTACACTAATAACTTGAAAACAGGAGAAATAGTATTTTAGATACTGCTACTTCACTTCAAATTTCACTTTTTCAGCGTCTATCTGAATAAAATAAGTTCCTTTTGGTAAATAATACATTCCGTTTTTAGCAGCCTCAATATCTATACTTGTATTTTCTTTAAGAAGCGCTTTTCTTCCGTTTTCGGTTAATGACAAATCATAATCTACGTAGTTAAATCCTTTATCTGCTTCCACAGAAATAGTATTTAAAACGGATTGTTTTTCCGAAAGGATTTTAACTTCTTTAGTTTCTGAAGTATTCCCATAAAACTTAATAATTTCTAGAGGTGTATTTGCATCAAACCATTTGCTCCAGGAACTTCCCCAACGTGCCGAATAGCGTACATCTTCAAAAGGAAAAAGCGTTGTGTTTTTACTTAAAATATTCGCATTCATTTTTTGTAACGGAGCAATATTGGTTTTATAAAAACTTCTTCCGTGTGTTGCCAAAAGTAGATCTTTAGCTTCTGGTTGTATTACTAAATCATGTACAGCAACTGCAGGTAAATTTTTATGAAATGCTTCCCATTTCGCTCCTTTATTAAAAGTAACATAGGCACCATTATCGGTTCCTAAATAGAGAATGTTTTCATTTTCGGGATCTTCTTTGATAACATTTACTGGCGACATTGGAATGTTAGAACGAATGCTTTCCCAAGTATTGCCATAGTCTTCGGAAACATACACGTAGCTATTAAAATCGTCCCAACGATAGCCATTTAAAGTTACATAAACGCGTTCTTTTTTGTGTTGTGAAGCGATAACTCTTGTTACCCATAGATCTTTTGGCAAATTGGCTGAAATATTCTGCCAGCTTCCACCTGCATTTTTCGTTATATGTACCAATCCATCATCACTTCCGGTGTAAATAAGTCCGAACGCAAAAGGAGATTCGCTAATACTTGTTAAGGTTCCATAGGCTACATTTCCTTTTTTTCCACCATTAGTTAAATCTTGACTAATTGCTTTCCAATCGTCCCCTTGATTCATAGAACGCATTAATTTATTTCCACCTAAATACAGAATATCCTGATTGTGTGGCGATAGTAATATTGGTGTTTGCCAATTAAATCGATACGGATTTTCGCCCAATTCATGTTTTGGCTGTATGTATTTCTGCGCTTTAGTTTCGCGATTAATTCTATAATAATTACCAAACTGATAACCGGTATACAACAGATTCGCATTTCTAGAATCTATTTCGATTTGCATACCATCACCCCCCATTAAACTCTCCCAAGGATTATGACCACTTTGCTGCCAACCCTTATCTTGTCGTGCATTATTTGCACCAACCCAAACGCCATTATCTTGCAAACCGCCATATACATTATATGGTTTTTCATTATCTACATTTATGGTATAAAATTGCCCAACAGCATTTACATTTAGCTTCTCCCAGCTTTCACCATCATCATAACTCATATTTAATCCACCATCATTACCATTAATTAAATGCCCTGCTTTTTTAGGATTTACCCAAAGCGCCTGATGATCTGCATGTACGTTTTCTTTACTGATAGAAACAAAAGTTTTTCCGCCATCTTTCGATTTTAATATAGGAACTCCCATAACATAAATACCATTTTCATCTTGCGGATCCACGCGGATTTCTCCAAAATAATACCCATAACTGTAATACAAATCGTCTAGATAGTCCTCATGTGTTTTGCTCCACGTTTTTCCTCCATCGATACTTTTATATACCTCAGCGCCAATTACCGGACTATCAAAAAGCATTGCATTTGCATCTTCTAAATAATGCGCTATATCTACTGGTTTTACATTACCGCTACGCACCATTTGCTTTACATTTTCTGCACGATACTTTTCTTGAAAACCATTCATTTTTAAAAACCCATTTAGCTTTTTTTCTTCTAGATTCAAGAAGTCTTCTGAACTCATGGTTTTAAAATCTTCTTTTGTTAAACCACGCTTATCTATTTTTTTTGTGGTTTCTTTTCTTCGGAATTGATTATCATGCAATGCATATATGGTATTATCATCGTAAATTGCCAATCCAATTCTACCAACACCATTTCCTGTTGGAAACCCACTAGCTTCTGTGGAAACTTTTACCCAAGTTTCTCCTGCATCTGTACTTTTATATATCGCGGAATTATTTCCGTTTCCGTTAAAATGCCAAGCTTTCCTATCGCGCTCCCAAGCAGCAGCAAACATGATATTGTAATTATTTGGTGCATGTTGTAGATCTATGATTCCGCTTACATCATTTACAAAAAGGGTTTGCTTCCATGTTTTTCCACCATCTATCGTTTTATACACTCCGCGTTCTGCATTTGGCGAATATAAATGTCCAATAACACCGACTGTTACTTCCTCTGGATTATTCGGGTTAATAAGAATACGACCAATATGATGCGAATCGTGCAATCCAACATTGGTCCATGTTTTTCCGTTATCGTTCGATTTTAGAATACCAATTCCGGCATACGAAGATCGTGAAGAATTGTTTTCTCCAGTACCAACCCAAAGGATACTGTTTTTCCAATCGACAGCAATATCTCCAATATTTTGTGTTTGTGCAGTATCTAAAACAGGTGTAAAAGTAGACCCGTTGTTTAGGGTATGCCATAATCCGCCAGACGCATACGCCACATAAAACTCTATGGTATTTTCTGGATTCACTTCTATATCGACAACGCGACCACTCATTATGGATGGCCCAATATTTTCAAAAGGAATATTTTTAACTAGCGAGTTTTCTATTAATACCTGTTTCTCTTTTAAAGCATTTTGAACCAAGCTGGAAGCTGTTGCTGGTTGTTGCGCTTCCGCAGAAAGAATAAAAAAGATTAAAAACGTAAAAAAGACTCTAATTTTCATAATAGCGATTTAAAGTTTGAAGATACTTATAAATATAAAAGGTACAAAGCAATTAGAAAAAAGGCGCCATATTTTAAGACGCTTTTATAACAATTGTATTTTAAACTTCTTATTTTTGATACACTTAACGGAATTCAAAAATAAAATTCCTTTTCTAAAGGGAATTTAAAACAATTTTTCAATGAAATACAAATTAATAGACAGCCAACTTTTTATAAAAAACCGTAAAAATTTTGCTTCTCAAATGAAGCCAAAAAGTCTTGCTGTTTTCAATTCTAACGATATTTATCCGGTGAGTGCAGATAGCACTTTACCATTTGCACAACACAGAGACATCTTTTTTCTAAGTGGTGTAGATCAAGAAGAAAGCATACTTATTCTTTTTCCAGATTGCCCAAATCCGAAGCATAGAGAAATTCTTTTTTTAAAAGAAACCAACGAACATATTGCCGTTTGGGAAGGTGAAAAACTTACCAAAGAAGCTGCATTTAAAACAAGCGGAATTAAAACCGTGTATTGGTTACAAGACTTAGAAAAAGTATTGTTTGAGTTAATGACACAAGCAGAAACGGTCTATATAAACACCAATGAGCATTATAGAGCAAATGTAGAAACTGAAACTCGTGAAGACCGTTTCACGAAGTGGTTAAAAGAAAAATATCCTGCGCATGCTGTTGCTAAAAGCAATCCTATTTTACAACGTTTACGCTCTGTAAAAGACCAGATTGAATTAGATCTCATTCAGCAAGCTTGTGATATCACTGAAAAAGGTTTCCGTAGAATATTAAACTTTGTAAAACCTGGGGTTATGGAGTATAATATTGAAGCAGAGTTTATGCATGAGTTTTTAAACAATCGCTCAAAAGGTTTTGCCTACACACCAATTGTTGCTTCTGGTAACAACGCGAATGTTCTACATTATATAGAAAACAACCAAGAGTGTAAAGCCGGCGATTTAATATTATTAGATGTTGGTGCAGAATATGCAAATTACTCGAGTGATATGACTAGAACGATTCCTGTTTCTGGAAAATTTAGCGATAGACAAAAAGCAGTTTACAATGCTGTTTTAAGAGTAAAAAACGAAGCAACAAAATTATTAGTACCCGGAGCACTTTGGGGAGAATATCATGTAGAAGTTGGTAAAATTATGACCAGTGAACTTTTAGGCTTAGGCTTAATTGACAAAGCAGATGTACAAAACGAAAATCCGGATTGGCCAGCATATAAAAAATACTTTATGCATGGAACAAGTCACCACATGGGATTAGACACCCATGACTACGGAATTTTAACAGAGCCAATGCAAGCCAATATGGTATTCACGGTAGAGCCTGGAATTTATATTCCGGATGAAGGATTCGGTATTCGTATTGAAGATGATGTCGTGATACAAAAAACGGGAGAACCATTCAATTTAATGCGTAACATACCAATTGAAGCGGATGAGATTGAAGAAATCATGAATAAATAAAAATCATTATACTTATAAAAAAAGCCTCTTTTTAGAGGTTTTTTTATGCCAAATTTTTAGCTAAGTTTATATACTGATTTGCGTTCTCAATGGCGGTGAAAAACACCACCATTGGCGGGTAAAAAAATAAGTAATTCTACCTAAAATCTTCTATTTTGTCTTTTTGCCTTTGTTGGTGTTTTTCACCAACAAACCTATAGAAGAACATAACACACCCTAGAATCTCTCTTATAAATCATACTTTCCATGTTGATGAAAAACACCAACATTGGCTAGAAAAAATAAACATTTGTTGAAAAACCATCTTTGCCTTTGTTGGTGTTTTCCACCAACAAAACCTACTGTAGATTAAGGTTGTATACTAATTTGTGTTCTCAATGGCGGTGAAAAACACCACCATTGGCGGGTAAAAAAATAAGTAATTCTACCTAAAATATTCTATTTTGTCTTTTTGCCTTTGTTGGTGTTTTCCTGCAACAAAGCAAACTAGACTTAATTGCGATGCCATATAAATAAATTTGAAAAGGAAACAACACCTTGCCAGTAAACACAATCAATCGTTAAAGGACCAACAACTTATATTCTACATGTTGGTGAAAAACCTACAGAAGATTATACTATGTAATAATTCACATCCTACATGGCGATGAAAAAACATCATCATGGACTGAATTCACACTTTAAATATTGGTAAAGAACACCAACATTGGCTGCCAAAAACGAGTATTAGTTGAAAGAAATGCGCAAAGCGCTCTTCTAGATATCATCAGTATATTTCAGCCTTCGATGCTGATTTCCGTCAACAACACTTAGCCTTTGTTGGTGTTTTCCACCAACAAAAAAATCATAAAAAGAATCCACTATACCAAAACACTATCACTCTCAAAAACATAACGCTGTAGTTTTTTCAAGCTTTCCACTTTATCACTAGTATTAATTAATAAGGAGATATTGTTATTCGATCCACCATAAGAAATCATACGTACGCTCACATCTTGTAAAATCTGAAATAAGTTTGGTGTATCGGCATGAAAAATAATGGCATTCCCAACCAAGCATACAATACTCATATAATCATCTACTTCTACAATTGAAAAACGTTCTAATTCTTCAACAATAGGTTCTAAATGCGTAGTATCATCAATAGTTAACGATACTGCAATTTCGGAAGTAGTAATCATATCGATAGACGTTTCATAACGCTCAAAAATCTCAAATACTTTCTTTAAAAAACCATGTGCTAGTAACATTCTAGCCGATTTAATTTTTATTGCCGTGATGTTATCTTTTGCAGCAATTGCTTTGATACCTTCTCCATGCACTTCGTTAGTAATTAAGGTACCATAAGATGCTGGCGACATGGTATTTTTTAATCGCACTGGAATATCTAATGCACGAACTGGCATTACGGTTTGTGGATGCAAAATTTTTGCTCCAAAATATGCTAACTCTGCAGACTCATCAAAAGACAAATTAGAAATAGCTTTGGTATTTTCAACAAAACGCGGATCGTTATTATGGAATCCGTCAATATCGGTCCAGATTTGTACTTCTTCCGCTTTTAAAACAGCACCAATAATGGTTGCCGTATAATCGCTTCCACCACGTTGTAAATTCGCAATATTTCCTTCGGCATCACGACTAATAAAACCTTGTGTGATGTAGATATCTGCATCTGGAGTTCCCGTAATAATTCGGTTTAAATTCTGCTGAATATAATAGTTATCTGGTTCGTTGGTTTTATCAATTCGCATAAAATCCAAAGCAGGCAATAAAACTGCATTTATATTTTCTTGTTGTAAGTAACGACTAAAAATAAAGGTAGACAACAATTCACCTTGCGCTACAATTTCGTTATATAATAAGATAGAATAAGGCTTGTTCACCAAGGTTTCCAATTCCTTAAATATAGAATTTACATAGGTAGAAACTTCGGTATGCAAAGCTGTATTACTCAGTAAAGACGTAATGGTTTTACTATAGTTATTTCTTAGGGCATCAATCACAATAAGAGCCTCTTCTATATTTTTGCTTTTCATGTACTCTGAAATAGCAACTAATGCATTTGTAGTGCCTGACATTGCCGACAAAACCACCACTTTTTGTTGTCCGTTATTAATGATATCCTTTACATGAATCATATTTTCTATAGACCCAACAGATGTACCTCCAAATTTTAATACCAACATAATCTTAACTATTTTATAGTGTAAAGCTACTTAGTACGTTGTTGTTAACCATAAAAATGAAAAAATTATACTACTTTTACACAAATTGTTAAATAATTAACAATTTATTTAATTTCGCATATAGCGCGGAAGAACAGAAGCACACCATTAAACAAAGTACCATTTATGAAAACTATTGCCTCTTGTGTAGAAGATATTTTAATCACACAACCCTTTCTAGAAGAAGCCTTGTCCAGAAGTATTATTAACTATTCTGCATTAGCCGAAGAATTAAATACGCCAATAAGCGCTTTATTAGGAAAGCCAGTAAAATCGGGAGCAATCATGATGGCTTTACGCAGATACAATACGCCAAACACCTTACGACATTCTTTAAAATTAAAAAGTACTTTACAAAAACTAGGAGATATTACGGTACGTTCTAACTTGACGGATTTTACATTTCAAAATTCGGAAACCTTAATCCAAAGTCACTCCAAAATTTTAGAGCAAGTAGAAACTAATAAAGATATTTTTTACGCCTTTACTAGAGGGATTTATGAGAGTAATATTATTATTTCCAGCTCCGAAAAGAAAGCGCTTTTAAGATGTTTTACTACCGAAAACCAGATTGGATTGCAAGAAGGATTATCTGCAATTAGCGTACGTTTACCAAAAGACAATTCGAAAATATCAGGTTTATATTATCAGATTTTTAAGCGTTTGGCTTGGGAGAACATTCCGATTTACGAAGTGGTTTCTACTACCAACGAGTTTACTGTTTTAGTGGAAGATCATGTGGTGGATAAGGCGTTTTCGGTAATTAAAAACCTGAAGAATTAAGGTTAAATATGTTGGTGAAAAACACCAACATTGGCTTAATGAACTTATTTCTAACACAAAAACCTTATCGCCTTTGTTGGTGTTTTGCACCAACAAACCTGCAGAAGTCTATATTACTCTCTAGAATTACTATAATAATTTATAAAACCAATGGTAGAGAAAACACCTATATTGACTCAATAAATTAGTCCTTTTAAATGTTGGTGAAAAACACCAACATTGGCCGAAAAAACACATACATTGCCCTATCATTGAGGCTTCACCAACTCCAATTCACCAGAATCCATAGCCTTTTGGTAATTTGCTTTTACATCTGAGTACAATCCGAAAAACTTGGCTCCATCGTTCTTTTTTAAAACGACATAAGTCTTATTCTTTTTTGTGAACACTTCTTCTACCACAACCTTATTTCCAATAACTGGAGCATAGCTTGCTATTTTACCACGCTTCACTAATATATTTAATTGTGGAAATTCAATATGATTATAAAATTGACTAGAAGGCGCTTTAACGATTAATATATCGCCAACTTTTGGTGTATTGTTAGCATAAGAGAGAAAACAAACACAAATAAAGGATACCGTTACAATGAATTTTTTCATGACTTTAAGTTTTAAATCAATATAGCAAAATTCGAAAAATAAAACAAAAAAAAAGCGAGCCTTACTAAAGCTCGCTTTCACACTAAAAACTATTAATCAAACAACTACTCTACTGTTAAAGTATATTGTGGTGTTTTGTTAAAAGGACAAAAATATTGGTAGGTCCCCTTGGTAAGTGTTACTTCTTTTGAAGATTCTGTTTTTCCATGTTTTACCATTTGCGATACATAAGCATCTGCAATATGGTTTTTAGGATCTGCTCCATCTTTTCCTGCTTCTATTAAAACCAATCCTACTTCTGGCGCAGCATTATTATTAGAAACTTGAAATACATAAGTACCTTCTTTAAGTGTTAATTCTTTCTGCGTGAATTCTCCTAATGTTTGTTCTAAAACAACAGTGGTTGCTGTTGTACTCTTAGTCATTTTGTCTTGTGCTGTAGCTGTAATTGAAAATGCTACTAAAAAGATTGCGATAAATAAATTTTTCATGATTTTGTATTTTATGATTTGTAATTATTAGAATATTAGTTGTTAGTTACTGTGAATTTTCCTGTTTCTACACTTGGGAAATCTACTTCGGTTTCTGCAATGTGATTTACATAGTTGGTAAGCGTATTAGAAACTACGTTTAAAACGATTTCTAAAATATCCCCATCGGTATAACCTGCTTCTTTTACTGCTTGAATAGCCTCTGTAGATACTTGTCCTCTGTTTTTAGTTACGTCTTGCGCAAATTGCAAACCTGCTTGTGTTTTAGCATCTGCAGCAATTGCTTGTCTGCTTAATTCGGTTTGCTCTTGCGTTAAACCGTTCATTTTACCAATTGCTGTGTGTGCAGATAAGCAATAGTTACATGCATTTTCTTCGGCAATTGCTAATGCTAATTGTTCTCTAAATTTGTTGCTAAAGTTTCCACTTCCTGTTAACTCTCCTAAACTTAAATAGGTTTGTAAGGTTGCTGGCGAATTACCAAATACTTTAATTAGGTTTGGAATAAATCCTAATTTATTCTGTACTGCATTAAATAATTCTTTTGATTTTCCTGTAGTTGTTTCTGGATCTAATGTTTCAATTCTTGTGCTCATAATATTTGTTTTTTTATTTTAATAATGTTTGTTAGAAGGCTTTTTTCTTAATACCAAAAACTTCTCGATACTATTTTTTCGTGCCTCAAAAATCACTCGAAGTGACCTTGTTTTGTTTACTCTTGACTTTTACAATCGCAAATTTTATTGTCGGGTTGTTTTTCGTCGTATTCTTGAAATCCCCAACAATTTGGACATTGTATATTTTGTTCTGTTTTCATAATTTTTGATTAGTTATTAATTACACTGCAAAGATGCGACAGGAATACGCTTTGAAAAATGGACAAAAGTTCCTTATGCTTGGACATGCCTATTTTATTATGCTTTTGAAGCATAAAAACCTATAATTATTGCGTGAAGGATGGAAGTGGCATCCTTTTTTTGCTGCCATATATGGCAAAAAAAGATTTAACGTACAGCCTGACCTTTATGGTCACGCCAAAAAAATTAATATTCTTTTTTAAACTGAAGTGGTGATTTTAAGGTTCCTTTTTTAAAGAATCTTGTAAAGTAGGCAGCGTCATTGAAACCTAAATTGTAGGCGATTTCTTTTACCGAATCATTAGAGTAGATGAGTTGGCGTTTGGCTTCGAGGATAATTCTGTTTTTAATAAAATCGCTTGGTGTTTGACTTCCTATTTTATTAAAATGTTTGGTTAACGATTTTGGGGAAAGTCCTAATCTATTGGCATAATCGGTTACACTGTGCAACTTTTTATAGTTTTGCTCAACCAATACGCTAAAGTCTTTAAAGAGTTTGGTTTCTACGTCTTCTTTAATAGTAAGGTGTTGTTTTTGCACGCGAACGGCATGAATAATGAATTGCTTTAAATAGGTTTGCAGCATATCATATTGCGCAGCTTCGTTGGTTTTAAATTCCTCAATTAAACCTTCTAATATAAAATCTAGTTTCTGGGTGTCACTGGTACAAGGCTTCACAAAAGGAGTTTCGTAGACATTATTAAAAAGAACGCCATTGCAAGCGACTTCTTTATCGTGGGTTTGAATGCAGTAGAAATCTCGAATAAAAGATATTTTGTAGGCTTCTTGAATTTTTTCAGAATCTACAGCAAACACTTGACCAGGAGATAAAAAGAACAGCACGTTATCTTGAAAATCATAGCTTTCAAAATCGATATTATAGGTGCCTTTTCCTTTTTTAATCCAATAGATATTATAGGCATCTACTTGTTCTGGCTTATTAAAAACGCAGGCTTTTTCAAATTGAACAACGCTCAATGAAAATATATCTTTATACGAATATCTTGTGATGTCCTGCTCTGCCATGTGGTACCTATTGGTTCGTTATGGCTTTAGTCGTAAAAGTTTTGAAATTTAACAATATAAACCCAAAAAAAGCTGGTAGCACCCAACCTAAGCTATGACTTGCAAACGGAATACTTGAAATTACTTGTGTTAAATCTGTGGAAGGGCTTAAAAAATTAAGCACATCTGGAATACTAAAAATAAAGGTTAGTAAAACCACTACTCGAAATACGGTTTTGGAAGCAAATCTATCTGGGATTGCGTTTAGTAAAATGAGCACAATAGTTATTGGATAAATGAATAATAGCACTGGTAATGCAATGACGATTATAGAATTAAAATCTAACTGGCCAACCACCACACCAATCACACATGCCAACACTGCTGTAATGACATACACGGTTTGCGAATCTTTTATTAATCCTTTAAAATAATCTGCTGTTCCGGTTACAATACCTACTGCCGTTGTAAAGCAAGCCAATGCAATGAGCACGCTTAAAATAGTATTACCAAAAGTCCCCAATGCTTTTTTACTAATTCCTGTTAACAGATTTGCGCGTTGCATATCACTACTTAATGTGCTATTCACATCTATTTCAGATCCATAAAAAGCACCAACAGCAATAAGCCCAGCGTAAATAACGAAGAGTCCAAATCCTGCGATAAATCCCGATTTTTTAATCAGTTCCTTTTTAGCTTCAAAAGAATCTTTAACTTTTAAATTAATAGATATAATAATTACTGCTCCAACAACCACTGCTCCAATAGCATCAAAGGTTTGATAACCTTCTAGAATTCCGTTTACAATTGGCGCTTCAAATTGCGAAGGATTAGTAAGCATTTGTGAAGAGAACAGACCAATACCAATTACCAAAAGCAACATAATCACTATAAATGGGGTTAGGTATTTACCAATAAGGTTTAATATTTTAGACCGATTTAATGCAAATACTAACACCAAAATAAAATAGATACTACTCGTTAGTAAAGGGGAAGTATTAAAGTTTGGATGTATTGCAATTTCATGAGTAGCTGCTGCAGTACGTGGTGACGGAATTGCAACGGCAACTATATAAATAAGCACACAATAAATAAGACTAAAAGCTGGGGACACTTTTTTACCAAAATCATACAAAGTACCTTGTAATTTGGCATGTGCATAAATACCTATTATAGGAATTACTACCGCAGTAATTACAAAACCTATAATTACCCAAAACCAATTCTCACCTGCCTGATACCCCAAAAGTGGTGGCAATAGTAAATTTCCTGCTCCAAAAAACAACGAAAACAAGGCAAAGCTTGTAATTAATAATTCTTTAGTTTTATTCATATTCTATTGCTGTAAAAGGAAATGTATTATTTTAAATATAGAGTCGCAATTTATTACAAACCCTTAATTATCTTTGCACAATATAGTTTAAATATGATTTTAGATCACAAAGGCATAAATATTTTTTACACAGATCAAGGTGCAGGTACAGCTATTGTTTTACTACACGGTTTTCTAGAAAACAGTACGATGTGGAATGCCTTTTTACCAGAACTCACCAAAAGAAACCGCGTAATTTGTATCGATTTGTTGGGTCACGGAAAAACACCTTGCTTAGGATATGTGCATACCATGGAAGACATGGCTGAAGCTGTTCTTGCTGTTTTAAATCATTTAAAACTAAGAAGGTATTATATGACTGGCCATTCTATGGGTGGATATGTTGCTTTGGCTTTCGCCGAAGAAAACCACAAAAACTTAAAAGGGTTATGTCTAATGAACTCTACTTATGAAGCCGATGATGACGAACGCAAACTACTTCGTGCTCGAGCCAACAAGATGATACAAACCAATTTTAATAATATGGTACGTATGTCTTTTGCTAATTTATTTAGTGAAAAAAGCAAAACAGTATATAAAGCGGAATTTGATGCTGCTTTAAAAGAAGCTCTAAAAACTCCTGTTCAAGGATATATTGCTTGTCAGGAAGGTATGCGACTAAGACCAAACAGACAAGAAGTATTTCAGTCTTTAGAGGGTAAAAAAATGATCCTTATAGGAAAAAATGATCCTGTAGTGGATGGAGAAAAGTTAATTAAAGAGACAAAAAACACCCAAATTAACACGGTAGTTTTTAGCGAAGGACACATGAGTCATATAGAAAACCCAATCCAACTTTTAAAAGAAGTAATGCATTTCGTCGAATAAATCGTGCGTTTCACCGTTTATATGATTTTTTTTTATTACGTTTACTATAACCAAACGCTAATAAAATGAATACACCTACCACCAAACCTGCTTTTATTCCTAATTTAGTTTGCAATATTTTTGGACACAAATATGAAGTTTCCAAAAAAGTAACTTACCATGTAAAAGAGTACCAGTGTGCCAATTGCAAAAAACAAATGACTACGAATAGTAATGGCAACTTAATTCCGTTAACTCCTAAATTTGTACAAATCAACTCTGTTTTAGAACGCATATACAACAGAAAAATAATGCGTTTACAGGAAAAATCTTACGCTTCATCGATTAACTAAGTAATTATTAAGTAAAAACTATAAAATCCTCTAACTTACTTAGCTCTAAACTAGCTAATTAAATTCTATGAACACTATTCAATGTAGCGTTTTTGGTCATGACTTTATAGTTTCAAAAGATATCACAGCACATGTGAAAGAATATCAATGCAAACGTTGTAAAAAACAAATGACAACAAGTGCTAACGGCAACTTGATTCCGCTTACCCCTCAGTTTCAGAAAATCAATTCTGTTTTAAAAAAAGTTCATCATAAAAAAGAAAAACGAAAAGAATTTATTCTTGATCGTTAAGCGAGTTCCAACCTTGCGCTTGTAATGGTATTTTAGTTTCTCCTCTAGTTACTAAATGCATTCCTACGTTTGGTTCTGTCATATAACCAATTACCGTAAAATTAGGATTTGCTTTAATTTTAGGATAGTCTTCTTGCGAAATCGTAAATAGCAATTCATAATCCTCACCGCCACTTAAAGCAACCGTTGTGCTATCTAAATTAAATTCTTCGCAAGTAGAAATTACTTGAGGATCTAATGGTAATTTGTCTTCATACAAATCGCAACCCACATTACTGTGTTTACATAAATGCATAATTTCAGAAGATAAACCATCACTTATATCTATCATAGAAGAAGGCTTCACTTCTAAATCTTTAAAAAGTTTTACAATATCTTTTCTAGCTTCCGGTTTTAATTGTCTTTCCATAATATAAGCGTAAGGCTCCATATCTGGTTGGCTATTCGGATTTACCAAAAACACTTGCTTTTCGCGTTCTAAAACTTGTAATCCCATATATGCACCACCAATATCACCAGTCACAACTAGTAAATCGTTTGGTTTTGCACCACTTCTATACACAACATCTTCTTTTTCAACTTCGCCAATAGCAGTAATAGAAATTAATAATCCAGAAGTAGATGAAGTAGTATCTCCTCCTACTACGTCCACCTCGTAAATTTTTGCCGCAGTTTCAATTCCTGCATATAATTCTTCTAAAGCCTCTAAAGGAAAACGATTAGAAACCGCAATAGACACTGTAATTTGAGTGGCATTTGCATTCATAGCAAACACGTCTGATAAATTAACAACAACCGCTTTATAACCTAAGTGTTTTAAAGGCACATAGCTTAAATCAAAATGCACACCTTCTACTAATAAATCGGTAGTAACTACAATTTGTTTATTCTTAAATTCTAAAACTGCAGCATCATCTCCAATTGCTTTAATTGTTGATTTATGTGAAATTTCAAACTGAGAAGTTAAGTGGTCAATTAATCCAAATTCTCCTAAATCACTTAATGCGGTACGTTGTTGATTTTTATCTTCTATCATGCTGCAAAAATAAGAAGCTTAAAATAAATATATACCATAATATTAAATAAAACAGCATTTAAAAGTGGCTATAGATAAATACACTAAAAGGGAACCAAAAATAGTTTTAACAGTAAGTGCAAGTTTTTTGTAGATAATTCTCCTAAATTTGCTCTAAAAGCTGAAAATATTATAATAAATTTCTATTATGCCCAAATTCATGAAGAAGAGACTCCTTTTAAAAACAATCTTTGTAATTACCTTATTGACTCCTTTAATGCATTCTTGTGATAACGAGCCAGTAGACGCTATAATTATCCAAGATTCTGATGGAGACGGAATACCTAATAATTTAGACAACTGTATTACTATTGCAAATCCTGACCAAGCAGATGATGATAATGATGGTATTGGTAATACTTGTGATGATGTTACCACTACTCCTTTATTTGAATGTATTAATGGTATGGCTGGTGAATATCCTTGTGACGGATATGATTTAATGGCACATATTCCTGTTTCTGTTTTAGCCAACACAATGGGAAATCCTGAAGGAAGTGATATTTGGGGATGGACAGATCCTTTAACAGGAAATGAATATGCACTTATAGCAATGACAAACAGTACTGCTTTTGTAGATATTACAAATCCTACTTTACCCGTTTTTCTAGGAAGATTAGATACTGCTGATGGTGCAAATTTTTGGAGAGACGTAAAAGTATATAACGACCATGCTTATATTGTAGCAGATGGTAGTCAAAACTTAAATCATGGTATGCAAGTATTTGATTTAACGAAATTAAGAAATGTGACAAATCCTCCTATAAATTTCACATCAGATGCACATTATACCGAATTTGGAAGAGCCCACAACATTGTTATTAATGAAGATTCTGGCTATGCATACGCAGTAGGCTCTAACACCTTTGGAGGTGGTGCTCATTTTATAAATATTCAAAATCCAACAAACCCAATAGCAGAAGGTGGTTTCAATGGCTACTCTCATGACGCACAAGTTGTAACGTATACGGGTCCTGATTCTGATTATTTTGGACGTGAAATTTTAATAGGAAGCAATGAAAATGAAGTAGTAATAGCAGACATAACAGATAAAGCTAACCCTGTTACTATTTCTACAATTGCGTACAACAATATTGGTTATACACATCAAGGTTGGTTTACAGAAGATTCTCGTTATTTTATTCTTGGAGATGAAATCGATGAAATGCAATTTGGTAACAACACAAGAACCATTGTATTTGATTTTAATGATTTAGATAATCCTGCTTTACATTTAGATTATTTCGGACCAACTGCAGCCATAGATCATAATGGTTATGTAAAAGGAAACACTTATTTTCTAGCTAACTATACTGCAGGATTAAGAATGATTGATATTACAAATATTGCTTCTGGTACAATGACCGAAACTGGTTTTTTTGATACACATCCAGAAAACAATAGTACAAGTTTTAATGGTGCCTGGAGTGTTTATCCGTATTTTTCAAGCGGAAACATTATCATTAGCGATATAGAAAGAGGACTATTAATAGTAAGAAAAAGTGAATAACAAAACACATATTGTTTTAACCCTAATAGTAAGCCTTACCTTTATTTTATTAAATAGCTGTACCTCGGATGATGATGCAGCTACCTCAGAAAATCTAGGTGAAATAGATGCTATTACTACATTTGGTGGAACAAAAAACGAAAGCGCACAATCGGTTGTAAGCACACAAGATGGAGGTTATGCTGTACTTGGTCACACCCAAAGTATGGACTTTGACATCACAGATAAACCAAATGAAAGCTATGATTATTGGGTTTTAAAATTTGATGCGGAAAACCTATTACAATGGAACAAAACCTATGGAGGTACTGGAGATGACAGAGGAAACACCATTATTCAAACTACAGATGGAGGTTTTGCAATTTTAGGACAAAGTGCCAGTAATGATGAAGATGTAACCCAAAATAGCGGCGCAAAAGATTACTGGCTAACAAAACTAGATGCCGTTGGGAATATTATTTGGGAAAAATCTTTTGGATATTCAGGAGTAGATGTTGGTATTTCACTATTGCAAACCAATGACAATGGCTACTTTATAACTGGGATTCTCGATGTTTCGGCTTCTGGTGGAGCTGGAAACACAAAACATGCAGGAGGCGATTATTGGGCCATTAAATTAGATGCAACTGGAAATACATTATGGAGTAAGTATTATGGAGGATCTTATACCGATACACCTCATGATGCCCTTGAAACCAATGATGGTTACATTATTGTTGGTTCTTCAGATAGTGATGATGTAGATATTAATAACAACAAAGGAACGTATGACTTTTGGGTTGTAAAAATAGACACCACAGGAAATATTATTTGGGAAAAATCTTTTGGTGGATCGGGAATTGATGAAGCTTGGGCCATCACAAATACGAATGATGGAAACTACCTGGTAGTTGGTGATACCAGAAGTAATGACCAAGATGTTAGCAATTTACTTGGAGCTGCAGATCTATGGATTATAAAAATATCTCCTGATGGGGATTTAATCTGGGAAAAAACAATGGGTGGATCCAGTTTTGATGCTGGTCGTTCTATCTCAAAAACACAAGACAATGGTTTTATAATTTCTGGAAGTTCCAGAAGTGTTGACGGCGACTTAAATGCGAACAATGGTCAAAATGATGCTTGGGTTTTTAAAATAGATAACAATGCGAATATAAGTTGGCAAAAAACAGTTGGTGGTACAAACATAGATTTTGCTTATGATGCAATACAACTACAAAACCAATCTTTTGTTGCTGTTGGAGAATCTAGTAGTGATGACGCAGATTTAACAAATAATAAAGGTTTCACAGACCTGCTAATAATAAAAATAAAATAATTATGAAAAAGATTTTAGCGCTAGCTTTCTTCTCTATTTTATGCTTTTCATGTGCGGAAGACACAGATGATAATATAAGTAAAAATGTTTCCGCAGCATTTAAATTTACACATAGCTGGAACGATACACCAGTTACAAATTCCGACTTCAATAGCATCCAATTCACGAATGCTAATGGGGAAGAAATGAGTATCGAAAAATTACGTTATTTGGTCTCTAACATTAGATTTGAAAAAGCAAACGGAGAAATACAAAACACCAGTGGTTATTTTCTAATAGATGTAACTAATGATGTCAATTTATTTTTTCAACCGTATACACCAATCCCAAAAGGAGAATACACCAATGTTATTTTTACATTTGGATTTAATAACGAAGACAATTATAGCGAAACGTACACCGATTTAAATTCAGAATCTTGGAACGTTCCAGACATGCTTGGTGGTGGCTATCACTACATGCAATTGGAAGGTAAATTTATAGACAATACAGCTACCGAAACAGGTTATGCATATCACGCCATTAGAGCTGTAGATAATTCAGATCCTGATAATTTACTTTTTCAAGATACCTTTATCGATGTAGAATTAGGTCCGGTTTCCATAACAAAAGACCTAACTTTTAATATAAATATGAATATTGCCGAATGGTTTAAAAACCCGAATTTATGGGATTTAAATACATTACACAATATGATGATGCCAAATTTTAATGCACAAGTAATGATGTTTCAAAACGGACAAAATGTATTTTCTTTGACTGAAATTTCAGAATAAAAATGAAGCATCGGTTTATATATAGTATTCTTTTCGTGTTCTGTTTGTCTTGTTCTAATGAGCCTTCAGACCTAAACATATATATACCAACACCTAGTCCGTTACAAATTCCGCAAGTATTCGAAGACCGTATTATTCCTCCAGTAATTCCAATAAATAATCCGCAAACGGAGGAAGGAATCGCGCTAGGAAAAAAACTTTTTTTCGACCCTATTTTATCCGCAGACAATACGCAAGCATGTGCCTCTTGCCATAATCCAGGGAATGCATTTACAGATCCAGATAGGTTTAGCGTTGGTGTAGATGGCAGTATAGGTACACGTAACTCGATGCCTCTATTTAATTTAGCGTGGAATTATGACGAAAAATTCTTTTGGGACGGACGTGTTTTCAGCCTAGAGCATCAAGCACTAGAACCTGTTACAAACCCAATAGAAATGAATGCTACCTGGGAAACGGTAATCTCCAAATTAGAACAACACCCAGAATATCCGCAATTATTTGAAGAAGCATTTGGCGCTAGTCCAATCACGAAAGAATTAACCACAAAAGCACTGGCACAATTTGAACGGACTTTAATTTCTTCAGACTCTAAATTCGATAAACATTTATTAGGAGAAGCAACGCTTACGCCTCAAGAGACAAACGGATTAAACGTTTTTATGGATGAAACCAAAGGAGACTGTTTTCATTGTCATGGAAATCCTAACAACCCACTTTGGACAGACAATATTTTTCACAATAATGGTTTAGACGCAACATTTACAGACCTTGGCTTAGGGGAAGTATCCGGAGACCCAGCAGATAATGGAAAATTTAAATCGCCTTCGCTTCGTAATTTATTATTTACAGCGCCATACATGCATGATGGTCGTTTCAACACTTTAGAAGAAGTCATTAATCACTATAGCGAAGGCTTACAAGATTCCCCAACCATAGATCCATTAATGAAAAAAGTGAATCAAGGTGGTGTACAACTTTCAAATTCAGATAAAGCAGACCTAAAAGCATTTCTTTTATCACTTTCAGACCCTTCATTCACTACCAATCCTGCTTTTATCAATCCATAGATTTTTCTTATAAAAACATCACTAATATAATGTAAGCTTATATGGAAATCCATGACTTATATTGTATATTTGCACTCTATTTAGACAAAATCTATTTAATAATATGATAAAAGTATCAGAAATAGCTAAGAAGAAAGTTATAGAACTTATGACCGATGAAGGCTACAATGCAACAACAGACTACGTTCGTGTTGGTGTAAAAAGTGGAGGTTGCTCTGGTTTATCTTATGATTTAAAATTTGATAAAGAAATACAAGAAGAAGATAAAATGTTTGAAGACAACGAAGTAAAAATTATTGTCGACAAAAAAAGCTTTTTGTACTTAATAGGAACAACACTAGAGTATTCTGGAGGATTAAACGGAACAGGTTTCGTGTTTAATAATCCGAATGCCAATAGAACTTGTGGTTGTGGTGAATCTTTTTCGCTATAATCCAACTAAATCTTCCGTTTAGGAAGGCTTTAAAATTAAATTTTTGAATATGTCAAAATACACAGAAGACGATCTAAGAGAAGAACTAAAAACCAAGGAATATGAATATGGTTTTTTTACAGATATTGAATCTGAAACATTTCCTATTGGTTTAAATGAAGATATTGTGCGCGCTATTTCTAAAAAGAAAAACGAACCACAATGGATGACAGATTGGCGACTAGAAGCCTTTAAGGTTTGGAAAGAAATGGAAGAACCAGATTGGGCAAATGTAAACTATACAAAGCCAGATTTTCAAGCTATTGCGTATTACTCTGCTCCTGTTGCTGTAGATCCTAACAAAACATTAGACGATGTAGATCCAGATCTATTAGCGATGTATAAAAAGTTAGGAATTTCTGTAGACGAACAAAAGAAAATGAACAATGTCGCAATGGATATTGTTGTAGATTCTGTTTCGGTTGCTACTACTTTCAAAAAAACACTAGCAGAAAAAGGTATTATTTTTATGCCAATTTCTGAAGCAATACAAGAACATCCAGAACTGGTAAGAAAATATATTGGTACTATTGTTCCAACAACAGACAACTTTTATGCGGCTTTAAATTCGGCAGTATTTAGTGATGGTTCTTTTTGTTACATCCCAAAAGGCGTAAAATGCCCAATGGAATTATCTACTTATTTCAGAATCAACCAAGGAGGAACCGGACAATTTGAACGCACATTATTGGTTGCAGACGAAGGTAGTTATGTATCGTACTTAGAAGGTTGTACTGCGCCAAGTCGTGATGAAAATCAATTACACGCAGCCGTTGTAGAGCTTATTGCTTTAGACGATGCAGAAATTAAATATTCTACAGTACAAAACTGGTATCCTGGAAATGATAAAGGTGTTGGTGGTGTTTACAATTTTGTAACCAAACGTGGTTTATGCGAGAAAAACGCAAAAATCTCTTGGACACAAGTAGAAACAGGATCTGCGGTAACTTGGAAATATCCTTCATGTATCTTAAAAGGAGACAATTCGGTTGGCGAATTTTATTCTATTGCGGTAACTAATAATTACCAACAAGCAGATACTGGAACCAAAATGATTCACTTAGGGAAAAATACCAAGTCGACTATTATATCCAAAGGTATTTCTGCAGGTAAATCACAAAACTCATACAGAGGTTTAGTACATGTTAGCGCTCGCGCAGAAAACGCACGTAACTTTAGCCAATGTGATAGTTTATTAATGGGGAATGAATGTGGCGCACACACATTTCCATACATTGAAGCAAAAAATAAAACAGCACAAATAGAACACGAAGCGACGACAAGTAAAATTGGAGAAGATCAAATTTTCTATTGTAACCAACGTGGTATTGATACCGAAAAAGCCATTGCATTAATTGTAAACGGTTTTAGTAAAGATGTATTGAATAAATTACCAATGGAATTTGCTGTAGAAGCACAAAAGCTTTTAGAAATTTCTCTAGAAGGAAGTGTAGGATAATTGTCATTCCTGCGAAGGCAGGAATCTTATAAATTGAATTCAAAATATATTAAATTAAGTTTATTTTCAAATTTAAAAAAATGAAAAAATTAGTATTCTTATTAGTATTAGCGGTAGCATTTACAAGCTGTAAAAACGAAGCAAAAAAAGACAACACAGAAACTACCGAAACAGAAGATGGTAGAACCGAAAAACAAAAGGATGGCTTAACCTTACTTAAAGGGGAGTTTGTATATTATGCAGATGCTGCAGTATTACAAACCAAAAACCAGATTTATGGTGTTATCTTAAACGATAAGGTTACAGAATTAAACAAAAAAGCCAAAGACTTTAAAAAAGAAGATACAGACTTCGTATTGATAGAAGTTAGAGGTGAAATTAAATCAAAACCAGAAGGAGAAGAAGGTTGGGATAATCAAGTAGATATTAAAGAAATACTAAATATTTCTGCTATCGATACGCAAGCAGAAAACGTTGTAAAATTAGGTACAAAATAATTATGTTAAAAATAAACAACTTACACGCAAGTGTAGAAGACAAGTCTATTTTAAAAGGAATTAATCTAGAAGTAAAAGCTGGTGAAGTACACGCTATCATGGGACCAAATGGTTCTGGTAAGAGTACTTTAGCTTCTGTAATTGCAGGAAAAGAAGAATATGAAGTTACCGATGGAAACATTCTTTTAAACGGTGAAGATATCGAAGATCTTGCAGCAGAAGAGCGCGCACATAAAGGTGTATTTCTTTCTTTTCAATATCCTGTAGAAATCCCTGGAGTTTCTGTAACCAACTTTATTAAAACGGCTATCAACGCTAATCGTAAAGCAAAAGGTTTAGAAGACATGCCTGCAAAAGACATGTTAAAAATGATTCGTGAGAAATCAGAATTATTAGAAATAGATAGAAAATTCTTATCTAGATCTTTAAACCAAGGTTTTTCTGGTGGAGAGAAAAAACGTAATGAGATTTTTCAAATGGCAATGCTAGAGCCTAAACTTGCTATTCTGGATGAAACAGATTCAGGTTTAGATATCGATGCATTACGTATTGTAGCAAATGGAGTAAACAAATTGAAAAGCGAAGACAATGCTGTGATTTTAATTACGCATTACCAACGTTTATTAGATTATATCAAACCAGACTTTGTACACGTTTTATACAATGGTAAAATTGTAAAATCGGGAACTGCTGCTCTAGCGCATGAGTTAGAAGAAAAAGGGTACGATTGGATTAAAGAAGAAGTGAACGCTTAAATTAGTTTGCAGTATTCCGTCGCAGTTTGCAGTTGCTTACTCGTATAAGACTACTCCAATTTAATAGCTTTCAAAAAAGTATAAATAGTAAACAGCTTACTTTCGTATTTTCAAAATTACTGAAAACTGCGACTGTAAACTGAAATCTTAACAAAATGGATTTAAAAGAAAAATTAGTTTCCTCATTTTTAGCTTTCGAAAATCATGCAGACTTAGACAGTCCTATTCATGATATTCGTACCGAAGCTATAAAAACTTTTGAAACGGAAGGATTTCCTTCTAAAAAAGAAGAAGCTTGGAAATATACATCGTTAAACAGTATTTTAAAACATGACTATAGTGTTTTCCCTAAACAAGAAAACGCCATTGAATATAGTGATGTGAAAAAGTATTTTATTCATGATATAGATACCTATAATATTGTATTTATTGATGGTAAATTTGCTTCACACTTATCGCAAACTACACATGACGGACTAGACGTTTGTTTAATGTCTGCTGCTTTAAGCAAACCAAAATACCGTTTAATTATAGAAAACTATTTTAATAAAGTAGCTACAAAAGATAGCCTTACTTCATTAAATACGGCATTTGCACAAGAAGGAGCTTATATTCATATTCCTAAAAATACATTGGTAAATAAGCCAATTCAAATTATACATTTCTCTACAGGTAGCGAAGTTGCTTTAATGCAACAACCGCGTAACTTAATTGTTGTAGACGAAAATTCGCATGTTCAAATTATTGAACGTCACCAAAGTTTAACAGACAATCCTGTTTTAACCAATAGTGTTACCGAAATTTTTGGAAACAAACGTGCCATTGTAGATTACTATAAAATTCAAAACGATAACGTAAACGCATCTTTAATCGACAGCACTTTTGTGAATCAAAAACGCGAAAGTCATATCTCTGTGCATACCTTTAGTTTTGGTGGTAAGTTAACACGTAACAATCTTAACTTTTACCAAAATGGAGAACACATGGATTCTACATTAAATGGTATCACGATTATTGGCGACAAACAACACGTAGATCACAACACGTTAGTGCATCATATAGAACCAAATTGCGAGAGTCATCAAGACTACAAAGGGATCTTTAACGATAGCGCAACTGGTGTTTTTAATGGTAAAGTAGTGGTAAACAAAGAAGCGCAAAAAACCAATGCCTTTCAGTCTAACAACAACATATTATTAAGCGATAAAGCAACTATAAACTCGAAGCCACAACTAGAAATTTTTGCAGATGATGTAAAATGTTCCCATGGTTGTACTATTGGTCAGCTAGATGATAGCGCGATGTTTTATTTGCGTTCTCGTGGTATTCCAGAAAAAGAAGCCAAAGCTTTATTGATGTATGCATTTGCGAATAACGTATTAGAAACGGTAAAAATTCCGGAACTTAAAAAACGTATTAATAAGCTTATAGCAACCAAATTAGGTGTTAATATTGGGTTTGATCTTTAATTCCTACGAAGGCAGGAATCTCATGATGTAAATCAAAACATTGTATATGAAAAAATTATTATTGTTTGCTTTTATACTTGTGTGCACAACTAGTATCTATTCTCAAAACTTCTCTTATGGGTTTGTTACCGGAGTTAATTATCATGATACGGAAGCAAAAAACTCCTCTAGGAGTATAACAGGTGAAGTTCATGACAGACCAAATATACATGTTGGAGCATTTGCAGATTATCAGTTTTCTGAAAGACTTGGTGTAAAATTAAATACACAATACAATAGGTTACACGAAAAATACAGGCTTTATTTAGGAGGAACTAATTATATTAATTCTACATATAGTATAAATACTTTCCAAATAATACCACATTTAAAGTTTGATGTAAAAACTGCATATAATAAAGGAGGTTATTTATTAGTTGGCCCAAGAATGAGCATTGTTGTTTCTGCAAATGATGATTCTGGAACAGATGTTAAAGATTTTTATAAAAGCACTAATTTTGGAGTACAAGCTGGTTTTGGATTTAATTTATCCAAAATGTTTGCTTTAGAACTTTTAGGCGAATATGGCTTTTCAGACATCACAGAATCTGAACCAACTAAAATAACAACCGCTGGAATTTACATAAACTTTAATGTTAATGTAGAAGCAATAATAAATAGATAATAAACGAAATTTTTAATATTCTAAAAAACGGCAAACATGAATATGTTTGCCGTTTTTTTGTTTCAAGTCATAGATAAGACTCAACTTTTCACCTGCTGATACTTCTGATAAAAATACATCGGTATCATTCCAAAATTTAAAAGCAAGAAGCCAATAAAAACAATAACTCCTCTGTAAGGCCAAGTTAAAAATTCAAACATGGCGCCAATACCTAAAACAAAAAAAGTAAAAAAGCCAACAACGTAAAATGATTTTTTCATAGTATTTAGTTTAAGAAATGGATAAAATTTATGAAATTTAAAAAACGTAGCAGCAGCTAATTACCGTTGCTTAGTTCTCGTCTTCTTTTTTAAAGAAAATATCTTTTATAGTACCTTCACTATACAAAACCATTCCTACAACATGACCTTCTTCATCTCTAGTAAAATGATAAAGTGTTCTGCTGTTATTTCCAAAAGCATCTAACAGAATCGGATTCAAAGGTATGTTTTCATTGTTTTTATAAGATAATTTGAAAACATTATCCGCTACAAAAAAGCGATAGGTAACATCCATTTCTTCCGAAAAATAAGAACCTACAAAATCATTGTTGTTAACCGTTTCAGAATCTATTAATGTAGCACGTTTAAAATAAAAAGGAGTACCACCAAACATAATAACCATATCATGACTGCTTGCAGGTGTAAAATCATATTTCACATGCTGACTATTTTTTCTATGAAATTTATTTTTAGCAAATGGTATTAACGAAGCTGCATTTCTACCTATGGATCCTTCCGATTTTAAGGTGTCATTCTCCACAAATATTCTAATAGTCATATCACTATTAATTTCCTTATAATCACCAGTGTATTTATCTAAGGCTACTTGCTTAAAAACTTCGTCCTCTTTAGTAACCACTACATTATTATTTTCATCAGACAGAAGAATATCTAAAATTTGATATGCAATGCTTGGCGCATCAATAGATTGTAAATTAGTGAGAACTATAATACCTAATTGCTTTTCAGCAATAGTAATTAACTGCGTACTTCCGCCAAAACCATATCCACCATGACTTGCAACTATATTACCTTTATAATTATCTATCATAATACCACGTGCATATTTTGCTTTTTCACCATTATTTAAAATCTCGGTTGTTTTCAAAAATTGAGACAAAGGTTTAAACTCCAAAATTTGTTCATTTAGCATCTGCATCCAAATGGTCATATCTTTAATAGAAGATCCCATGCTACCAGCACCATAACTTAATTGATTACTAGAAGAATACACAAATTCATTATTCTGTTTTTGGTAACCAACCGCTTTATTCTTAATTGTTTTACCATTTTCTACTCGCACAAAAGTAGCATCCATTTGTAACGGATTTAAAATATGCGCTTTTAAAAATTCATTTAAATTTTGTCCAGAAATTCGTTCAATAAGGATTGCTAATAAAGTATAATTAGTATTAGAGTACGCTACTTTTTCACCTGGAAGATTACACAATCCCTTTTGCTTACACGTTAATTCAAACACCGTATTATTATCATAATATGTTTTATCATAATCAAATCCGGACAAAGACATTAGTGCATGATAATTTCTAATACCACTTGTATGATTCAATAAATGCTTAATTTTTATAGGTTGTTGATATTCTGGAAACTCAGGCAAATACTTCCTTATATCATCTTCTAACCTAATCTTACCTTCTTTAACTAAGACCCAAATAGCGGAAGCTGTAAATTGTTTTCCTATAGAGGCTAAACTAAAAATAGTAGCATCCGAATTTTTAATGTCATAATCCAGATTAGCCAAACCAAAATCTTTAGCGTAAATACTTTCTTTTCCAGATATAATTTTAACGCTGAAGCCTGGAGCATCTGCGCTTTGATACTTTTCAAGAAGTTGATCAATCTCTGAAGTGTAATTATTTTGAGCACTTAAAAAAGCACAAATCAATAAACAAAAAATAGTAGGATACTGTTTTAAATTTCGCATTGCATATAATTTGGAATTGTATTTAGTCTAAGAAAATTTGTGAATAGATTTTTTATATCGACCATATAAACTAACTGGAGCAAGAAACATTACTAAAACAGCACAACTCAAAAGCATAAATAAATTGGCATAGGGCCAATGCATGATTTTAAATATAAAACCTAATACTAGAAGTATTATTAAAAGAAGACCTCCAATAAACTGAAGCTTACTTAAAACTGTCATTTGTTGTTCTATTTTCTGAAAATTGGTTTCTAATTGTAGGTTTTGAAAACTAGCATAGCCACCAAACTTTTGCAAAGCTTCTTGATACAATGCGTTAAAATCATTACCATCTTGGCTTTCTATATAGGTACAAATATGATCTACTAAATCTTCTCTTAAGCTTTCCGATTGCACACCATAAAGCTTCAAACTCTTTTCTATAAAGTCAATATGTTTCTCTTCATTTGCATTATATAATAGGTTTAGGGTTAAAAATTAAGTTTAAGGTGTCCATAAAATTATTTATTTCTTGTGTCATTGCTTCTGCCACCTTTTTACCTTCCGAAGTGATCGTATAATATTTCCGAACGCGTTTTCCTATATATACCTTTTCGGTTTCTAAAATGCCTTTAGCTTCCAGCTTATGCAGAATAGGATATAATGCACCTTCCGATATATCGATCTTACCAGAAGTCAGTTTCTTTACTTCTTGCGTAATTTCATAACCATACATTTTTTCGCTTTCGCTAATTAGCTTTAAAATGATAGGTTGTAAGGTTCCTTTTGTTAATTCTTTGCTATACATATTTCAAATATACATTTTATTTAAATGCATTGGAATAAAATAATAATAAATTTTATCTTTTATATTTTCTTTATACTAGTTTTATGAAACAAAACGTAAATTTGTAGCATGTTAGATTTGAAGAAAATAAGAGCCGATTTCCCGATACTTAAAAGACAAGTAAATGGGAAACCGTTGGTGTATTTTGACAATGCAGCAACATCACAAACACCACAACAAGTCATAGATGTTATTGTCGATTACTACAGTAATTACAATGCCAACATTCATCGTGGTGTACATACATTAAGTCAGGAAGCAACAGATAAATACGAAGCTGCAAGACATACCATTCAAAAACATTTTAACGCAGCACATGCACACGAAATAATTTATACCTCTGGAACAACCCACAGTATAAATTTAGTAGCTAGTGGTTTTTCTTCTTTATTACAAAAAGGAGATGAAATTATTGTTTCTGCTTTAGAGCATCATAGTAATATTGTGCCTTGGCAAATGTTATGTGAAAAAACGGGTGCTATTTTAAAAGTCATTCCAATGAACCAAGATGGTGAGTTAGTTATGACTGAATATGACAAACTCCTTAACGAAAACACGAAACTTGTTTTTGTAAATCATATCTCTAACGCTTTAGGAACCATAAATCCTATTGAAGAAATCATAGAAAAAGCACATCAAGTTGGCGCTGCAGTTCTTATTGATGGCGCACAGGCTTGTCCGCATGTAAAACCAGATGTACAAGCATTAGATGTCGATTTTTATGT
The DNA here is from genome assembly GCF_001418105.1 of Lacinutrix himadriensis. GTDB lineage: Bacteria > Bacteroidota > Bacteroidia > Flavobacteriales > Flavobacteriaceae > Oceanihabitans > Oceanihabitans himadriense. The sequence continues at coordinate 73,682 of NZ_LIQI01000005.1, forward strand.
AGCATCTGCACATAAAATGTGTGGACCAACAGGTGTTGGTATGCTTTACGGAAAAGAAACATGGTTAAACAAACTACCTCCTTATCAAGGTGGTGGCGAAATGATTGCTGAAGTCAGTTTTACAAAAACTACCTATGCAGGATTACCGCATAAGTTTGAGGCAGGAACACCAAATATTTGCGGTGGTATTGCATTTGGAGCAGCCATAGATTACATGAATGCAATAGGTTTTGATGCCATTGCAAAATATGAACATGAACTTTTAGAATATGCTACCAAAGCTCTTTTAGAAATAGAAGGGTTAAAAATTTACGGAACGGCAAAAAATAAAACCTCTGTAGTTTCATTTAATTTAGAAGGGATTCATCCTTATGATGTTGGGACCATTCTAGACAAACTAGGAATTGCCGTTAGAACAGGACACCATTGTGCGCAACCAATTATGGAATACTTTAAAATTCCAGGTACCGTTCGAGCTTCCTTTGCTTTCTATAACACAAAAGAAGAAATTGACACTTTAGTTTCTGGAGTCAAGAAAGCAAAAATGATGCTATCTTAACACTAAACTTCTATATATCAAAACATTAAACACCTTTCGAGGTGTTTTTTTTGTGTTTGGTGCAAAAATTCATATTTGCATTTAGTCGAAAAATTAATAATAATATTGACGATAATTCATTCGGTAAAGTAATTAACTATATATTTAACAAAATTTTAACCTAAAATATGTAGTATGAAAAAAATGATTTTAAGCTTTGCAGCCCTAGCATTGCTATTTACATCTTGTAATGAAGACCAAAATTCTATTAACAATAGTGACCAATCAAAAGTAGACATGAGTGATTTTTACGTCTATACAGATGCAGATCTAGATGAAGCAAAAAAAATAGCTTCCAATAGTAAATTAAAAACTTGCTATTCCATGGTAAACTTAAACAGGATGTTAAATGAAAATCCTGGTTTAGAGAAAAAAATGTATGATGTGGAATACCATACAAGATCCACTATTAATGCCAAAGGAAAACCTGTTAAAGGTGGTGGAAGTACAGACCCAGTTCCAGATGATTTAGGTGTAATTAGCATCCCTGTTAATGTACATGTAGTATATAGTAACTCACAAGAAAACATAAGCGATAATCAAATAAATGCGCAAATGAATGTGCTAAATGATGATTTTAGAGCGTCTAATAATGATATTAACCAAGTTCCTAGTGAATTTAGCGGTTTAGTAGCAGATAGTGAAATAAACTTTACTTTAGCAAATACTTTTAGACATTCTAATGCTACTGCAGCATGGAGTACTAATGATGCGGTAAAAGCTGCTTATCCTCCTGTTTCCCCTTCTACACATTTAAATATATGGGTTTGTAATATTAGTGGTGGTATATTAGGATATGCTCAATTTCCTGGTGGTCCATCTGCAACAGATGGAGTTGTAGTATTATACTCTAGTTTACCTGGTGGTTCTGCTGCTCCGTATAACGAAGGAAGAACTTTAACACATGAAGTTGGACACTATTTAAACTTACGTCATATTTGGGGAGATGGAAGATGTAACAGAGATGATTTTGTTACAGATACTCCTTCTTCAGACGGAGCTAACTATGGCTGTCCTTCTTACCCAACAGTAAACTGTCGTACAACAGACATGACAATGAACTATATGGATTATGTAGATGATTCTTGTATGTATATGTTCTCTGATGGTCAAAAATCTAGAATGAGAACTATTTTTGAAGCTGGTGGTTCTAGAGAAAGTATGCTTAATTAGAAAATAAATATCATAAATATTAAAAGACGCCAACTTTGGCGTCTTTTTTGTATATTATATTTTAAATTTTAACAAATGAAGATTATGAAATTTATCACTATACTTTTAACCGTTTTTGCATTAGAATCTTGCGGAAACACAAAAGCAGCTACAAATTTGCAAAACAATATAGAAGCAAAACAAACAGAGACACTTTCTGGAAAATATATGATTTCGTCATTTATTGACAACACAGAATTACCTGATAATATCCATTTAAACTTTGATGCAACAACCAATAAAGTTTCAGGGTTTGCAGGCTGTAACAACTTCTCTGCAACGTATTCTACCGAAGGAAACACTATAAAATTCGGCCCTTTAATGTCTACAAAAATGATGTGCAAACGCTTTATGGATGTAGAGCAAAACTTCTTAAAAACACTTGAAAAAGTAACAGCTTTCTCTGTAGAGAACAATGTACTTACTTTAAAGAACAGTAAAGAAAATTTAGTTTTTGCAGCAAAAAATAATTCCTCAAAAATAGCACAAGGAGATGATTATTCTATTGAGTATATCTCGTCTACAAGAGGTAGTTTTTTAAAGATAGAGATTAAAAACGATAGTATTATTTCTCAAAAACAAAGAGGAGCTGCACCAGAAGCACGAAAGTTTAGTCCATCAGAAACGACAGATATCTTTAACAAAGTAGCAGTTTTAAACTTAGAAGAATTAGAAAATCTGGAGTCCCCTTCAAAAGCACATCAATATGATGGCGCTGCAGCGGCAACACTAATAATTACTAAAAACGGTAAAACATATAGTACTAAAGCTTTTGATGCAGGAAAGCCAAATGCTAAAATTGAAGATCTAGTAAACACTATTTTTAGTCTGAGTGAAAAACAATAATTATAATGCTGAAAATAATACTTAATTGTATTTTTGCATAAAATAAAATTACGTGAATATTCAAGAAATACAAAACGAAATAATTGAGGAGTTCGCCATGTTTGAAGACTGGGAAGAACGCTATCAGTATATGATAGATCTTGGGAAAGATTTACCCTTAATTAATGCCCAATATAAAACGGAAGATAACATCATTAAAGGTTGCCAAAGTAAAGTTTGGGTGCATGCAGAATTAGAAGGTGACAAAATCGCTTTTACAGCAGATAGTGATGCCATAATTACAAAAGGAATTATAGCAATATTAATCCGTGTGTTTTCTAACCAGCATCCTAAGGACATATTAGAAGCAAATACTGATTTTATAGACCAAATCGGACTTAAAGAACATTTGTCTCCTACCAGAGCAAACGGTTTAGTAAGTATGATTAAACAATTAAAACTGTATGCTATTGCATACCAAACACAACTACAATAAGTAGGACCTCCTGTGCATACAGGAATGTGTTTTTATAAAAATAGATTTCCGCTTTTGCGGAAATAAAAAATAAAGATTCCCATTTTTATGGGAACCAAAAAAAATAAAATTTCGATGAGCGAAACTATAGATACAGCAGCATTAGGAGAAAAAATTGTAACCGTTATTAAAACGATTTACGATCCAGAAATTCCTGTAGACATTTACGAATTAGGATTAATTTACGATGTTTTTGTTAATGAAGATTACGAAGTAAAAATCTTAATGACCTTAACAACTCCAAACTGTCCTGTTGCAGAAACACTTCCGTTAGAAGTAGAAGAAAAAATTAAATCGATAAACGAGGTAAAAGACGCCGAAGTAGAAATCACTTTCGATCCACCTTGGAATCAAGACCTAATGAGTGAAGAAGCCAAGTTAGAGCTTGGAATGCTTTAATTAAAAAATATAAATGGCTAGACAAGCACCTAAATCTCTTAAAGAGGCTAAAAAAACCAACTTAAGAAAATCTTTTAGCGCACTAGTTTTTATTCCTAGATTCTTTAAAGAGATTTGGAAAACCAACAAAAAGCTATTCTTATTATCTGCTTTTTGTAGAGGAATTGGCGCCGTATTACCAGTAGTCATACTTTGGGTTGGTAAAATAATTATTGATGAAATAATTGTTCAAACCAAAGGAGATGCTTCCGATTTAACGCTACTTTGGACTTATGTTGCCATAGAATTTGGATTAATTATTCTTTCCGATTTAGTCAGCAGAGCCATTTCACTAACCGATAGTTTACTTGGTGATTCCTATTCTATAGATTCTTCCGTAAGAATCATTAAAAAAACAAATCAGATAAACATCAGTCTTTTAGAAGACTCGGAGTTTTATGATAAGTTAGAACGCGCAAGAACGCAAACTACAGGTCGTGTCGGATTGATGTCTAACGCGCTAGGCGAAGTACAAAGTTTAATATCGATACTAACTTTGGTTGCCGGTTTAATTTATTTTGAACCCTATTTAATCATCCTTTTAGTATTAAGTATTATTCCATCGTTTATTAACGAAATTTGGTTTAGTCAACAACAATATTCTTTAGCTCGAGGTTGGACTGCAGAACGTAGAGAATTAGATTATTTACGATTTATTGGTGCAAATGATAAAACAGCTAAAGAAATTAAACTTTTTGGGCTAACCGATTTTGTAGTCGATCGTTTTAAAAACCTCTCCAATGAATATTATAATCTTAATAAAAAACTAGCGGTAAAACGTTCGGCATTAGGATTCTTATTTAATGTTTTAGGTACTTTAAGTTATTATGGTGCTTATGTATTTATCATTTATCGTGTGATTTCTGGAGTAATTACCTTAGGAGAATTAACCTTTTTATCTGGAGCATTTAACAGGCTTACCAGAAACTTGCAAGACTTCTTTTCGAAGTTTACACGTATTACAGAAAGCTCTCTATACCTAAAAGATTATTTCGATTTTTTAGATATATCTATTGCTCCTTCGCACAAAGAAGACATGCCACTTCCGGAAACGATACAGGAAGGATTTGAATTTAAAAATGTGCATTTCGCATATCCAGGATCCGAAAACGAAATACTTAAAGGGATTAGTTTTAAAATGAAAGCTGGCGAAAAACTAGCATTCGTTGGTCAAAATGGTGCAGGAAAAACAACCCTTACCAAATTATTGCTTCGTTTTTACGAACCTACTTCGGGTGAAATATTATTAGACGGCATTAATATTAATAGATTTGACAAAGCAAAGTATCAAGAATATTTTGGTGTTATTTTTCAAGACTTTTTTAAATACGAATTTACCGTTAGAGAGAATATTGCCATTGGGGATATTAGCGAAATAGACAATCAATCTAAAATTGAAAATGCAGCCGAACTTAGTTTAGCGAATGAAGTGGTGCAAGATTTAAAGTTTGGTTACGACCAACAACTTGGTAAACGTTTTGCAAAAGGGCAAGAGCTTTCTGGAGGACAATGGCAAAAAGTAGCATTAGCAAGAGCCTACATGAAAGATGCCAAAGTAATGATACTAGACGAACCAACCTCTGCCTTAGATGCTAAAGCAGAAAGCGAAGTGTTTGATCGTTTTATTGGTTTAACCCAATTTAAAACCAGTGTCATTATTTCGCATAGATTTAGCACCGTAAGGCAAGCAGATAGAATTTTGGTTCTAGAAGAAGGACGCGTTTTAGAAATGGGAACCCATGAAGAACTCATGAAAAACCAATCTTTGTATGCCGATTTATTTACACTGCAAGCAGAAGGTTACCAATAAGTTTTCGATACTAAATATAAAAAGGTTCTCTCGAACTAACATAAAACTAATAATTTAAAACACGTATCTTCGTAATATGGCTGAAGAAATTATAAATCGCGTAGCAACTAGTAAACTTGTTGTTTTTGATCTTGAGGATTATTACCCGCAAGGCAGACGCGTACTTTTTGATATTAAAGATTGGCTTTATGAAGGCTTCGTGCTTCGTGAAAAAGATTTTAGAGCACTTGTTAAAGAACACGATTGGTCGCAATACCAAGATGCTTTTGTAGCATTAACTTGTACCACAGATGCCATAGTACCAGATTGGGCCTATATGCTATTAAGTATTCAGTTAGAACCCTTTGCTAAAACTACTGTTTTAGGAAACTTAGAAACTTTAGAATCTTATCTATACCAAGAGATTATTAATAATTTAGATATTACTACCTATAAAGACAAACCGATCATTATAAAAGGTTGCTCTAAAAAACCGGTGCCATCTAGCGCTTATATAATGATTACCAACAAATTAAAACCTGTTGCAAAAACGATTATGTTTGGTGAAGCATGCTCTTCTGTCCCGCTTTTTAAAAGCACTTCGTCGATAAAATAATTCCTTTTATCTATTTTACAGGAATAAAAGAGATTAAGTGTAAATGTTTATACTCTTAATACATATTTTTGCGCGTTCAAAAAACAAAAATTATACATAATGAAAAAAATATTTTTATTAGCTGCATTATTTATTGGAGTAGCTTCAGTAAATGCACAAACGGAAGAAAACGCACAAACAAAAACAGAATTAGCAGCTCAAAAAGCAGAGAAGCAAGCAATTGCAGATGCTGCTCAAGCAGAAGCTAATGCTTTACAAGCACAAATTGATGCTTTACCAGGATGGAGAAAAGGTGGTAATGTTTTAGTAACATTTAACCAATCTGCATTCAACAACGAATGGACTGGTGGAGGTATTGGTAATACTGCTGCTAACTTATTAATTAACTACGATGCAAACTTAGTAAAAGGAGATTATGTTTGGGATAACAAGTTAATTGTAGATTACGGAGTAAACAAAAACAAAGGAGCTGAAGATTTCACAAAATCTAATGATAGAATAGAATTCAACTCTATTGGTGGTAAAAAAGCAACTGGTAACTGGTATTACTCTGCTTACTTTAACTTTAAAACACAAATGGATAAAGGTTATTTATATACTGATAACGTTCGTGTTGCTACAACTTCACATTTCTTCTCTCCTGCTTATTTTCAAGCTGGTCCTGGCATGTTCTGGAAAAAATCGGATAACTTAAATGTTATGGTTTCTCCTGCTGCTGCTAAATTAATTTTAGTACATGATGAATTTGCTGGAAGTTTTGGTACTGAAGCTGGTGACACTTCTCGTTTTGAGTTAGGCGCTGCTGTAAGAGGTTACTACAAATTAAACATAGCGAAAAACATTTCTATGGAAAACATCTTAGCGTTATATTCTAACTATTTAGAAGATCCTCAAAATGTAGATATCGATTACACAATGAATCTTTCAATGTCAGTAAACAAATACATTTCTGCTAACTTAGTATTTCAAGCAATCTATGATGATAATACAAACCCTAATGGTTTCCAAATTAGAGAAGCTTTTGGTGTAGGTTTTAACTACGGATTCTAATTCTTAGAAAAAGAAAAAAAAAATATTAAAAACGCGCTTCTATGAAGCGCGTTTTTTTGTTTTAACATTAAAACTCGGAGGCTTTGTAGTAAAATAAACGAAGTGCATTTTTCTAATTGTTATGAGATTTCTTGGCAAACTCGAAATGACAAAAAAACTAGCAAGAACCTTAGTTGATTAGCCCGCAATAAGGATTGCAACGGTTAGCTTTTGTAAAACTTCCATTTAAGGTTTTACAAAACTAGTAGTGTAAAGCCTGGTTGCTTTTGGTAGAATAACCAAAAGTAAATTGCCCAAACTACACTAAAGTTTCATTTGGCAAACCAAAAAAAATCCCAAACGTAATGGTTCGGGATTTTAAATTATGAGATTCCTGCCTGCGCAAGAATTTATTACTCTTCTTCTTCGTTATAATCTGGATACAGAAAATGATTGTACGGAAAACGGGTTACGTGAATTTCACGAACTTCATCATAAATACGTTTTTTAAAGTCTTCTAAATTTTGCTTGTTTAAGGCAGAAATAAATAAGGCATTATCCTTACCAACTCTGTGCATCCAAGTTTTTTTCCATTCTTCTAAAGAATAATGCTCTTCGGTACGTTCTACAATTAAATCGGTTTCATCATAAGGTTCTGCTTCATAAGCATCAATCTTATTAAAAACCATAATCATTGGTTTGTCTGTACTATCGATTTCCCCTAGGATTTTATTTACAGATTCTATGTGTTCTTCAAAATTAGGATGCGAAATATCTACAACGTGTAGCAGCAAATCTGCTTCTCTTACTTCGTCTAGCGTACTTTTAAAACTTTCAACCAATTGGGTTGGCAGCTTACGTATAAATCCTACGGTATCGCTTAATAAAAATGGTAAATTCTGAATGACTACTTTACGTACGGTGGTATCTAGTGTTGCAAAGAGTTTGTTTTCGGCAAATACTTTACTTTTACTAACCACGTTCATTAAAGTCGATTTACCCACGTTGGTATACCCTACAAGCGCTACTCTTACCATTTGTCCGCGATTACCTCGCTGTACTGACATTTGCTTGTCTATGGTCTTTATTTTAGCTTTAAGCAAGGTGATTCTTTCTCTTACAATACGTCTATCCGTTTCAATTTCTGTTTCTCCGGGTCCGCGCATTCCAATTCCACCTTTTTGTCTTTCGAGGTGTGTCCACATTCCTTTTAAACGTGGTAGTAAATATTCGCATTGCGCCAATTCTACTTGTGTTCTTGCGTAACTGGTTTGTGCTCTTTGTGCAAATATATCTAGAATAAGATTGGTTCTATCTAGTACTTTACATCCTAGTATTTTACTAATATTTCGTTCTTGTGCAGAAGATAATTCGTCATCAAAAATAGCGGTTCCAACGTCGTTTTCTTCAATAAACCTACGAACATCTTCAATCTTCCCTGTACCAATAAATGTTTTAGGATTTGGTGAATCTAGTTTTTGGGTAAAGCGCTTTAAAACTTCTCCTCCAGCAGTAAAGGTTAAAAACTCCAACTCGTCTAAATACTCTTTAGACTTGTCTTCGTTTTGACTTTTAGTTACTACTCCTATTAAAACTGCTTTTTCAAGGGCTATATCTTTCTTTTCTATCATAAATTCAATTAAAACACAAAGTTATACCATTTCTATTTGTAAATCACTATAAAATAAAATGATGATTTTTTTCTTTATACAAAATAGAGAAATAAAGCGTAGACTGCCCTATAGTTTCCTTTTATGTTGCAGTAAAAAGGGAAAAAAGCCGTTTTATTATGATTATTTGAAAGGAGATAGGATATTCGTAATTGTAAGCAGTTAAATTTTTATATTTTTGAGGAAAGACAAAAGATTGCTTCGCAGTTTTAACAACACGTATCTAAAACCAATTATTTTAATGAATGTCTATTCCGAAATTCCTGTAAACCCAGATTTACATACTGTAGCTTTTTATAATGCGGAAAATTTATTCGACATTTTTGATGATACCAAAAAGCATGATAACGATTTTTTGCCAAGAGCAGACAAACGTTGGACTATAAAACGTTACCAAAATAAATTACGAAAATTAGGCTATGCTATTTCTAATATAGGAAGAAAAGAAAACGGGAAACACCCTGCAATTATTGGTTTATCTGAAGTGGAGAATGCGAAAGTTTTGAAAGATTTAATCGCTTCTAAACATGTAAAAAACTGCAACTACAATTATGTGCATTACGACTCTAAAGACGAACGTGGGATAGATGTTGCTTTGCTTTATGATAGAACTGTTTTTACGGTAGAAGCTTCGGAAAAATTTTCATTAGAATTATATAATGATGCCGGTTTACCAGATTACACAAGAGACATTTTACTAGTTTCTGGTGTACTCGATGGTTTTAAAATACATGTTATTGTAAATCATTGGTCTTCTAGACGTGAAGGGGAAAGGGAAACAGAACACAAAAGAATGGCAGGGTCTAATAAGGTTGGAGAAATTATTTCGGACTTAAAATTAAATGATCCAGATGCTAAAATTATAGTTATTGGTGATTTTAATGATGATCCTTCTAGTAAAAGCATTGCACGTTTACTAAGTAGTTTTGATTTACTAAACCCAATAGAAACATTACGCTCGTATACTAGAGGAACTAGTAAATACAAAAGACAGTGGTTTTTATTTGACCAAATATTGGTTAGTCGAAATTTTTATGAAAAAACAAAAAATGGGTTACAATTTGAAAAAGCTAATATTTTTGATGAAGATTTTCTAAAAATATCTGACGGAAAATATAAAGGCTCGCCATTTAGAACCTATGTTGGTAAAAAATATCAAGGTGGCTATAGTGACCACTTTCCGGTGTATGTTGTTTTAAAAAAGGAAGAAGAAATCAGGTAAAAGAGATTATAGGAAATAGCTATAGACTGATGACTGATGACTGATGACTGATGACTGATGACTGATGACTGAAACGTATGTCATTTCGAGCTTGTCGAGAAATCTCTTCAAGTTTTATTACATCCACTTTTTAAACCGCTTGATAAATAACTACAGCTAGACCTACACAAGCCACAGGAAGTAACCAAAGCATAAAAATACTATAACCTGCAGATTTTTTATTTAGCATTTTAGCATTTAATACTTTTCGTTTTCTACCAGCATATTGCATCCAGTTTTTAAAAAAAACAAATATACATGCTAAAACAAATAGCACGATTGCTTTGTCTTGCGACATAGTTGTCATATTCATTTGTTTAAAAAAACCTGCAAAGAACACACCAAAAAGCAATAATAAAGCACATTGTAGCACCGAAATGTAAATGGTAGCATATTGGTTTGCTTTTTTACTTTTAGCATCCTTATAATGCTTAAAAACGCTAAAAAATAAAGTATCGAAAAGTGTCATATTTTGTAATTAAAAAAGAAAACCTGCTAATTATAAATTAGCAGGTTTTAAGACTAATAAGTCTATTTAATATTTCTATTGAGGAGCTAATATTTTAACATTACCTAAATCTCTAGTTGAAGAAATTGCTGCATCATTACTATCGTAAACAAAAGCAATAAAACCATTTCCAGTTGGAGCAGAAAGATCAATAAAACTAGTTTCGTTATATATATTATCAAAGAATCCACCATTAATTGGTAATGCTTCAATTTCAGCTGTTCCTATTTCCGTCCAAGTAGCTGAAGAAGGATCATTTCCTGCAACATAATCGGTAGAATAATAAGCTTTTAAAGGCTCTTCACCTGCATCACTAAAAGCATCAGCAATTTCTAATACCATTTGTTCGCCATCTTGTGCATCAAAATCAAAAACTGGTGAAATTAACCAACTAACCATTGTTACTGCATTTGAACCATCATATCCGGAACCTCTAACATAAGAATCTCCACCAAAAGATGCTGCATACCAAGACTGAGTACCGTCTGTATTAATAACATCCCATCCGTTTAATCCTCCAACAAAATCTTCTTCAAAAACTACTTCAAACTCATCTAGGCTTAAAGGCGTACATCTTTCTTGATCAAATACCACATCAGTTAAAGAATTTAAGGCTAAAACTAAATTATCTCCACCATAAGACTTTGTAACAATACCTGAAATAGAACCACCTTTATCTACTGGTAAAGGAGAACTATAAAAATTAGCAAAAGAACTAGTCTCCATTATAAAACTTGAATAAGAAAAACCATCACATGCCTGTAATTCTCTTTGCGTATCAAAATCTTCCGAAGAATCTCCATAAAGCTCTCCGTTTAAATAAGCAGGAAATTCAGCGTTATTAATTTTAACAAACATTCCAACATGACTTTCATTTATAGCAGAAAAACTTAATTCTAAAGGAGTAATTACTTCCGTATTTGCAGATCTTAAAATATAATCTGGAACTTGAACAGCAGTAAATTGACCTACTTCATCATCATCTGTTTTACCTCCAATAGCAATAACTTCAGAAGAATTTAAACCAACATAAGCATCTTTTAGTTTAATATAAACTTCTCTTCCTTGGTTGTATTGGTTATAAGAATCTGCTTGATTTAATACGATTTGTATAGCAGCTGTTGGATTTGTTGGGCTATCTTGAATATAGAATTCTTTATAGAAATTACCAGTTGCATCCGAAGAAGATACATATCCTTTTACTACAACATCTGAAGGGATTTGATAAAATTTATCATAATCAAATCCAAATTGTGCTTCTTCATAATCGGTGTAAAGTTTCTTTACTTGACTTACGGTTAAAGCTGTTACACCACTATTTACATCATTTAATTGCTCTAACAATTCGGTTAGTGCTTCGTTTTCGTCGTTACCTAAACTATTAGGAATTGTATAATCGTCATCTTGCACACAAGATGTAATAGCTATTGCAGCTACCATTGTTAGTATTAACGTTAAAAATTTATTCGTTCTTTTCATGGCGTATTTATTTTTAATTTGTGAATTTGTGAATGTATTACATTTCATAATTCGTAATATTATTATAATTAATTTTTCTTTTTTTAGAATCTAAAGTACACATTTACAAAGTAATTTGCACCACGACCATACCAATATTTTGCTCCAAACACACGCGAAGGATTCGCATTATCGTCTCTTAACTCTCTGTAATTTGCATTTCTACCTTGCTCAAAACCACCCGTTTTGTACTCTTTATCAAGTACGTTACCTACACTAGCAAAAAAGCCAATATAGTACTGATCAATTTTCCAAGATTTACCACCAACAAGATTTACAACCATATAGTTGTCAAACTCTTCTTGTTTTAATAACTCAGTAGCTATTTCTGGATCATAATCATTAAACGGTAATCCGTCTACATCTAAGTAGAAGTTTTCGGTTCTTGTTAATGCATTAACATCTGTATATGCATTGGAGAAAAAGTTAGCTGTTGCACCAAACCACCAGTATTTAGGGTCACGGTATTCAAAACCAATAGAACCCGCACGTTGTGGTCCTCCTGCTACTTTATAATCTTTAAGATTTGCTTGTCCGTAAGAAATAGAACCATCTTCTGAATCGAAACCAGCTGATGTTAAGTATAAATCTGGATTGTTATCATACGTATATTCACCAATAGAACCTGCTGCTTTTAATTTAATAGTAGGCGTTACTTGCGCTTCAATACCAAATTCAACACCAATATTCTTTTTGTTGATTCCTGTTAAAACTTCTTGTACAAAAGCCGAAGTTTCATTTTCTGCAATTGCATCACCACTTAATCCGTCTGCATAGTAGAAACCTACTTCATTAGCATCTTTAACAGTAGAATAGAATCCTGTTAATCTTGCTTTTATAATTGGAGATCTAAAAATATAACTTGCATCAAAAGAAGTTACTTTTTCTTCTTCAATACCTCTTACCACATTATGATTTTCTCTAGAGTTAGAGAACGTGTTACGTAAAGAAGGTGCTCTTTCAATATAACCAGCATTGGCATCGAATAAATGTTTACCTGTTATTTTGTAAGTAAATCCTGCTTTAGCACCAAGACCATTAAAGGTAAGCTCTTCTCCTTTTCCATAAGAATTATCTTCAAAATTACTATGTTGCCATAATCCTTCTCTTTGGTATGTTGTACTTGAAAGACTACCAGAAACAAAAAAGTCTATTTTGTTATATTTAAATTGTGCTTGTGCATACCCTGAAAGTACATCTGCAAATAAATTATAGTTGTATCTATATTTATCACCTACTCCAACTAATCTATCCTTATTTTGATTATCGTATTGAAAATTATCAAAAGAATCTACATTTAGAGCTCCAACCGTAGAACCTAATAAATCGATTATTTCTCCAAAGTTTTCCGATTTCAATTTCTTGTAATTAAGAGAAGCATTAATTAATATGTTCTCATTAATTTCTGAACTTAAAATAGAATTTAAAGTAAGTTGCTTATCATCTGCACGATCTTCATATAATACATAAGCGGCAGGACTAGTTCCATTTTCTGCTGTATTATTATTTAAGTTTGCAGTAAGAATATACTCCCAATCTATTTGACCATCATTTAAAAACTCTTGTTCTAATTCATAAGCAGTTGCAGTATCTGGACCATCTGGATCTGATAAAGGATAACTTGGTAGGTCTTGGTAATATGTTGGACTAGGGTTTGTTCCTCCAGAATAATCTAAACGGCTATTTCCTAGTTTACCAAATTGGTAACCTACGTTAGTATTTAATGTTGTTTTAGAAGAAATATCCCAATAATGGTTTAACATTATAATTGGCTCTTCCACTTCTTTAATACGTGAATTTCTTTTATCACCGTCTAAATATCCCCAATACTCGTTATACTTAATACCTTTAAGGTCGTATACTTCTTGCGTATTTGGTGAAGATTTACCTCTTCTATTTGGTGCATATATAGATGTGAAGTTTAAGCTATGCTTATCTCCAAATTTCTTTTCTACAGATGCGAAAAAAGAGTTAGAGTCATATAATGAAGCATCTTGATATCCTTCTTGTCCCCAACGTCTTCCTGCCATAATGGTATACGCCCAACCACCTTCTAATGCTCCAGATGCGTAACTAGCCATTAAACGGTTAGTATAACTTCTGTTAGAAGAAGAATAGGTTACACGACCACCTTCTCTATAACTAGAAGCTCTTACGTTCATATTAGTTGTACCAAGAATACCACCAAAGTTGTACGCTGAAGGCGTTAAACCAGAAGTTAACTCTTGGTTACGCATAACATCGTTAAGTCCACCCCAGTTACTCCATTGTGGTCTTCCATTGTATAGCTTGTTCATTTCTATTCCGTTAATTAAAACAGAACCGTTATCTGAATCTAAACCTCTTACTTTAAAGAAAGAAGAACTAAACTCGAAAGCAGCAGTACGTTGAAAAATATCTTGTGATGAAGAAAGCAAACCTGAAATATTGTCTGCTCCAGTAGTATCATCATTTAATTCATCATCAGAAAGTGTAATGGTGAATAAATCATTTCCAGCTAGGTCTCTTTCCATAACCATATCGTTTATGGTTAATGTTTTACCTTCATTAACTACAATTGGGTAACGTTGTGGTACGAAAGCCTCTTTAGTTAATCTTAAAACTTGTTCGCCTAATGGCAAATCACTGCTAAACGTAAACACTCCTAGCGCATTGGTAAGCGCAGTTATGTTTGTTCCTTCAATAGTAACAGTAACATCTGAAATAGGCTCGAGAGAAATTGGTTGTTTCACACTTCCTGTTACCGTGGTCTGCTGCGCAAACGTGGTAAAGCCTGATAAAATTCCGAAGAAAAGAATTAAAAATCTTTTTTGCATACTTTAATTTATAGGTTATAAACTCTTTTTACATTAAATAATTATTATTTAAAGCAAGCAAATTTACATTATTTATAATAAATATCTACATTTGGCAGGAGTTTTGTATTAACATAACTATAACATAACATTCACATTCATGAAAAATTTAAAATTCTGGCTCGCAGCACTGTGTTTAACAGTGGTTTTCACTGCGGAAGCTCAAGAAAAAAAGAAATTTAAAGTCCATACTGTTGGGTTTTACAATCTTGAAAATTTATTTGACACTATTAATGACACAAGTAAATTTGACGAAAGAAGTCCTATTATGGAAATGAAAACGAAACAGTTTGAAGTTTACCAAAAGAAAGTAAAAAATATGGCTCGCGTGATTTCCGAAATAGGAAAAGACGTTACCAATAACTCTCCAGTAATATTAGGAGTATCTGAGGTGGAAAACAGAGAAGTACTTGAAGATGTAGTAAATGATCCTGCATTAATACACCAAGATTATGGCATTGTTCATTATAATTCTCCAGATGTTAGAAGTATTGATGTTGCTCTTTTATACCAAAAGAAATTTTTCACCCCTTTATCTACTAGCAGCCATGAATTAAAAATTTATGACGATAACACCAAAGAACGCAAATATACCAGAGACCAATTATTGGTAAGTGGTAAATTAGACGGAGAAATGATTCATGTTATTGTAAACCACTGGCCTTCTCGTAGTGGTGGAGAAGCACGTAGTAGACCTAAACGTGTTGCGGCAGCTAAACTGACGAAGCGACTTTTAGATTCTTTACAATCACTTGATCCTTATGCGAAAGTATTTATCATGGGAGATTTAAATGATGACCCAACAAACGCTAGTGTTACAGAGGTTTTACAAGCGCAAAGCGACAAAGACAAGGTTGGTTTTAAAGGACTTTACAATCCATATTCCAATATGTTTAAAAAGGAAGGGTTAGGTACTACTGCATATAGAGATGCTTGGAGTTTATTTGACCAAATTATGGTAACAAAGCCATTAATTGAAAAAGATTATTCTTCTTTTACCTTATATAAAGCTGGAATTTTTAATAAAAATTACCTAGTTAACAAAAAGGGAAGATACAAAGGATATCCAAAACGTAGTTTTGCAGATGGTGGATTTACAGATGGATTTAGTGATCACTTTCCCGTGTACACACTTCTTGTAAAAGAAATCAAAGAATAATAAGAAAGGTATCTAAAAAGTGTATAAAGACCTTTCGACTGCGCTCAAGGTGACACATACCATAATAGTTTATAATAAAAAAGGCTTCCAAAATTTGGAAGCCTTTTTTTATTACAATGTTTTTCTGAATGACTTTCTAAGCGCAGTTGAAGCATCTTTTTAAATTACATAGATTTCTCCACTTGGATAGAAATGACAAACTATTTTAACCCAACCAAACACTCCAAGGTATTCTAGTTAAAACTAATAACAATGCTATGGTATAAAAGATAGCAATGGTTTTATGTTTAGGCTTAGAAGTAAGTTTCTTTTTATGCTTAGAGTAACCAATAGTAATAAAGGTAATCGCTAAAATCCCCATAAAAGGATGCTCTACAGCTAATAATCTAGCAAAAGGAGATAATCCCCCCATACCGTTTGCTTTTATACTATGAAACCCATTTGGTGAGGTAAAGTATAAAACTAATCCCATTAATAACTGAATGTGCGTTACAATAAGTGTAAATAATGCAATTCTGAAATCTTTAGGCGTATATTCTTTATTAGAAAACGTTTTATATAAGCTATTTACTACCGCTAGTATTAACACAAGAAGCACTAAATAAGCCCAATAAGAATGAAGGTTTTTTACAATACTATACATATAATTTAAGTTTGAATTAGTTTGATAACAAATGTACTAATTATTAGGCATAAAAAAACCTCTTCCAAAAAATGGAAGAGGTTTTTAATATACTTTTCTAAAGTGAATTAGAAATTAAAACGAATACTTGTGTTCCAAGTTCTTCCGTAACCAAATCTACCTGTATTTGATTTATTAACTCCTTTATAGTTTTCAGATGCAATTGCTGAAGCAGCAGTCGTACCATTAACAGACTCTAAATACACCTCATCAAAAACGTTACTTACGTTTAATCTAAATTGTAATGAATTTGTTTTATTCTCACCAACTAACATTTTGTAAGATAATCCAGTATCTACAGTATCATAAGAAGGCATAGATAATGGCGCTTCTCCTAATGAACCTGTAGAGAAAACATCGTTATACCAGTTCCATCCAGCATCAATGCTAAATCTTGGTAAAAACTCATAGCTACCATTAATACCAGCAGTAACTTGCGCAGCACCACCAACACTAAATCCATCAATAACAATCTCTTCATCAGCACCTACTTGGCTTCCGTCGTTATCAAAAGTTCTTTGAGTAGCATTGTCTTTAAACTGCCATTCCCCTAAAGATACAAACCCATTAAGTTTTGCATTATCAAAAGGACGTGTTATAACTTCTAATTCCACACCATAATGCACTTGCTTCACTCCTAATGTTTGGAAACTTAAGAAACTATCACCTGTTTGACCATTACTATTATATTTAGTTACGTTATCCCAAGTAGTATGGTATACGTTTAAGTTTGCAGATATTTTTCTACCACCATTAAATTGGTAACCTGCTTCAAACCCTGTAATTTCTTCATTTTCAGCTTCAGGATCTAATAATGTATTACCTCCTCTATTGTCTTGAAATAAAGTATCATGGAAAGGTTGACGTGAATAGTAACCAGCGTTAACAAATACTTTATGCGTTTCGTTAACTTCATAAGCAGCACCTGCTTTTAAGTTATACCCAAGGTTATTTACTTTATCAGATTCTTCAGATTTCCCTTCAAATTCTGTATTTAAGAATTCCGTTCTTACATGAGATTGGTTAGAAACCGCTCCTTGAAAGAATGCAGATAATTTATCTTTAGAATATTCTAACTGACCAAAAACACCAGCATAGTTAATTTGCTCTTCGTAATCATAACCAAAACGTTGTGAATGGTCATTGTTTGGGTTAAAAAACACTTCCCAAGGATTAATACCACCAGCTTCTGTTAATTCATAATTTCCGCTATATCCTGAAGACGCACTTACAGAGTCTAGAGTTACAAATTCTCTTACATCTCTAAAGTGAATACCGTTATATAAACGTACATCTGCACCAAAGTTAAGGTTTAATGTTTCACTTAATTGGTTGTTATAATTAGTTACTAAACCAAACCAGTTATGGTTATTATTAGAACCTCTTGCATATGTTACATCATCTCCAGAAGTTCTTGCTTGTGCAAAACTACCACGACCCATTGAACCGTAAAGTACAGTAGATAATTCAGATTTCTCATTAATTGTCCAATCCCAGCTAATGTTAGCTACTGGCTTGTGATAAATATTTCTTCCACCTGGATATTTTCCTCCATTTAAATTATTTGGACTATCTACCCCACTAAAGTTCCAAGAATTATATTTTCTACCATTATCTAAAAACGATTCTATTGAACCACTTCCAGCTGCTGCATGCCATTGTGGAGCACCAGTTAATAAGAAGTTTAAAGAATGTTTTTCATTTGGTTGGTAACCAACAGAGAAAAAATATGTTTGTCCTTGACCATCTGTGTTATCTACATAACCATCCCCTTGCCAGTGACCTAATAAACCAGAAAAAGACCATCCTTTTTCGTTTACTCCTGTAGAATAATATGCTGTAGTTTTCGTGTAATTATCATTACCTACCATTTGTTGTACAAAACCACCTTCTTTTCTGTCAATAGTTTTTGTCACGATGTTTACCGTACCACCAACTGAAGAAATTGCTAATTTAGAAGCTCCTAAACCACGTTGTACTTGAATTGCGTTAGCAACATCCATAACACCAGACCAGTTAGACCAGTACATTTTACCATCTTCCATACCATTAATTGGTTGCCCGTTTAATAAGAATGCTGTGTTTGTTTGATCGAAACCACGAATAAACATTTGACCATCACCAAAACCACCAGATTTAAGGTTTTGAATAGAAGGAGTAGATTTCAATACTTCTGGTAAATCCCAGTTTCCAGCTTTTTGTTGAATCTCAGCTGCTTTAATAGTAGTTACAGCAACAGGTGTTTTTCTGTCTTCTGCTAAATCAATAACTCCAGAACCAATAATCACTACTTCTTCTAAAGAGTTATCACTAGTTAAAGTAATGTTTCCTAAATCTGTATTACCGTTAAAAGATACTGTTACAGATGTGTAACCTACATAAGAGATAACTATTTTACCAGCTTTTGCTTCAGTAGTAATAGTAAAGTTACCATCAAAATCTGATGATGCTCCATTTGCAGTTCCTTTTTCAATAATGTTTGACGCAGGAAGTGGCGCGTTCATTTCGGCATCAATAATAGTACCTGTTACAGTACTTTGAGCCATTGCTCCTGTAGTAAGCATAAGCGTTACTACTAAAAATAAAAATCTTGAAATTTTTTTCATTTTATTGAATTTAATATTTGGTTTATTTTTTTGCAAAAATACATTGAATTAATGATTTAACATTAACTTAACGTTAACAAATTTTCAATCTTGAAGATAACACAAATAAGCACGCTTTCAATTACTTAGATATTAAAGCTATAAACAGACTTTTTAACAATTAATTTGTTAATTCCTTATAATGATTCAATAAATTTAAGGTAGAAGTGTCGTGATTTGCGAAATCATCATTTTTAAATTCTTTTAAAATTTTTCCAGCTAACTGCTTACCAAGCTCTACACCAAATTGGTCGTAGCTAAAAACATTCCAGATAATTCCTTGTACAAAAATTTTATGCTCATACATCGCAATCAGTTTCCCTAAACTTTCTGGTGTGAGTTTATCTATAAAAATAGTGTTGGTAGGTTTGTTTCCTGGAAACACTTTAAATGGTATTAATGTTTCTTCGGTTCCTTCTGCTATAACTTCACTTTTATCTTTTCCGTTTAAAAGCGCTTCCGTTTGTGCAAAAAAGTTAGACATCAGTTTATCTTGATGATCTTTATTACCATGTAAAGATTGAGCAAATCCTATAAAGTCTGCAGGAATAAGTTTGGTTCCTTGATGTATTAATTGAAAAAACGCGTGTTGCGAGTTCGTTCCAGGTTCTCCCCAAATTATGGTTCCTGTTTGGTAATTTACTACATCGCCGTTTCTATCTACACTTTTCCCATTACTTTCCATAATACCTTGCTGTAAATAGGTAGCAAATTGATTTAGATATTGTGAATACGGAATAACAGCTTCGCTTTCTGCATCAAAAAAGTTATTATACCAAACACTAATTAGCGCAAGCACTACTGGAATGTTGGTTTTGAAATCTTCGTTTTTAAAATGGGTATCCATTTTATTAGCTCCTAAAAGAAGGCTTTCAAAATTCTCGTTTCCTACCGACAAACTAATAGTTAGTCCTACAGCGCTCCAAAGAGAGAAACGTCCTCCAACCCAATTCCACATTGGGAAAATATTATTTTCATCTACGCCAAAACCTTTTACTTTTTCAATATTTGTAGAAACCGCAACAAAATGCTTAGCGATATCTTCTTGTTTCGCACTTTTTAAAAACCAGTCTTTTAAAGTAGTTGCATTCGATAAGGTTTCTTGGGTTGTAAATGTTTTAGAAACAATTACGAATAGCGTAGTTTCTGGATTTAATTTTTTGATGACTTCATTTACATGATCACCATCTACATTACTAACAAAGAACTGAGGTAAAAAACAACTCTTTTCTTCGTTAATTTTAGACATTATTAGTTTTGGCTCAAAATAATTTTATTGTTTTGAGCCTTTTATATTTTATGTAATTCTTTACTATTTAGGCAATACTGAAACGTGATTTTCACAATATGGCAATCCTGATTTAGCAATAGCAAATGCTTGCTTTAATAACTTATTTGCAACTGCTATTAACGCAAGTTTTTTACTCTTTCCTTTGGCCACCAATCGTTCATAAATCTCTCTACAAGCCTTATTGTACTTACATGCCGAAAATGCACATAAAAATAGCAGATTTCTTAGTTTCTTATTCCCTACTTTACTTATTCTACTTCGTCCGCGAACACTGCTTCCTGATTTTCGTATAGTTGGTGTAATACCGACATAACTACACAGTTGTGATGCCGTTTCAAATTTTTTAAATCCATCAGTTACTACTATTAAAAACAAAGCTGTTTTCACACCCATTCCTGGGATGCTTTTTAATAATGTCAGTTGATGTTGCTGCTCTTGTTTAACTAAATCTAATAGACGCTCTTCTATCGCGGTAATCTCCTTTTGCAAATGCTTAACGTTTCGCTTTAAAGAACGATACACAAACTTGGAAGGTATTCCTAAGGTTTCTTCACCATGAAGTTTATTCTTCGATGCCGTTCGGTATTTTATGTAACTATCCAGCAATCTAAAGAGTTGCAAGCACTCACTCTGAACTTCATTTAAAGCTGTGTAAAGA
>NZ_LIQI01000006.1 GCF_001418105.1 Lacinutrix himadriensis
TGTAATGTAAATTACATCTGCGGTAAGTATTTGGCCATCAAGCGTCCCTTCACTATCATGACCATCGTTTATTAATTCCTGCTCAAAATTAGAATCTGGAATAGAAGTGTACTGTGCGTTTGCACAAAAGGACATAAAAAGAAATACGGTTAAAAGAAGTAAGTATTTTTTCATGAGAACAATCATTTAAATGTGATATACTGCTTGATTTTATTCCACAAATTATAACATTCAACTATATAAAGCATTAACACCACATCAATTTACGTAGGGGTACGTAGTACCTTAAAAACACATAAACCACTAATAATTAATGCATTATACCGTATAATTTTTTTACTACTCACCTACTTTATTCTTACACTAAATCGAATTATATGTAAACAAAAAACGCCTCAAACTATAATATAGTAATGAAGACGTTTTAATAATTAAATAATAGTTAGGGTTACTCTTTTATTATCTTTTTGATGAAGGTTTGATTATCTATTGAAAGTTTCAATACATACAAGCCGTTTGCTAATGTTGATAGATTTAAAAGGTTATTACCTTCTAGTAACTCCCCTTTTTGAACTAGCCTACCATTTATATCTAGAATTGTATAGGAAGCATGATTTAGCAATACAATAGTAACATTGCTTTTTACAGGGTTTGGGTAGAAGCTAATGTCTTTTATCCCAGAGTGAATAGTTGCTGTGCTTAAAGTTCCTAGAGTTATTGAATTGGCTGCTGGGTCATTTTGTGAAAATCTATTTACTGCGGCTATATTAATATAGTTTTCAATAAATAATAATTCATTAAAAATAGGGTCGCCATTTTCAACAAATGTTATCATAGCATTAGAAGCTAGTGTAGAGGTTGCAATAATATCGAATATAACCAGCTCGAAAGGGCCGCTACCATTTAATAAAATACTATTTGCTCCAGCTTCTACTCTACTTAAAAAATAGGCGTCTGTTGTATTTGATAAGGATATAGATTCCCATTCAGAAGCTGGAAGTCCTGAATTACCTGTTACAAAATTCCCTAAAGTTACACCTTCTGGCACATAAAAACCTGCTCCTAGATCATCTGTACTATGATCTGTGACACCCTCGCTTGGTGTTGCTAATAGTGCTATTTGAGGATTTCCTGTACTTGAATTTATTCCTAATAAAGAGATGCTAAACTCATATGTTTGCGCTTGCAATGTAAAGGCAAGTAAAATTATAACGATTGTTGAGTATATTTTTTTCATGTTTTTTATTTTTAATATTAATTAGGCAGTTGTTCGGTTATTGGATAAAAATTAGAAGATGATCCATTTTCTGGATGATTTAAAATGATATTTTTTAATATCCCTGTATCATTTCCTGGCCCTAAATACCTTACTTGACTATTCATATTAATATCTGCTTTGTCGTAAGCTATAAAAGGATAGAAATTACTACCTGAAGTATTTCCAGGTGTATTTAAAATAATACTTTTTAATACTCCTGAATCGTTTCCTGGTCCTAAAAAGCGTGTTTGACCATTACTTTTTATATCTCCTGCCCACATCCCTAAAATGCCAGTTGGCATCCCAAAAGAGCTTTGTGCATTGTTCCCATAAGTAATTGGATTGTTGGCGTCTGTAAAATCTACTGTAGGAGCTAAAACATCTAAAGTTACAGGATTTGCTGTCATAATCCCTAAATGGTTACGATGCTTCACTACAACATAATAATTGTCTGCACCCAAATCAAAACTTATACTTGAAAGACCATCAATAGCAACCACATCTCCATCACGTTGTAATAAAGCCGATTGGCTTGCTAAAATAACTAAGCTGTTCGCTGCATCACGTAATTCAACAAAAACCCAGTCTACAATATTATCGGCTATAGATCCTGTTCCCAAAGTTCCTCCTGTATTAAATACTGTAGCATCAACTACCACAGCATCTGTATAAGGACTTGTAATAGGAAGCAATCCTGCTATACGTAAATCGTCTCGCATTAAAGCTTCTTCTCCTGTATTAGGGTTTAAAGCTGCACCTTGTAATACCACTTTTGGAGAAACTAAAGCACAATTGCTACCTCCATCTGTAATAGTCCAGCCATGAGTACTTATTAAATTGGTTCTTGCTGCTTCTCCTGCACAATACTTATTAGTACCACCATTAAAAACTATACCTATTGGTATTTGTATTTCACCAGTATCTAAAGTATTCCAACCTATTAAAGTGCTATCGTAATTTTCTAAGGATAAGCTTACACCACTAAACATTTGATCCATATTGTTTACATTACTTATATCCCAGAACCCAAGATTTTGATCAAAAACAGTTGCAGCATAAAACATCCCATACATATCTGTTACCTTACTAACATCCCAATTACCTATGTCTTGATTAAATGAAGTAGCGTTAATAAACATATACCCCATATCGGTAACACTACTAACATCCCAGCTCCCAATATCTTGATTAAAAGCAGTATTCAAATTAAACATTGATGACATTGTTATAACGCTACTTACATCCCAAGAACTTATATCTTGATTAAAAGCAGAGCCATAAAACATTCCACGCATACTTATAACATTACTAACATCCCAACTCCCAATGTTTTGATTAAAATTAGTTGCGTCTCCAAACATATTAGCCATGTCTATAACGCTACTTACGTCCCAAATACCAATATCTTGATTAAAAGCAGTAGCATCTCCAAACATAATATACATATCCGTTACGTTACTTACATCCCAATTACTTAATTCTTGGTTAAATGCAGACGCGTCATAAAACATTGATGACATCTTGGTTACGTTACTTACATCCCATGCATTTAGGCTTTGATTAAAAGTGGAAGCTCCCCAAAAGACACCCAACATATTTGTAATAGTGCTTACATCCCATGCGCTTAAATCTTGATTTATAGAAGTAGCATACTGAAACATTCTGCTTAAAGAAGTGACTTGTGATAGGTTTGGACTATCTGTGGCATTAATTACTAAATTTGCACAACCACTAAAGCTACCGTCCATACTTTCCCAAGTTTGGGTTCCCCATTGCTCTACAGACAGAATTTTTAATTTATTTCCAGAAACGTTAGAATCGTTAAAATAAATACGAGGAAAATCGCCTTTTATATTAATAGTGTGTATACCACTATTAGCATACGAATGTGTTGCGTCTCCTGAAACCCCTAGATCATCAAAAACGCCATCATTATCCCAATCAATATCGTAATTATAACCTGTACCTGTAGTAGGTATAGTAATCGTTTCATTTGCTGCTGCTGTTTGCCAAGTAGTAATAAATAATGCAGAACAGTCTTTTCCTCCATCTGTAATTGTCCAGTTATTAGATGCACTCATTAAATTTGTTTGTGCTACTTCCGCAGAACAATAGGTGCTATTACCACCACTAAACGTTATGTTTGTAGGAATTTGTGTTTCTGTCGAAACTAAAGTGTTCCAGCCTATTAAAGTACTATCGTAATTGGAAGTGGATACCGTTACACCATCAAACATGCTAGCCATATTGGTTACTTTACTTATATCCCAATTACTAAGATCTTGGTTAAAGGCTACTGCGCCTTCAAACATACGGTTCATAAATTCCACATTTTTTACATCCCAACTCCCAATAGGTTGATTAAAAGCTACTGCATTTCTAAACATATGAGCTATGTTAGTAACGTTACCAACGTCCCATCCACTTATATCTTGATTAAATACAAGTGCACCAGAAAACATATTAAGTGTAGATGTTACATTACTCATGTCCCAACTGCTTAAGTCTTGATTAAATGTTGTGGCACCTGTAAAAGCTTGTTCCATACTAGTTACAGTACTAACATCCCAAGTACCAATTACAGCTTGATTAATAGCAGGAGCTTGACGAAAAATACGGTAAAAAGAAGTAACCTGTGACAGGTCTGGTTTATCTGTAGCATTAATAACCACATTAGAGCAACCATAAAAACTAGCATGCATACTTTGCCATACTTGTTCTCCCCATTGCTCTACGGATAGTAATTTGTCTTTATCTCCAGAACTTCCAGACCAAAACCATGGATAGTCTCCAGTTATGGTTACGGTATACGTTCCTGCTGTGGCATATTGATGTGTTATGCTTGATGCAATATTACTATTAGTTAAACCATCTCCCCAATCTACATTGTAATTATAAGGGTCTGTACCTTGTGTAGGTATGGTAATACTATTAGCATTTGAAGTTCCCGGATTATCTGTTTTCCATGTTGTAATAAAAGCTGAAGAACAATCGTTCCCTTCATCTGTAATATTCCATCCCATAGAAGTCGTTAAATTGGTTCTAACAGAATCTGCTAAACAATAAACACTATTACCTCCATTAAAGGTAATTCCAGTAGGTATTTGTATTTCTGAACCACTAAGCGCATGCCATCCTATTAAAGTATAATCGTAATTATTTAAAGACAAGCTTATGCCATCGAGCATGTCTGTCATGTTGGTAACACTGCTGATATCCCAAGTACCAAGATTTTGATCAAATGACGTAGCATTGGCAAACATAGATTCCATGGTAACCGCATTTTTCACATTCCAGTTTTCTATGTCTTGATTAAAAGCTGTAGCATTTTTGAACATAGAAGACATATTGGTTACATTTTCAACATTCCAATCATTAATATTTCTATTAAAAGTGGAGGCGTTTAAAAAAATACTCTCCATAGTTATTACATTACTTACATTCCATAAATTAAGATTTTCATTAAAACTTGTAGCATTTTCAAAAGCATGCCCCATATCTGTGATATTCTCTACTTGCCATCCATTGATATCATGATTTAAAGAAACGGCATCTCGAAAAATACTATTAAAAGAGCTACACTGTTCTAGATTTGGTATATCGGAAGCCGTTATTACTAAATTACTACAACCATAAAAACTAGCTTCCATGCTTTTCCATGCCTGATCTCCCCATTGATTCACAGATAGTATTTTATCTTTGTCTCCCGAATTATTAAAATAGATATGTGGAAAATCACCTTTAATCGCTATGGTATGTGTTCCTGCTGTTGCATACGTATGTGTAGCATCTCCTGTAACGCTTAGATCATCAAAAGTACCGTCATTTTCCCAATCTATTTCATAATTATAACCAGAACCTATTGTAGGTATTGTAATCGTTTCATTTGCTGCTGTAGTTTCCCATGTGGTTATAAAAAAAGTAGTAAATAAGGTTGGACAGTCTGAAACACCATCTGAAATAGTCCAGTTATATGGTGCACTAACTAAATTAGTTCTTGCTGCTTCCCCATAACAATAATTACTATTGCCTGCGTTAAAATTAATTCCTGTTGGTATTTTAGTTTCTGTTCCATTTAAGGTGCTCCAGCCTATTAAAGTGTTGTCGTAATTTTCTATAGAAAGTGTTACGTTATCCATCATGTTAGTCATATTGGTAACATTACTTATATCCCATAAGCCAAGGTCTTGATTAAAGGCAACTGCATCACTAAACATCGTAGACATATTGGCAACAATACTTACATCCCAACTACTAATATCTTGATTAAAAGCTGTGGCTCCGTCAAACATAAAAGCCATTGATGTAGTTGCACTAGTATCCCAGCTGCTAATATCTTGATTAAAAGCTGTAGCATCTTGAAATGCATACGCCATATTTGTAATTGAACTTACATTCCATCCGCCTATATCTTGATTCATAGAGGTTGCCGTATTAAAAATTTTAAGGAACGAAGTGGCTTCTGACAAGTTTGGATTATCTGTTGCATTAATTTCTAAATTAGAGCATCCATAAAAACTATAGTCCATGGAACTCCAAGCTTGAGAACCCCAATTTTCAATAGAAAGTATTTTATCTTTATCTCCAGAGTTGGCAAAGCGCATGTGTGGATAACTCCCTGTTATAGTAACTGTGTAAACACCAATTGCGTTATAAGCATGTGTAATACTACCTGTTAAACCAGTATCTGTTTGACCATCTCCCCAATCTACATTATAATTATACGTAGCCAAACTTGTTGTTGGTATTGTAATACTATAATCGTCTGATGTTCCTGAGTTATCCGTTTTCCAAGTAGTCGTAAATGCAGAAGAACAGTCTATGCTAAAAGTAGTGGATACATCGACCTGAAATGTTGTTGGTGTATCTGTTCTATAATTCCAATCGTCTACAACATCTTGTGAATCTAAACTTACACATTGTAAATTAGGATTACCATCTGACCTATAGAAAATCATATTTGAATTAAACCCATTACTAATATCTAAATAACTTAAGTCATTATTTCTACAATTTAAGGTATATAAATTCCCAACGTTACTTAAATCTAAATACTGGATTTGATTGTTAAGACATGACAAGTAGTTTAGTCTAGAATTATTAGTTAAATCTAATACTGTTATTACATTATTATTACAACGTAAGGACAGTAGATTTGTGTTTTGTGTTAGATCTATTTGAGAAATAAGATTATCATTACTATATAAATGTTCTAAGCCTATAAAATCCTGAATACCGGTTAGATTTGTTATTTTTTGGTTTTGCGGTTTATTGGTTCCTGTTATGTTAAGAGTTGTAATGTAAATTACATCTACGGTAAGTATTGGCCATCAAGGTCCCTTCACTATCATAACCATCGTTTATTAATTCCTGCTCAAAATTAGAATCTGGAATAGAAGTGTACTGTGCGTTTGCACAAAAGGACATAAAAAGAAATACGGTTAAAAGAAGTAAGTGTTTTTTCATGAGAACAATCATTTAAATGTGATATACTGCTTGATTTTATCCCACAAATTATAACATTCAACTATATAAAGCATTAACACCACATCAATTTACGTAGGGGTACGTAGTATGCAAAACCAATATTAAATACTGATAATCAACGCGTTATTAGATCTGATTATTTTTCAGTCTTTACATTGAAATTATACCTCCAACAAATCCTCTTTATCTTTCTAACAGATATAAAAAAAACACTCCATAAAAGTGCGAAGCTTTAATTTTAAACTTTAAAAGGGGTTTTCCTCTTTTTATAAACTTGTTAGCCAATAAATTTATATTTTTGAACAAAAAACATTCAAAATGGAAACACTTCTCGATTTTTTATCCAATATTTCTTGGTGGTTATGGATTATCATAGGTTTAGCATTAGTAGCTATTCGAGATGTGCTATTTCAAAAATCGCATACTATAAGTCATAATTTTCCAATTATTGGTCATTTTAGATATATGTTGGAGAAAATTGGTCCCGAATTAAGGCAATATCTAGTTGCCAATAACAGAGACGAGTTACCTTTTAATAGAATTGAACGTGGTTGGATTTATGCTTCAGCAAAAAAAGAAAACAACTACGAAGGCTTTGGTACAGATAGAGATATCTATGCACATCAGCATATTTTTATTAATAACGCGATGATGCCATATCAAATACCTACAGATCATCCAAATAATGAAAACCATTGCTTTTTGCCTTGCGCAAAAATAATGGGTGAGTTTAATAAACGTAAAAAACCGTTTAGACCAGGTTCTGTAATTAATGTTTCTGCTATGAGTTTTGGTTCGCTATCTGCGAAAGCGGTGGAATCTATGAATAAAGGCGTTAAAATGGCTGGTGCATATCATAATACAGGTGAAGGTGGTTTATCGCCACATCACAGTCATGGTGGCGATGTAGTTTTTCATTTTGGAACCGGTTATTTTGGTGTTCGCGCTGCGGATGGTGGTTTTTCTATGGAAAAAATGATAAAGCTAGTAGAAGACAATCCGTTTATACGTGCTATTGAAGTAAAATTATCACAAGGAGCTAAACCTGGAAAAGGAGGTGTTTTACCAGGAGCTAAAATAACACCAGAAATAGCGAAGATTAGAGGTGTTGAAATTGGAAAAGATGTACTTTCTCCTCCAAATCATAAAGCGTTTAGTAACGTACCAGAAATGGTAGATTTTATTGAGCAAATAGCCGAAGCTACAGGATTACCTGTTGGTATTAAAGCTGCTATTGGTAAATTAGAACAATGGGAAGAGCTTGCAGACATTATGAAAGCGACAGGAAAAGGTCCTGATTTTATTACTGTTGATGGTGGTGAAGGTGGTACCGGAGCTGCGCCTCCAAGTTTTGCAGATCACGTATCTTTACCTTGGGTGTATGGTTTTGGTGATTTATATAAATTATTTCAACGTAAAGGCTTAAGCGAACGTATTGTATTTATTGGAAGCGGTAAATTAGGTTTCCCTGCTAAAGCTGCAATGGCTTTTGCAATGGGTGCAGATTGTATAAATGTTGCTCGAGAAGCCATGATGAGTATAGGTTGTATACAAGCACAAGTTTGTCATACTAATAAATGTCCAAGTGGTGTTGCTACACAAAGTAAATGGTTACAAAACGGTATAGACCCTACTTTAAAATCGGTGCGTTTAGCGCAATATTTTAGAACATTTAGAAAAGAGTTTATCGAAATCACACATGCTGCTGGGTATGAGCATCCTTGTGAGTTTACAATGAACGATATTGAAATTAATGTAGATGATCATAACTTATCTAAAGAACTAAGTGGAACTTATGGTTACGAAAAGACTCCTGTTCCTTTTAATGGTATGAAAAGCTTACAAGATTGTATGTATTTAGGTGGAAATAAATAATAAAAAAGAGGCTTCCATTGAAGCCTCTTTTTTTTATCCTAATTACAAAAAACGAACTCGTATTACATATCTCTTATTACGTGAATGGTTACAGAAAGGTTTCTCACATTTCCTGAAGTATCCGTATAGGTTCCGTTAATGGTTGCGTCTATATAATTACCGGCACTACCATAATTAGATAAATTTAATTGTAAATTAGTTGGTATAGAATAATCTAAATCGATATTAGATGCTTCAAAACCAAACTGATCTAAAGAATAATTCCCTGGTGTTGTACTCCCTAAACCAACATAGAAGTAGTTTAGATTTGTTTGAGAACTAACAGAAATCCCAGGACTTGATTGGTTACCACTTGCACTTATACTAGCTAAAAAATAATCTGTTGGATTATTATCTACTCGTACACTAATGAATTCTGTTACTGCAGAACAAGCAATTATATTTCCAACATTGGTATTATTAAAAGTAAAAGGCAATGCTGTTGTGGTTTGAAAAGTATCAAAATCAGCTCCTTCTAAAGTGAAATCGGCTAAAGAAGCACATTGTATTACACTTAAAGAAAAACTTCCATTGGTTACATCTACAGTTGCATATTGGTTTCCATAGGTTACCGCTGCATAGCCATTAGTAACATTAGCATTTGAACAATCTACTAGATTACCAGTAATAACTGCTGCCGATACTGTTGGCAACACTAAATCACCATAATTGGTATTGGTTGAAAAAGGCCCTATAGTTGTAGTATATACTTCTATACCACATTGATCGAATATTTTTAAAGTTAAGGTTTCATTTGCTGGTATTAAACCGCATATTTCACCAATACCATTAGACACTCCTGTTCTTGGATAGGTTGCTCCACTTCTAAACATTTCGACTTTTACATTAGATAAAGGAATATTTGCAGCATCCACCACATTTAAACATAAGGTAACCGTTGGAAATTGCGCATCACAGTTCCACCATGAAAAATGAGAAACTTCACCAACATATTTCCCTCCAATTAAAGTCGCTTCTCCATCTTCTATCCAATACCCATTTTCTTCATCAAAATGCCATAAAGGAATCGTTGCTGGTGCATTACCGCTTTGTGCAGGATCTACTGGCATTTCAATTTCTGCAACATGTCCATCTGCAATATTTAATTCTTGACCAGATGCTCCTCTTAATTCTACATTTAACATCCCGTAAGACTCCAGAATACGTTCCTCTCCACTAGCATTTTCCGCTTGCAAATTGCCAGGCATTATTGCATCGATATCCGGATTTGAAGGATCTAAATGATACATGATCACATCTACATTTCCAGAATATGCATTTCCGTTTACCTCTTTAAACGCGCCATCAAACTTCACGGCAGTTCCGTTTGGCAAGTTCACTTCACTATCTCCTCCAGAAGAAATTGTTGCTACAATATTTTGAGGAATTAGCATCAAACGCACCGTATTTGTTCCTTGAGTAGGTACTATACTTTGCATTCCTTTTAGATAACCCGGCTTTTCTGCTACAATAAATGCTTGTCTTTTTTTTACATTCGCGTTACTAATAATAAACATCCCATTGGCATCTGTAGACTCCATTTTTGATCCGATAGAGACCATTACATTTTCTAATGGAGCATTGGACTCATCTACAATTCGCCCCATAAAATCATGCTGTACGTTTTGCCCTAAGTCTAATCCTATTTCATTATTTTCTCCTGGCTCATAAGACTCGTTAATATCCTTTGGGTCACAGGATGTAAATAAAGTACCTACTACAAGTACTAGACTAAGTAATAATTTGAATTTGGTGTTTCTATTTTTCATAATTTAAAGTTTTAAACGTTCAAAATTTATAGTTTATAGCATTATATAAACTAGCTTGAACTTTTGTTACCCTATTTTCTAAAATTTATTGAAACAAACTTATAAATGCCTTTTTATTGGTTTTAGATATTGGAACACGATATGCATTATCTAGAACAACATATCCTTCGTTTTCAAAATGACGTACTACACTACATTTCTATAAAAAATCTCTAGTCTTAAAATCTTCAATAGAAAAAGATAAAATAACAGTCATTTTTTTGATAAATCAGCAATTTAATTCCTAAAAATAAAACAACGTTAAAACTCTTTTACAAAAAAGGTTACAACTAATTATTTTTTATTAATTTTAAGTATAATTCACTAAAAAAAAATAAATATGAAGAAAAAACTACTATTAATTCTAACCTTATCTATTACAGTATTATCCTTTTCCCAAAATGATATTTTATTAGTTACGGATAATGATTTTGACATAAATGATAATGCTGCTTTTTACAATTCGATATTAACAACATCTTATACAAGTGTAACTTTATATGACTCCAATACCAATGGAATTCCTACTAGTACAGAGTTAGATAACTATGATTTAGTTATTTGGTTTACCGGTGACGATAGTTTAAACCTTAATTTTTGGTCTAACGGTACTTCTGGAAATACAGAACTTACCAGTTATTTAAATAATGGTGGAA
This sequence comes from Lacinutrix himadriensis, assembly GCF_001418105.1. GTDB lineage: Bacteria > Bacteroidota > Bacteroidia > Flavobacteriales > Flavobacteriaceae > Oceanihabitans > Oceanihabitans himadriense. Next base: position 11,124 of record NZ_LIQI01000006.1, read on the forward strand.
AATTATGGATTATAGGAAGTGATTTAATCTACGGAATGTATTTTGGAGCACCTGCTAATTTTTCAACTGGAGAATTTATGTATGATTATGCTTGGTTAGCTTCTTACGACACACAAACCTTTGTCGATGATGGAGGTTTAGGAGTTCCTCAAATTGATAAAAATAGTAATATAAGTATAAGTTACCCAAGTCCGCTTACCTGGGTATTTTCAACCTTATATTACATAGATGGAGTAACACCAAGAACAGAAGGCATTAGTGTTTATGAGTTTGGTCCTGCAACATACCCTAATGCAGGAGAAACTACAATGACTTTTTATGAAAACGACACCTTTAGTGTCATGTCTACGTTGTTTAACCCTATAAATATTGACGCATCGGTAACTAACGGATTAGCTCCTAGCAATGATTTAGACTTTTTTATTCAAGCAAGTCTAGACCATATATTTACCAGCTCCTTATCTATTAATGAAGACAACTATAACGAGATTAAATTAAACACGTATCCAAATCCAAGTAAAGACTATTTCCATATTACGTTTAATACAGATACATTATTAAATAAAGAATTTGAAATATATTCAATTTTAGGAAAGGTAGTTTTAAAAGGAAAACTTACAGATTTCACTACAGAGGTTTCTACTAAACACCTAGCAAAAGGCACTTACTTTTTAAAAGTTGGAAACCTCAGCAAGAAAATTATTAAGTATTAATTTGTTTTAACAATTAAAAAAAATCGCTCTTTAAAATTTTAAAGAGCGATTTTTTTTTGAAATAATTCCATGTTTACAAATAACTTAACTAAACAAACTTAAAAACGCCTTTTTATTGGTTTTAGATATGGGAACACGATACGCATTTTCTAGAACTACATATCCTTCGTTTTCAAAATGACGTACTTTTTCTAGATTAATAATGTGCGACTTATGGCATTTAAAAAACTTGGAGTTTATTAGTTTTTCAAACTTACCTAAATTGTAAGAACTGATTATTGTAGTACTATTGATTAAGTGAATTTTGGTGTAGCCTTCATAGCCTTCTAAATGTAAAACCTCATCTTGTGGTATAAAAGAAACCCCTTTTTGGGTGGGTACAATTATCTTATTATTTTTAGATATATTTTCTTCTAATAAAGCGACTAATTTGGAGTTGTTTTCGCTTTCCTTTTTTAAATGAACAATATCTATAGCTTTATTTACAGCTTCCACTAAATCGGTATTATCTATAGGTTTTAAAACATAATCAATGGCATTCTTTTTAAAAGCTTCTAGAGCATACTCGTTATAAGCAGTTACAAAAATAACTTGAAAATGGACTTGTTTTAATTTAGCAAGTAACTCAAAACCACTAATTCTAGGCATTTCAATATCTAAAAAAAGAATATTTGGTTCTTGTTGTTGAATAGCTTCTATAGCATCTTCTGGTTTTTGAAAAGCACCAGAAATTTGAATATTAGGAAACAGTTTTTCAATTTTACGCTGTAATCCTTTTAGGTTTGAAACCTCATCATCTACCAATATGGCTGTTATATTATTCATTATTTAATTATCTTAATTAAAAACACCGATTTGTTTCCCTTATCTTTTTTATCTGGATGTACTTCTTCTTCGTTATAACTGATTTGCCATTTTTCGGAATAATTTAAAAAATGCAATCTATCTTTTAATACGTTGGAAGATTTTACATTTTTATTTTGTCGCTTCTTTGTATTCACAAAACCTACTCCATCATCGATGATTTCGACTTTAAATGTTTGGGCATCTATATATATAAAACGCAATGCTACTAAGCCATTTTCCATTTTATTAAAAACGCCATGATTTACAGCATTTTCTACTATTGGCTGCAATAACATGGTTGGAATTTTTGTGCTTTCTAGGTTTAAATCAGTATCTACATGAATAGTAAAATTTAGTTTTTCTTTAAAACGAAGTTTTTCGATTTCTAAATAATTATTAAGTAAACTAACTTCTGTAGCTAAGGATATTTCGTTTTCTTTGGAAAGCTCAAAAAACTGACGAATAAGCTTTGAGAATTTTACTAAATAGGTCTCTGAAGCTTCAAAATCATTTTCACCAATATAGTATTGAATTGCAGAAAGCGAGTTGAAAACAAAATGTGGATTCATTTGAGATCGCAATGCTTTAAGTTGTAACTCACTTAATCGTTTGTCTTCAAAAACTTTTTGATTTTTTTTAAATTGAGAACGTCTCACAAAAAACCTAGAGATTAATGCTACTAAAAAAACACCTAACAATACAACCAAGACTTTAAACCAAAATGCTTGCCACCACAATGGTTTTATGGTAAAATGCAATTGTTTAATGATAGTACCAGATTTAAAATGAAAAATATAACTACCTGGCTGTAAATTGTTGAAATTAAAAATATTTGTATTGGTGGTTGTCCATTTTTTTTGAGAAGGCTCTAGCTTAAAATCATATAAGAAATCAGTGTTATTTTCTGAGAAATCAATATTTGCGACTGTAATATTAACGTTATTATTTTCTGTGTATTTAAAAGTAGCACTATCTGCTGTTATATTCTTATTATTATACTTGGCTTCACCAATGTACACATCTAACAACTGCGGTATACTCTCGCTTTTTTTTGGTAAAATAGCTATTCCGTTATTGGTACCTACTATTAGATTTTCATCATCTACAAACACCGTATTTATATGATCTGTTGGCAAACCATCTTTTATTGTAAATTGTTTTTCTAATTGATAATCGTTATTTGTTTTAGTGAATTTTAAAACACCCGTATTTGTTGCTAACCATAATTTTTTATCTTCAACAAATGCTTCTTCAACAATTAAAAATGCTGTAGAAACTAAAGGTTTTATTTCTTTTAAATCTGAAATATACGCACCAAAACCATCCGTGTTAATTATGATGTTGGTGTCATCCATTTTTTTAATACTTAAAATAGATTTATTAAATGTTTTATTCTCAAATACTATAGGTTGCAAGGAATCGTTTATAATTTCCTTTAAGCCATTAGTAGTTGCAACTAATAAACGATCTTTAAAACAAACGATATCATTCGCTCCTTTTTGACGGAATTCTTTCTCTACTTTTAAAGAATTTAAATTTAGCTTATTAATTCCGAAGGAAAAATTACCATATAATTTATCCTCAAAATACAATAGCTTTCGCCCTATTTCATTTATGACATATTCTTCCATATATATATCAGAAAGATCTAATGTAGAAATGACTCCATTTACTTCTTTGGATATGGAGTTTTTAAATAAGTAAAAACTGGTATTTAATTGCTTTATTCGGCTTGCTCCAAAAACATAATCATCCCTTTTTATATACTCTTGAAATGCTTTTTCTTTTTTATTGTATTTATAAAAACCCTTTCCGTATACACCTACAATTAACTCCTGGTTTATTATATTAAAGCTTTGAATTTTCTCATTAAGCAATTTATATTTTACATTTCTTTTTACATAAGGCAGTTTGTAAACGCCGTTATTAAAAGTAGCTATCCAAATGGTATTCAATTTATCTATAAAACCAAAATGGCCTTGCATATTTTTAGGAAAGAAGAACGGATTAACTATTTCATATTTTCCATCTAGTTTTGCTACAAATCCGTTACCCGAAATTTGCAATCCTCCATTCACCAAATTGATTCGAAGATTTTTAACTTCATCTATGCCTATAGATTTATTTAAATGAATTGTTTTTACTTTTAAGGTATTAAAATTAAGTATCGAATAATTTTTATTTGTGGTCCAGAAAAACAAACTATCATTTAATTGTCCTCTAGCCCCAGTTTTCCCATGGATGTCTTTAGAATAAAAACTAGTTATGACATTATTTTTTTTATCGTATAATTCTATTTCCCCCTTTTCTTTAAAGGCAATATTAGCCACATTACCTTGTCTTACTTTTATTCTGTCTAAAAACAAAGTGTTTGACGATTTAATCGACTCACCAATCCATTGCTTATCTTTTAACGTAAATGTTCTATTTGGACCAGACGGATAAACAGAATCACCAACTTGCGAAGAATATATGGGATTAATAATTTTGTTTTTATTGCTATTAGGAAAGGATAGAATAGAATCTTCTTTTACATAGCCTAGGCTTGCAGATTTAGACATGTACCAAACGTTACCATCTGGCGTTGGATACGCATCCCAAACATCATTATTTGGCAATCCATCTTTTGTAGTAAATGTTATTAATTGGTTTCCATTAAACCTTGTCATTCCTTTATCGGTTAAAAACCACATAAATCCTTTAGCATCTTGTATAATAGTATATACATGATTACTTGGCAAACCATCTTTTGTTGAGTAATTGGTGTACTGCTGTGCAAAGGAAATAGTAAATGAGAAAAACAACATTATTAAGAAGTACTTGTGTTTTGCTATTCTTTCTGACTTAATAAATAAAATAGAAAACACAGAAAAAAAACGCCATATCAAAAGGAATAAAATTAGGATATGGCGTTTTTTATGTTTCAATAGTATCTTTTTTTGATGTATTACAAAAGTAATGGATTTTAAACTCTAATTAAATTATGCTTCCAAACAATTACTATTCTAAAATTAAAAGCGTAGTTATTATTTATTTTTAGCATTATAAAATCGTAATGCATCCGAAAACTTGAATGTTTGTGTAGCTTTAAATTTTTTATTTAAAATCACTTTCACTTTATTTAAAGAGTCCTTTAAAAAAACAATTTCCTTAAACTCTATAGGTTTATTAGCGTAGTTCTTTAAATAGAATTTTACTATTTCTATTTTTTCGTCTTCACTTAGTTGTTTTGTTTCCTCTTTTTTTGTCTCCACCTTCGTTTTACTTACTAATTGTTCTGTTTTATTTTCATCTTTACAATTAAAAACAAGCATACCAATACAAAGAACTAGATACTTAATTTGTGTTTTCATATTATTTTAATGGTATAAGTCAATAATTACGCAATACTCTGCTTCTAAACCTAATCCAGTAATATCGTATCTAAATTCTTCACCTATGGCATTACCTGCTCTTTGACAAGTAACATTTACATTATAAATGGTACCATTAACACTTAATTGTCCTCCTCCTGTTGCTCCATCTGTTACAACTAATGTTACAAACCAAAAATTTCCAGGATCGCTAGATTTATATATTTCCACTTCTGGTCCATTAGAAGATGTGTAATAGAAATCTGTGGTTAAATCGGATTCCGCGATTAATGTTTGTGTATTGTCTGAGGTATCTAAAAAAGTAAATCCGGCAAAATTACAATCGTCTTGATTGTCTGCATCCCCATCATCGTTATCGCAGTTAAATAATACTAGAGATAAAACTAGTAGGCAAAGCATTTTGATCGTTGTTTTCATAATTGTTAATTTGTTTTAATATTATACATTTCCCTTATATCAAAATAATAAAGAAATTGTTACCCCTTAATGGATTCTTTTTTAATATTTAAAAAAGTTCATCTGTTATTCCATCACAATTATCATCGATACCATTTTCAACTTCCACAGCATACGGATGTACTTCAGGGTTGGTATCATCACAGTCTAAATTATTATGTACTCCAACTGCTGGTGGTGGTAATACATCACCTGCTCCATAACCATCGCCATCTGCATCGGTGTAATATTCCATAATGTCTACATAACCATCACAGTTACGTCAATATTATTACCAACTATTTCATCTACTTTCGGGTTTATCATAGCATCGTTATCATCACAATCGTCATTATTATACACCATACCATTTGGTATTTCAAGGTTTCAGTTTTCATCTGTAATATCTCTATTAAAACATACGTAAGTTAGTCTGGTTTTTATTAGTGTTATGTACCGTACGTACTGTAAAAAATAAGATAAAGAGTACCATTTTAAAAATAGTTTTCATAATTATTTAGTTAAACAAACATAGCTTTTATATTAGCGCATAAGAAGACCTATTGAAACAAACGTGTATTTGATACAAGGAACGGTCCTTTTTATTTAACGATAATAAATTTTAAAAATAATTATCAAATTTTTGAATAATTGCCATTAAATCCATTAAAAAAGCAACTCCCATATGAATAATGATTCCGCCAATAATAGATCTACTATGCAAAGAAATAATTCCTAAAATATAACCACCAAATATGGAGCCTATAATTTCTCCAGTAGGTTTTCCTATATGAAAAAAAACATATAATGCTACCATTGGTAAAATAGCCTTTGAACCCAAAATTTTAACCATACTTAAAACAAGAAATCCTCTAAAAAACCATTCTATAGAAATAAAATCGAATAAATACACAGATTCATAAATAGCTAAAGCATGTAACTTATTTATAGCGTTACCTGTATTACCAATTAAAGGATATTGATTTAAAAAACTAGGTTGAAAGGATGCAATACCAATAAAAGGAATAACGATTAACAAGAGTAAAAAATATGGTTTCCAACTTACATTTTTTGTTGAAAAACCATAAAAATTGGTGTTATATTTTTCAAATAGATAATAGAAAAATAAAATTCCGAACGAAAAAATAATGGTACGCATTGCTCTGGCGGCAATTTTAGTATAAAAAAAAGCTTTTTGAGGTGCAATATTTTCATAAATCCATTTGTAGTGTTCTAAAAACCCTAATCGCAAACTTACTAATAGAATAGCAAATATACTTGTAAACCAAAAACCACTCGATTTTATAAAACTATAATCTGATTTTGTAAAAACTATTATTGCTATTGTTGTGTAATAAGCAAACCCAAAAAATACAAAATAAAACATTACAAGTAACGGAGTATTTATAGTTTTACTTAAGAAGTTTAGGTCAAAATTTGTAACATGATTTATATAGATAAAAACACTTAAAAACGATAAAAAAATGAAGTATGTATCCGTTTTATAATCTTCTTTTAGATGTGTTCTTATATATTTTACTATGGTTTTCATTTTGAAATGGATATTAAAATATATTGGTTTTATAAATTTTTATCTATCATGTTAACAAACGTAATTTCTGCATATGAGGTTACTTCGTAAAACAGTAGCTATAAAATAATTGGTAAATTATTAAGAAAAAGAAAAACTCCATATCCAAATGAAAATTATTGTGATATGGAGTTTATGAAATTAGTAAAAAAAGTTTTAGTGCTTTAATATATTAATTTTCATCTATTACACCATCACAATCATTATCTATGCCATCTAGCACTTCAATGTTATACGGATGAATAGCTGCATTAGAATCATCACAATCAATATTATTGTTAACGCCAGAAGCTGGTGGTGGTAAAGCTGCACCTGCACCATAACCATCTCCATCTGCATCTGTATAATATTCTAAAATATCTGAATTACCATCGCAATTATCATCAATTCCATTACCTAAAACTTCATCTGCTAAAGGATTTATGTTTGCATCACTGTCACCACAATCTCCAGCATAATAAGAATAACCACTAGGTATACTTTCACCTACCAATAACTCTACAACTTCTGTTGCGTTTGGATTACCAAAACCATCTCCATCTGCATCTACAAATAAGGTTATCGATATGTAACCATCACAATCTTCATCAATACCATTGTCAAGAATTTCTGTAGCACCTGGATATGCAGTTGCATCGTTGTCATTACAATCGGTGTTATCCATTATATAGTTTACAGGAACATCATCAGCTGTGTAAGAAGTAGAAGATACGGATGCGTCGCCATAGCCATCTTGATCTATGTCTGGCCAATAATTTTGGAAATCTTGTGGTGGATCACTTATACCATCTCCACATCCAGCACCGATTATAAATACTGCTGATACTAACAGCATCACTGGTAAAATTGTTTTAAAAAATCGTTTTTTCATAATGTTAAGTATTAATTAAGTTAGTGTTTGTTCGTTTATAAAATTTAAAATAAAAATAAGCTGCAATTGCTATTAGACAAAGCCCTATAAATTGCGAATGAGACAATATGTTATCTATAATATAGCCTCTGTTATCTCCTCTAAAAAGTTCTAGAATACCTCTACCAAAAGCATATAGCATTAAATAGATTAAGAAAATTTGTCCGTTAAACTGTTTGTGCTTTTTAATTACAAATAGCGTTAACATTATAGCTATTAATAGCGCTACCTCATATAATTGTGTTGGGTGAACCGAAATACCATGTGTTGTTGGAAAAATGATTCCGATACTACTATCTGTTGGCGCTCCGTAACAACATCCTGCGGCAAAACAACCTATTCTACCTATGGCATGCACAATAGTAGTCGTGATTGCAAATATATCTAGCATAGGTAAAACGGGAATGTTATGCTTTTTTAAATACCAAATAACATAAGGAATAATCACTACAAACGATCCATAAAACACAAAACCTCCTGAAAAATTATCAGACATTAAACTTGGGTTTTGCATGTAAGGCAAAGGATCTTGTAAATAGTAAAACAACTTTCCGCCAACAAAACCTGCAACAAAAATCCCATAGAAGAAACTATTGGAAAGCTTTGTAATCCCTAATTCTTTTTTAGCGCTCCTCTTTGTATAAAGCGCTGCTATTAATGTACCTAATGCAATTAAAGTTGCATAGGTATAAACAGTAACTTGTTCTACACCAAAAAGGCTTGCCAAGAAATCTGGAAGAGAAAAATCTAATAATTTTGGAAACATATTCTGTTTAGTGCTTTATAATAGATTATTTATTTTTATTAGCGTTATAATAATTAAAAGCTTCAGAAAACTTCATTCCAAAAAAAGCATCCCTATCTTCATAAAAAACTACTTTTACGCCATCTACAAAATCATTTAAAAAGATGATTTCATGAAAATCTTTTTCGGCCATTTTTTTGCCATTAATCAAATAGTATTTCACTATTTCTCTTTTTTCGTCTTCACTTAGCTCCTTGGCAGCTTCGGTTATAGTTGTATTTTCTAATTGCGTTGTTTTACTTTCGTTTTTACAATTAAAAACAAGCAAACCAATAGCAATAACGAGGTACTTAAATTGTATTTTCATATTACTTTATTTTATAAAACTTCATCTATAATAACACAGAATTCCACTTCTATACTACCGCTAACAACATCTAATCTAATTTCATCACCTACTGCTGTTCCTGCGCGTTGACATGTTACAGTTACTAACTGCTCTGTTCCTCCATCAATAGTCATTCTTCCTACTCCTGTTTCATTTAACAGTATCACATTTGTAGTAAAAAATAATGTTGTAGCTCCCGTAAAAGATGCTATTTCAATTCCGGGCGCTCCATAAGGTCCGTTACTCGCATTTGGAAAATACTGTGTGTTTAATTCCGATTCAGGTATAATGGTTTGATCATTACTGTTTCCGTCTAAATAAGAAAAGCCTTGATAGTTACAAACATTGGTATTTGGTGCGCTGTTATCATCATTATCACAATTAAAGAAGGATAATGCTAATATTAGTACGAATGCTGTTTTTATAATTGATTTCATAATTAGGGATGTTTATTATTTTTATTAAATAGAATTAATTTATAATGTCTAAGCCGTATAAATACTTGCCATTTATGGGGTATTCATTAACCGTATCACTTATGAGTTTAATTTCAAAAACGATAGAATTCATGGTAAATGGATTGGTGTAATTAAAATAGAAACTGTCATCACAAGCATCATAAGCAGCATTTATTTGTCTATCTCCTCCAGGAGCTAAAAGCGTATTCGCACTCAAACTAAGACTGTTTGTCAAATCTTTTATTACAGAAACTTGCGGTACACTTCCACTTAGATCTACTTTTAAAAGTTCTAGTGTATAACTACTAGCAATAGTCTCGTCCGACTTTAAAATATAAAGCGTATTATCATCCACATACTCCAGACTTCTATAAAAAACCTTATTTGTAGTTTCATTATACGTTTCTAAAAGATCATCGCTCCAAGTATCTGTTGTTTTATTGTAAGTAAGAAGTTTGGTATTCGCTAAATAATACAGCTTGTCTAGATTGTTTGATGTGGATTTGAATAGCAATAGTGTAGTTGCTCCAGAATTACTAATATCTACATTTTGAATTGTTTGACCAACAGCACTACCAGACGCATCAATTATGGTATAATCCGATAAAACACTAGAACCAATATAAGTGTGTTTTATAGAGTATAAACTGTTTCCTAAATATTCATAATTATAACCGCCATTAAAAGTACTTTGCGTTACGGTATTCGAATTGATATTGTACTTAAATATAGCTGGATGATAGGTAAATTGATATGTGATTTCTCCTGTATTCGGATTTATAGCAGATAGCATTTCACTTAACGGTCCTCCTGTTGCATTATTTAATGCATTTCCAGAAGTAAGCGCCATTGGCGTCGAGAGCACATTGGATTTTTCGTATTCAAAAATATCAAAAACACCAACCGATGAATCTGGGATATCTACAGCCATTGTGTAAAACTTAGCATCACAAACGGTTGTGACATCATTATCTTCGTCGGAATCACAACTACTAATAAAAGTAGCTATTAACATAGTAAAGAATACTGTTTTAATTGTTTTCATAATTTAGAATTACTGTTTTACAATTTTTTTAGTGGAAACACCTTCCTTCGTTCTTACTTGTAAAAAGTATAAACCGTTAGATAGACTAGAAGTGTTTAAGGTATTCTCTCCTTTTTGAAGTTGTCCTTGTTTAACAACTTGCCCATTTACAGTTATTAAACTATAATTAGCATCTTCTTGTATGGATACAGTTAGACTATTATTTACTGGATTAGGAAAAGCATTAAAACTACTTTTAAATACTTCAGAAACACTTAAACTACAATTTGCATTAGATACTTCTATTTGATAAGGAAGCACACTGTAGTTTGCATTGTTACTTTCTATTTTAACATAATAGAAGCTACTCAATGGAGAATAAACGTATCTGGTTAACGGATCGGAACTAGTTACATAAAATGGTGGTGTTGTTTGTTGATAACTATCAAAAAAGGTTACTTTATAGGTTAAACCTACTGGAATATTTTTTATTATAACTTCTGTACCAACACCTGCCTCTAAAGGGAATGTAAAAAAATCTACATCGCCTGGCTCTCCAATAGTAGGATTATAAATATTACAAAGTGGAATATTTACAGCTTGCGCAAAACTATCATTAGGTTCGTAGTTATCATAAGCTGTTGTTGCACAATCTTCATTAAAACCCGTTTGCGCATCTACATTGGTCCAATTTATTGTACTCCAAGCTGCATCATCTACTTGAATACAATTTAAGTTTGGGTTATTTCCTGCTTGAAATAAAACAAAATTGGTATTGTTTCCATTTTTAACATTAAGACTGCTTAGCAGGTTATCTCCAGATCTAAAGTCTATTAAATTAGAAAAACCAGAAGCATCAAAACTTGTTAATTGATTGTTGTTAATTAATAAATCTGTTAACAGACTGGAATTATTAATCGTTAAGCTCGAAATCTGATTTTGACTACATGACAAATACGTTAAGTTCGGATTTAATGTCACATCTAGAGTTGTTAAAGCATTGCCACTACAATTTAGCGTAGTTAAATTTATATTGGAAGAAACGTCTAAAGTAGCAATAGAATTGGTATGGCAATACAAGAATTCTAATGCTACAAAATCTTCTATTCCTGTCATATCAACAATACCTTGATCTTCTAAATCTAAAGTGGTTAATGCATCTATATTTGCTGTTGGCACATAATCATCCAAAGAACCAGAATCATGACCTAGTGCAATTAAGCGTGCTTCAAAATTATCGTCTGGCACGTAGGTTAATGCAGGTGACACTATTGTAGTAGTATAAGTATTTGTAACCACAGCAGGATTAAAATCAAAGAAAATACTAGCAGTAGCGTCAAATGCATCTCCAACTGCAACCGTACTTTTCGGTTTTATTTTATAAAAAATCCAACCATGACTTCCTGGCTCATTTGTTGTTGCATCGTCTAAGTTTATATTATTAAATGTATATGTAAGTTCATTTCCATTCGCAACAGTCGTTGTATACGCATGTGAAGCAGAAATTGGCTGAAACGTAGCCCAATCTAAATCCGCATCTAAATCTGTTTTAACCGAAATGTTTACTGCAGAAGCTGTTCCTGTATTCTGAAAACGAATTCTGTATGTTAAATCATCTCCTATTTGGGTTGGCGAAATTTCATCCCCTTCCATACATAATACATCATTAGGGTCATAACCATTTACAACCGTTTGATTGAAATTAATAATATTATTAGATGGATTTATATCCGCAATTGGAGTAATGTTTCCTGTAAAGCTTAAAACGTCTCCACTATTTACAGTAGGAGGAGATAGTACGTTAAATGAAAGTGTAATATTCCTAAACTCTAAAGGTGTTAAATTGCTATAAGACCAAGTAATAGTCCCGCCTGTTACACTTGTTGGTATAACGGATGCTGAATTAGTAACATACGCTAGTTTAGAGCTATCAAAATTTAAAACAAGAGACTCACTTCCTGTTGTAATATTTCCATTATTTCCATAAATTAAGTCATAAGAAGCAACAAATCCTGGTCTAGCTAAATTTTGACTTACTAATTGTGCTTGCACTTCTACTCCATTAATATTACTAGTCAAACAGAAATCGTTATTTAAGTATGACGTAGATGATGAGTTAATGGTTAAATTAATTCCATTTGGAGTAGCAACTATATTACCATTATTAACAGGTTCTATTAAAAAATTACCTGAAGTATTTGGTAAAATAAAATTATAAACACCATTAATGGTAGCCGTATATGCCGAAGAGTTATCACTTAAGTCTGTAATTTTAATCGGAAAATTATTCAGCATATTATTATAAGTACAGCCAGTAGTATTTACATTACCACTTACCGTTATAGGATTATAAGCTCCTAATGCTACGCCATCTAGAAAAAACTGACAAGAAGGAATTGTTATTCGTAATTGGTAATTTCCAGCAGGCAAATTAGCAAACACTAACGAACTATGCTTAGGACTTGGCCAATCGGTACAAGTACCTGTAACTGTATTTATAGAAGTTGCACTAATAACTGCACTATTAGTATCTACTAACTCAAATATAGCTGCAGTTCCACTATATATAACTGCATATTCTAATTCTAACTCATAATCTCCAGATAACCCAACACTAAAAACGGAAGAGGTTATCGTTGTTGCTGGATTACCTAAATTATTTACAAACATAGATTGGCATCCTCCATTAAACCAAGATTTGGTAGCGGGTGCTGAAGCAACAGACCAAAAACCAATATCTAAAGCATCGTTAAATCCGCCATTTGGAATTAATACCGTTTGCGCTTGTGTTATACTTACAATGAACATAGCAAGTAATAGTAGTGTTTTCTTCATGATTCTTAAATTTTAAAGATTAAAAAAAGCTTCGTTTTATCCGCTTTCTATTTCTATATCCAAAAACGATACGAAATGTTACCCCTTTTTCAATTAAAAAAAGAATCGCCAGCAAAAAAGGCTGTTTTCTCACTGACGATTTACTTAACTGATAACTAATTAATAGCACCTGCAAAATACCATGTAATAAAAAGACTACATACAACCATTCAACGAACAGTCGTTTTCGCGTATGGAAAGAACCCTTTCATTCCATGAAAGATAATTTGTGCTATTCTAAAAAACGACTTATGTTTGTAATTGTATATTTGAAACTATGGAACAACAACTTTTAAACCTATTGATGTATATCATTCCTGCCTTGGTTACAGGAGCAATTGCTTTTCTATTTTTTAGAGAACATATAGAAAATGAAAACAACCGAAGAACTTTTTTAATGCATAAAGAATTGCAAAAAGAATCGTTCCCACTTCGCTTGCAAGCGTATGAGCGATTAACACTTTTCCTAGAAAGAATTGTTCCTGCAAAATTACTGTTAAGAGTGCACCCAACATCATCAAGTAAAGAAGATTACGAATCTTTACTAATAGCTTCTATTGAACAAGAAATGGAGCACAATTTAGCCCAACAAATATATGTTTCTGAGGAATGCTGGATTGTTGTTAACGCTTCAAAAAACGCTACTATTCAGTTAATACGAAAAGCTACTTTATTAGAAAAAACAGATTCGGCCAACAAACTTCGCGAAGTTATTTTAACCGAAATGATAGAAGGACACCCACCAAGTAACGCTGGGTTATCATACATAAGAGACGAAGTAAGTAAAATGTTTTAAATCTTGTAATTAATACTTTACAGCAACCGTACTAGAATCTTTTCCATGCTTATCTTCTGCATACAAAAAGCCATCTAACCACCAAGCAGTCATTAGTTTTTTACTAAATATCAAAGAGTTTTCGGTGAGTTTTGTTGGCGTATAGTACAGGTTTAGTTTCACACCTCTATGCTTTGCTGCCAACTTACCAATAGCAATATCACTTTTTTCTACTTGATCTAATAAGTGACCAAATAAATTCAACATTAAAGAAAAAGGATTTTTACCAAGCACCTTATTGTACTCCATATTTTCACTCTCTAGAATAATTGCATCAATCTCTGTTGCACCACGCTTAACTGCTTCACGAATAGGTACTACACAACCAAAAGCACCATCTGCATATTCAAAACCGTCTACTTTTGCTAAAGACATAAACGGAATATAATTACACGAAATCCATATCCAGTTGCAAAACTCTTCATAACTAAACTCTTTAATAGACTTATACTCTACTCTATTTTTAGAAAGATTAGAAACTGTTACCACCACATCTTTTCCGCTTTTTATAATCGCATTATATTCCTGTTCCGAAAAATTTCTCTTGATATGCCTTCTTAAACTTTTACTTTCACCAAAAGTGCGTTTTCGCTTAATAAACTGCCAGATAGAGTTTATATAATTAATAGAAACATACTCGCGTCCATCTTTTTTATGCTGCACAAAAGGGTTTACGCTAAAAATATTATGCTGACTCACATTAGTAAACATATCATACAGCTTACCAACATCATTTAACGCCAAATGAGGCACTAACAAACTTCCTGTAGAAGTCCCCAAATACATATCGTACTCGCGTTTTTCATGCTCTATTAAATATTGCGCTACGCCACCGGCAAAAGCACCTTTGCTTCCTCCTCCAGATATTACTAATGCTCGCATTAAATTATTTTTAGTTCGTTGTTTTTATACTTTCTTTATGCTTTTCAAAAAAAGCTTTTGCAAACTTTTTTAATCGCCAGTTATGATGTTGTGCTGCTTGCGCATAATGCTTTACAATCTCTTCGTTTACAATCTCTAAAGATTCTAAAAAAGAAAAAGCTTGCATTCTTATTTCATAATTATATGCTGGTGATGTATACTTAATCAACTCCGCTAAATGCGATTTCTTTTCGTCTACAGCATAATCTGGAGTCACCAAAGATAAGGTTAACCAAAGCAATCTAACATTTTTATTAGGCAAACCAACAACACGCTTTGTTTTATCTAAATATACACTTCTTTCTTTCGGAAAATTAGTCCAAAGATTATACAATGCCGTTTCTATAGTTACATAGGATTGATCTTCTAAAAGCGATTCATAATCTTTCTTTAATTCGGAAGGAATTTCTACTACACTTCGCGCTATTTCTTGTCTTACTTTAATACTGCTTTTAAATACTTCGGAAGTAATTTTTCCTGGCACTTGAGAAATAACTTTACTTTTTGCTTCGTCCGAAATCCCTGATATCAAGTAATAATCACACTTCGCATTAGCCGCTTCACAATCTACCATTAGGTATTCGGTAATAAACACAGACTGTCTTTGCAAAGAAGCTTCCACCTCTTCATAGTAAAAGGTTTTGTCTTGTAACCATTTAGCAACAAAAGCACTTAAATCTTGATCGCTTGCTTGCGCAACTTCATTAATAAAATTACCTGTCTCCACATTTTGAAATGCATACTTCTCTAAATAACTCTTAACTGCCGTTTTAAAAGCGATATCCCCAACTTTTTCATGCAACATATGCAAAACGATTGCTCCTTTCTTATAAAACGTTAAGCTACTCGCTTTCGCATTCATAACTTCGGTACTTGTCCCTAATCGATCTTGCGCTGCTAATTCTTGTGCGTATTCATATAATTTAAAATAGTAATAGTCATCACCAAAAACGTGTCGCTCTGCAAGCAATGCGTAATACGTCGCAAAACCTTCTTGAAGCCAATGATGCGTTCCCGAAGTTTCGGTTACCAAATCGCCAAACCATTGGTGTGCAAGCTCGTGGGCATTTACATTTACATAGTTTTTATCCACAAAGGCGGTTTCGTCAATCATAAAAGCATCCGAAAAAATAGTACAACTCGTATTTTCCATTCCTGCATACAAGAAATCATGCACAGGAACTTGTTTGTAATTCTGCCACGGATAAGCAAATCCTATTTCTTCTTCTAAAAAATCAAACATATCTTTAGTATATCGATACGTAGGCGCGACTTTTAGTGAATCTTCGGGATAATAGTACATCTCCAAAGGAATACCACTTTTTGAGCTTTCTACTTTTTTAGCATACTTACCAACTACCAAAGCAGCCAAATAGCTAGACATTGGTTTTTGCATGTCGTACTTCCAGAGCACATAATCGGAACTCTCATTTTCTAACACCAAATTTCCATTAGAAATCACTTCATAGCCTTTTGGAGCAGCAAAAGTAAGATCGAATTCTATTTTATCGTTCATATCATCTATACTTGGCAACCAATGGCTCGTGTTCTTCCCTTGTCCTTGCGTCCAAATTTGATTTCGTGCTTCATCCTCCCAACCTACAAAATACATGGCTTTTTTAGGCGAAGCGAAAAACAAGAATTGCAGTTTATTATCTTCCGAAGGCTTGAATTTCTTATAGATAATCAGTTTTTTACCATCGTTCTTATATTTGATTTTCTTTCCGTTTAAAGCAATATTCTTAAACTTCATATGCACAGCGTCTAAATAAATAGAATCCGTTTTTTTTAGGATATCGAAGTGCACTTCAAAAGAATCATAAAGTGTGCTATCTATTCGAATCTGATTAAAAAACACAACAGCATCTACCTTTTTAAAGTCCACAAAATCTGTTTGTTGCGCTTTTACAACAACAGAAAATAGGATTAGGAATAAAAACAGAATACGTTTCATAGCTCTTTGAATTTCAATCATTACGCCAAAATACAATTTTTTGTGATTCTTGTGAAAGCAGGAATGACAAACCTTTTCTTTTAAAATATATACAAAAACACTAATTTCGTTCTTTATGAGTATAAACCTGCAAACTCCTATAGATTATTTAAAAGGTGTTGGACCAAATCGTGCTGATTTGCTTCGCAAGGAGCTTGGTATTCATACCTATCAAGATCTTCTCAATCTTTTTCCGAATAGATACATAGACAGAACGCAGTTTTATAAAATCAACCAATTACAGCGTAACAATGCGGATGTTCAGCTAGTTGGTAAGATTATAAAGTTTGAAGAAATTGCTCAAAAACGAGGAAAAAGACTCGTTGCAACCTTTCAAGACGAAACCGGTACGATGGAACTGGTTTGGTTTCGAGGACAAAAATGGATTCGAGAAAGCTTACAACTCAACACAAGCTATGTAATCTTCGGAAAAACCAACTGGTTTAGTGGCAAGTTTAATATGCCACATCCAGATATTGAGCTTCAAAAAGTGCATGAAGAAAACTTACGTTCTTCGATGCAAGCCATTTATCCTTCTACCGAAAAACTTTCTAACAAGGGAATTACCAATCGTGTAATGACCAAAATTATGCAACAATTATTTTTAGAAAGTAATGGAAAATTCGTAGAAACCTTACCTGAAAATATACGTACAGAATTAAAATTAGTTTCTAAACCAGAAGCTATTTTTAATGTCCATTTTCCGAAGACACAAGAGCTACTTTCTAAGGCACAATTTAGACTGAAATTTGAAGAATTATTCTACATACAATTACAGTTAATTTTAAAAAATTTAATCCATAAATCGAAGATAAAAGGCTTTCCTTTTCCAACGGTTGGAAATTATTTTAATTCCTTTTTTAAAGACCATTTACCATTCGAATTAACCAACGCGCAAAAACGTGTTTTAAAAGAAATTCGTCACGATTTAGGAAGCAATGCGCAAATGAATCGCCTTTTACAGGGAGATGTTGGCTCCGGGAAGACTATTGTAGCACTAATGTCAATGCTAATAGCGCTTGACAACGGCTTTCAAGCTTGTTTAATGGCGCCTACTGCTATTTTGTCAGTACAGCACTATCACGGATTAACCGAGTACTGTAAAGAACTGAATATCAGAATCAAACTACTAACAGGCTCAAGTAACACTTCAGAAAGAAAAAAAATTCATGAGGAGCTAGCAAATGGCGAATTACAGATCTTAATTGGCACACATGCATTGTTAGAAGACAAAGTGAAATTCAAGAATTTAGGACTTGCAATTATCGATGAGCAGCATCGATTTGGCGTTGCACAGAGAAGTAAATTATGGAAGAAAAACACCTCTCCTCCACACATTTTGGTAATGACCGCAACACCAATTCCTAGAACATTAGCCATGTCTGTTTATGGCGATTTAGACATCTCTTTAATTGATGAATTACCAGCAGGAAGAAAGGCCATAAAAACGGTACATAGATACGATGCAAATCGGCTAAAAGTTTTCCGTTTTATTCGGGATGAAATTGCAAAAGGAAGACAGGTTTATGTGGTATATCCTTTAATTCAGGAAAGCGAAAAAATGGACTATAAAGATTTAATGGATGGCTATGAAAGTATCTCTAGAGATTTCCCAATGCCAGAATACCAAATCTCAATTGTGCATGGTAAAATGAAACCTGCAGATAAAGATTTTGAAATGCAACGTTTTATTAAAGGAGAAACGCAAATCATGGTTGCCACCACCGTAATTGAAGTTGGTGTTAACGTACCCAACGCATCTGTAATGATTGTAGAAAGTGCAGAACGCTTCGGTTTGGCACAATTACACCAATTACGTGGTCGTGTTGGTCGTGGTGCAGAGCAAAGCTACTGTATACTTATGACCAGCCATAAACTCTCTGAAAACAGCAAAAAGAGAATACAAACCATGGTTAGAACCAGCGATGGTTTTGAAATTGCAGAAGTCGATTTACAATTACGTGGTCCTGGAGATATCATGGGAACCCAACAAAGTGGTATTTTAAACCTTAAAATTGCCGATATTGTTAAAGATAACGACATACTACAATTGGCGCGCTTTCATGCCAAACAAGTACTTAGCAAAGATCCTTCTTTAGCCGCTGCAGAAAACCAAAGTATATTAAATACCTACAGACAAATGAGTAAGTATCGAAATATTTGGAATTATATCTCGTAAATACACACCTAACACAAAACAGCTAGTAACAACATTAAAAAACTTGCAATTGGTTCCTATTTGGTGTAAATTTACATCAAAAGACAATGTTATGGCTAGACAAAGCATCTCCTTTACAAAACCAAATGATCAATGGCTAAAAGATCAAGTAGACAGTAATGAATACGCAAGTAAAAGCGAATTAGTCAACGATTTAATTAGACAAGCTAGAAAGCAACAAGCGCAAATAGACTGGATTAGAACAAAGCTGGAAAAAGCGGAGAATAGCGGATTTACTTCCGATAGTAAATCGCAAATCCTTAAGCAATCCAAGGACTTACTGAATGGCTGAATACAGAATAAGTAATACGGCAAAAGAGGATTTAATAAGAATACATCATTACGGTGTTCATAAATTTGGAATTGCACAAGCGGATAAATACTTTGACACTTTTTTTGAGTACTTTGATACCATTGCGCAAACCCCATTCTCATTTGAATCTGTGGACTTTATAAAAAAAGGATATCGACGTTGTGTTTGTGGATCGGATAGTATTTTCTTCAAAATAAGCGAAAACGTTGTGGAGATAATAACCATTATTGGAAGACAAGAATTGGATAATATGCTTTAAAAATACAATTTTCAACAATAGACATCATTAACTCTATGTAATTAGACTACTTACTATTCTCTAAAGTAGTCGCTTAAGCAAACCACATACTAAAAAACCTCCTTACCCACTCCTAAAAATAACAAACTTTTCACATTCTACAGCGTAATTAAATCCCCTATGTATTGTACCTTGCATCCTTATTTAAAGGTTCACATTACAAAAGCAAATACTATGCTAAACTATATAAAAAATGTATTAGAAAACATGCCAACAGACTGGCTAAACCTAACCACGCATCGACTAGATATTTATGAGGAGAAGTTAGCGAAAGTGCAATTTACAGAACAGTTGGAAAGTTTATACAAGAAGAATGATTACACGCCTTCTGCATTAAAGGAATTACCTACTGCTTATGATTATATTCGATTAGGTCATCCTTTATCTTGTGTTCTAGAATGGGCACTTGCAAACTTGCAGGATCAAAAACCAGAAAATGTCATCAGTTTTTCTTCGAAGACCATGCCTATTTTGGCTATTCTAAGAAAAAATGTATTAGAAAATAAAAACACGCAAATCGCTTATACTGGCGCATTACCTGCTTGTTTTGATGCAGAAACACTAAGAGATATTTATGGCTATACCTTCGAATTAAAGCAAGTTGAAAAAGTAGCAGATATTTCTGAATATAATGGAACTAGCATTTTCCTTTCCCAAGAAGATAAAATCAATACTATAGATAATAATACTAATGTGGACTTTTTCATCCATTTACATGGACATTTAGGAAGTGTGCTACTAGTTAACGGTGAGAAAAACGAAAGTTACGTTTCCGACATTCAGCATGTACGTCGTAGAGAATCCATTGCAATGACTCCGGCTAATTGTCTTACTGCCTTAGAAGCATTAATAACGCAATCTTCTATTGCAGACAAGCAAAGAGATGCCGCAAGTAAAACAAGTGTCTTAGAATCTGTTGCTGCAATTACAGCTTCTCAAACAAAACCTTTGGTTGCTTCTAGCGGATTATCTATTCAGTATGCCATTTTAATGGGATTAGTACACGATGCCTTAGAAAATAATAAAGGAAAAGCGATTAAAATCGTGGTTCCTCCAAATTGTTATGGTGGTACCAATGACCAAGCAAGACGTGTTGCTGCTTGTATGGATAATGTAGAAATAGTAGATCTTCTAGTAGATGGCGATAATGATATGGTGCAAAGTATTGATAGCGTTTTAACCGAAATTGCAAAGCAAGACGCCATACCTTATATCATTGCCGAAATACCAACAAACCCAAGAGTAGAAGTTCCGGATTTAATTCAATTAAAAGAAGTTTTAAGCAGAGAACGCAAAACTGCAACTGGTGCAATTGCTATCGACCCCGTTTTTATTTTAGACCAAACTTTTTGTCCGAATGTACACTTTTTAGGAGAAGATGATATTCTAGCAAGCGTTAGAACCATTTCTTTTGCGAGTGGTTCTAAATTTCCAAGTGGTGGAAAATGTACTGCTGGTTATTGCGTAGGAAACAAAAAAACCATTGCTTTAATGGAAAAGATTGCATTGCATTTGGCACTTTGTGATAACGAAGCTACCAATCTTCAATATGAAATATTAGCAAAGCAACTGCCTTCTATGAATCAGAGAATTATAGATGCATATACCAATACTCGTGAATTTGTAAACTTTATTCAGGATACTTTACCAGGAGCAAAAATCAATTTTGTGTCTGAGGAATTAGCAGAACAAGGCTTTACACCTTCGGTATTCTCTTTAGATCTTCCTACAAAAGGAAATACAGATGCAGAAAGAGAAACGTATAAAAGAGCGCTTAATCTTAAATTAATAAATTTAATGATTACAGAAATTCCTAAGGAGAGTAAATTTTGTGTGAGTTACGGACAATTAAAAGGATGTTACTGGACTATTCCAGCAACGTCGACTCAAGGAACTACCAAAGAAGGTGATAAAGATTATATTGTACGTGCATCGCTTTCTCCAAATTTAGATTTAGAGCTTCACAAAAAAGTGTTTAAGCAATTTGAGCAAGTATATAACTAAGCCATATACTTGCTGAAAAGCAACAAGCTATTAAAATAACTTATCGAGATACTTTCGGTAAGTTATTTTATATACTTGGTAAGAATCTTTCTAAGAAGTGCGATATCACTATCTTTTTTACGACTTAAATTCTTTTTATTATCACATTCAAATAAAGAATAATCAATTTCGATTAAATTAATTTCCTTTTTTTCTAATACCAACCTTCTTCTTTTGTTGTATTTCTTGATTTGTTCATTTCTAGTAATACCACTAACAGTCATCGCTTCTAATTTTTCTAGATCCGCCTCTGTTTTGTTTTGCTTTTCTAAAAACTCAATAACCAAATTCGCATCTTTATAAAAGGCAGCTAAAGGCAATTTTGTTCTTGTTTTTCCTTTTTTATGCATATCCCCTAGCAAAAAAGAAAAGGTATGTTTACGAGAAGCTTTTTCTTTCAGTATTTCGTCACAAAGATCTAAAACATAGAATTCGTCACTACTCTCTCTTTGGTTTTTAAATTTTTCTTTTTTAGAAGCAGCAGTTTCCGTTTCATCAGGAACAAAAGTAGCACCTTCTCTTACTAAGTACCAATATACAGCAGTTTCCGTACGTTGTGCATGTACAGAAGGTATTGTATTTAGTAATTCTTGCTTATCTAAATCTCGTAAAACTTTTCGAAGCGGCAAACCTTTTTTAATGTCTTTGTTAAAAACACCTGCTAATACTAAATCTTGCATGATGTCTTTTGCAGGAATCCAATCTTTATCTGTATTGGTGTTAAAGTAATTTTCTATTACTTTATTTATCTGAGTTACTTTGTCTTCCTTGTTGCGATTGTTATCCATAATATACTTTTTACTTTACTTATATTGACTACAAATAAAGGAGCGCAAGATAAGTTAATATTATCACGAAATAATTATACTATCTGTATTAATTACGTATTAAATATTACACTTTTATTCTTCCTAATAAATTAACCAAAAACTCGTACCACAAAACTTATAACAATGCTTGAATGCTAACTGCATTATTTTATCTTTGCACTTCAAATTAAAGAAGGGCAATGAAAATATCATACAACTGGTTAAAACAGTTTATAAAAACCGATTGGGCAGCAGAACAAACCGAAGAACTACTTACAGACTTAGGTTTAGAAGTAGAAGGAATTAATGCATACGAGTCTGTTAAAGGAGGATTAAAAGGTATTGTGGTTGGTGAAGTACTAACCTGTATACAACACCCAAATGCAGACAGATTAAAGATAACCACAGTGAATATTGGCACAGAAGCTCCTGTTCAAATAGTTTGTGGTGCACCTAATGTTGCTGCAGGACAAAAAGTACCTGTTGCTACTATTGGAACTACTTTATATACCGAAGAAGGTGAAGCTTGGACCATTAAGAAAGGAAAGATTCGTGGCGAAGAAAGCCATGGAATGATTTGCGCAGAAGATGAACTAGGTTTAGGAAAATCGCACGATGGTATTATGGTTTTAGCCGAAGATACTGTTGTTGGTACTCTTGCTTCTACTCTATTTAATATTGAAAACGATCAGGTTTTTGAAATCGGACTTACACCAAACCGAGCAGATGCCATGAGTCATTATGGAACTGCGAGAGATTTAAAAGCTGGTTTTTTACAAAAAGATATTGCTGTAGAGTTAATAACACCATCCGTTAGTGCTTTTCACGTAGATAACAGAACACTAAAGATTGATGTAGATGTACAAAACAAGGAATTAGCACCAAGATATTGCGGGGTTACTATTTCTGGAATAAAAGTATCCGAATCACCAGATTGGTTAAAACACCGATTAAAATCTATTGGTTTAACTCCGAAAAATAATGTAGTAGATGTTACCAATTATGTTTTACATGAACTTGGTCAACCGCTTCATGCTTTTGATGCTGCAAAAATTATAGGAAATAAAATTGAAGTAAAAACGGTTGCTGCTGGAACAAAGTTTACAACGCTTGACGAAGTAGAAAGAGAGTTACACGAAGACGATTTAATGATTTGTGATGCAGAAAAACCAATGTGTATTGCTGGTGTTTTTGGCGGAATTGCTTCTGGAGTTACTGAACATACCACAAGTATCTTTTTAGAAAGTGCCTATTTTAATCCGATAAACATTAGAAAAACGGCAAAACGTCATGCTTTAAACACAGATGCTTCTTTTAGATTTGAAAGAGGTATTGATCCAAATATTACAGAATACGCCTTAAAACGTGCTGCTTTATTAATTATAGAGCTTGCTGGAGGAGAAATAACAAGTGATATTATTGATGCATATCCTAACAAAATAGAAGACTTCCAAGTCCGTTTAAGTTTTGAAAATGCGGAAAAGTTAATTGGTCAAGAAATACCAAAAGAAATTATTAAACGTATTTTAAGTTCTTTAGATATAAAAATTAATAATGTTACCGAAACAGGATTAGGTTTAACCGTTCCTGCATACCGAAATGATGTGCAACGCGAAGCAGATATCATCGAAGAAATTTTACGTGTTTATGGTTATAATAATATTGGCTTTACCAATAAGTTAAACGCTTCTATTTCTAACTCTTCTAAATTTGAAGATCATAAATTGCAAAATATTGTTGGTAACCAATTAGCTTCCCAAGGTTTTTATGAAATGCTTGCGAACTCGTTAACGACTCCGGAGTATATTAAATTAGACGAACAGCTAAAAGAAGAACATAATATTGTTATGCTAAACCCATTAAGTAATGATTTGTCGGTAATGAGACAATCGCTTTTATTTTCTGGATTAGAAGCACTTTCTTATAATATCAATAGAAAACGTAGTAATGTTAAGTTTTTTGAATTCGGAAAAACCTATCATAACTTTAGTGAAAATCGTGAAGAACACAAGCATCTTACGCTTTTAGTAACTGGAAACAGAACTGCTGAAGCTTGGAATGGTTTAAACAAACCTAGTGACTTCTTTTATTTTAAAGGAACCATCACGAGTATATTAGAACGTTTAGGGATTACTAGATTTAAAGAAACACCAACTAAAGATGCTATTTTTAGCGAAGGATTAACTTTAGGTTTAGGAAAAAACAAACTAGTAAGCTTCGGTTTAGTTAAGAAGAATATTTTAAAGCATTTTGGAATTAGCCAAGAAGTATTATTTGCCGATTTTAATTGGGATAATATTATTGAAGTTGCGAAACACAATAAAATCAAATTTAAAGAAATTCCGAAGTACCCAGAAGTACGTAGAGATTTTGCTTTATTATTAGATGATGCAGTTTCTTTTGAATCTATTCATACTATAGCAAAACAAACAGAAAAGCAACTTTTAAAAGCCGTGAATTTGTTTGATGTCTACCAAGGTAAAAACTTACCAAAAGGTAAAAAGAGTTATGCGGTTAGTTTTACAATACAAGATGAAAACAAAACGCTTACCGACAAGCAGATTGATAAGATTATGAATAAGCTACAAGCAAATTTTGAAAAACAGCTTGGCGCGGAGTTAAGATAAACACAAAATATGGAAAATAGAACACCACAAAAAAGTGTATTTAGCTTAATATCTGGATTAATATTTTTAGGTCTTGGTAGTTATATTGTTTACCGATATTTTTTCGGAAATGAATTAATCACGACTTTAAGACTCGCATTATCTTTGGTAATGATTGGCTTTGGTGCATACCGATTATATAATTACTTTAGTACTTAATCCTTAATAAAATTACAACGTACAACAATGTAATTTTAAAAAATCTAATAAAATATCAACACAAAAAAGCCTTTTCATTTCTGAAAAGGCTTTTGTCTTTTTAAAGAATTGTAATACTTAGTCTATTACTTTAACGTTTATTGCGTTTAATCCTTTTTTTCCTTCTGTAAGTTCAAATTCTACAGCGTCTCCTTCTCTAATCTCATCGATTAAACCAGAAATGTGTACAAAATGCTCTTTGTTGTTGTCGTCTTCTACAATAAATCCAAATCCTTTAGAATCATTGAAAAATTTTACTGTTCCTTTACTCATCGTAATATATATTGATTAATTTATAATGACAAAGATAGTTTTTAAAACGTTATATAATCATTTCACTGCAACTTTAGTAATATTTTTTTTTATTAAACGTAAGATAACGCAATAAATAACGACTATTAAAGCACTTTTGAAAACAAAAAAAATCGTTTAAATATGGTATTTTTTTTGTAACTTTAAGAGAACACAAAATCTAAAAACTATGGAAGAGTCTAATTATATTAAAATCTACACAGGAAATTTTATTGTAACACAATTAATGGTTGATAAACTAGAAGCTATTGGTATTCGTGCTATTATTAAAGACGAATCGGAATCTGGTAGATTAGGAGGTTTTGGTACATTTAACCAAGGTACACAAGAATTATATGTTAATAAAGATGAACTAGATACTGCCGTGCCTATTATAGAAAGTGTTACTGCAGAGATGCAAGCTTAGATAGTTCAATAACAGAAAAGCAAAAAAAATCCTGAAGCAAAAACTTCAGGATTTTTTTTATCTATGTATTTACGATTAAACGGTATACATTTTATCGCGTAACTCTTTAATTTTAGAATCTTGCATATACTCATCAAAAGAAGTATGTCTGTCTATTACACCATTTGGCGTAAGCTCTACTACTCTATTTGCTAGTGTTTGTGCAAACTCATGATCATGCGTAGAAAACAAGACGGTACCTTTAAAGTTTGTAAGCGAGTTGTTAAACGCCGTAATACTTTCTAAATCTAAATGGTTTGTTGGTTCGTCTAACTGTAAAACATTAGCTCTTACCATCATCATTCTAGATAGCATACAACGTACTTTTTCTCCTCCAGAAAGTACATTCGATTTTTTTAGTGCTTCTTCTCCACTAAAGATCATTTTTCCTAAAAAGCCTCTAATAAAAACTTCTTCTCTTTCTTCTTCTGTAGTTGCCCATTGACGTAACCAATCTACTAGAGATAAATCATTTTTAAAAAACTCACTATTATCTAATGGTAAATAAGATTGCGTAGTAGTAACTCCCCAAGCAAATTTTCCTGCATCTGGTTGTATTTTGTTATTTAAAATTTCGTAGAATGCTGTTGTAGCTCTAGAATCTCTAGAGAAAATAACCACTTTATCTCCTTTATTTAAATTTAAATCGATGTCTTTAAAAAGAGTTTCCCCTTCAATAGAAGCAGCCAAGCCTTCAATATTTAATATTTGATCTCCTGCTTCTCTATCTCTTTCAAAAATAAGTGCTGGATAACGACGACTAGAACGTCTAATGTCTTCAATATTTAACTTATCAATCATTTTCTTTCTACTTGTTGCTTGTTTCGATTTTGCAACGTTAGCAGAGAAACGACGAATAAATTCTTCTAATTCTTTCTTTTTGTCTTCGGCTTTCTTGTTTTGTTGTGCATGTTGTCTTGCTGCTAATTGCGAAGATTCATACCAAAAGGTATAGTTACCAGAGAAGTGATTAATTTTTCCGAAATCAATATCAGAAATATGTGTACAAACCGAATCTAAAAAGTGTCTATCATGCGATACTACAATGACACAACTATCATAATTTGCAAGAAAATTTTCTAACCAAGAAATAGTTTCGTAATCCAAATCATTGGTAGGCTCATCCATAATTAACACATCTGGATTACCAAACAAAGCTTGTGCTAATAAAACACGTACTTTTTGTTTTCCATCCAAATCTTTCATTAAGGTATAATGCGCATCTTCTTTAATACCTAAATTAGAAAGCATGGTAGCGGCATCGCTTTCTGCATTCCAACCATTCATTTCTTCAAACTTTACTTGAAGCTCTCCAATTTTTTCGGCATTAGCATCGGTATAGTCTGCATAAAGAGCATCTATTTCTGCTTTAATTTTATATAAAGGTTTATTTCCTTTTAAAACTGTTTCTAAAACAGTGTCTTCATCATGCAAGTTGTGATCCTGTTCTAAAACAGACATACGCTTCCCTGCTTCTAAATGAACATGTCCAGATGTTGGATCTTGCTTTCCAGCAATAATTTTTAAGAAAGTAGATTTTCCTGCTCCATTGGCACCAATAATACCATAGCAATTTCCGTTATTAAAAGTTGTATTTACTTCATCAAAAAGAATTCGTTTTCCAAATTGAACGGAAAGATTAGAAACTGATAACATAATTGTATTTAATTTTTTTTAACACCTTCACCTTAGCTTTGGTGAATGAGGATGCAAAAGTAGAAAATTCAAACCATAAGAAGAAACTTCTATCGCTAAAATAACATTTATTAAAAGTTTAAATTTGATCACTTTGTTATAACTTTTAACAGCGAATTAACAAGAGGTATAACTTGCAAGGCATACTTTTGTTAAAGCGACTTAACTACGTTTTTCACCTATATATGAGATTACTTTATTCCATACTATTATTAACACTTACCTTTTTTTCATGCAAAAATGATGTTGCTACAAACGAAGGTGAAACGGCTTATATTGGTGGTGAAATAATAAACCCAATTGATAAACAGCTAATTATACGTAAATCTAATACCATAATTGATACTATTTTATTAGATACAAAAAATAGATTTTTATATAAATTAAATTATTTAGAAAGCGGTTTATATACTTTTAAACTTCAGTCTCAAAATGGAGAAGAATTTCAATTGGCTTTACTAGAGCCAAAGGATAGTATTATGATTCGATTAAATACTATAGATTTTGATGAATCTTTGGTATTTACAGGAAATGGAGCAAAAAAGAATAATTATTTAATCAACATGTTTCTTGAGAATGAAGAAATAAACGAAAAAATATTACGCTACTATCAACTAGAACCTATTGCTTTTGAAAGAAAAATAGATTCTATTAGAAGACTTAGAAACGCTAACTTAAACCTGTTTCTTGAAAAAAACACTACTTCAAAATTGTTTCAGAAAATTGCAAAAGGCAATATTGACTACAACTACTATTTAAGTAAAGAAATTTATCCGTTTGCTTATTATGGTGATAATGAAATAAAGAATTTACAATCGTTACCTGCAAATTTTTATGACTATAGAAAAAATATCGATTATAATAGTATTGCTCTAAAGGACTACTTTACCTACAAGACTTTTTTAAGATACCATTTTAAAAATCTAGCTTTATCAGAACATTTAAAAAAATCGAAAGACAGTATATTAAAAAGAAATTCTTACTGTTATAATTTAGATAAACTGAAACTAATTGATAGCTTGATCACAGATAAAGACATTAAAAACCCTTTGCTAAGTATCTCATCTATTGACTACATTAATAAAACAAAAAATATAAAAGAGCTAGATGCTTTTCTGGATTTCTATTACGAAAAAAGCACGGATACCAAAGACAAAAACTATATTGAAAAGTTAGTTAAATCTCTAAAGCAATTACAGACTGGAAATAAAATACCAAATGTAACTTTGGTAACGTATAAAAATCAAGAAGTAGATTTACATAAATTAATTAAAAAGCCTACTGCTTTATATTTTTGGTCTAAAGATTACAAATCTCATTTACAAGAAAGTCATGCTAAAGTAAAAGACTTGATGTTAAAATACCCAGAAGTAAACTTTATTTCTATAAATATCGATGATTCTCATTTAAGAGATAAAAGTCGGGTTTTACAGCAATATGATTTAACCTATCGAAATGAATACCAATTAAAGGATCCGAAACTAGCAAAAGAAACATTGGCTATAAACCCAATAATAAAAGTAATGTTGGTAGATAGAAAAGGAAAAATTATAGATCCACATACCAATTTATTTTCTATTCAATTTGAAGAAGAGTTATTAGGATTATTGAATCAATAGTACCTGAAACGTTTACATCTCCTTCTTATCTCCTATCCGTCTATAGAAACGCCTATTTGTTTGTTGTTTTTAAAATGCACAGAAAAGAAATAGTTTTTACCTTCTTTTTCCTGAAATATCATTTCAAATCCTTCGGTATTAACAGATATTCCTTTTAATTGAAAATGTGTATCTAAAGAAGTAAATGCTAATTCTGCATTTTCATATTGTTCTTTTAGCGCATTTTCTGCTTCCAACTTTACAGCCGACTCATTATTTAAGGCTTGAAGTAAAATTTGTTTTTGGGCTTTAAAAAGGCCTTCGATATTACCATCAATTAATATTTCAACATCGGTATCTAGATACCTTCTATTTACTAGCCAACCTATTCTATCTCCGTTAGTGCTAAAACTTTCTATTTCTCCAAAATCGGTATCTGTAACTTTTAACTTATCTGTACCAAATAGCTTTCCTAATATCCCCATTTACTTTGTTTTAACTCTATTTAATCCCAACTACACCAAACAGAAAATACTTATCTTTTAAGTGTAAAATGCGATTTAAACTCTTTCTTCGTATTATTTATAGGATCTATATACTCTACGCTAAACCAATAATCTGAAGTCGGTAAATCTTGACCATTAAAGGTCCCATCCCAACCTGCACTAGAAGGATTTAACTGTTTTATTAACACGCCATATCTATTAAAAATATAAATCTTTGCGCCTAATTGGTTATTAACTCCTAGAATATTCCAGGTATCATTATATCCATCATTATTAGGTGTAAACACTTTAGGGTAATCTATTATAATAGCTTCAAAAGTTAATTCTTCACAATTATAAACATCTCTTACTTTAACAATTTGTTCTCCTCCTAAAACATTTTCAAATATTGGAGAATTTTGCCAATAGCCTTCATATAAACTAAATTCATACGTACCAATTCCGGTAACGGTTACCTCTAAACTACTGTTTTCTGAAAAAGCACTAGTAAGCACTCTCACAGAAATACTTTCTGGAGGATAAGATGAAACAACTTCGGTAGTATCTTCATACGTACATTGCGTTATGATATTAGTAACATGCACGGTATAAACCCCAATAGTAGTAGCATTATAAACAGATTGTGTTGCTCCCGGAATACTATTTGCTGCTAAAACGTCTTCCCCTTCATACCATTGAAAAAGATATTCTGTTCCACTTAAGTGGGTGTCTATTGGCGACGTTTGTAATGCTGTATCTATTTCAACTGGAGCCAATACACTATCATCTGCTGCTAAGCAAATAAGATATTTATCGTCTAAATTAATATCTAAAAAAGGATGTACAATAATTGTTATTGGTACCACTTGAAAGCATTCATTAGTTATTGGTTGTACTCTTGTGTATACAATTTGTGTGGTTGCTACTGTGTTGCTATAATTTGTAGGTGTAGCTATTTGTATCGTGTTACCAAGAATAGCATCATCTTCATTTTCATAATAATCAATCGAATAATTAGCAGCAGGTAAACCATTTAAAATATCTGGTTCTGCTAATGTTAAATCAAAACGATCAAACCCATCTGTATCTACATCACAAGCATGTAATGGTTGCGGATTAGCAGCTGTTAGCGAATTAAAAACAGCAATATCGAAAGTACTAGTACCATAACAATAATCATAAGTATTGTCTACTATTCTAACAAATATGGTTTCTAACACATAAGCATTTTGATTGGTATAATCTGTAGTTATTGGGCTATCCCCAGTTTCGGCATCTATTTGAGAAGTGTGATATGTTACAGTATAATCTGCAGCAGCTTGTGCACCAAGAACTATGTCATTAAATACTTGAAAATTGTAAGTATTAAAACCGTCATTATTATCATCGCAAATAAATTGGTCATCAATTGGGTTTGCAACTGGGATTTGGGTAAACTCTATAACAATTTCATCTGTGGCTATACAAGTAGTTCCGTATGCTACTTCTACTTTATATACACCAGCAACTGTAACATCTAGGGTTTGACTAATTTCTCCAATAATTTCAACACCATCTTTAAACCATATATGTGCGGCATCGGTAACAGGAATTTGTGTATCTATTGTGTAGCTTGTACTACCACAAACTGGATTTCCAGAAGAAAACGTGACATCTTCTCCTATATCTAAACCAAGATTAAAGCTTCCTGCTTCTAAAAAAATGGCAGAATCGTATGCTGAATCTCTTTGATCTGCTATTACGATTTTTATTTCATAAGCTTGATTTGGTATTACCACAGCATTTGCTGTTAAAACTTCGGTTCTTCCGCCATAATTTGTACTACCAAGATTATATCCGGCAAAGAAATTTACATTTGCAGAACAAGTTCCTGAGTTATTTATATTGGTTACACTAACCGGAGTTCCGTCTGGTAAAACAGCCAAATTAGTATAAGTCGCTGTACCTACTTCTTTTAATAAAAAAGCAAGACTATCTGCATAAAGACATTCATCACTTCCAGTATACTCTTCAGACGCCATTAAAAATCTAAAACTAAAATCGCTAGATGTTGGTGTAAAATTAAACTTTACAAAAGTAGCATCATTTGTGTTATTCTGAGATAAAGCAGCTTCTAGATCTGCATCTCCAGGCAATCCATTACCAAAATCAGGAAAAGGACTACTATTATTTCTTACATTTCCTGCAGGAAAAGCTCTTCCAGTGGTTAAAACTACACCACTTTCAAATGGGAAATTACTTCCTGTTGGGGTTTTAAAATAACCATAACTTTTTGTTTGCGAATTTGTTGGTATACCCGATGCTTGCTCAGAAAAGTTATCAATAACTGCACAATCACTAGCTATAAGAACATCTTCTACTAATTGTTGCAGACCATAAGTAGACTCTGCATCAGCTGCATCATTTATACTAATTAATTGTGCAAAAGTAGTACTTGCTAAAAGCATAAAAAATAATACTAATCCGTTTTTTATTTTTCTCATATCTATTTTCTGAATAAACAGAAATCTAATTAATAATTTTTCTTTGGTCAGAAGAATAGTACTCTACCTTACAATTTGTAATGGTTTAATAACATTTTTTCGTACACTTTATCTGGCAATATACGTTTTAAAACAATGGAAAATTTTTGCATAAACTCCCCTACTTTATAGTGCACATTAGGTTTTTTTGTATTTATTACTTTATAAACCGCTTTTGCCATAAGCAAAGGGTCTTTACCTTCGTCTACATGCGCATCCATTAACTTTAGCGTATTACCATACGGTTTTTTGTATGGTGAATTTTCTTGTATTGGTGCATGAAAACGTCCAGAAGCAATATTGGTAGCAAAATCGCCAGGAGCAATATTTGTCATCTCTATATTAAAATCTTTTATTTCCATTCTAAAAGCTTCGGTAATAATTTCTAAAGCACCTTTACTTGCAGAGTAAATCCCTCTATATGGAAGTCCCATATAACCAGCAATAGAAGTAATATTAATTATTAAACCAGATTGTTGCTTTCGCATTTGCGGTAAAACAGCCTTAATTACATTTATTGGTCCAAAAAAATTAGTTTCAAAATTGGCTTTAATTTCAGCTTCCGGTATTTCTTCAATAGGACCTGTAATACCAACACCTGCATTATTTATAAGGACATCTAACCTACCTTCTGCTGCTACAACTTCCTTAATGGCTGTGGTAATGGTTTCTGTTTTGGTGACATCTAAAGCAATAATTTTAAACGTACTTGAAGTATAATTTTTCGGATTTCTACTAGTACCATAAACGATATATCCTTTTTCGGATAAAAATTCACCAACAGATTTACCTATTCCTGAAGAACCTCCAGTAATTAAAACAACTTTAGACATACATATATTTTTAGGATTTCAAAAATACAATTTTAATGGAGAGATTCCCATTATTATAGGAATTCTATAAACCAAAAAAATCTTGATTCGCTATTGCTTTCAAGATTTGAGTTTATTGCATAAAAAAAGGCAAGCTACCTACATCACACTGCTCAACCATTTACCTTTGCTTCGTTCCCGACCTGGAGGATTCAACAGGAGCTAGTTGTGTAGGACTTGCCGACTGCAAAGGTACAAACTTTTTATTTTTTTACAATGTTTTTTTTAATCGAATTTTAATAAATATCTTGCATAAAACTTTTAATCCAACATGAGAACATTCAAATTACTCACAATCATATTTTTAGCTCTTTTTATTTCATCCTGCGGAAGTAGTACTACACAGAAAAAAAACGACTTTACCCTTGTTACTAATGCAAAAAATAATGCTTTAGCTCTAGGAGAAGCCTTAAATCTGTCTATAAAAAATCCTAAAAAGCATACCATTACATCTGTAAGCTATACTTTAAATGGAGAGACTATTTCAGAAGAAACAACATTACAAAACACAAAACTTGGGGAACAAACCTTAGAAGCGACTATTACCTTTGATGGTGAAACGCAAACTATTTCGCAAAAGCTAACCGTTTTAAACAATACACCTCCTAAAGTATATACCTATAAAATTATAAACGAATATCCGCATGACATTACATCCTACACACAAGGATTAGAATTTCATAATGGGGACTTATATGAAAGTACAGGACAACATGGCGAATCTAAACTTAGAAAAGTAAATTATAAAACCGGAGAAGTTTTAAAGAATGTAGATTTAGAAGATGCTTATTTTGGTGAAGGTTTAACCGTATTAAATAATAAAGTATACCAACTTACTTGGCAAAGCGGAACTGGTTTTGTGTACAATGCAGATACTTTTGAAAAAACGGGAAGTTTTAAATACAATAACAGTAAAGAAGGTTGGGGAATTTGTAATGACAATAAAACCTTATATAAAAGTGATGGAACAGAAAAAATCTGGACTATCAACCCAGAAACACTTACTGAAGAAGGTTATATTCAAGCATACCACAGCCAAGGAAAAGTGGTTGGACTAAATGAACTAGAATGGGTAAACGGAAAAATATACGCAAATCGTTATCAAAAAAATGGTGTTGCCATTATTAATCCTACCAACGGAGCAATTGAAGGTGTTATAGATTTTTCGCCATTAAAAAAGCAAGTCACACAACACCAAGGTTTAGATGTATTAAATGGTATTGCATACAATCCGGAAACAAAAACACTTTTTATTACAGGAAAACGCTGGGATAAATTATTTGAAGTTGAAATAATTAAAGAATAATTTGAAACCTTTTGAAACCACAATAGTAGTTACAGAACATGATTTAGACGATCTAAATCATGTTAATAATGTACGTTATGTACAATGGGTAAATGATATTGCAAAACAAAACTGGGAACAAATTGCTACTCCTACTATTAAAGAGGAATATTTCTGGGTCATGCTATCTAATCATATAGACTATAAACAAGCTGCATATTTAAACGATACTATTTTAATTAAGACCTACGTCTCTAAATCGGAAGGAGTAAAATCTACCAGAATTGTTGAGATTTACAACAAAGACACCTCAAAATTATTAGCTAAATCGACAACCAACTGGTGTTTAATCAGTAAGAAAACACAAAAACCTACTCGTATTACTTCAGAAATTAGAGATCTTTTTTTATAGCAAGTAATTAATATTTCAAACTATTTGATAATTAGATCATTACACAATACTGCATAACAACTAAAAAAATGGTTTTATAACCAATTTAATTTCCAGAGAACCTCCTCTTTACTATATTTAAATAATCACCTTTCTACAGAAAGCCAATGATTAATAGCCAATTTTTATTAAACACTATTTTTAATTAAATACGCTATTAAATGGACTTTAAAAAAACCTTCGAATTTTCAGTTACTGTTACTAATGAAGATTTAGACGAATTCAACCACGTTAATAACATTCGCTATATACAATGGATTCAAGATATAGCCAAAGCACATTGGAAACAAATTGCAACAGAAGACATCTATAATTCCTATTTTTGGGTGGTTAAAAAACATATCGTAGACTACAAAGCCTCTGCTCATTTATATGACGAAGTAAAAATAACTACCAAGTTTATGGATGCACAAGGTGCTACAGCAAAAAGCATCATAGAAATGCATAACAATAGCACACAAAAAATACTACTAAAAGCAGAAACCACTTGGTGTTTAATGGCTAAACAAACAAAACGTCCTACTCGTGTTACCAAAGAAATTGATGCTATTTTAAATTAAATAATATGGAATAGATACTAAAAGCTAGTTTCAAAAGTTATATTTTTAACGTTTAAATCGCATTTTACTATTTTTGCCTTTCAATCTGTTTATTATATATGAAAAAGACACTATACTTTTTAATCTGTTTCAGCTTTCTTTTACTTTGGAGTTCTTGTAGAAAAGACTTTAACTTTTCCTCTAGCAATGGTAATCTTGGTTTTTCTAAAGACACTATTTATTTAGATACTGTATTCACCAATATTGGTTCTAGTACGTATAACTTAAAAGTATATAACCGAAGTGATGAAGATATTAGTATACCAAACGTAAAATTGGCTTTAGGTGAAAGTTCTGAATACCGATTAAATGTAGATGGTATTGCTGGGAAATCTTTTGATAATGTAGAAATTCTTGCAAAAGACAGCATGTATATTTTTGTCGAAACCACGATAGATATTAACGACTTACCAGCTCTTAGTGACGATTTTTTATACACCGATAAAATAGAATTCGATGCTGGAGGAAACCTACAAACCGTAGAATTGGTAACGCTTGTTCAAGACGCTGTCTTTATTTATCCAGATAAAGATAATACTACAGGAATTATTGAAACCCTTACCATAGATATTGGAGGTGAATCTATTGAAACCGAAATTCAAGGTAGATATTTAGAATCCGATGAATTAACCTTTACCAACCAAAAACCGTATGTAGTTTATGGCTATGCAGCAGTACCAAACAATCAAACATTAAATATTGAAGCTGGAGCAAGAGTGCATTTTCATGCCAATTCTGGACTTTTAGTTGCAGAAGGTGCTTCCTTACAAGTTAATGGAGAAATAAGTACAGACCAAAAATTATTAGAAAACGAAGTGATTTTTGAAGGAGACAGATTAGAACCTGCTTTTGCAAATGTACCAGGACAATGGGGAACAATTTGGTTGTTAGAAGGAAGTATTAATAATTCCATAAATCATGCAACTATAAAAAATGCATCTGTTGGTATTTTAAGTGAAGGAAACCCTAACGAAGCTACAAACAAATTAACCATAACCAATTCGCAAATTTACAACTCTAGTAACTTTGGTGTTTTAGGAAGAAATACCTCTATTGAAGCTACCAATTTAGTCGTAAATAATGCCGGACAAACTAGTTTTGCTATTACTTTAGGTGGAAAATATAATCTTACACATTGTACTATTGCTAATTATTGGTCTAATAGTTTTAGACAATTTCCTGCGTTACTTATCAATAATTTTCAAGAAACAGCAGACGCTACTTTTTTAGCCAATTTAACAGAAGCTAATTTTAATAACTGTATTATCTACGGAAATGATAATCCGGAATTTATACTCGATGAAATTGAAGATACTTCTTTAGCTTTCAATTTTAAATTTACTAATTGTTTAGTCCGATTTAGCGATACAAGTAATACCTTTTCTGGAGCAAATTATGATTTTGCTAATGTTGCTTTATACGAAAATATGCTCTTTAATCAAGATCCCGATTTTAGAGATACTAGTGCAAACGATTTTATTATTGGTGATGATTCTGCAGCAAACAACCAAGGAAATGCGTTTTTTGCTACCCAAGTTCCTTTAGATATTCTTGGTGTTAATAGAACTACTACTCCAGATTTAGGAGCTTATCAGCATATTACTTTTGAGTAGATTAATATTATAGTTAGAACCTGCTCCTCTCTTTAGCTAAAGAGAGGGCTTCCGTTGTACGGAATCGGCTAGTTTGCCCCAAAATGCGAAGCTATTTTAAAATTCACATTCCTAATTATCTTAACTCCTCTTTCTTCAAATACGAAAAGCATTTAAATTCATTCTCCTCTTTACAAAAAGAGGAGAGCCTTTTACGATTATGTTTTTATATAATTAGAAAACAATGCTGTATGTATTCAAAACACCTCGTTCCTATAACCAAAATCTCAAATAACAACTGCCCCTCTCTTTAGCTAAAGAGAGGGGCTTCCGTTTTTCGGAATCGGAGAGTTTGACCTAAAATGCGAAGCTATTTTAAAATTCACATTCCTAATTATCTTAACTCCTCTTTCTTCAAATGCCAAAAAGCATTTAAATTCATTCTCCTCTTTACAAAAAGAGGAGAGCCTTTTACGATTATGTTTTTTTGTTAAATTGATGAGAAATATTTAACTTCAAACTATGAATAAAAATAAAATTCATACTAAAAAAGAACTTAAAACTTTAAGAGCAATATTAAGACAAAAGCTAACTCCTGCTGAGGCGTATTTATGGAATGTTTTAAAAGCTAGAAAATTTAAAAACAAACGTTTTACAAAACAACATAGTATAGGTAATTACATTGTCGATTTTTACTGGGCAGAACATAAGCTAATAATTGAATTAGATGGAGAAATACACAATAACGCTCTACAAATTGAAAAAGACAATGAAAGAACAAAATATTTAGAAAACTTGAGTTACAAAGTAATTAGGTTTGAAAACAAAATGGTTTTTGATAATCTATCTTCTATATTAATGGAAATTGAGAATAACTTTAAATAAACAAAACTCCTCTTTCTTTCAATTTCCTGTAGAAATTAAAATTCATTCTCCTCTTTAACAAAAGAGGAGAGCTGCTATCTTATAAAAATTAAAGTAAATACTTGCTCCTCTCTTTAGCTAAAGAGAGGGGCTTCCGTTTTTCGGAATCGGAGAATTTGACCCAAAATGCGAAGCTATTTTAAAATTAACATTCCTAATTATCTTAACTCCTCTTTCCTCCTGTTCAAAAACAGATATTCATTCTCCTTCTTACAAAAAGAGGAAAGCTACATACATTAATGAAACTCAACAAGCATGATTTTTAAGCTATTAACTTGTTTTTTGGTATAATTATTGATAATTTTTTATTTATATAAACCTTTAAAACGCAATTATTATGAAATTTAAAACAGGTATTCCAGTACTCTTAGTTTTATTATTCTTGTCTTTTTCGACACCAACAATTGGGCAGAATAAATCTAAATCCAATGCAGAGTCTATAGAAGCATTAAGTCTAGTTTTATTGTTTAACAGTATAAATGATGACTTGAATAATAGGCCTAACAAACCCTATCTAGGTGAGATGACCTTAAAAAATGGCGATTTCATTGAAGGGTATTTAAGTTTAAATAATCCTGTAGGAGATAATTATGTTGTTATACATTACACTGAAAAGGATAGTAAAATTTACCCTGTTGATACTATTGATGAAGTAAAACTATATAAAACAGATAGTACAACTACAGATACTGTTTTTAAAACTATTGAAAATGAAAAAGCTTTATTAAGAGAGGTTTATAATAACAACAGCGATGTAGCGGTTTACGATACTGCTATAAGCCCTTTTAGCAATAAACTTTCCGGATCTGTTTATGTCAAAGAAAATGATGCTTTAATTAACACATGGTTTTTCTGGACATCTGGTCCAAAACACGACTTATTACGCTACATTAGAAATAAAGATGGTGTTCGATATAAAAGAAAAGATTTTGAATCCCTAGATGATTTACTTCAGAAAGTATAAAAACTAAAAAAGCCTACTAAACAGTAGGCTTTTTTTTTCCGCGAAAGCGAAATAGCATTTATTAAATTAATCCACAAAAAGTGGTAAATCATGCATCATAGCATTTACTTTACCAGCAATAGCTTCTAACATCTCTTCGTCTTGATAGTTGGTAATTACTTGATCTACTAACTCCACAATACCTTCCATATCTTCTTCTTTTAAACCTCTAGTAGTAATTGCCGGAGTACCAATACGAATTCCAGAAGTTACAAATGGCGATTTATCATCAAAAGGAACCATATTTTTATTCACAGTAATATCTGCTTTTACTAAAGCATTTTCTGCATCTTTTCCTGTAATGTCTTTGTTACGTAAATCAATTAACATCATGTGGTTATCTGTACCACCAGAAATGATATTATAATCTCTTTTTACAAAAGCTGCTGCCATTGCTGCTGCGTTTTTCTTTACTTGTAACATGTAGTGCATATACTCTTCGGTAAGTGCTTCACCAAAAGCAATTGCTTTAGCTGCAATAATATGTTCTAATGGTCCTCCTTGATTTCCTGGGAAAACAGCCGAGTTTAAAAGCGAAGACATTTTCTTTAAGTTTCCGTTTTTCAATTTTTGACCAAATGGGTTATCAAAATCTTGTCCCATCATAATCATTCCTCCTCTTGGTCCGCGTAATGTTTTATGCGTAGTTGTAGTTACAATATGACAATGTGGTAACGGATCGTTTAAAATTCCTTTTGCTATTAATCCTGCAGGATGTGAGATATCTGCTACTAAAATTGCTCCTACTGAATCTGCTATAGCACGAAAACGTTTAAAATCCATATCACGAGAATATGCCGAAGCACCTGCAATAATTAATTTTGGTTTTTCACGTTCTGCTACTTCTGCAACATGATCATAATCTATTAAACCAGTTTCCTTTTTTACACCGTAAAACACAGGGTTGTATAGTTTACCAGAAAAATTCACTGAAGATCCATGAGTTAAATGTCCACCATGCGATAAATCGAATCCTAAAATAGTATCGCCAGGATTTAAACAAGCAAAAAATACTGCTGTGTTTGCCTGACTTCCAGAATGCGGTTGTACGTTTACATATACTGCACCAAATAAAGCTTTTGCTCTATCGATTGCTAATTGCTCAACTTCATCTACTACTTCACAACCTCCATAATATCTTTTTCCAGGATATCCTTCTGCATATTTATTCGTTAATACAGAACCTGCAGCTTCCATTACTTGGTCGCTTACAAAGTTTTCTGAAGCTATTAATTCAATACCTTCAAGCTGTCTTTCTTTTTCAGCTTGAATAAGTTCAAAGATTTGTTCGTCGCGTTGCATATAGTTTAATTTTAATTTCCTTCAAGTAGGAAATCTAGTTATAGTTAAATATTTATCAAAAATAACAATTACATTATTTAAATACATCAAAAAACATATATTTACTTCTAGAATATGTTATTTTTTTAAATAGCATAATACGAACCTACTTTTATTATATAAAATTAGCATTAATTTAAAAAGTTATGTAGGTTTGAATAGATTTAATAATTTTTAATTTAAAATATACTATGCCAATTTCAGCTAACAATCCAGATAGAATTTCCTGGTTGCATGTAGATAAAAACTCAGATTTCCCTGTTCAAAATTTACCTTTTGGTGTTTTTCTTACAAGAGACGACATCATTACTATTGGAACAAGAATTGGAGATACAGCAATAGACTTAGGTGCTTTACACCAATTAGGCTACTTTGAAGGTATTCCTTTAACAGATGATATTTTTCTTCAAGATACCTTAAATGATTTTATTGCAGATGGAAGAAAAACATGGAGAGCTGTTAGAAATAGAATTGCAGAAATTTTTGATGCGGAAAACGATACGCTGAAGAACAATGTGAAACATAAAGAAATTGTATTATTTCGTTTAGACGAAATTGAAATGCAATTACCAGTTCAAATTGGTGATTACACCGATTTTTACTCGAGCATAGAACATGCAACTAATGTTGGTACTATGTTTAGAGATCCAGATAATGCATTATTGCCAAACTGGTTACACATTCCTGTTGGATATCATGGTAGAAGTTCTTCTATCATTCCTTCTGGAATTCCTGTGCATAGACCACAAGGACAAACATTACCTGCTGGAGCAACAGAACCTGTTTTTGGACCTAGCAAGCTGATTGATTTTGAATTGGAAATGGCTTTTATTACTACTGACGCTAATGATTTAGGAGAGCCAATTCCTATTGAAGAAGCAGAAGAATATATTTTCGGATTGGTTTTATTTAATGATTGGTCTGCAAGAGATATACAAAAATGGGAATATGTACCACTAGGACCATTTTTAGCAAAAAGTTTTGCTTCATCTATTTCTCCTTGGATTGTAACTTTAGATGCTTTAGAGCCTTATAGAGTGGCAAGTCCGAAACCATTAAAAAAACAATTAGAATACTTACAATATAAAGGAAAGAAGAGTTTTGATATTAATTTAGAAGTAGCCATACAACCACAAAAAGCGAAAGAAACTGTGGTAAGTAAATCGAACTTTAAATATATGTATTGGAACATGGCACAACAACTTACACATCATACGGTGAATGGTTGCCCTATTAACTCTGGAGATATGATGGGAAGCGGTACTATTTCTGGACCAACACCAGATAGTTACGGATCGATGTTAGAAATTACATGGAGAGGTGAAAAACCCATTAAAATGGCAGATGGTACAGAACGTAAATTTATAAATGATAACGATACGGTAATCATGAGAGGGTATTGCGATAAAGACGGAACTAGAATTGGTTTTGGTGAAGTAAGCAATAAATTACTTCCTGTATTTAATCCGAAGAAAGTAAAATAACAACTTATATAAAATAGAAAAAAGCGACCAATTGGTCGCTTTTTTTATGTGTAAATGATTCTAAATTATTTAGACCATTCTGCAATAGATTCTGTATTCATTTTAACATAATCTGCATTTCCAGCTTTCTCTGCTAATTCTAAAGAAGCTTTAGCAGCTTTAACAGCTCCTTTTTTATCTCCTGCTTTTGCATAGATTAAAGCTTGTCTTCTTAATTGCCAAAATTTAGGATCCTGCTTATTCATTTCGACTGCTTTATCAATCCAAACTTTAGCTTTATTAATATCTTTACCTTCTTCTAAGTAATACGCAGCAGCAGCATAATAATCTCCAGCTCCTGGTCCTGCCATTACCTTATCAATACTTTTTGATACTGTAGCATCTGTTGGCACTGTAAAAGGTACACCAACGTATGTTTTTGCCCAAAGAAATTCTAAAGTTCCACCATTATTAGATAAGTTATTAATATCCATAGTAAAAGACTCTACATTAAAAGGAATTTCATGAACATCAGCAGAAACTCTTGCCGCAACTTTAGTTTCATCTAATGTTGCTGGAGCTCCTCCTCCTGCATACTCTGTGTAAAATATAACCTCCCAAGAAGTTGCTTGTGGAATAGTAAAGATAGCGTACGTACCAGCTTTAAGTTCTTTCCCTCCTACAGTAATAGGGTTGTTAAAAGTTATTTTAGTTCTTAAGTTTGCTCCCGTTCTCCATACTTTTCCGTAAGGTACAAGGTCTCCAAAAATAGTTCTTCCTTTTACTCCAGGACGTGAATATTCAAAAGAGAAATCTGTTAATCCTACCTTCTGTTCCACCTTGCTAGTTGGACTAGGTTGCGGTGTTTCAATTTGTGCATTTACGTGAAACGAATAGGTAAACACTAAAGCGATTAATAATAATTTTTTCATAGTTATTGTATTAATTAGTTGATAATATTTTGCTATAAAATTACACATTAACTAAATCTTATCTGTTAACAAAACCTTAAAATAAAAGGTGTTATTGGTTTATAAACTTAGGGTTCCTTTTATTTACTTATCTAAATAAATAAGATGGAAACACTTACAAATAATAGCAAAACGAGTATTCTTTTCTATACACATAGACTTTCCTTATAGCTTCATAATAATTTTGTCTAATTATTAATACTAAAAGTTAGACAATTTTGTATATTTACATATAATTTGAAATTAAAAGTAAAAAAGCATCTATAAGCGAATGAAAACCATTGATCAAATACCAATTACCAAAATACAACGTGCATCTAAATTAGTTAGTACAGGTGCTAAAGTTGGTGTAAATTATATCAAATATTACGGAGACAAAATGGTTAATTCTAAAGAAGAAGCTAAAGAACGTCTGAATAAAAATAATGCAGAAGATATTTACGATAGTTTAAAGCAACTTAAAGGAAGTGCTTTAAAAGTAGCGCAAATGTTAAGCATGGAAAAGAGTTTGTTACCACAGGCTTATGTTGAAAAATTTTCGCTATCGCAATTTTCGGTTCCACCATTATCTCCTGCTCTAGTAATAAAGACTTTTAAAAAATATTTTGGGAAATCTCCAAACGAACTCTTTGATACTTTTAATGCAACTTCTGTAAATGCTGCTAGCATTGGCCAAGTCCATATAGCAGAAAGAAACGGGAAAAAACTTGCTGTGAAAATCCAATATCCAGGAGTTGCAGAAAGTATCTCATCCGATTTAGCCATGGTAAAACCTATTGCCATGCGTATGTTTAATATTAAAGGAAAAGATTCGGATAAATACTTTCACGAAGTAGAATCAAAACTAATTGAAGAAACCAATTACATTCTAGAAATTGCACAAAGTAAAGAGGTTGCAAAGGCATGCGCGCACATACCAAATTTATTATTTCCAGAATATTACGAAGAACTATCTTCTGAAAGAATCATTACTATGGACTATATGCATGGTATACATCTTTCCGAATTTACTGCAATAAATGAATCGGAAGAAAAGGCTAATCAAGTTGGTCAAGCACTTTGGGATTTTTACATGTATCAAATTCATGTATTAAAAAAGGTGCATGCAGATCCACATCCTGGAAACTTTTTAGTTTCAGATACCGCAAACTTAATCGTATTAGATTTTGGTTGCATGAAAAGCATTCCGGATGCATTTTACACACCCTATTTTGAATTAGCGCAGAAAGAGAATATAGAAGACGAAGCTGTTTTCCTTTCTAAATTATACGAATTAGAAATTTTAAAAGAGGAAGACACTGCCGAGGAAATCGAATTTTTCACAGAAATGTTTCATAAAATGCTAAGTCTATTTGCTAGACCATTACAAGACGAAACTTTCGATTTTTCGAATCCTTATTTTTTCCAAGAAATTGCAGCACTTGGTGAGCATTATTCTAAAAGCACACAATTAAGAAAAATGAATGGTAACAGAGGTTCTAAACATTTCATTTATATCAATAGAACTTTTTTCGGACTCTATAATTTAATGTTCGACTTAAAAGCTAAAAACATAAAA
The DNA here is from genome assembly GCF_001418105.1 of Lacinutrix himadriensis. Lineage (GTDB taxonomy): Bacteria > Bacteroidota > Bacteroidia > Flavobacteriales > Flavobacteriaceae > Oceanihabitans > Oceanihabitans himadriense. The sequence continues at coordinate 55,892 of NZ_LIQI01000006.1, forward strand.
ATAAACAATTTTCATACCCTATAAAAAATGAATATTCTCGTAACAGGAGCTACAGGTTATATAGGCAAACGCCTAATCCCTTTATTATTGCATGAAGGGCATCACGTTACTTGTGCTGTAAGAGATAAATTGCGAGCAGACAAAAGCTATTTACAAGAAGAGCAAATAGATGTTATTGAGGTTGATTTTTTAAAACCGGAAACATTAAAAAACATTCCTAATGATATCGATATTGCATATTATCTTATTCATTCCATGTCGAATACTTCTAACGATTTTGAAAAGTTAGAACAAGAATGTGCGGCAAATTTTAGAACGAGTATAGAAAAAACAAATACAAAGCAAGTAATTTATCTTAGTGGTATTACAAACGACGCAAACCTTTCTAAACATCTTCAATCACGTAAAAATGTGGAGCACGAATTAGAATCTAAAAGCTATGCGTTAACCATATTTAAAGCAGGTATTATAGTGGGTTCTGGTAGTTCTTCCTTTGAGATAATAAGAGATTTAGTCGAGAAACTTCCTTTTATGATTGCTCCTAAATGGCTAAACACAAAAACACAACCATTAGCGGTTCGCGATGTACTTTCGTTTCTATTAAAAAGTGTAGGAAATAAAAAAACCTTCAACCGTTCTTTCGATATTTTTGGACCAGAAGTTTTAACCTACAAACAAATGCTTTTGCAATTTGCAGAAGTGCGGGAACTTAAAAGATACATTCTTACGGTTCCTATAATGACACCAAAACTATCTTCGTATTGGTTATATTTTGTAACATCTACATCTTACAAACTGGCCTCTAACCTTGTAGATAGTATGGGTGTGGAAATTATTGGTAAACCCAGTGAAATCAATGCCATACTACATGTAAATCCTTTAAGTTATAAAGATGCTGTAGCTTTAGCTTTTGAAAAAATTGAGCAAAACAGTATTATTTCTAGCTGGAAAGATTCCTTTATTAGTAGCGGAAGATTAAAAGACAACTTTCATAAATATATAAATGTTCCCAAATATGGTTGCTTTCAAGATTATAAAGAACTCGAAGTAACTAACAGCGCACAAACCATGGATAAAATATGGGCTATTGGCGGACAAACAGGTTGGTATTACGGAAATTTTTTATGGAGAGTAAGAGGTTATATAGATAAAGTATTTGGCGGAATTGGATTAAGAAGAGGAAGAACAAACCCGACGCAATTAGATGCAGGAGATGCATTAGATTTTTGGAGAGTTATTTATGCCGATAAGGAAAAACAAAAACTCCTACTCTATGCCGAAATGAAACTTCCAGGAGAAGCTTGGCTAGAATTTAAAATTGAAGACAACCTTTTAAAACAAACAGCAACATTTAGACCAAGAGGAATACTTGGTAGATTATATTGGTATAGTGTTTTACCATTTCACGGATTTATTTTTAACGGAATGATAAAAAAATTAGCACTTAAATGAAATTAAATACCATACAAGTAGACAGAGTTATAGAAATGGCTTGGGAAGACAGAACCACTTTTGAAGCGATATACTTTCAATTTAAACTAAAAGAACAAGACGTTATTCGTTTAATGCGACAAGAAATGAAACCTAGCAGTTTTATGATGTGGCGAAAACGGGTGCAAGGAAGAAAAACAAAACATGAGAAACTACGCTCTTTTAACGAAGGTAGATTTAAATGTAGCAGACAAAAACAAATAACGCAAAACAGTATTTCTAAAAGATAACCTTGCTTTGTTTTAGTAGTAATTACTAAAAACAGCACTTTAAAAAGACGATTATGAAAACAGAAACTATTAAAAACAACAATACTTTAAATGGCTTTAGTCATGAAGATATTGGTGATGAACATTTATACACCGGATTAAAAACACCCATGAAAGCAGATGCTTTTAAATGGAGTGATGATGAAAAAAAAGAACGCATAGCCATACTTTTTGAAGAAATTATGGATGTTATCGGACTAGATCTTACAGACGATTCTCTAAAAGGAACGCCAAATCGTGTTGCTAAAATGTATATAGATGAAATATTTTCGGGTTTAAACCCGAAAAACAAGCCGATAATAGCATTATTTGATAATAAATATCAATACAACCAAATGCTTATCGAAAAAAATATTACCTTATATTCCAATTGCGAACATCATTTTGTGCCAATTATTGGAAAAGCACATATTGCATATATATCTTCTGGTACAGTTATTGGGTTATCTAAACTAAACAGAATCGTTCAATATTATGCAAAAAGACCGCAAGTACAAGAACGTTTAACAAATCAAATAGCAGAAGAATTAAAAACAATTTTAAAAACAGAAGATGTAGCCGTTATAATAGATGCAAAACACTTATGTGTTTCTTCTAGAGGTATTAAAGATGACACCTCTACAACAATTACAACCTACTATGGAGGGAAATTTAACACTCCTAATAAAATTGCAGAATTACAAAACTATTTAAAAAATTAAGTCATGGACATAATAGAAAAAGCATTAGAATTTGAAAAGCAAAAATTAAACTCTTTATCTACAAGCGATAGAGTTATTATTGTTAGAGAAGCAAAAGCCCTAATTTTAGGTTTAAACGAAATCTATAAAGAGAAAAAAGATACAGAAATCATGGATATCATGAAGAGGCTTACTGCTATCAAAATAAAAGTAGAAAAAAGGCTAAAAGGAAGACCTTTAACCGCTTAACATGAAAACATATATAGTAATTGGAGGTAGCAAAGGTATAGGTAAGGCTATTATTGAAACTTTAATAGTCAATAATAAAATTATTAATATTAGTAGAACAGCTCCTAGTTTCAACCTTGATAATTTAACACATTATGGTTGTGACGTTCTGGTGGATGATTTACCTGAAATTGATAAAGCCGATGGCCTGGTGTATTGCCCTGGTAGCATAAACCTTAAACCAATTTCTAGATTAAGTATTGACGATTTTAAACAAGATTTTGAAATTAATGTTCTTGGTGCCGTAAAAGTCATTCAAAAGTATTTACCTATTTTAAAAAAGGGTAACCAACCTGCTATATTATTATTTAGTACCGTAGCTGCAAAGCTAGGAATGCCGTACCATGCCAGTATTGCAACTGCTAAATCTGGAGTAGAGGGATTAGTTAAATCACTTGGAGCCGAATTAGCGCCTACAATAAGAATTAATGCCATTGCTCCTACTGTTACTGACACCGAATTGGCATCCAAACTTTTAAGGAGCGACAAAATGGCAGAAAACATTACGGAACGCCATCCTTTAAAAAAATTTTTAAAACCTAACGAAGTTGCAGAAATGGCTTCTTTTTTATTATCTGAAAAAGCAGCATCTATGTCTGGACAAATCTTTGAAATGGATTGTGGAATTGTTTCCTTTAAAATATAAACCGTGAAAACTTCATAATAACTTTCGTCATGTTCCACTTTTTAAATAAATCAAAAGCGCAAAAGCCACCATCTACATCTATTTACGATATAGAAATAAATAGTTTAGACGGCAAAGCTATTGATCTATCCGAATATAAAGGAAAAATGCTACTCATCGTTAATGTAGCTTCACAATGTGGTTTTACGAAACAATACGCAGACCTTCAAAAATTATACGATACTTATAAAAATAATCTAATGATTATAGGTGTTCCTTGTAATCAATTTGGGGCTCAAGAATCTGGGTCTGCTAGTGAGATTCAATCTTTTTGTCAGAAAAACTTCGGGGTAACTTTCTTAATGACCGAAAAATTAGACGTAAAAGGAAGCAACCAACATTTCCTTTACCAATGGTTAACCAACAAAGAATTAAACGGAAAATCTAATTCTACCGTAAAATGGAATTTCCAGAAATACCTAATAAATAAAGAAGGCCAATTAGTCGATTATTATTTTTCTACAACCAATCCTGCAAGCAATAAGATTGTAAAACATTTAAATTCATAAAATTATGTTTGGACTATTTAAAAAGAAAACAAAAGCCGAAAAGCTTCAGGAGAAATACAACAAGTTAATGAAAGAATGGCATCAACTTTCTAGTATTAATAGATCAGAAAGCGATAAAAAATACCAAGAAGCCAATGCCGTATTAGATGAAATAGAAAGTCTTAAAACAGTTTAATATGCAATTTTTTAAAGTATTTGTTTCGTTCTTAATATTAAATTTTGGAGCTCTAGGTATTGGAAGTTGGCTCATGAATAATGGACCACGAACAGAATGGTACACTAGTTTAAACCAAGCACCTTGGACTCCTCCAGGTTGGGTTTTTGGTGTTGCTTGGACAACCATAATGATCTGTTTTTCGATATACATGGCACAGTTATATCTAAAAATGCCAACCAAAGAAGTCCTTACCCTTTTCGCATTACAGTTTATTCTAAATGTCATGTGGAACTATGTTTTTTTCAACCAACACCTCATTTTAATAGGCTTTTTAGTAATCATACTATTAACCATTTTAGTATGCTATTTCTTTTTTAAATTTGATGTAATACAAACTAGATATCTCCTATTACCATATATCATTTGGCTATGTATTGCAACATCTCTAAATGCGTACATACTTATAAATAACTAATGAAAATTTATACATTTCATAAAAAACAAAAACTACCAATTTCTGTGGATGAAGCTTGGAAGTTTTTATCGGATCCAAAAAACCTTAAAGTTATCACTCCAGATTATATGAGTTTTAATATACTTTCTGGTGCAGATAGACCCATGTATGCAGGACAGATTATTCAATATATTGTTACTCCTGTATTAGGAATAAAAACAAAATGGGTTACAGAAATCACACACATAGTCGATAAACATTATTTTGTAGACGAACAGCGCTTTGGTCCGTATGCATTATGGCATCATAAACATTTTATTAAAGAAATTGAAGGTGGCGTTGAAATGGAAGATATTATAGATTATAAAGTTCCTTTCGGAATTATTGGTCAGTTAGTGCATCCTTTTCTTGTGAAGCCTAAATTGAATGAAATTTTTGCATACCGCAAAGAAAAACTAGAATCCCTTTTTGGAACCTACACACAATGAAAGATACTGTAAACATTTTTTGGTTTAGAAGAGACTTAAGATTAGAAGATAACGTAGGGTTATTTCATGCTTTAAATGCTGAAAAACCCGTTTTACCTATATTTATTTTCGATACAGAAATTCTAGAACAACTACCAAAAGAAGACGCTCGTGTTAGTTTTATTCACAACACGCTACAAAACATCAATAAGGAATTAAAAAGCAAATACAATAGTAGTATTGCTATGTACTATGGCAAACCTCTGGAGGTATATAAAAAATTAGCTACATCTTACACCATAGATACTGTCTACACCAATCGCGATTATGAGCCTTACGCTAAAGATCGGGATACAGAAATTGAAACCTTTTTAGAGAGCAAAAACATCTCCTTTAAAACCTTTAAAGATCATGTTATTTTTGAAAAAGATGAAATTGTAAAGAAAGATGGCAAACCGTATTTAGTATACACACCATACATGAAATTATGGAAAGCAACTTTTAGAACAAAAAGTTTAGAAACTTATGATTCTGTTGGTTTACTGAACCACTTAATTCAAGAAAAACACCTTCCTAATTTAAGTTTACAGGATATTGGTTTTGTACCATCTAATCAAGAAATAAAAGCATATAAAGTCACTGCTAATTTAATTCAAAATTACGAAGCAACAAGAAATTTCCCAGCGCAAGATAGCACTTCAAAGTTAGGACCACATTTACGTTTTGGTACCGTAAGTATTCGTGAAATGGTACAAAAAGCGATATCAGAAACTAATGAAGTCTTCTGGCAAGAACTCATTTGGAGAGAGTTTTTCATTCAAATTCTTTGGCATTTTCCGCAAACGCTAACGTATAGCTTTAAACCCAAATATGACAATATTGTATGGCGAAATAGCGAAGAAGAATTTAAACTTTGGTGTCAAGGAAAAACCGGATATCCTTTAGTCGATGCAGGAATGCGAGAATTAAACGAAACTGGTTTTATGCACAATCGTGTACGCATGCTTGTTGGTAGTTTTTTATGCAAACACTTACTAATCGATTGGCGATTAGGGGAAGCTTATTTTGCTGAAAAATTACACGATTATGAAATGGCTAGTAATATTGGCAACTGGCAATGGGTTGCTGGTTGTGGTGTAGATGCTGCTCCTTATTTTCGCATATTCAATCCAACGACACAAATAGAAAAATTTGATAAAAAACTAGAATACATAAACAAATGGGTTCCCGATTTTCAAGAGCTTACTTATCCGAGGCCTATGGTCGATCATAAAGAAGCAAGAGAACGATGCTTAAAAACATATAAAGAAGCTTTAAACGCTTCCTAGCCAAACATTATAATATCTTATTACAAGATTCAGTATCTTTATAAAAACAACTTAAAACTAAATAAAATGAATACGAAAGAGGTTGCCAATACATGGTGGAAGATGTGCAAAGAAGATAAGCATATAGAATGTGTTAATGAACTATATGCTGAAAATGTGGTATGTAGAGAAATGCCTGGAATGCCTGGAGAAATAACTACAGGAAAGGAAAATATTTTGAACAAGAGTAAAGAATGGTTAGAAAGTGTAGAAGATTTTCATGCTAGCGAAATTAGCGAACCTATTGTTGCTGGTAACTTTTTTACTGCTAAAATGACTTTCGATTGTACTTTTAAAGAACAAGGAAGACAAAAAATGGAAGAAGTTTGTGTCTACGAAGTAAAAGATGGTAAAATTGCAAGTGAGCAATATTTTTATAACATCGATTAATATTAGAATTAAGTATATAAAAAAAGCTTCGAAATAATTTCGAAGCTTTTTTGTTTTGTATAATTTATGTTTTTTAGTTTCCTTCTACACGTTCAATCTTTGCACCAATAGCACGAAGACGTTCGTCTATATTTTCATAACCTCTATCAATTTGTTCAATATTATGAATAGTAGAGGTTCCTTTTGCAGATAATGCTGCAATTAATAAAGAAACTCCTGCTCTAATATCTGGAGAAGTCATTGTGGTAGCTTTTAATGTAGAATTAAAATCATGACCAATAACGGTTGCTCTATGCGGATCACATAAAATAATTTTAGCTCCCATATCTATCAATTTATCTACAAAGAATAAACGAGATTCAAACATTTTTTGGTGCACTAAAGCACTTCCTCTTGCTTGTGTAAGTACCGTTAAAACAATACTCAATAAATCTGGTGTAAACCCTGGCCAAGGCGCATCTGCAATAGTTAAAATAGAACCATCTATATAGCTTTGTATTTCGTAACCATCTTTATGTGCAGGAATATATATATCATCCCCTTGTCTTTCTAGAGTAATACCAATTTTTCTAAATACATCTGGTATTTGTCCTAAATCATCCCAACTTACATTGGTAATGGTAAGCTCACTCTTTGTCATAGCAGCTAGACCAATCCAACTACCTATTTCAATCATATCTGGAAGCATTCTATGTTCTGTACCTCCTAGTGCATCCACACCTTCGATAGTCAACATATTAGAACCAACACCAGAAATTTTTGCCCCCATTCGGTTAAGCATCTTACATAACTGTTGTAAATAAGGTTCACAAGCGGCGTTATAAATAGTTGTTGTTCCTTCTGCTAAAACTGCAGCCATTACAATATTTGCCGTTCCTGTAACAGACGCCTCATCCAGTAGCATATATGCTCCTTTTAATTTATCTGCTTCAACTCCATAAAAATGATCTTCACGATTGTATCTAAACTTTGCTCCTAGTTTTATAAAACCTTCAAAGTGTGTATCTAATCTACGTCTACCAATTTTATCACCTCCTGGTTTAGGAATATATCCTTTACCAAAACGAGCTAAAAGAGGTCCAACAATCATAATCGATCCTCGTAAACCACGACCATCAATTTTAAATTGTTCCGACTCTAAATATTTTAAATTTACTTGATCTGCTTGAAAAGTATAAGAACCTTTTCCAATTTTATTAACCTGTACTCCTAGTTTTTTTAGTAATTCTATAAGCTTGTTAACATCAACAATATCTGGAATGTTGTTTATAGTTACCAACTCTGGAGTTAGTAATACAGCACATAAAATTTGTAAGGCTTCGTTTTTTGCTCCTTGAGGTTGTATTTTTCCTTTTAATTGGTGACCTCCTTCAATTTTAAATGTTCCCATGAAATACTAGTAGCGTTTTCTGTTTCTGTTTTGGTTATTGTTACTCTTTTTATAATTCGTTTTTTTCGAATTCGTATTCGCATACTTCTTTTTACTTCGCATTAAACTTGTAGAATCTGATAAATCTTCTTCAGATTCTTTTAAGTTAATTTTCCCGTCAGATAATTCGAATAAATGATTATAAATAATATAATCTTCAACCGTATCTTTATTCCAATTTAGAAAACACTTTTTCATGTGATTCGCAATAGTATATACTAAAGCTTCTTTCAATTCCCCTTCTTCCCAAGTGTTTGCTACATCAATCATGGTTTTTATATTATTACCATAAAATCTATATTTTGGAAAATTCTGAGGATACTCTAAAGTTTCAGGCCTTGCATATAATTCTTCACGTGAAGGTTTAGGGTATGGAGAATCTACATCTAAGTCAAAATCTGCCATAATAAAAAGCTGATCCCAAAGTTTATGTTGAAAATCTGGAACATCACGCAAATGTGGTTGCATGTTCCCCATTACAGATATAATGGCTTTTACTATCTTATTGCGTTCTTCTTTAGTTTCTCGTGTTTTAGCATGAGTAATCATTTTCTGCATATGTCTTCCATATTCAGGTATAATCAAATGTTCACGCTCGGTATTGTATTCTAAAATATCTATCAAAATTTAAGTGTAGAGTTATATTATTCGCACGTAGTTATTATGCTTGTGCAAAGTACAAAAAATATTTAAAGGCTAATAACTCCTTCTACATTTTCTGCAACTTCTTTATATTTGGTAATTACGGCATCTGGATCTTGCATTAATACGTGAATAGAAATACTTGTGTATTTTCCGTTTTTAGATTCTATAGTATTAATAATTGCACCAATATTATTAAATAATGCTTCTATTTCAGCAATTTTATGCAAGTCGGACTTCACAATAAATTTATATAAATATTCAGAAGGCCAGCTATCCGTATCGTGCAATTGCGCCTTTAATTTGGTATAAAATTCTTCTGGATTTTGTTTTTCGCTCATGATTAAAAAGTAAGTTGTAAAGATACAGTTTCCTTTACATTTTTTATTTAAAATTTAAATTACGATTTTTACACCCAAAACCTTGCCAAATTTGAACACGAAAAAAATTATTATAACTGGAGGACCAGGAACAGGAAAGACTTCTATAATTAATGAGCTTACTAAAAGAGGCTATAATTGTATTGAAGAAATATCTAGACAAATCACCTTAAAAGCCCGTGAAGACGGAATCGAGCAGTTGTTTTTAACAGAACCTCTTTTATTTAGTGAGTTACTTTTAAAAGGAAGGAAACAACAGTTTCTAGAAGCAGATGCCCTTAATGAGGACTTTATATTTCTAGATAGAGGTATTCCTGACGTTTTGGCTTATATGGACTTTATAGGTGATGACTATCCAGAAGAATTTACAAACGCTTGTAAAGAAAACCTGTACGATCATGTATTTATTTTAGCACCATGGCAAGAAATATTTAGTAGCGATAGTGAACGTTACGAAAATTTTGAACAAGCAATAGAAATTCACAAACACTTATTAAACACTTATAAAACTTATAATTATAGTTTACTTGATGTACCTTTTGGTTCTATAGAAAGTAGAGCGGACTTTATATTAGACGTGGTAAAAGCATTATAATGCAAAATGCAATAAACATATTAGAACGTTATTGGAACTTTACAAGTTTTAGACCTTTTCAAGAAGACATCATTAATGCAGTAATAGCAGGAGAAGATGTGATGGCGTTAATGCCAACTGGAGGAGGAAAATCTTTATGTTTTCAAATTCCTGCACTTGCTAAAGATGGTATTTGCATTGTTGTTTCTCCTTTGGTTGCCTTAATGAAAGACCAAGTACAAACGCTAACCGACAAAGGCATTAAAGCTATTGCGCTTACTAGCGGAATACATTATAAAGAGCTGGATGCACTTCTAGACAATTGCATTTATGGTAATTATAAGTTTCTTTATCTTTCTCCAGAACGACTACAACAAGAACTAGTTCAAGACCGAATAAAACAAATGAATGTAAACCTTATTGCTGTAGATGAAGCACATTGCATCTCACAATGGGGAAATGATTTTAGACCATCCTATAAAAACATAGAACTACTAAGACAAATAAAACCAAGTGCTAATTGTATTGCGCTTACTGCATCTGCAACACCTTTGGTAGTAGATGATATTATAAAAGAACTCGACTTTATTAGTCCTAAAATATTTAAACAATCTTTTGCTAGACCAAATCTAGCGTATATGGTTTTTCATGAAGATGATAAATATTATAAAATGGAAAGCATTTTAAAAAAACAAAATGCACCTTCCATTATTTATGTTAGAAACAGAAAATCTACGGTAGAAATCTGTAATATGTTGGCCAAACAAAATATAAGCGCAACGTATTATCACGGCGGACTTAGTAATAACGAGAAAGACAAACACCTAAACGACTGGTTGCAAAACAAAAACCAGGTAATGGTTGCCACAAATGCATTTGGTATGGGAATTGACAAACCCGATGTAAAAACCGTTATTCATCTAAACCTACCCGAAAGCATAGAAAGCTATTTTCAAGAAGCTGGTCGTGCAGGAAGGAATGGAAAAAAAGCATTTGCCGTTATTTTAAAAAATAATAGTGATGAAGCTTTAGTCAAAAAACAATTTTTAGACGGATTGCCTACGGTAGATTTTGTGAAAGTGGTATACAGAAAACTCTGTAGTTACTTTCAAATATCGTACGGTGAAGGTGTAGATACCACACATCAATTTAATTTTAATCAATTTTGTAAAACGTATACATTCAATACTGTTTTATGCTATAATGCTATTCAGTTTTTAGATAGAACTAGTGTCATTAGTTTATCGAAACAATTTAATAGACAAACACTGGTACAATTTGTTATTACTAATAACAGCTTGTTCGCTTATTTAAAGAATAACAATCATTTAACTCTTGTAGTAAAATCCATTTTAAGAACTTATGGTGGTATTTTTGATCAAGAAATAAAATTAAATACCACTTTAGTCGCAGATAAAGCTTCTGTGAATGAAAACATTGTATTAAAAGTTTTAGCGCAATTAGAAAAAGATGAAATAATTACGCTAAACGCCTCTAAAACCGATGCCGAAATTACTTTTCTTGAACCTAGAGAAGACGATAAAACCATTAATGTAATTGCAAATGTTTTAAAACAACAAAATGCATTAAAACAAAAACAAGTAGCTGCTATTTTAAGCTATGTTAAAAAGGAAGACCTTTGTAAAAGCATACAACTACTCTCCTATTTTGGTGAGAAAGATTTAGAACCTTGTGGTATTTGCTCGGTATGTATTACCAAGAAAAAACCAGAAGTAACAGACACAAAACAAATTAAAAATGCAATTATTAGCTTATTGGAAAACGGACATTTATCTTCTAGAGCTATTTTACAAGAATTACCCTTTTCTGAAAAAGAAATAAATAACATGATTCAATTATTATTAGAGCATCATATTATTACCATTACAAAAACGAACACCTACAAATTAGCACATTTATAATGAGAGATTTAAGAATAGTATTTATGGGAACTCCAGACTTTGCAGTTGCCACTTTACAAACATTAGTAGAAAACAAGTACAATATTGTTGGTGTAATAACTGCTCCAGACAAACCTGCTGGTAGAGGTAGAAAATTAAATGAATCTGCAGTAAAAGAATATGCAAAATCGCAAGGTTTACATATTATGCAACCAACCAACCTAAAAGCAGAGTCTTTTACCGAAGAACTAGCAGCATTAAAAGCCAACTTACAAATAGTAGTTGCTTTTAGAATGCTACCAAAAGTAGTTTGGCAAATGCCAGCATATGGTACTTTTAATTTGCATGCTTCTTTACTACCAAACTATCGCGGTGCAGCACCAATAAACTGGGCGGTTATAAATGGCGAAACAAAAACAGGTGTTTCTACTTTTTTTATAGACGAAAAAATTGACACTGGTGCAATGATTCTTCAAGAAGAAATTAGCATTGAAGAAAGCGAAAATGCCGGAAGCCTACATGATAAATTAATGTGCTTAGGAAGCAATTTAGTCTTAAAAACGGTTGGACGTATAGCAGAAGGAGACGTAGAAACAACACCGCAGCCAGAAAATGCAGTTATGAAAACAGCATACAAACTAAACAAAGACAATTGTAAGATTGATTTTAACGACTCTTTAGACAATATATATAATAAAATAAGAGGGTTAAGTCCGTATCCTGCCGCTTGGTGTATTTTACAAAACAATGAAGAAGCGTTAGATATTAAGATTTATGCTGCCGAAAAAGAAATCGAAGCACACGATTTTGAAATAGGAAAAGTAATAACTACCAAAAAAGAGATAAAGGTTTCTGTTAAAGAAGGTTACTTAATAGTAAAAGAAATTAAGCTTCCTGGAAAACGAAAAATGGATGCAAAATCACTTTTAAACGGTTATAATTTTGATGAAAACGCAAAAATGCTGTAAAGCCTTATGCTTGTTGACTTGTTAAAAAATCGATAAAATGCCCTAGCTTTATTAACAAAACGCATAAGTTATTAACAAAAAAGCGTATTTCCCTTGCTATTACTTGCGTGGTTTGAATTTCCGTATAATTTTGTAGAGGATATAACAATAATGTTTAACCAACAATTTATTAATAATTAAAATTAAAATTATGAACAAAACAGATTTAATCGATGCAATGGCAGAACACGCAGGAATTACTAAAGCAGCTTCAAAGAAAGCTTTAGAATGTGCGTTAATAGAAATTGAAGGTGCTTTACAAAAAGGAAACAGAGTTTCTTTAGTAGGTTTTGGATCTTGGTCAGTATCTAAAAGAGCTGCAAGAGATGGAAGAAATCCTCAAACAGGAGCTACTATAAAAATTAAAGCTAAAAACGTTGTTAAGTTTAAAGCAGGTTCAGATTTATCTAGCGCTGTAAACTAATTCTTTTTAGAATATTTTAAAAAAGCCTTCTTACTTAAGAAGGCTTTTTTTTTATGTTAAGGGCAATAAATATTGGTTAATTAATAAAATTTTATTAGATTTAATTAGCCAAAATAAATCTTTATGATTTCAATCAAACCAAAAAAAGGCAATTTACTTATTGCAGAACCTTCCATTATTGGAGATATGTCCTTTAATAGATCTATAGTTTTACTTGCAGATCACAATACAGATGGTTCTATTGGTTTTATTTTAAATAAACCATTAGAATACACCATACAAGATCTTATACCTGAAATTGAAGCAGATTTTAAAGTATATAACGGAGGACCTGTGGAGCAGGATAACTTATATTTTATCCATAAAGTGCCAGAATTAATACCAGATAGTATAGAAATATCTTTAGGTATTTTTTGGGGTGGAGACTTTAACAAAGTTGCAGAACTTATTGCAGAGAATAAATTAAATGAAAAACATATACGTTTCTTTTTAGGATATTCTGGTTGGCAAGCTAAGCAACTAGATGAAGAACTTAGATTGAACTCTTGGGTAGTTACAGAAAATATCTATAAAAAAGAAATTATAGAAAAAAACTGTGAAGCCTTCTGGAGAGAAAAAATGCTAGAGTTTGGCGGTGAGTACAGCATCTGGTCTAATGCACCAGAAAACCCGAGTCTTAATTAGATAATCTAATTTTAACATTTAGTTTTTTCACTAAATCTTCTGCTACCGTATTTGTAAATTCTTTTTTTCGGTATTTCGTTATAGACTGTATTCCTGTGATTACATTTGTTATAAATAATTCGTCAGCTTTTTGTAATTCAAAGGGAGAAATAGAAACTTCTTCTAAAGTTAATTCTGGCATTAACGCAATAATTTCTATAATTTGTTTACGCATAATTCCTTTTAAGCAACCATCTGTTAAAGGAGGTGTTTTAATAGTCTTTCCTTTTACTAAAAAAAGATTACCATTTAAAGCTTCTACAACGCTCTTATTGGTATTTAGAAGTAAACAGTTGTCTAAGTTATTTTCGTTTGCATAAATGCTTCCTACAACGTGTAATGCTTTATTATTTGTTTTTAGTGTAGACAATAAACTTGGTGATACATAGTAATCTTTAAATAAATCTACTTCATATTTTTCAGGATGGATTAGATAAAAATCTGCATCTAATACAGCAGCGCTAATTACATAATCTACTTCATGATGTTTTGGTAAATATAAACCACCTACTACTCTATTTACCATCAACTTCACTCTAGCAGACACGTTAGATACGTTATTTGCTTTTAAAGTTTCTAAAATTTGTTCTTCTAAAAACTCCATAGTAAAATTCATGGGGATTTCCATGCGCATGATGCGCATAGAAGCCATTAATCTAAAGTAGTGATCTTCAAAAAACAATAGTTTACCATGCGAGCATTTTATGGTTTCAAATATAGCATCACCATAATTAAAACCTCTATTGTTAAACGAAATGATATTTGTTTCGTCAGTAATATTTCCATTAAAATTTATCATAAAAAAATCCCGAAAATTAATTCGGGACAAATATAAGTTTAATAATTGTATTCTTTTTTAAGCAGAACCTAATACTTGCTTTAAATCTGAAATTTGATTTTCCCAAAGCATTTTAGATTCTTCCACCTCATCTTCATCAGCAAAATCTGTAATCATGATAGAGACATCTTTAGTTATTTCGTCTACTTGAATTCTAATTTCAAAATAAGTAGAGCTATCTTCATCATCTAACCATTTAAATTTAATGCGTTCTCCACTCTTTTTACTTAATAATTTAGCTTCTTCTTCTGAACCATCCCAAATAAATTTAAAAAACTCTCCACGAGAATTTACATTTTCAGCATACCATTCTGATAAACCTGAAGGCGTAGAAATATATTGATATAGTAGTTGCGGTGAAGCATGTATAGGGAATTCTAATTCGTATTTAACTTTGTCGTCCATAGAAATAATAATATTTTGTTCAATATATACATTTAATTATAAAGTTCTAAAATAAATTTTTAAAAAATTTTATTTTGTTTGTTTGCGTGCTTCGAAATTGTTTATATATTTGCAAACTCAAATTATGGCGAGGTAGCTCAGTTGGTTAGAGCGTTGGATTCATAACCCAGAGGTCACGAGTTCAAATCTCGTTCTCGCTACAAACGGTAAAGTTGTACCAATAAACGGTTTAGTTCACTCTAAACCGTTTTTTTTATGCCTAAAATAAATGAAATTATTACATTTGAACACGAAAGTGAACACGATTTTGAACACAATTTAGAAAACAGTTTGTCAGTAAAGAAGAAATTTTCAGACCCAAAAATCTATAATGCCAAAGGTGATTTGAGTAAACGATGGTATGTTTACTACTCCTATAGGAACCCAAAGACAGGGAAACTAGAGCGCATGAAAAATATTTATGGTAGAGCAAACAACTTTAAAAACAAAGAAGACAGGCTTACCATTTTAACTACCTATCGTAAACGTTTATTAATTCTATTAAGAACAGGATATTGCCCATACTCTGATAATTTAGACCTTTATTACAAAAAGAAGGAAACTGTTGAAACACCCGTAACGACTACTAAAGTTGAAAAAATAGTAAAAACAGAAACGGAAACCTTCTCCAAAACTACACCAGAGGTTGACCACACACCAAAGATGACTTTAAGGGAAGCTTTTGACTTTGGATTAAAACTAAAAAAGACTTCTGTTAGTGCTATTACAATTCAGGCTTATAGTTATAAAATAAATAATTTTTTAAAATGGATGGAAGGTAACTTTCCAGATATAAAAACCATTGATCAACTAACAAAGAAGGTTGTTTTAAACTATTTAAACGAGCTTTTAATAAATTCCAGCCCTAGAAATCGAAATAATCATAGAGTAGATTTAAGTAGTGTTATGCAGATTCTACAAGATAATGATATCATGACATCAAATATCATGAAGAAAATTCCTGTTTTAAAAACGAAACCAAATCGTAACAAAACATATACGCTAGAAGAACAAGAAAACATTTTTCATTTCCTAGAAGAAAAAGATCCAACATTATTGCTCTTTATCAAGTTTGTATCCTACAACTTTTTAAGACCTGTGGAAGCTTGTAGACTTAAAATTAAAGACATTAACTTAAAAACCAAAACCCTACAATTTAAAGCAAAAAACAAAGCTTCTAAAACGAAGATTATTCCAGAAATACTATTAAATGATTTACCTGATATTTCTAATATGGATAAAGACAGTTATTTGTTTACTCCAGATGGAATTGGCTTAAAATGGGATGCTACAGATAATAACAGACGAGATCATTTCTCTAAAAGGTTTAAAAGCGTTGTTAAAGATCATTTTAATTTAGGGGAAAATTATGGACTGTATAGTTTTAGACATACTTTTATTACAAAGCTATACAGAGCTCTAGTAAAAGACTCCTCTCCTTTTGCTGCGAAAAGTTATTTAATGCAAATTACTGGTCACTCCACAATGACTTCTCTTGAAAAATATCTAAGAGATATTGATGCAGAATTACCAGATGATTATTCAAAAATGCTTAAATAATTATGAGCTTAGAAAAAACATATACCTTATTAAAAGATAATCTCTATCAACCTTTTATCTTATATATACCTGAAATAATTATTCCTAAAAATTTAATTTCTGGTTTTTCAAAGGAATTCAAAACACTCTTTTTTAATAAAGTTATTGTTATTGAAAAGAATGGAAATGCATTTGAATTAAACGACAAACCTAATACTATAGATTTATATAGTAAAGAATCTATTTTAGAAAGTAATTTATTAATACTACTGGATCAAAAAGGAAAACTAGCAGCGTTTCAGTTTAATATTTTATTTGACAAATACAAAATGTTACTAAATACGTATTGTCATATTATCAATTCGATAGCGCCTCATTTAGTTTTTAATATTAAGGATGAAAATATATTGACTGTTTTCAAGCTACAGCAACACAATTTCAATACACATCAAAAAACAATAAATGAAACTTTTAATGACGAAGCAATAACTGCTTATAGTAATGATGAAGAAATTATTGATTACATAAAAAGAGAAATTGCACCATTAAAGAGTTTACATAAAAACGATACAAAAGATTTAAAGCTAGAGACTACAAGAACTCCTATTCCAAAAAAGAAACCAAAAAAACCTAAATTAATTACGGATGAAGAAGCAGATGCCTTTTTACTAAAAACCGTTTTTAATATAGATTTAGAAGCGGGTAATTAAAATAATGTTTCATTCAATTCTGGAAAATCCACTTTTTGAATAATAGTATTAATATTACTATCTGCTTTAGGACTAAATAATTCCTTACTAACCGTATAAGTTTGTAAACTAGATTCTGAAAAATCTTGAAGTATTAAATCCTTAATATCCTTTTCATTTAAATCTGGAGATAACCAATTAGCATATTTACTTTCATTTAAAATTACTGGTTGCCTTTTTTTAACGTTATGTATTTTAGCAAATAAAGGAGAAGCTTCTTTAGTTAATATTGTAAATGTAATATAGGTATCAATTACAGAATACAATCCTGCTAATGCTAATGGGTGTTTTTCTGCGTGCTGAATAAAATATGGATATTTCTTTTTGTTATGTTCATGAGGCTCAAAAAAACCAGTTACAGGAATTATACAACGTTTCTCCATTACCGATTCCTTATAAAGAAAATGGTCAAATATTTTTTCTGATCTTGCATTTAATCCTCCTCCATATTTAACTGCTTCTTTGTAATATGCTTTTATCTGATCTGAAGGTTTATACGAAGGAACAATCCCCCAAACACCAGGAGCAATTACTTCTGCCTTCTCTTGCGGAATTACTAACATATTCGGGTGTGCAAAACCATTTAAATGGTAATTTGGTTTATCAAAAACAGGACGTAGATTATCGTTACTAATTTTTACTTTAAAATGAGTTTCAAGTTTTTTTGTTTTTTGAGTTGTACTAGTATGAAAACACATTGTCTATAATTTTAATGAAAGTTATAAAATAAAATTAACTTTCTCGTGGATCTGATTTTAATGCTAATTTTCTTGACCATCTTATATCTAAACTACAGAAATCGAAAGACGCTGTTACTTTCCCGAAACAAGCATAAACCCCTAACCCATGTATTGGATATCTCTCTACAACTTTTGTAAAATGTACGGTATCAAAATAATTACCTTCTCTATCTGTAAACGTGCAAAAACGTATTATCTTTCCGTTCGACGCTCTATGAAACCTTGTATTCACCAATACACCGTATAGTAAAACCGTTTTATTAATGTTTTGACTTAAGTCTTTAACTAAAACACTTTCATTTAATGGCTCATCTATTAAATCAAAATAATCACACAACGGAAACCCCAACAACTCCATTTGATCATAAGCTTCTTCGACAAAAGAGGTATTAATCGTTGGTAAATTAAACCGTTTATGTTCCGTTTTAAACAGTTTTGCTTGTGTTGTTTTAGCTTTAGAAACATTCAATTTAAAAATTGCTTGCCATAGTAATACAATCTTTGATAGGTTTGTAAATCTAAAAGCATCTATCCGAATCAAAATAGTTAACTGTTCTATGCTAATAGTTACTCTATCAATAAAATCATCTAAAGATTTATACTTTCCATAGAGCTGTCTTTCCGATAGAATTCTTTTAATAACTAAAACTTCTAAACTTTTTAAATATCCAAAACCTAAATAAATAGTTTTGCCCTCTATCGTTGTTGGGTGGTCACTTGTATTTACACAAGGCGGATTTATAATACCTCCACACATTTTAGTTTCATGTATATAATGTTCTGCACTATAAAACCCTCCTCCATTATTTAAAACAGCGACCATAAACTCTAAAGGAAAATAACATTTTAGATACATGCTTTGATAACTTTCTACAGCATACGAAGCGGAATGCCCTTTTGCAAAAGCATAGCCTGCAAAACTTTTAATTTGATTCCATACTTCAAACGTCAATTCATCTTTATATCCTTTAGCTTTACAATTAGAAATAAATTTTTCTTCGACTGCAACAAACTCTTCTTTGGATCTATACTTTCCACTCATCCCCCTTCTTAATACATCTGCTTCCCCTAAAGTTAATCCTGCAAATTGATTTGCTACTTTTAAAACATCTTCCTGATACACCATAATCCCATACGTTTCTGGCATAATTTTAAGCAACATTGGATTAGCTTCTTTACGTTTTTCTGGATTGCGTTGTCTAACAATAAATTCCTGTTTCATTCCTGATCCTGAAACTCCTGGTCTAATTATCGAACTTGCTGCCACCAAACCCAAATAATCTTGTGTTTGTAATTTTTGCATTAATCCACGCATTGCAGGAGACTCTACATAATAAGCACCAATTGCTTTACCGTTTTTCAGCAGATTATTAATATTAGGATCTCTTTTAAAACGTTCTACTTGTGTAATATCTATTGGCGGTAATTCTGGTCGGTTATGTTTAATAATATCTATAGCTTCTTTAATTTTTGCCAAACCTCGCTGTCCTAAAATATCAAACTTAAAAACACCAACGTCTTCAGCAATTATCATATCAAACTGCACGGTTGGGAAACCTTTTGGAGGCATATCTGTAGCGGAATAATAATGTATTGGTTTATCTAGTATTAGTATACCACAAGAATGCACACTTACATAATTTGGAAAACCTCTTATTAATTCTCCATATTTCAAAACCACAGCGGATATTTCATCCAATTTTTCATTAGAAAAACGACCTCTACTCAATTTATCAATCTCTTCTTTTGGCAAACCAAATACCTTACCTAATTCCCTAACAACTGCTTTATATTTAAACGTGTTATAGGCTGCTAACAATGCAACGTTTTTAAACCGTTTAAAAATGTAATTAGTAATATCCTCTCGATCTTTCCAAGAAAAATCAATATCAAAATCTGGAGGAGATGCTCTAAACGGATTAATAAACCGTTCGAAATACAAATCTAGTTCTATTGGATCAACATCTGTAATTCCTATTATATACGCTACAATACTATTGGCTCCACTTCCTCTTCCAACATGTATATAACCCATGCTTTTTGAATAAGAAATAATATCATAATTGATTAAAAAGTAAGAAACAAAATCTAACTGTTTAATTGTTTTTAATTCCGTTTTTAACCGTTTATTTACCTTCTCGCTTGGATCTGAATACCGTTTATGTAGCTTCTCTTGACATAAGGTTTCTAATCGTTTATAATCTTCTTCTTTAGAATCTAAATAGACACTTTGGTTTTGCGGTTTTCTATCTTTTCCAAAATTGAAATAAACCGTACAAGCATCTAATATCTTTTTCGTGTTTTCAATAATAAACGGATAATCGATAAATGCTTTTTGAAGTTTATCTATAGAAATCATCTGGTCTGTTTCCCGACATTCTTCCGTTTTTTGAAGTTTACTTAACAAGGTATTATTATCTATAGCTCTTAATAATCTATGTGCATTAAAATCCCGTTTATTTCTCGTTGTAACACGTTGTTGTATGACTAATTTATCTTTATACTCTTTATAAATGGAAAAAGGAAGCTTTCTAATTTCTTCTACAGAGATACCAATACGTTCATTTTCGTTAAATACCGTTTTTTCTTGTTGCAAAACCTGTTCAAAAGGATAGATAACAAAAACGTTAATAAACGGTGGAGCAACGGCAGGAATGCTAATTTTGCTATGTAAATGATGAGATAAAAACGAGTTTAACTCTTGAAAACCGTCATTGTTTTTTGCTAAACCTACAAATTGTTGTTTTGCTCCATTTCTAAAATCAATTCCTACAACTGGCTTAATATTATACTGTTTTGCTTTTTGAATAAAATTTAAACACGCAGAAGTATTATTAATATCTGTTAATGCAAGTGAACAGATACCGTTTTCTTGTGCTAATTCTAATAAATCAACTTCAGAAAATGTTCCAAAACGCAAGGAAAAATATGTGTGACAATTTAAATACATTATTGTTTTCTATGTGCCAAAATAACTGGAGGTTCTCCATTAAACGGATTATTAAAACGACCTATCGTTTTTGCCCCAATAGATCCTGCTTTTTGTATACTTAATTCCCCATACTTATCTCTTATGGTATCCATCGCATTATACAAACTCAACATTTCTTCGGTATCATCAAAAAGATTAATTTGATAATTTCCACTAACAATATGTGTAAACTTTACCCCAACCAATCTTATCAATAAACGTCTTTGATATAATCTATCAAAAAGCTCTAAAATCTTGGGAATTATTACATGATCTGCACTTGTATATGGTATTTTATGTTGTTTTGTATAAGTATTAAAATCGGAATAACGAATCTTTACGCTAATACAAGCAGTTAGTTTTTCACCTTTTCGTAATTGATATGCTAAGTTTTCAGCCATTGCAAAAACTGTAGTTCTTAACTTTTCTACATCAATAGTATCTTTTGTAAATGTTCGTTCTGTAGAAATAGATTTTCGTTCATGAAATGGTATTAATGGCGGATTATCTGTTCCGTTGGCTCGTTTCCATATAGTTCTTCCGTTAACACCTAAAGCACTAACTAACATTTCCACTGGCATTTGTTGTACTACACTAACTTTATCAATACCTAAGTTTCTTAATATTTGATATGTTTTTGTACCAACTGATGGTATTTTCCTAATAGAAAAGGAGCTAAAAAAGATTTTTCAAAACCATGATCTATACGTAGTTGATTATTCGGTTTGGCTTCTCCTGTAGCAACTTTGGAAACAATTTTATTTGCCGATAATCCAAAAGAAATTGGCAAACCTGTTTCTCTAATTATAGTTTCTCTTAATTCTGATGCATATTTATAGCTTCCAAAAAACTTATCCATTCCACTTAAATCTGCATAAAACTCATCGATACTTGCCTTTTCAAAAATGGGTACTTTCTCTTTAATAATTTCGGTAACTAAATGTGACTGTTTTGTATAAATAGAAGAATTTCCACGAATTACAACTGCTTCAGGACACAGACGTCTTGCAACCTTCATTGCCATACCAGAATGCACTCCAAAACGTCTAGTCTCGTAGCTACAAGCTGCAACTACGCCTCTATCTCCTGTACCTCCAACCAATAACGGTCGTTTTTGTAAACGACTATCTATCAGTCGTTCACAAGACACAAAAAAAGTATCTAAATCCAGATGTAAGATGTTTTTCTTCATGCTACAAATCTAGCTACATTTACAAGCAATTATTGCTTATATTTGTAGCATTATGAAATTTATATCAAAAAACATTCGCCATTTAAGACGCTTAAAAGGAGTTACCCAAGAAGTACTTGCTGAAGATTTACAGGTAACCAGATCGCGTATAAGTTCTTACGAAGAAGGTCGTTCTGCGCCAACTATTGAAATGCTCATTCAATTATCTGATTATTTTAAACTACCCATAGATATTTTACTAAGAAATGATTTAACGAAACAATAACTACTTATTGTAATGAAAAAGCGGATGCGTTTTTACTTAAAACCGTTTTTTAATATAGATACAACGAATAAGTTATAAGCCACTGCTATATTTTGAAAGCGCAGTTTTATATATATCTTTTATTTCTTCAATTAAACTAATAGGTTCTATTACCTTCACTCCTTTTCCATACATTAAAATGCGTTCTATAAGTGACCTATTCGGAATTAAGTCTAATGAAATTTGTAACTCGACATCTGTGTCGATTAGTATTTTTTGAGAATGATGGAAAGGCAATGTTTTTACATATTTCCCTTGTTCTGGAGTAAAAGATAATATTACTCTTTGTATCGTGTTTTCTGAATACACCATACCAATAACATCACGATACAAATAGTTAATATCTACATCTGTTTTGGGAACAAATGTCTTTTCAGTTAGTTGCACGTTAGAAACTCTATCAATTCCAAAATTTCTAAACTCTTTTACGCCTTCCTGCTCACCTACAATATACCAACGATTAGCATACTCCTTTAATAGATACGGTTTTAACAACCGTTTTGTAGTGGTATTTTTCTGAAAATTATAATGAACAAAACTGATTTCTCTGTGTTGTTTTATTGCGGATAAAAAAAGCTCTAAGTATTGTATACCTTGAAGTCCCTCACTATTATCGAATACAATATGCTTCAAAGTTTCTTTTTTACTTTTAAAACTTTCTTTTAATAAATCTGCCGTATTTACCAACTCTAGAAATCTAACAAAATTTTCAAAATTCGGACTATTATCGTAATCAATAAAGTAATTGTTTTTAACATTATCATATAAAACCTCAACACCAAATTCATTTCTTAAATCATCAAAATCACGTTGAATAGTTCTCTTCGTATGTTCAAAACCATTATCAAATAAAAAATCTTTCACCGCTTGAAAAGAAGTGTCTTGACCGTTTTTTATTTTTTCTATTATTAATGAGTAGCGTTTTATCTTTCCTTGTACAGACATTGTTTAGTATTTAAGAAATTAACTCTAAGCCAGCATAATCATTAACTAGTTCATTCCAATTTACAGGAGTTTTTATAAAAGTTTCTGTAACTCCACCAACAGTGGTAAAATCAACATTCATTTCATAACCTGATGTAGAATAATTGTTTTCAGTATACATTTTATGTTCTAATATTAAACCCTGTAAATCTTCTAAAAGATCATAATCTAAACGATCTACATAATCAAGATATCTTATACCATGAATAGCTGTTTTTAGACCATCTACAACCAAATAAATCTCTATACGGTTATACATATCGATACTGTTTATTTTATATTTTTTATCTGGATATTTACTTAGATATTCTATACCATTTCCTGAGTCTAAATATTGCTGTAAATCTATTCGCGCTTGTTTGTCTGTGGTTTGAAAAATTCCCAAACCATTATACAATACATCTAAAATACTATGATAATGCTCAAAAACTGCTTTTCTAGCTTCTATTGGAGACTCATCATAAAACTCTTTTACGGTTTCTACTAAATCATTCTTATCTGGAGTTTCATGATGAGATGCATCGTGAATATTGGGTACTGCTCTTCTCCAATATTTTGTTTCTATTAGGTAGTGGATCAATAAAAAGTATTTGTTAGTTTTAGATTTTTTAGATGTTAATACATTTTTGTTTACTACTATTATTTATATAAAACTCTAATGAAGATATAGATAAATTTGCATTATTATTTTCTTTTGGAATGATTTCAAGTTCTATTGAATCAAATATTGTTTTATAGGCATTGAGTATTTTATTTTTTTCTATACTCGTATCCAATTTTTCAATAACCATATCTTTAAATCCTCCAGCTTTTATTTCGCTTAGGTTTAATTTTTCACTCGTAATGCTTTTATAAAATTCATTTAAAACGGTATACTCGGTTGCTTTATTTAAATATAAAGTAAACAAAACAGTATGTATTGAAGGAGAGTGATCTATTGTTAAATCACTGAATAAAAAATTATTATTTATTACTCTACCAAAACTACCATCCATCTTTTTATAAAAAAGAGGTATCTCGTTCTTATTATTATCATAAATATTAATTGAGCCATCTTTACTGTTTCGTATCTCACTAATATCTGTTATCGTTAAAAAACCTCCATTTTTATCTATATAAAATTTAATTTTTTCAATACTAGATTCAATACCTTCTGGATGCTCCAAAACTGGTAATACTAGTATTTGATCATCATCAAAATTAAAAACTCTCCTTTGAGAACTTAATCTTGATTTTAATGTTTTTATAATTTATTTTCTTGTTATTTTTCTCATAATTGATGTTTTACCTCATGCTTTGCTCACATAAGTATAATGATTCCTAAATCTCTTCTATTGATACTATTGTACTCATCGGTTTTTGATTATTATTATTTATAGACCATATTCCACATATAAAACTATCTTTTTTACACCAATTTTTAAAGCCACTCCATAACCGTTTTATGTAACAAGTACTGGTTATATTGTTTAGACACTTTTTTAAATGATAGTCTTTCTTCTTTATTTTTATTTACAAAATGATAAGCTCTCATAGTTAGATCAAACTCCCTACTTGTCTTCAGTTTTAAAATATTAATGTTTACTGTTTTCAAACAATTAGCTACAAACTGTTTGAGTGCGCCTGTGGTAGATTGTACTTCATTAGAAGCCATATTCTCATATACTTCTAAATAATCTTTAAATTCATTTAACACGTTATCCATTGTTTTATTTTTTAATGAATGCAAATGTTATGCGATAACTACGACAAAACATGTCGTAACTACAAAAAAACTTTTAATCAGTTACGACTAAACCTGTATTTTGAGATCTATAAATGTTTTTTGAATCTATAGATGTAAGTAATCTCTTCCTTTTACAATTAAAAAAAATAAAGGCGCTTGAAAAGCTTAATATTAATACTACAATTTATCGCTATCTTCAGTTTTTGAGTAAGTAAAGGATAACTCTATTATATTTATATTGTCTTTTACTTTACTAATCATGTTTAGAATCCCTATTATTTGGAATATTCCCTTTCTTATTGCCTTAAAATTTAACTGCTTTTTGGAATCCTACTTAAAATCTCAGGTAATTTAATTCCGTAACGATAAAAATTCACATAGTGCTTATAAGCGTCTAAATGTAAATTATCTTTTTTTATATTTTTATTTTGGTTTTGATGAGAATAAATAATTAAGCAATCAAGAACCTTATTAGAATCTTCTTCTCCCAGTAATTTATACATTTTTTCCATCCTAGCATATCCACTTACTTGTCTAGCATCTCTCATTTGTATTTCTTGGTCTTCATAATATGGTTTGTATTTTGCATCTACAACAAATTTACATGTATTATCTTCACTTTTTATAATATAATCTGGCTCTTGTCTATTCACTTTTTGGTGATAAACAACTTCACCTTTACCCCTAAACTCTTCTCGCAATTTTTTAAAAACATATAGCTCAAATAACTTTGGCATATCGATCCAAAATGGTGGTGTTTTAATTTTATTTGCTTTAGTATTGGAAATGTTATACCCGTACTTTTTAAGAATTAATTTAGCTAATTTTAAAGCTTGTGTATATTCTTTAAACATGGGGTTTGGTTTACTACTTTTTAACACTCTGATATCAACCTCTTCTTCTATATTTTCAAATACTGGAGAGATATAATTAAAAACTTCATTTAAATTTATTTTGGAATTAGTTTTAATTTTATCTAAAGCTGAACGCGTGAAGAGTAAAGCTTTTTTTAAAATTTTATTTTCTATTGAATTATACCCAAACTCTTCATATTGGCAAACAGTATAAAGCATTTTTTGTTTGCTATGATTTAATTTTAATGTACCATTTACTAGTATTTTCCCCTTTACTTTAGCATTTAAATTTCTCGTAACTTTGTAATACGACTTTTTTAATCCTTTGTTTACAATTTTTTTTAAAATCTGCAAATACTCTAATAATAACAAAGGTGTTAATTGATCCTGGTATTGCTCTATTTCTAACAAAGGCGCATCAAAATCTATTGTATACAATGCTTCTAAATGTTCAAAATTTTTCGGCTCTTCTAGTGCTTCAAAAAGCATAAACAAATAATCTATTTCTATATCTTCGTTGTTTACTTTTGGCTGGACGTAAATCGGAACATTAGTTTCACCTATCCAATCAACACCTATATAATAGCCAGTTTCAAATTGACATTTCCCATCTTCAGATTGACTTAATTTATAGCAAAATGTATCTGTTTTATCACTAAATAATTTCTCTATGGTTCCGTTAACAAATATTTGATTACTAATAGATTCATTTCTATTAGATAATAGATAACGATCTTTAGCTTTAAACTTGTTACCAAAATGTTCTCTAAGAATAATCATTTACAAAGCATTTATTTTCTCAAGAATTTTTTCATCTCCACTATCTTTTAAGATTCCGTCTGTAACATATTCTCTTAAAATAGGTTTTATCTCATATTTTAATCGTAAATTAAAAGTGTCTTTTTCATGAATAAAATAGCTGTGCCCCAACCAAACGTCTTCTACTTTAAACTCATCTGACAAAAAAACTGAAGACTCAAATATTGTTTCATCATTTACAGATGCTACATCATTTTTAATAAAGAATTTGGAAACGGCTATAAACTTATCCTTTGCAAATTCTAATGTTGGATCTTTAACTTCTTTATCTTTATTTAACTCTTCATTTGTTAGTACTTTTGGTAAGACATCTACAAAAGCAAAACGTCTTCTAATAGCATAATCAATATATCCAACACTTCTATCCGCAGTATTCATTGTACCTATTATGAAAAGGTTTTTAGGCAGTTCTATCCTAGAATCATCATCTATGACATATAAACTACTAACCTCTCTACCACGATACTCTAAAGCATATATTAATTCACCTAAAACGGAAGACAAATTAGCTCTATTGATTTCATCAAT
Source organism: Lacinutrix himadriensis (assembly GCF_001418105.1). Lineage (GTDB taxonomy): Bacteria > Bacteroidota > Bacteroidia > Flavobacteriales > Flavobacteriaceae > Oceanihabitans > Oceanihabitans himadriense. The sequence continues at coordinate 83,417 of NZ_LIQI01000006.1, forward strand.
TACCAGTACATAATTTTGATGTGGATTTTTAATGGCACTCTTAGAGATTTTAATTAAAATCTTATCTTCAGTATTATAAGCTATATTATTATTATCATCAGATTTAGCGATTATTCCTCTAACAAAATCTTCGTAAGTGTATGAAGAATGAAACTGAACAAATTCGATGAAATCCGTTTCATCTTCCTCTTCAAACTCCGACATAACGATCGATTGATTAGATTTAATTTTTTCTTTTAGATTTTTAGCTAGGGCATCCTCATATGATTTGTACCCACCTGTTCTACCAACGACGTTAAATAGTTCCTCATTGTAGGATTTTATAATTTTATCGTATGATGGATTCCATACTTTACTATTTTCACTTTTTACTTTTACAGTCTTATGATCTAAAGCAATTATTTCAAATTCTTTATTACTCTTTCCCGTTAGCTTATCTCCCACTTTAAAAACAGATCTTATAAAAGCTGATGTAATGCGAACATCTTTATTTGGTAGCATAGAATCTTCTACTTCAATAATAGCTTGATTGTTTTTCGTTAATTCCTTTGCAATTTTTTCTGCTAATCTTGTTTTACCAGTCCCCGGAGGACCTTGTAAAATTATTTGTTTTTTATGTTTTAACAACTTAGTTATTTCCATTTTCTCTTTTTTCTGACGTTGAATTTTTACAAATTTTTTAATATCATCATCTCTTAAGGGTTCTATAATTTTCCTGTAAGATAAACCATCAAAATCTAGTGGGAATTTTTCACTAGACAACCAATCAATTTTAAATTTGTGTGTGTCAAGCCTTTTAGTAATAACACCAATTGATTTTACTCTAGTAAATGTAATACTGTGGTTTTCACCTTTTGTAGCACTAGATTTCATAACTAATACATCACCTAGATTTATTTTTTCTAAATAAGATTGATTAACAAGATCTCCATTTTCATATTTTCCATCAAACCAGTTTTTATTATCGATAAACTCTTGCGTTTTATCATCTGTTCCTCCAAAGCTAGATCCAACTGCCCAATAATTCATATTTTGTTTTTAATTAAATTAATCCAATTTTTTAAATAATCCTTTCTCATGACATGTTTCTAAGAACACACTTTTTATAAAACCTGTTCCTGAAATTAGATTCTTCTTTGCATCTTTTAATATTACCTGATAATATTGTTCAGCACCTTCAATATCTGATAAAGCTTCGGCATTCTCATATTCAGAAATTATTGAATTATACCAATCAATTCCCGCACTTGGACTGCACAATAAAGCTTTATAGCGTTCGTCTAAACCAAAAATACGTTTCCAAGATTCTACCTGTTCTTCATTACCTTCAGATTCAATCTCTAAAACTATTTCGTCCGTTTTAAGCTTATCTATTCTAGTCGTATTTAACTCTATTCTAAAACTTATTTCTGGCTTGGTATCAGAATATGGATAGAAAGATAAATTTCTACTTAACTCCCTTTCTATTGGGTTAATATTATTTTCATCATTATTATAGATTGGTTTTTTGGTTAGCTTATATGTAGAGTTGCACTCATGACACATTGGAGCTAAATTTTTAAAGTTGACTGTGTTAAATGGATATATTCCTTTTGGTATAAAGTGATCGTAAGCTTCTCTAGTAGAATAATTATTTCCCTTAATATGATTAATACCACAGAAAGGACAAATCTCTTTACTATTAACTTTCATAAACTCAGTATCAAAATCAGGTAGTAACTTTTCATTTAAAAAACCAAATGCCTTTAAATTAAATGGAGATGTACTTCCGTATACTCTAGAGTAAAAACTTTTTAAAGCTTTGGCTAGATCTGGATAACTAGAGTGTATATCTTGGTAAGTAATTGGTATCAAATCTTTATTACAGCATAATCCTTCAATATCGTTATTTGCTTTGTAGCTTTCCGCTAAATCCATTTTGAATTTATCATCATCAATCTTTGCGAATTCTTCGTGAATTAATGCTATTCTACCATTAAAAAAATTTCCCCATTCAGTTTCTTGTAGTTCTAAAATAATGTAGATGTCATAAAATTCTTTGTTCGGTTCAAGCAAACTAGAATTAAAATCACCTTCTGCCTTTATCCAAATTTCAAAAAACAAAAAATCTAAATAACCTTGCAGTTTATTAATATCGTGTTCTATAGGTATATAATTAAAATGCATTATTTAGAACCTTCAATTTTATTAATAATTTCGTTTACAAGTAAAATACGTTCTACAGATTCACCAAGTTCCTTGTTTATTCTGATTATTAAATCCTCCATTTGCTTTGAGTCTTCTAATAGTTCAAATTCTTTTCTAAAGACTTCAAGACTCTGTTGTGCATACTCTCCAATTGTATTTGGCATTTCGAAAATGCGAATACCAATTTTATTTATTGAAGAACCAAAGGTTTGAAATTCAGGATGTTTAACATCTTCTACTTTACCTGTTTTTGGATTCTTTTTAAATATATGCACGTAATCACTTTTACTATCTGATATTAAAAAGGGCGAATGTGTGGTAATCAACATTTCTCGCATAGTTTCATCACTATCTCCTTCCTCTTTTGAAAAGCAATTTCTAATACTAGAAATAAATTTCGCTTTCCAATCTGGATTAAAATGTGTTTCTGGCTCGTCAAATAAAAAGAGCGTTCTGGTGTCTTTAAATAGCAAGCACAACCCTAAAGTGTGCAAGAACTGATGTTCTCCATCTGACAAAGCTTTGGTGTAAATAGCTTTATTTAAATGCTCTTTTTGAATGTAAAAATCTTTAAATCTTAGTATTCTATCTTCTTCTACTGGAACTTGATGAATATCTTGATTGATAAAGATGTTTTCGGAATTATAAGCACGCTGCTTTTTCTTTTTACTTACTTCATTATTATCCAAAACCAATAATAATTGAAATAATTCAAACAGCTTTAATGGCTCTTTTTCAAAATGAAACTGAAAGGCCTGCTTGGTAGCGTCATTTACGTGATAATCTAAAATTAAATAGCCATTAGAGTCAAACATTTCTTCTTCGTCATCATCTTCTCGATACACATCGTAATTCTGATATTCATAATAAGAAGTAGCACAACATTTCAGTTTTTCAAGATACGAGCGTATAAAAACACTTTTAGTGTCAGTCTTTAAGTCTACATTTTGTAAAAGCTTAACTTTTCTAGATGTTCTTTTATCAACGGTTCCTTTTTGATCTTCATATGGAATTGGAACATCTAAAGCTTTATCTGTTCTAACTATTAATCTAAAAGACTTTACATCTTTTAATTTCACATACTCTTTAAATGGTTTTAAAATAGTGCTTTCAGCTTTTTCAATTATTGATTCTTCATCAACAATAACATCATACATTAGTAAATTAGTTAGTAAGATGGCTTGACTAAAAGTCTCATCTAAATACACTAAAGAGTTTTGTGGTTTAGGATCTACAAATTCCCCATTTAACAAATCGTTTAAATAAGCATCATACTGTAAGAATCTACTTTTAAAAAATGGTAAACTTAAGGTTTCATTATTTCCAGAAGCATAGCCAACTACATATTCTGGTAATATTGTTTTTATTTCTTTTTGAGTTAAATCTGTACTATGTTTAAATTTTTCTTTGTTTAACCACGTTATTTTTGGTCTATCATTTTGTGTTTTTACTATTTTAATCTGTGCCTTTTCTGTAAGGTTTTCATTAGGAAATATTTCTTTATCTAAAAAAGTAAAATACTCTAACTCATAAGCATTTATTCTAGACTTTTTAGGATCAAAACCTTTTGGATTCTCAGTACTTTTATCAAAGTAATCTGGTTTATTGCTTAAATAAATACAATCTAAATGAAAAAATATTTCTGCAAGTGCTTCCAAAATATTAGACTTCCCACTTCCGTTTGTACCTGCTAATACATATGGATTAAATGAAGTTGCATCTTGATAATGAAAGTCTCTTAAGAAATACATCTCAAAACCTTTTTTTAACGAGCGAAAGCCATTTGGCTGATTTATTTTAAGCCTTAAAAGCTTCATCTGTTAGTTTTAGTTTTACTGTGTTATCATTATCATCAAAATACTGAATAAGCTTAGGTTTAGAGCCTTCGAGTAGTTTGAAAACTTCTATTTTCAATTGTTCATGGTCTAACCATACATTTCTGTTCTTATATCTTGAAACATAATCAGTAATAAAATCTTGATATGTTCCTTGGTTATATTTAAAATGCTCAATTAATGCAATTTTAAAATGAAGTGGCGAACTATTGTTTATTTCACCCTTCAAAAGTGAATCTGATGAGTTCTCTTTTGGTTTGGGTTCGTCAATATAATTTTCGTCTAACTTAGATTTTTTATTTTTTTCTTTTAAAAGCGCATCCATTTCTCTTTTAAAATCTTCTGGAGTCTCATTTGGACTGTCTGAAAAATATTTTGTCTCTCTTAATAATACTTCACTTAAATCCAACTCTCCTTTAAAAGCTTTTTGGCTTATACTACCATATAAGTTTTCTAGTTCTCGTAAATGGGTTTGATAGCCTTGTTTAATAGAGTCAACTTTTTTTACAATTTCAACAAACTTTTTTTGTAGTTCAAGAGGTGGAACTATGCATTTAATTTTTTTTACTTCACTTATATTTATTCTTTTTACAGTTGCTCCAATTGTTCTTCGCATTATCATATGTTGTATATAATCAGACCTTATAGAGGCCCATAAATACACAGGTAACACTTTTGAACAATCAACTCTCAACATCATAACTCTTTGTCCAAGACTTATATTTAAATTTTCTGGAATTATAGCAGCGTCACCAACGGTGCCTTCTCTCGCAAAAATAATATCATTGTGTTCTGGTCTTAACCTTTCAATTCTTTTAACATACACATCTTCATTTGTATATTTCATAGAAGACCAATCGATTGTCCCATTCTTAATTTCTGAAGTCCTAATACAAGGATAATCCGTTATTTTGTCGATGTATTTTGGCGTACTATGTGGACAATCTACTATGTTAATACATAAACTATTAATAGTAGATGTTTTGTAATTTAAAGGGTTAGAATTCAAATCACCAAACATCTCCAAAAAAGTAGACTTCAACAACTCATCTAATAACGCAATACTTTCTTTACGTTTTTCTATTAAACTTTCACAATTAGATAAAACTTGTGCTATGCGTTTTTGGTCTGTAACGGATTCAGGGAAATTTAGTTTTTTATTTTTTATAAATTTGAAATGCCTCGAATAACCAGCACTTGGAATATCTAAACTTCTTAAATAATAATACGTAAATAATGGGTTGAGCTTATCTTTATTTACGTGAAGAACTTTTACACCATCTGCACCAATTGCAAAAGGAAAATCTACATATTTTAATATTCTAGTGTGATCACCAAAAATTATAACAGGCTCACCTAAATAGTTAATATCTTCCTTATTATTGGTATATCCAGCTATATATTCTTGACCTTGATCTACTATAGGAAATTCACCATTAGTTAAGAACTTACTTTTGTGAATTTTAGTAAATTTCGAGGTCTTATCAGAAATTACTTTTAAAAAAGATTCATTTATTATTCTCATCTAAAACAATTCCTTTAATTCATTCAATCCTTCAGAAATCTCTTGCTCTAAACCTTTTTCAATGACCTCTCCGTTAGCATTAAACTTTCCTAATAATTTTTCTAAAATTACATCTGGTTTTTCGTATTTTATTTCTTCAAAATTTTCAACTTTATAACGAGAGAAACTTAAATCGTAACCTTCGGCTTTAATCTCTTTTTTAGGCACAAAAAAGTGTTTTATGTTTTTTCGGTCGTTTTCTTGTTTAGGATCTCTTGTTTTGTAGTTGGTAATGATGTCTTGTAAATCTCCATAATCATTATTACCCTCGTTATCTTTTAGTTTAGCACGTTTATCATCTAGAGAACGACCATCGTTTTCCATATCGTAAAACCAAACGTTTTCGGTTTCGCCACCTTTTGTAAAAATTAAAATAGCTGTACTTACACCTGCATACGGTTTAAAAACTCCACTTGGCATGGTAACAACTGCTTTCAGTTCCGATTTTTCAATCATTAATTTTCTAGCCTCTACAAAAGCTTTACCAGAACCAAATAAGACGCCTTGCGGTATAACAATACCAGCAGTTCCTCCCATTTTAAGCATGTTGTAAATACGCTCTATAAATAGTAATTCCGTTTTGGTGGTTTTAAGGCTTAACTCTTCGTGTATATCCCCTTTATCTACACTTCCTGTAAATGGTGGATTTGCTAATACCACATCGTATTCGCTAGTTTCAAAGTAGCTTTTACTTAACGTATCTTTATAATCTATTTGTGGACTTTCTATACCATGCATCATCAGGTTCATTAAACCTAAACGCACCATGGTTTGGTCTATATCATAGCCTTGTAAACTACTACCTAAAATTTCTTTAACATCTTCGGTTAATAATGCGCTACGGCTACTGCGTATAAAACCATCTTCGTCTGGTTGTTGTTTCTCTTTTTCTTTATCTAACTGTGTTACCATATATTGGTAAGCACCTAATAAAAAACCACCTGTACCACAAGCAGGATCTGCAATACGTTGTCCTAATTTTGGGTTTACCAATTCAGCCAATAATTTAATGATATGTCTTGGCGTTCTAAACTGTCCGTTTTTACCTGCAGAAGCAATTTCACTTAATAACATCTCATAAACGTCACCTTGAATGTCTTGAAAATCTTGACCATTTTCGTTGGCATCTTTTTCCATAAGGTCAAAGATTTCATCAATACTTATAACTGCTTCGTATAATAATGTTGGTTTAGGTATAATAAATACAGCATTAGCCATGTGTTTTACGAATGGTGAATCAGCAGTATCTAATGTTTTAATAAATGGAAAAACTTTAGTTTGAACCAGCTCCAGCATTTCTACTGCGGGTATGTGCTTAAATGCGCTCCAACGTAGTTTTTGTTTATCTATTCCATTCTGTTTTTTTTCTTTATCCTCTTTTGTTGCATAAAATATACCATCAAACTTTGGTGTAAAATCTCTCCAATCTTTATTTGCTTCATTTGTCAGTTCATTTTCATCTAATTTTTTCATAAACAGCAAATAGGTAATTTGCTCTATGGCTGTTAGTGGGTTTGAAATTCCACCAGACCAAAATTTACTCCAAAGATCATTTATTTTTGATGCAATTTGTGGATTGCTATTTATTAAGCTCATATTAGGCTACAAATTTTTCTGTTAATGTTAGAATGTCTTTTATTTCGTTTGGCGAAAATACGCCACGTATTCCTTTTGAGTGAATAATTGTAAAAGGCGCTTGTATTAAATCGCGTTTTTCAATAGAACCATGTTCTATAATATAATTTTTTAGCAAGTTTAAAAATTCTATTTGTCTTGTGGTTAAATAGGTGTGTTCTGTAATAAATTGCTGTACTGCTTTAGTAACTTGATCATCAAACCTTTCTAAAACCTCTATACCCAGAATGTGCTTTATAAACTGAATGAATTTTGCTTTTTGATGATTGTATACTTTACGTAATAAAGCTTCCGTTATATGTGGATCTGCATCGTGTAATTCTTCCGCTAAAGCATTGGCTTCCTCTTCTGTAATGGTTTTACCTTCTTTTAGTTTTTGTAAAACGGTATTACGTTCTGTGAGCTCTTTTACTTTAGCTTCTACCATTTCTCTATATTTAGAGATGCTTACTGCTTCGTTTTCTGGACCAAACTCTACCATTTCTTTGGTTTTTAAAACGTCCTCTAAATTTAGTCTCGTTGCTCCCAAAGGTAATGTAGTTGGTTCTCTAAAATGTATTAATGGTGCAATAGTTTCAGCCAAAACATCGAAACCAGTATCTGTAACTGTACTCCAAAAATGATTGGTTACTATTTGATTAATATAGGTTTTATGTTTTGCAACGCTATTAATAGTTAAAGGTAATTCGCCAACAATATTGATAATATTTTCTTTAAGTGTATCAAACTGCTCTGTTTCTTCCGCTAAATGAGCTATTGAAACTTCTAAGACGTCTTTTTCAAAGCGCATGGCTTTAAAGTTGACTTGTGAAACAGTTCTGAATAATGGCTTTATATTATCTCTTAAAAATGCTATATTTTTTGCGCTTAGATTTTTCCAAAATTCTAGAGATTCTAACAAAGCAATATCTGACCTAGAATCTTGAATGACCACGGATTTTTTTGGTAATTCTGAAATCTGTTCTCTAAGCTTATTTATTTCTTTTACAGCAATTTCTCTTTCGTCTAATTCTAAAGCGAGTTCAATTTTATCTAAACGTAATCCAAAGTATCGAACAGGTAATGGTATTTGTGCTTTTAATTCTTTTCCTTTTGGGTTTAATTTGAAATATTCAAAATTATCCCAACTGTCTAATATTAAAAAATTATCTTTTTCTGGACACCACGGTTTTATTTTGGTTGGTTCTAGCAATCTTGTACCACGACCAATCATTTGCCAAAATTTAGTATAAGAATACACAGGCTTTGCGAATACTAGATTGACTAATTCTCTAACATCAATTCCTGTATCTAGCATATCTACACTAATAGCAATTCTAGGCATATTGTTATTCGTAAATTGGTGTAGTAATCCACCTTTACCATAGACTCTAGAATCATCTGACACCATTACTTTAGCTAATTCTCCAGTATATTCAGGATATAGCGCATCAAATATTTCTTCTATACGTCTTGCGTGTGCTTTTGTTGAACAAAAGAAAATAGTTTTACCAGGAAGTACACCATCAGGATCTTTTATAGATTCCTCCATAAACTCCTTAACAATAGTAACGTTTGTGCCTTTATTTATAACGGCTTTTTCAAGTTCTGTACCTTCAAAGTTTATTTCAGCAACTTCTTTACCTTGCAGAATCAATCGTTTTTGGTCTTCTAAACTGATTGTTCTTTTACTAATTCCTTCTTCTTGAAACTTCGTTTGAATTTTCATTACCTGAAAATTGCTCAAATAAGGTGGAATATTATTTACTGCTTCTTCATAAGAATAAGCAAACGTTGGTAAGCCATCTTCACACTCAAATAACTTGAAGGTGTTATGGTCTATTACATCTGTTGGTGTTGCTGTTAATCCTAATGTTATAGTATTGAAATAATCTAGCACTTCCCCATAAGTATTGTAAATAGATCGATGACTTTCATCTACCACTATTAAATCAAAAAAATGAGGCGATAATGTGTTTAATTCATCTCTAACAATGTTTAACATTGTTGGATAGGTTGAAACATAAATACGTCTATCTGTTGCTATATTTTTTTCTCCAACTTTTGGCCAAGTGGGTTCATTAGGTAAATGTTCTTTAAATGCTTCTAATGCTTGATTACGAAGTGCAATTCTATCTACTAAAAACAATACTCGTTCTGCCCAATGTGATCGCATTAAAGCATCAACTAAGGCTATACAAGTTCTTGTCTTACCAGTTCCTGTAGCCATTACTAATAAAAACATTTTGCGTTTTCTTTCAATGCCTTCCATTACGGAACGAATGGCTTGAATTTGATAGTCACGTCCTGCAATATCAGTATTGATTAATTCTGATTCTAATGGCTTTCTATTTTTTCTAATGTATAAATAGCGATCTAAGTCATCTCGTTTAGGGAAGCCAATTACTTTTCTTGGTGGATAATTTCCTATATCCCAAAAGTAAATATCATGTCCATTAGCATAAAAACAAAAGGGTAATTCTCCTCCTGATTCCTTTTGAATATTTAAGCAGTATTGTTTTGCTTGTTCTCTTCCTATTTCAGCATCTGTTGAGGATTTCTTTGCTTCTACAACAGCTAAAGCTTTTCCGTTTTTACCTAAAAGTACGTAATCGCTAAATTGAGTGGTATCGTATTTAGAATTTGGTTCTTTAACAGATTGATCTTTACTTATATTATACTCAATGACTACTTGAGATTGGTCATTAATATTCCAGCCAGCTTCGAGAAGTTGGTTATCGATTAAATCTTTTCTTGTTTGTTTTTCGTTCAAAGAAACTTTATCAAGTTAGCCATTCGTAAAAATAGAAATTCTTACAAAAGGATTACAACATTTACTTTGTTATTATTAATTTTCTAGGGAGATTTTAAATATATAACCTTTTTATAAACTTCGTTTGTAATACATCGAAAAAATTAAAGAATAATCGTACCTCAAACATAAGCCAATTACAAAACAGAACCTTACGGAAAACCGTAAACAAACAGAAAACAATTATTTTAAAAACCGTAAAAAACGGTATAAGCAAAAGAATCACGCGAATTAGACATTAAGAAAACTGTAAAAAACGGTATCTAAACAGATTACCAAAAACTAACCCAAAAGTAAAAACGCTAAAAAACGTTTACCGTTTGTTACCGTTTTTTTGATTCCTGATTACATGAAATAAATACATCTAAAATATTTAAAGAATAATTACACATAAAACAATTAAAAAATAGAACCTTACGATAAACCGTAAACAAACAGAAAACAATTATTTTAAAAACCGTAAAAAACGGTATAAGCAAAAGAATCACGCGAATTAGACATTAAAAAAACGGCAAAAAACGGTATCTAAACAGATTACCCAAAAAAGAACCAAAAAGTAAAAACGGTAAAAAACAATTACCGTTTTTTACCGTTTTTTTTTATTCCTGATTATATGAAATATAAACCTATTTATAGGATTTGTAATATTGCTTAAGAAAGCGTTAAATGAAATCTAACTATATTTTATTCTAAATAGCATATAAAAAGGATAAAAAATCCTGTTATTTTTTTTATTCCAGTTCACCCTCTTTACCGTTTTTTTTATACATTAGCATTACAATATTTAACAACAAAAGTGAACACAAAACTGAACACGTTTTTGAACACGATTTTACATATTAAGCGCTGGGAAGCCCTATAAACAGGATTTTTGAAAATTTTTATTAAAATTCATAACCCAGAGGTCACGAGTTCAAATCTCGTTCTCGCTACTAAAAAAGCTCTTATTAACTTAAGAGCTTTTTTTATACCTAAACATCTCTGTTTTTACACTTTATCGGTTTTAATTGCACTTTATAGATATTTCAATAAAAAATGTCCTATATTAGTGAGCGAGATAAATTATAATAATTTTAGTCCAAATTTTAAAACTCCAAATCATGAAAAGAAAATTACTGTTTTTCAGCATATTCTTGTACACCTTAACATCTATAATAGCACAGACATCTAATGTTATTATCACGGTAGATTGGCCACAATGGTCTACAGAAAACAAAGTCGAATTATATAACGCAAATGGCACATTAGCTACTGGGGATGACACGCTTATAACTCCAATTATTGATAATGGTTATGATGGATCCGGAGCTGTTGCAAATCCATATAATACTTCAGAAACATATTCTGGTCTAACTAATAATGCAAATTCCCCAGAAGGAACTGGCTATTATGTAATAGTATATGACACTTATGGAGATGGTTGGAATGGTAATGGAAGCATGTCTATTACTGTAGATGGTGTATCCGTTTTAAACTTTGATGGTAATTTTAGCACTAGTGGTGCAAATACAGAAATAACAGAAATAATAAATTTTGCTGTTGAAGATCCTGCTCCTCCTATTCCTCTAGCTCCTGGAGTTTCGGAATTTGATGGTAGCGGAAACAATTATATAGAATACATACATGGTAACTTACCAATAATAATTTCGGCTCCTCATGGCGGAACGATAACTTCTGGATCCTTACCAAACAGAACTTGTGGTACAGATGAACCAGATGACAATACCGGAATTTTAATTAGAGCGATACAAGATGAGATCTTTGCTCAAACAGGAGGTTATGCACACGTTATAATAAATAACTTGAATAGAATTAAATTAGACCCAAATAGAGAAGTTGATGAATCGACCTGCTATGGTACGAATACAAATAATACCGATGAAACAGATACTACAGAAGCTTTATACTATTGGAATGCATGGCACAAATTTATTGATGATGCAAGTACGTCTGTAGAAGCTAATTATGAGAAAGGACTTTATATTGATTTACATGGTCAGAGTCATACTACGCCAAGAATTGAAATTGGTTATCGCATTTCAAGAAATAATTTACTGACTAACAATTTAACATCAGCAAATTCAAATTACAATAGCATTGTATCTGGATCTTCAATTAATAATTTGGTTAGTAATAATCTAGGCGGATTAGATCTTGAAGAATTAGTTAGAGGCCCTAATAGTTTAGGTGCTTTATTTCACAATGCACCAGGCACTTATTATGCAAGTCAGAACTACCCAAATTGCAGCAGAAATGGAACCAATGGATATAGAGCTACTCCTAGTAATTTTAATGGAGGATCTGGGGCATGTAACGACACAGCCCCTAATAATAGTGATTACTTTAGTGGTTTCTATTATAATAACGAAAGACATGGCTCTGCAAATATCACAGTAGACGATGGTAGTAATCCTGGAGGAAGCGGTAGTAATATCACATCATCTGGAAATATTGATGGTATTATGACCGAAGTAAATAGACGCGTTAGAGATGTTGGAAGCACCCTTGAACCATTCGCTATTGATTATGCAAATGTAGTATTAAACTATATAGACATTCATTATAATGATTTTACCGTTTTTAATTTTGGAGCTGCCACATATGATATAACCGATACAGATCCATCTCCAACAATTGAAGGAGTTCCTAACGGAATATTCACTAGTACTCCAGGATTAACTATAGATGCTAGTACAGGAGAAATAGATGCATCCAATTCATTGGTTGGTACATATACCGTTACCTATTCTTTTGGACCAACATCTATCCTGTACCCAAATGGGTATTATAGTACAACAAGAAATATTGAAATTACAGACAATACCTTAAGTATAGAAAATACGGAAAGAGAAAAACTAATCTTTGTTTACCCAAATCCGACAAAAGATTATATCTATTTTAAAGCTTCAAAAAACATATCGAATGTAATTATCTTAAATGCTATTGGACAAACAATAGAAGCAAAATCTTTTAATAAAAACACAGGAAGAATAGATCTTTCTAAATATCCAACTGGATTGTATTTTATACAATTTTTAAAGGATAACAAAGTAAAATTATTAACCAAACAAGTACTCAAAAAGTAAACTACTTTATTTAAATAAACATTTCTTTTAAAGAATAAAAATATCTCTAATTTATCATAAAAACAGATGTATTATATAGAAAAACCTGAATATACCAATTCAGGTTTTTTTTATCAAAAAGCATCAAAACATACCTTTTATCGGATTTATATGTGTTTCATAGATGTTTTTTAAAATATTTTAATATATTTGGCTCAAATTCAACCCTTTAAAAAATCTACTAATGAAATTAAAACTACAATTAGTTATTGCTTTTTTATGTTTCCACTTAGGAATTGCACAAAACCCTATTACAAATAGTGCAGATTGGACAGTAAATAATATTACTGCAGACAATGAGTTAGATTATCCAAATACCATTGTTTATGGACCAGATGGATACCTATGGATTACAGAACGTATTGGAAAAAAAATTGTAAAAGTGAGTCCAACTGATGGAATAAACTCAAAAAGTGTCATACTAAACTTAACAAGTATAGTACATCAAAGTGAAGGACAAGACGGATTAATGGGAATAGCAATACACCCAAGCCTATACAGCGATTTAACGATGAGCAATCCAACAAGACATGTTTTTATTGCTTACACCTATGATAATGATCCTGGTAGTGGTTTAGAAAGAAAACTTCGTATTGCACGCTATACTTATAACCCAAGTACAGGAGACTTAGATAGTGGTAGTGCTGTAACTGTTATTGAAGATTTAGATGCTAGTAATGATCATAATTCCGGAAAATTACAGATTGGTCCTGACATGAAATTATATTACACAGCTGGTGATAATGGAGCCAACCAGTTTGGCAATAGATGCAAACCAATTAGAGCACAACTTTTACCAACACAAGCAGATATAAACAATCAAAACTATTATACATACCAAGGTAAACTTTTAAGACTTAATTTAGATGGTAGTATTCCTTCCAACAATCCTACATTTAATGGTGTACAAAGTCATTTATATACTGTTGGTCATAGAAATCCCCAAGGAATCATTTTTGGATCTAACGGAAAGTTGTATTCTTCAGAACATGGACCAAATACAGATGATGAAATAAATATTATTGAATCTGGTAAAAATTATGGATGGCCAGAAATTGCTGGTTACTATGATGATATGGCGTATAGATACTGTAATACTTCCGCAATAGCGGGTTGTAATACTGGTACTTCTTGTAATAATGGATCAGGTGTTCCTGAATCTACTTCTGGAATGCCAGTTAATTTTCAAGAACCAATTGGTACATACAATAGCACAACTGCTATACAACCAAATGGAGACTGGTTAACTTGGCCAACAATAGGCCCTTCTAGTATTAATATATATGAAGCTGGATTAATTCCAGATTGGGGAACATCTCTTTTAATACCTGCATTAAAAAAAGGCACCATTTATAGAGCAAAATTAAATGCTACTGGAGACGCCTTAGTTCCCGTGAATGGCGGATCCCAATATTATGAAGAGTTTCATTCTTCCAATGATAGATATAGAGATGTAGTTTTAGATCCAGACGGAATTACCATGTATGCTATTACAGATAATACAGGCGGTACCTCTGGTCCTTCTGGTAGTTCTCAAGTATCTATTGAGAATCCAGGTGTTATTGTAAAAATTAAATTTACAGGAGAAACCCTTAATACAGAAACGGTTAATCTTCAAAATAGTTTTTCCTTATTCCCTAACCCAACAATAAATCATTTTAAAATAAAGTTTAACGAAACTACTTTTAATTCCGTAAACATTAAAATTATAGATCTTCAAGGAAGAATTGTAAACCAAATAAATACAATTTCAAATAATGACGCTATTCGTACTACCGATTTATCTAATGGTTTATACTTTATTAAAATATTTGATAAGAATCACAATGAAATAGCATCAAAAAAACTAATAAAGAAATAGCTTAATAAAAACGAAACACATTATTACACTCATAAATTTGTTACATGTACGTTTCAAAAACTAAAACACTAACTATCAACACGTTTTAGCGAATACATTTGTATTTAATAGATGTTTGATTTAGATTGTTAATTAAAATTTAGTCCCAAACTAAAACTTAACCGATTATGAAAAATTTCACTTTTTTATCATGGCTTTGCGCACTTATAATTTGTATGTTTTTTTCTGTAAAGACAGTTGCACAGACCACTATTTCAAATGAAAACTTTAACTACGGCTGGGGAATCTGGAATGACGGAGGAACAGATAGCCAAAGGTTAAGTGGTGCTCCTATTAATGGATCTACAGCTATAGAACTAAGAGATAATACAAGTAGTTCTTTAATCACCACAAACAATATTAATTTAACTTCCTATGGATCAGCAACTATATCTTTCGATTATAGAACGGCTAATTTTTGGTGGGGATTAGATTTCTGGGTACAATACTCTAGTGACGGAGGAAGCACGTGGACAAATATAGGAACCTATGCAAATGTTGTAGACTTCCCTCTAAATAATACAAATTATGCCGCATCCATTAATATAGGAACTAATGGGTACACCTTTTCAACAAATTCAAAGTTTAGAATACGTTGTGATGCTGATTCAGACTGGAATAAACTTTATATAGACAATGTGAAAATTGTTGCCAATCCGCCTGCTCCAGAAATTGATGTTAAAGGAAATAATAATTTGATTCCAGACGGAGATACAACACCATTAATAGTAGACAATACAAATTTTGGTAGCGCAAATTCATATATAACCATCACTAGACCTTTTACCATTCATAATACAGGAACCGCGAACTTAAATATTTCTAGTATTTCATTATCTAATACTACAGATTTCACAATTGTTGGTACACCATACGCTACTCCTGTTGGTATTTACGACTCCACAACATTTTCAATTAGATACAATGCTTTAACAGTTGGCGAAAAAACCACTACGGTTACTATTAATAATAATGATGATGACGAATCTACCTACCAATTTCAAATTATTGCTAAATCGGAAGAAAAATTCTTTGATAGTGATGGTGATGGCGTTTATGATAGTATAGATATTGATGACGACAATGATGGTATTAGAGATTCGGAAGAACAAGCAGATTGCCAGAACTCTTCTATTGCAATTACTGCCAACTACAAGTTTTTAAATGAAACTTTTGGAGCTACTAACACTAGAACGACCATAAACACGAACTATAATGCAGAAACTACCTACTGCTATGAAGACGGATCAATAGGTGTAGATTCTGAAGATTGCCCAGATTTAAGTATTAATAGTTTAAATGATGGGGAATATACCGTCTATCATAAAGCAGCAAATGGAGATGGCACCGATCAAACTCCTGTGAATGAGGTTGCAGATTGGGCTGACGACTATTGGTATACCGCAGAAGACCATACTCCAGGAGACACAAATGGTAGAATGGCTATGTTTAACGCTTCTTATGCTCCTGGTATTTTCTATACTGCGTCTATTACGGGTGCTTTACCAAACACACCAGTAACCTATAGTTTTTGGGTATTGAATCTGGATAGATCCGATGCACCTGGCATAGCAACAAGATTAAGACCTAATATTTTAGTAGAGTTTAGAGATGTAAATAATAATGTATTAGCATCTATTACAACAGGAGATATAACTCCTACTACTGCCGGAAATACCGCTGGGGATTGGTACCAATTTACTGCAGATTTAACTTTTCCTGTAAGTGAATTCAATGTATATTTTATTAATAATGAACTTGGAGGACAAGGAAATGACCTTGCGATTGATGATATAACTATTAGTCAAACACTTTGTGATACCGATAGCGATGGTGTTGCAGATATATTTGATTTGGATTCTGATAACGATGGAATTCCAGATGTTGTAGAAGCTGGCTTAGGTAATTATAGTGGTGCAAGTGCTACTTTAACCAATAGCGGAAGCTGGTTAGATGCAAATGGTAATGGCATGCACGATTTGGTGGAAATGAATTTAACTTTAGATTCTGATAATGATGGCACACCAAACTATTTAGATTTAGATTCCGATAATGATGCTATTTTTGATGTCGATGAATCTGGAGCAGGAAATTCAGCAAATACTTCCTTTCAAAATGGAGATGGAGATATTGACGGGGATGGTGTTGGTGACGGACCAGATTCGGATACCGTAAGACCTACCGACTTAGACTCCGATAACACATTAGAATATTATACAGATGGTATTTTAGATATTTACGACTATTACAATGGTGGTACTTTTAATACTGCATACGGAAATACAAACCAAGGTAATGGTAATTTTTACTATGTATTAGATACAGATAATGATGGTACACCAGATTATATAGATACTACTTCCGATGGTGCTACGTATGATATATCGCATACATTATATAGTGACCTAGATGCAAATAATGATGGCGTTATTGACGATACAAATGATGCGGAAGGTGATGGTATAGTAGATTTATTCGATACTAGTGATTCTACTTTTGGCTCTCCAAGAGATATTAACAAGAAACTACTACTCTATTTTGATGGTAGAAATGATTACGTTGAAGATGCTCAAATTTTAAGTGGTGCTACAAATGCATCCATTATGGGTTGGGTAAAAATTGATCCTACTTTTACTGGTAGAAGTATTGTATTTGGTCAATCTAATTTAGAGATTGAAATTCAAGATACGTTTCAACCAATAATATTTGCAAGAGCAAATAGCAATACCATTAATACAGATCCAACTGTAACGCCAATTACTAAAAACCAATGGATTCATTTAGCTGCAACATACGATGGACCTAACGGAACCCTAAAACTATATATAAATGGTGAAGAAGTAAATAACACTACTGAAGTAAGTAGCCCACTTAACACAAACACTTTTGGATTTACAATGGGTAGAGCTGCTAATTTTTATGAAACAAACACTTATTTTAAAGGAGCTTTAGATGAAGTTCGCGTCTTTCAGAAAACACTTTCAGAAAACGAATTACAAAAAATTGTATATCAAGAAATAGAAAAAAATTCAAGTAGCGTTAGAGGAAGAGTTATTCCTAAAGATATTACAGACTTTATTGATGAAAGCACTATTAACCCATTAACATGGAATTCTTTGTTACGCTATTATAGACTAGATCAATTCAAAGGAGATATTACAGACAATTTAACTACTTCTACTATAGATACAGGAAGCGGTGCAAAATTATATAATATTAAAGTAATCGACTACCAAACTGCTCCAATGCCTTTTCTTACAAAACAAAGTGGTGATTTAGCAACTGCAGTAAACACACCAGAAGATGGTGTAAATGGTAACGATGCCATTACTTATGACTGGTCTATTGTAAAAATTAGACATAGTAATGTTACCACAGATGCAGAACAAAAACATTTAGGCCTATTTATTAGCGAATTAGATGCAAGTTCCAACCCTGTTAAATTAAAAGTTTCTGATGACTCTGGCATGAGTATAAACTGGTATTTAAAACTAGATGGAATAATTGATCTTGAAGGAGAATCGCAATTAGTACAAGGTCCAGAAAGCGAACTAGATGTTACCAGTAAAGGCGCTATAGAAAAAGACCAACAAGGAACTAAAGATTATTTCACGTATAATTATTGGTCTTCTCCTGTTGGCGTAAGAAGCACTTCATCTAATAATAATAGTTACACATTAGACAATAATATATTTAAAGACGGTACAAATTCAGCTGTTCCAGCTAACATTCAGTTTGTTTCTGGACATAATGGATCTACTGGTTCCCCTTTGCGTATTTCAAGTTATTGGATTTGGAAATTTAACAATAGAACTGGTGACGACTATGCTTCTTGGCAACATATTGGTAACACAGGAAGCCTACTTCCTGGAGAAGGGTTTACTATGAAAGGTGTTTCTAATACCAATAACAACGTTAGTTTAGAACAAAATTATGTCATTCAAGGAAAACCTAATAATGGAGATATTTCATTACCTATTCATACTGGTAATGATTATCTAGTGGGTAATCCGTATCCTTCAGCAATAGATGCCGAGAAATTTATTTTAGACAACGGACCTACTATTAATGGATCTGGCAACACAACTGGTACGCTTTACTTCTGGGAACATTGGGGAGGCGGATCTCATATCCTTGCAGATTATCAAGGTGGTTATGCTACCTACAATCTTGCTGGTGGAGCTCCTTCAGCTTCTTTAGGAACAAGCGATCCAGATGTAGCAACTGGCGGTAGTCCAACCAAAATACCTGGAAAATACATTCCTGTAGCACAAGGTTTTTTTGTAACCGGTGAAGCTAATGGTAGTATAAAATTCAATAACAGCCAACGCGTGTTTCATAAGGAAGATGCTACTAATTCTATATTTATTCGTACAGATCAAGAAAGCGCCTCTCCCACTGCTGCTGCAGACGATGGTGATAATAGAACAAAGATTCGTCTAGGTTTTAATTCTACAAACACCATACACAGACAATTACTTATTACAGTAGACCAAAGAGCTTCAAAGGATTATGATTGGGGATTTGATGCTAAAAATATAGACACCCAAATGGATGATATGTATTGGATGATTGGTAATGAAAAATACACCATTCAAGGTATAGATCAAATAAACGAAACCACCACAATACCTATTGGTTTACAAACTAGAGACGCTGGTATAAATACAATTACTATAGATGCATTAGTGAACTTCCCCGAAGGCTTACAAGTATATGTATATGATAAAACCCTAGATACCTATCACAACTTAATAAGTAATGATTTTCAAATAGACTTACCTGCAGGTGAATATCTAGAACGCTTTAAAATTACTTTCAGCAATCATCCACTAAGCATGGAGGAAAATGATATAGAAAACTTAGAAATATACTTTGCAAATAGCACAGAAACGATGGTTATCAACAACCCCAAAAACTTGCAAATAGAAAAAGCTACTCTTGTAAATATGCTTGGACAAAAAATTTGTAGTTATGAAGACAGCACTAACAAAAACTACATAGAATATAAAACCAAAAAACTTAGTGTTGGCACCTACATTATTCACTTAAAAACTGAAATTGGTGACATCTCTAAAAAGGTCTTGGTAAAGTAATTATAGATCAAAATTCCCCCATTAAGAGTAATTAAACTTTATAAAACCTGAGCATCTATACTCAGGTTTTTTTTATTTAAATTAAAAAAATAATACCTTTTATCGGGTTTTTTTGCATTTTATAGATGTTTTATTAAAAAATTATATATATTAGCACCCAATTAATTAAACAATCAATTTATCAAACCCAAACTCTGATGAAAAAACTTACTTTAATGTTGGTATTATTACTAACAACAACCATTTCAGTAAACGCACAAATTTCTGAAAAAGAAAAAGCCGAGAAATATATTTCTAAACAAGGTGAATTAACTTTTACATTTGAGGTAAATGACCCTAAAGAAATAGAAATGTATTCTAGAGATTTTTCTATAATTAATTATGATGCACAATCTAAAACACTTATCGCTTGGGCTAATGAAAAACAATTTAGACTTTTTGAAGCTAAAAACATTCCATTTACAATACCAAAGGAAGAAAATGAAGTAGATGAAGCACTAATTTATGATGTTAGACCTTTAGCTTTAAGAAATTCTCAAAGAGCATCTTTAAGTTTCCCTGTAAGTTCATATCCTACTTATGCAGAATATGCAACACAAATGCAAGATTTTGAAGATGATTACCCTTCTTTAGTGCAAAAGTTAAGTATTGGAGCAACTGGCCAAGGAGACAAAGAGTTATTATTTGTGAAAATTTCGGATAACGTTTCTACAGATGAGCAAGAACCTAAAATCATGCTTACATCCTCCATGCATGGAGATGAGATTGCTGGATACCCAATGATGCTTTCTCTTATTGACTATATTTTAACTGTTTACAATAATACAGGACATGCAGATCACGCAAGAATTAAAAACTTAGTAGAGAATGCAGAAATTTGGATTAATCCAAGTGCCAATCCAGACGGAACATACCATAATAGTGCTAGTAATACTTCTGTGGTTAATGCTAGAAGAGGAAATGGAAATAATATAGATTTAAATAGAAACTATCCAGATAATGTAGCAGGAGCGCATGATGATGGAGAAGCATACCAAACGGAAACTTTAGCGTTTATGGCTTTAGCAGACGCAAATCATTTTGTTATATCTGCAAACTTTCATGGCGGGACAGAATTAGTTAACTACCCTTTTGATAATGCATATTCCGCTCAATATATACATGCAGATAATGATTGGTTTGAACATATTGGTGTAGAATATGCTACACATTGTCAAACAGATGCAAACTCTGGTACAACTGCTACACCTGCATATAACAATAAGTCTTCCTATATGACTGATGACGATGACTGGGATGGGAACGCCGGAAACCAAGCATGGCAAAATTATTACTCTCAAAGTCCAGGTGTAACACACGGTGCTGAATGGTATAGAGTGTATGGTGGTAGACAGGATTACATGAATTATTACCAACAATGTAAAGAAATTACAATAGAATTATCTGATGTTAAAATATTAGCAGAGAGCAGTTTAGATGACTACTGGTACTATAACAGAGATGCCTTATTAGATTTTTTAACACAAGGAACCTATGGTTTTAGAGGAGTAGTTGTAGATGCTAACACTAATAATCCAATAGATGCGACAATTACTATTGTTGGCCATGATACATATAATTCTCATACAATTACCGATATTTCTCATGGAGATTTCTACAGACCTATTAAAGCTGGTACTTATGATATTTTAATAGAATCCCCTTGTTACCAATCGGTTACTTTAACGAATCAAACTATTAGTGATGGTCAAACTATTTCGCTAGCGGATGTTTTATTAGTACCAAGTAATACTGTACCAACAGGAATAACAGCATCTACCGTAGGTGCTACAACTGCAACTATAGAATGGACCGATGATGCAGATAGCTACAATTTACAGTATAAAGCAACTAGCGGCTCTACTTGGACCACAGTTACAGGACTTACTACTGCCACGTATGAAATTACAGGATTAACAGTTGGAGAAGAATACGAAGTACAAGTAGCTTCTATTTGTGGTACGAATGCGCCTTCAGCATACGCAGCATCTACCCTATTCACAACACAAATAGCATATTGTGGGAGTAACGGAAATAACGCTAATGACGATGATGAATGGATTGGAAATGTAACACTTGGAGATATTAATAACACAACTGGAGACAATAGTTATTCCGATTATACAGCAATGTCAACAGATTTAGACAAAACCTTAACACATAGTATTTCGGTAACCAAATCTTGGTCAGGAACAAATTATGATGAAAGTATTGCAGTTTGGATAGACTTCAATCAGGATGGCGATTTTGACGATGCCGATGAAAATGTTGTATCACTTGCTGCAAATGATACACAAATAGTATCTGAAGATATTAGTATTCCTGCATCTGCCTTATTAGGAAATACAAGAATGAGAGTCTCTCTAAAGTACGACGGTTTAGCAACTAGTTGTGAATCTTTTCAATATGGAGAGGTTGAAGACTATACGGTAAATATCATTGAAGAAGATGATGGAACACTTAGTAATAGCGATTTTGATTTAGATGAAATCTCGGTATACCCAAATCCGTTCAATAATGATATTAATATAAAACTACCTAATAGTTTAAGTAATAATTTAATTAGCGTAGACTTATATGATTTAAGCGGTAGATTAATTACTAAATTAGAAAATAAGCAGGCCATAAATAATACTATTAACGTATCTAATTTAGATAATTTATCTAATGGTACTTATTTCTTAAAAATTATAAATCACACTTCAAACAATACGGTTATACGAAAAATCATCAAGTAAAAATTATCGATGAAGTACACATAAAAAGGCTGAAATACCAATATTTTAGCCTTTTTGTTGTTTGTAAAAAGCAACAAATTACACTTATGTTATGCATTTCATCGAATAAATTTGCATTTTAAAGATGTTTAAAGTACTTTTGGCAACATATTAATTAGGCCCAAACTAAAATTAATCTACTTATGAAAACCTATACTAATCAAACGATAAGGTATATTATGTTTATTAGCATTTTGCTTTTAACTAATATTATGTATTCTCAAACTACAATTGCTAGCTATGATTTTGAATCTGGCTTACAAGGATGGACCGACGGTGGTAGCGATGCTGGTAGGCTAAATAATAATAATTTTTCTTGTAATGGCAGCGGATCTTTATACACTAAAGACTATACAACTGCTAGTAATAGAATAACTTCACCTGCACTTGATTTTTCTTCTTATAATTCTATTGAAATCTCTTTTTGTGCTAAAAATTCACGACTAGATAACGGTGAAGGGTTTAATGTTGAGTATTTTAATGGTACCACATGGCAAGCAGTAACTACTTTTCTAAGAGGAACACACTTTACAGGTACAGGAAGTAACAGTAGCTATAATCTATCTTTTACATTAGATTCTGCAACCTATTCATTAGTAACAAATGCAAAGTTTAGATTTTCATCAACAGCTAGTGATGATGATGAATATAATGTTTTTGATAATATAGTTATTACTGGTTCTGGTTGTGGAAGCTCTATAAATACTTTTCCTTATAATGAAGGTTTTGAATCTGGTATAGGTGCTTGGAGTCAAGACACAACAGATGACAATGATTGGACGAGAGAAAATGGAGGAACTCCTTCCAATAACACAGGTCCTAATGGTGCTAATGGAGGTTCCTGGTATCTATTTACAGAAGCCAGTAGCCCAAACTATAATGATACATTTAATTTAATTAGCCCTTGTTTTGATCTAACTTCAGAATCTACTGCTTTGTTTTCCTTTTATTATCACATGTTTGGATCAGGTATGGGAGATCTTTTTGTAGAAGTAAGTACTAATGGCGGTGCTACCTATACTACGCTTTGGTCTCAATTTGGCGATGTGCAATCAAATCAAGGTCAAGCATGGAATTTAGTAGATATCAGTTTAGACGCCTATACAGGACAGGTTATTAAAATTCGTTTTAGAGGTGAAACAGATAATGATTATAGAGGAGATATGTCTATAGATGATATTTCTTTAACCACCGAGGTAGTAAATGCACCAGAAATCAATGTTGTAGGTAATGGCCAAAACATTAATGACGGAGATACAACACCTGCTGCAGCCGACGATACCGATTTTGGAACTGTTGGTATATTATTTGGTTCGCAAACCAATACATTTACCATTCAAAATAGCGGATCTATTGCTCTAAATTTAACGGGGGCATCTCCATATGTTTCTATTTCCGGATTACATCCTGGAGATTTCACACTAAATGCAAATCCTACTACTCCAATTTCTGCTGGAGGAAGCACTACATTTGAAATTACTTTTAACCCTAGTGCAGCTGGACTAAGATCTGCAATAATTACCATAGCAAACGATGATAGCGATGAAGATCCATATACTTTTACAATTCAAGGTAATGGATTCTCAATAACGCCTGAAATAAACCTGCAAGGTAACGCAACTACCATTCTTGATGGAGATACAACTCCTTCTCCGTTGGATGCTACCGATTTTGGAAGTGCTAGTGTTTCTGGAGGAACGCAAGTAAATACGTTCACTATTCAAAATAGCGGATCCCTTACTTTAAATTTAACTGGTGGGGCACCTTACGTTGTTATTAGTGGAACTAATGCAGCAGACTTCACAGTTACAGCAACACCTACAGGTAGCATTGGAGCTGGTGGAAGTACAACCTTTGATATTACTTTCGATCCTAGTGCACTTGGAACTAGAACCGCTACAGTTACTATTGAAAATGATGACAGTGATGAAGATCCATATACTTTTAATATTCAAGGTGCTGGAGCAACTGCTCCTGGTGGAGTAAATTCCGATTTAGCACTGTGGCTTAAAAGCACAGATGGCTTAGGGTATACTGATGGACAACCTGTAGCCCTTTGGGTAGATCAAGGTAATGGTTCAGACGCAGCGGTAAATACTACCGGACAAGAACCAACGTACTACGATAATACTTCAAGAAATATAAACTTTAACCCTGTTGTAGAATTTGATAATACCTTTTCTACATTTTCTTTAGATGATGATTACTCCTTTGATAATACTTCAACGCAGTTTTTAGAAGGTACTTCTGGCATGTATACACAAGAAATCTTCCTTGTAGTCATTCCAGATGATACACCAATAAACAAAGATTTCGGGTTTATGGATGTATTTTGTGGGGATGCAGATTTTTCTACAAATGCAACAGATGCTACAGGTATAGGTTTTGGTGACTTTACCGGTCGTGTTAGTAATGAATCTATCTGTTTTTCACTAGACACGTATACTACTAGTATTGCTGGTGATGGTTATGCTGTAAATGATGGCCCAAACACTTCATATAGCAACGTAGGGATCATTAATGCTAGAAATAACCCCGCAGTAACACAACAAGAATTATACTATAATGCAAATAATATTGAAAGTAATCAAAATGATATTCCTTCCTTTGTAAATGTAAACAATTCCAGATATTGGTTAGGTCGTAGTGAAGGATGGGAAGCAACTACTAATGCAAGAATAGCAGAAGTTATTACATATTCTAATAGAAAAATAGATACAGATTTAACCGTAGAAAGAAACAGAATACAATCGTATCTAGGTATTAAATACGGAATTACTTTAGGTGTTAATGGAACGACACAAGATTATGTAGATAGTAATGGATCTTTAATTTGGGATAATAATACTGGTGTTCCTACCAATGATATGTTTAATTATGATATTGCAGGTATTGGTAGAGATGATGATTCCGACTTAAACCAAAAACAATCCCGAAGTGTAAATAATGCATCTGATGGTTTAGGTAGAACGCAAGGAATTGTTACCATGGGATTAACCGATATTTATGACACTAATAATTTAAACCAGTCTGACAATGCTACAAGCCTAAACGATAAAGAATTTTTAGTTTGGGGAAACAATGGTGTAGATTTAAACTTAGCAGCTTCCACTATTAGCGTGGATATGAGTATTGGTATTGGTACGCTTACAACAAATGTTTCCTTTACTGCTATGCAACGTGTATGGAAAGTAGTTGAAAATGGTGGCGATATACCTTCCGTAAAAATTTCAATTCCGAAAGATGCAATTCGTAATATTACACCTCCTGGAAGTTACTACATGTTTATTTCGGATAGCCCTGTATTCGATCCAACAGCTAAATATAGATTAATGACTGCTAATGGTGCAAACTTAGAGACAGACTATGACTTTGATGGAACAAAGTATATCACTTTTGGATATGCCCCGCAAGTTATAGTAGAACGTTCTATATATTTTGATGGTGCTGTGGATTTTATTGATATGGAAGATAAACTAAATCTAAATCCTTCCGAATTTACTATTTCTGCATGGATTAATAGAGAGTCTGGCTCCAACAATACCTCTATCCTATCTAAAAGAGATTTCCTTTATTCAGAAGGATATGACTTTAAAATTAACGCTTCAGGGAAATTTGAAGTATCTTGGAAAAACGGAGCATCAACAGAAAGTATAAACTCTTCCGTTGTTATTCCCGAGAACGAATGGCATCAAGTTGCTGTTGTGTATAGCTCTGGTACAGCAACGCTATATATTGATGGTATTGAAGATGTTTCCGCTACATTAAGTAACCCTACCGCTACTAATCAATACTTTTATGTTGGTGCTGCAGCAAAAAACACACCTACTGCACATTTTAAAGGAAATATTGATGAAGTACGAATTTGGGATACCGCTTTAACGGAAACACAATTACACTACATCATGAATCAAGAAATAGTTGATAATGGTGCATTTGTAGATGGTAAAGTGATGCCAACAACAGTTACAAAAAATGACATAATAACTATTCCTTGGTCAAAACTAGCAGGTTACTATCCAATGTCTATTTATACGTATACAAATACCGAAGACGAGTCTGGTAATGGTAATCAAGGGTACTTAAGAAACCTAAATACCGTAGATCACCAAACAGCTCCACTTCCATATAGATCGAATGCAAATGGCGATTGGAATACCAATGCTACTTGGTTAAACGGAAACGTACAAACCATACCAGGAACTGCTTCTATTGTAGATAATACAAAAACGGTAGATTGGAATATTGTGGTAACGAATCATAACGTTACTATGGATAATACTAGTTTGCCTAGTGCAAATAATAAAAATAGATCGGTATTAGGTTTATTTGTAGATGCAAACAAACTTACTGTTAACGGAGATAATACTTCTAGTACAGGTAACGGTTTAACCGTTTCGCATTTCTTAAATCTAGATGGAAAAATAGATTTACAAGGAGAATCGCAACTTATCCAAACAGAAGATAGTGATCTAAATGTTACTAGTGCTGGTACTCTTGAAAAAGACCAACAAGGTACCCAAGATTATTACACGTATAACTATTGGTCTTCTCCTGTTGGAGCTAGTAATACAGTATCTAATAATAATAGCTATACCTTAAATGATAACATATTTAAAGATGGTTCTAATCCCCTTGCTCCTGTTAATATGAATTTTGTATCTGGTTATAATGGATCTAATGGTTCGCCAATTTCTATTGCTAATTATTGGATTTGGAAGTTTAGTAACAGAACTTCTCAAGATTATGCTTCTTGGCAACATATTAGAAATACTGGAAGCCTACTTCCTGGAGAAGGATTTACAATGAAAGGTGTTGCAGATACAGGAGACGTAACTCTTCAACAAAACTATACTATAGAAGGGAAACCAAACAATGGAGATATCACCCTTAATATAAATGCTGGAAATGATTATTTAATTGGTAATCCTTACGCTTCTGCTATGGATGCTAACACATTTATATTAGCAAATACAAATACTACCGGTTCTATATACTACTGGGAACATTTTGGGGGTGGTACACACAATACTATAGAGTATCAAGGTGGATATGCTGTTTACAACCTATCTGGTGGTACAGAAGCTATACAATATGATTATACTACTGGTGGTACAGACGCTTCTGGCGGAATTGGAATAAAAAGACCTGGAAGATATATTCCTGTAGCACAAGGATTCTTTGTTATAGGAGCAAACAATGGTACTATAGATTTTAAAAACAACCAAAGAGCTTTCCAAAAAGAAGGTGCCTCTTCTGTGTTTATTAGAGCAAGTCAAGATGCAACTAATAACGCTTCCAATAATCAAGAAGATGATAGATTAAAAATGAGATTAAGCTTTAATACTTCAAATACCTATAAGAGACAACTGTTAGTTACCAGAGATGATCGTGCAACAAATCTAATTGACTTTGGTTTTGATGCCATTAATAAAGATGATCAATCTGCAGATATGTTCTGGATGATAGAAGATGAAAAATTTATAATTCAAGGAACTAATACAGTTAACGAATCTACTATTCTTCCATTAGGAATAAAAACTAACGTAAGCGGAATCAATACGTTTAAAATTGATGCACTTACCAACTTCCCTGAAGGCTTACAAGTATACGTTCATGATAAAACCTTAGATACTTATAATAATTTAAGAAATGGTGATTTTGAAATAGACTTACCAGCTGGTGCATACTTAGATCGTTTTGAAATTACGTTCACAGATCAAGCTTTAAGTATAGAAGAATCAGAAATATATAACCTGGAAGCATACTTTGCTAATGATAGCGATAGTATGATTATTAATAACCCTAAAAACATTCGAATAGATCAAGCTAAAATTATGAACATGCTTGGACAAGAAGTTTACAGTTTTAATGAGGTTACTACCGAAAGCTATATAGCACTTAAAACAAAAAACTTAAGTGTAGGTACATATATCATTAACCTTAAAACTGAGATTGGTGAAATCTCTAAAAAAGTCTTAGTTAAATAAATATAGGCCCCAAATCTACTATTCATTTTAACTAAACTTTGTTAAAACCCAAAACGTCATGTTTTGGGTTTTTTTATGTTTAATAATTAATATTATGAGCTATGTCATAATAAGAATAATAAGAGTAAAACCCCATCCCTTTCTAAACCATTTTACATATACCTATGTATATAAAATTAAAATTCAGGGGGTTTATTGCTAAAAATCATACGGTTAATCCTGAAAAATGACACTTATAATCGGTATATCGAGTTTTTAAGTTAGTTACAGCATATTTTTTTTTAAACCCTTCATTACGTCATAGATTTGTTACAAGACTAATAATCAAGTCCTTTCACGAGTTAAAACAACCTTTTGCATGAAGACCTATTCGAATAAAGTATCTCTACTACTATTTTTACTTCTTCTTTTATCTAATGATGCATTCTGTCAGAATAATTCGGATGGAGACGATAGAATGAAAATCCGATTAGGCTTTACCTCTCCCAATAACTTACACAGACAAATATTAGTAACTGTAGATAGTAATAGCACACCAGGAGTTGATTTTGGTTATGATGCTGAAAATTTTGAAACGAATGCAGATGATATGTATTGGATGATTGAAAATAGACAATTTTTAATTCAAGGTACAAATGTAATTGATGCTACCACTACTCTATCTCTTGGTTTACACACAAGCACTAACGGTAACATCATTATGTCTATTGAGGAATTAAAAAATGTTCCTGAAGATCTAGAAATAAGAATTTTAGATAAGCATACAAATACATACTACAATATTAAAAATACAACCTCTCTAAGCATACACTTAAATGCTGGTGAATATTTAAATCGTTTTGAATTAAAATTTTTAAATGAAGATGCTGTGAACACCACTCCTAGTGACGAAGAAGAAAATGAACAAGTTATAGGAGAAAATATAGAAACAGATTTTGAAAACGAAGTTATTGCAGAAGAAGTAAAAATGGAACTTAATTATATTAATAAAATAAAAAGTATTTCCATTAAAAATATAGGAGAACAAAACATAAAATCTGTTTATGTTTATAGTATCACTGGTAAATTAATAAAGCAGTTTAAAAATATAAAAGCTGTAGACCAAGCATTAATTAAAACATACAACCTTAAAAGTGGTAATTATATTTTAATCCTGACTTCTGATGCTGGAAGTATGACTAAAAAAGTATCTGTACGATAATTCAGCTATTTATTAAACCATATTTAAGAGCGTCCTATTATCCATTCCTTTCTAAACAATTTTGCCAATACTAGTTGTAATAAAAATTAAAATTCAGGCTTCTTATCGCTAAATAGTATGTCGTTAAACTGATATAAATGCACCTTTTTTCAGTATATCGAATTTTTAAGTTAGTTACAGTTTTTTTTTTACCAACACTTTTTTCCGTTATAAATTTGTCCCAAGATTAACACTCAAGTCCCTCCATGAGTCTATAACAACCCTACTTATGGAAACGTATTCGACTAAAACATCACTACTAGCTTTTTTACTTCTTTGCTTATCTTTTAATGCAATATCTCAAAATAATTCTGACGGAGACGATAGAATGAAAATTCGTTTAGGATTTACTTCAGAGAGTATGCACAGACAAATATTAGTAACTGTAGATAGCAATACCACACCAGGAATTGATTTAGGTTACGACTCTGGAAACTATCAAAACCTAGCAGATGATATGTATTGGATGATTGAAGATAGAAAGTTTTTAATTCAAGGTACAAATACAATTGATGAGAATACTACACTTCCTTTAGGAATACACACAAGTACAGATGGTATCAACACAATATCGATTGAAGGATTAACAAATGTTCCTGAAGATTTACAAATTGGTGTCTTAGATACAGAGACAAATACATATTACAATATCAAACAAACTTTAAGCTTTTCTATAAATTTACCAGCTGGGGAATACCTAGACCGTTTTGTGATGTCATTTTCAAACAGCGTTATAGAATCTGCTAATGCTAGTAATATTGAAAATACAGACGATCATGAATTAAGTATCGATGAGGTTACAGATAATTCGGAAATGGAATTAAATTACTATAACAACATCCAAAGTATCTCTATTAAAAACATAGGGAATCAAAATATTAAATCGGTAAAAATCTATACGATTTCTGGTCAACAAATAAACGAGTTTAATAATATAAACGCAGTAGATCAAACCGTAATCCAAACCAACCACTTAAGTGCTGGAAATTATATTTTAATGGTAACTACAGATTTAGGAAGCATTACTAAAAAAGTAGCTATAAGATAATGTAAGTATTTATTAATCCATAAAAAAACCCGAAACAGCAATGTTTCGGGTTTTTTATTTTATCTATTTTTTAATTCTAGAATTAGGAAGCAGCCTTTATGTACGCTATTAAATCTTCTAACGAAACCTTTACCTGATCTCCAGAAACCATATTTTTTAAAGTATAGGTATTTGCATTCATTTCTTCGGTACCCACCAAACACACAAAAGGAATACTACGCTTATTAGCATGATTCATTTGCTTTTTCATGTGTTTTCCGTTGGTGATTTTATCCGGATATAATTCGGCATTAAGCCCTTGATTTCTTAATTCCTTTATTGCTTTTAAGCAGAATAAAGCTTCGTCATCCCCAAAATTGATAAATAGTATATCTACAGATTTACTCACCGTTTCCGGAAACAATCCAAGTTCTTCTAAAACCAGATAAATTCTATCTAATCCGAAGCTAATACCAACACCACTCACATCTTTAAGTCCGAAAATCCCTGTAAGATCATCATAACGTCCTCCGCCACCAATAGAACCCATTTTCACGTTTTCTGGTGCAGATACTTCAAAAATGGCTCCGGTATAATAATTTAAACCACGCGCCAAAGTAACATCTAGTTGTAATTTGGCTGTTGTTAAACCTAAAGCAGTAATTCCTTTATTTATAAACTCTAATTCTTCAATACCTTTCATTCCTTCTTCGGAAGTATTTAGAATTCCTTTTAAACTTTCTATCTGACTTTCAAAATCTCCTGAAAGTGTAAACAAAGGCTGTAATTTATCAATACCGCTTTGCGCAATACCTTTACCTAGCATTTCTTCTTTTACTTTCTCCTCTCCTATTTTATCTAGCTTATCTAAAGCAACCGTAAAATCGATAAGTTTATCACTAGCACCAATAACTTCGGCAATACCAGAAAGTATTTTTCGGTTATTAATTTTAATCGTTACACCTTCTAACTTTAAAGCAGAAAAAACAGCGTCATACAATTGTATAAATTCTATTTCTTGAAATAAAGATTTAGAACCAACCACATCTGCATCACATTGAAAAAATTCTCTAAACCTTCCTTTTTGAGGTCTATCTGCACGCCAAACTGGTTGTATTTGGTAACGCTTAAACGGAAACTCTATCTCGTTTTGGTGCTGCACCACGTATCTTGCAAAAGGTACAGTAAGGTCATAACGAAGGGCTTTTTCAGAAATTTTAGTCGTTATTTTAGTAGAATCTTTACTTGTATAAAGTGCATCATCTACCTTAGATAAATAATCCCCAGAATTCAAAATCTTAAAAATCAGTCGATCGCCTTCTTCGCCATACTTCCCCATTAAAGTATCACTATTTTCAAAACTTGGTGTTTCAATAGGTTGAAATCCGAATCGTTCAAAATTCGTTTTAATTACATTAAAAATATAATTACGTTTTGCTACTTGCTCTGGATTAAAATCTCTGGTGCCTTTTGGAATGCTTGGTTTTTGTGCCATATTTACTTCCCACGAAAGTGGGAATCTCATTTAAAGTATCTATTTCTTTTTCTTAAGAAAAAAAAAAACAACACTTGGTTAATTCAATATTTCTTGACAAAAATATCATAATTTTTAAAGAGCATCATAATTATACCAAACCAATTTTAATATAAAGCAGATTTATTTTGAAGTTTATTTGGTATTTGTAGTAACTTTATCCTGTTTTAGTAGTCTTATTAAAAAACAACCACCACAACCCATGTTTGGATTAGTTAGAGAAAATATACATATTGCTTTCGATTCTATT
Source organism: Lacinutrix himadriensis (assembly GCF_001418105.1). Lineage (GTDB taxonomy): Bacteria > Bacteroidota > Bacteroidia > Flavobacteriales > Flavobacteriaceae > Oceanihabitans > Oceanihabitans himadriense. Next base: position 116,407 of record NZ_LIQI01000006.1, read on the forward strand.
AAAAGTCAAATACTTCGTACCATTTTAACGGTATTAATTATTGCCATTGGTATTACCGCTTTGGTTGGTATTTTAAGTGCTGTTTCAGCTCTTGAGAATACCATTTCTAGTGATTTTTCTTCGATGGGATCGAACACCTTTAACATACAACGCTATGAATTTACTACGCAACGTAGAGGTCGTGGTGAAGTACAAAAAATCAACCCAATAATTAGCTATAGAAACGTAAAAGCTTTTGAAGAGAATTATGAATTCCCTGGTACTAAAACATCGGTTTCTTTTACAGGTACTCGTGGTGCTGAGGTAAAATTTGAAAACAAAAAAACAGACCCAGAAGTTACCATTATTGGTGCTAATGAAAACTTTATACAAAACTCCGGTTTAAAACTAGATGCAGGAAGAGAACTCAATTTCTTTGATGTGCAAAACAATAGTAACCTTTGTATTATTGGTAGCGATTTAAATAAAGCTTTATTTGAAAATGTAAACCCTATTGGTAAAACCATTAGCGTTAGAGGTGTTAAATTTATTGTTATTGGAACCCTAGAATCTAAAGGTGCAACTTTTGGAAACAATCAAGATTTGCGTGTGATTATACCAATACAAAATGCACGTTCTATTTTTACTTTACCAAATATCAATTATGATATTAGTGTTATGGTAGAAAATAAAGAAATGCTAGAAGGCGCACAAGATCAAGCCATACTTACCTTTAGAAACATTCGTGGCTTAAGTCCGGTGGAAGAAAATAATTTCGGATTAGAACGTAGTGACGATTTAATTAACAGAATTGGATCTATAACCGTCTATTTAGAATATGCCGCTTGGATTATTAGTATCATTACTATTCTAGGATCTTCGATTGCACTTATGAATATTCTTTTTGTTTCGGTAACCGAAAGAACACGAGAAATCGGAGTTCGTAAAGCGCTAGGTGCCAAAAAGAAAACGATTGCTTTTCAATTTTTTATGGAAGCCTTAATTATCGGACAATTAGGAGGTATCTTAGGAATTATCTTTGGTGTTTTAATTGGACTACTAGTTGCAACCCTTGCCGATTTTAATTTTACAACGCCTTGGTTTGCTATGTTTAGTGCTTTTGCCATTTCGTTTTTAGTTGCCGTAATTTCTGGTTTAATGCCAGCACTTAAAGCTGCAAAACTAGATCCTATTGAATCTTTACGTTATGAGTAAGCTATATAAAACAAGGTGTAACGCTATTAGCTAGCCGATTTACCGTACTACTAATTCTTTGCAAACTAAATAGACAATAAAAACAAATGAGATATTTAATAAAGCAAGCGACACTAATTCCGATTCTGTTTTTCGTTCCTGTATTTATTGCAGGTTTTTTAATTGAGGATTATAATTTAATTTCGCAACACGCAAGCGAAATTACAATTACCGATTTTACTACAGCCAAGGCCATAATTAATAGTGGTGCAATTTTAACTGGATTATCTTGTATTTTATTAGCGATTGGAATTGTAATTAACTTTAAGAGATTCTATACCACAAGTATCTTATTGGCAATTTTTGGAATTTCCATGATTTCTAATGGCTTATATCCAATGGGAACCATAATGCATGGATTATATGGTATTGGATTTACGCTTATGATATTGCCTTTTATTGCTTGCTACGAATTGAAAAATGAAAACATAAGCAAACTATTTTTTAAAATAACCATGCTTTCAGGCTTTGTCATTTTTATATATTTCTGGTCTATGCTTGTAGGATTAGACCCAGTTAATTTTAAAGGATTAACCCAAAGGTTAGCTAGCGGATTCATTTTTGGCTGGATAGCCTATTTTGCTTATGAATTAAATAAAATGTTGCAAAACTAGATCCTATGGAGTCTTTACGTATTGAGTAGGTATTAGAGAACAACCATGTATGTTTTCATCGATGTTACCGCTTTTAGTTCTAAAAATAGTATTTTGCATTTATAGAAACTAGTTAGGTGCAATTTGAACAAAAAATGAACATAAAACACACATTTATCCTTTTAGTGTTAACCACCTTTACTTACGGTCAAGAATCCGCTTTATTTGACAGAAGTTTTCACTATAGAACTGATGACAATAAAAGTAAAAACAAGCGAGAGTACATCGTAAAAGACAGTCTAATTGAAATTAAGGACTTTAAAAACAATCGCTTATACAGAACTGCCGAATTTTATGGATTTAAGGACTTAAAAAATCTTGACGAATTCATTTGGTATAATTCAAATAGGCAATATGATAAAAGCCCTGATTTAAAATTAACAAATAGAAAAGGTATCGTTAAATATTTGAATAAAGATGGAAAAACAACTTCTGAACTATTATACATAGAAGACAAAACAAAATTCATTCAGTTATGGAATAAGGATAAATCATATTTAATAAACGGAACAGGTAAATTTGAGCGAAATTATGTCAAAAATAACGAAAAACAAGTTCGGATTTTTAAAGACTCCATAGAAACTGAGGGTTACATTGTTAGGGAATTAAAGAAAGATACCATTTATTACATAACGGACACAAAATCATATCCTAAAACTGGTCTAAAACGTTTCTACAAAGATTTAGCTAGCAGGATAAACTACCCAAAATTTTCAAAATATATTGGAATGGATAAAAAAATAAAGATTGAATTTGTGGTAGATGAAAATGGTAATTTAACAGACTTTGTCCCTATAAACAAAAAGAGTTTAAATTTTGAAAAAAAAGCAATTAAACAGTTAAAAAAAATGCCAAAATGGATTCCTGCAACAATAAATGGAAAAAGAGTAAAAACGAGATTTCGTATTCCGTTAACTTTTAAACATTAAAAACTATAACTAAACCTTCACGTATAAGATCTCATTTCCATGGATTTTATCTGTTGTTGGTATTAATATCAGAAAAGAATTTAAACAAATGAAAAATACAACTGTACTGTTTTTAATTACATTACTAATTACTACATCTCAATTGCAAGCTCAAAACTTAGGGTTACCTAAAAATCCTAAAGTTGGAAAATGTTATGCAAACTCTTTTGACTATAATGTAAAGTTTGAATGGAAAGAAGTTGATTGTTCTAAGGTTCAAGGAAAAAAAACATCTAGAACGAAGGAGCAACTGATAAAAAAGGAACAAAGGAAGCTGAAAATGATTGCTTATCAAAAGAAATTAATCCGTCTTGATTATGATGTTGAAATTAATGGCTTACTTGATAGAAAAACGATAGAAGCTCATAATAAACTTATTAAAATAAAGAAGAAAGAAGAGAAACGAAAACGAAGAGCAGAAAAGAAAAAAAACAAAATCGGAATAAAACTGTAGCCAACTACACATAAAAGAAACTGCTACATTAGTACTTAAACAAAGGTTGTTGCATTTTTACCTACTTCTGATTTTCCTTCGGAAATTCCTCGCTGAGAAAAACGCAACTCTTTTTATAAAAAACCGTTGGGAGTAAAAAACGGAAGTATTTTACTCCCAACAATACATTTAATTAAGAATCAAACAACTATTAGCCACCAATCCTAATTAATCAACTTATTTAAATAGGTATATAACTCTCCTTTGGTGATTACGCCACCTTGTTGAATAAGTGTAAACTTGTCTTTATTCTTATCTTCGGAATATTCTTTTTTAGCTTGTAAAAACTCTACGTTTTCATCCATCAAATTTTCTCGTAACCAGTCAAAACCATCTTTAGTAGTAATATCTATTCCGTTTTTAATTTGTACTGCAATAACATGCATCTTATCGTCACCTAAAGAAAACAAATGCATTTGCTCTGGCGAAATATGCTCAATAAATTGTGCATTGTTTAAAACACCTTCCCAAACCAAATCACTAAACACATCTAATTCTTGCTCTGCAACTTCTGGCTTGCTGGTTTTAATTTCATCCCATTCTGCAGCAGTTATGGTTTGTGTTGCTAAAAAATTAATAAATTCTGGGTGCAATTCTTCAAATTGCTCTTTCGTAAGTCTAGAATACTTCATCAAAAAAATTATTTTTTGCTTCCGTGAAAACGGAAGTCTAATTATCATTCCCTTAAAAAGAGAATATTTATTATTATTTAAAATACCTACAAGGTTTTAAAAACCTAGCAGGATAACTATATTATTATTTATTTACTCCTAATGCTTTGGCTGCAGCAAAGGGTCTATCGGTTGCAAAAACATCTACGCCCATTTCTTGCCATACTTTATACGGTGCATCTTTTTTGGATGCTGCTTGCTTATCTAAGTTTCCTAAAGTACCCAAAATGGTTTTTATGCCATAGGATTGTACTTTTTTATAAAATGCCTCTGAGGATAAACGTGTTCCTGTAAATGCTAACATGTTTTCGGTTGGAATACTAGAATGCAATAACCAATCTAATTCTTTTTCATTTCTAGCGGAAACAGATAATAACAAATCAGGAGCAGCTTTGTAAGCCTTTTCTGCTTGTTCCATATCATAAGTGATAATAAGACAAACATCTTCTGCCTTTTCATCTCTAATAGCGTCTATAACCGTTTCTACGGAAACACTACGTTTGATATCTACCGTTAATACTACATTATTCTTTTTTGCCCATTGTAAAACGTCTTTAAATAATGGGATTTTAAAAGTCGTTACATTTCCAAAATCGTCTTCTAAATAAAAAGCTTCTAATTCGGAATAGCTATAGTCGGTTAACTTTCCGGTTCCTGTCGAAGTTCTATCTAGCGTATTATCATGTAATAATACCAATTGGTTGTCTTTGGTTTTTGCAACATCTATTTCAAAAATAGCAGTGGGAATACTTTGGTACACATGTGCTATGGTTTCTATAGCGTTTTCAGGATAGAATGCAATACTTTTTCCACCGCGATGCACACTAATTATTGGATCTGCATTGGGTTGGTATTTAAAAGCTTCTATTAATGTGGATTTATTAGTCGTTTCCTTTTCTGCTTCCGTTGGACTAGAAACATTAGTATTTTGGTTCTTGCAAGACACAAGAGCTATAAAAAGGAATGCGAAACATAAATGCTTTATAGATTGATTTCCGCGAAAGCGTTTATAAATAAATGTCATTAAAAATATTTTTAAATAATTGCGTTAAAAAAAATGCGCCCCTTAAAAGGAGCGCAAATTTAAAAAATATATGTGACGTACGGACTAGAAAATGTATCTAACTCCGAATTGTGCTTGCCATCTAGATAATAAACTACTGTCATAAGAAAAAGTTTCTTGCACGCCAGTAAAAGTATAAGTTGGTACACCTGAAGCGTCAACATCTACACCTATTGGTTGCACAGATGTTGGTTGTTGTACAAGTCCCCAATCACTACTAATTAAGTTTCCTACGTTTAATACATCGACACTTAATTGTATGCTATTGGTTTTGTCTCCAGCTACTTTAAATTTATAATCTTGTAATATTTTAAGATCCCAACGTCCTCTCCAAGGAGCTAAAGCGCCGTAACGCTCTACGTAATCTCCACGACGATCACTTAAATAATCATCTTGCTGAATGAAAGCTTCATAAGCTTCTGCTTGTCCGGCACCTGAAAATTGCATTTGTTGTAATTCGGAACTTGTTGGTACATATAGTAAATCATTTAGATTCGATCCGTCTCCGTTTAAATCACCACCATAGGTGTAGTTAAATCGTCCGCCTTGCGCATACTCAAAGAATGTAGAAATTGTAGTGGACCATTTATCTTTTCCGTAGGTGAACTTTTTACTAGCAACACCAATAAAACGATGTGTATCTCCATATTTAGAATAGGATAATACGTCATCATTAGCATTACCAACTACAGGATTAAAAGCAAAAGCATCCCCAGTAATTTCTGCTTCAATAGAGTTTACATCTTTCGCATTTAAATAGTTATACGCTACACTAGTGTATAAACCATTATCGAATGTTTTTTGTCCTTTGGCTGTAAAATTCCAGATACGTCCTTTGTCTGAATTTGTAAACACGTACGCATTATTAATAACATCACTAGAAGTATAGATAGGTCTGGTATCTCCTGGTGCATTTAAATTTCCGGAAGGATCACGAAGTCCCCAGTTTTGCACGTGTGCTCCATGAATATCTTTGGTAAAAGAAATATCTCCTGTTGCTACAATACCATTTTCGAATCTGTAATCGGTTCCAATATTTGTTCTCCATACTTGTGGGAATTTAAATTCTGGATCTACTACTTGATAAAAGAATACTTCTGGATTTGCAATTTGGTTCCCTAACCAAACAAATGGTAATCTACCTGTAAATACTCCTGTACCACCACGTACTTGAAAACTATTATCGCCTTTAACATCATAATTAAATCCTACTCTTGGAGAGATTAATACTTTATTGGTTGGCATTTTAGTGTTATCTAAAAATACGGTTTCTCCAGTATTCGGATTTAAATATGGAATGTCTGGTGCATAACAACACGCTCTATCAATTACTTCTTGTGCTTTGGTTGCAGAGTCGAAGAATAATGGTTTATCAAATCGTACCCCATAGGTTAGTTTAAAGTTATCGGTTACGTTCCATTCGTCTTGTAGATAAAATGCTGCTTGACCAACATTCGTTTCGGCTAAAGCCCATCCACCAGCAACACCGTCACCGTTGGATTCTAAACCGTTATGTGCATTGTTTGCTTGGTTGAATAACGCTTGTAATTGCCCGGAATCTGCAAAGTTTTGAAAGTCATCCATGGTTGTCGTTGGAAAGAAAACCCCTTGTGCGCCATAAGCACCTAAGTTAAAGGAATTATCAAACTCAAATTTTTCAAAAGAAAAACCAACCGTATACGTATGATCTCCTCTTACAATATTTAAATTATTAGAAAACTGTAATACTTTTTGGTCTAGTTTATTGTGGATAGAAAAAGGTTCATGTCCAGCAATAATGTAATTAGAACCATCTTTAGTAATCGTTACCGTTGGTGCTGGTGTGGAAAGCGGATTTCTAAAATCATCAAAATGCGTATAACCAAATTGTAATTTATTAGTCATATCGTTTGGTAACGTAGAGTTTAATTCTACCTGTACCGATTTAATATTATTATTAATTTCATATCCTGCATTTTCAAATTGTAATGTATTTGTACTCGGACCTCTAAAGCCTAATGCAGATGGATGTGCAGGTTTTTCTTTAGATGCGTTTAAGAAATTATAAATAACTGCTAAACGGTTATTATCATTAATATTCCAATCGAATTTTACAATACCTTTTGTAGAGTTCGAATTGTAATTAAAACCTTGATATTTCCCTGGATTATATCCGATATCTAATAAGGCATTTTGAACGATTAATAAATCCGACTCTAAAACACGTGTTTCATTAATAGCGCCACTTCCTGTATTAGGCGCATAACCAGCAGTACCTAAATCGGAACGTTCATCTTTTTCAAAATTAGCGAAGAAGAATAATTTGTTTTTAACAATTGGTCCACCAATACTTATACCGTATTGTTGTTGTTCTAAATCTGCTTGAATAACATCTTCTCCTTTAATTTTCCCACCAGTCATGTCTTCATTTCTAGTAAAACCGTAAACCGTTCCATGAAACTCATTCGTTCCACTTTTAGTTACTGCATTCACTGCAGCACCGGTAAATCCGGATAAAGTAACGTCATAAGGTGCTAATGACACCTGAATTTGATCGATAGCATCTAAAGATATTGGTTGCGAATCTGTTTGTCCGCCAGGCGTTGCAGCATCTAATCCGAATGGATTATTAAAAACGGCTCCATCTAAAGTGAAATTATTGAATTGGTCATTTCTACCACCAAAAGAATTACCAGAAGCAGAAGGCTCTAATCTTGTGAAATCGGCTGCAGATCTTGAAATGGTTGGTAGCGAAGTTAATTCACGTCTTCCAACACTAGTTTCTGCGCCCGTTCTATCACTACTAAAAGTTCCTGACGTGGATGTAGTAATAACAACCTCATCTAAAGATTCGGTATCTGTAGCCATTACGGCATCAATATTCGTTGTTTTACCTAAGGTTAAGTAAACATCATTAAATACTTGATCTTTAAAACCTACATAGGTTATGGTTACTTGATACGGTCCACCTACTCGAAGGTTTAGTAAATTATAACGACCATCTAAATTTGTTATCGCTCCGTACTTTGTACCAGTTGGTTGATGTACAGCAATAACATTTGCGCCAAATAATGTTTGGCCTGTATCTTCTAAAAGAAGACCTTTAATGTTAGATGTAGTAACTTGAGCAAAACTCCATACTGTAAATAACAATAAAGTAATTGTTAAACTTAGTTTTTTCATTGTGATATTGGTTTTGATTAATTAATATGCTTATATAATATCAACTAAAAATACCACAAAAAAAAACCACTCTAGATAGAGTGGTTTTATAATTAGTTATAATTTATTAACGTTTTGTTAACAAGATTTATAATTTTTTAAGCTTGAGCAATTACTTCAAAAGATAAATCAATACTTACCTCTCTGTGTAAACGTATAGTAGCATCATACTTACCTAAACGTTTTACTGTAGTAACAGTAATGAATTTTTTATCAATTGCTTGACCTTCTTTAGCTAAAGCTTCTGCTACGTTAATGTTGTTAATAGATCCAAATAATTTGTCTCCAGCACCAACTTTAGCAGCTATTTTAATTTCTAATGCTTTAAGTGCATCTGCAACTTTGTTAGCATCATCAATAACTTTCTTTTCTTTAAATGCTCTTTGCTTTACGTTTTCTGCTAATACTTTCTTTGCAGAAGAAGTAGCTATAACAGCATTTCCTGTAGGGATTAAAAAGTTTCTACCATAACCGTTCTTAACTGTTACAATATCGTCTTTAAATCCTAAATTCTCAACGTCTTGTTTTAATATAAGTTCCATTGTTATGAGTATTTTATTTTAATAAATCTGCCACATAAGGCATTAATGCTAAGTGACGTGCTCTTTTTACTGCAACAGACACTTTTCTTTGGTATTTTAATGAAGTTCCTGTTAAACGTCTTGGTAAAATTTTACCTTGCTCGTTTACAAAACCTAATAACCAGTCTGGATTTTTGTAATCAACATATTTGATTCCAGATTTTTGAAAACGACAGTACTTTTTATTCTTGTTCGTTTCTATATTAAGAGGAGTTAAATATCTAATTTCTCCGTCTTTTTTTCCTTTAGATTGTTGTTCTATAGTACTTGCCATAATTATGCTTTTTGTTTTAGTTTAACTCTTCTTCTTTCTGCCCACGAAATCGCGTGCTTGTCTAAAGATACAGTTAAGTAACGCATAAAACGCTCATCACGTCTAAACTCTACTTCTAAAGGGTTAATAACGTCACCATCTACAGTGTACTCGAATAAGTGGTAAAATCCACTTTTTTTGTTTTGAATTGGGTAAGCTAATTTCTTTAAGCCCCAATCTTCTTTGGATACCATCTTTGCTCCTTTAGAAACAAGAAAATCTTCGTATTTCTTTACTGTCTCCTTTATCTGTGTATCAGATAAAACGGGATTTAAGATGAAAACAGTTTCATAATGATTCATAAAAATCTAATTTATTTGTTAAAATTGGGTGCAAAAGTAAGCCTTTTATTTAAATAGAACAACAAATTTTTAAACAAATTACAAGTAATTTTAAAACATTTTAATTTGTTAATATTTTGTTAAAACAATCATTTAGTCGGTGTTTTTTGGTTTTTATCCGAATAATTCGTACTATTGTCGATATCTTAACCGAATAAATATAAATGTTATGACTTTAAACTGTGTAGTAGTTGATGATTCAGCAATACAACGTCTGTCTATTGTAAAGTTAATAGAAAATCACTCTTCTCTTAATTTAATAGCAGAATATAGCAGTGCTCTTGAAACTAAAAATGGATTAAATACACACAAAGTAGATTTAATTTTCTTAGATATAGAAATGCCTGTATTAAATGGATTTGAATTATTGGATGTATTAAATAATAAACCACAGATTATTTTTGTGACTGGTAAAACAGAGTATGCTTTTAAAGCATTTAATTATGATGCAACAGATTATTTGCAAAAACCAATCACAAAAGAAAGATTTAGTACCGCTGTAGATAAAGCCCTAGAGCAACATAAATTAAAATTAGACTTTAACGAAGCAGAAGGAGAACACATTTTTGTGAAAAGTAACCTTAAAAAACGTAAAGTATATATTAAAGACATTAAATGGATTGAAGCTCTTGGTGACTACGTAAAATTAGTAACTGAAGAAACTAGTCTGGTTGTACTTTCTACTATGAAAGCTTTTGAACATGAATTACCAGAAGGTAAGTTTTTAAGAATTCATAAATCATATATCGTAAACCTAGATAAGGTAGATAGATTTAATAGTAAAAATGTAGAAGTTGGCGCTTATGAAATTCCATTAAGTAGAAACAAGAAAACCCAACTTGTAGAAGCTTTAAATAATAATTAGCCCCAAAATCGATTAATAGCAACTAACTAGTCCAACTTTTGTTGGACTTTTTTTTGTTTGTAATTCTTGTGTTTTTTTCACCTCTAATTAAACAGTGTCTATTACAGTGGTTTTATCTAAAAATAAAATCGAGAATTTATTTCAGGAAAGAAACTTCTTATACTTCTGCATACTAAAAATGTTCTCGATACTAATTTCATGCTTCAAAAAGCATAAAATTCACTCGAACTGACAAATCGTAATCCTTAGAAAAATGGTTTATTTTAGTAATTATCAACATTTAAGATAACACGAACCGATCTAAAATCTTTTACCGCATTAAAACTAGTATCGATTCTTAATATAGCTTCTTTGGTTTTTGCTAAAGATTGCTTGCTTGGTATCTTAACCAAAATGTTTTTATGAAATTGATTTCGTATTCTAGAAACCGGAGGAAATTCTGGTCCGAGAACAAAATCTCCAAATACTTGTCGTAAAGATTTGGCATACCAATCTGCAGCCATATTTACGCGATTATAATCTTTATGCTTTAAGACGATCTTTATTTGTCTGTAAATTGGCGGATATTTAAAATTATACCTTTCATCCATTTGCTCTTTGTACATACCTGCATAATCATTGGTCGATACTTGTTGCAAAATCTTATGATACGGATTATACGTTTGTATTAATACCTTTCCTCTTTTTTCGGTACGCCCTGCTCTACCAGAAACCTGAAGCATCAATTGAAAACTACGTTCATGCGCTCTAAAATCTGGAAAATTCAGCATATTATCTGCATTCATAATCCCAACAAGTCGCACGTTTCTAAAATCCAATCCTTTGGTTAGCATTTGTGTACCAACTAAAATATCGACTTCCTGTTGTTCAAAAGAAGTAATAATTTTTTCGTAACCATATTTACCACGCGTAGTATCTAAGTCCATTCTACCCACTTTATAATCTGGAAACAACTCCTTCACCTCTACCTCTATCTGTTCGGTACCAAAACCTTTACTATCTAAAGACGGACTACCACAAGCCATACATTTTTGTAGCATCGCAGCATTATAACCACAATAATGACAACGTAACTGATTTCTATATTGATGATAGGTTAAACTCACATCACAATTAGGACATTGTGGCGCATTACCACAAGTATTACATTCTACAATTGGCGAATAGCCTCTTCGGTTTTGAAACAGTATAATTTGTTGTCCGTCATTTAATGTTTCGGTCATTTCTTCAATTAACCGATCACTAAAATGACCTTTCATTTTTTTACGCTTATACTTGTCTTTAATATCTACCAATTCAATTTCTGGCATCAAGACATTGTTATATCGCGTAGTTAATTCTACAAAACCATACTTATTTTGTTGGGCATTAAAAGAACTTTCTAAACTTGGTGTTGCAGAACCTAATAAGGTTTTTGCTTTAAAAATATTTGCTAAAACAACCGCTGCATCTCTTGCGTGATATCGTGGCGCAGGATCAAACTGTTTAAAAGATTGCTCGTGCTCTTCGTCTACTATAATTAGCCCAAGATTGCTGAATGGTAAAAATATAGAAGAACGTGCTCCTAATATGATTCGCGCTTTCGCGGAATTGTTCAGTAAATTTTGATAAACTTCTACGCGTTCATGAATCGAATATTTAGAATGAAACACAGCTACTTGTTCGCCAAAGTAATTCTGAAGCCTAGAAACTAATTGCGTAGTTAGTGCAATCTCCGGAAGCAAATACAATACCTGCTCTCCTTTAGCTAAAGCTTCTTCAATGAGCTTGACATATATTTCTGTTTTACCAGAAGAAGTTACTCCATGTAATAAGGTAACACTATGCTTTTCAAAAGCCGTTTTCACTTCTTCTAAAGCTACAATTTGATGTTCATTTAGTTCTTTGGAAGCTTCATTTTCATCTCCAGAATAATTAATTCTATCGGTTTGAATGTGATATTCTTCTAGAATACCTTTATCTACTAATGTTTTTATAATTGCCGAAGAAGCACCACTTGCTTCGGTTAATTCGGCAACCTTTATCGGTTTCTTTGTTTTTGACGATAACATAAACAAAGTCATGATCACTTGTTTTTGCTTTGGCGCTCTATTTAATTCTTCCAATATATCTTGAAGCGCAGCTTCCGAAGTATATGCAGTATGTAACTTTACATATCGTACATATTTTGGTTTGTATTTTTCGTAAATCTCTTCTTGTAAATGAATCGCTTCTTTCTCTAAAAGCCTTTTAATTACTGGAAGTACATTCTTTTTATCTAAAATAGATATTAGGTCTTGTATCTTTAAGGACGACTGATGCTGTAATGCTTCGTAAACCAAGAATTCATCATCTTTTAAGTCTTCGTCTGCAATAATCTTATCGTTATTCTTACTAATAATCGTTTCACTTTCTAATAGAAATGCACTTGGTAACGCTGCTCGCATGACATCTCCTAAAGTACACATGTAGTATTTAGAAATCCATTGCCAAAAAGTAAGTTGCTGCAGCGTAATTACAGGTGTTTCGTCTAGAATTTGATGAATCTCTTTAGCTTCATACACCAACGGTTTGTTGTTATGAATACTATGCACAAGCGCGGTATACATTTTTGTTTTACCAAAAGGAACAGCCACACGCATTCCTACTTGTAGAAAAGATGCTTCTGCCTCTGTAATACTATAGGTAAATAGTTTTTCTAGAGGAACGGGAAGAATGACGTCTATGAAATGATTCATAAACCAAAGGTAATATGTTTCTATAAAAAAACCGCCTTTAAAAAAGATGCTTTTTTAATCAATTACCTAATTTAAATAATTTTTTTAAGGAAGCCGAATCCCTTTTTTGTTTTGTTTGGGGTTTCTCGTTCTTTATGGCAGGTTTTCGTTCTGCGCGTTTACTTCTTGAATTTTTCGAGGTGGATCTTCTTCTTTCCGATGCGTTAGATTTTGAAGAAACAACATCTGTAGCTGCTTTTGGTATGCTAGACATGCTTCCTCCTGCTTTTTTATCTACAAGCGCTCTTAAGGTTGCTACTTGCGAATCATAATCTCCCATATATATTTTATCATAAAGTGCAATCGCTTTGGTATATTGTTTTTGCTCTTCATAAACACCAGCTAATAATAGCAATTCATGTCTTGTAGATTGTATATTAGAAGCATTAGGATTGACATCAAAACTTTTATGAATATCGGCTTCAGCTTCTTTTAAATTCCCCAAATCAAAGTGTAATTGCGCACGATGAAAATAGGCATACGCATTTGGAGACATTGCTACCATTTGGTTTTTAGATTCTAAATCGCTTTCTTTTGCTCGTTCTCTTGCTATTAATATTTCACTAGTTCGGGTTCTATTCAAATACTCAAAATAGATATCACAACTGTAGATTAATTCATATTGAAACGCAAGCACCAAGTCTTTTCTGGCTACTTGTCCTAAATAATATTTTTTATTCAGATCCTCCTCTACAATTGCAGCATCTATCTGGTTTGCATATTTAGGTAGGATTTCGGTATAACACTTTTTATATGCATTTGGCGTCAGGTTTCGTTTTAAACTTTCTTCTTCTATACAGGAACAAATATCTGTTCTAAAGGCACTTTTATAGTTTTGGCTATTCGCAAAGTGTACACTTAACAAGAAGAATAAAAAGAGATGTATCTGTTTCATGGTACGGTTGTATTTAGAATTATTTATTCTTCCTCTTCTGTACCTACAAAATAGGTTTTGACCATTAAAACGCAGTATCGTAATACTTTTTTAGACTTGTTTAAGTTTGCTGTTGCTTTTCCTTTTTTCATCAGGTTCGCGTTTCCGTTAGCCATATCATCAAAAACTTCAGGAAAAATATCCCAAAGACTATCGATATCTTTTTCTGCATGCTCCATTAATTCGTCTTCAATCTCTGTTGGAATCTCTACTCCTGCCTGCGTTAAACTGTCATAAACAAATACTTTGTGATATAGATTAAACGTCTTATCTACAAAATGATCTACACTAGAAATCTTAGATTCTCTTTTTGGTGGTTTGATACGTTTTTCTTGCGAAAATCCATAGCCCGGAATTAGAAAAACAGCGAGTACGATTATTAGAAGGATATGTTTTGTCTTTGGTATATTTTTCATAATATCTAATTTTATTGGAAGCTATTTTTTGACGAATTAGCGGATTTATTTCTTAATAATTTTTTTAGTAATCACCTGATTACCATTAGAGAGTTTTAAAATATACACTCCAGAATTTAATTGCGATATATCTATGGTTTGTAATGTATTTGTAAGTTTTTCTTGCTGTACAATTCTTCCGTTTAAATCCATAATTATAGCTTCACTATGTTGCGTGTTACTTTTAATATGTAGAACATTTTGAGCAGGAATTGGATATACCGAAAAATCTTCAGCTAACACATTTTCAATACCCAACGTATAGCATATTGGATAAACTCTTCGATCTCTTGTACTATTAACCCAAGTCCCCAATAAATAATTTTCTCTAAGAAGTTCGGTATAATATCCTTGTGCATTATTGGTGTAGGTTTCTCTTCTGTCTAGGTCATAAACCATGGTACTTGTATTCCACTCCGAAACCAGAGCTTCTATTAAAAAATCATTGTTATCAAACGTGTATGCTTCTTGATTATCATTAACCCAAGTATTGTTTTCCCAATCTTCAAAAGTTTTTGTGTTTAATAAATTATTCGCATCATACACAAAGGTCGATCTGCCATCATTAACCCAAACGTCGTTTACAGCATCCCACAAACTAGCTAGAACAATTTCTAAAAGCGGAATTGCATTATAGGTAAATTCTTGTTTGCTAACACGAATCCAAGTCGCTGTATTTAAATCTCTATTTTCTATTAGGCTTTCCTGCGGCAGATTATTACCATCATAACTATTAACAATTCTATAATCCAATTGCCAATTATTGTCTATCCAGAGATAATGAATAATCTCTGTTAGGTTATTTCCATCATAAGCTTGTGTAGATCGTCTATCGTTTTCCCAGACTGCATTATCACTGTTCCATAATTCATTTATAGATTCACTAACTTGATTGTTTCCGTTATAACTTATGGTTAATCTAGAACTATTAACAAACGTACTACTGCTAAAATCTAAAACTTGTGAGATAGCTAGATCTGGAAGGCAATCTACATTAAACATATAATTTACGGTAGAAAAATGCATCCATTGGTTAGAAAACCACAAATCATTCTCCCAAGTTTCTGGAACGGGAGGAGCTGCAATTTGCGCAAGAGTTACATGCGCATAAAAAAACAAAGCGAAAAGTAGTTTTAGTTTCATAGTAGCCAGTTTATGGATTAATAGCTCTATGAAGTAACAGGAATTTGACTAAAATGACTACCTATAATTTATAACTGCTCGTTTTGACTTCATTTTCGCACAAATAATATGGTCTTTAAAAAAAATAGAAGTACTTTTAACTTGCTATTAGTTAATTCTTTACCACAAATGAAATGTATTATTTGTTACTTTTTTATGCTGTATTCTTTGGTTTGCTTTTCGCAACAGCAAAAAATAGATTCGCTTGAAATAGAATTAACAAAAAACGAAGCGCCAAATATTGAGAAATTAGAAATCTTAAATCAGCTTGCTGCTGCTTATAATCCGTCCAATCCAGAAAAAGGATTACAGTTTGCTAACGAAGCTATTTCACTTGCTAAAAGCCTTCCTTTAAAGGACAAAGAAGCGCTTGCTTACAAAAACAAAGCAATTCATTTAATTGCGTTATCTAAAGACTCTTTAGCTATTGTAGCGTATAACGAAGCTATAAAGATTCAAAACACACGCAAAGCATGGAATCAAGTTGCACGTATTAAATACAACAAAGGACTTATCTATTTTGGACAATCGAATTACCAAAAAGCAAACGAACTTAATTACAAAGCATTAGCCATTTTTGAAAAAGAAAAAGACAGTTTTTTAATGGCTGTGGTACTTAATAGCATTGGCATTAACCAAATGTATCAATCGCAATACCCCGAAGCTATTGACACCTATCTAAAAGCTTCCAAAATTCATGATCAAACAAATACTACCAATACAGATCGGCATGCAGGAATTCTTTCTAATATTGGATTGCTATATTCTAGACTACAAAAATATGAGGAAGCACTAAAATATTATAATAAGAGCCTAGAAATTAATAAAAAGTTAGATGCTAAAATAGGAACCGCAAATGCACTCACGAATATTGGTAATTTATATGACGACCTAAAACAACCTGAAAAAGCTATCGCGTATTACAAGGAATCTTTGGCCATCATGCAAAGTATTAATAATAAATACGGAATTGCAAGTGCATTAACAAACACGGGAATTGCTTACATAACTTTAAAAAGTTACGAAAAAGCATTAACCTATTTAAACCAAACCAAAGTCTTATTTCAAGAACTTGACAACACCAATAGCCTAGCAATTGTTTATGAAAGTATTGGCACTGCGTATTTAGAAAGTGGCGCCTTTTTGAAAGCGAAAAGTAATTTTGAAAGTGCATTCATGTATTCTAAAAAAACACAAAGTATAGAACGACAAGCAAGTGTTTTAGAAAACCTAGCATTAGTAAACGCGAAGCTAAAAAACTACAAAACGGCATACAACAACCAAACGGAAGCAAAGAAGTTAAAAGATCGTTTTATGTCTTCCGAAAAGAAAGAAGAAATAGCAAAATTAGAAGCCAAATACGAGTACGAAAAAAAGGAAGCTGCACTAACCGCAGTTCACGATAAAAAACAAGCAATTCAAGAAGCAGAAATAGCGAGACATAAGTTTATAAAAAACACTTCTATTTATGCTGGTAGTAGCTTGGCTATTGGGTTAATAATTGGTTTCATATTGTACAAAAAGAAACAAGAAGCAATTGCTACAACTAAAGAAACAGCCTTTAATTTAAAAGTTTCTAATACCGAACTGAAAGCATTGCGAGCGCAAATGAATCCGCATTTCATTTTTAATTCTTTGAATTCCATCAATGCATATATTGCTAAAAATGATATGGAAAATGCTTCCAACTATTTGACCAAATTCTCTAAATTAATGCGCGAAACTTTAGAGAAATCGACACAAAAAGAAATTACTTTAAACGAAGACATTAGCATCCTAAAAACCTATTTAGATATCGAAAACAAACGTGCCAATAATAGTTTTACCTATACTATAAATGTAGACGAAAATATAGATCCTGAAAACACTTTAATTCCGCCAATGATTCTACAGCCTTTTGTAGAGAATAGTATTATTCACGGATTAAGAAACAGTACTAAAAACGGAGAAATAGCCATTAATTACATCCAAAAAGAAGGCATGATTATTTGTAGTGTGGAAGATAATGGTATTGGCCGAGAAGCATCTGCAAAGACAAATAATAGTAAACATTCTTTAGGAATGAGCATCACTAAAAGTAGGATTGAAATCATCAATAAAATAAAGAACACCAATGGTAATTTTCAAATTATTGACAAACCAAACGGAACCAAAATTGAAATAAAACTACCACTAACTCTCGCCTTTTAAAATGATTAAAACACTTATTGTTGATGACGAACAACATTGTATTGATAGTATTATAAAGCTAACGGAATCTTTTGATTCTAACCTAGAAATAGTAGCAACTTGTAGTACGGTGGATGATGCTTTAGCGAAAACCAAAACGTTACAACCAGATCTCGTTTTTTTAGATATTGAGATTCATAATAAAACTGGTTTTGATTATTTAGAAAACTTAGGAGACTATAACTTTAATGTGATTTTTACCACCGCTTTTAATGATTATGCTATAAAAGCCTTTAAATATAGTGCCATGGATTATTTATTAAAACCCATTGATAAAGACGATTTTATCAAGCAATTAAAAGATTAAAAAAACGAATACAGCCTATTGATAATGCAGAACAAATTAAAATTTTATTAAGTAACCTTCAAAAGGAAGACAAGAAAAAAACCATACGAATACCAACTTCTAACGGATTTGAAATTCTAGAAATTGAAAATATTATTCACTGTAAAGCAGATACGAGTTATACGTATATTCAGACTAAAACCGATAACATATTAGTATCGAAACCCATTAAACACTTTGAAGCACTTTTGACGGATGCAAACTTTTTCAGAATTCATAATTCACACTTAATCAATATTGCACACGTTAAGAAATACACCAAAGGAAAAGGAGGCTATGTCACCATGTCTAACCAAGAAACAATAGATGTTTCTACTAGAAGAAAGGAAGCCTTTTTAAAGCTTTTTAATTAATTATCTACGCGTTGCCAATATTGTGTTGCATAGAAAAAAGCAATATATCCTCGGACTTCTAAAACATCTGGATTATCAGCATCGACACCTAATCTGCATGTATACATTTTCCCTTTTTGCGGATCGAAAATACTTCCGTTTTTATAGTAGTCACCGTCTTTTGTAAGATTTTTAATCAGTTGAAATCCTAAAATAGGCTTGTTATAATCTTCACCTTCACAAGCAGTACAAAGTGCATCCTTTTTTAACGGGTTGAGTATTTCAATTATTTTCCCGAAGACTTTTCCGTCCTTTTCATAAATTTCGACAATAGATTTTTCTTCACCCGTTTCGTCGTCTATCGTTTTCCATTTTCCGAAGATATCTTGTGCAGTAACAGATATAGATATGCATAAGAATATTATTAATAAGATATATTTATTCATTTTTATTAATTTTTCGCAAACCATTTAAAGAAGCATTAAGCTCGTAACCTAAAAGTAAAATATTTGCATTTAGCCACAAGTAAAACATTAAGATTAATATGGCACCAATAGAGCCATACAGCTCGTTATATTGTGCAAAATTATTGATATAAACACCAAAAAGATAGGAAGTTAAAACAAACAACAGCGTAGTTAATAATGCTCCTACAGAAAAGAACTTAGAATCTTTTCCTTCTCTGGTTCCAAAATAATATAAGGTTGCCGTTGCTAAATAGGTCATTACTAAAAAGAATAAATATTTGGCCGCAACAATCCAAAAGACATTAGAATCTGCTTGCGTGAGTCCTTGCTCGTTTAGTTTATCAAAAAAAGGTTGGAGCAAATAAATCTCTACATAACCAAATATGACCACCGTTAGAATCACCATAATTGCTAAAATTAAAGCGACACCCATAGCAAACAAATATTGTTTTACAACATTACGTGTTAACTGCACATGATAGGAGTTTTCAAAACCAGAAAAGAGCGCATTTACACCATTTGCCATTAAAAATATGGAAAGTAAAAACACCGAAGAAAGTAAACCTCCACGACCTGTATTTATGTTTCCGTAAATATTTTCATCAAAAAACTCGGAAGTATTTGGAGGTAAAAAAGAGTTTAGAAAAGACAGAAATTCAATTCTAAAATCATCTATTGGTATATACGGAATCACAATAAGTACAAATAACAAAAACGGAAAAATAGCCATAAAAAAACTAAATGCAATGGCACTTGCTCTTGTTGTTAAAGTACCTCTAGCAATACCAATAACATACAATTCTAACAAATCGTAAATAGACAACCCCTCAAAACCTGGGAGTTTTATTTGCTTTAAAAGCTTTACCAATAGGTTAACTACTGGTATTTTTTCTAGTTTATCTTCTGTTTTTTTTGTCATTAATTTAGACTAGCCCTTTTATGGAGCTATGGAATTACTTACTAAAACGGCGACTTTGACTTTGATTTGATGGAAAACTATTTCACAGCCTTCAAGCTTAAATCCATATTATACACCGAGTGCGTTAATGCACCAGATGAAATATAATCTACACCACATTCTGCATATTTTCTTACTGTTTTTTCGTTGATACCTCCAGAGCTTTCTGTTAAGCATTTGTTTCCAATCAGTTTTACTGCTTTTTTAGTGTCTTCGTAGTTAAAGTTATCAATTAAAATTCGGTATACACCATCACTTTTCAAGATTTCTTCAATTTCATTTAAATCTCTAGCTTCTACAATAATCTTTAAATCTCTATTGGTTTCTTTTAAGTAGTTCTTTGTTTTATCAATAGCTTTAGTAAGTCCGCCAGCAAAATCAATATGATTATCTTTAAGCATAATCATGTCATATAAAGCAAATCTGTGGTTCTCTCCTCCTCCAATTTTAACTGCCCATTTTTCTAAGGCACGAATTCCAGGAGTAGTTTTTCTAGTATCTAGAATTTTTGTTCCTGTACCTTCTAATAAGTCCACAAACTGTCTGGTTTTAGTTGCAATGGCACTCATACGTTGCATGGCATTTAACACCAAACGTTCTGCTTTTAGTATAGATTGCGAAGCACCTTCCACATAAAAAACAATATCGCCATATTTCACCTTGCTACCATCTTCAATAAGCGTTTCCACTTTCATGTCTTTATCTACATACGCAAAAACCTGTTTTGCGAATGCTACTCCTGCAATAATACCATTGTCTTTTACTAGAAGTTTTGCCTTTCCTTGTGCGGTTGCAGGAATACACGCAAGAGAACTGTGGTCTCCATCTCCAACATCTTCTCTAATGGCATTGGTAATTATTAAATCTATTTCTGTATCAAATTGAGCTTTGCTAATCATAAAATAATTCTTTGTGCTAAAATAACGATTGAAAATCGAAATATTCAAATTTTCAAATTCCAAATTCTAAAAAACTTTATCTTTGCTAAATATGAACATTAAACTACTTGCCATTGGCAAAACAGACAATAAGCAATTACAAAGCTTAATAGACGATTACACAAAACGACTTGGCTTCTACATCAAGTTTGAATTAGAGGTTATTCCAGATTTAAAGAAGGTAAAAAACTTAAGTGAAGACCAGCAAAAACAGAAAGAAGGAGAACTTATTTTAGGTAAATTAAATGCAACCGATGTATTGATTTTATTAGATGAAAACGGCAAACAATTAGATTCCGTTGGTTTTTCTAACTACTTACAAAAACACATGAATTCTGGTATCAAGCAATTGGTTTTTGTAATTGGTGGACCTTACGGATTTAGTCCAGATGTATATAGTAAAGCACAAGGAAAACTCTCGCTTTCTAAAATGACTTTCTCCCACCAAATGGTGAGACTGTTTGTGATAGAACAATTATATAGAGGGTTTACTATTTTAAGGAACGAACCCTATCATCATAGATAAACCCTCTTTATATTTTAGTGTGTAGAAAAAGTTTCTTTGCGTTTTTTAAGTTGCTTTTCTAAATCTTTAATCGTGTTTTTAACAGCATCTTCATAATTACTTTCATCCGACATTGCAAAAATACGTGGTCCAGGAGCACTTAATTCGATCTTACAAATTTTTCCATTTGTCTTCGCATTATTCTCTACTTCAAAATGCACTTCTGCATTAATAATCCATTCATATTTTTTTGCTAAAACACTTAGTTTTTCAGTTACATAATCATTCATAGCTTCGCTAGTTGCCATATGTACATATTGAATATTTATAGTCATAGTCTTATCTTTTAATTATTAATCTATTCAAAAATAAGTAAGATTATAACATTTAAAAATGACTAATATCATACTTTAAATAATCGTGTCTATTTGCGCTTTGCTTTCAGCTTATACCCTATTGCTAATTTGGCATTAGAGAGATTGAAGAAGTACTTATTATCGTTATTAAAATTGGTGGAATAAAAACCATTTCCATACGTTAAACTAGCATAGTAACGTTTATAACTATAGCCCAAACCAACATGAAAATCTATTTTATAAAGCATTACATTTGATGGTCTATAACTATCTTCTTCCAAGGTGATTGTCTTATTAATTAAAGCAATTCCGGGCATAAAATTAAAAGTAGCTGTAATATTTTCAGGAAGTTTAAAATATGATACAAATCCTGCTAAAAGTCCGAGTGCGCGACCATTATATCTTTTAATATTTGCAGCTTCATTATAATAGGCACTGGTCTCTTCTGAAAAAACAGTCGCATCTGCTGAAAAATAATCATACACACCAAAAACACCAAGTCCGCCAGTGATATAAATATCTTTATTTCGCTTTTGCGGCAAGCCTGCTTTTAATTGCGAATACGAAAAGGCGACATCATCAAAAGTATATAAATAATTAATTCCGAAGGTTACCGAACGAATATCGCTTCTAAAAACCGTTGGCACATCAAAGTCATTTTTCACATTAAATCCTTTATACGTTTGAATGTATAAATTCACGTAATGTTGCTGCTTTAAAATGGTGGTCGCTTGCAAATCAAATCGCTTTGTTTCGGCTTTATTCGGGTTTTTAATATTAAAAGCAAGATCGATGATAAACTTTTCACTAGCCACTCCAAAACCTAAACCATATCTATTATTAGGAACAAATTTAGACTTCGAATCTCCATCTTTTATAGTGAATTTCTTTACTTTAAAATTGGAAAATATACGTACCGAATAATTTTCTAAATTACGATCTACTAACAAAGAATCGACATCTTCCAGTGTTTGCGAAGTCGCAGAAAAAAAAGAAAAGCAAAAGATAAAGAGGAAAAATAACTTAGAGATTAAAGTCTTTTTAAAAATATTCTGTTCTAACAAAGGAGGATTAATTTGATTAATATATTTTTACAAAAGCTAAAATACATTAATTACCATAAACTATGCAACTTGTTTTCGCCACCAATAATTTAAATAAATTAAAAGAAGTACAATCTTTAATTCCGCAACACATCAAACTTTTAAGTTTAAAAGATATTGGTTGTTTTGAAGACGTTCCAGAAACGCAAAATACTATTGAAGGCAATGCCATTCAAAAAGCAGAGTACATTAAAGCGCATTATGGTTATGATTGTTTTGCAGATGATACCGGATTAGAAGTAATTGCTTTAAATAACGAACCCGGAGTTTATTCTGCACGTTATGCCGGAGAACAAAGAGATGCAGAAGACAATATGAATTTACTTTTAGCCAACCTGAAAGATAAAGCCAGCAGACAAGCACAATTTAAAACCGTTGTTGCTTTGCATTTAAATGGAAACTTAGAAACGTTTACCGGAATTTGCAAAGGAGAAATCACCACAGAAAAACATGGTGAAAAAGGTTTTGGTTACGATCCTATTTTTAAAGCGGAAGGCTACACCAAAACATTTGCTGAAATTTCTTTAGACGAAAAAAACAAAATTGGTCATCGCGGAAAAGCCGTTAAACAGCTTGTTGATTTTTTACAAAGCTTCCGCTAATCCTGCTTACTTATAATATCAGCCAAATAACTAGCATCTTTAGAAACACCTCCTAAAGTTGCAGATCCGCGTGTGTACATCCAAGGCAAGCCAATAAAATACAAACCGTCAATATTACTTACGCCTCTATAATTTTTAGGATAGCTATTCTCATCCAGTTCTAATCCTTCAATCCATGTGAAATTCGGACGATAACCTGTAGCCCAAATAACATTTTTAATAGTAGCAACTTTCGACTTTTCAAAAATAATTGCTTCTTGTAATGCGTCTTTAGTTCTTCCTTTAATGATTACATTTTCTCTAGAAAGAATTTCTTTCACATCGGTACCAATAACGGGTTGTGAAAAATTACTGATTTTTTTTCCTATCCAACTGTATTTCGTAAAACTTAAAAAACCAACTAGCGTAAACCACCACCATAAGGTTTTACCCAAAATTTGCTGTGGTAAAGATCGTACGGTAGTATCTCCAGAAAAATAAACGGTTCTGGATGTATCTTTAGAAATTTCATTTAAAATTTGATATCCAGAATCTCCTCCTCCAACTACCAAAGCATCTCCATCTTGCAATTGATCTACTCCTTTATAGTAATTACTATGCAACTGCAGAACGCTTTTGGCTATTTTAGTATTACAAGGCGGTGTGTATGGGATATGAAATGGTCCTGTGGCAACAATGACATTTTTGGCTTGCAATTCGCCATCTTTATACGTCACAAAAAAACCTTTCTCTGTTTTCCTTACGGAAGTAACTAAGGTATTTAACTGCACTGGGATTTGGAAGGTTTCTACATAAGTTTTAAAATAATCACTTACCTCTACTTTAGTCGGATAATGTCCTTTTGGCGCATCAAATTTCAAACCAGGCAAATGATTATATTCGGTTGGTGTAAATAATTTTAAAGAATCCCATCGGTTTAACCAAGAAGCGCCAATTTCATTTTCGCCATCTAGTACTACAAACTCCTTTTCTAATATTTTTAAATGGTAAGCCATCGATAATCCTGCTTGTGCGCCACCAATTATAATATAATCTAACATCTATCGTCTATCTTCTTTTATCATTAATTATGCAGCTAAGGTAAAAACTTAAACAAGAAGGAACGAAAAACAGGCAATAGAATTGGTTTAAATAAAAGAAAGAGCAAAATAATTTCTTTTAAAATAATGTGATTACCCTTTAGATTTCGATACCAATTGTGTTTGACTCTTTTATAAAATTCCACTAACTTCGAACTTATTAAAAACCACTATTAAGTTCCAATCTCATGCATGTATTACAGAAAGAAATGATTTTACCAAATGGCGTAATCTTAAGTAATAGGATTGCTAAATCGGCAATGAGTGAAAATTTATCGAACAAACGTCATGAACCAACGCCAGTGTTGATAAACGCTTATAAAGCTTGGGCTAAAAGCGGTGCCGGATTATTGATTACTGGAAACATTATGATAGATTCCGAAGCCATTGGAGAACCAAGAAATGTAGTCGTTCAGGATAGAAAAAACATGGAAGCCCTAAAAGAATGGGCCGCAAGTGTAAAAGGTACCAATACACAGTTATGGGCGCAGATCAATCATCCTGGCCGTCAAGCTATGGAACAGATCAACAGTACTTTAAAAGCGCCTTCTGCAGTAGCTTTAAAAACGGGTGGCAGAAAAAATACAACCAAAAAAATACCTGAAGTTTTAAGCGAAAGTGAGATTCTCGATATTATTGAAGCTTTTGCAGAAACCTCTATTATATTAAAAGAAGCAGGTTTTTCTGGCGTGCAAATCCATGGTGCACATGGCTATTTAGTGAGTCAGTTTTTATCACCTTACACCAACATTAGAACCGATAAATGGGGAGGATCATTAGAAAACAGAGCCCGATTTGTTGTGGAAGTGTATCGCAAAATTAGAGAACGCGTAGGAAATGATTTTCCTATTGGGATTAAACTAAACTCTACCGACTTTCAAAAAGGTGGCTTTTCGGAAGAAGAATCTATGGAAGTGGTTAAAATTCTTTCTAAAGAAGGAATGGATTTAATAGAAATATCTGGAGGAACCTATGAAGCGCCAGCTATGATGGGAAAACGCAAAGCGAGCACCATACAAAGAGAAGCCTATTTTATCGATTATATTGAAAAAGTGAGGAAAGTAACCACTACTCCTTTAATGCTAACCGGAGGATTTCGTACGGTTTCGGTAATGCAAGATGCGGTTGCTTCTAATCAATTAGACATTATAGGACTTGCTAGACCTTTCGCCGTATTCCCTAATATTGGAAATGAAATATTAAACGAAACGCGCACAGATTTTACATCTAACATTAAAAAGACAGGCGTAAAAGAATTGGATGGTATGATGAATATTATATGGTACGAAGCACAGATAAAACGAATGGGACAAGGAAAAGCGCCCAATCCAAATTTAAGCGGATGGTCTGTGTTTTTTAATTATGTGTGGTTAATACTAGAACAAAAATTGATAAAGAAACCAAAAGCTAGTAAGGTTTATAAATAAATTGCATTTGACTTTTTAGTAAAATCAACTAACTTCGAGATTTATTGAACGGATGCTGTAAATCATTAAAACGATATCATATCTTTTTAACCGCTATGCCCAATTAAAAATTCCGTTTCATCACATAATTCCAGCTAAATGATTGTATCTTTGATAGCGTCAAATGATAGTATCAAAGATGAAGCCACCTTACGAAATAACATCTTCAATTTTAAAACTAATAACTTCTATTTCGGAAAAAATAGGAGAAGTAAATGCTAATTTACTAAACAAACCTTCGCCAAAATTAAGAAAACAGAATAGAATCAAAACTATTCATTCTTCATTAAAAATAGAAGGAAATACGCTTACCGAAGAACAAATAACGGCACTTTTAGAAAACAAAAAAGTTATTGGTCCCAAAAAAGATGTTTTAGAAGTTTTAAATGCAATTAATATTTATGAAAATTTAGATCAATATAATCCTTCTAATGAGAAGTCTTTTTTAAAAGCACATAAAGACTTAATGGAAGGTCTAATTGAAAATTCTGGAAAATACAGAAATCAAAGTGTTGGAATTGTAAAAGGTTCAAAAGTTGCGCATTTAGCTCCTCCTTTTAGGAATGTTTCTTATTTAATGAAAGACCTTTTTGAATACTTGCAAAAGTCAGACGAAATTGAATTAATTAAGAGTTGTGTTTTTCATTACGAAATGGAATTTATACATCCATTTTTGGATGGAAATGGTAGAATGGGAAGATTATGGCAAACCCTAATTTTAATGGAAAAATATCCAATATTTGAGTTTTTACCTTTTGAAATTTTAATTAGTAAAGGACAAGAAGAATATTACAAAGCTTTGGCAGAAAGTGATAATTCAGGAAAATCAACAAAATTTATTGAATATATGTTAAACGTAATTGATATTTCAATAAGTGAGTTATTAAATTTCAATAATCGAACATTAAATGAAAAAGATAGATTGGACTATTTTGTTTCTTTAGATAAAACTGAATTTACGAGAAAAGATTATATGGATATTTTTAAAAATATTTCTTCAGCAACAGCAAGTAGAGATTTAAAAAAAGGGACTGAATTAAATTTATTTAAAAAAAGAGGAGAAAAAAATAAAACAATTTACCTTTTAAAATAACAGGGCACAACATTGCATAAAAATTATGCGCAGATTAGTGTTTAAACAATGAACAGTGCACTTTTGCTACTTCTAATCTTCCTATTAAAAATCCTCGCTCGCAAAACGCAACTCTTTTTATACAAAACCGTTCCATTAATTTCGAAAAAACAAAACAAAACAAAACAAAACCTCCAACACTCCCCTTTTCACACCATCCTTTCTAGCGTTAACGATAGTAGTGGCATCCTTTTTTTGCTGCCATAAATGGCAAAAAAAGATATAACGAATAGCGTGTTAAAACGCCCACAAAATTAATAAATGCAATACATAGTGCTAGTGTTAAATAAAAGAGTACCTTTGCACCTTGAAAAACCCTTGCGGTTTTATTACTCCTCAGAGAGAGGATGTGTTACTAGAAGTTTTAGGTTAAGTATGTTCAATGCACTTCTATTTGTAACACCAAAATAGATTGACATTGAAATACATAACAAAGAAGAATGAGCACATTCCAAGAATTAGGTCTTAACGATCTATTATTACAAGGTATTACAGATTTAGGTTTTGAAAAACCATCAGAAGTACAAGAAAAAGCAATCCCAATTTTATTAAACGAAGAAACAGATTTAGTTGCCTTAGCGCAAACTGGAACTGGAAAAACAGCAGCATTTGGTTTTCCTATGTTGCAAAAAATCGATGTAAACAGTCGTACTACTCAAGGTCTTATCTTATCTCCTACTCGTGAGCTTTGTTTGCAAATTGCAAATGAAATGAAAGCCTACGGAAAGCATTTAAAAGGTTTAAACGTAGTCGCTATTTATGGTGGTTCTAGTATTACAGATCAAGCGCGTGAGGTGAAACGTGGTGCACAAATTATTGTTGCAACACCAGGCCGAATGAAAGATATGATTAACAGAAGATTAGTAGATATTACTAAAATTCAATATTCGGTTTTAGATGAAGCCGATGAGATGTTAAACATGGGTTTTAAAGAGGACATTACAGATATTCTTTCTGGAACTCCAGAAGATAAAAATACCTGGTTATTTTCTGCAACCATGCCTAAAGAAGTGGCTAGTATTGCAAGAAAATTTATGAACGCACCGCAAGAAATTACGGTTGGTCATAAAAATGAAAGTACCAATACTGTTTCTCACGAATACTATTTAGTAAATGCGCGTGACAGATATCAAGCTTTAAAACGTTTGGCAGATGCGAATCCAGATATATTTTCAGTAATATTTTGTCGTACCAAAAGAGATACGCAAAAAGTTGCAGAAAACTTAATTGAAGATGGCTATAACGCTGGAGCTTTACATGGTGATTTATCTCAAAATCAACGTGATATTGTGATGAAACAATTTAGATCTCGTCAAATACAAATGCTTGTTGCAACAGATGTTGCTGCTCGTGGTATTGATGTAGACGATATTACACACGTAATTAACTACCAATTAAGTGATGAAATAGAAACCTATACACATAGATCTGGACGTACAGGACGTGCTGGTAAAACTGGTATTTCTATGGTTATTGTTTCTAAAAGTGAAGTACGTAGATTAAAAAGTATTGAGCGTATTATTAACCAAAAATTTGAGTTAAAAGAAATTCCTGACGGAATGGCGATTTGCGAAGTACAGTTAATGTCTTTAGCAAACAAGATACACAATACAGAAATCAATCATGAGATTGATAAGTATTTAGAAGATATCAACGGATTATTTGAAGAAACTACCAAAGAAGAACTTATCAAGAAATTCTTTTCTGTAGAGTTTACACGTTTCTTTAACTACTACCAAAAATCTAGAATTCAGAAAGTAGATGCTTCAAGAGTAAGCGATCGTGAAAGCTCTGGAGGTAATAGCTCTGATTCTCGTTACTTTATTAATGTAGGAGAAAAGGATGGTTTTGACTGGATGAAGTTAAAAGATTTCTTAAAGGAAATATTAGAACTTAGTAGAGATGATGTATTTAAAGTAGATGTAAAAGAGAGTTTTTCATTCTTTAATACAGAAAAAGTACACCAAGAAAAAATAATTGCCTTTTTCAATGATTACAAGCATGAAGGACGTTTTGTAAATGTAGAAGTAAGTGAAAATCGCGGAGGCGGAGGCGGAAGAGGTCGTGGCGGAAGTCGTAGTGGCGGAAGACGCGATGGCGGAGGTGACAGAAGACGTGGAGGATCGGATAAACCAAGAGGTGAAAGACGTTCTAGCGGAAGACGTAGTGAAGGTTCTGGAGAAAACAGAAGTGACAGACGTCGTGGAAGCGATGATAGCTCAAAAACACGTTCTAAAAGAAGTGATGGTGGAGATAGAGATAAAAGCGAATTTAAAACTTCTCATTCACGTCCAACACGCTCTAGACGTTAAACCTTTTTGTTAATATTAAGTCAAAATGTAAAGGTACTGCCATATTTATAAATATGTTTGTACCTTTATACAACGACAAACACCATTATGAAGAACAGGTTTACCTTATTTATTTTATTACTTACCGTTACATTTAGTCAAGCACAAGATGCACCAACTAAAGTAATTGGTGTGGTAATCAATGCTGCTGACGATAGTACTTTAGAAAGCGTAAATATTGTAAATCTTACTCAAGTAATTGGTACTACAACTAATGAAAAAGGAGCATTTGAACTTAGAGCAAAAGCGAATGACACCTTACACTTTTCGTATTTAGGTTTTAAATCTATTAAGGTTAGAGTTACTAATGACTGGTTAAAATATGGAAGTTCTAATATTGCTTTAACAGAATTAGCTTTAGCATTAGAAGAAGTTGTTGTAACACAGTTTAAACTTACAGGTTTTTTGGAAGTAGATATAAAAAATGCTCCAAAAAATAATAGTTACAGATATGCTATTTCTGGTTTACCTAGTACTGGCTATGAAGCTGGAAACCGTTCACCAAGTGCTGTAACCAAAGTATTAGGCGCTATTTTTAATCCTGCCGATTTTCTATTTAGAATGTTTGGTAGACAGCCTAATGAAATGCGTAAGCTGAAAAAAATGAAGCAAGATGACGAAATAAGAAGTTTACTTGCTACTCGTTTTGATAGAGAAATGCTTACCGTTTTATTACAAGTAAGTAAAGTAGATTTAGATGAAATTATAAGTCAGTGTAACTATTCTAAAGAGTTTATTAACTCTGCTAACGATCTTCAAATACTAGACGCTATTAGCGGATGTTATGAAGAATACAAAGTATTAAGCAGAAGTAGATCTGGAAAGTTTTAAAAATTAATAGTATTCAAGATATAAAGCGTAATCATTTATTTGGTTACGCTTTTTTTTTGTTTTAATAACAGATTAAATGAGTACCTGCTCCTTGCTTTTGATCAAGAGCCGTGGTTCCGTTATACGGAATCGGAGCGTTTAACCTAAAATGCGAAGCTGTTTTTATATCTACAACCCTAATTTTCATTAACTCCTCTTTCTTTCAATTTCAAAAAAAGAAATTAAAATTCATTCTCCTATTTTAAAAAAAGAGAAGAGCCTCTTGTTTAATATAATTTCAGTTAGCACTTGCTCCTCTCTTTAGCTAAAGAGAGGTGGTTCCGTTTTTACGGAATCGGAGCGTTTGACTAAAATGCGAAGCTGTTTTATACTACTAAATAATCCACAAACAGATTACTTCATGCCTCGCAATGACGCTATTTTTTATCCTCATAATAACGCGCTATAATTTGATCGTAGCTTTTAATGGTTTTTTTCACCCAATCCAATCGTTTTTCATTTTGCTCTTCTTCGCTAAGTTGCCAAGCAATATCACTTCGTCTTAATTTCGCGGTTACTTCTTGCAATATAATTGCTGCACTTACAGATATATTTAAACTTTCGGTAAAACCTACCATTGGTATTTTTAAATAGCTATCGGCAGCATCAAGAACTTCTTGGCTTAACCCTTCTGTTTCTCTTCCAAAGAAAAAACAAGACTTTTTAGTAAATCAAAATCTTGTAACTCACAATCATTAGTGTGTGGAGTTGTTGCTACAATTTGATATCCTTTCCGCTTTAAATCTGCAATACAATCTTTTACCGAATGAAATCGGTTTAAATCCACCCATTTCTGTGCTCCCATTGCAATTTCTCTATCAATGGTCTTACTATTAATCTCTTCTACAATATTTACTTCTTGTATGCCAAAAACATCACAACTACGCATTACAGCACTAGAATTATGTAATTGATATACATCTTCTGTTGCTACCGTAAAATGCTTGGTACGTTGTTTAATCACTTTATTAAACTTGTTTCTACGATTTTCGGTTAAATACGTTTCTAGGTACTCTAAGAGTTTTATGTCTGTCATTTAAATATTATATTTAACGCAAAATTAAAATATGAGTATTAAATACTATTTCCAATTTACACTAATTTTTTTGTTGCTTTTTAATGTGAATTATGCACAAGAAACCAAAAGTATAAAAAAAGATACTATAATAATTGAGAATGAAGAAAATGCTAACAAAACTATTGAATTAGCACAATATATTGAAGCTACCATTATAAACAATACTCCTGAAGATTTTGCTTCAAAAATGGCATTTCCATTATTTTTAAAATCTATTACAAACGTAGATAACGAGAACAATACCGAAGCATACCAAAAAGGCTTTAAAGATGGGTTTAAAGATTCATTCAATACCTCCTTTCCTCAAAAACTATCCAATTCTGTTGCAAATGGGGCCTTTTATGATTTTATAAGCTATAAATATGATATCATTGAGAGAACATATTACATGCTTTTTCGGTTTTACTCTGAAGAAGAAGGTGTAAATTATCATGACTACAAAGTTTCTGTGGTTAATGGTGAATATAAGTTTTCGGATATATACATCTATTTAACCGGAGAACATTTATCAAGCACCTTAAAAAGGATGTATATACTAACTTTTCCAAAAGACAAAAACGAAAACTTCATAACATCTAATAGCATAAAAGAAATGCAAACGTATTTTAAAGCTATAGAATTATTTGGTGATCAAAATTATATAGATGCATTAAAAGAAATAAATAAGGTTACAAGTACCTTAAAAGATGAAAAGTTTTTTCAAATAATGAAAATTAATATTGCATCAAAAATTACAGACGATTTATATTTTGAAGCTTTAGAAGAGTTAATCCAAACACATAAAGAAGATCCTACTATTTATTTAAACCAGATAGATTATTACTTATTAAAAGAAAAATATAATAAAGCCATAGAAATGGTAGACCTTTTAGAATATACTACCGAAGACGATTTTTTAAATTTTTTAAAAGGTAATATTTATTTTCTAAAGGAAGACACAAAACAAGCATATCAACATTTTCTATATATAACAGAAAACTATCCAGATTATAGTACACCATATCTTAGCGCAATATATTGTTTAGTACTTGAAAAAGAATATGACCAATGTATTCCTTTACTTACCAGGCTATCTGAAAACTATGAAGACAAAAACGATATCATAGACTTTTTTGAGAGCGAAGATGAAAATGGTGATAATGAGTACAAAGACCTTGTAGATTCTAAAGCTTTCAAAAAATGGAAAATGATATAAAACATATTGTGGTATTAACTGGAGCAGGAATAAGTGCCGAAAGTGGCATTAAAACCTTTAGAGATGCAGATGGTTTATGGGAAGGCCATGATGTCATGGAAGTAGCTTCTCCGAAAGGATTTGCAAACAATCCAGCATTGGTTTTAGATTTTTATAACCAACGAAGAAGACAACTTCTGGAGGTACAACCTAACCAAGCACATTACGACTTAGCCACGCTAGAAAAAGATTACCAAGTAACCATAATCACCCAAAATGTAGACGATTTACACGAACGTGCTGGAAGCAGTAACGTTATACATTTGCACGGCGAATTATTAAAAGCAAGAAGCATACATAACGAAACCAAAATATTTGATTGGAAAACCGATTTACTTCTTGGAAATCTAGATGCCAAAGGACACCAAATACGACCACATATTGTATGGTTTGGAGAAGCGGTACCTATGATTGATAAAGCGGTAGAAGTTTGTGAAACTGCAGATATATTAATGATTATTGGAACAAGCATGCAAGTATATCCTGCTGCAAGTTTGATGCATTATGTACCAGAAAACACAGCGACTTATTTTATAGACCCGAAGCCTGCAATGTCTAGCAAAGACAATTTAACGGTTGTTGCAAAACCTGCAACGGTTGGTGTAAAAGAGGTTATTGAGCTATTAAAAGATTAGTTTTAATACATGCACAAACACTAGCATTATAAAGTGCCCGCAATTAAGATGGTTATGAATGATATGGGTTTTCTTTTAAAATAATTCCTCTTTATTATTATATTATTCTGTTTCATCAAAATCCGTTTTCTTTTTTATTCTACGCTTGATTGCAAATAATAAAGCAGCAAAAACTAGAGCAATTAAGGCTCCCCAAAAGCTTAAGAATTTCTCCCAAATGATATTTAAAAGTTCTTGAAGCTTTTTTGAAATTTCCTTCTTTGTATCCACATCTACAATTACAGATAAAGTTTTAGATGTTTTAGGAACAGAAGCACCATTACAATCATTAGTTCTATAGATTTCAACATTAGCACTTACCTTATAGGTTCCAGGCATTTTAGGTTTTATTAAAAAACGAACATCAGAACCACTTGGATGAATTTTATGACATTTGTCTTCTGTCAGATATTCTACGTCAAAATCTGGTGCAACCGGTGTTATCTTGGCATAACTACCTATAGTTGATGGAACCATAGTTTGGTCTTGAACCATACCTTCAGGGAAGGATGCCTCTATATTAGAGGCTCCAATCCAGACTTGTAATATTCCTGTTTCATTCTTATGAATAGTACTATCAACAGATAAGATGACCTTAAAATCATCCGATTTAATTAGCATAGTATCTTGTGCTACTCCTCCAGAATTTATTACTGTGTTTTCGTTAGATGTATCAATGGGATTTCCTATAGTATTTTCTACCGCTTCTTCTATAGCTTCTACAGGATACTCTATAGCTTCTACTGGGTATTCTTCAATAGCTTCTGCAGCACCATCTGATTTTTCCTTTACTTCTCTACAAGAAGTGAATGAAATACTTAATAATAATAATAATGCGATACTTATTAATAATTTGTTCATCTGCAATAATTTTTTGACATAATTATCTCCTATTAACTATGCGTTGGAATCATCACCAAAAACATATTCAATTAATTATCAGTGACTTAAAACTAAGTTAGCTATTTTTTCTTATAAAATCAAGTTGTTATAGATATTCCAATTATTGTAATCTATATGAAGTGAATTATTCTGCATTATTTACTTCAATCCAATAGAAATCTGGATCTTGAAAATATACTTGTTGCACTCCATCTTTTCTAACATAGTCTTTATTGGCAGTACCTAACCAATCACTATATGCTATATCTAAATCCTGCAAATGCTTCACAAAAGAATTTAAGTCCGAGATTGCTAAAGCAAAATGAACGGCTTTATTGGTTTTTACTTCTAAATTTGGTCTAGGAATTAAGTGCAATTGTTTTCCTTCTCCTAAAGCAAGCCATCTGGTTTTAGAAGTCGAAGCTGTATTCTCAATTTCTTTGAACTTAAATACCTTCTGATAAAACGCAATAGATTCATCAACATTTTTTACAGAAAGTGCTATATGATTAAAGGAAAATGCAAACATGTTTTTTTTATTTGTTATTTTGATCTACTCTTCTACTCGCTTCAAATCCAAATCATGAAAATCGAAACTAAAATCGATATTCGGTGAGATTCCTTTTATTTTTATGCTTTGTGCTTTTCTTTTTTCTCCTAAAGAAAAAGTGATAAAAGCATCGGCATTCATATCTTGGTATTCCCACTTTACAGCAAAGGTTTCGTCTTTGTAAAATTGTAATGCGCCATTTAATTTTGAGGAACGATGAAACTTTAACCATAGCTTATCCCCTTTCATAAAAACTTCACAAGTACCAAACCAATTGTCTGTATACAATCCTAAATATTTATTTTTGTCGATAGATTTATTTTTCACATTTTCAACCGTTTCCCATACTTTATCAGTTACAGCATCTCCTTTACTTTCTTTAGATTTTAAATAGTCTGCATATGTATCAATCCATTTAAAATCGTCTAACTCCAAATACATATCTAAAATGGTGTGCGATACCGAAGAAAACAATCCGCCACCATCATTACTGGTATTAGTAAGAATAACAATACCTAAATCCATGTCTGGAATTAAAACCGTTTGCGACAACATTCCTGGCAAACCACCTGTATGTTCTACTTTCATGTTTCCTTTAACATCCGATAAAAACCAACCTAATCCATATCCTGAAAAATGCGAATTGTAACGCGGATTTTTATTAACCCCCATAACCGTATGAATTTTCCACATTTCGTCATGATTGGTTGCTGAGAAAAGTTCTTTGTCCAATTTTTCTCCATATTTCCCATCGTTTAAATGGAGTAACATCCATTGGCATAAATCGTCTACATTAGAAAATATACCACCAGCAGCACCATTCATCATTTCTTTAAAAGTTGGTATCACTCTAATAGTTCCATTTTCTGTAGCATGTGATGCAGACAAATTTGAGGTATCTTTTATATTTGCCAAAGAAGAAAAGGTATTATCCATTCCTAAAGGTTCAAGAATACGCGTTTTTGTAAATGCTTCCCAAGTCATGCCACTTTTTCTGGCAATCAATTCGCCTGCAACGATATACAATAAATTATCATAATCCCATTTGGTTCGAAAAGCAGAAGAAGCTTTAAAATGTTGAAAACTAGAAAGTAAATCCTTCATTGTAAAATCTGTTCCGTCAGGAAAAAACATTAAATCTCCCATTCCTAAAGGCAATCCACTGCGATGGGTTACTAAATCTAGAATACTAAAATTATCTTCTACATAGTCATTATACATGGTGAATTCAGGAATATGATCCTTAACTTTGTCCTCCCAATTTATTTTACCTTCCTCTACTAAAATTGCCAATCCAGCAGTAGTAAACGCTTTACTATTAGATGCTATTGCAAATTGGGTATGTTCATTTACAGGTTCTTTGGTTACAATAGATTTTACTCCATAACCTTTGTTATGAATTATCTTTCCATCTTTAACAACAGCAATTGCAGTCCCTGCAACGTTAAACTTTGTCATGGCATAATTCACTATAGAATCGATTTGCTTGGAGGATACTTGTGAAAAAACAGGATTAGTTAATAATAAGACAAATAGTAAAATTCTAAAATGTTTCGCTTGGGTACCTTTCATAATTTAAATGGATTAAACGTTGCTTAAATGCAGTAATTAATATTTTAACAGACTGTACTTCTTCTTGTTGTACTTTAAACAAACACTTAAAGTAATGGAGAAAAAAGACGTGCAATTTTTTCGAAGAACTTTATGTATTTTGGTCTATTCTGCCAAGCTTGCATATTGATTTTATCGGCATTTTCTATATCTTGATAAAACGCATTTTTAAGTTGAATTGTTATTTCTTCATCATAAACAATGGCATTTACTTCAAAATTCAAGTCAAAACTTCTAATATCCATATTTGCTGTTCCAACAATTGCTATTTCATCGTCTATCACCAAAGTTTTAGCATGAACAAAACCTTTTTGATATTTATAAATTTCTACTCCTGCTTTTAAAAGTGCATTATAATAAGAACTAGATGCAAAATTTGCCAATTTAGAATCGGAAATACCAGGAACTAGAAGTTTTACAGCTAAGCCACTATTTCCTGCAATTATAAGCGCATCTAAAAGACTATCACCTGGAATAAAATAAGGAGTTGTAATTAGAATTTCTTTTTTAGCTAAACAAATAGCTTGAAACATGGAGAAAAGAATAGTTGGTGTATCTGAATCTGGACCACTAGCAGTTATTTGCACCAACTTATCTTGTGTAGATATGAATGTTTCTTTTTGCGGAAACAAAACATCTTTAATAGTAATGGTGTCATTCGCACAAAAATTCCAATCGCATAAAAATAAAAATTGCAAATACCATGTTGCTGGTCCGTGAATCATTAAGTGCGTATCACGCCAAAACAGCTGATTCTTTTGGTTGTTAATATATTTATCACTTACATTTATTCCTCCTACAAAAGAAGTTTTTCCATCAATAACAATAATTTTTCTATGGTTTCTATAATTGATTCTACTAGCAAATGCATAAAACTTTATTTCGTAAAAAGGAGAGGTTTGCACTCCTGCTTCTTTTAATTTTGGAATGCATTTTTCTCGAATAGAACGACTACCAAAATCGTCATAAATAAATCTTACTTTAATGCCTTCTTTGGCTTTTTTAATTAGCAAATCAACAAGTTGGTTCCCTATTTTGTCATCATTAAAAATATAATATTCTATATGAATATGATGTTTAGCGTTTTCTATTGCTTTAAAAACTTCTGGAAATTTATTTTCGCCATTAAGAAGAAGTTTTACATCATTATTATTTGTTAGCGGACTTAAATTTTCTTTTAAAACGAGATTCACTAATTTCTTATTACTCTTTACAGCGGCATCTCCTTCTTGCAAAATGTCTTTAGAGTATCTAATTAGTTCTTTTTCTAAATCGCCCTGAAAACGCTCTTTATCTCCAAGTTTTTTATCATACATCTTTCGTTTTCTGTAATTAATTCCGAAAGAAAAGTATATAATCATCCCTACTATTGGCAAAAATATAGCGAGTAGCACATAAGCTATGGCTTTCGTGTTGTTGTCTGTATCAAAAATGATACGAAAGCATACAAAAATGAGTATTATTACATAAACTACTTGAGCAATTAGAATCCAATTCATACTATTTTTATTAGTTTAACCTACGCTCCTCTTCTACCTATTTACCACAATTTAAGACTTAATATACAACCGTTCACCCATAAGGATAATTATCTACGGTTTCTTAGTTGCTAGTTTAAATATTTACTTTAAATTTTCTGCTATTAGCATTAATAAAAAAGTTTCTCGTTCAATAGACATTCCTTTTTTATCACTTGTAGCCATAGTTTCTTTATTGTGTTTTATGGCTTCATGAATATTCATCCAAACGGCTTTCATTCCATTTTTAGTTTCATAAAGTTCTAAGTTCGATTCGCCAAGTTCTTTATTTATCTCACAAGTATAGCAATACGAAATCATGTGTTGCACATCAAAACCTGGTTTATACCAAGGTCTGTATTCTTCGTAAATACCAAAGGGCTTGATGTTTCTAATTTCTTCAGCTCCAGTTTCTTCACTAAGCTCTCGCATCATGCCATCCACTTTATCTTCACCTAAATCTAAACCTCCTCCTGGAAGACTATAATCTTCATATCGTTGCGTATACATCAATAAAATATTATTTCCTTGAACAGCGATACTTCTAGTAGCTAGCCTTGTGAAAATAGATTTATTTTCTAAAGTTTGTACTTCAGGATGATAATGGGTTTTTAAATTTTGCATTAAAAAATTCTAATAATTGGGTTTACAATGCTAAGCTTATTTATTCTTCGCTTCTATCCACTTACTCATAAACTTGGTGCTTTGCAACGTGTGATGCATAAGTATTTGTCCGGTAAAATTATTTTTTCTGTGGTTGCTTAGTTCTTTTCTAGTTTCGTCTAAAATGGTAACAAATCCTTTTTCTATTTTGCTTTTATCAAAACGTGAATTAATTACCTCAAAACCTTTTTCTTGTTTGTCTATCCAAAGGTTTTCATTACTATAAAGTTCGGCTGCTTTATCTGCGAATTCTTGCGGACTATCTACAACAAATCCGTTAGCTTCTAAATTACCAAACATCCCTTCTGCCCCAATAGTTGTGGTAACACAAGGCGTTCCGTTTTGCATGGCTTCTGCAAGTTTTCCTTTTAAACCTGCTCCAAATCGAATAGCAGCCAAACATACTTTTGCATTTTGCATGACTTGATTAGCGTCTTCGGCAAAACCTTTTATTATAAAACCATCTTTTTTATTGTGCAACTGATTTACTTTTTGGCTAGCATACGATCCATAAACATGCATTTCTGCTTTTGGTACTTGTTTACGTATTAAAGGCCAAAGGGTTTCTTTTAAGTATAAAACGGCATTGTAATTGGGTTCATGAATAAAATTACCAATAGTTATAAAATGGCTTCGTTCTTCATATTTTGGAAGTTTAGCAATAGTTTCGGAAGAAATTGGATCCAGCATAAATGGAAAATAATGCAATAAAGAGGCTTCTACTTTAAAACGATGCTTCAATATTTCTATCTCTGCTTCCGAAATAATCAAAGTAACATCACATCTATAGATACTTGCAATCTCTCTTTTTGCTGCATCACTAAATAGATATTCGTCTGTAAAAGGCTGTTTATCTTTAAAGGCTTGCTGTCTTCCTTTTCGTAAAAAATGAAGGTCTTCGGTGTCTAGAATTCGAAGTGCATTCGGACAATTTTCGGCAACGCGCCATCCAAATTGTTCCTCCATCATAAACCTGTCGAATAAAACAACATCTGGATGTAACTCTTGAATAAAAGCATCAAAACTAGGATGGTTTAACTCGATGGCAACTTGTGCAATTCCAATAGTTGTTAGGTCAAAAGCATTATCACTTTTTGCACAAGGACTAGCAAAAGTGATCTGGTAATTTTGATTTAGAAAGACTTGAATAATTTGCATCATTCTACTTCCTGCGGCAGAACTTTTAGGTTCTGGCCAAACAAATCCGATTATTAAAAGTTTTTTTACCACGAATACACGAATGCTTATTTTTATATTATTTACTAAAAACTACTTATTGTGGTTTAGCTATAAGGCTATATTTTAAACGCACATTTTTTGCCCATTCTATTACAGATGCTCTTTGTGCGTCGGTAAGTTTAGCTTCGGTGTGTGTCCAAGTATACGAATCTAAAGGCATTTCTTTTTCTTCCACCATTTCTATAAGCTCATCAAACTTATGGTCTTTCTTTTTTACCGAATTTGCTTCCCAACCAGATACATTAAAATGTTTTTTTCCATCTTTTACATGACTAGCTAACCAATAATTTACTGGTGTAATTTTATTATACCAAGGATAATTGGTTACATCGCTATGGCAGTCATAACAACTCGTTTGCAAAATAAACTTTACATCTTCTGGCGGATTTGTTTCTGTTTCAAAAGCTGTAATAGATGTTAGTTCTCCTTCATTTCTTGCTGGACCAAAAAACTGAGCCATTATAAAAAGTACAAGTAAAGGTAAAAGAATCTTTTTCATAATATGATCTATTTTTTTTGATTAATTTTAGACTTTAAAAATAAGAAAATCTTTTGACGACAGCACAACTCTATCAAGAATTAAATTATGTAAATCACTCGCGAGAAAAGCGTTTGCATTATGCTAATTTGGTAATCGACAATCCCGATTTAATCGAAAAGTTATTAGAAATCCTTTTTATGGTAGACGATAAAATTTCGCCTCGTGCGGCTTGGGTTTTTGAGTTTATGTGTAAAGAAAATCTGGAAGAAGCGATTCCGTATCTCGATTATTTCACAGAAAACATGCACAAAGTACATCAAGATTCTGCGGTTAGACCCGTTGCAAAAGTATGTGAGTATTTAGTAAATGCGTATTATTCTAGAAGTGAAAACAGGATGAAAACAGAATTACTTCCGAGACATCGTGAAAAAATTATAGAAGTCTGTTTTGATTATATGATTAATGAGGAGAAAATTGCACCAAAGGCGTACTCCATGAAG
This sequence comes from Lacinutrix himadriensis, assembly GCF_001418105.1. Lineage (GTDB taxonomy): Bacteria > Bacteroidota > Bacteroidia > Flavobacteriales > Flavobacteriaceae > Oceanihabitans > Oceanihabitans himadriense. Next base: position 157,279 of record NZ_LIQI01000006.1, read on the forward strand.
TGTTTGTATCTACTTGGTAAGGATTACGATTGGATTCATCCAGAACTAGTTCTTATTTTAGAACGTGATTTCCAGATGCAAAGCTCCGGATTTAAAGCACGAGCAAAACAGATTATAAAAAAAGTGAAAGGGAAATCTTTACCTAAAATATAATTACTATTTGCTCCTTCCTTTAGCTAAAGGAAGGTGGTTCCGTTTTACGGAATCGGATGGTTTGTCGAAAAGCGTGAAACGGCTTTTAACTCCTCTTTCTTCAAATTCCTTTAATGGGAATTTAAATGCATTCTCCTCTTTGAAAAAAGAGGAGAGCTTCAAATATTCCACCTCTAAATTCAAAGAACAACTTCTACGTTACTCATATTAGTATCTTCAAAATGTTCTTTTTAACAGCTAAAAAACCTATCTTTGCCACTTTCAAAAATGCATCGAATTTTTTATGAAGATGCACTTAAAAAACAACACACACTATGTCTTTAAACACACTAAATGCCATTTCTCCTATTGATGGAAGATACCGAAATAAGGTAGATGAATTAGGTAAATATTTTTCGGAAGAAGCGCTTATAAAATATCGCGTTTTAGTAGAAATTGAATATTTTATTGCACTTTGCGAAATACCATTACCGCAATTAGAATCGGTAAACAAATCGGTTTTTGGAGATTTAAGAGCGATTTACACCGACTTTTCTACAGCAGATGCTTTAGCAATTAAAGACATTGAAAAAGTTACCAATCATGATGTAAAAGCTGTTGAATATTTTATAAAAGATAAATTCGACAAACTTGGTTTACAAGCCTATAAAGAGTTTATCCATTTTGGATTAACCTCTCAAGACATCAACAATACTGCCATTCCGTTAAGCATTAAAGATGCTATGAACGATGTGTATGTACCAGAATATTTTATTGTTCTTAACCGTTTAAAAGAATTAGTAAAAGATTGGTCGCATATCTCAATGCTAGCAAGAACACATGGTCAACCTGCTTCTCCAACGCGATTAGGAAAAGAAATTGAAGTATTTGTGGTGCGTTTAGAAGAGCAGTTTAATTTATTAAATGATGTACCAAGTGCAGCAAAATTTGGTGGAGCAACAGGAAACTTTAATGCGCATAAAGTGGCATATCCAAATATAGACTGGAGAGCTTTTGGAAGTACTTTTGTACAAGAAAAATTAGGTTTACAACACTCGTTTCCAACCACACAAATTGAGCATTATGATCACATGGCTGCTTTGTTTGATGCTTTAAAACGTATAAATACCATTCTAATAGATTTAGATAGAGATATCTGGACTTATGTTTCTATGGATTATTTCAAGCAAAAAATTAAAGCTGGTGAAGTAGGAAGTAGCGCAATGCCACATAAAGTAAATCCTATTGATTTTGAAAACTCAGAAGGAAACTTAGGAATTGCAAATGCTATTTTCGAGCATTTATCTGCCAAATTACCAATATCCAGATTACAACGTGATTTAACAGATAGTACTGTTTTACGTAATGTTGGTGTACCTTTCGGACATACATTAATCGCTTTTAAAAGTACTTTAAAAGGATTAAATAAATTGTTATTGAATGAATCTAAATTTGCCGAAGACTTAGAAAACAATTGGGCTGTTGTAGCAGAAGCAATTCAAACCATATTAAGAAGAGAAGCGTATCCTAATCCGTATGAAGCTTTAAAAGGTTTAACAAGAACGAATGAAAAGATTACAAAACAATCTATTTCAAATTTTATTGATACCTTAGAAGTATCTAACGAAATTAAAGAAGAGTTAAAAGTAATTTCGCCTAGTAACTATACAGGAATATAAATTTATTTTATGCTAACAGACAATCAATCGATATTACTTTGCGGAATAGTAATGGTGTCCTTTGTCTTTTTTGGAATGTTAGACGTTTTGGATAATATTTTTATTGCTGGCCCAATTATTATAGGCTTTCTTGTTGTTGTTATCAATTTAATAGTAACCAAAAGAATTCCGGAAGCCGAAGAGCTAGAAGAAATTAAAAAAGCAAAAGAAACAGCTTCTGAAGAAATTTAAGAAATAAATTTTACACATAAAAAAAAGGCTTACCTAAATGGTAAGCCTTTTTTATTGAAAATTAAGGAACTATTTTTTTACTTAAAAAACTCCATTAGCCCTTTTAATTGTGTGTCATCTACTTTTCCTTTATTCATAGATTCGGCAAGTCTTACTAGTTTTGCTGGACTCATTTTGTTTCCTAAAACTCTTAAAACACCAAAACCATATTCTTTAGAACTTCCAAAGACTATAAACTCATCAGCAAGATCGTTATCCCCAATATATTTTACAGATAATTTAGAGCCAAACATATTAAAATCACCTAGTTCAATATATCTTTCATCTTTTAAAATAGAAGCTACTTTCGCTTTTTCTATGGTATACGTTTCCTGATTGGTACTGTCTAATTTAAAGCCTAAAAAGTTTAGCTTATTTATAGAGTTGTATGCGTCTTTTTCGTCTTCAGAAAGATCTGCATTTTCAAAGTCCACAATACTTGTAGGTATATCTACGGTTGTAAAACTTGCGGTTTCTTGATTATCTACAAAGTATGTTTGTAAAGATTCTTATTGTTACAACTCACTAACAAAGTAATTGTTAGTAAGCTGCACAAAATTGTTTTGATTGATGTTTTCATGTGTATATATTATTTGTTTTTTATTGGTCACATGTTGCTTCTTTAATAGTCATTCCATTAGGTATCGAATGCTCGTTATAGAAGTTTCATAGTTTATTTTTTATCTTCTAAATGTTCTCCTCCAGGAATGTTCATTTTCTTGGTAAGTTTAGAAACTTGTTTTAAATCGATATCTCCTGTTAAAGATACAATGACAGTTTCAAATTTACGTTGCGCACCATTTACAGAAACATTAGAACCTTCCATGTGTTTGCTTATTCCATTTACAAAAATTAAAAGCTCTTGTACGTGGTCTTCGTCTTTTCCTTGTTTGATATAGAATTTAATTACTGTTCCATCATCTTTAACTTCCATTAACTCTTCTAAGCTACTTGCTTTAGAGTTTACCCAAGAAGATAAATCTGCAGAAATACTACCTTTTTCCGTAATAATAGTTTTTAAACTAGTAATACTATTTACCATTTCTAGGTATTCATTTGCTTCTGGATCATCGGTATCTATATCTATTTTTGCTAACATTTGAAACATTTTTGGTTTAATGTTTACATACGTTACATCTGCATTATCGCTATATTTTGCAAAAACATCTTGTGCCATAGATGTTAAAGGCATCATTAATAAAGCCATTGCGACTAAAATTACATTCTTTTTCATTTTGTTTATTTTATTATTTATTTGCGTGTTCATTTTTGTAGTATTTATTTGTTATTAATTGTAAAAAGGTGTTCGCCTATTCCACTATTTCATTTGTTATAAAATAAGATGGATGGCTCGGTACATTTTTTCTATTTTTTAAAGATTAAACGTGTTGTGTTATCTACTTCTGCTAGATAATTAATACTTGAAGCGCCTTTATTGAATTGCGTAGAAATCATTTCTAAAGATTTTTTCACTTCAAGATATGCCATTTCAGGATCATCATAAGTACCTAAATCTTCTGTAGAAGTTAGAGGCGATTTAAAATAAAACCCTAACATAAGAACTGCTACTGCTGCGACAGAAATCCATTTATACAAATTGCTTTTGTTAGATTTTAATGGAACGTCTTTAGTAAACTTTTCTTCTTGGCTTACCGAAAAATAAGCAAACATTGGTTTATACATTTCTAAATGTGGCGCTACAGTCTCTTGTTTAAAATAGTCTTTTAACTGCTGCTCTTCTTTTAGCGATGTTTCGCCATTGTTGTACTTTTCTAGTAATTGTTCTATATTATTTAACACCATAATTGTGTGTTTTTGTTAATTTTTCTCTTATTGTTTTTCTTGCTCTAGACAATGCTACTCGCACTGCTGTATTATTCATATCAAGCATCTTGCCAATTTCGTCAAAATCATATTGCTCAATATCTCTTAATTGTACTACCATTTTTTGTTGCTCTGGTAAATCTTCCATTATTTTAGCAACCCAATTAACGCTATCACTAAATTCTAATTGCTTTTGCAAAGACGTATTGTTGTCTTGATAGTTACTATGCACCAATTTTAAATTTTGTGCTTGTTTCGATTTTAACTTATCCAAACAAAAATTCTTGGTCATGGTCATCGAAAATGCTTCTACGTTTTTATACTCTTGAATCTTGGTTTTATTCTTCCATAATTTTAAAAGCACTTCTTGTGTTGCATCTTCTGCTTCTTCCCTAGACACTAACAAACGTTTTGCTAAACGAAACACCTTATCCTTAAAGGGCATTACAATATGTAAAAACTCTGTTTGTGTCATTATTTTTGGTTCTAGTTATAAAACGGCTTGGTAAGGGCGGTTTCTATTAAGACGAACAACTCTATATTTTGTTACAATAAATTTTTTGTCCAATATAAAATAAGTACTTTTAAAGTGAAAAAGAAACCCTAATTGCTATGAATACGATAAAAAGAATAACGCTTCTATTCTTTGCTGCATCCTTATGTACTGCTTGTTTTGAAGATTTAGATGATTCTCCTGTTACCAGTAAAGATATAAAAGACTTTGTTTACAAAGGAATGCATTATGCCTATTTATACAAAGAAAACAAACCAGATTTAGCAAATGATCGATTTTCTAACAACAGTGAATATTCTAGTTATTTAAATGCTTTTGAAAGTCCGGAAGCCCTATTTGAAGATTTAATATACAATAGACAAAGTATAGATAGATTTAGCTGGATTACGAATGATTATTTTGCTTTAGAACAATCTTTTAGTGGTACCAGAAAAAGTAATGGTTTAGAGTTTGATTTTTATTTTGAGCCAGGAAGTAGTACCAATGTTTTTGGAATTATAAAATTGGTTTTAAATAATAGTCCTGCGGAAGATCAAAACCTGCAACGCGGACAAATATTTAATGCTGTCGATGGGATAGATTTAACCGAAAATAATATTAGTTCCTTATTAAATCAAGATAGCTATACCTTAAATCTTGCAATATATAATGACAATAATACGCCAAATGATGATAGTGATGACGCTATTGAAACAACTTCAGAATCTGTATCCTTAAGCAAAATTTCTTTAACCGAAAATCCTGTTTATAAAACTGAAATACTAGAAGTGAACAGTCAAAACGTTGGTTATTTAATGTACAATGGCTTTACTGCAGATTTTAACAACCAACTAAATAATGCCTTTGCAACTTTACAAAGTAATAATGTGCAAAACTTGGTTTTAGATTTACGTTATAATCCTGGTGGATCTGTAAATACTGCAACACTTTTAGGAAGTATGATTACCGGACAATTTAACGGAGAAATCTTTTCGAAATTAATATATAACAACGATTTACAAAGTAGTAATACCGAATATCGTTTTACAGATTCCTTCGACGGAAACAGTATAAACAGTCTGAATCTACAAAAGGTATACATACTAACTACCAACGCATCTGCTTCTGCTAGTGAAATGGTGATAAATAGCTTAAAAGCCTACTCGCAAATAGAAGTTATTCAAATTGGGGTTGAAACTAGAGGGAAATCGCAAGCATCTATAACGATTTACGATTCTCCAAATTTTAAACGAAATGACGCAAACCCGTTACATACGTATGCGCTCCAACCATTAGTCGCAAAAACGATAAACAAATTAGATATTAGTGTTCCAAATGAAGGGCTAACCCCAGATATCCTATTAAAGGAAACACCAAATAATTATGGCATTTTAGGAAATGAAAACGAACCGTTACTTGCTGCAGCATTACAGCATATTTTAGAAAACGGAAGATATGTACAACCTCAAACCAATAACTTAAATAAATTAAGTACCAAAGTAGATTACCATCCTTTTGAAAACGACATGTACATTGAATAATAAAACATACTTTAATTGGAGTACAGGAAAAGATGCTTCTTTAGCATTGCATTACTTACTTCTAGACGAAAATTTTTCAATAGAGAAATTAGTCACAACCATTAACGCACATTACCAAAGAGTAACTATGCATGGTTTGCCAGTTTCCTTATTAAAAAAGCAAACAGAAGCGATTGGTATTCCGTTACAAATTATAGAGTTGCCAGAGCAGCCAAGCATGACCGATTATGAAACCATCATGCATACTGCTTTAAACAAATTAAAGACAGAACACTTTACACATAGTGCTTTTGGAGATATCTTTTTAGAGGATTTAAAAAAGTACAGAGAAGATGATTTAGGTAAACTTGACATTTCTACTGTATTCCCACTATGGAAAAGGAACACTAAAGCATTGATTACCGAATTTCTAGACTTAGGTTTTAAAGCGGTGATCGTTTGTGCTAGTGCCAAATATTTCTCGGAAGACTTTGTTGGAAAAACCATTACTCAAGAACTTATTGAAAACTTACCAAAAGAGGTAGATCCTTGTGGCGAAAATGGAGAGTTCCATACCTTTTGTTATGATGGTCCAATATTTAAATCACCTATTCCTTTTACTATTGGAGAAAAGGTATATCGTGAATATGATACTCCAAATGCTAAAAATGAAAAAACCGGTTTTTGGTTTTGCGATTTGATTGCATAAAAAAAGCCACTCGATCGAGTGGCTTTTTTATTATAATTAAAGACTAAAGTTTAATTAAAATAGATTTTTGAAGCATTTACTCCTACTGTAAAAGTATTTTCTAAAGTGTTTGTTGTTAAGTCATATACATTAAGATCTCCTAAAGATGCAAAATCTTTAGCATCTGTTACATATAGTTTATCTCCTTTTACAGCCATTCCATACGTGTTAATAGTTCCTAAATTAACAATAGATGCTGTTGGTAATGAAGAAGAAGTTTCACTCATTACAAAAACTTCGTTATTCGCTTGGTAATAAATTTCCCCATTATCAGAACTCATTTGACTTGGGTGCACACCAGCAGCAAAGTTTAGTGTTTCGGTTACTGTGTTTGTTGTTACATCTATTTTAGATATAGTTGCATTTGTTTCACTTCCAGACCATCCAGGTTTTCCTTCGCATAACACAACAAGTTCACCACTATTATTAATAAACATTTCATCTGGAACATCATTTACAGTAATAGTAGTTGTCAAATTAGTATTGGTATCAATAACCGTAATAATATTGTTAAAAGACCAACCACCTTTATGTGAAACGTAGATTTTTCCGTTATTACTTACAATTTGTTCTGGTCCTTCTCCAACAGGAATAGTACTTTCTACTGTATTTGTAGACAAATCAATAACAGCAATAAAATCATCAATAGCATCCGAACCACTTCCCCAATTACTAACATACCCTTTTCCGTTAGCAAAACCAATATATCTTGGTGTATACAAACCTGTAGTGATAGCCGTTTCTTTTTCAAAAGTATAACGATTAACTACATTTATTGTGTTCACATTATCTGAAATAATATAAGCTTGATTACCATCAAAACCAATAGATTGTAGATAAACACCCAAACTTTCCGTATTTACATTCGCGTAAATATTGTTTTCTACAGTAGAAAAATCATTAGAAATATAGGATACTGAAGAAGGACCTCCTTCTGCACTTACTAAAATACCATTTTCATAATCTCCTAAAGGCTCCTGAGGGGTTGAAGAATTATCATCATCACTACTACAAGATGTGATTAATAATCCCAAAAAGAGAGTAAAAGCTAAAAATTTAAATTGTTTTTTCATAGTTTAAAAATTAAAGTTTAAGTAAAAATTATAGTTAATTCCAGGCATGAAGCGGTTTGCTACACTCTGATAGTTTTCGTTATACATATTTTTAATTTGTGCTCCTAAAGTGAATTGTTTCTCTTTTCCTAAAGCATAAGAAAGTCCGATATTAGAAACCAAATAAGCATCTAATATGTACTTAGGATTGTTATCTGATAGAGTAAAAACCTCTCCAACATAAAGCGTTTGGTAATATAAAGAAGCACGATTATACTGGTAGTTAAGAGTAGCTGTTGCCTTGTGTTTTGGAACATAAATTAACTGTAAATCTGTTTCTTTATTTTTGGAAACAGTATATGCATACGTTCCTCCTAAAGTAAACTGATGTTCTTTTAAATGATATTTTAAATCTAATGTAGACTCTAAACCATAGGTTTCTACATGGTCTGTATTTACTGGTTGCCAATTACTTCCTATAGGAAGCCAACGAATCATATCTTTTATATCATTATAAAAACCTGTTGCAGAAAAAGACACGTGTTTAAAATCTAATTGGTGTCCCATTTCTACTTGATTGGAAGTCTCAGGTTTTAAATTGGTATTACCACTTCCTTCCCAATACAAATCATTATAGGTTGGAATTCTGAAATTCTTAGAACCATTTACATTTACGGTATAATGGTTACCAAATTTATATTGCAATCCTAAACTATATAGTAACGGACTATCATAATTACTAGTAATTTCTTTTCTTAAAGCAGCTTCGTATAAAAAGGAATTAATTCTTGTTTGTATAACAAGCTAAAGCTAGAAATGGTCCTTTTACTTTCACCAATACTAGATCCTTCGCCAGAAGTATTCGTAATATCCACAACCCCTTGTAGCATGGCGTCCTTAAATACACGATAACTTAAATCATATTTTCCAATAAGTGTTTTTGCTTCCCCAAAGGAATAGGTATCCGAATTACTATTCGCGAAGTATTTGTACTGCTCTGTAAGATATGCTAGTTTTAAAGTAGAGATGAATTTTCCGTATAACCCATTCCATTCTAGCATATTTCTAGAATTTAAATCTTGGTATTTTGTAGGTGTTTCCGAAGGAAATATAAATGAAAATTCGCGTTCGCCATCCAACAAATAGCTGTACAATTTCAGTACATTTTTCTTATTGATTTTATAACCAAAATTTGCAGAGTAACTCTGATTGTAAAACGCGCCATTAAGATTCGTTTTATCACTATCTACATAATCGTAATCATTATCGGAACTCGATCTACTTATCGCTACATCTACGCTAAATTTTTCAGAAGAAAATCCAGACTTCAATCCTAAATCTAAGGTATTAAAGCTTCCGTAGTTGGCATATATAGAATTCTCAAAACCTTCATTAAAAGCGATATCATTATTTAAGTGAATAGAACCTCCAATGGCACCACTTCCGTAAAGCACACTTCCTCCACCACTTCGTATACTTACGCCATCGAAATTGCGAATATTAATGGTATTAAAATCGGTTTGACCGTTAAATTGCGAATTGATATTAATACCATTCCAAGCGACAACGGTTTGCTGTGCAGTGGTTCCTCTAAAAGATGGCGAAGAAACCATGCCTAAACCATTTTCCTTAAAATAGATGTTAGAGTTATAGTTTAATAATTGGGTTAATGAAGGTGCACTTCTAGATAACACCGTGTCATTTAATGTCGTTATAGATTGTGTATTAGAAAACGTTTTTAAGTATCTATCCGACTTTAAAACCACTTCATCTAATTGTTGCACAGAGTCTAGCCTTGTTTGCGAGAAACAGCTTAAACTAAAAATAAGACCAAATAAAAATAGAATACCTTTTTTCATAATCTTAAAATCTTTCTCCCGAAGATTCATTTGATGTTGAAATTGGCAGGTCTCCTGACTTACGTCTTCATGTTGGTCTTCCCAGAAATTATTTCCAGTGACTTGAAGTTTAACATGAAGCTTTATAGCTTACAGTTGCGGGAACAGTTCTAGATTTTAACTAGATTCCCTTTTAATCGACTTTGCATCATTGCGAAGTCAAACCAAAATTCAGCGCAAAAATAGTTTCTTTTTTAAATGCAAGCTAATTTATAGCTACTTTTTCTTGTTCATTTTATAAATAAGAAAAATAAAACCGATTAAAAAATGTGCTATTATTATTCCACCTACTATATATATTGTTACATTTGAACCGTCTCTCATGACTATAATTTTATATAAATTTACACGAATTTAATCTGTTTAAATGTCACTAATGTTACAAAACAAAACTTTCACAGCACTCCTATTTTGTCTTTTATTGTCTTTAACCTCCTGTAAAAAGGAAGTAAAACCAATTCCGGAAAACAAACAAGATTTTGCGAAAACAACATTTAAATATGCCGAAGGTTTTGCCATTACACATAATGAAAACTTTAAAATCCTAACCATAAATAACCCTTGGCCTAAAGCGGAAAAAACATATAAATATGCCTTAGTGCAAAAAAATATGTTATCTAAAATAACGTTAAACAAAGACGAATTTGATGGCATAATAACAATTCCTATTGAAAAAATAGTAGTTACATCTACTACACATATTCCTGCTTTAGAGCTTTTAGAAGTAGAAGAAACATTAGTTGGTTTTCCTGGAACAGATTATGTCTCTTCCTTAAAAACGAGAACTAGAATTGATACGGAAAGCATTAGAGAATTAGGAAAAAACGAAGGTATAAACACCGAAGTTTTATTAGAATTACAACCAGATGTAGTTATTGGTTATGGTATTGACGGAAATAACAAAACCTTTGAAACAATTAAAAAATCTGGAATTCCTGTAATTTATAATGGCGATTGGGTAGAAAAATCTGCTTTAGCAAAAGCCGAATGGATTAAATTCTTTGGTGTTCTTTATAACAAAGAAAAAGTAGCAAATACTATTTTTGATTCTATTGAAAAAAATTACCAGGAAGCAAAAGATATTGCGGCAAAAGTAGAAAATCAACCAACTGTATTAAGTGGAGCAATGCATAAAGACACTTGGTATTTACCAAATGGCACAAGTGCTGAAGCACAAATTTTAAAAGACGCTAACGTAAACTATTTATATGGTGAGACCACAGGGAGCGGAAGTTTAGCACTAAACTTTGAATCCGTTTTTGAAAAAGCAGCGCATGCAGATTTATGGTTAAGTCCTTCGTATTACACAAGTATGGAAGCGCTAGAAAAAGCAAATGCACATTACACGAAATTTGATGCTTTTAAAAATAAAAAAATCTATACATTTTCGACAACAACAGGAAAAACTGGTGGTGTTTTATATTACGAACTTGGTACAGCCAGACCAGATATCATTTTAAAAGATATTATTAAAATCTGTCATCCAGAATTACTACCAGAATATACCCCTTACTTTTTTAAACCTTTAAAATAATTGTCGGAAACAGCTACATATAGAAATTCTTACCTAGTATTAATACTAGTACTTATTGCATGCTTTTTTGCTAACATTAGCCTAGGTTCTGTATCTATTCCTTTGGATGAAATTTTTAATAGTTTAATAAATTCTGCTAAAAACGAATCTTGGCAATATATCATTCAGAATTACAGATTACCAAAAGCCTTTACCGCCATTTTAGTTGGTTCTGGTTTGGGAATTTCAGGCCTATTGATGCAAACCCTTTTTAGAAATCCGTTAGCAGGACCATTTGTACTTGGTATTACTTCTGGAGCAAGTTTAGGTGTTGCTTTAGTAATTCTTGGTGCTGGCGTTTTTGGAGGCTTTTTTGCAAGTTTACTAATTTCCAAATGGACCATCGTTATTGCTGCCAGTTTAGGAAGTTTTCTTGTTTTATTAGCCGTATTAATTGTTTCGTCAAAAGTGAAAGACACGATGGCTATTCTTATTATCGGACTCATGTTTGGAAGCATTACCTCTGCAGTAGTAAGTGTACTCTCCTATTTTAGTTCTGCCGAACAATTACAACAATATATCTTTTGGGGATTTGGTAGTTTAGGAAACCTTTCGTGGAATGAACTTGCCATTTTCTTTATTATTTATTGCTTCGGAATACTTTTAAGTATCCTTTCAATAAAAGGATTAAACACCTTATTACTTGGTGAAAATTATGCGAAGAGTTTAGGATTGAATATTAAACAAAGCCGATTATTAATCATTATTGCAACCAGTCTTTTAGCAGGAACCATAACCGCTTTTGCAGGACCAATTGCTTTTATTGGTTTGGCTGTTCCGCATTTAACGAGACAAATTTTTAACACGGCAAATCATAAAATATTATTACCAGCAGTCTTTTTATTTGGTGCCATAGTGATGCTTATTTGCGACAGTATTGCACAATTACCAGCAAGCGATTATACTCTACCTATTAATGCCATTACTAGTTTAATTGGTGCTCCTGTTGTAATTTGGCTACTGGTTAGAAAAAGAAAGATGGTGTTTTAGATAGAGTAAAGAAAAAATGTTGATTGTTGATTAAAAACGAATAATCAAACTTATAATAAAATATAAAATGAACTTGGAATTTCGACACAGTCGGAAGCGTCAAAATTCAGAAATAACGAACGAAGGAATGCAGATGCAAAGCGAAGCTTTAAGCACGAAATTCCGAAAGTGAGTGATGCTTTAGCAATTTCCTAATTTTGACATGATTTTTTGGTTCGTTTTGTATCTAGACAAAATGAAAAAAGGAAATTATATTAGTTTAACAATTTAGAAAAAAGTATTGTCAGAAACCAACCAACATATCATCCTTAAAACAGAAAATCTTTCTATTGGTTACAAAACCAAAAAAGAAGAAACTTCAATTGCTAGCAACATAAATATCGCCTTAAAAAAAGGAGAACTTATTGGCTTAGTTGGCGGAAATGGTATTGGTAAATCCACTTTATTACGAACATTAACCCAAGTACAACCTAAATTATCTGGAGCAATTCATTTAAATCATAAACCTCTAGAAACCTACGCTAATATAGACTTAGCAAAAACAATGAGTTTGGTTTTAACCGAAACTATTGCTTCTAAAAATTTATCCGTTTTTGAATTGATCGCCTTAGGAAGACAACCATATACCAATTGGGTTGGTAATTTATCTGAAAAAGATATTTCGATAATAAACACTGCTATTCAACAAACAAATATTGACAATTTAAAACATAAAAAATGTTTTGAACTTAGTGATGGTCAATTGCAAAAAGTAATGATTGCTCGTGCACTAGCTCAAGATACCGACTTGATTATTCTAGATGAACCAACAACACATTTAGATATGTATCACAAAGTGTACATTTTAAAACTGCTTCAAAAATTGGTGAAAGAAACGGGTAAAACTATTTTATTTTCTTCACACGAAATAGATCTTGCTATTCAACTTTGTGATACCATGATTGTAATGACTAAAACCGAAGTAACTTCAGATTCGCCTTGTCATTTAATTCAGCAAGGAACTTTTAATACATTATTCCCAGAAGACTTAATTACTTTCGATGCAACGACAGGAAGTTTTAGAGTAAAAAAATAATTTTATTAAAACTATCAAATAAATTCACTATATTTATATCGCTCATTTTCAGTGACTTAAATCTATTTATTGAAATTAATCATATTTATTTTTATGGCATTCTAAATTATAGAAACCATGAAAACGAAATTAAATCTATTCCTATTTTCACTTCTTACAGTGACTTTAATGTCTTTATTCCTTTTAAATAAAGAAGAAGAAATCGACTATTCTAAAAAATACGGCATGAATGTAATTAAATGCACACCTGCAACGTTTTTATTGGAAGATGTAGATACCACCAAACAAATTTCTCCGCTATTTGAAAATCTTGGAAATCACGCGTACAAGGTCAGTACAAAAAACGAATTAGCACAACAATTTTTCAACCAAGGCTTACGACTTACCTACGCATTTAATCATGCAGAAGCACATCGTTCTTTTATGGAAGCTTCTAGATTAGATTCAAATTTAGCGATGGCTTTTTGGGGACAAGCTTACGCTCTTGGTCCAAATATTAATGATCCTTCACCAGACGATGACCGTAAAAACAAATACAACGAAGCCATAGACAAAGCGAAACAGTTAGCAACAAACGCAACTAAAAAAGAGCAAGCTATCATTGAAGCTTTAACCCATCGATATTCTAAAGATCTGACTGCAGATACTCCAGAATTAAATGTCGCCTACATGCACGCAATGACTAAACTTATAGAAAAATATCCAGAAGACACGAATATCAACACTTTATTTGCTGCTTCTGTTATGAATACGGTTCCATGGAATTATTGGGATAAAGATGGTAATCCGTCGCAAAATATTGATAAAGCAAAAGCAGCACTGGAAAAAGCGATGGCTTTAGATGCTAATAATCCTGGCGCACACCATTATTATATTCATATGGTAGAACTACCAAAACCAGATTTAGCAATTCCAAGTGCAGAAAAACTAGCATCATTAATGCCTGCTGCCGGACATATTGTACATATGCCATCCCATATTTATATACGAGTTGGTAGATATAAAGATGCTGTAGAATCTAATCAAAAAGCTATTTTAGCAGATGAAGATTATATTTCACAATGTTTATCTCAAGGCATGTATCCTTTAGGATATTATCCGCATAACATTCACTTTTTATGGTCGGCAGCAACCCTTTTAGGAAATAGTGAAATTGCTATAGATGCCGCTAAAAAAACAGCAGAAAAAGTTCCGACAGGAGAATTAAAAGAACTTCATTTTTTACAAAATTTTGCTGCTACTCCACTACTTGCCTATACGCGATTTGGAAAATGGAATGACATTTTAACCATTCCGAAACCAAATGATGAGATCAAACATTTAAAAATGATTTGGCATTATGCGCGTGGGATAGCTTTTATTAGAAAAAACAATATTAAAGAGGCACAAGAAGAACTAGACGCTATAGCTAGTTATGTTAAAGATCCAGAAATGGAAACCATAGTTGCTACAGGTTTTGATAATGGCACTACTATTTCTAAATTGGCATTTCAAGTCGTTGCTGGCGAATTAGAAGCCTTAAAAGGAAACTATGACGCTGCTATTACACATTTGGAAAGCGCTGTAGAAATAGAAGATCATTTAATTTACAACGAACCATCTGCATGGTATATTCCGCCAAGACAAAATTTAGGAGCTGTTTTACTTAATGCTAAAAAATATAAAGAAGCAGAACAGGTTTTTAAAGAAGATTTAAAAGATTTAAGACAAAATGGTTGGTCATTAATGGGTTTATATCAAAGTTTAAAAGCCCAAGGAAAACAGGATGAAGCAAACAAAATAAAGCAAGAATTTGATACTGCTTGGAAGGATGCTGATATAGAAATTTCTACATCCATTTTATAAACAACCGACTGTTAAATCATTTCTTATTCATTCGTTTTATTTCTGAATAAAAATTTATCTTTGGATAAACTTCTATTTTAAATGAACGACAGTATTATTCTTATTATTTCTATTCTTATTTCTGCAGCAATTGGTGCATATCTTGGTATGCTATTCGCTAAAATGAAAAGTAAAAGCGAAAAAAGCACTTTAGAGGAACGCAACAATAATTTACAACAACAGTTAACCGATTTAAAGCAGTTTCATAATACCGAAAACGAAAAACAAAACACCACGTTTACTGCGCAGTTAAATGAACTTAGAGAAACTATTTCTAAAATTGAAACGGAGCGTGAAAGCATCCGTCGTGAAAAGGATTTCTTAAATCAAGAATTAGCAAGAAAGAATACCGAGTTTGAAAACCTTCAGAAACTGAATTTAAAAAGAGACGAAGAACTTGAAGAACAACAAAAAAGACTTCGTACCGATTTTGAAAATCTTGCAAATAAAATTTTAGATGCTAAATCTGAAAAATTCACCCTTCAGAATAAAGAAAATATCCAACAAATATTACATCCGCTTCAAGAAAAAATTCAAATTTTTGAAAAGAAAGTAGACGATACCCAAAAGGAAAGTATCAGTATGCATTCTGCTTTAAAAGAACAATTATTAGGTTTAAAAGATTTAAACCAACAAATGACTAAAGAAGCTACAAACCTAACTAGAGCCTTAAAAGGAGATAGTAAAATGCAAGGAAATTGGGGCGAATTAGTATTAGAACGTGTTCTTGAAAAATCGGGATTAGAAAAAGACAGAGAGTACTTTGTACAGCAAAATTTCACTAGAGAAGATGGCACAAGAGTGCTTCCGGATATTGTATTGCATTTACCAGATAACAAAAAAATGATTATTGACAGTAAAGTGTCTTTAACAGATTATGAACGTTATGTAAATGCGGAAGATGATGAGCGTGAAACGTACTTAAAAGCACATATCAATTCGATTAGAAGACATGTAGATCAGCTTTCTGAAAAGAAATACGAAGATTTATACGATATTGAAAGTCCGGATTTTGTATTGCTATTTATACCAATTGAACCTGCTTTTGCTGTTGCTATTAATGCCGACAATTCCATTTATAATAAAGCATTCGAGAAAAACATTGTAATTGTTACACCTTCTACGCTATTGGCTACTTTAAGAACGGTAGATAGTATGTGGAATAATGAAAAACAACAACAAAACGCCATTGAAATTGCTAGACAAGCTGGAGCTTTGTATGACAAATTTCATGGTTTAGTAACCGATTTAACCGGAGTTGGAAAAAAGATTGATGCTGCAAAAACAGACTATTCTGCTGCTATGAATAAATTAGTGGAAGGAAAAGGAAATCTTATAACTAGCGTTGAAAAAATCAAGAAACTAGGAGCCAAAGCAAAAAAAGCACTACCAGAAGCAATTATAAAACGTGCTAAAGAAGATAATGAATAAGAAAAAAATAGATACTATATATAAATGGTTTTTACGTTTTCGTTATTATAGAATATTAGCAATAGGTGTTGGTTTAGTTAGCTTTGCACTTGTTTTACTAATTTCTGGATATAGTATCATAAACAAACCAGATTTTGATATGTTTATCATAATTATAACTTTATTATTAGGAATCTTATTATCTGCTATTGGTCTTTTTTATAGAATGGAAACTGAAATTGGTATTAAAGAAAAAAGACACGAGGTCTAAAACCATTACAAAACACGCTGCATCTAACGATTAGCATATACATATTATGATAAAATTTTTAATAAAAGCATTCATTACGATAGTATTCATAGCAGCTGCATATTTCTGCTTTATCTATTTTGCAACCTATAGTGAAGGTGTTAGAGCTGGACAATTGGTTAAATTTACAAGTAAAGGAGTACTATTTAAAACTTGGGAAGGCGAAATTAGCCAAGGTGTTTCTGAAGCACAAATGTTTAAATTTTCTGTAGAAGACAAAGAAGAACAAGCCATAAAAGATTTAAATCGTTTACAAGGCAAGTTTGTAAAACTAACGTATTTTGAACGTTACAAAACCTTCTTTTGGTTGGGAGACACCAAATATTTTATCACCAAAGTAGAAGAAGACACCTCACGAAACAATAGATACTAATATGAAACTAAAATTTAAAACTGTAGATTCTTCTCGTATAAGTATATCATTACTCATGCAACCATCCCACTCCAATTTTGGTGGAAAAATTCATGGTGGTTATATTTTAAGTTTAATGGATGAAATTGCTTTTGCTTGTGGTTCCAAACACTCGGAAACCTATTGTGTTACTGCTTCTGTAAATACGGTCGATTTTTTAAGTCCGATAGAAATTGGCGATCTTGTAACCATGAAAGCCTCTGTTAATTATGTTGGTAGCACCTCTATGGTTGTTGGTATTCGTGTAGAAGCAGAAAATATTAGAACTGGTGAAACCAAACATTGTAATTCTTCTTATTTTACAATGGTTGCTAAAGACGATGCAGGCAAATCGGTAATTGTTCCCGGTTTAATATTAAATGATAAAAAAGAAGTTGTTCGTTTTTTAAAAGCAATAAATCGTAACGAAAACCACAGAGCAAGACAAGAAGAGTTTAATCATGTAGACTTTTCTTTGGAAAACTATTTCAATGATTTAAAAGATCATCGTGTTCGCATTGATTTACCAGATCACTTTTCTAGTTAGTTTTATTCTTATTAATACTCCCTACAAACTACATATTCGTGATTATTCCACTATTAAGGAATAAATCAAAATATTCCCTTTTAAAGGAATAAACTTGATTATTCCATAAAAAAGGAATATATTTGATTATCACGTAATAAAGCGATAAATATAATTATCATTTAAAAATATGATAAAAATCAAAACGAATGACAAGCATAGTAACAGGAGATATTATCAAATCCCGCGGACAAAAAAATCCAGAGATTTGGCTTAGCCATTTAAAGGCTGTTCTATCTTATTTAGAAACAGACAATAAACATTGGGAGATCTATCGTGGAGACAGTTTTCAAATAGAAATTAAAGACATCACCAAAAGTTTTGAAGCTGCTATTTATATAAAAGCAGCAATTAAAATGATAAAAGGATTAGATGTTAGGTTGGCTATTGGTATTGGCGAAAAAACATATCAAGGCAAAGATGTTACAGAATCTAATGGAGAAGCTTTTATATTTTCTGGGGAAACTTTTGAGACTTTAAAAAAGGAAAAACAAAACCTAAAAATAAAAACCAAATCACAAATACTTAATGACGAGTTGAATCTATATTTCAAACTAGCATTAATTAGCATGGATCATTGGACAGTTAATTCGGCAGAAATTGTTAAATTAACTTTAGAAAACCCTCAAGCATTACAAGAAGATTTAGCAAAATTAATAGGTACTAATCAAAATGCTATTAGTAAACGTATAAAACGTGCGAATCTGGATGAAATTTTAGCTTTAAATAACATGTATAAGAAAAAAATAAGCAGCTTATTATGATACTACTTATTAAACTTTTATTAGCACACATTATTGGTGATTTCTTTTTACAACCCAAAAAATGGGTTAAAGATAAAGAGCGCAAAAAGTTTAAATCTCCAAAATTATATCTTCATATATTAATTCATATTGTATTATTACTCGTAATCCTTTGGGATCTTTCGCTTTGGCCAGTAGTACTGCTAATTGGTGTTTCACACTTTATTATAGATGCTATTAAGCTTCAAATTCAAAAGAAAAAAACAAAACGCTTACTCTTTTTTATAGATCAAGCACTTCATATAGTAGTAATTCTAATCGCCTATTTTATGTATACCAATACAGAAATAGATTTTAAAATGCTTTTTACGGAAGAAAGCCTACTTCTATTAACCTGTTTTGCTTTTTTAACGCAACCGGTTTCTATCATCATGAAAACCATTTTTTCTAAATGGGATATTTCGAAACTTACCGAAGGCAATGAATCCCTTAAAGATGCAGGGAAATACATTGGTATTCTAGAGCGTATTTTAGTATTTATTTTTATTGTAGTTGGTCATTGGGAAGCTGTTGGATTTTTAATCACTGCAAAATCTGTTTTTAGATTTGGGGATTTAAAAGAATCGAAACATAGAAAACTTACCGAATACATATTAATTGGTACATTAATTAGCTTTGGTATTGCTATTAGTATTGGTGTTTTATTTAACCTACATTAACACTTTAATCTATTGCTTTACAAAACGTTTGGTAATAGATGCTTTATCATTCTTTATTTGTACTAAGTACACACCAGATTGCCATACCGAAACATCTATTTTATTTTTAGCGGTTACATCTTGAACTAATATTTGTTTCCCAAGAAAATCGAAAACAGTAACTTTCGTATTTTCTAAATTTACAGGTAAGTCAATAGTTACAAAATCTTGAACTGGATTAGGATATACTTTTATATCTTTAAAAACAGCATTCTCTGTAGATAATAAATTAGAAGAAGATTGCTTTAAGTGTATTTGATCACCTGTTGTATTGTTATCAAAATTAGATTCATTTAAAGCTACGTAAAATGTTACCGGACCAACATTGGCTGCAGGAGAAGTCCAATCAAAAGTCCAAGAATTTTGATAAGAACCATTACCAGTATTCGTTATAGCTTCTCCCCTATTCACTATAGGACTAACAAATGCTTGTGTACTAAATCCATCCCCTTCAAAATCCCCTACTTTCATATTCGCTGTATCTTCAACAGACATTTGAAACCCTTGTCGTGAAGCACTAGAACTAGAAGATACTGTAATAGAATACCTAGTATTCAATTCATAATTTGAAGGAGCATTCAAAGAAATTGTAGAACTATTTGCAATTACAACATTACCGGTATGACAGGTAGAACAATTACCAATAAGCCCATTACCTTGCTCATTTAAAGCATCCATATTATCTGATAGAGATCCCGAAACATAATACACGGTTTGACCAGAACTATAAGAAAGAAATAGCATTGCAAAAACAGGAATACACAATAGAGTAAAGTAAAATGAGTTATTTTTTTTCATGATTAAAATATTGATTAACAATGTTTAACACTCTAAAAATAACTCATTTAATAATAAAAACAAAAAAGTTTATTTACTCAAATACATTTTTCGTCTAGAATATAAATTATAAAACTCATCATCTTTTAAGCTATCGATAAATAAAATACTTTCTCCTGTACTTTTCATTTCTGGACCAAGTTGTTTATTTACATTATGAAACTTATTAAAAGAGAATACTGGTTGCTTAATTGCGTATCCTTTAAGTTGTGGTTTAAAGTCAAAATCGGTAACCTTCTTCTCCCCTAACATTACTTTAGTAGCATAGTTTACATAAGGCTCCCCATAAGCTTTAGAAATAAATGGTACTGTACGTGAAGCTCTAGGATTTGCTTCAATAATGTATACGATATCATCTTTAATAGCAAACTGTATGTTTATTAAACCTACAGTATTTAATGCTAAAGCAATTTTTTTAGTGTGATCTTTTATTTGTTGCATTACAAATTCCCCCAAATTAAAAGGAGGTAATGTTGCATTACTATCTCCAGAGTGAATTCCGCAAGGTTCAATATGTTCCATTATACCAATAATGTACACATTTTCACCATCACAAATAGCATCTGCCTCTGCTTCTATTGCGCCATCTAAATAATGATCTAAAAGCAATTGATTTCCTGGCATTCTTCTTAATAAATCAACAACGTGTTTTTCTAATTCTTGTTTATTAATTACAATCTTCATTCCTTGTCCACCAAGCACATAAGAAGGTCTTACCAATATAGGGAAGTCTAAAACATCTGCAATTGCTGAAGCTTCGTCTGCTGTTGTAGCAATATCAAATTCTGGATATGGAATATTATTTTCTTTCAGCATGTTAGAAAACAAACCTCTATCTTCTGCTAAATCTAAAGCTTGATAGGTAGTACCAAGAATTTTGATTCCGTATCTATCTAATTTTTCAGCAAGTTTTAAAGCCGTTTGTCCACCAAGTTGCACGATAACACCTTCTGGTTTTTCGTGTTTAATGATATCATAAATATGTTCCCAAAAAACAGGTTCAAAGTATAATTTATCTGCAGTATCAAAATCGGTAGAAACCGTTTCTGGATTACAGTTAATCATGATGGTTTCATAACCACATTCCGCGGCAGCTAATACACCATGAACACAACAATAATCGAACTCGATACCTTGACCAATTCTATTTGGACCAGAACCAAGAACTATAATTTTCTTTTTATCGGAAACGACACTTTCATTATCTGCGTAACGTTTTCCGTCGGCAGTTTCTACATCATTTTCAAACGTAGAATAATAATAAGGAGTCTTTGCTTTAAATTCTGCAGCACAAGTGTCTACTAATTTATACACTCTATTGACACCTAATTCTTCCCGTTTGTTATATACCTGACTTTCTAAACAACCAAGCATGTGTGCTATTTGTCTGTCACCATATCCTTTTTGTTTGGCTTCTAGTAACAAATCTTTTTGAATGGTTTCTACTTTAAAAGTGGAAATTTCTTTTTCCAGCACGTATAATTCTTCATACTGCTTTAAGAACCACATGTCGATTTTAGTAATCTCATGAATTCTACTTAACGGAATTCCCATCTGAATAGCATCATAAATAACGAAAACACGATCCCAACTTGCATGTTTCAGCTTGCTTAAAATTTGATCGTAATCTTTATATCCTTTTCCATCTGCACCTAAACCGTTACGTTTAATCTCTAAAGATTGCGTTGCTTTATGTAATGCTTCTTGAAACGAACGTCCAATTCCCATTACTTCTCCTACAGATTTCATTTGAAGTCCGAGTGTTCTGTCACTTCCTTCAAATTTATCGAAGTTCCAACGTGGTATTTTTACAATTACATAATCTAAAGTAGGCTCAAATAAAGCTGAAGTAGATTTTGTAATCTGATTTTGTAATTCATCTAAATGATAACCGATAGCTAATTTAGCAGCAATTTTTGCAATAGGATATCCTGTTGCTTTACTCGCTAATGCGGAAGAACGCGAAACACGAGGATTAATTTCAATAGCGATTATATCTTCATTTGCGTCTGGACTAACGGCAAATTGCACATTACATCCACCAGCAAAATCACCAATACTACGCATCATATGAATGGCCATATCACGCATTCTCTGATACGTCGTATCACTTAATGTCATTGCTGGAGCAACGGTAATAGAATCTCCGGTATGAATCCCAATAGGATCCATGTTTTCAATAGAACAGATAATTACTACATTATCATTCGCATCTCGTAAAAGTTCTAATTCGTATTCCTTCCAACCTATTAATGCTTTATCGATCATTACCTCATGGATTGGAGAAATCTCTAGTCCGCGAGTTAACAATTCATCAAAGTCTTCTTCTTTATGTACAAAAGAAGCACCTGCTCCACCTAAAGTAAAAGATGCTCTAATAATTAAAGGAAAACCAAACTCTTGCGCAATTTCTTTTCCTTTTAAATATGAGGTAGCAGTAGCTTGAGGTGCCATTGGCACACCAATTTTAAGCATTAACTCTCTAAACTTCTCTCTATCTTCGGTAATATTAATAGCGTCAATATCTACACCAATAATTTCTACACCAAAATCTTTCCAAATACCTTTTTCATCTGCTTCAATACATAAATTTAAAGCGGTTTGTCCTCCCATTGTAGGCAAAACAGCGTCAATTTGCGGATGTTCTTTTAATATTTGAATTAAAGACTTACTAGTTAAAGGCAACAAGTATACATGATCCGCCATAGAGGGATCTGTCATGATAGTTGCAGGATTAGAATTAATTAAAACGGTTTCGATACCGTCTTCTCTTAAGGAGCGTAAGGCTTGAGTTCCTGAATAATCAAACTCACAGGCTTGCCCTATAACAATTGGTCCAGAACCAATAATTAAAATCGATTTTAGTTGCGTGTTTTTTGGCATTTTATTTAATTATAGTGTGTTGCAAAAATAAAATTTATTAGATATAAAAAAAGGCGTTACACCTAAGTAACGCCTTTTATATATTAACAATTGTTAATCATTATTTTTTATGTCTTGTTTCAGTTGATACAGACAATTTCTTTCTTCCTTTAGCTCTTCTACGTGCAAGTACTTTTCTTCCATTAGCAGATGCCATTCTTTCTCTGAAACCGTGTTTGTTTCTTCTCTTTCTCTTTGATGGTTGGAACGTTCTTTTTGGCATTGTCTTATTTTTTTAAATCTTCTTAATTATATATTTTCTCAGGGTTGAGTTTCCTCAAATGTGCGCGCAAATATACAAAGCCTTTTTTATTTAACAAACCTAAATTTAAATATTTTTTTGAAATTTATTAAGCAGTGTTTTTCGTAAAAATTTAGTTTCTTTGTATTCCATAAATTTTAGTAAAAAATGTACAACAAAAATTTTAAGTTAATTATTGCGGCAGCCATAGTAGGAGCAGCTGTTTGGCAGTTTATAGAAGGTTATATTGGTAATGGTATTATGCTTATTTTATTATCATTAATATTTATTTTCTTATACTTTAAAAACGAATTTATTTTATTAGCTTTTTTAAAATTACGTAAGCAAGATTTCGAAGGCGCCAATAAATGGTTAGATAAAATCAAAAATCCGGAAGCTGCTTTGGTAACAAAACAGCAAGGTTATTTTAATTACCTTAAAGGTATTATGGTTAGCCAAACCGATATGGGTGAAGCTGAAAAGCGCTTTAAAAAAGCAATCACTCTTGGTTTATCTATGGACCATGATTTGGCTATGGCAAAATTAAACTTAGCTGGAATTGCTTTTACTAAAAGAAGAAAGCAAGAAGCGCAAATCCTTTTAAAGGAAGCTGAAAAATTAGACAAGCGTGATATGTTGAAAGAACAGATCAAAATGATGAAAGATAATATGAAGCGTGCACAAGCACCTAATCAACATTATGGTCAAGGTGGTTCTATGCGTTCGCAAAAAAGAAAAAGCAGATAATTCTTACTGAATTACCTGTTTTTTATTCGTCCTAAAAACAATAAACAAAATGGTACTTACTAATAATAATAGTAAGTACCATGTGTTTTGTACCAAGTCTATATAGTTTATTTTGCTTTGAGAAAAGCTTAAGATCATTAATACTTGTGCACCATAAGGCAATAGTCCTTGTGTGATACAAGCAAAGATATCTAAAATAGAAGCTGTCTTTTTATTATCTAAAGCATATTCATCATTAATCGTTTTAGCAATAGATCCCGCTATTATAATAGATACTGTATTATTAGCAATTGCTACATTAATAGTACTTACTAAACCTGCAATACCAAACTGCGCAGACTTTTTACTTTTAATTAAGGTTTTAATTTTATTTAAGACATAATCTATTCCTCCATTTTTTTCTACTAAAGCCGCTAAACCTCCAGTTAATAAAGACAGTAAAAATATTTCGGTCATACTTGTAAAGCCAGAATATGCAATTTTTGTGGATTCTATCAGTGTAAAGTCGCCGTAAAACAGTCCTAAGATACCTGCAGAAATAATTCCTAAAAGGAGAGTTACAAATACATTTACTCCAAAAACGGAAAGTAAAATAACTAAAACATAAGGTAGTATCTTGATTATATTATAAGTGTAGATTGCATTTTCAGCCGTATTTGTTTCCAAATCAAAACCTTGAACCATTAAGATTATAGAAGTAATAATTGCAGCAGGAAGTGCTATTTTTATATTTTCTTTAAACTTATCACTCATCTTACAATCTAGAGATTGCGTTGCAGCAATAGTAGTATCGGATATTACAGATAGATTATCTCCAAACATAGAACCACCAAGTAATGCACCACAAAGTATTGCTAGAGATGTTCCTCCTTGATCTGCAATACCCATAATAATTGGTGCTAAAGTAACAATGGCACCAACCGAAGTTCCTGTAGAAACAGATAAAAAAGCTGCAATAATAAACACACCAAAATAAATATATTCAATAGCAATGAAGTCTAAACCTAGATTTACAATAGCATCTACACTTCCTGTAGATTTAGTAATAGCAGCAAAAGCTCCTGCTAATAAATAGATTAAACACATGGTTAGTATTTTATCATCTCCACAACCTTTTAAAAGCGTTTTAATTTTAGAGTTCACCGATTGCTTAAACATTACAAAAGCAACTATAATACCTAAGATAACAGCTATAGGAGCTGGAAGTGCGTAAAAGTCGTTTTGATATAAACCAACACCTAAAAAAGTAAATACGAATACAAATAATGGAATTAGTGCTGTAAAACTTGGTGTAATAGGATTCAATTTTGCCATTTTTTCATTTTTTCATTTTAATAGAAAGAAGACAAAAAGCAAATAGAAAAGAAATTGAATTAACATTTTTTCCAAAATATTGGCTTATCGCTTTAGCACCTTGCTTGTTATTGCAGGTTGCTATCTCCTTTCGAGATTCTTGATAATTATTATAAGTCGGCAAATATATAAGAATAAAGTCTTGGCGCCATCCTAAATTAGATAATTTTAACAAACTATTTAATAAATGAAAAACCACTACCATTTTAAACAAAAAAAAAGGATAGCTTTACACGTAAAGCTATCCTTTTTCAGTTCGCAAACATTTATTTAAGGGTTTGTGTTATAGTATCCTTCTCGAGGAATATCTATTAAATATTTTTTTCTAGATGCATTATTAAGTTTTGGTTCACGCAACCAAGGATTGTGTAGTTTAAGTATTTTGTAGTTAATACCAAATCCTTTAGCAAAACTAGCAAAATCTGTTACTACGGTATCTACTTCTACCTTATAGGTTGGAATATATCCATATAAATCTTTCTCTCTAAAATTAAATCCATACTTATCTGGATGGCTTAAAATTTCTTTAAGTGCGATGATTCTAAAAACATAACGTCCTGTTTCCTCTCCTAAAAGTAAATCGTAATAACTAGAAACATCTTGTTCTTTTAACCTTCTTGCCATTCCTGCCATTCCTGCATTATACCCAGAAGCTGCAAGCGTCCATGAACCCAACTTATCTTTAGATTTTTTTAAATACTCACAAGCAACCTCTGTTGCTAATTCTATATTATAGCGCTCATCAACATTATCATTCACTTCTAAGCCATATTCTCTTCCGGTATCTTTCATTATTTGCCAAACACCACTTGCTCCTGCATGCGATCTCGCGTTTGTAAGTCCGCTTTCAATAACTGCTAAATATTTAAAATCGTCAGGAATACCATGTTTTGCAAGAATAGGTTCTATTATTGGAAAGTATTTTCGCGCACGTTTAAACATTAAAAAACCATTAGATTGCCAGTAGGTATTTACTAACAATTCTCTATCCATACGTTCTAGAATATCTGGATTATGCAATGGTACTTGTTCCCCAGCAAAATCTAAGTAACTAGGTACTTGTAACGCGTAAACGTTATAATCGTTGATTAGCTTTTTTTCAAAATTTTCATCTGTTGGAGCGTCTTGCAGCGCAAAAACAAACATCCCACATATCCCAAATAGTCCAACTAGCGCGAGTGCATTTTTAATCCTTTTCATAGTCCTTGATTTTTTTTTATAAAGTTAAATAATATCTAGCAAAATTTACGCCAGAAATTACTGCAATATCAATTTGGGTAAATTTTCATTAAACCACTTGTATTTATTAATAATCATAATATGCGTTCCTCCTTTAACGGTGATACAATCGGTAATATGTTTATAAGGAAAAACCATGTCTTTATCCCCATGAATATGAATAACTCCTGGTATTGGTTTATCTTGCTCCCAACATACTACTTGCTCAATTGCCCAATCTAAATACGCTGTACTAGTTACAGACATATATTTTTTATAAAGCTCTACTCTTTTAGCTACACTTTTACCAAAGGTATATTTTGCTAAGGCATCTATATTACCAGCTAAACTAGTTGGCAAAATTTTATAAGCCTTGGTATGTTTTGCAATTTTCATACGTTTTGGCAACTCATGCATCGTTTTCACAGAAGATACAACAAAAAGTTTTCTTAGCTTAATATGCTTACTCATTTCTTGCACTAAGATACCTCCAAAAGAAACACCTAATAGCACTACATCATCCTCTTTAATGAAAAGTGTCATACGTTTTGCATAATCACTTATAGATTCATTTTTATGAGGAATCACCCATTCTAACCAGTGTATTTGAAACTGATTTTCGGGTAATTTTATATGCTCAAAAATTGTAGGATTAGCGGCCATTCCTGGCATTAAATACACGTGTATAAGTTCTTGATTCATTAGTTTTTAAGTTCTTAATAACTATAAATAACCGATTAATTTTCGTAAATTTACTCCACAAAACTATGCAAAAAAGTTTTGACTCCTTATTTTTCTATTGAATTAAAACAAATTAATTATGATTGATGCAGCTGAATTAATTGATAATGACTTCTTACGTCAATATGAATTAAAAATTGAAGATGAATTAGCAAAAATTGAATATTCCCTTCAAGAAAGAAAAATATTTTTAACCAAACTTATAATTCCTGAGAACTTATTTTCTGAAGATTTTCAAAATGAATTTATAGTACTTGTTCTAAAAAATATTGAAGAAAGAAACCTAAGCGTTGTTCCTACAAGTCCGGAAATAGCTAAGTTTATTAGAAAAAACAGGAAATATAAAAGTATGTTACCTGTAGGATTAAGAATTTAACACGTATACAATTACTGTTTACTAAAAAAAACGGAAGCAAATGCTTCCGTTTTTTTTATGCCAATTCTTTTATAAAGTCAAATCTTACTATACCATCATCATCAATTTTGGTAAGTGTTACATCCTGTAATGTATTAACTAACTCTGGATTCCAAGGTGTTTTTACTTTTACATAATTTTCGGTAAAACCGTGTATGTAGCCTTCTTTATTCTCACTTTCAAACAAAACGGTTCTAGAACTACCTATTTGGCTTTCATAATATGCTCTTCGCATCTTTACCGACAAACCTCGTAGCATTTTACTACGCTTTGCTCTTACGTTTTTAGGCACTTCACCTTCCATAGTAGCGGCAACGGTATTATCTCTTTCCGAATACGTAAAAACGTGTAAATAAGAAATATCTAATCCGTTTAAAAAGTTATAGGTTTCTAAGAACATTTCGTCTGTTTCACCAGGGAAACCAACTATTACATCTACGCCAATACAAGCGTGAGGCATCACTTCTTTTATTTTATTAACGCGATCTACATACAACTCTTTCATGTATCTTCTTCGCATTAATTTTAAAATTTCATTATTTCCGCTTTGCAAAGGAATATGAAAATGAGGTACAAATATTCTGCTTTTAGAAACAAAATCTATGGTTTCATTTTTCAATAAATTTGGTTCTATTGAAGATATTCGTAAACGCTCAATACCTTCCACTTTATCTAATGCTTGCACTAGTTCATAGAACGTATGCTCGTGTTTTTTATTACCAAATTCCCCTTTTCCATAATCACCAATATTAACTCCGGTAAGTACAATCTCTTTTATTCCTTTTTCTGAAATCTCCTTTGCATTTTTAAGTACATTTAAAAGTTCATCACTTCTAGAAATACCTCGTGCTAAAGGAATGGTACAATAAGTACATTTATAATCACAACCATCTTGTACTTTTAAGAAAGCACGTGTTCTGTCTCCAATAGAGTAGCTACCAACATAAAAATCTGCTTCTTCAATTTCGCAAGAATGTACTTCTCCAAAATCATTTTTAGAAAGGTCGTTTATGTAGTCTGTGATTTTAAATTTTTCGGTAGCACCAAGCACTAAATCTACACCATGTACATCTGCTAATTCTTGTGGTTTTAGCTGGGCATAACAACCTACTGCTGCCACAAAAGCATCCGGATTAATCTTTTGCGCTTGTTTTACAATCGTTTTAAATCGTTTATCTGCATTTTCTGTAACAGAACATGTATTAATAACATATATATCTGCTTCTTCCTTAAAATCTACGCGTTCAAAACCTTCATCTTTAAAGTTTCTAGCAATAGTAGATGTTTCCGAAAAATTAAGTTTACAACCTAAAGTATAAAATGCGACTTTTTTTTGTGCCATGAATTGAATAATAAAACGATGCAAAATTACATAAAAAGAGCGTTTTAACTAGTTAAAACGCTCTTTTTATTCTTTTAAAAAAAATATCTAATTCTTGATTACTTTTTTATTAATACTTCCTTTATCGGTTTTTATATGTAGCATATATATACCATTACTTAAATTTGAAATATTAATTTTAGTTGTATTGGTAAAGCTTAAAACGCTTTTTCCTGTTATATCAAACAACTCTACTTTTTCAATACTATCTGTATTAGCCATATTAATATGAATAAAGTCCTTAGTTGGATTTGGATAAACGGAAATTGCTTCTAAACTGTTATCATCAATACTTAAAGTAACAAAATCTCTAACACTCATAAGTATATGTACGTCTGGAAAACCAGATCCCACATTTGCCATATCGGTAGGAGAATTGATACTACATCCTGCAGATGAAATATAGGTAGGTGCCGATTGACCTAAATTATTTGATGCTAGACTAAATTGTGCAGTAGCACTATCTGGTATTTCAATAGTACTAACTAAATAATTTGTAGTTACTGTTGCTACAATTGGGACTGTTTTAATAGTTCCGGCATCTGCATCAACAATAGGCACAGGTACTCTAGCTATTTCTGTTAAAGCAGCTCCTGGCAAATCTACAGTTGCCGAATAAATAACAACATCTATGGTTAATGGTTCTGTAGGATCTATAATAGCATTTTCTACACCAAAAGAAACTTCCAGAACACTAAATGGAGATACACCCATTGTCGCTATATCAAAACTTCTGTAATAAGTATTATCAGAAGTAATTCCTCCTGCTTGACAGGAAACTGTACCTGGTACAATAGTCGTAGGATCTGTAGAATGTGTTAAAGTTGTTTGGGCATTTATAGCACAAACAAAAAATATACTTAATAAAAATAACATGTAATTTTTTTTCATAATTTTAAATTTTAAATGAATACTATTGTATACAATATATAACTTTAAATGTTTTAAATGAAATTTCGCTTTCTAGTTTTTATCTTACTTTTAGGTTGTGTCACCAAAAAAGAAAACAAAAACACTGTGTTTCGCTATAACGAGCACAAAAATATAGGTTCTTTAGATCCAGCCTTTGCTAAAGACAATGCAGATATTTGGGCAATTCATCAATTATTTAATGGATTGGTGCAAATGGATGAAAACTTAAACGTGCAGCCTTGTATTGCCAAAAGTTGGTCAATTTCTCCCGATGCACTTACCTACTCCTTTTTACTTCGTGATGATGTGAATTTTCATAAGCATGTTCTTTTTAATAAAGATTCTACCAGAAATGTTATTGCTAGTGATTTTGAATACAGCTTCCATCGTTTAAAAGATAAAAAAGTAGCTTCATCTGGAAGTTGGGTATTAAACAAAGTGGAACATTTTAAAGCAATAAACGATTCTGTTTTTCAAATACAATTAAAACAACCTTTTCCTGCATTTTTAGGATTGTTAACCATGAAGTATTGCTCTGTAGTACCAAAAGAAGTTGTTACGCATTATGGTAGTGATTTTAGAGCAAACCCAATTGGTACCGGTCCTTTTTTATTTAAACGTTGGGAAGAAAACATCAAACTTGTTTTTAGAAAGAATGTCGATTATTTTGAAAAAGATACAAACGGAAATCCCTTTCCATATCTAGAAGCTGTGGCTATTACCTTTTTACCAGATAAGCAAAGTGAGTTTTTACAATTTGCACAAGGTAATTTAGATTTTGTATCTGGTTTAGATGCTTCGTATAAAGATGAAATTTTAACTGCTACTGGTACGCTTCGTGATTTGTATGTTCCTGATGTAAATATGATTCGTGGTCCGTATTTAAACACAGAATACCTTGGTTTTTATATGGATACGGAAGCTAATGAAGTACAATCTAAATTGCTTAGGCAAGCCGTGAACTTTGGTTTCGACAGAAAAAAAATGATGACCTATTTAAGAAATGGGATTGGTATTGCCGCAAATGGAGGTTTTATTCCAAAAGGACTTCCTGGTTATAATGCAACTATAGGTTATACTTATCAACCAGAAAAAGCAAAAAATTTAGTTGCAAAATATATAAACGAAACTGGAAATAAAAACCCAGAAATCACACTTACTACCACTAGTAATTATTTGAGTTTTTGCGAGTATATACAACGAGAATTAAAAAAAACAGGACTAAATATTAAAGTAGACGTTGTTCCTGCTTCTGCTTTAAAAGAAGCAAAGTCTAACGGAAAAACAGATATGTTTAGAGCAAGTTGGGTAGCCGATTATCCGGATGCCGAAAATTACCTTTCTTTATATTATAGTAAGAATTTTGCACCAAACGGACCAAATTACACCCACTTTAAAAACAAACAGTTTGATCTTTGGTATGAACAGGCTTTTACAGAAACAAACACTTTAAAAAGGGAAAAATTATATTCTAAAATGGACTCCTTGGTAATGCAAGAATCACCTATTATTCCTATGTTTTATGATGAAGTGGTTCGTTTTACTAGAAAAAATGTAAACGGATTAGGTATAAACCCAATTAATTTATTAGAATTAAAACAGGTCTTTAAAAAATAATTTATCAGATTTCGATACTAACATCTTCATATAAACTATTATCTATTTTCACTTTTTCTTCAATGATACCCATTACAATTAAATACTGCGAAATACCATAGAATAATATAACGGTAACCTTATCATAAAAAAAGTTGTTCTCATAAAATTGCGCTAAAACGGCAACAGAATCTGCTACTACAGAAAATAAAATTCCAATACCAACGGTTAAATAACTTTTAGCATCTACACCAGATTTTCTTAAATAAGCAAACTGTAATGTAAGCATAGCTACAAAAAGATAAGTTAAGACAGGAATAAAATAACCTCCTAGATTATCATATATAATATTTAGAACTACAAAGATGTAAACAAAACAAAAAACAACTATAGGAAGTAACCTAACTAATTTAAAATCATTTTGATTAGAAAATCTAAAAGTAAAAAACAATTTCCCCAAAATAAAGCCTAACATTCCTAAAGAAAAAAGTAAAGAAACGTCTTTAAATATTAAAAAAATATCTCCTAAAAGAAAAAAGAATAAAGCTAAAACCATGAAAACAAACTTTCTCTTAGACTTTTCATTATTATTGATCCAATAAAAGAAGACTAAAGAAACTACTATTAAAGGCTTAGTAATAAATCTAAAAGGAATAGTATCCAGTCCTAATTTTACTATTATATCAATTATAAGAATGGAAAAATAGAGTATGGAAAAGTGTAATTTATTTTTTAAAATAAACATGATATGTAACGACTAGGTATTATTTTAAGCTATGAAAGTTAATTTACAGCAACTTAAACCAAAAAACAATAAACGCCTACCTAAAAACTAAAAAATCAATTAATTTAGAATTATTATTTATAAAGTGATAAAATAAATAATGTATTTAATTGCTGAAAAAATAGTACAAATCATCGCCACCTTTTCCTTTAGGTCTAGCGGAAGAAAAATATCCCGATTCTAAATTATCATTAAGCATAAAGCTATAATCATCAAACCTAGAATTTATTGGATCATCTAGTAATTGCGCTTCACTAAAAGTTCCGTCTTCAAGAATATCACATTTATAAATGTCTAGTTGCCCTTTTCCTTTTGGTCTATTAGATGAAAAATAAAGTGCGTTATCTTTTCCTATAAAAGGGAAAAGTTCTTTTTTTCTAGTATTTACTTTTGGTCCTAAATTTTCTGGTTTTCCAAAAACATTATTTTCATTAATAGCAACTCTAAAAATATCAGTACCACCAAGAGTCCCTCGCATTGTAGACACAAAATACATAAATTTACCATCTGGACTAATTGCCGGATGCCCATAGGAAGATCTCGGGTTACAAAAAGATGGCACTTTAAAGTTAGTCCAACCAACGCCTTCTACATATTCTCCTATTTCCATTCTTAATTTGGATGCTTTTTGCGATAAATTAGCATCTCGTGTAGTATTATAAACATTGGTAGTAATCACCATGTATTTTTTATCGGTTGTATAAAAAGCAGCAGCAGACATATTAAAAGCATCACTGTCTAACTTACTTGGCAACGGACTAACATTATTAATTTCGCCATCTGGATCTATTTCTCCTTGATATAAGGTTACTAAAGGTGTACCATTAAGAAATTCTTGTTTTCCTCTTTTGGTTAATAAATTTGAAGTAAAAACGATTTTATTATCTTCTAAATAAGAGACCCCAAAATGATTGTTCTCATCGTTAAGTTTTAAGTTAACAATATTCCTTTTATCGTTTTGAGAAAAACCTTTAAAACTAATGCATAACAGCATTAAATAACAAACCCAAAATGTATTTTTCATAATTAGCACAATAGTAAATAACTTAATAATTGCTTCGCCATTTTTTAGTGTCGTTAAAAACATGTTCTAAAATTGCTTCATCCTCTTCTGTAAAGTCAATATCTCTTCTAGACATAACTACTTTAGCAACTTCGAACGCTTTCTTAGTTAAGTATGTTGTAAAACCACTATTCCCTCCCCAGGAAAAACTTGGCACAAAATTTCTTGGAAAACCGCTTCCAAATATATTTGCGCAAACTCCAACAACTGTGCCAGTGTTGAACATTGTATTTATACCACACTTACTATGATCTCCCATCATTAATCCGCAAAACTGTAAACCTGTTCTTGCAAAACCCTCTGTTTCATAACTCCAAAGTCTAACTTCTGCGTAGTTATTTTTAAGGTTAGAGTTGTTTGT
Source organism: Lacinutrix himadriensis (assembly GCF_001418105.1). Lineage (GTDB taxonomy): Bacteria > Bacteroidota > Bacteroidia > Flavobacteriales > Flavobacteriaceae > Oceanihabitans > Oceanihabitans himadriense. Next base: position 191,186 of record NZ_LIQI01000006.1, read on the forward strand.
GTCTGCGCCAAGGTTACACCATTCTCCTAAAACGGAGTTTCCTAAAAAGCCATCATGCCCTTTGTTAGAATACCCAAATAGCACCGAATTATTTACCTCTCCTCCTACTTTACTATGTGGTCCTACAGTGGTTGGCCCATAAATTTTGGCTCCCATTTTTACTGTTGCATCATTACATAATGCAAAAGGCCCACGAATGATACTTCCTTCCATGACTTCTGCATTTTCACCAATATAAATGGGTCCAGAACTAGCATTTAAAGTTGCAAATTCTAGCTTTGCTCCTTCTTCAAGAAAGATATTTTCTGCTGCAATGATATTATTAGAACTTGGAATTGGTTGCGATTTTCTTCCTTTTGTTAAAAGTTCAAAATCTTCTTGAATTGCTTCTCCATTTTTAGAGAAAATATCCCAAGTATTTTCAATTTTTAATATTTCTTGAGTATACTCAATAGCTTCGTAAGTACTTAAGTCTATATCTTCTTGTGCTTCTACAGTAAAAAAAGCAATAACTTCATCGTCGTTAAAAATAGCTTGATTTTCTTCTAACGAATTAATCATTTCTACCAATTCATAATCTGGAAGATAGGATGCATTTATCATTACATTCTTTTCCATTTCCACCATTGGATATTTTTCAGATAAATAATCTTCTGTAATTGTAGTGGTTGTAGATCCTAAATGTTTTTCCCATTTTTCTCTAATGGTTAAAATACCAACACGAATGTCTGCAACAGGACGTGTATATGTAAATGGAAGTAATTGGTTACGAGAAGGTCCATCAAAAAGAATGTAATTCATTGGTATAGAGTTTAAGTGTAAATCAAAAGTAGTCTAAATATTAAAAACAAAAAAGCCTTTCAATATTTTGAAAGGCTTTAATAAAATATCTATAAGCTAAATTATTTTTTAAACTTAGCGTATTTAGTTTTGAACTTATCAATACGACCAGCGGTATCAATTAATTTAGATTTACCTGTATAAAACGGGTGAGATGTTCTTGAAATCTCCATTTTTACTAATGGGTATTCAACACCATCAACTTCTAATGTTTCTGACGTATTTGCAGTAGATTTTGTTAAAAACACATCTTCATTTGACATATCTTTAAATGCTACTAATCTATAATTTTCTGGATGTATTCCTTTTCTCATCACTAAATGCTTTAATTTCTTAACTAATTTTGAGGTGCAAATTTAAGTATTTTTTACTAATGCACAATATTTTTTGTAAAAATAATTCAATTAAAATGAATTAAAGCAAAAATACGGGATTAATTAGGAAAAGATTTCCACTTTCATTTACATTATTATTACTTAATTTATTAAGATTCCCACTTTCGTGGGAATAAAATGTAACGTTTTGCTATATTTGTTTACTAACAATTCTATAAACTAACAAATCAAAAAATAATTATGGAATCACAAAATGTATCAGTAGCCAGTTTTGCTAAAAATTACGGATTAGTATTAGGGTTAATTCTAGTTCTAATAACAGTTATTATGTATGTAACTGGTATGCAGTTGGAAGGCATACAATGGCCAATGTATTTATATTATATCATTTTTCCAGCAACAATTATTTATGCTATTAGCCAATACAAAAAAACAAATGCTAATCTTTTAAGTTTAAGACAAGCTATAAAAATTGGTTTATTGGTTGCAGTAATTAGTGCACTTGTATTTGCAGTTTACTCTCTAGTTTTTAATTATATTATAGATCCAGAATTTCAAGGCTTAGCAATGGAAGCTGTTAGAGATAAATTATTAGAAAACCCAAATTTAACCGAAGAGATCGTTGACAAACAAATGGATATGATGGAAAAATTTTCTAGTCCATTAATAGCAAACGCTGCATTTATAGCCTTTAGTTCTATTTTTGGCTTAATTTATTCTCTAATTGGAGGATTAATAATGAAAAAAGAAGCATAATACATGAATATATCAGTAGTCATACCACTACTTAACGAACAAGAATCTTTAACAGAGTTACATGATTGGATTGCAAAAGTTATGCATTCCAATCATTTTTCTTATGAAATCCTTTTTATTGATGATGGTAGTACAGACGATTCTTGGAAAATCATTACCCAATTATCACAAAAAGACACCAATGTAAAAGGTATTCGATTCTTAAAAAACTTTGGAAAATCGCAAGCACTACATGCGGGTTTTGAAAAAGCTAAAGGAAACGTGGTTATTACCATGGATGCCGATTTACAAGACAATCCAGACGAAATACCAGAACTTTACAACATGATTGTTAAAGATGGTTTCGATTTGGTTTCTGGTTGGAAAAAGAAACGTTACGATTCTGTTATATCCAAGAATATGCCTTCCAAACTTTTTAATTGGGCAGCACGAAAAACATCTGGAGTTCAACTGCATGATTTTAATTGTGGTTTAAAAGCATACCATAATGATGTTGTAAAAAACATAGACGTAAATGGTGAAATGCACCGTTACATTCCTGTACTTTCTAAAAATGCTGGTTTTACAAAAATTGGAGAGAAAGTAGTACAACATCAAGCTAGAAAATATGGAGAAACAAAATTTGGTATAGATAGATTTATACATGGTTTTCTAGATTTAATAACCATTTGGTTTTTATCCAGATTTGGAAAAAGGCCCATGCATCTCTTTGGTGCTCTTGGTTTTTTAATGTTTGCCATTGGTTTTGGCTTTGCTATATATTTAGGTATAGATAAGCTTTACTTAAACCCAACAGGTAGACTAATTACCCAACGTCCGCAATTTTATATTTCTTTAGTTACCATGATTATTGGTACACAATTTTTTGTTGCTGGATTTTTAGGCGAGATTATTTTAAGAACAAAATCAGACAAAAAACGCTATTTGGTTAAAGAGGAAATTGATCTAGCATCCATTTAATCTTTAGCATTTCCGTATTTTTGCATAATAATTACATTTACAACATGATACACATAGAACCAGAATTATTAAAAAGAGTAAACAGTTGGTTAACTCCAGCTTTTGATGGGGAAACACAAACCTATATAAAGGACCTAATTGCAACAAACCCAAAAGAACTTAAAGAATCTTTTTATAAAGATTTAGAATTTGGAACTGGTGGAATGCGTGGTGTAATGGGAATTGGTACCAATCGAATTAACAAATTTACGCTAGGAAGAAATACACAAGGTATAAGTAACTATTTACACCAATCCTTTCCTGGTGAAAAAATAAAAGTGGTAATCGCTTTTGATTGCAGACACAATAGTAAAACACTAGCAAAAGTAGTTGCAGATGTGTTTTCGGCAAATAATATAGAAGTGTTTTTATTTGAAGACTTACGCCCTACTCCAGAACTTTCTTTTGCATTAAAACATTTAAACTGTCATTGCGGAATTGTTTTAACAGCATCTCATAATCCACCAGAATACAATGGTTACAAAGTCTATTGGCAAGATGGAGGACAATTAGTGCCGCCACAAGATGCTGAAATAATTGACACCATCAATAATCTAGATTATGCGGAAATTAAATTTAAAGCAAACGAAGATTTAATACAATATATAGGTAAAGAAGTAGATGATGTTTTTATCGATGCCTCTATTAAAAATGGAACGTTTGATACTTCCGCGGAAGCGAAAGACAATTTAGAGATTGTATTTACCTCGTTACACGGAACATCGATTACCATTTTCCCTGAAACATTAGAACGTGCAGGTTATAAAAACGTGCATATTGTTGAAGAACAACGCGAACCTAATGGCGATTTCCCTACGGTAAAATCACCGAACCCTGAAGAACCTGAAGCTTTAAAAATGGCTTTAGAATTAGCAGAAAAAACAAACGCAGATATTGTAATTGGTACAGATCCAGATGCAGATAGATTAGGTGTTGCTGTTCGAGATTTAGATGGAAAGATGATTATTCTAAACGGAAATCAAACCATGGTATTGATGACCGATTTTCTATTAAAACAATGGAAAAAGAATAACAAATTAAAAGGAAATGAATTTGTTGCAACTACTATTGTATCGACGCCAATGGTTGCAGCTTTAGCAAAAAGTTATGCTACAGATTGTAAAATTGTATTAACAGGCTTTAAATGGATTGCAAAATTAATAAAAGACTATTCTAATCTAGATTTTATTGGTGGTGGAGAAGAAAGCTTTGGTTATATGGTTGGTGACTTTGTAAGAGATAAAGATGCAAATACATCTTCATTATTAGCTATTGAAATTGCAGCACAAGCAAAAGCAAACGGAAGTTCATTATATAAAGAATTAATAAAGCTTTATGTAGCTCACGGTTTATATAAAGAACACTTAATTTCTATCACTAAAAAAGGAATTGAAGGTGCTCAAGAAATTAAACAAATGATGATTGACGCTAGAGAAAACCCATTAACAACAGTAAATGGTTCTAAAGTGGTTAAAATTGAAGATTACCAATTATCTATAACTAAAGATTTAAATTCTGGAGCAGAAACTAGCATCGATGTACCAAAATCTAATGTACTTATTTATTACACAGAAGACGGAAGTAAAATAGCGTTAAGACCAAGTGGTACAGAGCCTAAAATTAAATTCTATATTAGTGTAAATACACCTTTAGAACATGCTGCAGCTTATACTACAAAGCAAAAGGAATTAGCGTCAAAAATAGAAGCTATAATAAAAGACTTGAAGCTTAATTAATGGATTATATTAAAAAAATTGCTCCATTTATTTTACCGTATAAAAAATACGGTTACCTAAACATTTTCTTTAATGTGCTTTACGCTTTGTTTAGCACATTGGCAATGGTATCCTTAATGCCAATGATTAATGTATTGTTTGGTGAAACTAAAAAACTATACATAAAACCAGTTTACAAAGGTATTAGAGAATTAAAATCTTATGGAGAAGATTGTTTAAATTATTTTGTAACTATTACAAACCAAAACGAAGGTCCGCAACGCACTTTGTTATACATGATTGTTTTAATCATTAGTTTGTTTTTACTTAAAAATATATTTAATTATCTCGCGCTCTTTTTTATTACCTTTTTAAGAAATGGTGTTTTAAAAGACTTAAGAAATTCTATTTACAATAAAGTATTAACACTTCCTATCTCCTATTATTCCGAAAAGAAAAAAGGAGATATAATCGCTCGTATTTCAGGGGATGTAAACGAAGTAAAAAACTCTTTACTTGCTGTTTTAGAGCTAATTATAAAAGAACCATTAACAATTGTTTTTGCTATTGTAACCATGTTTACAATTTCTATGAAACTAACCATTTTTGTGTTCCTATTTATACCTGTTGCAGGATTCATTATATCTAGAATAGGAAAAAGTTTAAAGAAAAAATCGGGAAGAGTTCAACAAGAGCAAGGTATCTTTTTATCTACTTTAGAAGAAACGTTAAGCGGACTTAAAGTAATAAAAGGTTTTAATGCAGAAGACCGTTTTAATAACAAATTTCAAGAATCAACTAACCGATTTTATAATTATTCAAACACCTTACTTAACCGTCAAAATTTAGCTTCACCTACAAGTGAGTTCTTGGGTATTGCAACTATTGCAGCTTTATTATGGTATGGAGGAAGCATGGTTTTAATAGAGAAAAGTCTTTCTGGTGGTGCATTTATCACATATATGGCTTTAGCATACCAAATTTTAACTCCAGCAAAAGCAATTAGTAAAGCGAGTTATAAAGTAAAAGCTGGTAATGCTGCTGCAGATCGTGTGTTAGAAATTATTGAAACACCTTCTGTACTAGAAGACAAACCAAACGCTATTACTAAAACAGATTTTACAAAAACTATAGATATTAATAATATCTCTTTTAAATATGAAGACCATTTAGTCCTTAAAAACTTTACCGTAAACGTACCTAAAGGAAAAACGGTAGCACTTGTTGGGCAATCAGGATCTGGTAAATCTACCATTGCTAATCTGATAACTCGATTTTATGATGTAAACGAAGGAAACATTTCTATAGATGGCGAAGACATTAGAAACCTTACTAAAAAATCATTACGAAGCTTAATTGGTTTAGTAACTCAAGATTCTATTCTTTTTAATGAAACCGTAAAGAATAACATCTTAATTGGAGATCCCAACGCCACAGACGAAGAAGTAATTGAAGCTTTAAAAATTGCCAATGCTTGGGAGTTTGTAAAAGACCTACCAAAAGGTATAGAGACAAATATTGGTGATTCTGGAGGGAAACTATCTGGCGGACAAAAACAACGCTTAAGTATAGCTAGAGCCGTTTTAAAGAATCCACCAATTATGATTCTAGATGAAGCTACTTCTGCATTAGATACAGAAAGCGAACGTCTAGTGCAAGTGGCTCTAGAAAACATGATGAAAAACAGAACTTCTATTGTAATTGCACATAGACTATCTACCATTCAAAATGCAGATCAAATTCTAGTGATGCAAAAAGGACAAATTGCAGAACAAGGCACGCATAAAGAACTTCTTGCTAAAAATGGTGTGTATAAAAAGCTTGTAGAAATGCAAAGCTTTGAATAATCAAACTTCTATAAATAAAAAAAAAGCTAGATAAAATATCTAGCTTTTTTTGTTTAAGTTAGACTTGGGGCGACTAACATTAAGTAGGTTTGTTGATGTAAATATATATCAAATAAACATACCAACCAAATAAAAAATGTATTTCATCCGAATTATAACGCGCTTAATCGATGTTTTTATCTGTTCTCCACTGATTATCAATAGTTTAAAAACCATAAAAAAAAGTATATTTTTTTCAATTAAAAATAAAATAGCTTCCTCTTTAAACTTTTTGTAAATTATTTAGTCTTAAAATAAAAACTAATAGTACTCTGTGTTAAACGAAACACTTTTTTTACAACAGCTAAAGTCAAAAAACTCTAAAGAGCAAGCTTTTACAGAGTTGGTTACGCAATACAAAGAGCGATTATATTGGCATATTAGAAATATTGTAAAATCTCATGATGATACAGACGATGTACTACAAAACACTTTTATAAAGGTGTTTAAAAACATCGACAACTTTAAAGGAGATAGTAAAATTTACTCTTGGATGTATAGAATAGCAACTAACGAAGCCATTACATATATTAATAAGAATGCAAAAAGATTACAAATCACTAATGAAGAAACGCAAGAACTAGCAATTAATAATTTACAATCGGATGTGTATTTTGAAGGAGACGAAATTCAATTAAAATTACAACAAGCCATTGCTACTTTGCCACAAAAACAACAACTGGTTTTTAATATGAAATATTTTCAAGACATTAAATACAAAGACATGTCTGAGATATTAGAAACTAGCGAAGGTGCATTAAAAGCATCTTACCATATAGCCGTAAAAAAAATTGAAAGCTATTTAACGAATAAATAAGTAAGCATTAAACCTTTATAAAAAATAAGAGTCTAAATATTGTGAAGCATAATCATTTACATAACAAGAAAGAAACGGGTTTTAAAGTTCCAAAAGATTATTTTGAAAACTTTGAAGCATCTATAATACGTCAAGCAAACTTAAAAGAGAAAGCTTCAGACACTGGTTTTACAGTACCTAAAGATTACTTTAAAAATGTAGAACAGGATATTTTAGCAAAGGCAAGTCAAGAAGAGACTGTAAAAGTTATTCCGTTATTTAGTAAACAAAACCTAATTTACATATCTAGTATAGCTGCCGCAATTGTATTATTGTTTAATCTACCATCGTTAAACACCAAAGTAACCTACGCTTCTTTATCTACAGAAACCGTAGAGGATTTTATTCTTAATGAAGATTATAGCGCTAATGATTTAGCAACTTTATTTAATGACATAGACCTTTTAGAAGAAGACGGTTTTAAAGCTATTAGTTTTACCGATGAAGCCATGCAAGATTACCTAAACAATAATTTAGAACTAAACGATTTATATACAGAATAAAACAATTACAATGAAAAAATCAATTATTACATTATTTATATTATTTCTTTCTGTTGCCGCTTTTTCACAAAATGACAGACAAGAAAAAGAAGATAAAATTAAAGCTTTAAAAATAGCGTATCTAACAGAAAACTTAGATTTATCCACTACAGAAGCACAACAGTTTTGGCCAATTTATAATACATACGAAGAGCAACAACAAAGTGTAAGAAGTGAGTATCACAACAAAAAAAGAGATATCAATATTGATGCTTTAACAGAAACGGAAGCTCAAAAATTATTAAAAGAACTGGAAGCTTTAAATGCAAAGCGAAACAGCATTAATGACAACTATATGTTAGCGCTGAAAAAAGTGCTTACGGCAAAACAAATTTTAAAATTAAAAAACACAGAAGATAACTTTAAAAGAAAAATGTTTAGTGAGTACAAAAAAAGAAAAGAATCCAAACACTAAGCTTGAAACTTAAATTAATAAAAACAGCCAATGCAAATACATTGGCTGTTTTTGTTTGTTATAAATTAAAAATGAAATAGTTACTTTTTAATAATACTATTTAAAAGTCAATTTACTAATTCTTCTTGCTCCTGCTGCATAGGCTGTACTATCATTTAAAAACCGAAGTGTATAGTAACCTTCATCACTTAAATGTTTCCAAGTATTTCCTGCATCGTTACTATAATCTATTCCTTTAAAACCTATTGCAACTAAACCTTTAGCATTACTATTAGGCACATATTGTACACAGCTTCTATATCCCGGACTTTGGTTTTGTGCAACCAACTGCCACGTTTTTCCACCATCATTTGTTCTTATTTTATTTGCAGAACTATCTGCAGCTTTGGTATAATCTCCACCAATAGCAAAACCATTAAGCGCATCGTAGAAAGCTACAGAATACATTCCTGTGGTTTCAAGACCTTGCACGATTGGCGTTTCAAAAACCTCCCACGTTTTTCCTTTATCTGGCGAGAATAAAATTCTGCTTGCCTTTCCTCCTGTTGCTATCCAAGTTTTATCACCTACAATTGCAATATTAGTATCACTCGCTGCAAAAGCCGCTTCTCCTTCTTTTGCTTTTGGTAAGATATCACAGGATAATTTATTCCAAGTATTTCCACCATCACGAGTGATTATTATACTCATACAATCGGCTGTAGGATCTCCAATAGCAATTCCTTCTTGATCATTCCAGAAATCCATAGCATCATAAAATGCTTTATCGTGGTTTTCTTGGTAGACTACTTCATCTTCTTCTCCTCCCATTTTAAATAACAAAGCTGGAGAACCAATACTTAAAGCAAAGCCATTATCCTTTGTTCCTGCTAAAGATCTAAAATTAGGTGTAATAGTATCTTGTTGTAACTGAATTAAGTATTTATAATCTAAAACACCTACTTTGCCATCTGCATCTTCCGTAATTACTCCTACTTTACCTGAAGACGTTGCAAAATATGCCAAGTTATTTTCATAAACTTCCAAAGCTCTAACATTCAACAAAGAGTCTTGCAACAAGGTTTCGATATCCACTGTTTTATAATCTCTGACTTTAAATGGTGTTTCTTTCTTTCCGCAGGAAAACAAAAAACAAAGAACAACTACTAGAAGAATACTATTTTTCATAAATTTTAAATTTTTATAAAAATAGAAAAGCTTTATGACATAATCATAAAGCCTCTCCTGCTATTAATCAAAACTAATCAAATCCTTTAGGGATTAGGATTTTAAACCACTTCTAATTACGTATAATTTTTAAAACGGTACTATCATTAATATGCACCATATACATTCCTTTAGAGAAATCTGAAAAATCAATAACAATGTTATTCGTATTGGTTTGCTTGTGTCTAGCAACAACTGTCCTTGAATATTATAAACCTTAATCGTTTCAATAGAATAAGACGAATTTACTATAGTTACCACGTTACTTGTAGGGTTTGGATAATACTTTAAATGATTATTAAAATCTACTTCATCTATAGATAGGGATTCATTATTTGCGGCATACGTTGGTAACTGAATTGCAAAGTCTCCTGTTCCGTTTGGCACTCTTGCATACCCCATATCATCGGTTTGTGCTCCAAAAGTGATGTTTTCTATTATGGTACCATTTGCATACGATAATATAGCACTTTCTCCTCCTGATGAAAACTTTACATCTGCATGTAAACCATCTTGATCGTCATCTTTATCACACCAAACAATTAAGTAAGTATCTGGCGCTATAGTTAATCCTGAAGGAAATGGCCAAACTAGTAAATCATCAGCATCATCAGATAAATATAAATTATCTAAACTCAATGTTTGATCACTATTATTATACAACTCTAACCAATCATCATATTCTCCATCTTGATCTGTAACCGTAGTTTCATTAGATGCCATAATTTCATTAATCACAAGATCTCCAGGTGTTAATGTTAGGTATGTTGCTTCAATAGTATAAAATTCGTATTCTGCTCTTGCAGGAGAAAATGCACCAATATTCGCATTCTCTGCATAGATATAATATTGCATATAATCGGTATCCACACTAACATCTGTACTGTAAACATCTCCTCCTTCAGCATTCATTAACACTTTTGTAAATGGAAGCGTTTCATCTGTTCTATATCCAATATATACATCATTCACATCCGTAACATTAGCTGTTATAGAAATCACATCTCCAATTAACGGTGTTGTTTCCGATGGAGTCACATTACTAATAACAGGTTGTGAATTAGTAAAGTCTGTTTGCGATAATAAATAGGTGCTTCTTGAAGCCATTAAATTTGTTAATCCAGGAGCTGTGTTTCCACCAACGGTATAATCTGTATTTATATTACCCGTAAATTGTGCGTCCGTGTAAAACTTATTCGTATCTGCTGTTACTGCACTAGATATAAGTGCTTGATAATCGTTTGCTAATGTTAAGTAGTTGGAATTACTTATATTTTCTGTTAAAATAGTTTTATAATGTGCTAAGTACATTTTCTTGTATTTAGGCACTTCCATTAGTTTAGAAAATAATGGAAAAGTAGCATCGTCATCATGTAATAAATGATCTAGTTCTGCTTTATCGGTAGTAGAATTTAATCCTCCTCCTGGTCCTCCTGGACCGCCAGGTCCACTACTACTTTCTCCTGTCATGCTAAAAACACCGAAAGACATATTTAAATCCCACATCACAGAATTAAATTGGTCATTATCATCTTTATATAAATAATAGTTTTGTTTAAACTGACCGATATAACTATCTAAATTTACCAATACATTGTCTAGCGCAAGCATCCAAATAGCCATATCTACATCAATAACATTTTCAATATTCGCAATATCATTATTCAAAATATTAGTCAGTTCTATTAAATCGTCCCAATGTGCTACAGCAACTGTTGGATCTGTATCATCATCCGATTTAATTTCATAAGCATCCTCATAACTAGTACTATTAGTTCCTAAATATTCTAAACTTGGATAATCATTAGACTGTGGTCCTGCTCCATCTGGAGGACTGCAACTAAAAAAGGCATTATCCTTAGAGTAAAAATGCTTATTAATAAATGTTTTAGTAATCGCTTCTGTATTGGTATATAAGCCAATTAAAGTTCCGTTTACATATACATTTGCATAGTTTGCTTGTGGTGCATCCATGTATTGATTCACAATATTATAAGCAATCGTTTCTCTAACAAAAGAAGGATCGAACATCACATTTGCCAATTTTATATCTTTATAACCTTGGTAATCTTGATCCACATACGTATCTAATTCTATATGAAATGGATTTTTAGTTTGATTTGCACTATACGAGCTATTTCCTTTATATTTAACACCCACTTGATTAAAAACAGTTCCATTAATAGTAACAGATGTTGCCTCTGTATAATTATTATCTCCTGCTTTTTCCGCATCCAATAATGCGTCCCAATTGCTTTCTGCAAATTCTATTTCTATAGTTTGAATGGTATTTATATCATATAATTCTTGTGCGTACGATTTTATAAAAATTAATAAAAATAACGTCAGAGTAATTAGTTGTTTCATTTATGTATATTTTAGTTACTCTCCTTTAGATGCCTAATTGTTAAAAAACTTGTGCAACTTTCTAAAATATTTTGATAAAATTTCAATCACAGAGAATACAAGTAAAAATTAACACCTATTAATGATCAAGAAATAATTATAATAATTTCTAAAATCATACCTTTGCACGTTTCAAACTTTTAAAAAGTTCAATCGGAATAAATACTTATTTCTGTTTTTGAACAACGAATACGAATATATGAGATTACACAGAAATTTATGTTTTGCTACAGTGGATGGTTTATTACTAATCTTTAACGAAGGCAAGTATGCAGATAAAGTAGTACAACAATTATTAAAACGTGATAAACGTTGGGGAAGTCGCGACAGAGGTTTTGTTGCAGAAACTACTTACGACGTTGTACGTTGGAAACGTTTATATGCAGAAATTGCGGAAGTAAAAGAACCATTTTCTCGTGATGATGTTTGGCGCTTAATTGCCGTTTGGGCAACCTTAAAAGGAATAAAACTTCCGGATTGGAAATATTTTGAAAATACACCTACTAGAAAAATTAAAGGTCGTTATGATGAACTTTCTAACATAAGAAAAATTGGCGCATCTGTACCAGATTGGATGGATGAAATAGCGGCTAAAGAGTTAGGTGAAAACGTTTGGACTAAAGAAATATCGGCTTTAAACCAGCAAGCAGACGTTGTTTTACGTGTGAATACGCTAAAAACAACTAAAGAAAAGCTACAAGCAGAACTTTTTGACTTAGATATAGAAACTGAAATTGTAAAAAATCATCCAGACGCATTAAGACTTAAAGAAAGAGCAAATGTTTTTACAACAGAAGCTTTTCAAAAAGGTTTTTTCGAAGTACAAGATGGTTCTTCTCAAAAAGTTGCCGAATTTTTAGATGTACAACCTGGAATGAAAGTTGTAGATACTTGCGCAGGTGCAGGTGGAAAAACATTACACCTTGCAGCTCTTATGGAAAACAAAGGGCAAATCATTGCAATGGATATTTATGAAAATAAATTAAAAGAACTAAAACGTAGAGCAAAACGTGCTGGAGCGCATAATATTGAGTTCCGTGTAATAGATTCTACAAAACCAATTAAAAAACTATATGACAAAGCAGATAGAGTTTTAATTGACGCGCCTTGTTCTGGTTTAGGTGTTTTACGTAGAAATCCAGATGCAAAATGGAAACTACAACCAGAGTTTTTAGATAAAATTAAGAAAACACAAGCTGAAATTTTAAGCTCGTATTCTAGAATGGTGAAACCTGGAGGACAAATTGTTTATGCAACATGTTCTATATTACCTTCAGAAAACCAAGATCAAGTGAAAACATTTTTAGAATCAGATTCTGGAAAAGATTTTACCTTTGTTAAAGAGAAAAAAATATTATCGCATGAATCTGGCTTTGACGGATTCTACATGGCATTATTAGAAAAGAAAAAATAAATTATAGAATGAAACAATTTTACTCCCTATTATTACTATTAGTAACTATTACAGTTTCGGCTCAGATACCTTCAGATTATTATGATGATGCAACTGGAACTGGTTATACTTTAAAAACACAATTAAAAACTATTATTACTAATGGTCACGTAGATCACGGATATACAAATAGTTTGTATGTCGCTTATCAAACGTCCGATAACGATTCGTATTACGAAAATGATAATTCGGTATTAGATATGTATTCTGAAAATCCAGATGCTACAGATCCGTATAACTTTCAACATGACACCAATGGTGGTTCTGCTCCAGGACAAGCATGTGGAAATTATTCCGATGAAGGTGATTGTTATAATAGAGAACATCTTTTCCCACAAGGATTTTTTGATCAGAAAAATCCAATGCGAGGAGATATTCATCATGTAGTACCTACAGATGGAAGAGTTAATGGTTTTAGAAATAATTACCCTTTTGGTGAAGTAGGCACCAATTTAGTAAGTCAAAGTAACATTGATAACCCAACAGAAAACGGATCTAAATTAGGTAATTCTATTTCTCCTGGTTATACTGGGATTGTTTTTGAACCTATTGATGAGTTTAAAGGAGACATCGCTAGAATGTTATTATATTTTGCGGTTAGATATGAAGACAATTGGAACGATTCTGGTTGGTCATCACATAGCGTTGATAATAACCCATTAAACGGTACATCTAATCAGTTTTACGAAACTTGGTATGTAAACTTATTGTATTCTTGGCACCTTCAAGACGGCGTAAGTCAAAGAGAAATAGATAGAAACAATGCTGCTTATGCATATCAAGGGAATGCAAACCCGTTTATTAATCATCCAGAATACGTGCAAGCTATTTGGTCTAGTATTCTTTCTGTAGATGATTTTGAAACGGTAGACGCAATTAAAATGTACCCTAACCCTTCTAATGGAAATACAATTACTATAGTAGCTAAAGAAAATCTTTCTGTAGAAGTTTACGATGTTTTAGGTAAGAGAATTAAGATGCAAAACATTACTCCAAGTCAGAATAAATTAAATATTTCTGGATTGTCAAAAGGTTTATACTTAGTGAGATTTAATTCTGCTACAGGTAGCACCACAAAAAAACTAATCAAGTCATAAACATTTGTTAGACTATATATTTCTAAAGCGATTCCAATTGGAGTCGCTTTTTTTGTTTCATTAGATTTTATATATTTAACCAACTTTAAATAAGATATAGATGAAACAAATTATGACTTCCATTATTTTACTTTTAGCATATACTACAATAAACGCGCAGTACAATGTCAAGTCAGATAAATATAAAATAGCTTTACCTCGCCAGAAGTATTAGAACAATACGAAACCGAAGCAGAAACGGTATTGGGTTACGAAAACAGTAACTTAGCCGTAGATATTGAAATAACTCCAATAACAGAACAGTCTCCCACCTTTATAAAATCTCAAAAAGATGGTGCCCATACAACCGCTAAATTATTGGGATTAAAAGATATTAAAACCGGGGCTTTCTTACCACATATAGAAAGTGCTTTTTATGTAATTGCTTATGATCAATACGAAGAAACAAATACTCCTGTTTATGTTATTGCTTTTATTAATAAGGAATTGGGATTAGCATACGAAGTAACGGTATATTGCTACAATATAGATTTAGAAGCCGGTAGAAAAATAGCAAACAGTTTTAAGTGGCTAGAATAGATTCTTTTTCTAAAGAACGAAAATTAAGTATACCTTTTACTGAAAAATTCTAACTAAAAAACCTAAATTTGTTTCTTTAAAAAACAACACTCAAACCACGATATAATGATTCATTTCTTCGGAAACCAAAACAGTAAAATACTTGCTGTTCAAGCAACAAAAGAATTATCAACCGAAACCATTTCAAAACTGACATGGTTATTTGGCAACCAGCCCAAAATAGAACAAGCATCTTTAGATGCTTTTTTTGTTGGTCCACGAGCTGCTATGATAACACCTTGGAGTACTAATGCTGTTGAAATTACCCAAAACATGGGAATTACAGATATTATTAGAATAGAAGAATTTCAAGCTTCTACGGAAGCATTTGATGCATTCGATCCTATGATTTCTGAAAAATATAAAGGAATCCATCAAGATTCGTTTACTATAGACATACAACCAGAAGCAATTCTTAATATCGAAGATATTGCTGCGTATAATCAACAAGAAGGTTTAGCTTTAAATGAAGAAGAAGTTACATATCTTGAAGGTGTTTCCAAGAAAATTGGAAGACCACTTACAGATTCTGAAGTATTCGGATTCTCTCAAGTAAACTCAGAACACTGTCGTCATAAAATCTTCAACGGAACTTTTATTATCGATGGCGAAGAAAAACCAACGTCATTATTCAAATTAATTAAAGAAACTTCAAAACAATTTCCTAACGATATTGTTTCCGCTTATAAAGATAATGTAGCTTTTATAAAAGGACCAAGAGTAGAACAATTTGCTCCTAAAACAGCAGATAAACCAGACTTTTATCAGACTACAGATTTCAATTCTGTAATATCTATAAAAGCTGAAACACATAATTTCCCAACAACAGTAGAGCCTTTTAACGGGGCTGCAACTGGTTCTGGAGGAGAAATTAGAGATAGACTTGCTGGAGGAAAAGGTTCTTTACCATTAGCAGGAACAGCAGTTTACATGACTTCATATTCTAGATTAGAAGATGCACGTCCTTGGGAACAAAAAATGCAAGAACGTCCGTGGCTATATCAAACACCAATGGATATTTTAATCAAAGCGAGTAATGGTGCTTCCGACTTTGGAAACAAATTTGGACAACCACTTATCTGCGGTTCAGTCTTAACTTTCGAGCATGAAGAAGATGCACGCAAACTTGGTTTCGATAAAGTCATCATGCAAGCTGGAGGAATTGGCTATGGTAAAGCAGAACAAGCTTTAAAAGACACGCCTAAAAAAGGAGATAAAATTGTTATTCTTGGTGGTGAAAACTACAGAATAGGAATGGGTGGCGCTGCTGTTTCAAGTGCAGATACAGGAGAATTTGCTTCTGGTATCGAGCTTAACGCAGTACAACGTTCTAATCCAGAAATGCAAAAACGTGCTGCCAACGCCGTTCGTGGTATGGTAGAAAGTGAAGAAAATTTTATAGTTTCTATTCACGATCATGGTGCTGGAGGACATTTAAATTGCCTATCCGAATTAGTAGAAGATACTGGTGGAAACATCGACTTAGATAAATTGCCTGTTGGAGATCCAACACTTTCTGCAAAAGAAATTATTGGTAATGAGTCTCAAGAAAGAATGGGATTAGTAATTGCCGAAAAACATTTAGATACGCTAAGTAAAATTGCCGCACGTGAACGTTCACCAATGTACACGGTTGGTGAGGTAACTGCAAACGATCGTTTTACTTTTGAGTCTAAAACTACTGGAGAAAAACCAATGGATTTAGCTTTAGAAGATATGTTTGGTAGTTCGCCAAAAACAATCATGACAGACAAAACGGTACATAGAAATTATGATGCTATTACCTATGATTCTGATAATATATTAAACTATCTAGACCAAGTTTTACAGTTAGAAGCTGTTGCTTGTAAAGATTGGCTAACCAACAAAGTAGACCGTTGTGTTGGTGGTAAAGTTGCCAAACAACAATGTGCAGGCCCCTTACAATTACCGCTTAATAATTGTGGTGTAATGGCCTTAGATTATAAAGGAAAAGAAGGTATTGCAACTTCGGTTGGCCACGCTCCTATTTCTGGATTAATTAGTCCTACAGCAGGAAGTAGAAATGCTATTGCAGAATCGCTTACTAATATTATTTGGGCACCTTTAAAAGATGGCTTACATTCTATTTCATTATCTGCAAACTGGATGTGGCCTTGTAAAAATGAAGGTGAAGATGCTAGACTTTATGAAGCGGTAGAAGCTATTTCAGAATTTGCTATCGATTTAGGAATCAATGTTCCAACAGGAAAGGATTCCCTTTCTATGAAGCAAAAATATCCTACAGAAGATGTTATTTCTCCAGGAACCGTAATTATTTCGGCAGCCGGAAATTGTAACAATATTACTAAAGTAGTAGAACCTGTTTTAAAGAAAAATGCAGGAAACATTTATTATATAAACATCTCTCAAGACGCATTTAAATTAGGAGGAAGTTCTTTTGCGCAAGTATTAAATAAAGTAGGAAATGAAACGCCTACCATTAAAGATGCTGCACAATTAAAGAATACTTTTAATACCATACAGCAATTAATTAAAGACGACAAAATTGTTGCAGGACATGATGTTGCTTCTGGTGGATTAGTTACTACTTTATTAGAATTATGTTTTGCAGATACCAATCTTGGTGCGGAATTAGATTTAACGGATTTAGGGGAAAAAGATTCTATAAAACTTCTTTTTTCTGAAAATGCAGGAATTGTTTTTCAATCATCGGATGCTTCTGTAGAAAAAGTATTAAAAGATGCAAATATTGAATTTTTCAACATAGGAAAAGTTACAGAAAGTGATACACTAAGTATTATTAATAATGCGGAAGTGTTCACATTAACCATTTCTAGATTACGAGATGTTTGGTACAAGACCTCTTTCCTACTCGACCAAAAACAAACAGCTAACGGTTTAGCACAAGATCGATTTGATAATTATAAAAAGCAACCTTTACAATTTACATTTCCAAAACACTTCACTGGAAAGTTAAAAGATATCACTTCGAGTAATTCGTCTAAAACGAATCGTATCGAGAAGCCTAAAGCAGCCATCATTCGTGAAAAAGGATCAAACTCCGAACGCGAAATGGCAAATGCAATGTATTTAGCTGGTTTTGATGTGAAAGATGTGCACATGACCGATTTAATTTCTGGTCGTGAAACATTGGAAGATATTCAGTTTATTGGTGCTGTTGGTGGTTTCTCTAATTCGGATGTTTTAGGTTCGGCAAAAGGTTGGGCAGGCGCATTTAAATACAACGAAAAAGCAAATACTGCTTTAAAAAACTTCTTTAAACGAGAAGATACATTATCTGTTGGTATTTGTAATGGCGCACAACTTTGGATGGAATTAGATTTAATTAATCCGGAGCATGAAACACATGGAAAACTAACGTATAACGATTCTCATAAACATGAGAGTTCTTTTACTTCCGTAGCTATTCAAAAGAATAATTCGGTAATGCTTTCTTCTTTAGAAGGTGCTACTTTAGGGGTTTGGATTTCTCATGGCGAAGGAAAATTTAATCTTCCGCTTGACGAAAACCAATACAACATTGTTGCAAAATATGGCTATGCAGCATATCCGCATAACCCAAATGGTTCCGATTTTAACACCGCAATGCTTTGTGATAAAACAGGAAGACATTTAGTAACGATGCCACATATTGAGCGTTCTACTTTTCAATGGAACTGGGCAAATTACCCAGAAAACAGAAAGGATGAAGTTTCGCCTTGGTTAGAAGCTTTTGTGAATGCTAAAAATTGGATTGAAAACAAATAAAAATATATTCTTATTATAGAATTAAGCGGTTTAAGAAATTTATCTTAAATCGCTTTTTTTTCGCTTCCTATTAACAAAAAAACTTTTTATTTTCTATTTTTAATCCTAGATCGCATCTGGTCTCTAAGCTGTATCAAACCATTACTTATCCCTCTTTTCTTACGTAATATAGGAAAACTTAAAGTTACTAAAAGCGCGATACACGCTGCAGAACCTAATCCGCCACCAAAACCTTCAAAGTAAGAACTGGTATTTAAAAAGATAAAAGTGAATACCATTCCGGATATTCCAATTAAAAAATAGTTGGAAAGTACTTTAGAAGAAACCATCCCAATAAAGGAAGCTCCGAAACAAACTAATGGTAAATTTTCGGTTAAATAAGGTGATAACAAATTAGGGAATACTAAAACGAATACTCCAACCAAAACGCCAACTAATGCAGATGCTCGCACAGCTCCTTGTTTAAAGTTTACTTGTAAAACAAAAGTGATTATAGAAGAAAGACCTCCTGCCAAAAACAATATCCAATGTGTCATACCCATTCCGAAACTAAAAATGTAATAAAAAAAGCAAGAGCAACACCTCCAAAAGCTAGCGTACCTAACTTGCCTCCAACACCATGAAAAGCATCTTTAGTACCAATTAATAATAAACCTGTAATGGTACTTGCAAGCGTGATAAATATATAACCATGAGCAATGCTAATATTAGTCATTCCAACAAAAGCACCACAATAAACAGCGGTTGGCATTCCTTGAATAAAAGTATTCTTCTTAAAAAAATTAGGTATAAAACTAACTACCAAACCTACCAAACCTGCAGATAAAACATTACTCAAACCAAAGGAAACGGATAAAATATAAGTCACAATAGCTCCAAAAAAAACAAATGCAATGGTCAATACATGTTCTAGACTATGGTTTCCAGCACTTAATGGTGTTTTTTTGTAAGTAATTAGAAGTAATATTAATGCCAAAATCACAAATCCAGAAATAAAAATGTTATTCTGTTTTTCAAATAAAATGGCAGCTAAAAAGCCCAAATGACATAGTATTATTAAACTAAAAGAAAGCTTCTTTACATGCTTTTTAATCATAATTGGTATTTAATACACTACAAAAATACATAATATTGCTGTTTTAGCTTTCCTTATTAATTACTTTATAAGTATAATATAAAAGATTCTATTGCTCCCAAAAATGATTTTGCTTCCGTTAGAAAAAGAAATAATAATTTGGTGATTTTACCAAAACATGAAACTGGTACTTTAGGAGTTTATATTTCGTTTGTAAAAGAAAACACAATCTTCCGCTTGACGAAAAGGAATACAACATGCCAAATATGGAGTATTTTACTTTTAATCGAATGGTTTAAATAATTAAAAAGGTTTCGTCTTGTTAAAAAAACTTGTAATTACCTGAAGGTGAATGGAGGAAAAAGCATGTTTAGATGTAATAAAAGAACTATTATTACGATATTTTACAAGTACATTTAATGAATTATAACTAATTTCGTATCTTAACATTTCCTAAAATGCTTTAGAGCATAAAAATGTTTTTACCACTTACCATAATATTTGAACAACCCTAAAAATTAAAATTTTCGATAAAAAAGATATATAATAATTAAGTTGTTCATAACCACATTTAATGCAATTAACATATTTTAAAAACGAAAACACTAATCCTTTAGTGGAAGAATACTATGAGCTTATATTAAAAGAAAGCGCCATACCTTTTGAATCCAGAATTTTACCAATTGGCAATACAGCCATAACTTATATTTTTACTCCTGGCCAAAAAGCAATAGTAAAAAACAAAGAAATACCATTAAATAAATTAACACTAAGTGGTATCTTTTATCAATCTTATAAATTTGTCTCTACCGAATTTGGTTCTTCCTTCGGCTGTACTTTACATCCAACAGCACTTCATAAACTTTTAAATATAGATGTTTCTAAAATAAAAAATAAACATATCCCGCTACAAGATATTAGTATCCCGTTTTCTGAAAAACTAAATATAATATTCCAAAATTATCAAACACCACAAAGCGCTGTTAATGATTTAGAGCAATTATTAAACGAAACGCCGCTAACCATTAACCAAAACACAATACTTATAGATAAAGCAATTGATTTAATTCGGGATAGTGAAGGATTAATTAACATAGATAGAATTTTATTTGAAACTAAAATATCTCAAAAAACACTAGAAACACAGTTCAAAAAAATTGTTGGTATTACTCCTGGAAAATATATTCGCTCCTTTAGATTTATTAAACTTTTAAAAAAATACGAAAATAATGAGATAGATATAAAAGACCTTTTATATATGTATAACTACTACGATTCATCGCATTTTAATAAAGATTTTAAATTATTCATGAATGAATCTCCTACTTCCTTTTTTAAAAAAGATAATGTTTTTATAAAAAAAATATTAAAAAATCAAAGTTTACGTTAATTTACAATACTTTTTTCCCCTTATACCCTACTTTTATATGGAATAAGCGAGTCATTCTAATATCAGTTTAGTTAGTTATTTAGGGATTCTATAATTTTTTATTGCGAATGATAAATTATCGTCTATTTAATCAGTAAATTTTTAAAGGAACTATAATTTTTATGGTTCCTTTTTGATTTTGTAATTTGAAAACAATTATTAATTTCATACTTTGCAAGTCTTCTAACTAAAATTTCCTAATGACAAATATTACTAGACTTTTTGATTTTCCATATTATCAACTCGAAAAATATAATTTAGATGCTGCACTAGTAACTAAAAAAGATGGAAAATGGGTAGCGACTTCTACTAAAGAATATGTTGATAAAGCTAATGCTATTAGTAGAGCTTTGTTAAAAATGGGAGTTCAAAAGAATGATAAAATTGCATTAATCTCTACTACCAATAGAACCGAATGGAATATCATGGATATTGGTATTTTACAAACTGGAGCGCAAAACATTCCTATCTACCCAACTATTTGTGCCGAAGATTATGAATATGTCTTAAACCATAGTGAAGCAACTTACTGTTTTGTATCTGATGCAGATGTTTTAAAAAAAGTACGTCAAGTACAAGCAAATACAAAACTAAAAGAAGTATACTCCTTTGATGATATAGAAGGATGTAAACATTTTTCAGAATTATTAGAACTAGGTAAAGACGAAAGCAATCAAAAAGAAGTACAAGCCCGTAAAGACGCTGTGCTTCCTACCGATTTAGCAACCATTATATACACTTCGGGTACCACAGGAAAACCAAAAGGAGTTATGCTCTCTCATAATAACATTACTAGCAACGCTTTGGATGCTTCAGATCGCCTGCCTTTTATAAATTCGGAAGAAAATAGAATACTGAGCTTTTTACCTATTTGTCATGTATTTGAGCGTGTACTAATTTACCTATATCAATACGCAGGAGCAACTATATACTTTGCGGAAGGCATAGATAAAATTGGCGAAAACGCTAAAGAGATCAAGCCAAACTTAATGAGTGTTGTACCACGATTATTAGAAAAAGTGTATGATAAAATTATAGCAAAAGCTGAAGATTTATCTGGAATAAAAAAAGCACTTTTCTTTTGGGCTGTTCGTTTAGGTGAACAATGGGAACCTTATGGAGCAAATGGCGCATGGTACGAGTTTAAACTAAAAATTGCTAACAAATTGATATTTAGCAAATGGCGAGAAGCACTTGGAGGTGAATTACACACCATGGTTTCTGGTAGTGCTGCCTTACAAACTAGATTAACAAGAGTGTTTTCTGCTGCTGGAATGCAAGTAATGCAAGGCTACGGATTAACTGAAACTTCTCCAGTTGTTTCCGTAGAAATGTATGCTAACCACCATTTTAGAGTTGGTACTGTTGGGAAACCAATTAAAAATGTAGAAGTGAAAATTGCCGAAGATGGCGAAATACTAGTGAAAGGACCAAACGTTATGATGGGGTATTATAAAGACCCAGAAAAAACGAAGGAAGTAATGACTGGAGACTTTTTTCATACCGGGGATAAAGGAGAAATTGATACCGATGGTTTTTTAAAAATTACAGGTCGTAAAAAGGAAATGTTTAAAACCTCTGGTGGTAAATATGTAATTCCGCCACTTTTAGAGAACGAAATGAAACAATCCCTTTTCATAGAACAAATCATGGTCGTTGGTGAAGGAGAAAAAATGCCGGGAGCAATCATACAACCTAATTTTGATTTCATTAGAGATTGGATAAGTCACAAAAAACTAGATATTGGTACATCGGATACTGAAATTGCAACTTCACAAGTGGTAATTGATCGCATTCAGGAAGAAATAGATAAATACAACAAACACTTTGGAAAGTGGGAACAAATTAAACGTTTTGAACTTACTCCAGAAATTTGGTCTATAGATTCCGGACACCTAACTCCTACCATGAAAATGAAACGAATTGTTATTAAAAAGATGCATCAAGATCTTTACGATAAAATTTATAGTTAAATACCTAAAAGCTCCTATCCTACAGGAGCTTTTTAATTTCTACACAATATTTTTCAAATTTATTATGCACGCATAGTATATTTTTGTATATTTGGGAATCTAAAATTTCTAAATGAAAGATGCAACAATAGATTATGTGTTAAGAACCACATGGTTAGCTGTAACCAAAATGTATAATGAAGAAGCTTCAAAGTTTGATAGCACAATGGCTACAGGTTTTGCTTTATTAAGCATAGATCCTGAAAATGGTACACCGTCTACTTCTTTAGGTCCAAAAATGGGAATGGAAGCTACAAGCTTATCTCGTACATTAAAAAACATGGAGGAAAGAGGCTTAATAGAACGTAAACCGAACCCCGAAGATGGTCGTGGCGTACTCATTTTTCTAACCGAGTTTGGTAGAGAAAAAAGAAATTACTCTAAAGAAAAAGTACTAACCTTTAATGAAACCATTAAAGCAAACGTAGCAGCTGAAGAACTAGAGAGTTTTCATAAAGTAGCAGAAATCATTAATAACATGATATCGAACAAAAAAATATACAACAAAAAAGAACATACCTTAAAATAACATGAGCAAACGTAGAATTAAAAAAGTTGCGATTATTGGTTCCGGAATTATGGGAAGCGGTATCGCTTGTCACTTCGCCAATATTGGTGTAGATGTATTATTATTAGACATTGTTCCTAGAGAACTAAACGACAAAGAAAAAGCTAAAGGTTTAACTTTAGAAGACAAAGTCGTAAGAAACAGATTAGTAAATGATGCTTTAACGGCGTCTTTAAAATCGAAACCATCCCCTATTTACAACCAAGCTTTTGCAAGTCGTATCACTACAGGAAACTTAGAAGACGATATTGCTAAAGTAGCAGATGTAGATTGGATTATGGAAGTTGTAGTAGAAAGACTAGACATTAAAAAAATAGTTTTTGAAAAACTTGAAAAATACAGAACTCCAGGAACGTTAATTACGTCGAATACTTCAGGAATTCCAATAAAATTCATGAATGAAGGTCGTAGTGAAGATTTCCAGAAGCATTTCTGCGGAACGCACTTCTTTAATCCTGCACGTTACTTAAAATTATTTGAAATCATTCCTGGACCAAAAACAGATGCTTCTGTTTTAGAGTTTTTAAATGAATATGGTGAAAAATTCTTAGGAAAAACCTCGGTAGTTGCTAAAGATACTCCTGCTTTTATAGGAAACAGAGTTGGTATTTTCAGCATACAAAGTTTATTTCACGCAGTTAAAGATTTAGATTTAACTATTGAAGAAGTCGATAAATTATCTGGACCAGTAATTGGTCGTCCAAAATCGGCAACCTTCCGTACCGTAGATGTTGTTGGTTTAGATACTTTAGTTCACGTTGCAAACGGAATTAGAGAAAACTGTCCGAATGACGAACGTTTAGCCTTATTTGAATTACCAGATTTCATCAATACCATGATGGAGAATAAATGGTTAGGAAGTAAAACGGGACAAGGTTTTTATAAAAAAACTGTTTCTCCTGAAGGGAAAAAAGAAATTTTATCTCTTGACTTAAACACTTTAGAATATCGTTCTGCAAAACGTGCAAAATTTGCAACTTTAGAATTAACGAAAACGATTGATAAGGTTGTTGACCGCTTTAAAGTACTTGTAAAAGGAAAAGATAAAGCAGGTGAATTTTACAGAAAAAGCTTCACCGCATTATTTGCTTACGTATCGAATCGTATTCCAGAAATTTCAGATGAGCTTTACAAGATTGATGATGCAATGAAAGCTGGTTTTGGTTGGGAACACGGACCATTCCAAATTTGGGATGCTATTGGCGTAGAAAAAGGAATCGAATTAATGAAAGCCGAAGGTTTAGAACCTGCTGCTTGGGTTAATGATATGGTTGCCTCTGGTAACACTTCCTTTTATACAGTAAAAGATGGTGCTTCATATTTCTATGATATTCCTTCTAAAAAACAAACTAAAATTCCTGGTCAAGATTCCTTTATAATCTTAGATAATATCCGAAAAACAACCGAAGTCTTTAAGAATTCTGGTGTTGTTGTTGAAGATTTAGGAGACGGAATCCTGAATTTAGAATTCCAATCTAAAATGAACACCATTGGTGGAGACGTTTTGGCTGGATTAAATAAAGCTATTGATTTAGCTGAAAAAGATTTTGCTGGTTTAGTTGTTGGTAACCAAGCAGCAAACTTCTCTGTTGGTGCAAACATTGGAATGATTTTCATGATGGCTGCAGAGCAAGAGTATGATGAGCTTAACATGGCTATTAAATACTTCCAAGATTCTATGATGCGTATGCGTTATTCTTCTATCCCAACTATCTCTGCTCCGCATGGAATGGCTTTAGGTGGTGGATGTGAGTTATCCTTACACGCAGATAAAGTAGTTGCAGCAGCAGAAACATACATGGGACTTGTAGAGTTTGGTGTTGGTGTGATTCCTGGTGGTGGTGGTTCTAAAGAAATGGCTTTAAGAGCACAAGACCTTTTCCATAAAGGAGACGTACAGTTAAACGTTTTACAAGAGCATTTCTTAACTATTGGTATGGCAAAAGTATCGACTTCTGCTTATGAAGCTTTCGACCTAAACCTTTTACAAAAAGGAAAAGATGTTGTGGTTGTAAATAAAGACCGTCAAATAGCAGTTGCTAAACAACACGCTATGTTAATGTCTAATTCTGGTTACACACAACCAGTTAAAAGAGATGACGTTTTAGTTCTTGGTAAACAAGCATTAGGAATGTTTTTAGTAGGAACAGACTCTATGGAAGACTCTAACTACATTTCAGAACACGATATGAAAATCGCTAATAAATTAGCTTACGTAATGGCTGGTGGAGATCTATCAGAACCAACTCGCGTAACAGAACAATATTTATTGGATTTAGAGCGTGAAGCTTTCTTAAGTTTATGTACAGAACGTAAAACTTTAGAACGTATTCAGCACATGTTAACCAAAGGTAAACCTTTAAGAAACTAAGAAAAATGAAAACAGCATATATAGTAAAAGCATATAGAACCGCAGTTGGTAAAGCACCAAAAGGCGTGTTCCGTTTTAAAAGAACAGATGAATTGGCAGCAGAAACCATCAAGTATATGATGAAGGAATTGCCAGGTTTAGACCCAAAGCGTATTGACGATGTTATTGTTGGTAACGCAATGCCTGAAGGTTCTCAAGGATTAAATATGGCACGTTTAATCTCTTTAATGGGATTAGATATCGTAGATGTTCCTGGAGTAACTGTCAACCGTTTTTGCTCTTCTGGAGTAGAAACTATTGGTATGG
This sequence comes from Lacinutrix himadriensis, assembly GCF_001418105.1. Lineage (GTDB taxonomy): Bacteria > Bacteroidota > Bacteroidia > Flavobacteriales > Flavobacteriaceae > Oceanihabitans > Oceanihabitans himadriense. The sequence goes on from NZ_LIQI01000006.1 coordinate 217,821, forward strand.
CAACTGCAAAAATACAAGCCGGAATGGCAGATTGTATTATTGCTGGTGGTGCAGAAAGTATGAGTAGCGTACCAATGACAGGTTTTAAACCAGAATTGAATTACGATATCGTAAAATCTGGTCATGAAGATTATTATTGGGGAATGGGAAATACTGCCGAAGCGGTTGCAAAACAGTTTAAAGTATCTCGTGAAGACCAAGATGAATTTGCATACCATTCGCATATGAAGGCATTAAAAGCGCAAGCTGAAAATCGTTTTCAAGATCAAATTGTTCCTATTGAAGTAGAACAAACCTACATTGATGCTAACGGAAAGAAAGCTACAAAATCGTACACCGTAACTAAAGATGAAGGACCTCGTGCAGGAACTAGTAAAGAAGCTTTAGCAAAACTTAGAGCCGTATTTGCTGCTGGAGGAAGTGTTACCGCTGGTAACTCGTCACAAATGAGTGATGGTGCTGCTTTTGTAATGGTAATGAGTGAAGACATGGTGAAAGAACTAGGTTTAGAGCCAATTGCAAGAATGGTAAACTATGCTGCTGCAGGTGTGGAACCTCGTATTATGGGTATCGGACCGGTAAAAGCAATTCCGAAAGCATTAAAACAAGCAGGATTAAAACAAGACGATTTATCTTTAATTGAGTTAAATGAAGCTTTTGCTTCGCAATCTTTAGCAGTAATTAGAGAATTAGGTCTTAATCCAGACATTATTAACGTAAACGGTGGTGCTATTGCATTGGGGCATCCATTAGGATGTACAGGAGCAAAACTATCGGTACAACTTTTTGATGAAATGCGTAAGCGTGACATGAAAGGTAAATATGGTGCAGTTACTATGTGCGTTGGTACCGGTCAAGGTGCTTGTGGAATTTTTGAATTTCTTAATTAAGAAAAGAAAAGAGAGCATAGAATAAAGAGGAAAGACTTAAAAAAATAAGACAAATACAAAAAATGATTTCAAGATTCAAATCCGGACTTAAGCTGTCTTGATTCTTGGTTCTAGAAATCTTAAAATCTAATAAAAAAATATGGAAACAACTGAAAAAGACATCTTAAGAGGTGGTCAATTCTTAGTAAAAGAAACAAAATGCGAAGATGTGTTTACTCCTGAAGATTTTTCAGAAGAGCAAACAATGATGAAAGAATCCGTAATGGAATTTAATGATCGTGAAATCATTCCTCATAAAGCACGTTTTGAAGCTAAAGATTATGCATTAACAGAAGAAGTGATGCGTAAAGCTGGAGAAATGGGCTTTTTAAGTGTAGCTGTTCCTGAAGCTTTTGGCGGAATGGGAATGGGATTTGTTTCTACTGTTTTAACTTGTGATTATATTTCAAGTGGAACGGGTTCTTTTAGTACTGCTTTTGGTGCACATACAGGAATTGGTACCATGCCAATTACCTTATATGGAACCGAAGCACAAAAACAAAAATACGTGCCAAAATTAGCTTCTGGTGAGTGGTTTGGAGCATATTGCCTAACAGAGCCTGGTGCTGGATCGGATGCAAATTCGGGTAAAACAACAGCGGAACTTTCTGCAGATGGGAAATCGTATAAAATTAACGGACAAAAAATGTGGATCTCAAACGCAGGTTTCTGTAGTGTGATGATCGTTTTTGCTCGTATTGAAGGAGATAAAAATATTACGGGTTTCATCGTAGAATATAATGGCGATACGCCAAACGGAATCACTTTAGGTGAAGAAGAACATAAATTAGGTATTCGTGCGTCTTCTACACGTCAAGTATTTTTTAATGATACTGTAGTTCCTGTTGAAAATATGTTAGCTGGTCGTGGCGAAGGATTTAAAATCGCAATGAACGCACTTAACGTCGGACGTATTAAATTAGCTGCGGCTTGTTTAGATTCACAACGTAGAGTACTATCTATCGCTGTAAATTATGCGAACGAACGTAAACAATTCAAAACAAGAATTTCAGACTTTGGTGCTATTAAAACCAAATTAGCAGAAATGGCTGCTAGTGCTTATGCTGGTGAATCTGCAACCTATAGAGCTGCTAAAAATATTGAAGACAGAATCGCAATGCGTGAGGCTGCTGGAAATACACATCAAGAAGCAGAACTTAAAGGTGTTGAAGAATATGCTATTGAATGTTCTATCTTAAAAGTTGCTGTATCGGAAGATGTACAAAATTGTGCAGATGAAGGTATCCAAATTTTTGGCGGAATGGGATTCTCTGAAGAAACTCCAATGGAGTCGGCTTGGAGAGATGCTAGAATTGCACGTATTTACGAAGGTACTAACGAAATTAACAGAATGTTAGCTGTTGGTATGTTAGTTAAAAAGGCAATGAAAGGTCATGTAGACTTATTAGGTCCTGCTTCTAAAGTACAAGAAGAATTAATGGGAATACCTTCTTTTGAAACTCCAGATTACTCAGAGTTATTTTCAGAAGAAAAAGAAATGATTAAGAAGTTGAAAAAGACTTTCTTAATGGTTGCTGGTGGAGCGGTTCAAAAATATGGTCCTCAATTAGAAGATCACCAACAATTATTAATTGCAGCTGCAGATATCTTAATTGAAATCTATATGGCAGAATCTGCAATTTTAAGAACAGAGAAAAATGTGAAACGTACTAGCGAAAAAGAGCAATCTGCTCAAATCGCTATGGCGAAATTATATTTATATCACGCTGTAGATATCGTGGAAGAAAAAGGAAAAGAAAGTATTATTTCTTTTGCTGAAGGAGACGAACAACGTATGATGCTAATGGGACTTAAACGTTTTACAAAATACGCGAACTATCCAGACATCGTAGATTTACGTATCGAGATTGCTGAAAAAGTAAAAGCAGAGAATAAATACTGCTTCTAACTTTAAGTTTAATTAGAATTTAAAAAGTCGTTTCAGAAATGAAACGGCTTTTTTATTTTCCTTATTTTAGAGCAAAATTAAATTCATGAAAAATCTATTCCTTATAATCACTTGTTTTATAGCTACTTCTTGTTTATCTCAAAAAAAAGATGGCTTATTTCAATCTAAAAATAATTTCACAAAACAAGATACTTTAAGAGGAAGCATCACTCCTGAACGTGAATGGTGGGATTTAACCTATTACCATTTAGATATTAAAGTAAATCCAGACGATAAAACTATTGGTGGAAAAAACACCATTCAGTATACTGTTTTAAAAGAAAACAACATCCTACAAGTAGATTTACAAACGCCTTTAAAAATCACCAAAGTAACACAAGACAACAATGAACTAGAAATAGAACATGTTGGAAATGCACACTTTGTAACTTTAACAAAACCACAAAATATTGGCGATGTAAATAGCATCGATGTCTTTTATGAAGGGACACCTAAAGAAGCTGTTCGTGCTCCTTGGGATGGCGGTTTTTCTTGGAAAAAAGACAATAATGGAAAACACTTTGTAGCTACTTCTTGCCAAGGATTAGGAGCTAGCGTTTGGTGGCCAAATAAAGACCATATGTATGACGAGGTGGATAGTATGGATATTAGCGTCACCATTCCAAAAGACTTAATGAATGTATCTAATGGAAGATTAAAAAGTATTGTCAAGAATAACGATGAAACCATTACTACCAATTGGCATGTTGCAAACCCGATTAATAATTACGGAGTAAATGTAAACATTGGAGATTATGTGCATTTTTCGGAAGTATATAAAGGTGAAAATGGCGATTTAGACATGAATTATTACGTACTACGCGATAACTTAGAAAAAGCGAAAGAGCATTTTAAAGACGCTCCAAAAATGATGAAAGCTTTTGAACATTGGTTTGGTCCTTACCCTTTTTACGAAGATAGCTTTAAGTTAGTGGAAGTACCTTATTTAGGTATGGAGCATCAAAGTTCTGTAACCTACGGAAACCAGTATAAAAAAGGATATTTAGGCAGAGATGTTTCAGGTACAGGCGAAGGATTAAAATTCGATTTTATTATCATTCACGAAGCTGGACATGAATGGTTTGCCAATAATATTACCTATATAGATATTGCAGACATGTGGATTCATGAAAGTTTTACTAATTATTCTGAAAATCTATTTTTAGATTATCATTATGGCAAAGAATCTTCTGCAAAATATGTTATAGGAACCCGTAAAGGAATTAGAAATGACAAACCAATTATTGGAGAATACAATGTAAACAACGAAGGTTCTAGTGATATGTACAGTAAAGGTGGAAACATGTTACACACGCTTCGTCAGCTAATTGAAGACGATGAAAAATGGCGACAAATTCTTCGTGGATTAAACAAAACATTTTACCACCAAACCGTTACTACACAACAAGTCGAGAATTATATTAGTGCCCAATCTGGAATAGATTTAACTGCATTTTTTAATCAATATTTAAGAGATACTAGAATTCCTACCTTAGAATATGAAATTAAAAACAACCAACTAAAATATAGATGGACGAATATTGTTGCAGATTTTGATATGCCAATTCAAGTAACCATTGATGATAAAGAACAGTGGATTTTTCCAAATAACGAATGGAAAAAAACAGCGATTAAAAATAAAGACATTCAAATAGACGAGGATTTTTATGTAAAATCAAGCAAACTTTAATGGTAATGGAATTAGCAGAACTATATTTTAAATCCGATAACGAATGGCGCGAATGGCTACACATTAATCACGATAGTGATAATGGCATCTATCTTATCTTTTACAAAGTGGACCATAAAAACGAAAGCATGCGTTGGGAAGAAGCGGTTAGAGTTGCTTTATGCTATGGTTGGATTGATAGTACTGTGAAAAGTTTAGGAGACGGAAAACGAAGACAATATTTTTGCAAACGAAATCCAAAAAGTGTTTGGAGTGCTTTAAACAAAAGGCATATTAAAGATTTACTTGCGGAAGATTTAATGCATCCCAAAGGATTAGAAATTATAAAAACAGGAAAGAAAAATGGGAGCTGGACCGCTTTAGATGCTGTGGAGAAAGGAATCATTCCGGAAGCACTACAAATTGCTTTTAACAAAAATCCTAAAGCATTGGAAAACTATAACAACTTCGCTCCTTCTTATAAAAAACATTACTTGTATTGGTTACATAGCGCCAAACGTGAAGCTACAAAACAAAAAAGAATCGCAGAGATTATAAAACGCTGCGATGCTAATATTAAATCTCGGGATACTTGGTAAACAATATTATTTAGACTCCCATTTTCACGGGAATGACAGTTTCAAAAACCTTTAAAAGCTAATGTTTTAAAGGTTTTTGAATTAAATACCACTTAGAAAACTTCCGTAAGGATCTTTAAATTGAATCCCTTCAGTAAACCTATGTTTACTTAATTGCTTGTACTCTACCAAAGCCCAAAGCACAAATTCTTTTACAAAATAACTTTCTTGTTTCGATAATTTTGGTTGGTGTTCTGCTAACAAATCATCTAAAGGAGAAACAGCGTCCAGTAAATTATTATATTCTTTATCTCTTAGGCTATCTAGTAATTCAAATCCTTCCGAATTATTAAAAAACCACGAAATAATAGCGTCATACGGACTTTCATCCTCTTGTTTTCTTAGTTTTTCAATCTCTGGAAAAAATTCTGGGAACAAACTTTTTACTGCTTCACCAATTAAATTATAAGCCACTTGTGCAGCTCCTTCCTGTTCTCCTTCATATACCAATTCCACTTTACCAGTAATTGCTGGAATGATCCCTAAAAAGTCGGATAATCTTACGGTTGTAGTTTCATCTCCTGATTTTAGCGAACGCAATTCTGCCGTACTTAATAAATTCTCAAAAGCAGTAATACTTAATCGTGCACTTACACCACTCTTTTCGTCAATAAAATCACTTTCACGTGCTTCAAATACAATTTGTTCTAACAAGTCTTTTGCTAATTCTGGTACGTGAATGCTTTCTTTTTGTCTTGCATCCGATTTTGCTTCTTGCTGTGTAATGGTTTTTGCAGTTTCAATATCTGTTGGATAATGCGTTAATATTTGCGAACCAATTCTATCTTTTAAAGGAGTTACAATACTTCCTCTGTTGGTATAATCTTCCGGGTTTGCAGTAAATATAAACTGCATATCTAAAGGCAAACGCAATTTGAATCCTCTAATTTGAATATCGCCTTCTTGTAAAATATTAAATAAAGCCACTTGAATTCTTGCTTGTAAATCTGGTAATTCATTAATCACAAAAATACAACGGTTTGCTCTTGGTATCATTCCGTAATGAATCACGCGATCATCAGCATAACTCAACTTTAAATTCGCTGCTTTTATTGGATCTACATCACCAATAATATCTGCAACAGTTACATCTGGAGTCGCTAATTTTTCAGCAAAACGTTCGCTTCTATGCATCCAAGTAATTGGAGTGCTATCCCCTTTTTCTTTAATCAATTCTTTAGCATAACGAGAAATTGGTTGCAACGGATCGTCATTAATTTCAGAACCTTCCACCACAGGAATATATTCGTCTAACAAATTCAGCATTAAACGTGCTAAACGTGTTTTTGCTTGTCCGCGTAATCCTAAAAAGTTAATATTATGTCTGGATAAAATAGCACGTTCTAATTCCGGAATCACGGTATTTTCATAACCATGTACTCCTTCAAAAACAGTTGTTTTATTCTTTATTTTTTCAATTAAATTATCTCTTAATTCGTCTTTAATCGATCTGCTTTTATATCCAGCGTTTTTTAATTCGCCTAAAGTATTTATATCTTTTATTTCCATATTTTTTTTATTCTTTTTTAACTCCTCTTTCTTTTGATTTTCTTTAATGAAACTCAAAATTCATTCTCCTCTTAAAATAAGAGGAGAGTTACTTCTTATTTAACAGTTCGTTAATTAGCCTTTAATTCTTTTCTTCCTATTGGTTTCGTAATCTTCAAAAATCATTTCCCCTAAACCTTTCAAACCGGTATAAAATGCTTTCCCTTGATTGGCATGCGTAAACTCTTCTACAAATTGCATTAAATACGGATCTTGCGCAATCATAAAAGTGGTAATAGGAATATGTAATTTTCTAGCTTGTTGCGCTTGTGCATAACATTTATTCGTGATGTACGGATTCAATCCGTTGCTGTCTTTATAATACGTTCCGTCAGGCATTTTCAAGCAACTCGGTTTTCCATCGGTTATCATAAAAATCTGCTTGTTGGTATTTCGTTTTCTTCGTAATAAATCCATTGCTAACTTTAATCCTGCAACCGTATTGGTATGGTATGGACCAACATTTAAATAGGGTAAATCTTTAATTTTAATAGGCCAAGCATCGTTACCAAAAACTAAAATATCTAAGGTATCTTTTGGATAGCGTGTGGTAATTAATTCGGCTAAAGCCATTGCTACTTTTTTGGCAGGAGTAATTCTATCTTCGCCATACAGAATCATAGAGTGGCTAACATCGATCATTAACACGGTACTCATTTGCGATTTATGCGTGGTCTCTTCCACCACCAAATCGTCTTCGGTGAGATTAAAATCGCCAATACCGTGATTAATTTGTGCGTTACGCAAACTTTCGGTCATAGACACTTTATCTAAGCTATCGCCAAACTGGTAATTTCTAAAATCGCCAGTATGCTCATCTCCTATTCCGGCACCTTTACTTTTATGATTTCCAGAACCACTACGTTTAATATTTCCAAAGATTTGATCTAATGCAGATTGCCTAATAGCACGTTCGGTTTTTGCTGTAATAGCATTCCCTTTTTTACCATCTGGTTTAATTTCTTCACGTATATACCCTTTATCTTTCAGGTCTTCAATAAAGTCGTCTATGGTATATTCGGCAGTAGTTAACTCATACTCTTTATCTAATTCGCGAAGCCAACTTATAGCTTCGTCAAAATCTCCAGAAGTATGTGTAATTAACTCTTTAAATATATCAAAAAGCTTCTCGAAAGGGGATTGTGAAGGTGCTTCGTATGTTTTAAATACAAAGCCTTTTCTGTGTATATTTTCTTTTTTCATTGCAGCATAAAAATACTGCTTTTTTAATGGAAGAATATTAAATCTATAATAAAATTACTCTATAGATTTTAATTTTTGAAGATTTTCAATTTTAATCCATTTACCAGATGTAGAAATTAATCCTTCTTTTTTAAATTGAGACATAATTCGTATTGCAGACTCTGTAGCTGTACCAACCAAATTAGCATAGTCTTCTCTTGAAAAATGGATAGCCAAAAAGCCTTCTTCATTTTCTCCAAAGTTTTCAAACATATAAATAAGAATATCTGCTATTCTATTTCTAACAGATTTTTGAGCCATATTGACTATAATATTATCCGACTCTCTTAAATCGTTTGCCATTTGCTCTAACATAGAATGACAAAACTCCGGATTCTTACTTAAATCATCGACAATTTCTCTTTTAGGAATAAAACAAACTTCCATATCGTTAAGTGCAATGGCACTTAAATTTGCAGATTCTTTACCAATTAAAGAACGTTGGCCTAATAAATCGCCTTTTACAACCAGTTTTACAATTTGCGCTCTTCCGTTAGGACTTAGTTTAGATAATTTACAAACGCCATCTTTAATACAGTAAATGCCATTTATCATTTCTCCTTCCTCAAAAATAGTTTCTCCTTTCTTAATTGTTCTAGACGTTTTACAATTAGAAACTCGTACCAATTCGTCTTTGGATAAGGTTTTTAAAGCATTAAATTGTTTTACTATACACTGGTTACAATTACTCATATGGACTTTTAATGTTTGGCGAAATTAATTAAAACATGACAAATATCATAGTATATTAGCACATGTTTAGTGACTTTTGTTACAGGTATAAATGAGCAAAAAAAATATGGACAAGTCTACTTGTTTTCATTGTGGTGATGATTGTGATACAATTATTCAATTTAACGAAAAGTCGTTTTGTTGTAATGGTTGTAAAACCGTTTATGAAATTTTCTCAGAAAACGATTTAACTTGTTACTACGATTTACAATCTTCTCCTGGAGCAATTCCGAAGGAAATTCAAGGTAAATACGATTTCCTTTCGCAAGAAAATATTATTGAAAAATTAACCGAATTTAATGATGGTAACACACAAATAGTTACCCTTTACATTCCGCATATTCATTGTAGTTCTTGTATTTGGATTCTAGAAAATGGAAATAAATTAAATCCAGGGATATCCACCTCACAAGTTAATTTTGGTAAGAAAACCGTTCGTGTTACTTACGATACCGAAAAAACATCGCTTAAAGAAATTGTGATACTTTTAAGTAGTATTGGTTATGAACCTTATATTTCTTTAGACGATTTTAAAACCGGAAAAGAACATATTAACAGAACACTAATTTACAAATTAGGAATTGCAGGTTTTGCATTTGGTAATGTGATGTTTCTTTCTTTTCCAGAGTATTTTGAAGTTGGTGAATTCTGGTTAGAACAATACAAGCACTTGTTTCGTTGGCTCATGTTTGCCTTTTCACTTCCTGTCGTTTTTTATGCAGCACAAGATTATTTTGTTTCGGCATTCAAAGGTTTACGTGCTAAACTTTTAAATATAGATGTACCAATAGCTTTAGGTATTTCGGTTTTATTTATTCGAAGTACTATAGAAATCATTTTCGATTTAGGATCCGGTTTCTTCGATAGTTTAACGGGTTTGGTTTTCTTTTTATTACTCGGAAAATTCTTTCAGCAAAAAACATATTCCTTCCTTTCGTTTGAGCGGGATTATAAATCGTATTTCCCAATTGCAATAACTAAAATTTCTTCGGAAGAAGGCGAAACTCCAATTCAAGTTTACGAAATTAAAAAAGGAGACCGATTACTGATTAGAAACGAAGAGTTAATACCTGTAGATGGTATTCTCATTAACGGAAAAGCACGAATTGATTATAGCTTTGTAACTGGAGAATCGGAAAACGTTAGTAAAAATTCTGGTGACAAGCTATTTGCAGGAGGAAAACAAACCGCTGGAGTGATAGAAATGGAAGCCTTGAAATCGGTAGAACAAAGTTACCTCACGCAATTATGGAGTAATGATGTATTCAGTAAAAATAAGGAAGACGGATTTACCACGCTAACTAATAGAATTAGTAAACGTTTTACCATCGCTGTACTAAGTATTTCAATACTAGCAACTACTTTTTGGCTGTTTGTAGATGCATCGAAAGCCATGAATGTTTTTACTGCTGTACTTATTATTGCGTGTCCGTGTGCCATTGCGCTCTCTGCTCCTTTTACCTTCGGAAATTTACTTCGCATCTTTGGAAAGCAAAAATTCTATGTTAAAAATGCTTCGGTTATAGAACAGTTAGCTGCTATAAACACGATTATTTTTGACAAAACAGGAACGATTACTTCCAACAAACAAAGTACGGCAACTTATGAAGGGGAAACGCTTTCTACTTCCGAAGGCATCTTACTAAAAAATACGCTTCGAGGTTCTAATCATCCACTAAGTAGAACATTGTATGATATTTTAGACGAAAACAATATCATTACTTTAAATCATTTTGAAGAGCATTTAGGTAAAGGTATTGAAGCTTCCCATAATAACGAAAACATAAAAATTGGTTCTGCAAGTTTTGTGGGTTCTTCAGAAGCTTCCGTTTTAAATACAGCGGTTCATATTAGTACTAACAATATTTATAAAGGAAAATATACTTTTTATAATAGCTATAGAAAAGGGTTGTCAAAACTCTTCAATAAACTAAAAAAACATTACGATTTGGTAATCCTTTCTGGTGATAATGAAGGAGAATTGGAAAATTTAAAAAAAATACTTCCAAGTAAAACGAAGTTAATTTTCAATCAGAAACCAGATGACAAATTAGAATACATCAAATACCATCAAACCGAAGGTGCAAAAGTGCTCATGATTGGAGATGGTTTAAATGATGCTGGTGCTTTGGCGCAGAGTAATGTTGGTATTGCATTGTCGGAAAACGTAAACGTCTTCTCTCCAGCTTGTGATGCTATTTTAGATGCTTCTAAATTCAATCAACTATACAAATATATCAAAGTATCAAAAAGTGCTATACAAATTATTAAATGGAGTTTTGTACTTTCATTTGTATATAACGTAATAGGTTTGTACTTTGCAGTAACCGGACAATTAGCTCCTGTAGTTGCCGCCATTTTAATGCCTTTGAGTTCTATTAGTATCGTAGTGTTTACAACCATTGCTACAAATATTTTAGGAAGAAAATTGGCAAGAAATTAGAATGAATACAAATAACTAAACATGATAAAAATCATGTTTTACAAAACGGTTTACATGTAATTTTGAACCATAACTTCTAATAGGTATGAGTGTTATTTATATTTTATTGACTATCAGCATTATAGTTGCAATCGGTTTTTTTGCAGCTTTTATTTATGCCGTAAAAAGTGGTCAATTTGATGATAGCTATACCCCTTCCGTTAGAATGCTTTTTGAAGACGAACTTGTTAAAGAGAAACCAAAACCAACTATAAAAACTAAAAAGACTAATTAATTATTTATTATGGAAAAAGAACAATTCTATTACGATAACAAAATCGTTAAAAATTTCCTTTACGCTACTATTCTCTGGGGAGTTGTAGGTATGGCAGTCGGCTTAATGCTAGCTTTCCTTTTCATTTTTCCCAATTACACAGAAGGCATTTCCTGGTTAAGCTTTGGTCGTTTAAGACCATTACATACCAACGCTGTAATCTTTGCCTTTGTTGGTAATGCTATTTTTGCAGGTGTGTATTACTCTTCACAACGTCTTCTTAAAGCGAGAATGTACAGTGATCTATTAAGTAAAATTAATTTTTGGGGATGGCAAGCCATTATTGTTGGTGCTGCTATCACATTACCTTTAGGGTATACTACCTCTAAAGAATATGCAGAATTAGAATGGCCTTTTGATATTGCTATTGCGCTTATTTGGGTTGCCTTCGGGATCAATTTAATTGGTACCATGATTAAAAGAAGACAACGTCACTTATATGTTGCTATTTGGTTTTACATAGCCACTTTTGTAACCGTTGCTGTATTACATATCTTTAATAGTTTAGAGCTACCTGTTAGTGCTATGAAAAGTTATTCGGTATACGCAGGAGTTCAAGATGCACTGGTACAATGGTGGTACGGACATAACGCCGTAGCATTCTTTTTAACAACACCTTTCTTAGGATTGATGTACTATTTTGTACCTAAAGCTGCAAACAGACCTGTATATTCATATAGACTTTCTATCATTCACTTTTGGTCTTTAATCTTTATTTATATCTGGGCTGGACCTCACCATTTACTATATACTGCTTTACCAGAATGGGCACAAAATCTTGGTGTAGCATTTTCTGTAATGTTATTAATGCCTTCTTGGGGAGGAATGATAAACGGACTACTAACACTTCGTGGTGCTTGGGATAAAGTACGTACAGATCCTGTTTTAAAATTTATGGTTGTTGCACTTACCGGTTATGGTATGGCAACTTTTGAAGGACCTTTACTTTCCCTTAAAAATGTAAATGCAATTGGTCACTTTACCGATTGGATTATTGCGCATGTTCACGTTGGTGCTTTAGCTTGGAATGGTTTCTTAGCCTTTGGTATGATTTATTACTTAGTACCAAGATTATTTAAAACGAAGTTATACTCTCTCGGACTTGCTAACTTGCATTTCTGGATTGGTACTTTAGGTATTATATTTTATGCTTTACCGCTTTACGTTGCTGGATTTACACAAGCAAGTATGTGGAAACAGTTTAATCCAGATGGTACCTTAATGTATGGTAACTTCTTAGAAACTGTTACTGAAATTATGCCAATGTACTATATGCGTGCTGTTGGTGGAACGCTTTATATTGTAGGAATGTTAATTCTTGTATATAACGTTTATATTACAATAAGACAAGGTAGTAAAGTAGAAGACGAATTAGCCGAAGCTCCTGCATTACAGCATGTTTCTAAAAAACGTACTGCTGGCGAAGGATGGCACACTTGGTTAGAGCGTAAGCCTATTAAATTAACTATTGGAGCAACCATTGCTATTTTAATTGGTGGTATTGTACAAATTGTACCAACTATCATGGTAAAATCCAATATACCAACTATTGCAAGCGTAAAACCATACACACCTTTAGAATTAGAAGGTCGTGATATTTACATTCGTGAAGGTTGTGTTGGATGTCACTCACAAATGATTCGTCCTTTTAGAAGTGAAGTAGAACGTTACGGAGAATACTCGAAAGCAGGGGAATATGTTTATGATCATCCATTCCTTTGGGGATCTAAACGTACTGGACCAGATTTACATCGTATTGGAGGGAAATATTCAGACAACTGGCACTTAAACCACATGTATGATCCACAAAGTACGTCATCAGGTTCTATCATGCCATCTTATAAATGGATTATTAGAGATGAACTTGACAAATCACTTACTGAGAAAAAAATGGAAGCTATGGTAACTTTAGGTGTACCATATAGTGATGATGAAATTGCAAATGCACAACAAGCCATGTTAGATCAAGGTATTCAAATTGAAAAAAATCTATATGCAGATCCTGATTTCGCAGAAACATACGAAGCAGATAAAGCAGCTGGAGGTGCAGAATTTATAGAAATGCGTAATCGTGAGATAGTAGCACTAATTGCTTACTTACAACGCTTAGGTACCGATATAAAAGTGAAAGATTTAGAAACCACTCAAAACTAGAATTATGTTAAAGTTTGTAAAAAATTATATGGACAGTATTTCTGGAATAGAAATATATCCAATTATATCCTTACTTATATTCTTCGGTTTTTTTGTAGTCCTATTTTTATGGGTATTTACAGCAAAAAAAGAATATATAGAAAGTGTAAGTAATATACCATTAGAATTAGATAACCAAAACCAATCCGAATTATGAGAAATTTATTTCCGTCTTGGCTTAAGATACCAGTCCTATTTTTTATCATTTTAGGCATTGTAGAGTACTTTGTCGATTCTGGTACAAAGCCAGCATTTATAGAGAAACCAATTATTATGGTATTCTTACTACTCGTTTTACTAATATTAATTGCTACAGAAGCTATTGTAGGTTCTATGGCTAATATTCTATATCAAAGTTTAGACGAAGAAGGAAAAGCTAGATATGATGCATCACAAGTAAAAACATCCAAACTGGTTACTTGGGTAAACAAAACCTACACCAAATTACTAGGTGCTAAACCAATTCAAGAAGAGCACGAAATTATTCTAGATCATAATTACGATGGTATTAAAGAGCTAGATAATGATCTTCCGCCTTGGTGGATTTACAGTTTTTATATTTCTATAGTATTCGCAATTGTATATTTTGCCAGATTCGAAATATTTAATGGTGAAAACCAGTATATGGAACTAGAAGCAGAATACGCACAAGCAAAAATTGATATTGAAGAATACAAAAAAACAGCGAAGGATTTAGTTGATTTTAATACTGTAGAATTGTTAACGGATGCTTCCGATTTAAATAATGGTAAAAAAACATTTACCGAAAACTGTGTTGCTTGTCATAAAGCTGATGGTGGTGGTGGAATTGGACCTAACCTAACAGATAAACATTGGATTTTAGGTGGAGGAATTAAAAATGTGTTTAAAACAATTTCGGAAGGTGGACGTGATGGAAAAGGAATGATTTCATGGAAACAGAGTTTAAAACCAGCTGAAATTGCGCAAGTAGCAAGTTATGTACTGCAATTTCAAGGAACCACACCTGCCGAACCAAAACCTGCAGAAGGCGATGTTTGGGAAGGCACTACAAAAGAATAGAACATTTTGAACAAGACCTATCCGTTTTTTAAAACCGGATAGGTCTAAATAAAATAGATTTTGGAAACACCACAAAACGAATCTTTTAGAGACACCATTGGTACCATTAATGAAGAAGGTGGTCGTGCTTGGGTATACCCCAAAAAACCTAGTGGTAAATATTATAACAAGCGAAAAATAGTTAGCTACGGTTTACTTATTTTTCTTATTGCTGCTCCTTTTATTAAAATAAATGGCAACCAGTTTTTATTGTTTAATATTCTAGAACGTCGTTTCAACATTTTTGGTTTACCATTTTGGCCACAAGACTTTTACTTATTTGTAATGTCTATGCTAATTGGTATTGTATTTATCGCTTTGTTTACGGTAAGTTTTGGACGTGTTTTTTGTGGTTGGATTTGTCCGCAAACTATTTTTATGGAAATGGTTTTTAGACGTATTGAATATTGGATTGATGGCGATAGAAACAAACAACGCAAACTAGACAAACAAGAATGGAATGCCGAAAAGATTAGAAAACGAGCTTTAAAATGGTTTATCTTTTTATTAATCTCCTTTGTAATTGCTAATGTTTTTTTAGCCTATTTAATAGGAAGTGATAAACTAATAAAATATATAACTGGCAATCCGTTAGACCATTTAGGTACACTTTTTCCGCTTATTATTTTTACTGCTGTCTTCTATTTTGTTTTCGCTTGGTTTAGAGAACAAGTATGTATTATAGCTTGTCCGTATGGTAGATTACAAAGTGTATTATTAGATAATAAATCTATTGTAGTTGCTTATGATCATAAACGTGGTGAAGGAGAAAACGGACGAAAAAAATTTAGAAAAAACGAAGACAGAGAAGCACTTGGTCATGGAGACTGTATCGATTGTTTACAATGTGTAAATGTTTGTCCTACAGGAATCGATATCAGAAATGGTACACAATTAGAATGTGTAAACTGTACTGCTTGTATTGATGAATGTGATCATATTATGGAAAGTATCAACCTTCCAAAAGGATTAATACGATTTGCTTCAGAAGATGAAATAGAAAAGAAAGAAAAATTCAAAATTACTGCAAGAATGAAAGGATATATTGCTGTTCTTACTATTCTTACTGGTATGTTATGCGGAATGTTGCTTTTAAGAAATGACGTTGAAGCTACTGTTTTAAGACTTCCAGGGCAATTATTTGAGCATAAAGGAGAAAATATAATAAGTAACGTTTTCACCTTTAAACTTGTAAATAAAACAACGAAGGATATTGAAAACATAAAATTCAAACTTAGAAAACAAGAAGGGGAAATAAAAATGGTTTCCACTGCTGCTAATTTTGAAGTTCCTGCACAAGGTTTGGCAGAAGGAACCTTATTTATTGAAATAGATAAAAATAAATTGAAAGGAGACAAAAACAAACTTATGATTGAGGTATATAGTGGCGATGAGATGATTGAAACCACTACTGTGAACTTTTTAGGGCCACGCAGTTATAATTAAAAAGAGATTCCCTCCTTCGAGGGAATAAAAAAATAAATTTGCAATGAAAATAAATTGGGGAACAGGAATCGTAATCGCTTTTGTAGCATTTATAAGCTTCATCATGTATTTTATTATCACCATGATGACAGATAGTAAATATGACCATGATTTAGTAACCGAAGATTACTATAAACAAGAATTACAGTTTCAAGATGATATTAATAAAGAAACAAATGCGCAAGATTTAGCAGAAAACCTAAGCTGGAAAAAAACAGCAGAAGGTGTTATTATTATATTCCCAGAAAACCTTCAAAAAGAAAATATTACAGGAAAAGTGTTCCTATATAGACCATCTAATAAACAATTTGATTTTGAAATTCCGATTTCACTATCAAACCACAATTTGCTCATACCTGACAAACGTTTGTTAGATGGTCGTTGGAACATTAAAGTAGATTGGCAATATAACGGAAAAAACTATCTCTACAAAAAAGAGATTATTTACTAAAACAGCAAAGTATGCTTTGGTCTGCACTCATTTTCGGATTACTAGGAAGTTTCCATTGCGTTGGTATGTGTGGTCCTATTGCATTTATGCTACCAGTAGACAGAACTAATTCTACAAAAAAAGTAATACAAATATTCACGTATCATTTTGGTCGATTGTTAGCATATTCGCTAATTGGTTTATTCTTCGGCTTGGTTGGTAAAAGTCTTTATATCTTTGGAATCCAGCAACAACTATCTATTTTTTTAGGGATTCTGATGATAGTTGTTGTGGTGATTCCCTCAAGAATATTTAACAAATACAACTTCTCAAAACCTATTTATAAAATCATTTCCAAAGTAAAATCTTCTTTAGGTAAAGCTTTAAAAAAGAAAACTGCAGATACCTTTTTAACTATTGGTTTTTTAAATGGATTTTTACCTTGCGGACTAGTATATATGGCTGTTTTTGCTTCATTAGCAATGCAAAGCGCATGGCAAGGAAGTTTATATATGGCGTTGTTTGGTTTAGGTACCATCCCATTAATGACTTCTGCTATTTATTTAGGTAAATTTTTAAATACCAAAATGAAGCAACGTATTCAAAAAGGGATTCCTATTTTTGTAGTAATTATAGGATTATTATTTATTCTTCGTGGTTTAGGTTTAGGTATTCCGTACCTCTCTCCTGCTCCAATAGTTGATATTGCATCTAGTGCAATAGATTGTCACTAAATTAGTGGCTTTTTATAAAGCGTACTTCCTATTCATATAACAATACAAAAATGCCCTTCATGGACAATTCGCATAAACTGCAATTAAGTAAAGAAGAAATGAAACAATATGGTTATCAAGTAATTGATACTATTGTTGAACATTTTGATACCGAAAATTCTAAAAAACCAGTTTCACTAGCTTCTAGAGAAGAAATGGATTTGCTTTTTAAAACGGAAGCTCCTGAAGAACCTACCAATTATAAAGAAGTATTAGACTTTGTTACTGCAAAAGTATTACCAAATAGTAGTATTGTTACCCATCCAAAATCTTATTCTTTTGTTCCAGGACCAAGCAATTTTGTTAGTGTTATGGCAGATACGTTAGCTACAGGTTTCAATATATTTTCTGGAGGTTGGGCTGCTTCTCCTGCTGCTGCAGAATTAGAAATTGTAACTATGAACTGGTTATTAAAACTATTTAAATTTCCGACTACAAAAGGTGGTGGAATTTTCACCAGTGGTGGCTCTATGGCAAATCTAACCGCTTTAGTTACCGCAAGAAGACAACGTTGTGGCGACGATTTTTCGAAAGCTATTATTTATCTTTCCGATCAAGCACACTCTTCTAATATAAAAGCAATTCGTGTTTTAGGATTTAAAAAAGAACAAATACGAATTATCCCTACCGATATCGAATTTAAAATGGCCATTAATAAACTTAAAAATGCCATTGCCAAAGATCGATTAGAAGGCTTACAACCGTTTTGTATTATCGCTTCCGCTGGAACAACAAATACAGGAACTGTAGATCCTTTAAACGAAATTGCTAAAATATGTAAGACCGAAAAACTTTGGTTTCATATTGATGGTGCCTATGGTGGAGCTGCTATTTTATCCAAAAAAGGAAGCAAACTTTTAAAAGGAATTGAAAAGGCGGATTCTGTGGCAATAGATCCGCATAAATGGTTATACCAACCTTATGAAATGGGTTGTTTATTAGTTAGAAATCACAAATGGCTAAGTGAAACTTTTACCGAAAAACCAGAGTATTTAAGAGATATTGAAGGAAATCAATCGGAAATAAATTTTTACGATCATGGTATTCAACTTACAAGGCGTTTTAGAGCTTTAAAGTTTTATATGTCGATGAAAACCTTCGGACTTTCCGCATTTAAAAAAGCGGTTTCCTATTCTATTGATTTAGCCGAAGAGGTAGAAGCCGATTTACGAAAAAGTGCAAATTGGGAAGTAGTATCTCCAGCTACACTTGCCGTAATTAATTTTAGATACAATCCCATAGGAAAAAATTATTCTGAAAAACAGTTAGACGCTATCAATCAAGAAATTTCTAAAAGAGTGGTAGACTCTAGAGAAGCTTTATTAGTAACTACCGTTTTACAAAATCAAGTGGTTTTACGCATGTGTTTAATAAACCCAAGAACTACATTTGAAGATGTAAAAGACACGCTAAAATCTTGTGAAGCTTTTGCTTTGGAAATTATTTAATTTTCGTTTAAAACAATTGGTTTAACTGACTTTTATCATATTTATTTTTTGCGTTTTAAACTATCTTTAGTATAGAATTTAAAACCAAGATATTATGAGAAAAAGAATACCAGTTTCGACTATTATGACAAGAGATGTAATTACACTTAATCATACCGATGATTTAGATGTAGCTGAAAAATTATTCAAAAAAAATAATATTCGTCATATTCCAGTGGTAAGCGGAGAGAAAATAATTGGTATGTTAAGTTATACCGATTTATTACGAATTAGTTTTGCCGATGCTATTGATGAAGACGAAAATGATGTGGATACCGTAGTATATAATATGTTTACTATAGAACAAGTAATGGCAAAAAATTTAACAAGTATTACTTCAAATACAACCATTAAAGAAGTTGCAGAAATATTAGCAGAAAAAGAATTTCATGCATTACCTGTAGTAGATAATGACAAGTTAATTGGAATTGTTACTACTACAGATTTAATAAACTACTTGATAGAACAGTTTTAACATATAGGTAACAAAATAGGAAATCGCTTGGTAAAAATGCCAAGCGATTTTTTTAACAAATAATTAATTAGGATAAATATGTCTTAATTAGAATATTGTTTATCTTTGTAAAAGAAAAAAAAGAATTATATGTTTTCAAAAGCTTGTGAGTATGGAATAAGAGCATCTATTTTTATTGCGAAAAATTCGTTTGAAGGGAAACTAGTTTCTCCTAAAGAAATTTCGGAAGAAATAAACTCTCCTAAAGCTTTTACGGCAAAAATTTTACAAGCATTAGTTAGACATGATCTTATTAAATCTGTAAAAGGTGCTTATGGCGGTTTTATTATTGATAAAGATACTATTGCATCCATAAAACTTACTCAAATAGTAGAAGCTATTGATGGTGACAAAATTTATAGTGGTTGCGGATTAGGTTTAGAGAAATGCGATGAGAATCATCCCTGTCCTATGCATGATAAATTCAAAGTGATACGTGATGAATTAAAGCACATGTTAGAAACTACTAATTTAGAAGAACTAGCATTAGGCATAAAATCTGGAGCTTCCTTTTTAAAGATCTAAAAAAAATTTGAATATAAATAGGATAAAATTATCCGAAATAAAAAAAGCCTTAACGCTCTTAATAAATAAAAAATCAAGCAGATCAAAGGCTAACATTTTTACCAATATTAAAACAAACACATTATGGAAACATTACAAAAAAATACGCAGAAACAAATAGGTGAATTTGTAGCAGACGACTTTAGAACTGCTGCTGTTTTTTCAAAATACAAAATAGATTTCTGCTGTAATGGTAACAGAACGATTGAAGAAGCTTGCGAGAAAAAAGGAATAGATAGCAATAGGTTAGCCGAAGAATTAGAGGCTGTTTTAAACTCGAAAACGGATCAATCTATAGATTACAAATCTTGGCCTTTAGATTTACTAGCAGAATATATTGAAAAGAAACACCATAGATATGTGGAAGAGAAAATCCCTGTTTTACGTCAGTTTTTAGATAAACTTTGTCGTGTACACGGCGAGCGTCACCCAGAACTGTTTAAAATAAACGAATTATTTACGGCTTCTGCTGACGAATTAACAGCACACATGAAAAAAGAAGAACTCATCCTCTTCCCTTTTGTAAAAAGAATGGTGAAGGCAAAACTAGATCACGTAGCAATACAATCACCACAATTTGGAACCGTTGAAAATCCAATTGCCATGATGATGCATGAGCACGATACCGAAGGAGAACGCTTTAGAGAAATAGCAGAACTTACCGATAATTATACGCCACCAGCAGATGCTTGTAACACCTATAAAGTAACTTTTGCAATGCTGGATGAGTTTGAAAAAGATTTGCATTTACACATACATTTGGAAAATAATATTTTATTTCCGGAAGCAATAAAACTAGAGCAACAATTTGATTAATAGCAATTTATAATTTGTAACTTTAGTACTTAGAAAATCCTGGAACATTTCCCTAAACATGTTCCGGGATTTTTATTAATACATACCCCTTTACGTAAAGATTATTTTTTATTATAATGCAAAAAAAACTAATTCTTGTTTGTTTAATTAACTTCTTCATTGCAGCTCTAATGGGGTTAGCGCTACGATTTTCGGTTATCGAATCTATTGGTTTAAATTATCGCTTTTTAACACACGCACATTCGCATGTTGCCATGTTAGGTTGGGTTTATCTCATGTTGTTTACACTTATTGTACATTATTTTATTCCAGATAAAAAACCTATTTATAGTCGTTTATTTTGGCTGACCGAATTTGCTGTTATTGGCATGATGATCAGCTTTCCCTTTCAAGGGTATGCTACAGTTTCCATTTCCTTTTCTACCTTACATATATTTTGTAGTTACTATTTTGCTTATCTCATTTGGAAAAACCACAAAACCGAATCGGTAGTAACCAACAAACTACTAAAGGCTTCGCTCCTATTTATGGTGCTTTCTACACTTGGTGTTTGGTGTTTGGGACCAGCGGTTTCGATACTCGGACAAGCATCTGCTTTTTACCAAATAGCCATTCAGTTCTTTTTACATTTTCAGTTTAACGGTTGGTTTTTAATTGCTGTTATTGCTGTGTTTTTTCATTTACTTCAGATTGAAGACTCTAAACTTTTTAGAGTATTCTTCAGCCTATTAATTGCTTCTACTATTTTAACTTTTGCTTTACCAGTGCAATGGTTTGCACCACATAAAACACTACTTTTTATTAATGCAGTTGGTATCTTTTTACAACTTGCTAGCCTTTATACCTTTTTAAAAATTATCAAGCCTAATCTGTTGAACCATGTAAGCGCAAAGCCTAAAATAGTACTCTATCTCTATTTTTTTAGTGTCGTATGTTTTTGCCTAAAAACACTTTTACAAGCACTTACTCTTATTCCTGAGTTTTCACTAGTGGTATTCGAACATCGCAACTTTATAATTGGATTTATTCATTTAATGATGCTTGGTATTATTAGTGGTTTCTTATTTTCGTTTATATTAAACACTCGCTTAGTCCGATTTACAAAATCGTTATATATAGGGATTTACAGTTTTCTTTTAGGCTTCCTATTAACCGAAATGCTATTACTTATTCAAGGTTGTAAATTTTACTTTGGAGAAGGAATTCTTACCAATTACTATCTTTTATTATTTCTATTTAGTATTTTATTACCACTAGGAATTCTTTTTATTTTATTACATATTATTAAAACAAAACAAGATGCAACACAAACCACAAAAACGTCATAAAGCACTACAACCATTAAGTAGAGAGCATCATCATGGATTACTATTATCCTGGAAAATTAGATCTGGATTCAGCAAGAATATTGCCCCAGAACGCATAAGAACGTACGCTAATTGGTTTTTTGAAACACACTTGATTCCGCATTTTGAAATGGAAGAAGCACATATTTTCACTATTCTAGAAGAAAAGCACGAACTTATAAAAAAGGCTTTAGCAGATCACAAGCATATAAAAGGTTTGTTTGCTGAAACCGAAGACCATGCCATAACGTTAAGTAAAATAGAAGAAGCTTTAGAACAACACATCCGATTTGAAGAACGCGTTTTATTTCCCGAAATACAAAAAATTGCTACGGAAGCACAAATGCTTCAGATAGAAAAAATACATCAACCAGAATCTTTTGAAGACAATCTGGAAGATGTATTTTGGAAGTAATTAAAAACATAAAGCTGTTAGATTATAAAAACCTAACAGCTCTAGAAAATGCAGTTTAGAAATAAATACGAAACTGTATCTTACTCTTTTTTAAATGTTGTTTTAAATAAACTCGGCTTAACCGTTATCATTAACCAAGCCCAATTGTTTGTATTATCCGTATTTCCACCTTTTAAAACTTCCATTGTCTCTGTAGCAAACATCTGTGAATATCCTGCTTGAAAACTAACATCTTTAGTCCATTTATAACCTAAAACCAAATCGAGTTCTGTACCTAAAACATTATCCATTTCTTTTCCGGAAGCATCCACAACCGTTGCTGCTGAAGAAAAAACATGAGGAATTAATTTTGCTGAAAACTTATCTTTTTGATATGCTATAGTTGCATTAACATCTAATAATCCTACCGAATTTATATGGTTTCCGACATAAAAATAATCCATAAAACCATTAAATTTATGGTTGGTACCAAACCAAGGATTAAAAGATTTTATTTTATTTTCGGTACTATTACTATCTGCTCCAGAAAGGTATTCGACACCTAATCCTGTTTTAAATTTTTCGTTAATTGTATAAAACACATTTCCTGCAATGTTAAAAGCATTCAAACTTGTGTTTGCTATTTTTCCGGTTTGATAATACATAGAAGCATCAGCTTGTAACTTATTTTTCTTGTAGTTCATATGCGTACCCAAAGTTTGGTTATAAGCTACTTTTTGTTCGTCATCTGCATCATAAGCTAAGCCGTTATTCAGTATTAAAAAACTCAAATCAACAGCGTCCAATTTCGTATGATACCAAGCGTATTGAAAAGCTTTGTAATTATCTACTGTATAGTCTGTATCAAACAACGTTTCCGCATTTTCATTAAAAGCGATTCCAATATCTAATTGATTATTTTCATTTGGTGTATAGGTAGCAACAAATGCATCATGACTTCTGGCTTGTTGTGCCCAACCAACGTTTCCAAAGATTCTATGGTCATCATAAACAATTTCTTGTCGTCCAAATTTCAAAGACAATTTAGGATCTAAATATAATTTTGCCCACGCTTCGTGTATTGCTGTTCCATTGGCATCTGAAGTAGATAATGTTGCAACATCTCCCCAAACTCTAACATTTTGTACTGCCAAATACATCTGTAATTTTTCGCTTTTATAACCAAAATTTAATCGCGTACGCTGCGATATAAATGTTGCAGCATCTGCATCATCTGCGATTAAGGTTTTGTAACCATGTCTATATTCAAAACGTGGTCTTAATTCTGTTGAAATTTCAAATTCTTGTGCGTAAGAAGTCATTACAACTCCTAAACATAGGATTGTTAATATACTTTTCATTTTTAGTTCTGTTTTTTACCTGTAAGTTTTTTTTAAACCTTGTAGGATATTTTACTGTGTAAGTTCTAGAATGGTATCTACGGTATCTTTATTATTTACACCTAAACCTTCTTGTTGGTGTATTAATTCGCCTTTAGTATTAAAGACACTTATTATATTAGAATGTGAAAAATCTATTGGTGAAATCTGCTTGTATTTCATAGCAAGTACATTCGCAAATTCACGAACACCGCTTTCGGTTCCTTGTAAAAAAGTCCATTGCTCATCATCCATAAGATTTTCAATAGCAAAAGCTTTTAAACGTTCTGGTGTATCAGTTTCTGGATCGATACTTATTAGTACAAAATTTAAATCCTTTAGATTTTCCTTTGGGATTTCCGCTTCTATATTTCGCATATCTGCTACTAAACGAGGACAAGCAGCTTTACAAGAAGTATAAATCATGACCATCACTAAAGTTTTTCCTTTTAGATCTTTAAGCTGAATCACCTCACCTTCTTCGGTATTCCATTTAGAAGTTAAATTGAAAATGGATGCTTCCGAAATTTCATTCGTTTCCAATACTTTTGAAGCTTTTTCTACGGGTTTCAAATCCATATTACAAACAGGACAACTACCAGCTTCGCTATAGGTTTTTGCGCCTTCGCATTGCATAGGACATTGATAAACTGCTAATGCTTCCGAAGTATTTTTAGAAGTTTTAGAATTGCAAGCCGTAAAAGCAATTGTCATTACTAAGACTGAAAAAATTATTTTTAAGTGTTTCATTTTTTATTCGATTTTAATACCTGATAAACTTCAAAATGATGAGTTAAATTCGTTTCTATTTCCTTTACATATCCATATAAAATAGGACCTTAACTAATGCTATGCTTATATTTTCTATCTCATCTAAAGAAAATACTATTCAAATTTACCTTCAATAATTTTAAAATTCATTTGGTATATCTTTAACACATCTAAACCCTAAATTCTTCATAGAGTATTTGGCTTTTAAACTTCCGCGAATAGCATAGCGCATAAAAGCAGCATAATTCATTAAATCTGTAGCATTAACGGCAGCACTTCCGCAGAACAAATTATTGTCTTTATCTACATCTTTTCTCGATTCTCCAGAAATTAAAACCGAATTAAAATCCAGCGTCCATTCCCAAACCAAACCATGTAAATCATGAACTCCCCAAAAATTTTCAGGATGGAGTCCAATCGTATTTTCATTGGTTCTTGGTGCTTCATACCAAGCAAGAATTTCGGCATTATATTCGGGTTTAACCCTTGCATCTTTTGTGGTTTTATCTGCCATTGCAGCATATTCCCATTCATCTATCGTTGGTAAGCGTTTACCTTGACATTCGCAATAGTCTTTCGCTGCAAACCAAGACACATAAGTAACTGGACTGTTAGGTTTTTCAGAATCTTTTAGTTCCGTATCGGATTTCCAATTCACTAAATATCCTTTATCTGCAAATAAACTAATGACATTCGATTTTTGCCATTTCGGATATTTTTTTATAAAATCTACATATTCGGAATTGGTTACTGGATATACATCCATTTCAAAATCTTTAACCGCAACTACTGTAGAATCTCTTCCGTATAGCGGTAAATACCGACTACCTTTAATAGAAACCATGCCTTCAGACTGTGCATAAAGCATCGTTTGAAACACTAACAAAACAAACAAAATTCTAAAGGCCTGGCTTTTTATCATTTTAAAAATTATTTACTTTTTTTAACTTTATCTACCATTTCTTTGGTCACAACGGTTTTGTTATTTCCCCAACTGTTATAAACATAAGTCAAAACATTTGCTATTTCATCTGTAGATAACATTTGTCTGGTCATTACACTATTATATTTTTTACCATTAACGGTGATTTCTCCTGTTTTTCCGTGTAAAACAATTCCGATAGCACGACTTACATCTGCATTTAAATAATCGGAATTTGCTAAAGGAGGAAACGCATTTGGAATACCTTGTCCTTCTGCTTGATGACAAGCAAAACAGGTTTGCATATATGCATTTTTACCAAATTCCATTTGCTCTTCAAAAGATTTTGCTGGAATTTCTGATGCAACCACTTCGTCTGTCGTAGGCATACTTTGAATTCCAGGACCTTCTGGTAAATAAATATCATCTCTAATTTCCCCAGAATATATTTTCTTGTTTTCTTCACCTTCTACTTTAAGCATTCCTAAAGCACCTTTATTAAAGGCTCTAAATATGGAGTGATCTACTATAATAAAAGTTCCAGGTACATCGACACGAAATTCTACCATTGCTGCACCACCAGCAGGAATCAAAGTAGTTTGTACATTTTCATTAATTAAATCGCCACCTTCAACATGTACTCTGTCGAAAATCTCACCAATAACATGAAAAGAAGATACTAGACCTGGTCCGCCATTACCGACAAACAATCTTACCGTTTCTCCTACTTTTGCAGTAATTGCATTATCTCCTGTAAGTGCACCAACTTTACCATTAAATACTACATAATCTGCTTTTTCATCTACTGCTTTTTGCATATCAAAAGGTTGTAAACCACGTTCTCCATTTGCACCTTTAGTATAGAAATCTCCTTGCATGATGTAGTATTCTTTATCTACTGGAGGTAAACCGCCTTCTGGTTCCACTAAAATTAGTCCATACATTCCGTTAGCAATATGCATTCCTACTGGAGCAGTTGCACAATGGTACACATACAATCCTGGATTTAAAGTTTTAAAAGAAAACACTTTTTCATGTCCGGGAGCTACAAAAGAAGATTCTGCTCCTCCTCCAGGACCTGTAACTGCATGCATATCTATATTATGAGGCAGTTTATTATCTGGGTGATTTTGTAAATGAAACTCTACCTCATCGCCAACTCTAGTTCTTATAAAGCTACCAGGTACTGTTCCGCCAAACGTCCAATACATATATTCTACTCCATCTGTCATTTCTCCTACTTTTTCTAGGATTTCCATTTTAACGATAAGTTTTTTTGCTTTACGTCTTCCCACTGGAGTTGGTACGTGTGGTGGCGAAGTTAATTCTGCTAGCATTTCTCTATTCACAGGAATATCTTCTGTATTTGCATATTCTGTTTCTTTGTTATTAAAGCAACTAACCATGGTTAGTGTTAAAATAAGCATCATTAATTTTAGTATTGTTTTCATATTAGTTAGTTTTAATTTATTAGGCGAAATTAAAGCAAAGATGAATCTTAAAACATGATAAATATCACAATAAGGACTTTTTTGTCCTCTTTATTTTTTACACTTCAAATTACATAATAAAAGTTAGATAATTCAGGTTGCAAATCAGTTAGTTACCAATAAATCACAAAGCTGATTTAAGTCATATTACTTAAATTATTTTTATAATATCTTTAGAAAATAAATACTAAACATCATGAAAAACATACTATTACTATCGGATTTTTCTATTAATTCAGAAAATGCAATACATTATGCTATGCACTTTTTTAAAAATGAAAAATGCACCTTTCATGTTATGCATATACATAAAATAGGAAGTTTTACATCGGATGATTTAATGAACTCTCCAAAAGAAAGTATTTATGAATCTATCACTAAAGAGCCTAAAGAAAAGCTGCAAGCACTTGTTGAAAATTTAAAAAGCGAATTTAATAATCCGAATTATAGTTTTGAAACGATTATAGATTTCGATGTTTTTATTGATGCTATAAATCAGGCTATCAGAAACCAAAAAATAGATTTTGTTGTTATGGGAACCAATGGTGCTTCGGGGGTTAAAGAAGTTCTTTTTGGTAGCAATACGATTAACGTAGTTAGAAAAGTACAGTGCAAAACGCTAATCATTCCTGAAGGATATACTTATACTCCAATTAAAAAATTATTATTACCATTAGATCCCCAGGATACTATTGGTGGAAAACAATTTACAGATCTCTTAGGATTTATAGAAACCTACCAATTACACCTGGATGTTTTAAGAGTGAATCCGAATACCGAAAACACCGAAATAGAACAAGAAGACCTATCTAATTTAGCGCTTTTTGATTGTAGCTATCAGGTAGTAAATGAAGTACCAATGGATTTTGCTTTATCTAGTTATATGCAAACAAACACCATCGATTTCCTTGCATTATTTGTTAAAAACGAAGGTTTTTTTGAACACTTATTTTCTAAAGCAAACACGAAGATTAACCTTTCTAAAATAAGTAAACCAATACTGGTATTACATCCTTAAAAGGAATTAATTACAATTTAAAATAAAGAAAATAGTCTTTAATTAATCCTTCTAGTTTTGCTAATGAAGCTTCTCCTTCTGTATTATTTTTAGCCTCTTTTAAGTTAGAAATTTCATCTAGCATAGGAACTAAAACTACATGCAATTGATCATGAGGTTCACCAACCATACTGCAGTTTTTAATAATATAACTGGTTTGTTTAGCTAGCTTTTTACCCAAAGCATTGTAATCTTTGTTTGTTTCGGTTTTAAACGCTTCAATCATTGCATTCATTTTTACAACGCCTCCTTGGGTTTCTGGGTTAGCAAGCCATTTGTTACCATGATTCAATCTTAGTTGCAAAGTATCTAATAATGAAATTTCTTTGGTTTCCTTCGTTTTAGTTTGTCCCTTTTTATTTTCGGTATTACAACCAAAGACAAATGCTAAAAGAAGTATTATTACAATTTTCACCTTCATAATTTATATTATTTAATTGATAATGACGACTTAAAAGTCTTTTTTCTTCGCTTTAAAAACGATTCTTAAAACAGGTAATATTACCCAAACGGTTAACATAAAGAAAGATACAACAAGTCCGAAACTTGTACCAAAGAATTGTTTAAAAACAGCTCCTGTGTATCCTAACAATGCCGAAATATCTAGCTTTAATAATATAAGTGTTCTGGATAAATCTATTGGATTTAACATGGTTCCAATTAAGGATAATTTGTCTAGTGGATAATCTTCGAACATAATTAATGTCATTAAAAATAGTCCGTCATAAATAACAGCAAGAAACAGCCAAAGTAAGATAGCATAACCAAAACCTTTAATTTTATTTTCGTTGGAAAGGGCAATATTAAAAGCTAATGCCGTAAATATTAAAGTTAAAAAGGTTCCTGTAATTAGTAACAATGAAAAGTCCCAAATGGCACTACTTTCAAACAAACCATAAAAGACAAACGGAATACCTAAACCTAGAATTAAGCTCATAGAAAGCGATAAAGCGACACCTAGATATTGTCCTAAAAATATGGATGATCTTTTTATGGGTTGTGCTAAAAGGAGCTCTGTAAATTCCTGGGAATTATAATAATACATGACACCAAAAATGGTTCCTATTAAAGGCACAAGAACAATGATAACATTCATTAAAGTAATTACTGCTTTAGATAAGTCGTTGTTTAAAAATAGTAGAACAACACCAAGCAATAAATAGAATGCAAAGTAGACGTAACTCCAACGACTACGCATTAAATCGAAAAAACTATATTTTAATATTTTAAGCATGATTATCTGTTAATATAGACGCAATTGCATGTTCGAAATCGGGTTGATTGGTCTTGGTTTTTAATTCGGATATTGGTCCTTTAAAGTAAATTTTCCCTTCCAGAATAAATACTATTTCATCGGATATTTCTTCCACAAAACTCATGATGTGCGAAGTAATAAGTATTGTTTTTCCTTTGGCTTTTTCGGCTTTGATTAAATCTTTTAAACGGATTAGCGAAATTGGATCTAAACCTGTTGTTGGCTCGTCTAAAATAATTAACGGACTATTAAACATAAAGGTTAAAACGAGGTTCACTTTTTGCTTGGTTCCTCCAGAAAGGTTTCCTAGTTTTTTGTCTAAAAAAGGTTCTAATCGAAACAATTCTATTAGGCGTTGATCTTCGTCTGTAGGTTTACGTAAATCTTTAATCATTTTAATTAATTCCCTCACTTTCAAATTACTTGGAAAGTTGGCTATTTGCGGTAAATAATCAATTTTATGTCTATACTCTGAGTTTTTCTTAATGTTTTCGCCAAGTACTGTGATATCGCCTTTATTGGGAATAACCATACCTAAAACCGATTTAATTAATGTGGTTTTACCAGAACCATTTGGTCCTAGAATAGCAAAAATACCACCTTCACTGATGTTTAAATCCACACCACTTAAGACCTGGTTTTTGCCGAATTTTTTATGTAAATTTTGAATGGTTACCATGTTAATTTTTTAATTAGTGGATTATTGTCTAATAAATCATCTGGTGTAAATACTGGGGATACTTTTTCAGAAAAATCAATAATATCTATAAACATACTTCGCAATAAAATAATGGTTTCTGGTGTGCGATTTACAATATATGAAAACAGTTTTACTGGTCTAAAAGGAATATCTCCTATGCCATTTTTATCGAGATCATAACCGGTGTAATTAGACCAAAAATTCTTATCAAAAATATTATCATTTACATTACTATTGTACGCAATATCAAAAGAGTTGTATAAAAAATTATTTTCGGTAAACGTATTGGTGTAACAGGCTCCTTTTACTTTAATTGCCCAACCATTATTTGAAAAATTATTGTGTTTATAGATAATTCGATTAGAACCTTCTATGTTGATGCCAATGGTGTTATCTTCAAAGGTATTACCAATAATTTCGGCATCATTAATTTCTTTAAGTAACATACCATACGATGCGGTTCCCCAATTTTCTTTAAAAAGGTTATTGTACATTTTTATACGTTTGGAAAACATAACCGCTACTCCTGCACCATTGTTTTCAAAAGTATTGTCTTGGTAGATATCGTCATTAGAGAACATAAAATGTAATCCGTAACGTACATTTAAAGTACTAACATTATTCTTAATAAGACAATCATCAGAGAATTCTAAATAAATTCCGTCACGAACATGTTGCACAAAATTGTGTTCAATTTCTACATTTTTACTATACCAAAGTTGAATTCCATTTCCGGAATTGTATTCTTCCACGGCATCCCCAATAATCTTATTATGATAGACTTTACCATCTCTTGACTTTTCGATATAAATTCCGAAGAAAAGCTTTTCTAAAACTAAGTTCTGAATCACAAAATTTTTGCTGTTTTTTACGCGAATAGCAGCATAGTCTTCGGTATAACTGGTACCTACATTTATAATGAATAATCCGTCAACGGTTACATCATCTGAAATTATGGTAATTATCTCTCCTTTTAATTCCCCATCAATGACTGGATATTTTTCACCAATTATAGTCAGTGGTTTATCCACTATAATCGCATGTTCTTTGTAGGTTCCTTTTTTAATTATTATGGTATCAAAATCTTTGGCTTGCGTTATAGCACTTTGAATTGTAGAAACAGTACACGTTTTGCAAACAGTTATGGTTTGAGCAATACTTGACCAAGCCATAAAAATGGCTATAAAAAAAAGGATTCGGTTTTTCATGAGACTAGTTTTTTAAATGATCTAGTAGCTCTGTCCAAGAATATAATTCTCCACCCTTTTCTGTTTGTATTTTTTCTGCTTCCGAACGATTTTTAAAAGCGGTTAAAAATGCTCCCATTGGACTAGGAATCTTTTTACTTATTAAATACGTTGCTTTTGTAGCATCTGTAAAAGTTTCTGGTTTTGAAAAATAATTTGTTAGGTATAATTCTATTTCAGAAGTATCAAACTCGTCCAAATAATTAACCATACATTCTGTTGCATCAAATTTGTAAGCTTTACCTTTTTTGGTAACAAACTCTGCTGCATGCACTTTATCTACGATGGTCATTTTACAAAAATGACAACCATCGCTACCATATTCTATGGGTTTAGGAGATACATTACAGCTTATAAAACTTAAAAATAATATGAAAATAGAATAGTGTTTTAGTGTTTTCATTTTTTTAGTGTTTTGAAAATATAAAATTACTATGTTTTTTTATTTAAACTTGTTTTTCGTCCTAACCAAAAAGCAACAAGTGTTAAAGACATCCCTATAAACATTAGATATCCGCCAGTATGAGGCAAAGAAGTAACATCAAAGTTTAATAGTTTTTTAAAACCAATAAGTGGTGGTTTATATGACATTGGTGTTCCATCAGCATTGGTTACTTTTATGATTGCATGTGGATCTAAATTCCCTCCATAATCTACTAACCAATTGTTAAAGTCGTACATCCCTAGAATTCCTAGTACGGACATAAATAGAAACCAGCCTAGAAAATATTTATAGCTAACTTTCTCAAAATAGCCTAACAGACCAATAATAACACCTAGCATAGCCATGCCAAATATAACTTTTGGAAACATGGAGAATTCCCACATTTCGTCTGCTTTTGGTATGGTTTTCATACCAATATAGTGATTTAATCCGTCAATATTTTGTAAATCAAATTCGGACACGCCTTTAATACCATCAATATAAATATTCATTCCTAAAGGATCTGGATATTGAGGTGCTCCAAGCATAATATTCCATAACGGAAATTTAAAAAGCCCTAATAACAGTAATGAACCTATAATCATTATAATGCTAGCCTTTTTCATGATGTGTTGTATTTAATGTAGAGTAATCAGTGAGGTTTCTGTATAAACAGAATAAAGTGTTTAAAAAAAGAAAGGCGAGAGCGAAAATTCAACTCTCGCCTTAATTAGAGAAATAAACACTAAAACAAAATTTCTCTAATTCTTTTACTATTAATTATTCAATATCTTCTCCAAGAGACCACTTAATTGGTGTGTCTGAATTTGCAGCAGAGACTCTAATATAACCTTGCATTTCTTGGTGCAATGCAGAACAGAAATCAGTACAGTAAAATGGCCATACACCAACTTGTTTTGGTTCCCAAACAGATGTTTTTGTTTGTCCTGGCATAACTAGTAATTCTGAATTGTTTTGACCTATTACCGCAAATCCATGAGGTACATCAAAATCTTGTTCTAAATTAGTAACGTGGAAGTATACTTTGTCTCCTACTTTTATACCTTCAATATTATCTGGTGAGAAGTGACTTCTAATAGTTGTTAAGTAGATATGTACATTTTTACCATCTCTAACCACTTTAGTGTCTGCATCTGATTTAGCAGCATAAGGATGCTTGTTATCTGCTAACTTATAGATTTTTTGAGATTGTGCTTTAATAATACCTGCTTCCATTGCAGCAGCATAATGTGGCTCTCCATGTGTTGGGAAATCTAAAAGTAATTCCATCTTATCTCCAGAAATATCATACAATTGTGCAGAGTGCTCCATTTCTGGACCTGTTGGTAAATAACGATCTTTTGTTATTTTATTCATTGCAAACATGTATTTACCTTGTGGTTTTCCTGAATTTCCTCCAGGGATAGTTAAGTGACCAACAGAATAATATGTAGGTTTTCTATCTACAACTTCCCAAGTACCTAATTTCCATTTTACAACTTCTGAAGAAATAAAGAATGTAGTATATGCATTTCCTTTTCCATCAAACTCTGTATGTAATGGTCCTAATCCTGGTTGTTCTACAACTCCAGCTAAAACATCTTCGAAATTTAAAATTGGAATTCCGTACGCTTCACCAGCAAACTTTTTGTTTTCAATAGCATCTAACATTTTTGTAAACGAATGCACCGTTAAATTAGCCGATAGCTTACCATTACCTACAATATATTCTCCAGAAGGATCTACATCACAACCGTGAGGTGATTTTGGTGTTGGAATAAAATAAACAGCTCCAGGAACTTCTATTGGATTTACAACACGAACTTCTTTCTTCATAGTAGAAGTTGCGGTATGTGTATGCTCATCATATACATTATGTGCATAATTAGCAGGCATCATAGTTCCACCTCCATTATTTACATATTCTTCAATTTTTTTCCAATTAATAGCTGCAATAAAATCTTTATCATTTTGTGAAGCATTCACCTCTAAAAGCGTGTTAGCCTCTTCTGTATTATATGTTGTAAAGAAGAACCAACCATGAGATTTCCCACGTCCTGGATGTGATAAATCGTAGTTAAATCCTGGCATTAAAACTTGGAATTTAATATCCATGTTTCCTGTTTCTGGTGCTACACTAATAAAAGATAAGGCACCTTGAAAGTTTCCTTTATAATCTTTAATTGGCATATCACGTTGCGGAATTGGAACAGAAAAACGTGTTCCTGCCACTACATACTCTGTATTTTCAGTTACAAATGAAGAACTGTGATTACCTGCACTATTTGGTACCTCTATAATTTCTTCGGTTTCAAATGTGGTAAGACTAAGTCTTGCAATACGTGGTGTATTGTTTTCATTTATAAATAGCCAACGACCATCTAACTCTCCTTTAGATTGCGAAATATCTGGATGATGCGCATCTCCCCAAGGGATAAATCCATGAGAAGTGTTTAACATTGGTTTTGTTTCTTCTGAATACCCATAACCTGAGGTTGGAAATTGTGAAAACACAGGGATTTCTTTAAACATTCTACCAGAAGGTAAACCGTATACCGTTACGTTACCACTATAACCTCCAGATAAAAAGGCATAATGCGAATCGTACTCTCCTGGAGCAACATAAACTTTTTCGGCAATATTACTTGCTAATGCACCAGACTTTGACCCTGATTTATTCCCATTATTACAACTTGTAAATCCTAAAAGGATAACAAACATTGCAATGCTTGATGTTAGTAAATTTTTCATTGTTTTTAAATTTTTAGTTAGTGTTTTAATTAATCAGTTGGAGGTAATAAAACTTTATCAATGATGTGTACAATTCCGTTTCCAGCTTTTACACTTCCTAATATTTTTGCTCCTCCAATCATTGGTTCTCCATCTACAACTTCCACTTTTACATAGTCATTATTAGCTTGTCCTAGTTTTTTAAATTTCTTTAAAAAGTCTTTCGAATAATTACCAGGTGTTACATGATACTTTAAAATATTAGCCAAAGCATCTTTATTTTCTGGTTTCAATAAATTTTCAACCGTACCTTCTGGTAATGCTGCAAAAGCTTCGTTTGTTGGCGCAAAGACCATTAGTGGTCCTGCATTTACTAAAACATTTTCTAACTGAGCTGCTTGAACAGCTGCCACTAAAGTGGTATGATCTTTAGATCCCATTGCGATACTCAAAACAGTAGAACTTTGGTCATCTTCAATAAAAGCTTGTCCTGTTTTTTGTGATGTTACTTCCGTTTTCACTTCGGTATCTGTGGCAGAAGTACTTTGATTATTGTCTTTACAAGAACTTACTAAAGCTAAAGTTGCAAAAACAAGTAAGAAGTTTTGGATTGGTTTCATAACTATTTATTAAAGGGTTCTAAAATATTCTAAAACAGCTCTTGCTTCTTTTTCTGTAAGATGTTGGTTTGCCATAGGTGCACCATTAAACTCCATCAATAACTCTTTTGCTAATGGATCTTCTTTTACCATTTGCTCTGGATTTAAAATCATATTCATTACCCATTCTGGAGTACGTCTTTCTAAAATACCTGTTGGTGCTGGACCAATAAATTTTTTATCTGCTCTATGACAAGCTGTACACATTTTTTTGTAAACATCTGCACCATGTGTAGCCATTGCTTGATCTACCTCTGCTCCAAGTGTTACAGATTTAATTGGACCGACACCTTTATTAGATAAATCTATTTTTTTAGATGCTAGAACTTTTTCTGCTTTAGGCGTTGTAGTTTTTTCTGTTGTTGCCTTTTTTTGATAAGAGAATCCTTCTTTTTTCTTTTCTTCTTTGCCTCCACAACTTACTAGAAGTGTTACAAATAATACCATCAATAATTTTAGTGTTGTTTTCATCTGTTTTAGTTAATTGTTTATTTAATACCTCAAAATTACCTAGAATAATTCTTTTAAAATATGACATTTATCATATTTAGGATAAATTTGTCTTAATTAAAATCAAACATAAAAATAGCCAAACTAGGTTTGGCTATTTACTCACTTTAAAAAATTTAATTAACTAACTATAAGACCTCTTTAAAGTGAAAATTTTATATTTTTTAATTTCATTTTCTAGAAAAAATACTAGAAATTAATTTCTGTTAAATTTTAAATGTCATCACTGGTAAAGTAGAATGGTTTGCAATATCTTCAGAAATACTACCTTCAAAGAAATGAGCTAAACCTTTTCTACCATGTGTTGCAACTGCTACTAAATCTGCTCCTATTATATTAGAATAATTTAAAACCCCTTTTTCTATAGAATAATCATTTACGTAAGCTACCTGTTTCATTTTATCCAGATTACCTTCAGCTGCTTTTAAAAAGCCTGCCACACGTTTTTCTATTTCCGTAGAACTTCTAAATTGATTATCTGGAAGGTTTACATATACCAAATGCATTTTAGCATCTAAAGCTTCAAACATTTTACTTGCATTTAAATATGGTTTTATTGCATCTTCAGAAAAATCGGAAGCAAAGATCACATTTTCAAAATCGGTTAAAATAGGATTATGTTTAATTACTAATACCGGAATATTAGAGTGTCTTACTACTTTTTCTGTATTAGAACCAACAAGTACTTCTTTTAATCCGCTTGCTCCATGAGAACCCATTACTATTAAATCTGCATCGTGTTCTTTAGCTACTTCACTAACTTCACTAAACACTTTAAAATGTTTTACTAATGGCGTTACCTTAACATCTTTTAAATACTCTTTATCTAAAAAACCTTGAAACTTTTGTTCTGCAAGTTTTAAGTAGAAAACAGTTTCTTCTTGTTGCATATTTTCAGCATTAGAGATAAGTGCATTAGAAAGTTCTAGCATGTGTAGTGCTAAAATTTCTGCATCATATTTTTTAGCTAAAAAAGCAGCGGTTTCTAATGCATATTCTGAATGTTCAGAAAAATCTATTGGTACAATAATTTTTTTCATGATTTTTTGGTTTTAAATGGTCATTGAAAATAGTTGTGCTTCTGGCTTGTTACGTTGTAAAAGCAAATCGAAAGCCATACAAATATTTCTAACAAAGGGTTTTCCTTTTTCTGTTATTCTTATTTTATTGGAAAAGATTTCGACTAGCGCATCTTGTTCCATTTCTTTTAATTTTATTAATGTATCTGGCAACTCTGAAAAATAATTTTCTGTAGCTGACCATGAAGTTTCCAATTGACACATGAGATTTAAAATGTGTTTTCTAATCACTAAATCTTCTTCGTTTAAAATATGTCCGCGATACACCGGAATAATATCTTCTTCAATCAAATGGTAGTATTCTTCTAATCCTTTAACATTTTGTGCAAAACCGTACCAACTATCACTTATAGAAGAAACTCCAAGTCCTATCATAACCTGCGTTTTAGAAGCCGAATATCCCATAAAATTTCTATGCAGTTCTTTATTGGTTGTAGCTTGGTATAAGGCATCTGTTTGCAATGCAAAATGATCCATCCCAATTTCTACATAATCAGCTTGAAACAACATTTCTTTACCAAGCTCGTATTGGTTTCTTTTACTTTCTGGAGTTGGTAAATCGCTGTCTTTATATCCACGTTGCCCGTTTCCTTTAATCCAAGGTACATGTGCGTAACTATAAAAAGCAATTCTGTCTGGCTTTAATGATTTGGTTTTAGTAATGGTTTCTTCTACATGCGCTTCGGTTTGAAAAGGCAATCCGAAAATAATATCATGACTTATAGAAGTATAGCCAATTTCTCTAGCTGTTTCCGTAACTCGTTTTACATTTTCAAAAGGTTGTATTCTATGTATTGCCTTCTGAACGGTTTCATTATAATCTTGCACTCCAAAACTTACTCGTTTAAATCCTAAATCAAAAAGCGTTTGTAAATGCGCTCTGGTTGTATTGTTAGGATGCCCTTCAAAACTAAACTCATAATTTTTAGCAAGCGTAGCTTTACGCACAATACCTGTAATTAATCGCTCTAAATTTTGTGGTGTAAAAAAAGTTGGTGTTCCTCCTCCTAAATGTAATTCCTTGATATTTGGTTTCGTTTCTAAAAGATTACAATACAACTCCCATTCTTTTAAAACAGCTGTGATATAAGGCGATTCTACTTCGTGTCTTTTAGTAATTCGTTTATTACAACCACAAAAGGTACATAAGCTTTCGCAAAATGGTAAATGAATGTATAAACTCACACCTTCGGCATCATTACTTTCTTGAAAAGATTGTATTAATGAAGCCTTCCACTTCTTTAATGAGAAAGTGTCATTATTCCAATAAGGAACCGTAGGATAACTCGTGTAACGAGGTCCTGCAACATTATATTTACTAATTAAAGCGTTTGCCATACCTAAAATTTATACTTCAAAATTACATTGGTTAAACCATAAAAAATATGACATATATCATATTAATAAAAATGGATATAATTAAGATATTAGCTTGTACTTGCACGAACCCTTTTATCTACTTAACTTTACGGAAACATTTAAAAAATAATCATGAAAACCACAAAACTTTTAACAATATTAGCAGTAACTGCATTATTATTTACTTCCTGTAAAGAAGAAAAAAAAGAAACAGAAACAACAGCAATAACAACTACGGAAGCAACTAGCACTTTTATTATTAAACCAGAAGGAACCTCTGTAAAATGGACTGCATTTAAAACAACAGACAAAGTACCTGTTGGAGGAGAATTTGCAACCTTAAATTTTGAAAACAAATCTGGTGCTACTCCAGAAGAAGCTTTGAATAATTTAGAGTTCGCTATTCCTGTAAGTAGTTTATTTACAAAAGATGATACTAGAGACGCTAAATTAAAAGCCTCTTTCTTTGGAGCTATGTTAGATCCTGATTTAATAAAAGGTATCATCACCTATAATAATGGTAAATATGTAGCTGCTATAACTATGAATGGTGTTACTGCAGACTTACCTTTAGATTACAGTATTACCGAAGAAAGACGTGTAACTATGAAAGCTACCATGGATCTTAAAAACTGGAATGCTTTAAATGCTTTAGAAACATTAAATAAAGTTTGTTTGGATTTACATAAAGGAGCAGATGGTGTTAGTAAGACTTGGGAAGATGTAGAAATAGTTATTAGTACGTATTTACGCGATAAATAAATTATTTAAACCGTCTGTTTAATAATTTGTTATTACCTAAATATATTTTAACTTTAGTATTTAATCTAAAACCCGTTTAATAATGAAAAGAAGTAGTTTTTTTATTCTAGCATTAAGTGTCCTTTTTACAGTTGGTTGTAAAAAAGAAGTGAAACAAGAAACGGAAACTACCAAAGCCATGACCGCTAAAAAGGTGAAGATGAAGTTGGAACCCAAAAGCGATAGCAACGTTAAGGGTAATATCGCTTTTACGGAAGAAGATGGTAAAATTAGAATGGTTGCTATTATTGAAGGAATGGATCCAGGAACAACACACGCCATGCATATTCATGAAAAAGCAGATTGCTCTGCTGCAGATGGAACTTCTTCTGGAGGACATTGGAATCCAACTGCGCAACCTCACGGAAAATGGGGAGATGCCGCTGGATATCACAAAGGAGATATTGGTAATTTAACTGCACAAGAAAATGGTAGAGCATATTTAGAATTTTCTACAGAAGAATGGTGCTTAGGTTGTGGAGATCCAAATAAAGACATTTTAGGAAAAGCAATTATTGTTCATGCCGGAGCAGATGACTATGGTCAGCCAACAGGAAATGCTGGCGGACGCGTAAGTTGTGGAGGAATTATAGAATAAGAATAACCACATTTTTAAATAAAAAAAAAGCACAATTTTGTGCTTTTTTTTATTTAAAATATTTACTAAGATTTACATTAAATAAGACTAAATGCAATTAAACCTATTGGTTTCTAAATTTCAAGATAGTAACGAATAAACCTTTAAGAAATCACACAATATGTATAGTGACCGTATGCATAACTCTATTATCACATTTTAATCAAATGCTGTTCAAGTTGTTCCCCTAGTCCCTGCACTTATTAGTGCTTAAATTAAAAAGATTAATTATTGCAATACTGTTTGAGATAATTATAGTGTTCTTTTTTCTGTTTTATTTTTAGAGATTTCAAGATATCACCTTAGATATACCTCAAGTTCTATAAAGACAATTATTAAGTAATTCATGCTCACAAATACCTTCAACATCTATTATATTTTTCTCTAATTTCATCTTTACAAAACTATTTATCGATAATGGATTATCTAGAAATATAGCAATATTTTTTTGTGCAAAGCGAGCCTAATCCATCTATAACCTAAATTATCTGCTACTATATTTATAACGGAGACATAAAAAACGGGTTCCTTTATAAAAACATTTCCCTGATTTTCAACAAACTAAAATAAACATTTGATTAAAAACGGGTCCAATACGGGAAACCGTAAGGGATTTCCTATGAACTCTCTTTAATTTGCTATGCAACAAAATAAAGCCAAAACACCAAATGATATATTTTAAATACAATAAAATGAAGCGCTTTACAAGCTATAAAATCACTTTCAATTTAATCTTAAATCAAAAATAACTGTTCGTTTGTTCCATGCTATTTTGCTCTACCTCACTTTGCATAGGTTCTTCGCAAAATCTAAGTATAACAATCCCTAACTAATCCTATCCAAATACGTTATAAACAATTAAACAACAAAGATGAAAAACAAAAAAAACATTATTATTCTATCCCTATTAGTATGCGCTATCCAAGGAATATCGGCTCAAAAAACTAAAATACAAGAAAAAAAATACCAGAGAAGTTCCCTTCACAACGTTTTAGTGATAGGCGAAAGTTTCGAAAAGTCAGATTTAGTTGCTAAGTATTATGAAGCTTGGCCATTCCCTGATAAATATAATGATCAAAGAGTTGAATTAAATTCTTTTAACAGATCTGAATACACACTAACAGATGAAGAAAGAGAAGAACTAGGTATTAGCAAAAGTAAAACGAATGAAATGATTGGTAGCGCTTTATCTGATGCTGCCACTAATGCTACTTCTGGTGCTGTAACTGATAACTCAGAAGTACAGTATGAAATTGACAAATTTGTTAAAGCAAAAAAACTTCCTTTTGAATTGGTTTCTAAATGGTTTAATCTCGATCATTTTGGTGAAGAGAACTATAACCCAATGAAGCTTATTCAAGATAGAGGAATTTACAGTGCTAGTGCGCAAGAAATATCTGAAGCAAACACCACTAATAGAGGAACTAATGAACTTAAAAACTCTGGAAAATATTTAATAAAAAACACTTTTGTCGTTTTTACAAAAATGAATTTTGTTTCTAATGAACCAATAGCTTTAGCGGTTAAACAAACTGCTGATGCCGTAGCAAATGGATTATCATCTATGGCTAAAACTTTAGCTCTAAAAGCTTCTGAAAAAGCATATAATAAAACAAAAGAAGGATACTCGGTTTGGACTACAGCATGGTTATATCGTTTAGATTGGACAGACAAATCTTGGGCAGATTTAGCAAACCTAATTAAGACTAAAAAAAATGGTGAAGATGTAAGTTTTGCTACTTTGGATGTAAACTTTGAATTTATTGGAAAAGAAAATGCTAGAAGTCTAGTTACGTTTTCATTAAAAGAAAAAAGAACAGAAGAACAGATTATTGAATTGTCTACCATTCGAAACATTGATATGGTATATAGCAAACTTCAAAAAAAATATGATGTGTTTAAAACCAAGTCTCCAATATTAATTGAAGATGGTGAAATTTATTCTAAAATAGGTATGAAAGAAGGATTAGAAGGAGGCGAAAGCTTTGAGGTCCTTGAAGAGATATGGAACAACGAAACTAATGATGTAACATACAAGAAAATTGCAACTATTAAAGTGGACAAAAAGCAAATATGGGATAACCGCTATGGAGCTAATGAAGAAAAAGAATTAGGTAAAACTCTTTTTAAAGGAAAAGTAAAGAATTTAGCCTCAGGAATGTTAATCAGACAAATTCAATAATCATGAAAAAGACATTACTTTTTATTGCAATCTTATTTTTTACAGTTGGAACGACAAATGCCCAATCTAGAAGAAACAAGAAAAAAGCAGATACAGAAACGGCTAAA
The DNA here is from genome assembly GCF_001418105.1 of Lacinutrix himadriensis. Classification (GTDB taxonomy): domain Bacteria; phylum Bacteroidota; class Bacteroidia; order Flavobacteriales; family Flavobacteriaceae; genus Oceanihabitans; species Oceanihabitans himadriense. Next base: position 259,674 of record NZ_LIQI01000006.1, read on the forward strand.
TGGAATTATGATATTGAATGTATTGGAGAAGCGAAAGCAGGAGTATACACACTTAAAGTTTTTTCAATATTAAGAGATGAAAGTATTGCCAGAGTACAAGCTTCTAAAAACGCTGTTCATGCTGTTATATTTCAAGGAATTAATGCACAAGGTACCAAGTGTACCCAAAAACCAGCATTAGCAAGGTCTCCAAACTTAGAAACGGAATTTGAAGAATTTTTTAATGTTTTTTTTGAAAGTAAAGGCAAAAAAGACCTTAATAACTTTAGTAAATATGTTAACGTAATAGATGGTGTAACAGACAGAATAAAAGTAAGTAAAAAAGAATACAGAATTGGCACATTAGTTACTGTAAACGTTGCTCTTTTAAGAAAAACACTAGAAAATGAAAACATTATAAAATCACTGGATAGTGGTTTTTAAAACTAATATAAAATGAAATTAAAAAAACAAACATTAGTAATAATCATCACTCTATTAGCGGTAAACGTGTCGTTTTCTCAAGCTAAAAAACCAACTCTTATGGTAGTGCCAGCAGATACTTGGTGCTTTGAAAACGGATACACACAAACGATTAACAATCAAGGTGTGATTAAAGATATCCCATTGTACCAAATGGCACTTCAACGTAATAGTGATTTGGCCTTAGTGATTACTCAAATTAATGGTTTATTAAGTGAAAGAGGATTTAGCGCGAAAGACTTATCTGCAGAACTAAAGAAAGTAGAAGCTAAAGCCGCTGAACAAGAATTAAGAGCTTCAAAAAACACTGGAGCAGAAGTTTCTGAAACACCTGTTGACGCTCTTAAAAAAACAGCTAAAGCAGATATCATTCTTGAAATGAGTTGGGCAATTAATGATAATGGACTTGAAAAACAAGTTACTTTTATCTTAAGAGGTCTAGATGCTTATACAGGGAAACAAATAGCAGAAACTTCTGGTACAGGAGCTCCAGACTTTTCTAGTCCATTACCATTATTATTAGAAGAAGCTGTGAGTTCTAGAATTGACAAGTTTTTAGCAAGCTTACAAACTACTTTTGATGGATGGTTTGATAAAGGTAGAGAAGTTAATTTGGGAATTCGTGTTTGGGATGATTGGGAATACGATTTAGAATCTGAAGATTTTGGAAATGATGAATTAGGCTTTTTAATCGAAAATTGGTTAAATGACAACTGTGTAAATGGATCATACACAACTATGGATGCCGAGGCTACAATGATGAATTTTGAACAAGTTAGAATCCCTATGACTTATGAGAGAAATGGAAAAGTTAGAGGAATGGATGCCAGAACTTGGGCTAAAGGCTTAAGCGCTTATCTTAAAGATATGGGGATTATAAATAAATTAACTATTAGTGGATTAGGTGAAGCAACGCTTTATTTGGGCTCTAAATAATCAAACATTAACTATGAAATATTATTTAAATACATTAATTTTTTTTCTACTATTCTCCTATTCCTTTAGTCAGAATTCTTTAGGAAAAACAGATGATATAGGCAGAGTAAAGCTCTCTACTTATGTGTCTGATCAAATAGATGGTTTACCCGCTTCAGCTAAAAATTTATTAGAAAACAAGCTAAGCCAAATAACTTCAATAAATGGTTTGGGAGGAACGCGAAACTCTAGGTTTATAATAACTCCGAATGTCTCTCTATTATTCAAAGAAGTGCTTCCTGGACCACCAAGAAAAGTGGTAATCACTCTAGAAGTCTATTTTTATATTGGAGACGGAATTAAAGGAACGGTATTCTCTTCAGAAACTATAAAAGTAAAAGGTGTTGGAACAAGTGATACTAAAGCCTATATTTCAGCTATTAAACAAATTAAAGCAAGAAATCCAATTTTTAAAGATTTTGTTAATCAAGGTAAAACCGAGATTATAGAATTTTACAATTCTCAATGTGACTTTATCCTAAAAGATGCCGAAGTATCAAAAAGCCAAAAGGATTACGATGGCGCTATTTATAAACTTATGGAAATTCCACAAGTAACTAAGGAATGTTATGAAACTGCAATGAATGAAGTTGCTATTGTATATAAAGAAAAAATGGATTACGAGTGTCAGCTGCATGTAACTAATGCCAAAAATGCTTGGAATACTGGACTAGATACTAATTCTGCAAATTTAGCTTCTACTCATTTATCTCAAATAGATCCGGATTCTAAATGTTATGAAGAAGGAGTGAATTTATCTAAACTCATTGGAAAAAGAATTAAAGAGTTGGATCAAAGAGAATGGGATTTCAAAATGAAAAAATATGAAGACGAAGTAGAGAAAGAGAATAGCATAATTAAAGCAGCTAGAGATATTGGAGTTGCCAATGCTAAAAACCAACCAAAAGTTACTTACAACATAAGAAGCTGGTGGTAATAGATTTTAAATATCATTTTCAAGGTTTTGAAAATAAAAACAGATTCATAATTATATATGATACGTAATTGTTTGAAGTAATATAATTCGTTCTCTTGATTGTTTTTTAAGAGAACGAATTTTAGGTATTAATATACCGAGAGAATTTATATAGACAAAGACTTTCTTTTGGGTATAAAAACTACCGAAAACAAAATGGTCATCTATTCCATTGTGTTTTATCATAAATAGATTTTCCTAAATAAATTATTGTGTTCCCATTGTTTCAACATTGCTATGCAATCCTACAGTTGGTACAAAGAAATACATATTACCATCTCTTGCACATTATCTATTCTTGCCCTTGAAATGCGTAGAAATCTGTGATATCTGCTGTACCACTTGCAACTGCAGGAGCATCAATGTGATCTGCTGCTACCATAAAGAAACTAGCTATTGCTAAAGCTCCAATTTCAACAATATTTTTTATTTGTTTACTCACGCCATTAAAATTGTTCGTGAAAACTTTTAGTGTTTTTCATAATAAATGAGGTTTTTAGTTAATTAATTTTTGACTCTCAACCATACCTACGGAAAAAAGATAAAGTCGGTTTTAAAAAAGTTTAAATAGTTTTAGTTTGGCAGAAAAAATTATCTTTACACCAACCTAATAGGAAGACCATGAATCCATCGGCAAATGGCTGGATAAACAAACTACTAAAAACGCTAGAGAACAGTAATACTCTAGAGGAAGCTTCTAATAACGCCTTTTATTTAGCATTAAGAGAAAGCGGATTTATCTATGGAAATAACGTTACGATAGTTGAAAATTTATTGGATAAAAAAGATTTTACAAATGAAGAAATTTGTAAAACCAACCTATTCTTATCCTTATATTTCGCTTATAAAAAGCTAGATAATTCTGAAAACTTCATCGATAGCATTATAGAATTCTATACGCAAATTGAAGAATATAAAACCTCCTACTTTAAAGAACTTCTAGGAGAGAAAAAGTCGACCGGACTGTTAGAAAAAATAATTCATAAGCGTGTTTTAATTGAAGACAACCTCATCTCTAAAAGCTTCAATTATTTTATTACAAATGCACTACTATATATAGATGTACTTGCCTACAAGCATTATTTAAGAAATAAAACAATAACGGTAAACTATATAAAGAACTTAGAATCTGCACTAGAGACTATTGTTTTATGTGTTTTAAATGCGAAACAAACCAAGAGCGAGTATGACACTAGTTTAATTAAGCTATTTGAACAATCGCTACGCTATCAAAAGAAATATAATATTACGTATAGTCAAGCAATATCCTTTATCAAAAGCGAATTTGAAACGCAATACATTATAGATATGGCTTGCATGGCAACTTGGACAGACGCCTCTATTGATACTAAAGAACATGATTTTTTAAATCAGTTAGGAACAGATCTACAATTAGAACAGCAAACCGTTAACGAAGCTAAAGCCTCTATTTCGCTGTTTTTTAACACCTACAAAGATCAGATTGTATTACTTGGGTCTAAAAATATTGTAAAAACTTTTTACGATAATTCTAGTAAAATGGTAAGCAAGCTTATTTCTAGAAATAGCAAACGCTTGTATAAAGAATTAGGTGAAAGTAAAGAATTAGTAATGCTAATCTCGCAATCTACAGTTAGAGATCTTAGCGAAGAAGAACAAAAGAAAGTACAAAGTCAGTTATTAGATATCTTTAAATCGATACCTAGCTTGGCTATTTTTATACTTCCTGGTGGTGCATTATTACTGCCTTTAGTAATTAAGTTTATTCCTAAATTATTACCTAGTGCTTTTGATGATAATAGAATTGAAGAAGACTAACGTTTACGTTCTCTATTTACAATATAATTTAAAATAGCATCTTTAGTTGTATACCATACTCTTCCCTCTTTATGGGCATCAATTTTACCTTGTCTAGCCAATAAACTAACATACTCTTGACCATAAGGGACATCTGGTTCTTTAACAATAGTTGAAATTGCTTCGTAGTCTTGATCATTATTAGGAACAGCACTTAAATAAATATTTAAACTACGCTCCACAGCTTGACACACCAGTAACATAAGCTTATGATATTTACCTTTATTCGCTTGGTTTAAAGCTTCATAGTATTTTTTTCTATCTGTTGTTAAAATAATAGCAGGAGGAAAACCAACTTTCATTAAAAGTAAATTCATAGCAAGACGAACCGTTCTACCATTACCATCAAAGAAAGGATGAATATGTACAAACTGATGATGAAAAACCGTAGCTAACTCTATAGCGTTTAGCTGTAAAGGATTTTTATTCACAAAATCAACAAGATTATCCAGTAAATCTGGAACTTTACGTGCATTAGGCGGAATAAAATTTGCACCAGAAATACGAACAGAAGCATTGCGTAATCTACCAGCAAAATCATCTTCTATTACTCTTAATACCAAAGCGTGTAAAGATAATATGTCTTTACTAGTCATTTTGTAAGCAGGTTTTACCAAACCATACACGTACTTTATAGCATGTTCATGATTTTTTGCTTCAAAATGCTCACGCAAAGATTTACCTTTTACAGTAATACCTTCTTGTAAAACCATTTGTGTTTCGCGTAAGTTTAAAGTATTTCCTTCTATACTATTAGAGTTGTAGGTCCATTCTATTAGTAAAGATTCTCTAATACTATTTAAGGAAGCATTAGGTAAAGGCCTAGCCGCATTTAAAAGATTTAGCTTGTCTTGCAACCTTAAAAATGTAGTATTTAATTCTTCTCTATATGTTAATTGAAATGCTACCACACACAAATATACAAAATCGGATAGAGACTAAAAAGAATTTTGCCGATATTAAGATTACTCCAACCAGTTTTTAAAATCCTTAACGCGCTCTCTTGCAACAATTACTTCTTGTTCGTTAAAGGAATTTAATTTGATCTGTAAACGCGAATTGGTATAACTTACCATATCTTTTATGGCATGAATGTTAACAAAGAATTTTCTGTTTATTCGGAAAAAATGCTGTGGCTCTAATTCGTTTTCTAATTGTTCCAAAGTGGTATCTAGCAAATAGTTCCTTCCTTCTGTAGTATATAAATACGTGCCTTTATTTTCACTGTAGAAACATTCAATATCCTCAATATTAATAAGTTTTAAATGCTGCCCAACTTTTACTGAAAATCTTTTTTTGTATTCTCGTTCTATAGGATTCACTAATAGTTTTTTAATATCATCAAAATCTAAAGTAACCTTTTGTTGTTTTGGGATTCGCGTTTTGTACTTGGCAACTGCTTTGGCTAAATCTTCATCATCAATAGGTTTTAATAAATAATCGATACTATTTAATTTGAAGGCTTGCAAAGCGTATTCATCATAAGCAGTAGTGAAGATAACGGCAGATTGAATATCGATGCTTTCAAAAATCTCGAAGGATAATCCGTCACTTAACTGAATATCTAAAAAAATAAGATCTGGATGCGCATTATTTTGAAACCAAGCAATCGATTCTTCTACAGAATGCAACATAGTTTCTGCCTTTACTCCTAAAGTATCTAGCATACGTTGTAGGCGTCTTGCAGATGGTTTCTCGTCTTCTATAATTATGGTTGTCATACTTGTATTTGCGTTAGCGATTGAAACGTTATCCTTTTTATGTTATCCTTTCTGTTTTGGAAGGATAACATAAAAAGATTTAAGTGGAAAGCGCGACCCTTTGCAGCTTTTTAGCGGAAGAGGGTAACGCCCAAAAAATTATTCCCAATTTTGTTTTTCTTCTTTATCTATATATTCTTGCACCTTTTTATCTTCCCAGTTTTTACCTAAAAATACATTTTTACCAAAAACGCCCATAAAATGAAAAAAGATACCAATTCCCCAATAAAATACGGTAGAAAACACATTAAATGTCCAAAAATGGGCACTATCTACCGTTCTGGAAATCATAATTAGAATCATCATATTAATTACGATATAGGAAAGTAAATGCCAATAAAAACCTTTTAATTGACCAACACGCTTTTTGGCATTATCATAAGCTTCTTGCCCACTATATGCATTTTCGTTGCTAGATTCTAGGTTGTGGTTATTATTCATGCTTGTATTTTTTAATCCCATTGTTGGTGTTTTTCTTCCTTCTCCATAAACTTCTTAATCTTACGTTCTTCCCAATCACTACCAAAAACAAAGTTTGGTAAAAAAACAGAAAGGGCATGTATAATTATTGCAATTCCCCAAGTACCAAAGGTTATAAAATTACGTAACTGAAAATAACTTTCGCCAGGATCTAAATTTTGAATATTAATAAATACAAATATCAGATTTACTACAACATAAATCAATAAGTGCGTATAAAAGCCTTTTATTCTTTTTACTTGCTTTCTTGCGCGTTCTATACGTTCGTTATTAAAAGGTTTTGTATCCATAATTATCGCCATTTATTTTGTTGTTCTTCTCTTTCTAAAATCTCATTTATTTTACGCTCTTCCCATGTTTTACCATAACCAAATACGGTAAATGCATGAATAACGACACCCATTCCCCAGCCAAACATTGGAAACCAAAACCATTGAAAATTCCATGAAGTGGAATAGTTTATAAATATTAGAAATGGAATAACCAGACAATAGGAAGTTAGGTTGCCATAAAAACCTTTGATTTCTTCTACGCGTTTTTTTGCTCTATAATAAGCGTCTTCTTTAGTGTTTGTATTTATACGTTCCATACTTGTGATTTGTTTAGTCAGCATTGGTATTGCAACTGCAAAACGGTTTGCATCCTGATTGATGTTTACTTTTTTGGTAGTTAATAATTGGTAACGTTGTGTAATATTATTTAAACCAACACCACTACTCTTTTTTACTATTTGCTTGATTTGCAAATTATTCTCTACGATTAGATTTCCATTTTCTTCATATATTTTTATATGTAATGGTTTACTAGAGGTAACTATATTATGCTTTACTGCGTTTTCTAATAATAGCTGTAACGATAATGGTACTACTTTAGATTCTGGGTTTGTTGCTTGTTCTGGAATTTCAAAAACAATGCTATCTTCGAATCGCATTTTTAAAAGTGACATATAGGTTTTAGCAAAGGCTAATTCTTCGTCAACGGTAACTAAATCTTTATTTTTCTGTTCTAACACATAACGATATACTTTAGATAGCGATGTGGTAAACTTTTGTGCGTTATCTGGATTTTCTTCAATTAGACTCGTTAATACATTTAAACTATTAAATAGAAAATGTGGATCTAACTGATTTTTTAAAGCATCAAACTTCGCGCTTGCCGTTCCTGCAATTACCTTTTGTTCTTTTACTTTTTCTTGTTGTAATTTGGCGAAAAAATAAAAGGCATGAAATGTAATAACAATGGATAGTGTAATCCAAATACCAAAAGAATAATTTCTCCAACTTTCTTTGGCTATAAAAGCTTCAAAAGTAGTCCCATCATAAACCAGAGCTGTAAGTACTCGTAGTATAAATAAACCAATAATGGTTATTATGATAGAACCTACAATTCCTATGATAACGCGTTTAATACTTACGCCATTTTTGGTTTCCCAAGTCTTTTTCTCTAAGTAGTTAAAATAATACATATTAGAATAGCCTAACACAAATGCATATAGCTGATAAAAGCTAAAATTGATTAAAAATGCATTGGTACTTTTAAAGGCAAATCCGTTATAAAAAGCATTTCCTATTACAAATACGATGCAACCAATAGCAAAGGTGATTAGTATATTTTTTATGTATGCATTCATAAGGTTAGGTCTCTATTCTTAAACTATTATTTACAGCTTGTTATAATTTCTTGGGCGCGTTCTCTTCCCCAATTTGGATGAAATTCTGTTTCTGGTTTAAAGGTAGCAAAAAGTTCTAAAGCTCTTTCTACTTCTTTACAAAATGGTTTGATGTCTGTACCAAAATAACGTGCGCCACCAATATTCCAGTCTGCTTTGTTTAAAACGACTCTTGGGTTATTTGGTGCTAATTTTTCTGCTTGTGCATATAGCGACATTACTTTACCCGAAAGCGTCATACCATAAGTTGCACCATCACTTGCTACATATACTGTGTACAATATGGCTTGCATTACCATAATTTCCGGATTGTCTTTAGAGATTGCTGTGGCATCATTTAAAAAATTTTGCGCTTGGTCCAGTTGTGCTTTTAAAGCATCTGCATCTTGCATTTTACTAAAGCCATCTAAAATTAAAGTTTCCGCTGCATAATAAGGAGGCAACCAATTATCTGGTTCTGCTTTTGCGATGCGTTCAAAAAGTTGCGAAGCTTCTATAGGATTCGTTTTCCAAAGGTCTAATGCTTTATGCATGCCTTGTTCGTATTTGGTTTGTGCTGTAGCAACGATACTTGTGATTAATAAAGTTACGATGAGGATTAGATGTTTCATTTTTATTATGGTTTTTATTGTTATACAAATATCTATGGAATCTACTTGTTTTAAAAAAGCGTTCTACCGAACTGTTATAATTTTAGGATAGACCGTCGGTTTACAAATTATCTAGCTGATTATCCGTTCCTTTTTCACTGATGGTCCAGAAGAATCCAACAAAAAAGAATTGATCGGTTGCAGGACGTAAACTTCTACTTGCAAAATTCCCATTACTGTCTGGTGTATTTGCAAATTGATACCCGTTTACATTTTTAAAACCTAGTGCATTGTTTACCGATAGATACAGTATTTTTTGTGGTGATATTAAATATGCCCAGTTAAGACTTAAACTATTGTACGCTTTGGTTTTCTGGTCTAAAAAACCTGTTGTATTCGGATTGGTATACGTTCTACCAGAAGCTAAAGCATAACTCATTCCTACTTGACTTTTCCATTTGTCAATCCAATATTTACCAACCACAGAAAGATTATGTGTATTCGCAAAATTTGGCTGTGCAGATTTAGAATAGTTCTGATAGTTTCTCTCACTATCTAAAAACGAATAACTCACCCAATAATCTACATTTTTAATACTATTGCTATCGCGCCAAAACAAATCGATTCCTTTTGCAAAACCATAGCCTTTGTTGTTATAATTACTATCAAAGCTGGCAAAATCGCTATCGTATTTCACTAATTGATCATAATCTTTATAATAGGCTTCTGCGCGAAATAATTGCTTTTTACCATTATACTGATAGTTTAAAATATAATGTGAAGTCTGCTGTGCTTGTAAATCTTGTTCAAACTTTAAGATGCTACTATTTGGGTTCTGATAAAAATCGCCATAGGCTAAAGAAACCTGACTCTTATTGGAAGTTTTATACGCCATAGAAACTCTTGGTGAAAGTGTTACTTCATCAAATAATGCGCTATGTTCTAATCGCAAACCAGCTTTTAAGGCTAGTTTTCTAGAAAAGAAAATATCTGCTTCTGTAAATGCTGCACTAATATTATTGTTAAATCCGTAAGCCACTTTAGGAGTAAACGTATCTTGATAATTTTCGTTAAAATCTGTTGCTAAATATTCTGCACCAAAGTTTAATTTGAAACGATTATTAAATCTATGTTTCAGTTTCACTTTAGCATGAAAAGAGTTTTCGGTATCTTTAATACCGGCAGCATCAATGTTTATTTTGTCGTTGGCAAGTGTATAACTCATTCCTGTTTCTAAAGTCCAAGAATCGCTTAACATTCCTTTATAGGAACCATTAAAGTACAAGTTGCTATTTTTCAGTTTAAAATGAACACCTTCCGAAGCATGGATATCTTCCTGCGTCAATTCAAAATTAGTAGCTTCGAAAGCAGTATATAATTTTAGCATACCGTTATTTGTTTTCTGACGAAAAACAGCCTCACCAGAAGCAACTTCGGCAGGTTTCTTCCAATCGTTTCTACTTTTAAAAACAGCATTATAAGGCGCCAAATTAATATAGGAAGCATTTACACTTAAGGAATTGTTTTTCCATTTTTGTGTATTACCAAGAGATGCTCCAAGTGTCATAATACCGATATTTGTTTTTTCTTGATCTGGTTCTCCTGTAGTATTTAAAAGCAAAACACTAGATAATGCTTGTCCGTATTCTGCCGAATATCCTCCAGTTGAAAAAGTAATACCATCAAACAAAAACGGGGAATAGCGTCCGCGAGTTGGTGTATTATTGGTCGTTGGACTATACGGTGTAAAGACTTTGATACCATCAATAAAGATCTGTGTTTCTTCGGCTTCACCTCCACGAACAAAAAGTCTACCATCTTCGGCAACCGTTGTAGTTCCTGGTAAGGTTTGCAAGGCACCAACAAAATCACCCAAAGCACTTGCTGTGGTTACTACGTCTAAAGGTTTTAGTGCATTTACTTTCGAGTTATCTCCTGCAGAAAACGTTCCAGCAGAAAGAACCACAGTATCTAGAGAATTCACATCTTCCCGAAGTTGGATTTTTAAATCTTTCATATACGAAATATCGCCAAGCATGGTGTAGGTTTCAAAACCGACAAAAGACACCAGTAAGTTTTGCGTTCCAGTTTCTTCCGTTTTAAAGGAAAATGCCCCTTTCGCATTGGTTGTTCCGCCGTCGTACGTACCTTCTAAATATACATTGGCTTGTACTATCGGATTATTTTTAGCATCTGTAACTATTCCGCTAATGGTTTGCGCAGAAAGCGAAAGACTACATAAAAAGCTAAAAATCAAGATTGTATTTTTCATAATTCGTATTGGTTGCTGGTTGGATACTGCAAATATGAAACAGAAAGCAATTCCTAGAAATTAAAACCTACCGAATTGTAGAATAACCCTTCTGAGATGTAGCACAATAAAAATAAGTACAACTACGTATTTTTTTTACTAGATAAAATGTCTAATTTTAAAAAAACAATAAAAGGTATGTCACAGGAACAAGGACACGAAAATCCGCAATTAATATCGTACAATCTTTTACGCCAGCTCATTGGTCTTTTAGGTATTATATTACCTATTTTATTAATAGTTGGTGCTTTTTATTATGGCAATTGTGAGATTGTACAAAGTTCTATAAGTGATTATTACCATACCAAAATGCGCAACATATTAGTCGGTGTTTTATGTGCAGTTGCCTTTTTTATGTTTACCTATAAAGGCTATGATATTAGAGATAGTATTGCAGGAAACCTAGCTTGTGTTTTCGCGCTTGGAGTTGCCTTTTTCCCTACTGGAGTAGATACCCTTTCGGAATGTGCCGAACAATGTATTGTGTATGAACCATGGATAAAAGCCGTGCATTTTACTTTTGCAGGATTGTTTTTTGGGGTACTTATCTATTTTTCCTTATTTCTGTTTACAGAATCTAAAACCCCTAAAGCGGAATTAGAAGCGCATAAAAGAAAACGAAATGTCATTTTTAAAACTTGTGGTTATGTTATGATTGCCTGTGTGGCTTTCATTGCTTTATACTTTTTCTACTTACAAGAAAAGTTTCCAGAACTACAATATCTGAACCCTGTGTTTTGGTTAGAGAGTATTGCACTTTGGGCCTTTGGTATTTCTTGGATTACAAAAGGCGAACTGATTTTTTCCGATAAACATAAAAAAGAAGAACAGCAATAAGTCACCTATTATTTGAATCGTTTTAAAAACGATTATCCAATTAACAAGACTCGGTTTTCCTCCTATTAAAAAAACAAAGAAAAAACAAAGCATTCTTAAGTCCTACTTTATGGTTTAGTAAGTAAAATTATTCATCTATCTTAAAAGTTATAGGAATAGAATACGGAACATTAACGGGTCTATTGCGTTGCATACCAGGAGTCATTTTTGGTAAGGCGTCAATTATTCTACTAGCCTCGGTTTCTAAATACTTATCTGGACCTCGAGTTCTAATATTGCTAATGTATCCTTTACTATCTACAATAAACATCACATAGACTTTACCCTGCACCCCTAACTCTTGCGCTTGTACTGGGTATTTAAATGTTTTTTTTACATGCGCTAAAACTTTATCATTAAAGCATTTTTTTAGTTCTGCATTATTTCCTGTACAGCCCGGAAAAACAGGAACATTTTCAACCACTGCAAATGCTACCTCAATCTCCTCTTCTACTTCTTCTACAGCAATAACATCTTCAATTTTTACAATTTCCTGTTTTTCAATATACTCTTCTTGACTTGTTTCGCTACTCTCCATAACGGTTTCTTCCACATCTTTTTTATCTTCTACAACCGTAATTATTTCTGGTGTTGCAAGCTCTACTGGAGGAGGTGGTGGTGGCGGCGTGTTTACATTGGTAATAGGTATATCTTCTTCTATCTCCTGAGCAATTTCTACATAGTCTTTTTTTACCGCTTCTCTTTCATAGGTTTTTTGCTCCAAAGCTTGCCAAGTTAATAAGAGCATCAAATTAATTCCGAGAAGAAAATAAATACCGCTATTTCTTCCGACATCTATTTTTGGGTTTTTCTTTGGTTTCATGACCTTAAAATTTATAGTAATTAAAGTACTACTCTTTTTAATGAAATACTATGATAAATATCAGTTTTCACAACTTAAAAAACTGACTTACAAACAACTAAAAGTAAATAGTGATTTTACATAAATACACTGAAATCCGTAATATGATGTACTTTATTGTTGCCTAATTATTTCTACACTATATTTAAGTAATAATAATTCGCAAACCTTTAAGATAAAAGTAGCTATGACTAATAAAAAATTCGACATTATTATTGTTGGTGCAGGAATTTCAGGAATTGGTATGGCATATTGGTTACAGAAAAAATGTCCGACCAAAAAAATTGCAATTTTAGAAGCTCGAGATTCTATTGGTGGTACTTGGTCTTTATTTCAATATCCTGGAGTTCGATCGGATTCTGACATGTTCACTTTTGGCTATAAATTTAAACCTTGGACCAATCCGCAATCCTTATCCAGTGGCGAAGGAATTTTAAAATATTTAAAGGAAACGATTCAGGAAAATGATTTAGAAAAATACATTATCTATAATCATAAAATGACAAGTTCCAATTGGTCTGACCAGACAAAAACGTGGACACTTCAGGTAGAAACTCAAAAAGGGAACCAAGAAATAGCATGTAATTTTTTAAGTATTTGTACAGGATATTATGATTATAAAGAAGCGTATAAACCTACTTTTAAAGGCGAAGAAAGCTTTAAAGGAAAAATAGTACAACCGCAATTTTGGCCAAAGGATTTAGATTATAAAGACAAAAAAATAGTAGTCATAGGAAGTGGAGCAACTGCTGTAACCTTGCTACCCGCATTAGCAAATCATGGAGCAGCACAGGTTACCATGCTGCAGCGTTCTCCTACCTATGTCATGAATTTACCTAATTACAACGAAATGTTTCTTCGTTTACAGAAATACCTTCCGTTTAAATGGGCGTACAAACTAACGCGATGGAAAAACATTCTTCTATCCATGTTTCTTTTTGGCGTTTCTAAATTGTTTCCTAAATGGATGAAAGGAAAAATAATAGAAGGAGCAGCAAAACAACTTCCGAAAGGATATCCTGTAGAAAAACACTTTAATCCTAAATATAATCCTTGGGAACAACGCCTTTGTGTCATTCCGGATGGCGATTTATTTAAATCTATAAAAGCGGGAAAAGCCTCAGTAGAAACAGCTAGCATTTCTCATTTTACAGAAAATGGTATTGCGTTAGATTCTGGTAAAACTCTAGAAGCAGATATTATTGTTCTTGCTACAGGATTAAAAATGCAACTACTTGGTGGTTCCCAAATGAGTATTAATAATAAACCTGTGGAAACGAGCCAAACCATGGTTTATAAAGGAATGCTATTTAGCGGGATACCAAATTTAATTTATGCTTTTGGTTATACCAACAACTCTTGGACGCTTAAAGTTGATTTAACCGCAAACTATTTATGTAAGCTTATTAATTATATGGATAGAAAAAAATACGATGTGGTTATAGCAGAAAATCAAAATTCTGGATCGGAAGAAGCATTTTTAAACCTAAGTTCTGGTTATATACAAAGAGCTAAAAATATACTCCCAAAACAAGGAAAGAAAAGACCTTGGCGTGTCTATCAAAATTATGTGATGGATATGCTAACTACTAGATTTGGATCTATTTCGGATAGCGCTTTGAAGTTTAAATCTGCTAATAAAAAAATATAGAGTTCTATATATACCTCTTTTTATACCTTCTCTTTTTAGCATTTATATTGTGGAATAATTGGGCTTGTTTATAGCTTGAAAAAGACTAATTCCGTGTATCCAGTATATCGTTCACAGAAACAAGAATCATACCTTGAACATTAGACAATATTAGATACAAGACAGACCTGTCTTATTTTAAAATGTTTTGTATATTTGTTGAGTGAAACACTCCGAAATAAAAAACAGAATCATTGAAACAGCTTCATCCTTATTTTATAAGAATGGCTATAATTCTACCGGAATAAATGAAATTATTTCCGAAGCAGGTATTGCTAAATCGACACTCTATGCGCATTTTAGATCTAAAGAAGATATCTGTATTGCGTTTCTACATTTTAAAGACACAGACTTTAATAAAAATATGGAAGAATTTACGGCTTCCAAACCTAAAGGGAAATCCCAAATACTAGCTATTTTTGGTTTTCTTGAATTATTCTATCATACCGAAGATTTTAATGGTTGTTGGTCCATCAAAACCGTTTCAGAAATCTCAGGAGATAATGAAAAAATTAGAAGCGCAATACAAGAGCAAAAAAACAAGTTTATTCAATTTATTTCGAAACTGATAACAAATAATTTAGACCATATTAAAGAAGGAGAAATCAATTCACTATCTCGAAAAATATATTTACTCTACGAAGGAGCAGTAGTCGAAAGTAATTTACATCAAGCAGATTGGCCTATTAAGGAAGCAAAGGATTTGTGTTCTATATTATTAAAATAAAAAAAATCACTTCCATAAGGACAGACTAAAATCAATCTGTCCATTATTAATGTTATCAATAATTACAATCGGATTTTAAGCTCGATTCTAAAACGATTAAAAAGCGTTTAAAATCTACTACTTTTCTAAAATAGCTTGTATAACTCTGCGCAAACCTTCTTCTAGTATTACTCTAGGGCATGCGAGGTTTAATCGAATATAGCCATCTGCATTAGCAACAAACATATTACCACCTTCTAATAAAACACCTGCATTTCTTGCGAAATACAAGGTTAGATTTTCATTATCCGTAAAATAAGAACTAACATCCACCCAAGCCAAATAGGTTGCATCTGGAATGGTAAATTTTGCATGCGGCAAATGTGTATCTAATTGTTCTTTTAAATATTTAAAATTAGCATCTAAATAATCTGTCAATTCCAGAAGCCAAGCATGACCTTCTGAATAAGCAGACTTCGCTGCTACAACACTCAATGGATTTTCTACAGGTAAATAATTCTCTTTGTATTTAATTCGCAATGCATCGTTTGGAATTATAATATTAGCAAACAAATTACCTGCAAGGTTAAATGTTTTACTTGGCGCCATACAAGTAATAATCTTATCCGAGTTAGGAAAAAGACTCGCCAAAGGTGTAAAGATTTTATCCTTACGCAATAAGTCACAATGAATTTCATCAGAAATTATAGTCAGTCCATTTTCTAAACAAACTTCACCAAACGCAACTAATTCTTTTTTAGACCATAATCTCCCTGTAGGATTATGCGGATTACAGAAAATCGCCAAAACACATTTTTCATCGGATGCTTTCTTTTTAATATCTTCCATATCGATATGGAATTTACCATGGTCTTCTATTAAATCCGAACAGACCAATTCTACACCATTATAATCCGCTCCATGTTTAAAAAATGCATAAGAAGGCGTAACAATCAATACTTTTTCATCTGGTTTACAGAGATAACCAATCAAATCATATAAAGCAGGAATAACACCTTTAGCATGTACTAAATGTTCTATGTTAAACTTCCATTGATAGCGATCTATACACCATTGCTGAAAACTTAACGCATACGAAGGATCGGCTACCATAGAATATCCCAATAATGGATGTTCTAAGCGTTCTTTCATCGCATGGATGATTTCTGGAGCGATAGCAAATTCCATATCCGCCACCCACATTTTAATAAAATCTTCTTCTGGGTATGCACCACTAAGATCTTCTTCTGGATCAAAAAGATACCCTCTATACCCTTCCACAGACATAGCATTGGTTCCTTTACGTTCTAATACTTGATTAAATTGATATTTGTTAGATGGCATCATTTTTAAAATTTAAGTTGATAAAAAGCATAAGGTTATTTTAAGTTTTTTATGCTGTTATTTTTGCAGCAACCACAGACATTTCTACGAGTAATTCTGGTCGAGCCATACGCGCTTCAACACATGCACGTGTTGGTTGATGACCTTCCACTACCCATGCATCCCAAACTTCATTCATTGCAGCGAAGTCTTTCATATCTCTCACATAAATGGTTACCGAAAGGATATGTTTTTTATCGGAACCCGCTTTATTTAGCAATTCTTCAACCTTTTCTAGCGTTGTTATCGTTTGCTCTTTGATGCCTTTAGTAGCATCTTTCGCCACTTGTCCACAAAGATAAATGGTATTATTATGTGTAACAATCCTACTCATACGTGGCGTTGTATCTGTTCTAGTTATCGACATCCGTTTTTAGTATTGGTTAAAGTTTAAAACTCATAAATATAAGTTATTTCTTACTGAGTAACGCATTACAACTATTTATAGATTTTTAGCACAAATGTCTCCCATTGGGAGACTTGCACATTATAAATAGGAAAACAGTTACTTCATAAGATGTGTACCGTGAACAACTGCAGCACCTGCTCTTAATATTGCTGCAATAAAAGTTGTTTCTGCTAATTCTTCTTCTGTTGCTCCAGCCTCCACTGCATGTTTCTTGTGAATCTCAAGACAGTAAGGACATTGCGTTGTAAGTGCTACTGCTAAAGCGATTAATTCCTTATATTTTTTAGGAATTGCGCCTTCTCCCATAGCCACGTTATCCAATGCTTGAAAAGCTTCCATTGCAGCAGGTGCTCCTTTTCCTAAAGCTCCTAATTTATTCAATTGTTTCATCTCGTACATAATTCTTCTAATTTTAAAGTTGAATGCAAACGTACAAAATCAAACAGACCAGTCTGTTTGATTTTGTGTTAAAAAAATGTTAATTACATAAGCTTTAATAAAGGCCTAAGATTCCATGGAACCCTCTTTTTACACCTTCCTTTTTTAGCATTTATATTGTGGAATAATTTGACTTGCTACTATGCTTGAAAAAGGCTAACTTCGTTTAGGAAGGATGTGGTTTGTGGGAATAGGAACCGGATCTTGAACATTGGGCATAATTAAAACAAATACGTGAAAGAGATTACAGATATTGAAACATTTACAAGTTGGTTATTCGAAACAGAAGCAGATGATAAGCTAGATGAATATTGCTTCTCAAAAAAAAACTATTGCGTTGCCAGTGGAATGCTCGAAATATCTGGTCTTAAAGTAGATGAAGAAGACGTTGACGACAAACATTTTAGTTCAACAAAATTTATCAATTGTACATTTAAAAGCACAAATTTTAAAAGTGCTATTTTCGGGGATTGTGAATTTATAAATTGCTATTTTATTAATTGTGAATTCACTTGGGTAAAATTATTTAATACTGCTCTTACCGATTGCACTTTCGATTATTGCACAATTGCTGGTATGGAACTAAATGACTCTGAAACATACAGTACAAAATTTAAGGATAGTAATGAAATTTTAGATTTAATAATAAGAGGTTTTGGGAATAGAGACCTAACATTTTTAAGTTGTTACTTAAATGGTCTTAGTATCGAACCAATCCAAAACGAATTCAGTGATAAATTATTTTTTGAAGACTGTATTATAAAAGAATCAAGTTTTGATAGAATTGATTTTTCTGATAGTATAATTGAAAATTGTACTTTAAGTTTAAATCAATTTTCAGCGTGTACTTTTGGTTTAAATACATTCAAAAATCAAAATTCAAGTCCTGGAAGTGAATTTAATATGATTGATATTAGATCCATCCTCAATTCTCCTCCAATAAATGATGATAACTTAAAAACACTTTTTGGAATTCATAATAGTGAAATTAAAGAATACCTCTTTGAATTAACATCTGAAATAAAGTTTCAGTCAATATTTATATCTTATAGTTTTGAAGATCATGAGTTTGCAAAAGCTATCAATGAGTTTTTACTAAGAAAGGGAGTTTTTACTTTTCTTTGGGAGAACAACTCAACTGCCGGAGAATTACTTAACCATATTATGGAATCTAATATTAACGAAAAAGATAGGATCCTATTTATTGCTTCAGAAAATTCTATAAAAAGTAAGGCTTGTCAGTTTGAGTTAACTCAAGGACAAAAGAAACAAGAAATTACTTGGGAAAAAATATTATTTCCAATACATATTGATGACTTCTTATTTAAAGTTACTAAAGAACAAATAAGACCATCTGAAAAACAAAATGAATACTGGTCTAATATCTCAGAATTAAAAAAACATAATTCTCTTGACTTCACTGAATATATCAATAAGGAAAACAGAAAAAGTCAGGAATTTGAAAAATTAATGTTTAGATTATTAAAAGGGTTACAAAAATAACTACGGCCAACAACTAGTCTAAAACATAGCTAATAAGTGTTAAATCAAAAGCTTGTGCTTATTTGCAAAGTCCGCCACATTTTTAATTAGTATTTTAGAAAAAAGATAAAAATAAAAAATATGGCTCAGTGTAGAACCGAAAGTAAGTGCTTATCACCTGCCCAACGTTTCTTATACTTAACGTAAACCAACCCTTTCCAAAAAACATAAAACCCTTTAACAAAACCCCAATGAGCCTTTACTCCTCACTTTAATTCCAGAGAGATCTTTTCATTTTCAAAAAACCAGAGCCTTTAAACCATTTCTAATAGAAAACAAAAACTCCTCTTAAACTTAAGAGGAGCGCTGTATATTTCGTAAAATAAATATTTACGAGTTGGATTAAATAATTCTATTTTGAGATTCCTGTCTTACAACTTCACTATCGTTTCGTTGCACAAAGACGCAGGAATGTAGTTATCTAGAATAATTTGGAGATTCTTTAGTAATGGTTACATCATGTGGATGACTTTCATTAATTCCGGAAGCTGTAATTTTCACAAACTGTCCAATTTCTTTTAAAGTCTCTATGTCTTTAGATCCACAGTATCCCATTCCTGCACGTAAACCACCAACAAATTGGTGAATACTTTCATAAAGTTCACCTTTATATGGTACACGTCCGACAATACCTTCCGGTACTAGTTTTTTAATATCGTCTTCTACATCTTGAAAATATCTGTCTTTACTACCTTGTTTCATAGCTTCTACAGAACCCATTCCGCGATACGATTTGAATTTTCTTCCTTCGTAAATAATCGTTTCTCCTGGAGATTCTTTCGTTCCTGCAAGTAGTGAACCTAACATTACGGTATCTGCTCCTGCTGCAATTGCTTTTGGGATATCTCCTGTGTAACGTATTCCTCCATCTGCAATTACTGGTACACCAGAACCTTTTATGGCTGCTGCTACTTCTAGTACTGCAGAAAACTGTGGAAATCCTACTCCTGCAACGACACGCGTAGTACAAATAGAACCTGGTCCAATACCAACTTTTACCGCATCTGCTCCTGCTTCTACTAAATATTTAGCTGCTGCTCCTGTTGCAATATTACCAACAATAACATCTAAGTCTGGAAATTTCTTTTTTACTTCTTTTAAAACGGTTACTACACCTTTTGTATGTCCGTGAGCTGTATCAATAATTACAGCATCTACGCCACATTTCACTAAAGCCTCTGTACGTTCTACCGCATCTGCCGTTACACCAAGTGCTGCTGCAACGCGAAGTCTACCAAAGCTATCTTTATTAGCTATTGGCTTTTGTGTCACCTTAGTAATATCTCTAAAAGTGATTAAACCTGCTAGTTTATAGTTTTCGTCTACAATAAGTAGTTTTTCAATTTTGTGTTTATTCAAAATACCTTCGGCATCTTGTAATGAAGTTCCAACAGAAGCAGTTACTAGATTTTCGCTAGTCATTACTTCTACAATTGGTCTTGTATTGTCTTTTTCAAAACGTAAATCTCTATTGGTAACAATTCCTTTTAAGGTTCCGTTTTCATCTACTATTGGAATTCCACCAATACCATGCTCTGCCATATTTTGCTTCGCATCTAAAACTTTTGCATCCAAGGTTAAAGTAACCGGATCTGTAATCATACCACTTTCGGCACGTTTTACTTTTCTAACTTCGTTTGCTTGTTGCGCAATAGTCATATTTTTATGTAAAACACCAATTCCTCCTTCACGAGCAATAGCAATTGCCATAGCGCTTTCGGTTACGGTATCCATCGCTGCAGATACAATAGGAATGTTTATGGTGATATTACGTGAAAATTTTGTTTGAATATTGACTTCGCGTGGTAGAATTTCTGAATACGCTGGAACTAAAAGGACGTCGTCGTAGGTTAATCCTTCTCCTACAATTTTATTGTTGTGTGCTGTCATGTTGCAATTAAGATATAATTGCATACAAATCTACGCTTTTTTTTCCTTTAAAGCTTTAAAAGAAAAAATTATATAGTAGATTCTTGAGGTCCTTATTATTTAAATAAAAACCTTCCGAAAAAATATACGATAATAATTATCTTATGCCTTTTAAGATACCGTTAATTTACTGATAATGTTTTTTGCAATAATCTCTTAAAACATACATTGCATACGCATATCGCTCACTTGCTTTAGATATATCGCCTTGTAAACGAATCTCTTTAGCGAGCTTAAGACTATAAAAACCTTTTCCTTTTGCCATTCGTTCTATGGTTTTTAAGCTTTTTGCATCCATGTTTTTATAGATGCCTTCAATCCATTCGAATTGTTCTTTATACAACATGCGTTCATCCCAATGTAATGCTGCTTCTCCTTTTTGAATTTCTTCGGAAAGATATAATGTTTTCATATCTAAAAAGGCATTATTAAAAACGGTTTCACTGCCTTGATAGGAATACATTTTTATCTTTTCTGTGATAAATAAAGTATACGGAAACACCTTCACCAATCTTAATTTATTAGAAATAAAATATGCCATTTTTGGCCAAACTACTTCGTGTCCTTTTTTATCTATTTCGGTATAATACCATAGATAAAAATCAGTACGTTGTTTGATGGTTTCGTATTCTTCCGGAAAGTTATTTTGAAGATTATAACTATTGGCTTGTTGCCAAATTAAGGTGTTTTGTTTTCTATCGGAATGCAACCAATCTTTTTCAGATAAAAGACTTTGCTTGGTTTCTTCTTTATATTGCTGAAGATTTTTCCATTCTTTGGAAGAAGCGGAAATAGAGATACTACATATAAAAAGGAAAAGAAATTGCTTCATGTATTCTTTCTGTAAATCGGACTGCCGAAAGGAAGTAACGGATAATCTATTTAATTAGACAAATGATGCTGAATTACATCCTAGTAAAGTCTAAAAATACAAGATTATTTGGAAAGCGCTTTCGTACTAGAAAATATTTGTTTTAAAATAATAAGAACAGAAAAGGAAAATGTTAGTGTCATTAAAGTACCAGAAAACATAATGATGTATTTAGTCCAAAGCATACCTTTCCAAAGTAAATAAAGACCTCCAAAAGTTAGAACTACCGATATAAAAGGTTCTATCATTAAAAATAGCTTCCATTTTTTATTCAGTTTTGTTGTACTTAAAATAAGACCAAGTAAAAAGAAAATAATAGACATAGATAAAATATGTCCATGTACTAAAGTGAGCATTTCTTTTTCGCTCTTTTTAAATTTCATTACGGTTGCATCTTCATCTGTTTCGTTACCTAAATACTGTTCTTCTATTCCGTTAGGATTAGCAGAAGATGTTTCCGAAACAAACAACAAACCGGTAAAAAAGCCAATACTTAATATCACAACAAAAGTGGCTATCAATAATTTTAGCTCTTTTGGTAACGTATGTATTAGTCCGTTAAGTTGCATTTACAAGATGTTTTTTTCGTGAAGGATTTTTAAAGATGCTAATAAGTTATTCATAGCATTAGTCATAGATCGCACAGAAATAGTAGCACCAGAAATTGCCATAATATTATCATTATAACGTAAGGTATCTTCTTGTGTTTTCCCTATAAATTGTTTTAGCCAACGTTTGCTACCAATTTCTCCGCCATAATCTTCTCTATAGATAAGTACTTTTGCTTTTAAAACAATAAGTTCTGGATCTAATAAAACCAAATAATCAAATGCATCGGTTTTACTTGGCGCTTTTGCAACATAAGCATATCCTAAAAGGGAATCTTCTGTTTTTATTTCGAATAGATTATCACTTCCAAAAGTAGCTGGAAGATCTGGAACCACTTCCGAAGAAAGAGTAATGGCATTAAACGCAAAAACTTCTACACTAAAAGTATCTTTAATTTCTTTATCTACCTTTTTCTGCAAATGTTTAGGCAAGTTAAAAGACAATAAAGTAAACGTGATACATAGTATAAAAACTGATTTCATTTTCATTTTGTAAAAGTATTATTTTTTATTGGCATTTATCATGCCAAGACATTTAAATAGGAAATAGCTAAAGCGAAAATATGTTTTCCCTTTAGCTATTTACATTACTTAAAAATATGCTTCTTTCTATTTAGAAAGATTGCCACATCGAAAATTCTTCGAAATGACTTCTATTTTATTAGAACCAAACTCCGAAACCAACATTAAGCTGACCTGTTGCTTCATTTCCTGCTGCTGCATTATCTAAAATTTGGTAATCTGCTTTTACTACTGCTCCATTAGCAATGTGGTAACTTAAACCAGCAGTCCATTCTTGTCTGTTAAAAGCTAAATTTCTAGTAATTGCTGCATCCTTAGTTGCTGCATGCGTATCATATTGCTCATAACGAACAAAGGCATCTAATTTTTGCTCTTTAGATAAAGGCAAAAGGTTATAAGCACTTTCTACATACCATCCTTTTAATTCACTACCTAAGTTTGCTTCGTTTAAGGTATTATAATCATCTGCATCACTAATTAATGCATGAATGTATTGTCCTCTAGCAGAAAAACGTTTTTTAATATAACGTGCATCTAATCCGAACATGTTAATACCAACATCTGCTCCATCAATTTCTTGTATATCATCCGCTGCTTGCGTTCTACCAAAGTAACCGGAAGCACCTAAACGTAAACCAGGAATACCATAATAATCTACTTTTGCAGAAAGATTAGGCGTATTCACGGTAGACTCTGCTCCTTTTTGACGACCATTACGTAAACCATTACTTCCGCCTAAAGTTTTATCACCATTTAAAGAAGTGAAACCATTAAAGATATATGCTTGGTAACGTAAAGAGGCATCATCAAATTTACCAGTTACACCAACACCAATTTCTCTCCATGTAGTAGGAACAATACTTTTGTCCATATTAGGTCTTTCCACACCATTAAAAACCGTTGGTTCATGGTACTCATTTACAATTCCCATTGGTACTAACATTAAACCACCACGAATGTTTACTTTATCGTTTAAGCTATAGTTTAAGAATGCTTGTTCGATATATACTTCTTTTACGTGTTCGTATTCAATCTCTGTAACAAACTGTACTTTATCACTAAATTTATATCCTAAAAGCATCACTAAACGGTGCACATCTAAAGTACCATTAGCACCTTCTGGTTGGTTATAATCTACTTGTGCATAACCACCAATAGTTATTCCTTTGGATGTAGTACCATTTAAAATGTTTTGCGCAGCGTTAACTTGCTGATTTTTGTTTGCAGTTGTGTCTTGAACAACGGTTTGAGAAAACCCTATTGTTGCCGTTAACATTGCAATTGAAAGTAAAATTCTTTTCATTTCTTTAATATTATTTAGACTTATTATAAATAAATTATAATTTTTCGAGTGCAAAAATAGAAATGAAATTGACTTAGACCTACTTTATTTAGATTTATTTTAAATAAAATAGAATTTTACAGTTTCGGACAGCGTTTACAATTAGATTTCCCCTTCTTCTTATACTTTTTACAGCATTTGGATTTCTTATTATCACTGCAACAAATAAAGCTTGGCGTTAATAAAACGGGTGTTATTTCGGAAGATATTTGTGTTTGCATTATTTTAATTTATTCTAAATAAGAACAAAACTACAAAAAAAAGATTCCTATAAAGGAATCTTTTAACATTTAATTATCACGTTTTTATCTACTCTTTCGAGTTCGCTGCAGCAATAGCATTTACATCTCGATCAAAAAGATAATGTCCAGATTTATCATTTCCGATGATGTTTAGTTTATCTAATAGCGTTCTTGCCAATGCTTCTTCTTCTAATTGTTCGCTTACATACCATTGCATAAAGTTATGTATGCTGTATTCTTTATTCTGTAAACTTTCAAAAATCACATGATTGATTTGTTCGGTTACAAATATTTCACTTTGAAGAAATTTCTCAAAAAGTTCTATAATTCCGCTATACGATTCTTTTGGTTTTTCTAAAGCTGGAATAGCTACATTTCCACTTCTTTCATTAATGAACTTGACAAGCTTAAGCATGTGCACGCGTTCTTCTTCTGACTGATTATAAAAAAAATCTGCTACCCCATTAAATCCATTCGCATCTGCCCAAGAAGCCATTGCTAAATATTGCATAGAAGCTTGTGCTTCAAATTTCACTTGGTCATTCAGTAGTTTTTCGATAATAGTATTCATAGGTGTAATTTTAAAAAGTGTGTGTGTGTTCGTATATCTGTATAAAAGTATTGCATTTAGCACGAAGTACCAAAAGCAAATTCCTATAAAATCGTTAAATTAGTGGTACTTCGTAAAGATCTTTGTTGCTTCGTTATAGCTACTTTCAAAACACATCGCATTTAAATCGTGTGCTTTTTTGGTGGTTAAATACGAGAGTACTTTTTCGGTTGGCATATTACCCGTAAGTTCATCTTTTGCCATCGGACAACCGCCAAAACCTTGAATGGCGCCATCAAAACGTCTACAACCAGCTTTGTATGCTGCATCTACTTTTTCGTGCCAGGTGGTTGGTGTGGTATGTAAATGTGCTCCGAATTCGATTTCTGGATATTTCGGAATTAAATTAGAGAACAAATAGTTTATGTTTTCCGGATTAGAAGTTCCTACCGTATCACTTAACGAAAGTATTTTAACGCCCATTTTACTTAAACGTTCGGTCCACTCTCCTACTATATCTACATTCCATGGATCTCCATACGGATTACCAAAGCCCATAGAAATGTATACTACAACTTCTTTATTGTGTTTATGTGCTAGGTCTAAAATATCTTGTAAAATTAAAACCGATTGCGCAATGGTTTTATGTGTATTACGCATTTGAAAGTTTTCGGAAATGGAAAAAGGATAGCCTAAATAATCAATTTCAGGATGTTGACAAGCAGCTTCCGCACCACGTAAATTTGCAACAATAGATAATAATTTACTTGTCGTTTTACTTAAATCTAATTGTGCTAAAACTTCTGCAGTATCTACCATTTGCGGAATGGCTTTTGGAGAAACAAAACTTCCGAAGTCAATAGTATCAAAACCTACGCGTAAAAGCGATTGTATATATTGTACCTTCTTAGCTGTTGGTATAAACTGCTTTATACCTTGCATAGCATCACGAGGACATTCAATAATTTTTACGTACTTATCTTTCATATAAGTTCAAAGATATAAAAGATTCGTGTTAACGAAAACGATTTCGAATCTAAAGTAATATTAAAATTGCAATTCCTATAAAAACAATAATTTGTAGCCATTTTAAAACTACGCCAACATTTTTATTCTGTTTTAGATAATCGGAAATAGATCCTGCTAAAATAGCTATAATAGAAAAAATAATTAAGGAAATACCCATAAACAGAAATCCTAAAATATAGAACTGTGTTACGGTACTCAAGGTATCACTAAACAAGAATCCCGGAAAAAATGCCAAAAAGAAAATAGACACTTTCGGGTTTAAAACGTTCATGATAAACCCTTGTTTAAACAATTGCATTAAGCTCTTTTTAGGTGCACTAGTATTACTAAATTCAATTCTAGAATCGCCACGAAACACTTTATACGCTAGATAAAGTAAATATAAAGCACCTAATAATTTTATGGCAAAAAACAAATTATCATTCGCTTTAATGATTGCAGATACACCAAAAGCAACTAATGTGGTATGCACGATACATCCTGAAATTAAACCAAATACCGTTGCTAGTCCATATTGTTTTCCATTAGTAATACTTTGCATCAGCACAAAAATATTATCTGGTCCTGGAGAACACGCTAAGGCGGAAGTCGCTAAAACAAAAGAAAGAAGTAAATCGTAATTCAAGTTTTTGAGATTTATTTTTTATAAAAATAAGATTTTAAATATATAATGTATCAAGTAAGTCTTTAAAATAAATCTCGACTACTTTTAAAACAATCCTCATGAAAAGAATTACCCTTTTACTCTCTTTAATAGTATTAAGCATCTTTAATGATATAGAAGCGCAATCTATAGCGACCTATGATATTGTTTTTACAAGCACTTGGAATGCCACAGATCATACTTCTATTCCTCCAAATGACCATTGGTCTCGATTGGTTGGAGCTAACCACAATGCAAATGTGTCCTTTATGGAAATTGGAGAAATGGCTAGCCAAGGCATGGAATTCATTGCAGAAAGTGGAATCAACAGTATATTTGAAGATGTAGACGTGCAAAATGCTATTAACGCTGGAAATGCCGAGCAATATATTTACGGTCCTTCTTTAGGAACTGCCGCTGGAACTATTACTATAAGTGATTTAGAATTTACGGAAGATTTCCCTTTACTTTCCTTATTTACTATGGTCGCTCCTAGTCCAGATTGGCTGGTGGCTATTGATGATTTAGAATTAATGGATGCTTCAGGCGACTGGAAAACGCTAATTGAGATTCCTGTATTGTATGTATATGATGCTGGAACAGATGCTGGAACGAATTATACTTCCAGTAATGCCGATGTAAATACGCCTATTTCTATTTTTGATGGTTCAAACGCTATTGCTCCTTTTAATGGAAATTCTATTGGTTCGTTAACGGTAACCCTAACCAATGTATTAAGTATAGATGAAGTAAATCCGTTGGGAAGTCCAAAAATATACCCAAATCCAAGTACCGGAAATACCACCATAAGCAATGCGCAATCTATTAAAACTGTAGAGATTTATAATATACTTGGTAGCTTAGTAAAAAGTGTATCCGTAGAAAACGCTTCTAAAATAGATTTAAATCTACATGCTTTACAAAAAGGAATGTATGTAGTACGACTATCGGATGCTTCTGGAAACACGAAAACGCAAAAACTAATTTTAGAGTAAGGCCTTATTTATTTTTTTAATAAGCGAAGGTCCTTCATAAATAAAACCAGTATAAATCTGTACTAAGTCGGCTCCTGCTGCTATTTTTTCAAGTGCATCGTTTGCAGAATGAATTCCTCCTACGCCAATTATTGGGAATGCTTTATTGCTTTTCTCGGCTAAGTATTTAATGACTTGCGTCGATTTTTCCTTAACAGGTTTTCCGCTTAATCCACCATTACCTATTTCTGCTAGTCTAGCGTCGGTTGCTTTTAATCCGCTTCTATCTGTAGACGTATTACTTGCAATTACACCATCTAAATTGGTTTCTGCAATAAGATCTATAATTTCATCTAGTTGCCCTTCGTTTAAATCTGGAGCAATTTTAAGAAGAATTGGTTTCTGTGTTTCAAACGTATGATTCGCTTTTTGCACAGCTCCAATTAATTCTAATAAATAGTCTTTATCATTCAATTTTGCATGACTACCAACATTTGGACAACTCACATTCAACACAAAATAATCTACATAAGGGTGCAAGCCGTTAAAGCATTCTAGATAATCCTTGGTATAATCTTCTGGTTTTGTTTGCGTGTTTTTACCAATGTTTCCACCAATAATCACTTTTCCTTTATTTTTCTTTAGTTGTGTAATTGCCGTTTCTAGACCTTCATTATTAAAACCCATTCGGTTAATAATTCCTTGATCGTCTTTTAAACGAAATAGTCTTTGTTTCGGATTCCCTGCTTGACCTTTAGGAGTAACGGTTCCTATTTCTATAAATCCGAATCCAAAGTTGGACAATTCATTATAAAGCACTGCATTTTTATCGAAACCAGCTGCTAATCCTACTGGATTTTTAAAGGTTAAACCGAAGAGTTTTCGTTCTAGTTTAGCGTCTTCAATAGTGTATAAACTTTTAAATACACTTGAAACCCCAGGTATTTTACACGTAAAACGAATTAATGAAAAAGTAAAATGGTGAATCTTCTCTGGATCGAAAAGAAAAAATAGTGGTCTAAGCAGTAATTTGTACATCAGATAATGTTTGTGCAAAAGTACTTCGAAATAAAACAATATCAAATTTACCTTATGTCTATATTTGCTAAATATGGATATAAATTGTAATTTTAAATAAATTAATCTTTATGAATATTAGCTTAACAAAAAAACAAGAAAAATATATCGCTTCAGAAATTGCGTCTGGAGATTTTCAAAATGCTAGTGAGTTGGTTCGTGATGCTTTACGTTTACATGAAGTGTATAGACATAAAGTAATTGCCGATTTACGTGCTGAAATTGAAAAAGGAATACATAGCGGAATAAGTACACGAAACATTAACGATATTATAGATAGTAAACGAAAGAAAAAAGTTAGCTAATTGATATATAATTATAAACTTACAAACGAAGCCGACAAAGACTTAAGCAATATTTTTGATTATACGGAAAACGAATTCGGATTTAATCAAGCCGTCAAATATTTAACGGATTTGAAAATTGTATTATTAAAAATTTATAAAAATTCAGAAATTGGTAAAAATAGAAAGGATTTAAGAAAAGGTTTATTTAGCATTCCAGAACAATCACATATTATTTTTTATTTAAAAGAAAAAGAAGCTATAATCATTACAAGAATTCTTCATTCTAGTAGAGATTTTCAAAAATTTCTTTAAGGCAATTTTCATTATAAAAGCCGAATAATCGTACCTTTGGACACGAAGTGTCATTTTTTTATTTCACTCAAACTCTAAAAATATTTTTCAATAATATGATTTCAAAACAAGACATTATAAAACGATTTGTAGGTTACGTAACTGTAGATACAGAATCGGATCCAGAAAGTGATACCACACCAAGTACAGCAAAGCAGTGGGATTTAGCAAATGCGCTAGTCGAAGAGTTAAAAACTATTGGTATGCAAGATGTCACTATTGATGACAAAGCATACATCATGGCAACGTTACCAAGTAATGTAGATCATGAAGTACCAACGATTGGATTTATTTCGCATTTTGATACTACTCCAGATTTTACAGGAAAAGATGTAAAACCTCAGATTATTGAAAGTTATGACGGAAAAGATATTATTCTAAATGCTGCGGAAGACATTGTACTTTCTCCAGATTATTTTGAAGATTTACTTTTATATAAAGGACAAACATTAATCACTACCGACGGAACAACGCTTCTTGGTGCAGATGATAAAGCTGGTATTACTGAAATTATTTCGGCAATGGAATATTTAATTGCTAATCCAGAAATAAAACATGGTACCATTAGAGTTGGTTTTACACCAGATGAAGAAATTGGTCGTGGTGCACACCATTTTGATGTAGAAAAGTTTGGTGCAGATTGGGCTTATACTATGGATGGAAGCCAGATTGGTGAACTAGAATACGAAAACTTTAATGCTGCAGGAGCTGTAGTAAAAGTAAAAGGAAAAATAGTACATCCTGGTTATGCGAAAGGAAAAATGATAAACTCCATGTACATAGCACAAGAGTTTATTAACTCGTTACCAAGAATGGAAACTCCAGAACATACCGAAGGTTACGAAGGTTTCTTTCATCTATATTCTATAAAAGGAGAAGTAGAAGAAACGGTTTTACAATACATTATTCGCGATCACGACAAAGGCCATTTTGAAGCTAGAAAAGAAATGATGCAAAAGCTTACCGATGAGCTAAATGCACAATACGAGCGTGAAGTGGTTACTATTGAAATTAAAGATCAATATTTCAATATGAAAGAAAAAGTAGAACCTGTAATGCATATTGTAGATATTGCGGAAGAAGCGATGAAGCAACTAAACATAAAGCCACTTATTAAAGCCATTCGTGGTGGTACAGATGGTTCACAACTTAGTTACATGGGATTACCTTGTCCGAATATTTTTGCTGGAGGACATAATTTTCATGGTCGTTATGAGTATGTTCCTGTAGAAAGTATGATTAAAGCAACCGAAGTGATTTGTAAGATTTGTGAGCTTACAGCAGAAAAAAATAAGTAATCATTAAATAAGATTCCCTTTTTCAAGGGAAATAAATATGAAGAAAATTGTATTAGCGTTAGTGTTTTGTGCAATAACTATAATAGCAAAAGCACAAGATGCAAGTGTTGAAAAATCGCTTTACGGAATTCAAACTGGACCGATAGGAATTTGGGGTTACAATGAAACTAAATTAACCAATAGTATTGCTTTACGAAGTGAGATAGGTATAGAAGCTGGATTTTCTGGCGGAAGCAATTATAACGGAACATACTTTGTGGTTGCTCCTAGTATTTCATTAGCGCCTCGTTGGTATTATAATTTAAAAAAACGAGAAGGTAAATCGAAAAGAATAGATGGCAATAGCGGAAACTTTGTTTCGTTAAAAACAAGCTATCAAACCGATTTAGAATTAGCATCTAATGACGAACATGTAGATTTAATTAGTGATATCACTATTATACCAACTTGGGGAATTAGAAGAAATATTGGTAAACATTTTAATTACGAAGCCGGATTTGGTATTGGTTATATTCATTATTTTAAAAAAGATAATGTTAGACTTATTAACGAAGCAGACGTTGCAGTAAATGCACATGCAAGAATTGGGTATACGTTCTAATAATCTTACCCGATCACATTATATATATAAAGCCATAACAAATCTGTTATGGCTTTTTGCTTTTTATATAAAGAAAAACACGTAGTAGTACGTATTTTATTTGTGTAGGGAAATGTTTAAGTTTGGTAGATATATTCTTTATAGGATATTCGTAACAAAAACTTATTATTCTAGTTGTATTTGCGGGATGTAAGTAATAAAAGTTACTATATAACACGTTGTGGTTAATTTAAAACTGAATGCAAAAGACAAAAAAATATATCAAAGTTCTGATTTATGTGATATCAATTTTAGGATTTTTTGACTTACTAATAAATCCAAAACCCTTTCATTTTTTAGGAACAAAGTTGAGTTTTATAACTTCTCTTTTGACTATAATCGGACTTCTTATTCTGAATTTAAAAGAGATTTTAAATGATAAATTTAAGATTTCAGAAAAAATCTTGAATGGAATTAAAATTGGAATTCTGATACTATTTCTGATTTATCTAAATGTATTTCTTAAATGGTTCAGTTTTGTTGGCTATGTGGACTATATTGTCGTGACTTATTTGACTTTGCCAATAATATTTATTTTAAAAGACATTATACCCAACACAATAAAATCAAAATATTTAACATTAATCGGAATTTCAATATTGTTGCCGACATTAATCTATTTTGGGCTCTTTTACGAGGCATATGAAGAATATTCAAGTGACGGAACGCCAATAATGTTTGTTCATCAAAGAATTAGAAATTGGATTTGTTACATCGGAATAACATTAATTTTGACATCAATAATTAGAAAAAAAACTAACCACAACAACGTTTATAATTAATGGCTAGTTCTGGCTTTCTTACGAAAATCCTCGCGGATTTTCTATCTGGTTTTTATTTGCTAAATTAGTTTTTTAAACACGCCACTAATCATACACGAGACCGTTGCAAGCAATTTAAGAGTCACGATGAACAATAGATTTATAATAGAATTATATGATGATGACGAAGTTAATATGCTTCCAATACATTATAAAACTCTGAAATACTTTGAGAGTTTTATAATGGAAAATATACTGTCGGAATTTAAAATTATTCTGAATAGCAAATGGACTCACAGTTTTCTATTATCTTTTGACTCTTGCGATTACAAAAACATACCTGAACATATAAAAACATTTGATGGAATTGAAAAAGGTTTAGTTATTCTTCCACCAAATACATTTTCAAAAGAATCAATGAAAGGTTATTCTGTACAATTTTTTATTTCTAAAATTAATGACAATCCAAAAGGAGAATTTATTGGATTTTGTGAAATGATGTTAGATTTTATCGAAACATTCTTTGTTCTGAATTATAAAAAAATCAACGAAACGGATTTTATAAGTATCAGAGAAAAAGTTGATTGGAATTATCTAAAATCTTTAAAATATCCAGCGGATTTGAAAGACCAACATTTCGTGGGAAAAACGAATTGAGAATTATTAAAAATCTGGAACCTTAGAATTAAGAAATAAAAACTGCTTACAACGACGTTTATAATTAATGGCTAGTTCTGGCTTGCTTACGAAAATCCTCGCGGATTTTCTATTCGGTTTTTATTTGCTAAATTAGGTGCTAAACCATGCAACGTATCATATACAAAACCGTTATGCTCAATTTCTAAAAACCGAACATCCTTGAAAAAAATGTACTATTACAGACTATTACTTCTTTTATTAATTGTTCCATATTCAAATTTATTTGCTCAAACTTATGATGGTTTTTCAAATAAGGAAATTCAATCCGTATTTAAGCAATGGAATTTGGATAATTGGGATGATGGAGGTGAAATATCTCGCTATATATTTTTAAATATGCCTGAATTTTGGACTCACGCCATTATCAATAGAGAAGGAAATATTAAAAGCCTGAAAGAAGATTACCGCAAAGAAATCGAGGAGTTTGTTGTTACTTCTGAATTAGGACAAATGACACTTCAAAACTATGTCAAAACTAGCGAGAAAGTGGATGGTATGATAATATTGCAAGGAGACCGTATTGTATATGAAGCCTACCCAAGAATGTTTCCAAACGATAGGCATCTTTACTGGTCAGTATCTAAAGTGTTTGCTTCAACTCTTATAGCAATTTTGGAAGACAGAAAACAACTTGATGTGACAAAACCGATAGAACATTATCTACCTGAACTTAAAGGGTCTGGATGGGAAAACGTTCCTGTTATTGACATTCTCGATATGGCTTCAGGAATTGATTGTCGTGAATGGGTTGATGGTGCTTTTGAAAACCCTGAAACTTGTTACTATCAATTTGAAGCAGCACTTGGATTTCTAAAACGAACAGAAAAAACCGCAGACAATGCTTTTGAGCACATTAAGACCTTATCATCTGCAAAAACCTCTGGAGAGGTATTTGAATATACTTCAGTAAACACATTCGTTCTCTCTTGCCTCGTAGAGAGAATCACAGGTCTTTCTTATGCAGAAAATATTGAACGTGAAATTTGGCGAAAAATCGGTGCGGAATCTGATGCATTTATTACTCAAACAAATGGCACTAGCATTTCTCACGCAGGAATTAATTCTACACTTCGAGATTTAGCTCGATTTGGCTATATGTTTCTGAACGAAGGTCGTTCAACTGAAAATGCTTTCGTTTCAAATGAATATTTTGATAAAATTCAAAAGCAAGGTCGTCCTCACTTGGTAACTGCATACGGTTCTGAAAATTACACGCTTGATAAAGAAGTTGTTCTTCACAATACCTATCAATGGGACAAAGTAATGGAAGACGGAGATTTTTATAAAGGTGGATTTAGCGGACAAGGTCTTTACATTTCACCTTCACGCAATTTAGTGATAGCCTTTTTTGGAACTGCCGATGAAAATGAAGTGTCGAACGAATTAGATGATATTTCAAGACAGGTTTCTAAATCAGACCTTTTTAATTAATAGAAGAACTGAATTATAACAGAGCATAACAACGCATAAAAAAATTGCTATATTTAGAACTAAATTTAAAAGTGGTTGCCATTCATTGCGGAACGCACTCAAACTCGAAAAAAATGAACAAATTAATAACAAATAAAAACTTGATAATTGTGAATTTTGCAATTGTATCTTACTTTATTCTGATTTTGCTGATTAACTTTTATAAAATAGATTTTGTATTAATTGGAGTTTTTAGAGAAATGTTGACCATACCATTTCTTATTGCACAAATTATATTTTTAGTCATCGGAATAAAATATTTAATAAAAAATCAAAGAAATTTATTGACAATAATTAGTGTTGTATCATTAGCCATTTGTACGATTATTACAATAGGAAGTTTCTTTTAAAATCGGATTGGAGCAAGTTTCTGAAAATTTGAATTATATGTGAAATTTTACAAGTTTCGGAATTGCTTACTCTATCGGAATTTAGAAAGCTTACGAAATAAAAAGCGGACTGAACTTACTCTAATGCTTAAAATAGGAAAACGAATTTAGTGGAATAAACTGAACTCTGAAAAATGAACGAAATGGCAACATGCGTATAAACCAAATAAAAATTCCACACTTTTTTGGCGAAAGTACTTATATAATTATCCTCAAATACGAATCCTAATTTTGCTATTGTAAAAACTTGATTTATCCACTTCTTAAAAAATTAGAAATCATTTTGTAATTTAGTAATTAAAAGACTCTCCCTTTCGTGGAAAATAAATATGAAAAAAGTCTACTCCGTGGAAGAATATATAGAAAGCAATCCACATTTTGCAGAAGCGTTAACCATACTTCGTGATATAATTACAAAAACAGAACTAACCGAAGCCATTAAATGGTCTGCTCCTACCTATAGCGTAAACGGAAAAAACATATTAGGTCTTGGTGCTTTTAAAAAGCATTTTTGCATTTGGTTTTTTAATGGTGTGTTTTTAAAAGATGATGCGAAGCTATTGGTTAATGCACAAGAAAAAACAAAAAATTTACGTCAAATGCGCTTCACATCTATAGACGAAATTGATAAGAATGCAGTATTAGCTTATGTAAAAGAAGCCATAGAAAATCAGAAATTAGGAAGAGAAATTAAAGTCGTAAAAACCACAAAAAAGGATGTTGTTATTCCTCCAGAACTAAAAGAAGTCTTAGATACAAATACATCACTACAGGATACTTTTAAAACGCTTTCCCTTTCTAAACAACGAGAATACTGCGAATATATAGGAACCGCTAAAAGAGAAGCTACAAAACAGTCTAGACTAGAAAAAATAACACCTATGATTCTGAAAGGTGCTGGATTACATGATAAGTATAAGAATTGTTAGATAGTTGTTAGGTGTTAGGTGTTAGGTGTTAGGTGTTAGGTGTTAGGTGTTAGGTAAAAAAACAAACTCCTCTTTCTTCCAATTTCCTATGGAAATTGAAATTCATTCTCCTCTTAAACGTAAGAGGAGAGCCACTACTTTAGAAAAATCACAATTAGCACTTGCTCCTCTCTTTAGATAAAGAGAGATGGATTTATGAAAAATAAATTTGGAGAGTTCCACCTAAAATGCGAAGCTATTTTTAGTATCACAGAACTCCTCTTTCTTGCAATTTCCAATAAAAATTAAAATGCTTTCTTAGCTTAAACCTAAAAGAACATCTACTTCTTTAGAAAAATCACAATTAGTACCTGCTCCTCTCTTTAGCTAAAGAGAGGTGGATTTATGAAAAATAAATCCGGAGAGTTTGACCTAAAATGCGAAGCTATTTTTAGCTGGAATACAAAACAGTAAACTTTTAGATAAAAAACCAAAAAGATAGAAAAAGCAAAAAGCCTCAAAAAGAAAATTCTTTTTGAGGCTTTTATATGATTAGAAGTTTTAAAACTTACTTCTTAATTTCTGTTGGTGAAACATTTAAGTTCTTACTCATTTCCAAAGAAATTGCAGAACGATCAAACTTTAACTTTCCAGCCATCGTTTCAATAACACAACTGTTATCTTTATCGTTAAGATCTGCTATTTTTCCATGCAAACCACTTTTAGTAATTACTTTGTCTCCTCGTTTTAATTCGCTAGCAAACTTTTTTTCTTGTTTGGCACGTTTCATTTGTGGTGCAATCATAAAGAAATACACTACAGCAAACATAGCAATAAACGGTAAAAATTGTCCTATTTCTCCCATTCTAATTAATCGTGGTTATGACCTTCGTGACCTGGTTGCGTACTAGACTTTACTGGCACTGCTGCTGCATTAACTGCACCAGGAACGGCTTGTTGTATTTGTTGATTAGCTACAGGTGCTTTTACAGGAGCATTAGGATCTGCTTTTACAAAAGCTTTAATCTTAACTGTCTCTTTTCCTGTTTTAGTATTCGCTGTTACTGTAATCGTTTTAGATACTGCGTTTTTACCAGAAGCATTATACTTTACTGTGAATTTTCCAGAATCTCCTGGAGCTAAAGGCTCTTTAGACCAATCTTGAGGTACAGTACAACCACATGTACTTTTAATATTTGTAATAACTAAAGGTGTTTTTCCTGTATTTTTATACGTAAATACTGTTTCTACAGGAGTTTTTGCTTCAATTTCACCAAAATCGTGTTCGTTTTTGTCGAAAGTTAATACTGGAAAATCTCCAGCGTTAGCATCTCTTACTGCTGCTTCTGCAACGTTTTTGTCATCAATTTTCTTTGATGCATCTTCTTTACATGAAGTAAAAGCGATTAAGCAAAATGCGCTTAAACCTAATAATACTTTTTTCATAATTCTATTTTTTTAATGGTTCAAAATTATTTTGAGGTGTAAATGTAATAAATTTTACAATTACATCAATCCTCTACCTATTTTATTTAACTTTTTTCCTTCTTGGTATTCTTTAACCAACTTATCTAAAACACCATTGATAAACGTACTGCTTTTAGGCGTTGAATACTCTTTTGCTATTTCTAAATATTCATTAATAGTAACTTTTACAGGAATAGAAGAAAAGTTTAACATTTCGCAAATTCCCATTTGCAATAATATGTAGTCAATGCTTGCAATACGATCTGTATCCCAATTTTTTGTTTTTCCTTCAATTTCGGCAGCCAGTGTACTTTGATTTAGAATTGTTTTCTTCAATAAATCTATCGCAAACTTTTTATCGTCTTCGTCTTTATATAAACTAGGGACAAAGTATGTTGGTTTGATATTTTCCTTTACCTTTTTTAATAATTTTAAAATAGCAGTATTAATTATAGGCAAATCATCTAACCAAGTTAAATTCTTATCTTCAATATACTCGTAAAGTTTTTCGTTAGGTGCAATTATCTCCTTAAAGACATCCACTACAAAGTCTCTGTCTTCTTTAAAAGTAGACGTTTTTGTTTGCATATATTCTGCATACAAATCGCTTGCTAATATTTCTCTAAAAAGAATATCTACATATTCATCATCTAACTCCCAGTTAGTGATTCTATGTGCTTCAATATCTGAAAGAAGTTCTTGATCGTTTTTTAATAACAAAAAGACTTCGTTAAATATTAATTTCTTGTTTGGATTTTTGTCTTCTGAAGTAGCTAGAAGCTTTTTTTGTGTTTTTTCAATGTTTATTTCTGCTTTTTTATGTACCTCAATTAATAAGGACATTA
Source organism: Lacinutrix himadriensis (assembly GCF_001418105.1). Taxonomy (GTDB): domain Bacteria; phylum Bacteroidota; class Bacteroidia; order Flavobacteriales; family Flavobacteriaceae; genus Oceanihabitans; species Oceanihabitans himadriense. The sequence continues at coordinate 297,541 of NZ_LIQI01000006.1, forward strand.
AAAGCAAATACAGATTGTACATACCGTCAATACTGTGTAGTAAAAACCTTTGGTCTTTACTGAAATTGTCACTTTCGCCTCCTTTAAAAGCGTAAAGGATTTGCATAACTTTAATACGAATGTGTCTTCTATTAAGCATATAAAAAAGAACTTAGTTTAAAAAAGGCGAAAGTAGTTACTTTCGCCTTGATATAATAGTATTTTAATAAGAATTATTTAGAATTTTCATTCTTTCTTGCTTCTATTCTACTTTTTGCAATATTAAGTGCTGCTTGATTGGTTGTTACCCCATTGGTATCTGCATTAGATAAAATTTCTAGCGTAGTATTATAGATGTTTTGTGTTTTACGCATAATTTCTTTTTTATCGTAACCTTCTAACTCTGCATATACATTAATAATTCCTCCAGCATTAATTAAAAAGTCTGGTGCATAAACGATTCCTTTTTCTTGAAGAATTGTTCCATGTTTCACCTCTTCAGCCAATTGATTATTAGCAGCGCCTGCAATTATTTTAGCTTGAATTCTATTAATAGTATCATCATTAATAGTTGCTCCTAAAGCACAAGGTGCATAAATATCGACAGCTTCGCTATAAATATCGTTTCCAGTATATATAGTTGCTCCGTATTTTTTACTTACTTCTTCTAAACGTTCTTGGTTAATATCTGAAATAATAACCTTAGCGCCTTCATTAGTTAAATGCTCTACAAGACATTCGCCAACATGACCAATACCTTGAACAATTATTTTTCTATCTTCTAGTACGTCGCTTCCAAATTTATATTTTGCAGCAGCCTTCATTCCCATAAACACACCATAAGCGGTTATTGGTGAAGGGTTCCCTGCTCCTCCTTTGCTTTCAGAAATACCAGTAACATAAGGAGTCACTTCACGAACTAAGTCCATGTCTGCTGTTTCCATACCAACATCTTCTGCAGTAATATATTTTCCGCTTAAAGAGTGTACAAATTCACCAAACTTTTTCATAAGTTCTGGTGTTTTTTGCGTTTTGGCATCTCCAATAATTACCGCTTTTCCTCCTCCAAGGTTTAAACCTGTAATTGCAGCTTTAAAAGTCATACCACGAGAAAGACGCAGTACATCATTTAGAGCTTCCCACTCATTGTTATATTGCCACATTCTAGTTCCTCCAAGTGCAGGACCTAATACTGTATTATGTATTCCAATAATTGCTTTTAAACCTGTATCTTTGTCGTTGCAAAAAACAATTTGCTCATGATCGTCGAAAGAAAATTGTCCAAAAACTGGATCTATTTTTTTTAGATCGCTTGCGTTAATAACGTCTGAAACCATTTAATTTTTAATTTAAAGTTAGGATTGTTCTTTTGATGATTTACAAAAAACAACGTGCAAAATTAAACCAATCTTCAGATAAACGCAACATAATTGCTGTTAAATTATGAAATTGTTAAAAACTTAAAAACACTATTCCTGTAAATGAAAGAATTACAGCACTTAAATAAGTACTTTTTAAAATATAAATATAGTCTAATATTTGGTATTTTTATAACCATAATATCCAAGATTTTTTTACTTTATACTCCTAGACTCATTAGAAAATCTATTAATGTAGTAGATGAATTTAGAAAAGGTAGTATTACAGATATTCAATTAGTTAAAGCAGAATTACTAGAGAACATTCTCTATATTATTGGTGCTGCATTAATAACAGGTGTACTTACCTTTTTTATGCGTCAAACTATCATTAATGTATCTCGTTATATTGAGTTTGATCTAAAAAACGAAGTCTACCAACAATACCAAAAACTATCTCTAAATTTCTATAAAAAAAATAGAACAGGAGATTTAATGAATAGAATTAGTGAAGATGTTGGAAAAGTACGTATGTATGTTGGACCAGCAATTATGTACAGTATTAATACCATCACACTTTTTGTTATTGTTATTGGATCGATGTATAACCAATCGCCCAAATTAACTTTATACACGCTAATCCCCTTACCTATTCTATCTATAATTGTTTTTAAGGTAAGTAAAGAGATACATAAACGAAGTACCGTAGTTCAAGAGTATTTATCTAAACTTTCTACGTTTACTCAAGAATCTTTTAGCGGAATTTCTATCATCAAAGCCTATGGTATGGAACCACAAACATTTAGCAATTTTGACGCGCTTTCTACTACAAATAAAGAAAAACAACTAAGCCTAGTAAAAGTACAAGCCTTATTTTTTCCTACTATGGTATTACTTATTGGTTTAAGTAACTTGATTGTTATTTATATTGGCGGTCAACAATATATCAATGGCGAAATTGAAAGTTTAGGAACCATTGCCGAATTTATTATTTACGTAAACATGTTAACGTGGCCAGTGGCAACGGTTGGTTGGGTAACTTCTATAATACAGCAAGCGGAAGCATCTCAAAAACGTATCAATCACTTCTTAAAAATAGAACCAGAAATTCAAAATAAGGTTAGCGAAACTTCTATTATAAAAGGAAACATCGCTTTTAAAAACGTTTCCTTTGTTTATGACGACACCAATATTGAAGCTTTAAAAGATGTAACTTTCACTGTAAAATCAGGAGAAACCTTAGCTATTATAGGAAAAACTGGTTCTGGAAAATCTACCATTCTAGATTTAATAGGAAGGCTTTACGATATTAAAAATGGAGAACTATTAATAGACGACAAACCAATAGACCAAGTAAATCTTACTAATTTACGCGATAGCATTGGTTATGTACCTCAAGATGCCTTTCTGTTTAGCGATACCATTAATAACAATATAAAATTTGGTAAAGAAGACGCTACCGATGAAGAGGCTATTCAAGCAGCAAAATATGCACAAGTACACAAAAACATTATTGGTTTCACTAAAGGCTATGAAACCGTTTTAGGAGAACGTGGTATTACACTTTCTGGCGGACAAAAACAGCGTGTTTCTATTGCAAGAGCAATCCTTAAAGATCCGCAAATATTGTTATTTGATGATTGCCTTTCTGCTGTAGATACCGAAACAGAAGAAAAGATACTAAAAAGCTTAAACAAACTCTCTAAAGGAAAAACAACCATTATTGTAAGTCATAGAATTTCTTCGGCTAAAAATGCAGACAAGATAATTGTATTAGATGACGGAAGAATTATACAAGAAGGTTCACATGATACCCTTATAGAAAAGGATGGTTATTATAAAGACTTATATTTAAAGCAACTATCTGAAAAATCATAGCCACCTTTCTAATATTTTATTCTAGTGTAAACCCAGCACATATCTTCCCTTTAAAAAGATTTGTAATATTTAGTTGGTTGTTATGTATTTTTTTTTGATTTTTGAACTTCTATTAATGAAACCTTAATATAAAAACAAGACTATGGAAACCAATGGCATGATGGAGAAAGAGGAAATTTATTCTAAAGTATTAAGAGCAGGACGACGCACTTATTTTTTTGATGTTAGAGCAACTAAAGCAGGAGATTACTATTTAACAGTTACCGAAAGTAAGAAGTTCACGAATGATGATGGTTCCTTTCACTACAAGAAACATAAGATTTATATATACAAAGAAGATTTCTCTGAATTCAATAGTATTTTAGCAGAAATGACAGATTATATTATCTCTGAAAAAGGAGATGAAGTAATTAGCGAGCGTCACCAAAAAGACTTTAAAAAAGAATATAACACAGAAGCTGTAGTAGAAAGTACAACAACGGAAGCAACTACGGAAACATCAGAACCTGCAGAAAGCAGATTTACAGATGTTGATTTTGATGATATTTAAAATCTAATCCAATTAAAATTTTAAAACCGTTGCTTTTAGTAACGGTTTTTTTATGCTATAAAATTAGAACTAGTACCTGCGCTTCTCTGTAGCTAAAGAGTTGTGGTTCCGTTTTTACGGAATCGGAGCCTTTGACCTAAAATGCGAAGCTATTTTTTAAACACAAAACTCCTCTTTCTTCCAATTTCCTGAGATAATTTGTAATAATTGAAATTCATTATCGGCTTTAACTAAAGAGGAGAGCTACTATCTAATAATAATTAAAGTAAATACTGGCTCCTCTCTTTAGCTAAAGAGAGGTGGATTTTATGAAATAAAATTCGGAGAGTTTGACCTAAAATGCGAAGCTATTTTTATAAAAGCAAAACTCTTCTTTAACAAAACAGAATTCCTTTAACAGATTACTTCGTACCTCGCAATGACTTAAGCCTTCACATACAACAAAGCCAAAACAGAAATCACGAAAGCATAAATTAGAGCAATTTGCCATCCAAGAAATATAGATAAGGCAAAAACTACAATAAAAAACCAAATAGGAAACAGGGTAATATAAACAGCAAACCTAAACGTTGCTACAAACTCTATTTCTTTAATTTTTGGTTTTACATAGGTTTTCCAAACCATAAAAGGAAGCACAAAATTTGCTAGAAGGATATATTTTATACCTGTTTTAAAAAAACTAGCTTTGGATTTTGTTTGTTTCTGGCAGGTTTCAAAATTAGAAGATATACAGTTGTTTACAGCTTCCGGATTTAAAAAATCTACATTGTTCTCTATAAGTTTCGTTAGATTTTCTTCATAATTTTCAGAAGGAATATGTGTTGTTAATTTAGAAATTGCCTGGTGCATATCCGCTTTAAGCGCAATAACAGCTTGGATTCTATCTTTTAAAAGGTAGTTTTTTGCAGCTATTGGCTTTCCGAAGAAAACCGCTGTACTATCTACAAAACGATCTGCTTTTATATAATTAACACCTACAGGGATAATTTGTAAATCTAATTCTGGATATTTCTCTAAAGTTTCGAAAACAATTCTAGTGAATCCTTTACTTAAAGGTCTTACGGTTCTATTTAAATGATGATTACCTTCGGGAAAAATGGTAACCGCTTTATTCTGTTTTAAAATATCGGTACACGCAGAAAATATAGAGTTGTTATTACTAATATTACTCCAACCATCTCTTATTCTATAAACTGGAAGCATTTGTAGACTTCGTAAAAGTCTATCTACAATAGGTTTATTAAAAACGGAAGCTCGTGTTAAAAAATAACAAAACCTACCCGATTTTGTAGCAATTAACAACGGATCGATAAGTGCATTTTGGTGGTTACTTAAAAACAGAACCGGTTTATTTTTAGGTATATTTTCGACATGATACACCTTCAAACTTTTGTAATAACAAAAGAGTCCTAGCCTTATATAGGTTCTCACAAAATGTAACCAAAGTAATTTCAAATGTTTTCTTTTTTAGATTTTGAAGACCAATAAAACGATAAGCATAAGCCAGAAACAATATGCCAAATTCCCCAGAATGCTGCAATTAAAGCCATTCCTCCTAGTCCGTTAAAAAACGTAAAAATAAGTAACAAACCCAAGCCAGAGTTTTGTATTCCTGTTTCTATGGCTAATGTTTTTTGATTTTTAAAAGACAAACCAAAAGCTTTAGCTAGAAAAAAGCCAAGCGCTAGTGCTATTATATTATGGCTAATTCCCAATAATAAAACCTTATCTATATACTGATTAAAAATATCTAAATTATTTGAAAAAGCAATAACCACAATACCTACAAAGACCACTATTGAAAACGGTTTTAATATTTTGGAAAGTTTTTCTGCTAATATTGGCATTTTACTGCGTAAAGACATTCCTAATACTAACGGAATACCTAAAATAAGCAATACTAGTTTCACTAAATCGAAGAAGTTTAATTCTACATTTTGTAATAGCTGCGCGGTAGGCTCGTATAAATTTCCATAAAACTGAAAATTTATCGGAGTTAATATCATGGCCAAAAATGTAGCAAAAGCGGTTAAACTTACAGAAAGGGCTGTGTTTCCTTTTGCAAGATGTGTCATGAAATTAGAAATATTTCCTCCAGGACAAGCAGCAACCATCATCATACCAAGTGCAATACTGGCTTGTGGTTTTATTAGTAAAATAAAAAGATATGTTACAAAAGGCAATAGAACAAACTGTGAGAGTATACCAAGCAAGACTACTTTTGGCTGTTTAAACAATTGCTTAAAATCGCTTGTAGTTACACCAAGGGCAACGCCAAACATAACTACAGCAAGTGCTATATTTAAGACCCAGAGTCCGTTGGCATCAAAATTAATTTTCACGTCATCTAATTCCACCATATTTATGAGACAGTAGATCCGTTTTTGACTTTATTTTCCGGATTTAATAAAATGACATCTTTATTATTTACAGCACCAACAACTAAGCATTCGCTCATAAATTTACCAATCTGTTTTTTCTTAAAATTGACAACAGCAACAATTTGTTTGTTTAGTAAGTCCTCTTTTTTATATAAAGTGGTTATTTGTGCAGAAGACTTTTTAATACCTAAAGCGCCAAAATCTATGGTAAGTTGGTATGCTGGATTTCTAGCTTCCGGAAAATCGTTAACTTCTATAATAGTGCCTACTCGCAAATCTACTTTAGTAAAATCGTCAAAAGTTATTGTATTACTCATGCGCTAAATGTACAAAATATTGTTTTTGGAATTTATATTTTGCTTTTTGTATTTTACTTTTTTTTACATTAGTGAAAAATTAAATCATGGCAAGAACACCTTCAAATATGCTTCCGTTAGGCACAAAAGCTCCAAATTTCGAATTATTAGATACGGTTTCCAACAAAACATTATCCCTTCAGCAATTAAAAGGAAAACAAGCAACTGTGGTTATGTTTATATGCAACCATTGTCCGTTTGTAATTCATGTAAATGCTTCTTTAGTACAACTGGCAAAACTATATGAAACAAAAGGGGTTTCGTTTATAGCTATTTCTAGTAATGATGCAGGGAATTACCCGCAAGACGGACCAGAAAAAATGAAAGAGCATGCTATAGATAACCAATATCCTTTTGCTTATTTATATGATGAAACGCAAGAAGTTGCAAAAGCTTATGATGCTGCTTGCACTCCCGATTTTTATGTTTTTAATTCCGATTTAAACTTAGCATATCGCGGACAATTAGATGACTCGAGACCAGGAAACGGTATTGCTATTACAGTAAAAGATTTACAAAATGCATTAGATTGTATTTTAAATAAAACCGAAAATAAAACGCAGCAAAAACCAAGCATTGGTTGTAATATTAAATGGAAAAACAATAACCTCTAAAAAGCATCAAAAATCATGTAAGAATAAAGGATACAACCTATTACGTTCCTTTATTATTTTTATTCGTTAGATAAAAAATTTAACTTAGCACAATAACACGCTTAGTAATTAAACTAATTTCTTATAGCCAAACAAAAGCAAATAAGTATAATTAGGCCCCAATTAAAATGAAATCTACTTTAACAACAGCTATAATAGCAACGAATAATGATGGTATTATATATCAGTTTAACGAAGGTGCCGAGACCTTATTAGGTTATTCTGCTTCTGAAATGATTGGGTTTAAAAAAACTACATTTTTTCTTCTTGATGAAGAATTTAAACAGTTTAAAAAGGATATTTTATCACAATATAAAAATGAAAACTCGGATGTTGATCCCTATCAATTATTGGCGCAAAATGATGGTTATGATGCTCGCGAGTGGACGATTATTAAAAAAGATGGCACTTCATTTATTGCAAACTCCATACTTACTCCCATAAAAAATGAAAACGGAGAAAGCATTGGCTATTTAAGAATAATAAGAGATATCACCGAACAGAAAAAAATAGAATCTGAACTTTTACGAAAAAACCAAGCCTTAAATGCTGCCGAAAAACTAACCATGGTAGGAAATTGGCAGCTCGACGTTATTACCAATGATGTTATATGGTCTGTCAATCTCTATAATATTTTTGGAATAGACCCAAAAGAAATTTTAATTTACGACACCTTCTTTAGTTATGTGCATCCAGACGATAAAGAATTGGTTAGCATATCTATTGAAAAATCTAAAAAGGACAAGAAGTTTTATGATTTATTACATCGTATTCAATTAAAAAATGGTAAAATAAAAACAATTCAACTACTAGGAGAAGTCATTTTAGACAAGGATGGAAATCTTATTGAAATGATGGGAACCTGCCAAGATGTAACAGAACAAAGAATGGCAGAAATTAAATTCAAAGGATTACTTGAATCTGCTCCTGATGCTATGGTAATAGTTAACGAATATGGCGAAATACAGTTAATTAATAAACAAGCTGAAAATTTATTTGGCTATACCCCAGAAGAATTAATTAATAAAAGTGTTGAATTATTAATACCACATAGAGATAATAACGAACAAAACACGAATCACAAAAGCTTTTTTGAAGCTCCTAAAACACGAAAAATGGGAGAAGGAAAAGATCTTTACGGTATAAATAAACAAGGAAAAGAAATACCGATACAAATAAGTTTGAGTCCGTTAAAAACCGAAGAAGGTCTTCTTGTTTCTACTGCAATTAGAGATATCACCGTTCAAAAAAAGATAGAGTCTGACCTTTTACGAAAAAACCAAGTTTTAAATGCTGCTGAAAAAATAACCATGACAGGAAACTGGCAATGGGACACTGTTATTAATAATGTAAAATGGTCTAGTAACTTATTTAATATTTTTGAAGTAGACCCAAAAGAGACTTTAAATTTTGAGACTTACTTTGGTTTTGTGCATCCAGACGATAAAGAAACGGTAAGTAAATCTTTTGAAAAATCTAGAACGGATAAACATTTTTATGATCTACTACATCGTATCATATCCACTAGTGGAAAAATTAAAAGCATACAATTACTTGGAGAAGTTGTTACAGATGATGCAGACAATGTTATTGAAATCATTGGTACCTGCCAAGATGTAACACAACAAAGAATGGCAGAAATTAAATTCAAAGGATTACTTGAATCTGCTCCAGATGCTATGGTAATTGTAAATGAATATGGCAAAATACAGCTAATCAATAAACAGGCAGAAAAATTATTTGGTTACGTATCTGAAGAATTAATTAATAAACCAGTAGAATTATTAATACCACAAAAAGATAATAACAAACACATTACACACCGTAAAAGTTTTTTTGAAGCTCCTAAAACAAGAAAAATGGGAGAAGGAAGAGATCTTTACGGTATAAACAAACAAGGCAAAGAAATACCAATACAAATAAGTTTAAGTCCGTTAAAAACCGAAGAAGGCCTACTTGTTTCTGCTGCCATTAGAGATATAACGAATCAGAAAAAAGCAGAAAAAAAGATCTTAGAAGCCAATGAAAGTTTAGAAGTATTAGCACAAAAACTTACTTTACAAAATACGCAACTAGCAGATTTTGTGCACATAACCTCACACAATTTACGTGCTCCTGTAAGTAATTTAAACTCTTTATTAGAAATTTATAATTTAGCAGAAACGGAAGATGAAAAAGTGCTTTTATTCGACAAATTTGAAATCGTCATAAATCATTTAACAGAAACTTTAAACACTTTAATTGAAGCCTTAAAAACAAAAAACGAAGAATCTAGTAACTTAGAGAATATTTCATTTGATGATATATTAAACAAGACAAAAGAGATTCTTACAGGTCAAATTATAAAGACTAAAGCCAAAATAACTAGTGATTTTTCAAAAAAAGCAAATATTACCTATAATAAAGTTTATTTAGAAAGTATTTTTCTTAATTTGTTGAGCAATGCATTAAAATACAAATCAGATGATAGAAATCCAGAAATTTTTATTCATTCAGAATTTGAAAACGGTGTCCTCAAACTAAAGTTTAAAGATAATGGCTTAGGTATAAATTTAAAAAGGCATGGTCATAAACTATTTGGTTTAAACAAGGTATTTCATAGACATCCAGACGCTAAAGGTGTTGGTTTATTTATGACCAAAGTACAAGTGGAAGCAATGGGAGGAAAAATAACAGTAGAAAGTGAAGTTCATGTTGGCTCTACTTTTTGTATTAACTTTAATAAACAGAGAATAGATAATGAGTAAAAATTTTAGCTTTTGTATTGTTGACGATGATGATATATATCAATTTACCATAAAAAAAACTATAAAATCCCTTAACATAGCAAAAAACATTATTGCTTTTTCTGATGGTGAAGAGGCTTTAAATTTTATGATTGAGAATCTTAACAATGACGAAGAACTTCCAGATGTTATTCTACTCGATATAAATATGCCTATTATGGATGGCTTTCAATTTATGGAAGAATACATAAAAATCAAACCAAAATTAGGTAAGAAAATAATCATATATATGGTGTCTTCTTCTGTGGATACTTCAGATATTGAAAGAGCAAAAAAGATAAGTGAAGTTTCAGATTACATTATTAAACCAATTAAAGAAAATCAATTAACAACTATTCTTACCGAGCTATCTAAACAATAGCAGATATCTAACAAATTAAAAACGAAACAAAATCTATAACTGTTTCGTTTTTGTGTTTTAGGATAAAGCTATACATAAAAACACCTCTTCATTTATATAAAGAGGTGCTTAATAAAAAGACAAATATCTATTTATTTCTATAGTTCTTTTTTAAGGTCTTCAATGGTTTTAGCCATTACTACACCTGGTAATTTTACTGGAGCTGCAACTTCTGCTAAAAAGGTTCCTTTAACTTCTCCTGTTTTATACGTTGTAAAACCAATACGATATAAACCAGCAGTTAAAGCTTTTGTAGGACTCCCCACTTCACTCTTATATCTTAATAACGAATTGTAACTTCTTCCACTAGGTTGTTTCGGCATTTCACTACTATCATCATTGCTATCTAGTTTAGTCCAAGTAGCACTTTTAGCAGCCGCTACAGTAATATCTTCTTTTTTGAAAATGGTAGAACGTTCTAAAGTAATGTACGTATCAAAATAATCGCTAGAAGAAGCATTTTCTGTGTAAGCTTCCGAACTAATAGCTCCTTTAATTTTTGTTTTAGCTACTGGAGAAAGCATTCTTACACCAAGTTCTGGAGCAACAGCAGGAATCCAGATGTATATATAATGGAATTTCTTACCATCTACTATCTCGTCTTCATTTCCTGCAGAAGCGTAACCTAAATAAGATATCACATCTGTATAAGGTACTTTAATTGTTTTTGGTCCAATCTTTTTCTCTACAGAACTTCCAAACTTTTTTAATTTTTGAGCTTCTGCTTTAAAAACACAACAGAAAGTGAATACGGATAATACTACTAATTTAATTTTCATGATTTTTGATTTATTTTATTAATTTATAGATGTTCGTTTTTTTATTATTTTAATTCAAAAGAGACCGTTACTACATGACTTTGCAATGTAGAAGTACCATAACTCTGCACATATTGTCCGCTTGTATTTTGATCCACAACAGCCACAACTTCTCCAATAGTTTTATTCATTTTTGCAGCTAAAGCTTCCGCTTTTTCTCTTGCATTATCCATTGCTTTTTTTGCAAGTTCTACCAACGCATCGTTTGTTAACTTCTTGGCTTCTATCTCTGTATTCGCAATAGATGTTCCTGCTAATTTTAGATTTATAATTTTTCGAACTTCTTCTTTATTCGATGTTTTTAGATAGTAATATTCTGTTACTCTGCCTTGCCCATAAGACGCAGCAAACTCGTAATAGGTACTTCTACGAAACCTGCTAAAATCGATACCTAAATCTCCTAATTTATTAATATAATTGTTCTTTACGTCGCTTACAGAAGCTACTTCTACTTCGCCCTGCCCTTCATAAACAAGTATTTGTTGTAAGGAGATTAAAATCGTGTAGCTACTGTCCTCTACACTTGTTTCGGTTTCACCAACTACGGTAATAGTATTTCTATTTTCTTGTGCTATGGAGGATACCGTGAATAACACCGCCATTAAAAAGATGAATTTTTTCATAATAATTTTAGTTTATGTTTTAGTTTTAATTTTATATTTTTTAGAAGAATAAGATGGAAGCAACAATCATCCAGGCACCTACAAATAGCCCTACGATTCCTAGTTTCCCTTGTTTTGGAGCTAATTTTTCTCTTAGCACCATTGCTTTTTCTTTAGCAGCTTCATTTTTAGATAAAACAAGTTTATTAATAAGGCTAAATCCTAACATAAATCCTAGAACAGCTTCTACAATACTTCCTGCTAATAATGTTACCCACCAAATTGGGAATGTTGTAAGCCAACCTAAATTTAAAATGGAAAAAATAATACCCCAAACACCATAAAAACAAAAAATAAGTCCGATCCAACCTTGGTAAGGTTCTATTTTTTCCAACAATTCTTTTGCGTTAGGTTTTTTGGATAGTAATAAAGATGGTACTGCGATAATGCTTAATAAAATAAGTGTAATTCCGAAAGTCATAATTTTGTTTTTAATGGTTAAAGTTTGTTTGTTTTTTTTTAGAATGGAAACACCTGATATTTTTTATGTTATTCGCTTATGGTGTTTCTTATTCTCTGGTACAAATTTATGGCAGAAGTCCGTTTGTTTTAACCCCGTTTTTAGTGAAAATGAATACCCTGAAAACAGGGTGTTTAATAACTATTAACTGATTTACAAGTAGTTAAAAATGTATTTTGTTTATTTTTAAAATGAAATAACACGGAATAGGATAACCTATAAAGTATGTTTTTCATTAAAATACTGTAGGACTTTACTTTGGAGAATAAGTAATAAAAAAGGGCTCTATTATAAAATAGAACCCTTGGATATAATTAATGAGAATATATATACTAGGAAGACACGTAGCCTTTTTTTATAGCGTATTTGGTAAGTCCGGCGAGATTTCTAACATCCAGTTTGGTAATCAGGTTTTTTCGGTAGCTTTCAATAGTATGCTTGCTCAAAAACAACTGATCGGCAATTTCTTGTGTAGTAAATTCTTCCGCAATTAGCGAGATGACTTCCACTTCCCTTTTGGTAAGTTTGATTTCCTTTTCTTTATTCTTTTCAAATTTATTTTTCAGATAGATATCTTTAATTTCTTTTGAGAAATATTTTTCTCCTCCTAAAATAGTGGCTATCGCTTTTAAGAACTCTTCTTTTTGTGCATTTTTCTGAAGATAGCCATCCACGTTACTTTCAATAAGATCATCAATAATTTTTGGGTCATTATGCATACTAACCACTAACGTTTTTATATTTCTATCTGTTTTCTTAATCCACTTATTTAAAGCAATACCATCTACTTCTGGCATAGTGACATCGGTAATTACAAGATCTATTTTTTCTTCTGTATTTATCGAAATATATTTCTGAACATGTCCGCCATGCTTCGCCGTAAATAGAATATTGTAATTACTTTCGGTTTTTAGAATACTTAATAAACCATCTAAAAACATTTTATGATCGTCGGCTATAATAAGGTTATGCTTCATTTATTTATGCTTTTAATGGGATTTCTATATGGATATTGGTACCTCTATTCGCTTTGGAATCGATATGCAATTTGCCATTATAATTTTCAATTCTATTCTTAATATTCGTTAAACCGATACCCAATGTAGTCTTGGATACATCAAATCCGATGCCATCGTCTTCATACACAAAAAACAGACATTCGTTTAAAAGGTCTAACTGTATATCTATGGTTTTCGCTTTTGCGTATTTTAGCGTATTGGTTGTTAATTCCTGAAAGATAGAAAACAATTCGTTTTGTAAAATTTTGTTTAGGCTATTGATCTTTTCTTCGTCATAAAAAGAAATATTGCATTGTATCTCACTAGCATCTTCCACAGTATGGATATATTCTTTGATTAAAAAAACGAAATCATTTTCTCTGATTTTTTTCGGCAATAAATTATGCGATATATTACGTACTTGCTCATAGGTATCATCTAGCTGACTATAAATTAATTTCAACTTATCTGGATGATTCGAAAGCTGACTAAATTGCAATTTTATAGCCGCTAAGTTACCACCAACGCTATCATGCATTTCTTGAGCAATCTTTTTACGCTCTTGATCTTGCCCTCTAACAGCTGCTTTAATTAGCTTTATTTCTTGATCTTTTTTTAAGGAAATCACTTGTTGCTCATTAATCTCTTTCTCTTTTAGATTAAGCAAACCTTGTGCTTGTAATTTTTGATAATAGATAATTAAAAGTCCGGCAATTGGCACTAATAAAATGAAAAAAGCCACAAGAACAATGTATTTAATAGTCTTTTCTCTATCTAGCTCTAAAGCTTTTAAAGTTTCTTTTTCTTTAAGTAATGCGATTTCATTTTTACGTTTTTCAACACCGTTTTGTAATTGTAAAACCTGATTTTCATTTTGTTTTGCAATAATAGCTTCTTGCAGTTTATACTTTTCTATATCTGCATCCTTGTTCTTAATATGTAAACTCTTATTTAGATTTTCTATCTGTAATAGTTTTATCGTTTTTTCTTTTTCTAGCGTTTTAAATTTAACCTCTAAACTGTTTATCTCTTTTTCCGTTTGTGAATTCTCGATAGAATCTTTTATCTCGTAATAATGTTTTCCGTAGCTATAAGCACTGCGATGATCACCTTTTCGAAGCGAAAGCTTTTCTAACATGAGATAACTATTCATCTCTATATCTAAATTCCCCAAATTCAAAGATTTAATTAGCGTATTAGAAAAAATTAAAAGTGCTTCGCTATCTCTTTTTTCATTGAATAAGATAGTTCCTATTTTTCCTAAAATGATGAGTTCTAAATTATAAGATCTATTGTCTCTGCTAATTTCTTTTGCTTCGTAGAATGCCGTAAGCGCTTTGTCTGTTTCTCCTTGACTTAAATAATTATCTCCTATATTAATTATAACGTTTACTAAGGCTTGCTTTCTATGTGTATCCTTCTCACAGATATCTTTTGCTTTCTGTAAATAGGCGTTGGCTTTTTCATAATTAGAAAGGGATGAATAGATAGAACCTAAATTAATATAGCTTCCTAAAATAAGTTCTTCATCGTTAGAAAATTCAATACATTTATCAAAAAGGGCTAAAGCCTCTTCTGTTTTCCCAAGAGTAACATAGGTACTTGCCAATCCGTGTAAATGCGTATAGTACAAGTTTGTTTCCTTATGCTTTTCACTGAGTTCTGCTCCTTTGATATGCCACTTTTTACTTTCCTGATACAAGCCCTTGTTTTTGTTATTTAGGGCTAGAAGTTGATAAGACAATATGGTTAATCGCACACCTAAAGAATCTTTAATATTCTTTTTACTTTTAAGTGCTTGATGGGTATAATAAATGGAAGAATCCATAGCCACGTATTTACTATGGTAGTACGCCAATAATAAATTGGTATTCGTTATCGCTTTTTCAGATTTAAAAGCACCTAATACATGATGCGCTTCCTCGTATGCTTTTTTTTCAAAACCATTATTGAAATAATAAAAAAGCTGATCTACCTTTTCCCCTTCACTTTCAATAATAAATGTTGTTGTTTGTGCCATACCAATAGAAGTATAGCATACAAATGAAAAGTAAAAAAGTATCGGAACTTTAAAAACATGCACAAATGTAGGAATTGCAAACCTTATAAGCATCCCCGAAAACAGGGTTTATACGTTTTTTTTACAAAGCGTAAATTACCACTAACAAGAAGATCGATAACGTACTCCAATTCTTTTTCAGAAAAACGTTAAGCTAAAAAACTTTCAATCAAACCTTTAGAATGACTCGTTGGAAGCACCGGGAAATCGAACCAGTTTTGTAACTTCTCTTCAAAGCCTGCATTATTTAAATAGTTATGAAGTGCCACGTTTAAACCTTTGGTATATTTAGGATGGGTTGCTCCTTGCGGATCTACATGATATAAATCGTTTTGGGCGAATCCTTCAAAAACAGGCCCTGTTATTTCGATACCGAATGCTTCCGGATTCTGACCAATCGGACTATGAATAGTGGTTGTAAATTGATGCCAAAATGCAGACTGAATACAATTCCTTTCAAATAATTGTCGCACGACTTCTAAAGAATCGATAGTTTCTTGTTCAGTTTGCGTTGGAAATCCATACATAAGATAGGCATGCACCATGATATTATTCTTAGAGAAATTATTGGTTACTCTGGTAACCTGAGCAATATCTACCCCTTTTTTCATCTTAGCCAATAATCTATCGGAAGCTACTTCTAAACCTCCAGTTACTGCAATACAACCAGATTTTGCCATGACTTCACATAATTCAAAATCGAATGTTTTTTCGAATCGAATGTTGGTCCACCAAGTAATCTTTACATTTCTATCGATTAATGCTTTAGACAAAGCTCTTAGTATTTTAGGAGGTGCAGCTTCATCTACAAAATGAAAACCAGTAATGCCGGTATCCTTTGTTATTTTCTCAATTTTATCGACTAAATCTTCGGCTGTTGTATTTTGATAATTCCCAATATAATCTAAAGTCACATCACAAAACGAACATTGTTTCCAGTAACAACCATGCGAAATAGTAAGTTTATTCCATCTGGCATCTGTCCACATACGATGCATCGGATTTACAACATCTAAAAAAGAAACATATTTCTCAAAAGGCAATCCGGAATAATCTGGTGCCGGTAAATTTTTATGATGGTAAATGGTATTCGGAATTTTATTCTTGTACACCACTTCCTCATTTTCTAATACGAAGGTGCGCTCTAATTCACTAGCATCGACTTTACCTTCTAGATAACGGACTATTTTCAACAAAGGACCTTCGCCATCATCTAAGGAAATAAAATCTACAAATTCAAAAATTCTAGGATCTTCTAGCGTACGTAATTCGGTGTTACAATATCCGCCACCAAAAGCTACATGTATATCTGGAAAAAGCTGTTTGATAAACTGAGAGCATCGTAGTGCTGCGAATAAATTCCCAGGAAAAGGAATGGTAAAACAAACCAAAACAGGTGTATGTTCTTCGATTTGCGCGACTAGAATATCTAGCATTTCCTCTTCTATGATGGTAGGTTGATAACTCAAAAAAGTATCCAGTTGATCAAAACTACTTGCCGAAGTCGCAATTTGCTCGGCGTATTTTGTAAATGCAAAAAACTCATCGACATTGGCTTGAATAAAATCGCCAATTTCTTCAATAAAAAGCGTTGCATGATGCTTTGCTTTATCGATTACTCCTATTTCTCCTGCTTCCCACTTAATAGTCGTATTTACTTTAGATAAACGATGCCCTAATGGTAAAAAACCTTTTTCTAAGATTTTATTAGCCGTTTTAATATCTTGTTTCTGAAGAAATGCAAGCACCACATCTACTCTAGAAATATACATATCCTTTCTTTTGCTCATTTCTGGGTACTGATAATTCTCCAAATCGATAGCTTCCTGAAAAATAGCACGTAGAAAATCACTTCTAAAAACAGAAGTAAAAAGCTCGATACTTAAATCGCAATGCGTAACCGTTATCTCGTGTTTTTCTAAAAACCCTTTAAGATAAGCGGTTGCAGGATACGCGGTATTTAACTGCGTAAAAGGAGGTGTAATAAAAAGGATTTTAGATTGCATGCTGCAAAGATATAGTTCTTAAAAATAAATGTGTGGAAATAGTGTGGTAATATTCTGAATGAATTAGTAAGCTATCAGAAACATTTTAAATAAAAAAAAACAGACTGCTTACACAATCTGTTTTTATATAAAATTCAGTAGAAATACTACAAGGCAAAATTCACATAAACCGATAAACGCTGTTTAGACTCTACATTATCACCAAATAAACTTTGGCTAATTGGTAACGTTAACTGGCACCAAAAATAAATTTATCGATGGCTAATTCCGATCCAATAGAAGCATTTAAAATGTTTCCGTCGGTGTCTTCTAAAGTTTCGCCATACTGCGTAATCTTTTTATATACATCTCCAGAAACACCAACAAATGGCATGATATTCATTTTTTCTGTTGCAAATGCACGATATAGATTAGTTGCATAACTAAACTGGTTCCCAAATTGGTAATCGTTTTTATTTTCGCCTTTTAAGTAATAACTAAAAAGGGTGTTTACGCCGTATTTGTCTCCACCGTAATTATAACCTAGAGAGAAAATACCATCTACACTTCCGGTTCCTACTTGAAATCCCGGATTTATATTATCTGCCAAGCTTTCTTCAAACTTACCGGTTGGTAATTTTATACCCAAACCAAATTGCAAGGAATGCCCGGAAGCTTCTCGTTCGATATTAAAATCGACTTTATCGGTATCCTGTTTTTTATAAAATGGTAATTTAAACCAACCAATAACACTTGCATCTCCTAAACCGTTAATGTTTTCTTTCGCATCATTAAAGTTTCTAGTTAAATCTTGATATGGCAAATTAGCACTAACATAAAAAGAATTACTAATTGGTATTTGCGCCCACAATTGGTAGGTATTAAAGCTTTCTTTACTGGTTGGTGAGTTTTCAAAAATACCGTTTCTAGACTCAAAATTTTGGTATATGTATCGTACACCAACAAAATTAGCATTGCTTAAGGTACCAAAGCCAAAGCTTCCGCTACTAGTGGAGCATCCACATAAATCACAATACACTTTAAATGGTTCGTCATGTGTGCATACTTTTTTTATAGTATGTGCTTGTACCAAATTGGTATGTAAAAGTACTAGTGCAAGTAGTATTATTCCTGTTTTAATATTCTGCAAAACGTTCATCTTCTAAAAATTCGTTATCTGTTAATGTTTTCAAGAAAGCGATTAAACTTTCTTTTTCGTAATCGTTAAGCGTGATTCCATAGGTATTATCTTCTCTTAAAAGCGATGGATCTACATTGCTATTATCTACAGCACCAGCATCATAAAAATCTAAAACCACTTCTAAAGTTGCAAATCGGCCATCATGCATATAAGGTCCGGAAACGGCAACGTTTCTTAAACTTGGGACTTTAAATTTGTATAAATCGTTAGGGTCTTCAAGGATTTCATAACGTCCGGTATCATTCAATAAAGGATTTACAGGCAAGCCATTATTTCTAAAAGTTTGATCGGTAAACAAATCTGTTGCATGGCAAGAAGTACATTTTTGTTGAAAGGTATTTAAGCCATCCAATTCGATTGTAGATAAAACGACATTGTCTTCTTGTCTAACATATTTATCGTATTTAGAATTGGAAGAAACCATCATTACCATGAATTGAGATAGTGCTTTCAGCATATTTTCGGTACTGACTTCGCCATCTTCAAAAGCTCGTGTAAACTTTTTTTGATACTCGCTATCTGCGCTTAACTTTTCAATAATATTACTCAAGGTTTCGCCCATTTCTATTTCACTAGTAATAGGAATAATAGGTTGTAAATCTAGGTGTGTGGCAGATCCATTCCACATAAAGGAAGTTTGAAATGCTAAATTTTGCATGGGTTGTGCGTTTCTAAAACCTATTCCTCCATTTACACCATGACTTAAATTATGTCCGTGATGTGTAAAAGCAAAAGCTTGTTCATGACAAAAAGCACATGCAATTGCGCCGTTGGAAGATAGTTTCCCTTCGTAAAACAAATCTTTACCAAGTTCGAAACCAGCTTCTGTAACCGGATTATTATCCAAATTATAAGCCATTTCTGGAAAATTTTCTGGGAGTTCTACTTGTAGCGGAATTGCTACGTATCCTTCACTTTGTGTTTCGGAGTCTTTATTACACGACAAAACAACAAAGCACACGAATAAAAAAAGAGCTACTCTTTTCATGTTTTATGTGTTTAGTAAAACCAAGGAAAACCATATTGCTTTCCTTGATTTTTAATTACTAATTAATCATTGTGTACGTGGTGTACAGAAAACATTGTGTTAATGTTATCTGCAATAATAGGCGTTTCATTAGCATCGGTATGTACTTGATCATAACCATCTGCAAAATTCAAAGATGTAGCTCCATCAAATACTTTAGCGATATCTGCTTTAATGTGTACTTCTGGTGAAGCATCGTCTCTTACTAGGACTGTATTTGGAAAAGCTAAAGTTACTTCGCGGTAATTATCTAATGCAGTACCTACACTTCCCATGTGTACGTTTAATGGCTCATCTGTAAGTGTACTTGTAGAGAACGTACCATCTAATTTAATAAATTTATAACCGGAAGCCCAGCTCCACATCATTCCTTCATCGGATGCTTCATCTAAAAAATCTCCTTGTCCGTCTGCTCCAAGCGCAAAACGATCTTGATCTATACCAACACCAAAGGTTACAGAAACATAATCTGCAGCATCTACATCGTCTAAAGTAACATAGATTTCACCTGCATTATTTCCATCGGCTTCATCTACTATAAACACATTATCTTCAGTAGGATACATAAAAGTATTTCCATTACTATCTGTAAATTGTACATTACTAATAATGTATTTTACATTTTCTAGTTGAAAAGATTCGTTGTTGGATTTGTTATAAGTTGTTCCGAAGATAAAGTCTTGATCTCCTACGCCATTGTCAAACTTTAGAGTTACTTCGCCGGTTTGTCCTGTTAAATCTTCTGAGTTGTTGTTATCATCATCTGAAGCACAAGAAGTAATTGCTGCGCATGCTAAGAACGCAAATGTATATTTTAATAATTTCATTTTGTATTATTTTAATTTTGTGAATTGTTGGTTTGCTCCAAAAGAACATAAATAGTATTCATAGTAAACCACTACAAATTACAGCAAGGTTTCAGATACAGAGAAACTCGCTTAAATACTATTTAAAAGTTCATTGGATAAAGACTATAAAAGTCTAATTCTAAAAAATAAAATTATACAATTGGAGGTTTGAAATGAGTATGCGCAAAAGAATAGGCATAGTTTTTATTATGGAAAAAAGATTTTTCTCTATTCTCTAAAAAGAAAACAGTATGAAATACTATGGAAGGATATTCGTTATAATAAACAAATGTAAAAGCCTCTACTAAACTAGAAATAGCATCATTACTATTGTTGTCATTAGAAACCGGTTGTAGTTGTTTTGCCAAATGACACTTACCATTACATTGCAGTTCTGGTTTATCTTTATTAACGCAATAGGTATCTACAATATAATCAATATTAAGCTCGTAGTAAAGTACTTGACTTACATAATACATTGGCTTAAAAGCAAATGCTAGTAATAATATGTATATAAATACTTTTTTCAGCTTAAAAAATTTTAGCAAATGTATTTCTTTAGATTAGAATTATAAAAAAAACTTGCTATTAAAAATAAAAAAAAGCGACTATTAGTCGCTTTTTTTTTATTCTTTTAAATAGATTAAACATTGATTTAGCTCGGGATTTTGCTTTACAAGTGATTCAATAAATATTTTTAGTTCCTCAATTTCATAAGGTAACAATCTACTGATAGCTTTTTGCACTTCTCTGCAAAACAACGTAGCATCAAAACTTACTTTATTAAGTACAGTTTTGGTGTACTCGAACATTGCTCTTGCCATAATTTAATTTAGTTTAGTTGTAAATAAAAAGTAGAAATGTTTTATAGGCTGTTGGTTTATTAATTTGATTAAATATAGTGAAAAAACTGCATTGGTTTTCCATTTAAACAAAACTTTAACACAGAATTCTTATTAACAAATCTTAATTTTTAATGATTTTAAAAGTCTCTAAACGCTTATCTGTTTTAACTTTAACGATGTAAATACCAGCAGACAATTCACCAACTTGAAGCTGTTTCTTTTTTCTATTAGCGCCTAGCCATTTTACTTCTTGTAACAATTTACCATTAACACTATAAATACTAACTACATTAATATTTTCAATCACATTTATATTTAAAACATCTTGTACAGGGTTTGGATATAATTGTATGTTAGTTTGCGAATCAAAATCATCAATACTTAGACTTTCTGCAACTGTTGTTTGTTCATTATTTGTAATTATAGGAAAGTTATAATCAAAATAAATTTCAGCATCGTTCTCAAAAGTATCTCCCAAAACTAGCGTTGGTAATGTCTTTATTTTAAATAAAACATAACCATCATTATTTGCATCATCAAAAGGCAGATTAATATTTTCAAAAATGAATTCCACGAAATTATCCTCTTTTATTGTGGTAATAAAATCATGGCTAGCGTCTAATGGAATTAAAGTAGAAACATCATACTTTGTTATATCAATCTCATCTTTAACAACGATATTAATGGCACTTGCAGTCCCTGTATTTTCAAAACGAATCATATAATGTACAAACTCTCCTACTTGTTCTGGCTTAATCGTTTCCCCTTCTAAACAAGTTTTATCATTTGGATCAAAAGAGTTTACAACTATCTGTTTTAATTGAAAATTATTATCTGAAAGTGTTTCATCTGTATCTAAAGGATAGATGTTAGCAACAAAACCTAATGGATCTCCACCATTTAATGGAGGTGTTTCTGTTGGTGTATTTAAATGGAAAGTAATTAGTATTTCTTTGCTTTCAAAAGGCTTTAGATTGGTGTAATTCCAAGTAATAATATTATTTTCGTGACTATCTGCTGTTGGAGTTGTAGAAAGTAACTCCATTAAACCATCATTATCAAGATAATCAAAACTTACTTCTCCAGAAAGCGTAGTTGTACCCTTATTTTTATAAATTATTTTATAATCGGCATCAAATCCTGGTCTCGCTTGATTAATAGGAATAAGAGTTATTTCTAGATCATTAATAGTACCATTTGGAGTAATGCAAAAATCTTGAACAAAAGGGCTTGCTGTTTCTGGAAATGCTACAGTATAACTTGTTGGTGAAATTGAAAAATAATTAGGATTCTCAAACTGAGGTGTAATGGTATGCATTCCTGCTACCACTTCAAAATCATAAAAACCATTTAGATTTGAAACAAAAGATGTGTTCTCAGCTCCATTTGAAATATTAAATTTAAGGTTTGGGTAATACAAATCATCACCATCACAGCCATTTAAATTTATATCTAAAACACACTGGCCTACCACCGAAAAAGTCTCTCCACCTGGAGAAAAAGTACAATAAGAACTTAAACTACAATTTGTATAACCATATTCATCCAATTTGGATTGGGTAAAATCACGCTCCATTTCATCAATACAAATATATGCCAAATCAGGATTTTCTTGAATTTGAAAATATTCACTTTGTAATATGCTTCCATTTTTTAAAAAAAGAGAAGTTAATTGGCAATTATCAAGATATAACTGTTCTAATAAAGAGTTATTTGATAAATCTAGAGTTGTAAATAAATTAGAACCACTCCATAATTTTTTTAATTTAGTGTTATTACTTAAATCTAAGCTTGTTAAATTATTATTGTCTGTATATAGTGTTTCTAATTCTGGATTCTGGCTTAAATCTAAAATAGAAATAGTATTGCCATAACAACTTAAATGTTTAAGATTTGGGTTTTGTGTTACGTCTATTTCTGAGAGAAAAGCTCCTCCACAATCTAAACCAACTAGATTTGGATTTTGAGTTACATCAAGAGATGTTAATTCTGTTATTGAACAAGACAACTGTACTAAATTTACGTTTTGTGTTACATCAAGAGTTGTTAAAGGAGCACCTTCTAGAAATAGGTTCTCTAAATTTAAAAAAGCTTCTAAACCAGTTGTACCTGTTATGTTTTGTGATTCAAACAACATAGTCACTACGTTTAGTGCTTCTGTTAATTGTATTTCACCATCCTCATTAGTATCCACAGTTGCATCTCCCAACCCATCATTATCTGTATCCACGCATAAAGTATTGGTTAATGCGTTTTTAAAATTCGCATCCGGAATATTTACAATTTGTGCTTGTGCTAATTGCAAAGAAAATAATAGAAGTAATAAAAAATAAAATTGTCGCATTATAATAATCTAAGGTTACGCTTGTTTTCAAAAGTATTGTTTTCCACTTTAAATAAGCAATGCATCTCAACTAATTAGTTAAGATGCATTTATTAATGAAGTAGATGGTATTACTAAAACCTATTATCACCATCTAGTAAATCGCCAATTCCACCAAGAATACTACCTTCACCTTTACTATTTCCTCCAGTTCTTGGCGCACTAGCTAATACTCTACCTGCTAATCTGCTAAAAGGTAAAGACTGTACAAAAACGGTTCCTGGTCCTTCTAGCTTTGCAAAGAATAAACCTTCACCACCAAAGACTGTATTTTTTATACCTCCAACAAACTCAATGTCATAATTTACGGTTTGGTCAAAACCAACAATACAACCGGTGTCTACTCGCAACGTTTGACCTGCTTTTAATTCTTTTCTAGCCATGGTACCTCCAGCATGTACAAATGCCATACCATCTCCTTCTAATTTTTGCATAATAAAACCTTCACCTCCAAATAATCCTCTTCCAAGTTTTTTAGAAAACTCGACTCCTATACTTACACCTTTTGCTGCACATAAAAAGGCGTCTTTCTGACAAATAAATTTTCCGCCAAACTCGGTTAAATCGATAGGGATAATTTTTCCTGGATACGGAGATGCAAAACTCACGTTACGCTTACCACTTAAATCATTATAAAAGGCAGTCATAAATAAACTTTCTCCTGTAAGGATACGTTTCCCTGCTCCTAAAATCTTACCAAGAAATCCAGTATCTTTTTGCGAACCATCACCAAAAATGGTTTCCATTTTAATACCATCATCCATCATCATAAAACTTCCAGATTCTGCAACAACGCCTTCTTGAGGATCTAACTCAATCTCCACATATTGCATTTCTTCTCCGTAAATTCGGTAATCTATTTCGTGTGCTGTCATTTTTATAAGTTTATGTATTAATAATGTCTATGAGTTGTTGTTCGTTTCGTTTTGTTACAAAATTTTACACGTAAAAAATTTGTAACACAGAGGTCCTCAGAGCTTACACAGAGATTCACAAAGGTTTAATTGTCTACCATTTTCTCAGTGACCGTAAGTATAATAATCTGAAAACTGAGACTGTATACTGTTTACTTCTTTTTAACTTTAATAGACCATTCAAAATTAAATATTGAAACTACTACTCCATCTACATTTGTACCTATAGATTGCATCCAGATGGTTTGTCCTTCTCCCGTTTCTATTGCTTTCGTCATTGCTGCATCAATTTTACTCCCATCATTACAGGTAAAGGTAATTCTGCCCGTTGCTTTTTTTGTAAAAATCGCATTATTGGTAGTAACAAGCATCGAAATATTTTTTCCGCTTTCTTTAATCTTCATCATCATTAATGACCCTGTTGTTAACTCGGCAGCCATACCTTGTACCGCCCAAAACAACGACTTAAAAGGATTTTGATTTATCCATCTATGCTTAACAGATACGACACAAGAGTTGTCATCAATAGCTTTAACGCGAATTCCTGTAAAAAAAACAGAAGGTAGTTTTAGTAGGTTAAACGAATTTATCTTTCCTGGTGTTAGCTTCATTTTTATATTAGTTTCCTCAAAAATATCGAAAAAAAATGACAATCCAATTTGTTAATTTTTTGTTAATTTTTAGTACTATGCGTAACATAATACCTTTTTAAAGACATATATTTGTATAAGAAACTATTATATACTTTTTAATCATGGAAAATAACCATCAAAAAAACATTGCAACTTTTATTCATTTATCTACCTTTTCTAGGTTTATTATTCCTCTAGGAAATTTTATTGGTCCGATAATACTTTGGGTTGCTAATAAGGATAAATCCGAATTTGTAGATGCCCATGGTAAGCAAGCAATTAATTTTCAGATTAGCATTTTACTATATAGTATTGTAATAGGATTGCTAACGGTTCCGTTTTTCATCTTTAATATTTTTAAACAAATAGACTTTATAGACATTAATGTTTTTGAAAATATTAGCATCAACTTAGACAAGCCTTCTCCGCTATTATATATAGGTGGTGCTTTTGCAGGATTAGCGATTATAGCTTTCTTATTAGAACTTGTTTTTATAATCAAAGCAAGTTTAACAGCAAGAGATGGCCAATTGTTTAATTACCCATTAACCATCAATTTTTTAAAATAAATTACACGAACTAATCACTCGTTATTTACATAATTACGAATCATCAATCTCATCCATCAAAAAATGAACAGTTATAACAAAATCAAAAGAAAACTATGAAGATAGAAAACACAAAAGCACAAATGCGAAAAGGTGTTTTAGAATACTGCATATTATCTGTCTTAAAAGACAATGATGCCTATGTTGCAGAAATTCTTGGAACATTAAAAGACGCTAAATTGCTAGTAGTAGAAGGAACTATTTACCCTTTACTTACTAGATTAAAAAACGCAGGACTTCTTAATTACAGATGGGAAGAATCCACCTCAGGACCTCCAAGAAAGTATTATGGTTTAACAGAAACAGGAAAACTTTTTCTTAAAGAATTAACCACTACTTGGAACGAATTACAAAACGCAGTGAATATAGTAACAAGACAAAAACCAACGAAAAATGAATAAAACAGTCAACATAAATTTAGCAGGTATATTTTTTCATATAGATGAAGATGCATACACAAAATTACAACGCTATTTGGAGGCTATTAAACGTTCGTTTACAGACTCTCAAGGTCGTTCGGAAATCATTTCG
The DNA here is from genome assembly GCF_001418105.1 of Lacinutrix himadriensis. GTDB lineage: Bacteria > Bacteroidota > Bacteroidia > Flavobacteriales > Flavobacteriaceae > Oceanihabitans > Oceanihabitans himadriense. Next base: position 323,853 of record NZ_LIQI01000006.1, read on the forward strand.
GACATTGAAGCAAGAATTGCAGAACTTTTTAACGAGCGTGTTAAACACAACAAGCAAGTTATTGGTGTAAAAGAAGTAGACGATGTAATTACCATTATGGGACAACCAGAGGATTACATTGTAGACGATGAAATATTTGAAGACGAACCTAAGCAACACTCTAGTAACAGAACTGCTTCTAGAAAGCTTTTTAGAGATACAGACAACTCTTATGTTGGTGGTGTTTCGGCTGGATTATCGCATTATTTCGGTATCGACGCTATTTGGATTCGTTTAATATGGATTCTATTAATCTTTGGTGCAGGAACAGGAGTTTTACTGTACATATTATTATGGATTTTAGTTCCGGAAGCAAAAACCACCAGTGATAAACTAATGATGAAAGGCGAGCCTGTTAACATTAGTAATATTGAAAAGAAAATTAAGGATGGTATTTCTACGGTTTCCGACGTTGCAAAAAACGTTTCCGACTCGGTTAGTGATGCTGCAAAAAATATCGACTTTAAAAAAAAAAGTAACTCCTTAAAATCGACTTCTACATCGTTCTTTGACACTATTGGAGACATTTTTATGTTTTTCTTAAAAGTAGCAGCAAAATTTATAGGAATTATTCTAATCATCATTGGTGCTTCGGCATTAATCGGATTAATAATAGGTATGTTTACCGTTGGTATTTCTGATGCTATAAATGTTCCTGGATTTGATATTGTAGATACTGCAAATGCAGCAGGAACTCCAGTTTGGCTTGTTTCGCTTTTATCCTTATTCGCAATTGGTATTCCGTTTTTCTTTATCTTTTATTTAGGCTTAAAAATTCTGATTAACAACCTTAGATCGATTGGTAACATTGCAAAATTCTCGTTACTAGGTTTATGGTTAATGGCTATCATTGGATTAGTTGTAATTGGTGTTACGCAGGCTACAGAACATGCTTTTGATGCTACGGTGAATGAAAAAGAAGAGTACAACATCACTGCAAAGGATACCTTAAATATTAAAATGATGGACAATAATGCGTACAATAAAAGTATGCATAGAAGCGGAAACTCTTTTTACTTAGCATACGGAGATAATGATGAAAAAATTATCTATTCTTCAGACATAAAAATAACGATTAGATCTACCGAAGATTCCATCGCTACTTTACATGTGGAAAAAAATGCAGATGGTAACAGTTATCAAACCGCTAAAGAACGTGCAGAAAACATAATTTACAAGTATGCACTAGTTAACAATACGATACAACTGGATAAGTATTTAACAACCGATGCTGAAAATAAATTTAGCGATCAAGAGATTAAATTAACCTTATATATCCCAGAAGGAACGGTTTTAAAATTAAACAAGAATACAAGGTCCTTTTTAAATCATTATACGTCCAACAACAATTTAGTTACATATAGAGATGCTGGACATTATTTTAAAATCCTTAATGACGAAGCTGCTTGTTTAGATTGTCCGGAAGAAGACGAAGACGAAAAAGACTATAAAATTAAAATAAATGTTAATGATGAAGAAGGAAGTATTAACATCCATAACGATGGTCTAGAAATTAAAACGAAAGATTCTAATCTAAAAATTGACGAAAATGGCGTTAGAGGAAATGCTAACGACGTAAAAGTACATATCGATGAAGATGGTATTCAAATACATTCAGACGACGATTAACAATTCATCATTATAAAACAACAATTCAGATATTTAAGTTATTAATCACTAACAAAAAATATAATATTTGAACTATTAATCAATCAATCAAAAAACGAACAATTATGACCACACTAGCCAAAATCATTATAACATTGCTAATTAGCTTGTTATTTACGTCTTGTAATTTTGATGTTAATTTTAACAACGGAATTAACGGAACAGGAAACGTTTCTACAGAAAATAGAAATATTGAAGGTACTTTTACTTCTATAAAAGTAAGTAATGGATTAGACCTTTATTTAACCCAAGGCGAAAATGTTACATTAACTGTAGAAGCAGATCAAAATCTTCATGAACTTATTAAGACCGAAGTAGAAAACGGTACCTTAAGAATTTATGCAGATAAAAATATAGGTAACGCAGATTCTAAAAAAATCAGACTAAGCTTTAAAGATATTTCAAGCATTAAGTCTACCAGCGGAAGTGATGTTTATTCTATAAATACCATTACTGCTAATCATTTAGAATTGAGTACCACTAGCGGAAGTGATATGGATTTAGATATTAATGTAGAAACATTAGATTGTAAATCTACAAGCGGAAGCGATTTAGTATTAAGAGGAACTGCAAACTCCCTAACCGCGCATGCCACTAGCGGAAGCGATATTGAAGCACAAAACTTAATAACCAACTCGTCAAAGGTAAAAGCTACAAGTGGCGCAGGAATTACAGTAAACACAAAAAAGGAATTATACGCCAAAGCTACTAGTGGTGGAGACATTTCTTATTATGGAAATCCTGTATTTATAGAAAAAAGCGATGGTGTCTCTGGCAGTATCCGTAAACAATAAAACCAACCAATTTTGCTGAATTTATTTAGCATAAAAAACCATTCTAAACTTAAAATCAAGTTTGGGATGGTTTTTGCATATATTTGTATACATAACAATTAATTACAAAATAAATGTTTAAAAAAGGACTCTTGACGCTATGTATTGCAATGCTTGCTGTAAAAGGATTTGCTCAAGAAAAGGTAAAAGGGAATAAAAATGTTACTACTGTAGAAACTATAATAGACGATTTTAACACGATTACTTTTGGTGATAAATTTGAAATAGAATTAATACAAAGTGATGCCGCTTCCGTTGAAATTGAAACCGATGAAAACTTACATGAAATCATTGAGTTTTCGGTAAAAGATAGTGTACTAAGTTTTAGTACTTCGGCAAAAATACAATCTAGTAAAAGATTAAATATTGTTGTAAACATTACTAAAAGCCTTCGTTATATAGAAGTCAATGATGATGCAGAAGTTAGTGCTGCTAATACACTTAAAAACGATTCGTTAGAATTAAAAATTAACGACTATGCAAAAGCTTTTCTAAACATTAAAAACAAAAAATTCACCCTTACCAACAATAACAGATCCACTTTTGGTATCAGTTCAAAATCTAAGCTGAATATAGAAAGTGATAAGGTGATTATAGAACTAAATGAAAACAGTAAAACCGAAGCTTTAATAGAAACCGATAGTTTAAAAGTAGAAATGTACCAAGGTGCTTTTGCTAAACTGGAAGGTGATGTAGAACATGCAGTGCTTAACACGATTAATTCTTCCGATTTTTCAGCTAAAAACTTAACCATAAACACCTGTAATCTAATTATTGAAGATTCTAGTGATGCTACAATACATGTTGTAAATGAATTAACGCTCGAAGCTTCTGGAACTAGCGATGTGAATCTTTATGGAGATCCTAAAATAACCATCAACAAGTTTAAAGGTACTTCTACGTTGCATAAAAAGGAATTATAGAATTACTCTAAACGTAACGTATTACGCTACATTTAAATGTCTTATAATAAAAAACCCGAAGCAAATGCTTCGGGTTTTTTATTTAATTCTTTACAGGTGTCTTTATCTGAAAATCTGGATGACCAGATTGCCAATAAAAGAAAGAGAATACATTTGAAAATTCGTCAAGAGTATCTGTAATCGTTGTTCGTCCGCCATGACCACCTTCAAAATTTGTTAAAAACAAAATAGGTTTATCCGAAGTATTTGCTGTTTGTATTCGAGCAGCAAACTTAGCAGGTTGCCAAGCAATCACACGAGGGTCATTTATTCCTGCCGTAATTAAAGTCGCCGGATACGCCGTATTATCTTTCACGTGATGATACGAATCCATCTCTAATAATCCTTTAAATTCTAAAGGATCTTTTACGGTACCAAACTCTGGAGCATTAACGGGTCCATTAGGTGTTTCTTCCATTCTTACTGTATTCATTGCACCTACCATAGGTGCCGCAGCTGTAAATAAATCTGGTCGTTCCGTAATCGATCTACCAACAAAAATACCTCCTGCACTTCCTCCAAAAATAGATAGTTTATTGGAGTTGGTATATTTTTCATCTATTAAATATTCAGCAGTTGCTATAGCGTCCTTCCACGTATTGGGTTTATTTAGTTTCTGTCCTGCTTTATGCCAGCCATCTCCTAACTCACCTCCTCCTCTAACATGAGGAATTACCAAAACGCCATTATATAATGTAAAAGCTAATGTAATAGGACTAAAAAAGGGATTAATAGAATTCCCATAAGATCCATATCCATAAATAACGGTTGGATTATTACCATCCATTTTTAAATCTTTATTATGAACAATAGAAACAGGAACCATTACTCCGTCATGCGATTTCACCATAACCTCTTTGGCTATTAAATTATCTAACTCTGGATATGCTACAGGTGCAGATAAAGGTTCATGTATAAAGCTATTTGTTTTTGGGTTGTATTTAAGGCGTTTATAAGGGGAAGTCCAGCCTGCAATAGTAACCCAAATGTCACTAAAATCACCATTTTTATTAGTTAAAAAAGCTTGTCCTGCTGTAAAAGGAAGTTTTAGTTCTTGCGCTTCTTTTTTATTGTTGGCTAGATAATACACTTTAGCTTCCACACCATTTTTTATAGTAACATAATACAATCCATCTTTTGTAGCTTTAAATTCCGTTATGATTTCATTTTCGCTTTCATTAACAACCGTTTCTGAATTAGAAAAGGAAGGATTTGTAATTGGAGCCTTTGTAATTCTATAATTAGGCGCATCTTTAAAAGTTAAATAATACACATTATTTTTATCTGTTTCTACATTAATAACTTCATCCTTTTGTGCTGCTATCGTTTTCCAATTATTGGAATCCTTAGCATATAATTTTAGTCGTTTATCTACGGAAACAACTAGAGCCACCTCCAAATTGGCAACTTTATCATAATACACTATAGGAAACTCCATTTCATCCATTTGAAGTTCTGGATTTGTTTTACTTGAAAAGTATTCCATATCAGAAGATTGATCCGTTCCAATTACATGAGCAAATACTTTGGTGTTTTTTTGTCTATTAACATCTGTAACATCTGCCGAGTTTAATCGATTATAGTAAAAGGAATCTCCAGACTTAAGCCAAGAAACTTCTTGTGCTAATAACAAGGTCTCATCAAACTGTTTCCCATTTTCATTAAAAATAATGACTTCATCATTTTCAGATCCATTAGGTGATATACTGACGGCTATTTTATCGCCTTTAATATTTGGTGATATGGCGGATACGGTATAAAGTTTTTCGGAATCTGTACTATAATTTACTGGATCGAAAAACAGTGTTTCTTTACCTGTATAACCATCGCGTTTATACATTTTTCCTATTTCTTCTCCTGGTTTGCGTTTTAAATAATAATACACATCGTTGTCGGTTATACGGACATTAAATATGCTTGAAGATTGACGTTCCATCAACTCTTTCATTTTTTCAAAAAGTTCTTTTCTACCTGAAATACTATTTAAAACGGAGTTTGCGTAGTTTGCATTACTCTTCATCCAAACATGCACATCCGGATTCGCCAAATCCTCCATGTATTGATAAGGATCTTCTAAGGAAACACCATGGTATTCATTAGAGACATTTTTAATTGGAGCTAATTCGGGTTTAACAGCGTCTTGTGCTGTTATTGTAGATAAGAAAGCGAATAAAATTGCGCATAGAACTTTTTTCATAATATTTAAATTTATGAGTTAATAAAATGCTATTCATCGCTATAAGAGAAATACTAAGTTACAAAAAAAACGAAGCTTTCGCTTCGTTTTTTAGTGTATTTAATTGCAATTCAAGTGTTTATACCTAGTTATAATTAGATGTTGAAACCTCAAAGGTACTATCTTTAGCAGCTAAATAACGTTCTGCATCTAAAGCAGCCATACAACCAGTTCCAGCAGCAGTAATTGCTTGTCTGTAAACATGATCTGCAGCATCACCAGATACAAAAACACCATCTACATTAGTTTTAGAAGTTCCTGGTTTTGCATTAATAATGTAACCCGTTTCATCTAAATCTAAGAATCCTTTAAAGATATCAGTATTTGGTTTGTGACCAATGGCTACAAAAAATCCTGTGGCAGGAATATCTGTAGTTTCCTTCGTTTTATTGTTTAAAACTCGCACACCAGTAACTACTTGTCCGTCACCTAAAACTTCTTCTGTTTCTGTATTGAACAAAATTTCAATATTTTCTGTATTTGCTACACGAGCTGCCATGATTTTAGAAGCTCTAAATTCATCACGTCGCACTAACATAGTCACTTTTTTACAAAGCTTAGATAAGTAATGTGCTTCTTCACAAGCGCTATCTCCTGCTCCAACAATTACTACTTCTTGATTTCTGTAGAAAAAACCATCACAAACTGCACAAGCGGAAACTCCACCTCCAAGCTTTAAATATTTTTGTTCTGAATCTAATCCTAGATATTTTGCAGAAGCTCCTGTAGATATAATTACGGTATCACAGTGAATTTCTTTCGTTTCGTTTATCCATACTTTATGTACATCTCCAGAGAAATCTACTTTTGTAACCCAACCATCACGAACATCTGTTTCAAAACGTTCTGCTTGTGCTTGAAGCTCCATCATCATTGCTGGTCCTGTAATTCCTTCCGGGTAACCTGGAAAGTTTTCTACTTCATTTGTTGTAGTTAACTGTCCTCCTGGTTGTGTACCTTGGTATAAAACAGGTTTCATATTAGCTCTGGCTGCATAGATTGCTGCTGTATAACCAGCAGGACCAGATCCTATTATTAGGCATTTTACTTTTTCAATTGTATCAGACATAATTTTAGTATCTTATTATATATACAAAAGTAGGATTTTTGATAGAAACCTTACGGTTAAGTTATCAACAGTTATTATCTATTCATAACAATTATTGATGTCTCTATAAACAGCCTAAGTATTTTGTTCGTTTATAATCTTTCCGATTTAATTTAATCTAAAATTTAGCAATACAGTTAACATGTTATCTAAAACGATTAATCTTTTATGCGACTTAGGCATACCTTTGAAAGTAGCAAAACCATCTGTTTATTAACTATAGTAATTACCTTTAAAACAAAACCAATAATTCCAATTTAAAATGAAGCAAATTAGCCATAAACTTATTAATCAGCTCTTTCTATTAGTTATCATACTGTCCATAGCAAGTCTTATTATATTAAAAATACTGCCTTACTTTTCAGGGGTTTTAGGCGCCATAACCATGTATGTCTTACTACGCAAACCAATGAAAAAATTGGTACAGAAGGGTTGGAATAAAGAACTTGCTGCTATCGTTTTATTAATCTTATCGTTTATATGTATTTTATTACCTGTTACCGGAATCGTATTTATGTTAGGAAATAAAATTAGTAATGCTGCTGAAAATTCAGAACGTGTTACCAACGCTATTAAATTACAGCTTGAAAGAATTGAAAACGCTTTAGGCTATAATTTTAGTTCCCAAATAGATGCCTCTCAAGTCTCTAGCATCGTTTCTGAAAAACTACAAAGTATTGCAGGTAGTACTTTTGAAGTCGCTATTGCCATCTTCATTATGTATTTCTTACTTTTTTATATGTTAACAAATAGACGAAAATTAAGAGAAAGCCTGTTTGCATATATTCCTCTACATAAAGACAATTTAAAAATTATTGGCGAAGATGTTAATGTTATGGTACGTTCTAATGCATTAGGAATCCCTCTAGTTGCTATCGCTCAAGGTATTGTTGCACTTATTGGATTTTTAATTTTCGGAATAGAGAATCCGTTCTTCTGGTTTGTTATGGTAACCATAGGTTCTATGATTCCGTTTGTTGGCGGCATGCTAGGTATAATACCTGCGTTTATATTAACCTACGCTAATGGAGATGCTTTTCAAGCTTGGGGAATACTACTATACGGACTAATAGTTGTTGGTTCTACAGATAACTTAATTCGACTTTTTGTTCTAAAAAAGTTAGACAACGTACATCCATTAATTACTTTAATTGGTGTTATTATTGGTGTGCCTTTATTCGGTTTTATAGGATTAATTTTTGGTCCGTTATTGTTAAGTCTATTCCTGGTAATGGTTCGGATTTATAAAAAGGAATACAGCGAAGAAATATAAATACGCTTTAAGAAACAAGTATAACTAAATTTAAAAACAAATGGGAATAATTTCAAAACATAAAAATAGTATTAAACTATATTACAGTTCTAATAGTTCTTTAGGAAAACAAACTTTAGCCTATGTTACGCAATCAAAAAAGGAAATTTTAGCTATTGATTTATCTAAAACAAAATTAACGGGAACGCAATGGATAGAGATTGCAGAAGCGCTTCATACTCCACTGTCTAGTTTGGTAAATCAAAACCATCCGGATTTTACACAAAATTATACCGAAAAAGAAATACATTTAAGTAATGAGGATTGGATTAAGGTTTTACATAAAAACCCAGAAGTACTTAAAGGGTCTATCTTAATGGTTAACAATTCGTTTTATTTATTAGAAACGCCTACCGACTTTATAAAGTATTTAGAGTCGGATAGCGCTGGGTTAAATCCTCAAAAACCATTTATAAATTAATGATTCTTATTATTTGATTTGGGTATTTCTTTAAAGAATTCTGCTAAGTCTAAATTTCCTGTTGGTGCATAGCTAGCCAAAACAGTACCTTTTAATCCAGAGTCCGTTTTTATAGCATATAGTATAGAGGCATCTGACGGATTACTCATTCCTTCAAAGCGCATTTCTTGATCTATAAAGATTTGTTCTGGTTTGAATTTCTCCTTAGAATTTATTTCTAATAAAAGGCTGTCTACCATCCTAAAGTTACTGGTATAACCTTTTTCTTTAAATTCGTTTATATATTCTATTTCATGTTTTGCATATTCCATAATACTTGTATTTTAAATAAAAAAGGCAGTAAAATCTTGGATTAAACTGCCTTTCTTTGATTATTAAAAACTACTGACAATACTATTAAAGCATGGTATTAATCGACTACATCTTCTATTTCATCTCCTATATCTTCCAGACCATCTCCCATATCATCTGTCGCATCTTCAATACCATCTCCAATGTCGTCTGTAACATCTTCGACAGCGTCTTCTACTTTATCTTTTTTATCTTCTCTGCAACTAGTAAAAACGGCAGACATGGTAAATATTAGTATTGCTGAATAAATTAATTTTTTCATCGTGTTTTGTTTTAGTGTTTTAGTGTTTATTAAATTTTCTTTCTTCCTGTAATTAAGGATACAACAAAGAGTACTATAAAAATATAAAATAGAATTTTTGCTATACTTGCTGCTCCTTCCGATATTCCTCCGAAACCAAAAATTCCGGCGATTATTGCTAAAATGATAAAAATGATTGCGTAACGTAACATATTATTTTGGTTTTTAATTAGTAATACAATGTCTTTCATTGCATTATGTTAAAGATCATTCATTATTGGGAATTAGATTAACGGTATCCAATTTTAAATGAACTCTTTTCAAAATTATTTCTGTATTTCTTAAAATGGATTATTAGAAACTTCAGAAGGATCTAATGTTTTTTGATCTACAACTTCAGATTCAAACGTATACGTATCCAAATCCTTTACAAGACTTTTTAAATCGCAAAACGAATTATCTTCAGCCAACCAATAATCGAAATATTTTTTCTTAAGCACTAAAGGTTGTTTTATAGAAAAGCTTGGAATGGCATTACCTTTAGAATTCGTGTTTGTAGTTATAAGAACAGAACAGGTTTTAAAACCATCAGCCAATTCATTATATATTCCGGCCAAGCAAAAAGGCAGATTGTTTTTTCGAAAAACATGGAACGATTTAATTTTCCCATTACTAATGTATGTGGTATAAAATCCGGTAACAATAATCAAGCAACGTCTTTTATTTAAAGCTTCCGAAAGAAAGGGATCCTCTTCATTTATATTTTGAATATCTACATTTAAGGTATTGGATATATTTTGAAAAACCGACCAGTTTTCCTCAAAATCAGTAGGTAATAGTCCCCAAATAGAAAAATCAATAACCTTCGGTTTTTCCATGGTTATAATTGGTAAGGAAACCTCTTTAAAACCATTTAACACTTTTATAGGCCTGTATAATTTAGGATATGCAAATGGTGTATTAAGCTCCTGCTCAATTTGTTTTAAACTAGCTGTATTTCGTAATTTATAAAACATCTCTTTTATTTTCAATAAAGGAATAATGAAGCAAAGTTCTTGATCGCTTTGCTAAAAATTGGTGCTCTATTCCTTTTAACAACAACAAAAAAGGAAATACCGTATTAGCATTTCCTTTTTTAATGTATTGGTGAGGCTTATTTTATTTTAAATCTTCTAATCTCTTAATGGTATTAAGCTCTTGCTGAATGTGATTTTTCTGATTAAAAAGCATGTTTTTTGTATTTAACGGTAAACCTATTTCACCAAGAACCTCTTCATATTCTGCTATGGCCGCTTTTTCTCCTCTAATGGCTTCTTCTAACATGGATTCATCATTATCTGAAGATAAGGCAGCTTTGACATCCATCCATGCTCTGTGTGCTTTTCCGGTTAGACTACCATCTTTTTCTGCGGGTTGCCCAAAAGATTTAATTTCTGTTTTTAGTTCATATCCAAAATCATAACGCTCTTGTGCCTTTTTATTAAAAAAGTTTTTTAGTCCAATATGTTTCGCGTTTTCTGCGGCTTTTTTATACCCTTTTTCGGCATCGTAGTTTTTCTCTAATAAAGCATTTAATCTGTTTCCTACTTTGTCTGTGTAATTGCTCATTTCTAAATGTTTTTTTGATTAGCAACATTTTATTTTAAGATATATGTCACATACTATCTAAACGTATCTCCAGTATAAGACCGAGTTCGTTATAGTCCAAAATTAACACTAAAGCACAAGAGGTATTAACGCACATCCTATGGATTTTAGCTCATTTAATGATTTAAGAAATCATTAACAGAATCTAGCTATATCTATTTTCATTATTTTAATATATCTTTACTTTTATATTTAGAATAACGAAACGCTTTATATGCTACGTCATTAAATGAAAATTATCAAAATTAATGCTGAAAATACTGTGGACAGTATTAAGCAATTTAAAGAGCAAATTGGAGGAAAGATTACTCAGAAATGGGGAGAATACCGTTTGGATCTGGATAATGATTCTGCCAAAGGATATATTCGATTAATGACCTTTGATTGGGGCGTTAGTTTTATAGAGTATCATCTTATCTTTTTTGAGGAAATACAAGTAATAGTAGATCCTTCTAATTTTAATCCCATCCGTTTTACGTATTCTTTAAATGGTTCTTTTCAACATAAATTTAGTGACCAGAAAGAATATACTACTGTAGAGCAGTTTCACTCCTTTATTGGCACTTGTGACAGTGATGTATCGCATCATTTTTACTTTCCTAAAGGAATACATTTAGAACTGAATAACATTAAAATTGTACGCAAACAGTTTTTAAACAAAAGGATTAATATTGCGCACATGCTAAACAAAAAACTACATGCTATTTTTGTGGATAAAGAGCATGAAAAAAAGTTTGCTTACTACGGACCTATTAGTCTTAAAATGGCAGATCGCGTGAAAGCTTTACAAGATATTAAAACAAAAGGCATGATTCGATTACTAAAAGCAGAAGGTGAATTGTACCACCTTTTGTCTATGCACATTGAGTTTTATAACAAATACGACAATGCGAATGTTCTTGAAATTGATCTCCAAAAAGCAGAATTAAAAATAATAAAGAAACTTGGTAAAAAGATAGTTAAAACTCCTTCTGACAATTATTCTTTAGACGAATTATCTAAAAAAACAGGCTTGTCGCAAGCGAAGTTACAAGAAGGTTTTAAATTTTTATTTGCAAGAACCGTAACCGAATATATTAGACACGTTAGACTAGAAAAAGCTAGAGATTTAATGAATAACACGAACTTAAATATTTCGCAAATAGTATATTCTATTGGTTTTACTAGCAGAAGTTATTTTTCTAAAATTTTTAAAAATAAATATAATATTACACCTAATGAATATAAGAAACAGCTTGTAGTTCTTATAGAAGAAGACGAATCTTAAAACAACACCTTATTCTTTTACGGCTTCTTTTTCAGCATCTTTAAAATCGATATCATTATCAATGACATTTTTAAATGCTTCTACCCATGCATTTTTAAAAATATTGGTAATGGTTGGCCAAACTTTAGAATCTACTGTATTCAAATCTCCAGCAATAGGGACTTTAGTCGCCAACGTATTTTCTTTTTGATTTTTTAAAACAAACTTAAAAAAGCCTACAAATCCTTCCCAAAGGGTTTCTAAAAAACCATCTTCTTTTCCTATTAATACAGCATCTTTTAAAATGGGTTTCACATAGCCTTTTAGATAGCCGTCTGCAATAGCAATCTCACTAAAAACATTAAAATCTCCTTTTGTAAAATCAATTCCAGCGTAGTGATTTGTAAAATCGTTTAGAGCAGAAACGTTTGCATTTTCTAAGGAAAAAGAAATATCCATATCTGGGATTTTCTTAATAATATTCATTTTTCCATCTAACTTAAAGTTTCCTTCTCCAACAGAAATAGCAGTTGCATGAATGGTAGAAGGTAATTTTACCGATTTTTCAACTACATTTCTTAAGTTAGACATAGACAATTGTACTTTATCTAAATGCAGGTCTATGGTTGGGTCTGCAGTAACCTCCACAAACGCAAACTTACCGTCACGAATATCGAGGTTATTAATATCTATAGGAACTAAATCTGTTAATGCTTTAGACCAATCGTCGATATCAGAAGTATTTTCTTTTTCCGATTGATCTTCAAACACATAAATAACTTCTGGGCTAGTCATTACTATTTCACTTACAATTTCACCTTTAAATAAGGATTTCCATTCTATAGAAATATCGGTTTTTGGGAAGTTTAAAAAAGGTACTTGAGAAGATGCATTCACTTTATTCAAGTACAAATTATCAATTACATAAGCACCGCGTATTAAAGAAATATCAATATCTTCTACTTGTCCGTAATAGCCAGGAATATCTGCAAGCACCTTGTTTACGTGGTTTTTCACAATAAATGGCAACATTAATCTAAGAATTAATACGGTTACCATAAGTAAAAAAGGAATTAGATATCTTTTCTTTTTATATATTTTACGTTTGTTCATCTGAGACTTTAAAATTTAGTTTTATTTACTTCCTTTTCCTGTTAATGTGCTTATTAAACCACTCTGTACATTAATCCACAAATAATTAAAAAAGGATTTTTTTGTATTACGATTCACCCCTATTTCGCCATGACGGTATCCATCTTTACCTGTTTTAGAACCATCATTTATAAACACATTACCAATAGCGGTTAAAAAGGTATTGACCTTGTTTTTATCATTTAGTATTTCAAATTTAAACGCTTCGTATTTCATTTTCAAATCTCCTTTTGCGCTGGCATTATTCCCACTAAAAGTAAAGTAAATTTGCTCTATTTCTCCTTCTGCTTTTGCATTTAAATTCGTCTCAAAAAAAGTATTTGCTATTTCTGCATCGAAATTCTCAAATGCTCCAGAGGCTAAAAAAGCATCCTGTTTATTAGTAACATCAAAATGAATATCTAAGTGCATTGGTGCTTTATCCATAAAATTAGAACGAATAGCTATTTTGGTTTTCTCTCCTTTTTTATAGGTATTTCCTAGATTAGTTAACTTAGCATTTACGGCTTTAAAAAAGATTGCTCCAGCTCGCGTAGTAGCATCTAATCTTTCGGCATAAGCGACATTACCATTATTAACGTCTAAGTTATGTATGGATAAATCTATTGGTAAATCGCGTAACATTTTGCTATACATACTTTTGATTCGCATATCATCTGCAACTCTTTTATCTCTATAAATACTTAAATTGGGTTGTTCTATTTCTCCAGAATCCGCGGTTACAAAAAAAACGTCTTTATGAAATCCGAAGTCTAATTTATGAAGTACTACTTCTGGAATATGAAGATTTACATGGTCGCGTTCTACCGTAATCTTGGTAGATAATACTTCTTTTGAAAACTTGGTTTCTAAGAAAATGTTTTTCAGATGAAGCCCTTTATTATCTAAGCTGAAATCGTCTATCTTTAAGACTTCATAAGTACTTAAATTCATAAAAAACTGTTTCGTAGTAAGCTGATAATCTTGATAATTAAACGGTATTTTTTGCTGTATTGTTTCCGCATTGAAATGAAGATTACTTACATTAAAATCGATTCTATCTACATTGGCTACACGTGTATCAGATTTAGCATCTTTCACTTGTATAGCGCCATTTACAACGGAGAAATTATGTATGGTAATTATTTTATTAAATGAAGACTTTTCAGTAGTATCTTTTTGTTCCCTTTGTTTTTCCGAATAGCTATGGTATTCCAATTTGGGTTGCGTGAAAACAATATTATCTACTGCAATGGTATTATTAAAAATAAACTGCCATAAACTAAATCCATCAACCTTAAGAGTATTCGCATTCAATGTTGCCATAAGGTTTTTATCTGCATGTAGTACTTTTGCAGATAGACTTTCCAATTTCACTGTACCATTAAATACATTAGCATGTATTGTAGCATATTCTAGTGTTATGTTTTCTGGCAATTTAGTATCCAATACATGAATTACTTCTGTTTTGAATTTATTTTGAAGAAAGAATAAGCTCCCAATACCAACGATTAAGAATATACTTATTATTATTTTGGACCTATGCATACATTAGATTTAAGAATAAGAAAGTGTGAAATTATATGTCTAAGGAACACCCAAAACAATGGAGTATATACTTAAACAATATAGGGAATAACTTAAAAAGCCATCTAAATTCCATAGATCTTTAAACAGCTTACTATCCAAATGCTGCTTATCACTTAATGATTTTTTTCAATAACATATACCCACCCATTTTTCCCGCAATTTTTAATGCAGTATTCACCCAATTTAAAGGCTGAAGATCTTCTTTAAATTCTTCTTTAACTAGTTTCAATTCTTCCCAAGCTATTTGTCGCTCTAGGTCTAACTTTTTCAAGTCATTATCAATATCTTTAAAGGAATTATAGGTTTTCATAGGTCTTAATTAAAAAATTTAATGGAAATTTTCTGGATTATTTTTCGATCGATATGCTTTCTTAAAACATAAACTAATATGGCTAGCATCAAAAAAATGACAGCAACAATTAGGCAACCCAATGTGATGCTATCTAGCGCATTACCAATTGCAATAGCTCCAGAAATGGCTAAAAAAATGAGCCCTAAAAACACTAAAGCGCCAACTGCAAAAAGCTTCACAATTAAACTAAATGAAAACGTTAATTGCTGAAATGCCTTAAGCGTGATATACTCTTGTGATGTTTTTAAATACTTTTCACCAAGATCTGTTGCCTTATCGGACGTGTTATTTAAAGATTCAAAGACGCTCATCTATTATGACGTTTTTTGTAATTTCTTGTTTTTCGCTTTTAAATCCTTCAGTTTTTCTTCTAAAGTAGCGATTACATCTTCGGCTTTATAGCTTGCGCTAGAGACTATAGATTCTACTTGTTCATCTAAAGTTTCCTTTTTTAAAGTTGCAGTTGTTACTGCCTTTTCTTTTAGTTCCATTGCTGTTTCTGCTAATTTATCCTTAGCAGCTTGTGCTTCGTCAGAAATACGTTGTCTCGTTTTAGAACCTTTATCTGGTGCAAATAAAATCCCTAAGGTGGCTCCAATTGCGGTTCCTGCTAATATTCCTAATAATGTACTATTTGAATTACTCATAATTTTTATTTTTATTAATTAAACATTTATTTACGGTAAAGATACTACCGAAATAAAAGACCCATTGACGCAATAGAATCAAGTTTTGCCTCAAAAAGAATTAGGATAACGTTAAGACTTTTCGCAAATAAGTTAATACTATACTTATCTTAACTGTAATTTTGTAATACGTTTAATTAAAACCGAATAATATGTCAGACATCATAAAATCCGTGAACCCTTACAACCAAGAAACGATAAAAAGCTATCCTTTAAATAGTACAGAGGAAGTGTTTTCGAAATTAAAAATAGCGAAAAACACGTTTAATGATTGGCGTACAAAAGATGTTAGTAAAAGAGCGCTCCTATTATTTGAAGTAGGTAATATTTTAGAAGAACGTCTTGAAGAATTAAGTCAGCTGATTACCCTAGAAATGGGAAAACCGATTAAAGAAAGCAGGGCCGAAATTAACAAATGTGTTTTTCTATGTGATTTTTATGCCACTAATGCCGATGCTTTTTTAGCAGATCAAATAATTGAAACCGATGCACAGGAAAGTTTTATAAGTTATGATCCTTTAGGTGTGATACTAGCGGTAATGCCATGGAATTATCCTTTTTGGCAAGTCTTTCGTTTTGCGGTACCTACATTAACTGCAGGAAACACGGCACTTTTAAAACACGCTTCTAACGTTAGTGGTTGTGCTTTGGCTATTCAAGAGATATTTGAGGAAGCTGGATATCCAAAAGGCTGTTTTCAAACCTTAATTACCGATCATAAAAATATAGAAGCCATTTTAAAAGAGGATAGTATTCAAGCGGTTTCCTTAACAGGAAGTGAAAAAGCGGGAAGAACTATTGCAAAAATTGCTGGTGAAAATTTAAAGAAAGCAGTATTAGAATTAGGCGGAAACAATGCTTGTATTGTATTAGATGATGCCAATTTGGATAAGTATATGGATACCATGGTAAAAGCTAGAATGCAGAATGCCGGACAAAGTTGTATTGCTGCCAAACGATTTATAGTTACTGAAAATATTTACGATGCCTTTTTAGAACAATTTACAGCCAAAGTAAAAGCCATTAAATATGGAGATCCATTAAATGAAGAAACAGAAATTGCAACCCTTGCCAGAGAAGACCTTGCCGAAGATTTACAAAAACAAGTAGCAGACGCTATTAGTAAAGGAGCCAAAGTGATTACCGGAAACAAAAGAGACAAAGCTTATTTTGCCCCAACCATACTAACTAACGTTTCTAAAAACATGGATGTCTTTAAAGAGGAAACTTTTGGTCCCGTAGCACCAATATTTAAAGTAAAAGATTTGGAAGAAGCTATAGCATTAGCAACAGATTCTAGATTTGGATTGGGTACTATGTTATTTACCGAAGACACAGAAACAGCAACCAAAGCTATTTCTAAAATACCTGATGGTGCTTTCTTTATTAATGAAATGGTAAAATCGGATCCAAGATTACCTTTTGGAGGAACAAAAGCTTCCGGTTATGGTAGAGAGTTATCTAAAGAAGGTATTCACGAATTTGTAAATATTAAAACCGTTTATATCCAGAAATAAGAAAAGTATATGCATAAAAAAAGCCCAACAAGAAGTTGAGCTTTAGTAGTCGGGGTGGCAGGATTCGAACCTGCGGCCTCCACGTCCCAAACGTGGCGCGATAACCGGGCTACGCTACACCCCGAAAATGTGTTACCATTTAAGGTTTGCAAATATATACCTTTTCTTTAAAAACAAACAATAAAAAGAAGTAAATTGTGAATACTTTTTATTTTGTTAATTATGAAGCATTCTTTATTCCTTTTATTGGCCTTAATTTCACTTAGTTATAATTCTTGTGCTCAAGATAAAAATACTGTAAATACAGCGCATAGCTACGAAATAATTGTTCCAGAATTACAAAATCCGTGGGGATTTGCATTTTTACCGGATGGTTCTATTCTAATAAATGAAAAATCTGGGAAGATGATTCTTTTTAAAAACAACCAGAAAATTGAAATTTCAGACCTCCCAAAAATAGAACATCTTGGTCAAGGTGGTTTAATGGATGTAGCATTACATCCTAATTACAAAGAAAATGGATGGCTCTATATTTCTTATGCTTCGTCTAATGATGAAAATGATGGCGCACATACTTCCATCATGCGCGCAAAATTAAATGGAAACAAACTTGTAGACCAAGAAGTGCTTTATAAGGCTTTACCAAACACCACTGCAGGGCAACATTTTGGTTCTAGAATAGCATTTGATAATCAGAACTACCTATACTTCTCTATTGGAGAACGTGGCAAACGGGATATCAATCCGCAAGACATTACTCGTGATGGTGGAAAAATATATCGTTTGTATGATGATGGATCTATTCCAGAAGACAATCCATTTCTAACTATTCCAAATGCTAAAAAGGCGATTTACTCCTACGGACATAGAAATCCGCAAGGCATGGCAAAGCATCCGGTTACTGGGAAAATTTGGACACATGAGCACGGACCACGTGGTGGCGATGAGATAAATATTATTAAAGCTGGCAAAAATTATGGCTGGCCAGAAATAACCTATGGTATTAATTATCATGGCACTAAAATCACCGACAAAACCAGCTTACCAGGAATGGAACAACCACTTCACTATTGGGATCCTTCCATAGCACCAAGTGGCATGGCATTTATTACAAGTGATATCTACCCAAAATGGAAGGGGAATCTATTGGTTGGCTCGTTAAAGTTTCAGTATTTAGACCGATGTGTACTTAAAAATAACAAGGTGGTTTTTCAAGAAAGATTACTCGATGGAATTGGTAGAGTACGCAGTGTTCGTCAGGGTCCAGATGGATATATTTATGTTGGTGTAGAAAATGTTGGGATAGTTAAAATAATTCCGAAGAAATAATCTTAAATTTGTGAATCTAAATCAAAACAAACATTCATGCTTATTATAGGAATTGCTGGTGGAACCGGTTGTGGAAAAACAACGGTTGTAGACCAAATACTTAACGAATTACCAGAAGGAGAAGTTGGGGTAATCTCACAAGATCATTATTATAAAGATACCTCTCACCTTTCGTTAAACGAAAGAACAAAAATTAATTTCGATCATCCTAGAAGCATCGATTTCGATTTAATAGCCGAACATTTAAAAGAATTAAAAAACGGAAACCCAATAGATCAACCGGTTTATTCTTTTGTAAAGCACAACAGAACGGGAGATACCATTCGTACCATGCCAAGAAAAGTAATGATTGTAGAAGGTATTTTAATCCTTACCAATCGTGAATTACGAGACATGTTTGATATTAAAATATTTGTGCATGCAGATAGTGATGAACGTTTAATAAGACGTTTAAAACGAGATATTGCAGAACGTGGTAGAGATTTAGACGAAGTATTATCGCGTTATCAAAATACATTAAAACCAATGCATCAACAATTTATTGAACCAATGAAAGAGTATGCAGATATTATTATACCTAACAATAAGTACAATACCGTTGCTGTAGATATAGTTAGAACTATTATAAATGAAAGAATAAGCTAATGCTGAAGTATTTTAAAAACATATTCCTTATTATATTTGCAATATTCGCTGTTTGGATGCTGTTTTTTGATGCGAACTCGTTACTCATACATAACGAACTAAATAACGACATTAACGATCTTGAAGATGAAAAAAAATTCTATCTTAAAGAAATTGAAAAAGACAATAAAGAACTAAATAAACTAAGTACAGAGGAAGGATTAGAAAAATTTGCTCGCGAAGCATATTACATGAAACGCGATAACGAAGAGATTTATATTATAGAATACGAAGACAGTTTAAAAAACAAGAAGGATGACTAAAAAATTATTTACTGATTTTGATAAAGTTTCCTCAAAACAATGGAAACAAAAAATACAAGCAGACTTAAAAGGTGCCGATTATAATGACACTTTAATCTGGAAAACCAACGAAGGCATCGATGTAAAACCATTTTATCATGCAGATGAATTCCAGGAACCTTTTAATAGTATTGCAAGTCCAGAAGGTTGGTCTATTTGCCAATCTATATTTGTGCATGATGTCGCTTTAAGTAACAAAAAAGCGATAGATGTTTTAGAACGAGGAGCAGAAAGCATTCAGTTTATTATTCCTAATAAAGACGTTTCTATTACCAGTTTACTCCAAAATATAGATATAGAAACTACTACCCTATATTTTGAATTACAGTTTTTAGATTCCGAATTTGTAAAACAACTTTCAAACATTGCTGCAAAGTCAAAAATTCAAATTCATACCGACATTATAGGTAATCTTGCCAAAACAGGAAATTGGTTTACAAACCTAAAAGAAGACCATCAACATTTTGATGCTATTGTTACAACAACCAAATCTTTTAGTGTAGATGTTGCTTTATACCAAAATGCTGGAGCAACTATGGTACAGCAATTGGGTTATGCTATGGCACAAACCAATGAATATTTAAATCATTTAGAAAGTACCAAAAAACAATCGCTTCAAATTATTTACAACGTTGCTGTTGGTACCAATTACTTTTTCGAAATTGCCAAACTACGTGCTTTGCGTGTATTATGTAGCACTTTAGTTCAAGAATACAACATAGACGCCACTTGCCATCTTTTTGTTACACCTACAAAACGTAACAAAACGATTTATGATTATAACACAAACATGCTGCGAACTACAACAGAATGTATGAGTGCTATTCTTGGTGAAGCAGATACCGTTTGTAATTTAGCCTATGATGCTATTTACCATAAAGACAATGAGTTTGGTGAGCGTATTGCACGAAATCAATTATTAGTTTTAAAGAGTGAAAGCTATTTTGATGTAGTAGAAAATGCTTCCGAAGGCTCTTATTATATGGAAAGTTTAACCAATCAGTTAGCTGAAAAAGCTTTAGAATTGTTTAAAGATATAGAAGCCAAAGGTGGTTTTTTAAATCAGCTAAAGGAAGGCACAATTCAAAGAAAAATAAAAGAAAGTGCAGCCAAAGAGCAAGCACAGTTTGATAGTGGCGAAATCGTACTATTAGGAACCAATAAACACCCGAATAAAAACGATACAATGAAAGACGAATTAGAACTCTTTCCTTTTGTAAAAACAAATATTAGAAAAACCTTAATAGCGCCAATTATTGAAAAACGCTTGGCTGAAAAATTAGAACAAGAAAGATTAAAAACCGAAAATTAAACCTAATTAAATTATGAAACATCCTTAATTACTACTTAATTATCAAGTGAAAGGATTAAAAAGGATGTCGCATGAAAACCATTAAAAACAATAAATATAAACGCATGAAAACCATTAGTATTAAACTTTTATTAGTAATCTTAATGTTTAACCTATCTAGCTGTAAAAAGGAAAGTCCTACTTTTTCTGATTATCAATTTGCAGAAGAAGAACAGGTTATTAGTTGTACAGAAGTAAACAATAAATTGTTAAATGAAGCTATATATTCTTTTGAAAAAGATATTACGCCTTATTTTGATAAACAGTTACAAAACACAAATCGTGCATATAATACGTTTATAAAACAAGCGACCAACAAAAGAGTAGATTTTGCCAAGTTTACCTCTAAACACTCTGTGGAAATTGCAAAGGCATTAAAAGAAGCTGGTTTTATTAGAGCAAATGGTGTAAATTACAAAAACCCACTTATACATTGTATTGGTGAAAACATGAAAAAAGACGATTTAAAAACAACGTTTAATGCTTTAATTTCTACAAATAGCATGAATAGAGCGCTTTTTACTCCTGCATTACAAACAAAATCACATGTGGTTTATGGAGACAAGTATCTATCTCTATATGTAATTTTAGAATATTATTATGCAGATGTATTAAAAATAGATTTTACTAATGTGAATTTTGACAGAGCGAAAGAAACCGAACCTGCTAATCCTATAAAAGCAACATCACCTAACGCGAAAGTAGATTTTAATAAGCGTCCAGCAAAGCAGTAAAATGTAATGATTAAAACGGCACACATAAAAGCAATACAAGTAATTACTATAATTAGTATTATTTTTATGTTTTCTTGTGACCAGAAATCGGAAGCGCAAATAAAAAGAGACCAATTACCAGGAACCTATTTTGATCTGGAGAAAGATAATATCCAAATTTTCCTTCCGGTTTATTTTGATGCCTTTTCCGAAGATGCATACGAAGCATTAATTGATGCTCAAGAAGAATCCTATGAAAAAGAACTCGAAAAGAAGCGGTTCCATTTTTTAAAATTTTCAAAAGGAAACAATTATTTTTTCAAAGATATTGCCTCATCTACACTTATTAATGTAAAAATGATGCAGTATATACCATTTACTAAAAAAGAATCCTCTCAATTATTAGGCATACTTTCTAATTCTTGTAATGATTACGCAGAACTTTTTGAAACTAATTGCAAAAAAATAACCGCTGGATATTCTGAAAATTATGTAACCAAGGTATTTAAAGCGGTATATGAAATATCCAATGATATCGATTATTTAATTTATAATAACATATATTTAATCAGTTCAAAACACAAAACATTTTCCATTAATATTTACTCAAAAACGGATCAAAATTTCAATCCGTTTATTGAAAAAATCAAAGTAGAATAATGCGCAAAGACATCCAACATATTACGCTTAAAAAGCAAGATTCTAAAGCAAGCAATACAGACACAAAAACAGTGTTGACAGCAGAAGACATTCCTGTAAAAACAAATTACAGCAAAAAAGACTTACAAGATGTAGAACATATAGGTTTTGTTGCTGGACTTGCACCCAATCTTCGTGGACCTTACTCTACCATGTATGTTAGAAGACCTTGGACTATTAGGCAGTATGCAGGATTTAGTACCGCAGAAGAAAGTAATGCCTTTTACAGACGTAATTTAGAAGCAGGACAAAAAGGGCTTTCTGTTGCTTTCGATTTAGCAACACATAGAGGATATGATAGTGATCACGAACGTGTTGTTGGAGATGTTGGTAAAGCTGGAGTTGCTATAGACTCTGTAGAAGATATGAAAGTACTCTTTGACCAGATTCCATTAGATAAAATGTCGGTTTCTATGACTATGAATGGTGCTGTTTTACCCATCATGGCTTTTTATATTGTTGCTGCAGAAGAACAAGGTGTTGCGTTAGAATCCTTAGCAGGAACGATTCAAAATGATATTTTAAAGGAGTTTATGGTGCGTAATACGTACATCTATCCTCCTACACCATCTATGAAAATTATTTCAGATATTTTTCAATATACCAGTAAGAACATGCCAAAGTTTAATAGCATTAGTATTTCTGGTTACCACATGCAAGAAGCTGGAGCGACTTGCGATATCGAATTAGCATATACCCTTGCAGATGGATTAGAGTATATTAGAAAAGGATTAGACGCAGGTATGGACATTGATACTTTTGCGCCTAGGCTTTCCTTTTTCTGGGCAATTGGAATGAACCATTTTATGGAAATTGCTAAAATGCGAGCAGCAAGAATGCTTTGGGCTAAATTGGTAAAACAATTTAATCCGAAGAACACAAAATCCCTTGCCTTACGTACGCATTGTCAAACTTCTGGGTGGAGTTTAACAGAGCAAGATCCTTTTAATAATGTAGCAAGAACAACTATTGAAGCTGCTGCTGCTGCATTTGGTGGCACGCAAAGTTTACATACCAATGCCTTAGATGAAGCCATTGCATTACCAACAGATTTTTCTGCACGTATTGCAAGAAACACACAAATATTTTTACAGGAAGAAACCAATATCACAAAAACGGTAGATCCTTGGGCAGGAAGTTATTATGTAGAAAAACTAACCCATGATATTGCACAAAAAGCTTGGACTTTAATTGAAGAAGTGGAAGAACTTGGCGGTATGACAAAAGCCATTGAAGCTGGAATACCAAAAATTAGAATTGAAGAAGCTGCTGCACGTAAACAAGCACGAATAGATTCTAGTCAAGATATAATAGTTGGTGTAAACAAATATGTTTTAGACGAAGAAGATGCGATTGCCACTTTAGAAGTAGATAATCAAACGGTACGTTTACAACAAATTGAAGGTTTAAATAAAATTAAAGCCGAAAGAAATACAGCAAAAGTAAACCAAGCTTTAGCAGATTTAACGGAAGCAGCTAAAGATTCTAAGAATTCCTCTTTGCATGCGGACAAGAATTTATTAGCTTTAGCCGTAATAGCTGCTCGCGAAAGAGCAACCTTAGGCGAAATAAGTGATGCTTTAGAAGCTGTCTTTGGCCGTTATAAAGCACAAATTAAATCCTTTTCTGGCGTGTATAGTAAAGAAATAAAAGACGATAAATCTTTTGCAAAGGCAAAAGAACTAGCAGATAAATTTGCAGAACAAGATGGTAGACGTCCGCGAATTATGATTGCAAAAATGGGACAAGATGGTCATGACCGTGGTGCAAAAGTAGTTGCAACAGGTTATGCAGATGTTGGTTTTGATGTAGATATTGGTCCGCTTTTTCAAACCCCACACGAAGCTGCTAAGCAAGCGGTAGAAAATGATGTACACATTCTTGGTGTTTCGTCTTTAGCTGCAGGACACAAAACACTAGTCCCTCAAGTAATTGAAGAACTTAAAAAATATGGCCGTGAAGATATTATGGTTATTGTTGGTGGTGTAATACCTAAACAAGATTACCAATATTTATTTGATGCTGGAGCTGTTGCCGTTTTTGGACCTGGAACAAAAATTAGCGAAGCTGCAATTAAGATATTAGAGATCTTAATTGATTAGCAAGAACTTGGCTTTCCATATTCCCCGTTTAGATAATGCAATTAAACAATTACCTTTACGGGATAACATCAACACAAAACTAACAATATCCTGACCTATTTACGGGATATAATCAATAAAAGTGATGATATAACACGTTGCTAACTATAACTCGGAAAAAAAACCGAACGGAATTCTGCCAAGCTTTACGCTGAATAAATCACTCAAAATCGGAATTAAATATTGCGGAATTATTTACTCAGCTGCTGAATTTACTCTTGCGGAATTTAGCCTGATTCGGAAAAGCCACTCAAACGGAATTAAAAAAACAAAATCAATTTGCTGACTTCACTCGGAATTGATCTATTAAGCGGAATTAAAAAACGTGATTACTCAAATGTCTCGCAACAGTTAGCAACAACGCATAAAAAAAATTGCTATATTTAGAACTAATTTTAAAAGTCGTTGCACTTTTGCTACATCTGATTTTCCTACGGAAAATCCTCGCACGCAAAAACGCAACTCTTTTTATACAAGACCGTTACCACACATTTGAGAAAAACTAAAGACATATTAATATTTATTTTTGCATTACTCATAATTTCTGCAATTGGATATGGAATATTTTTATACTTCTATGTTCAAAAAAAGTATGCAGAAGTTCCTGAAAATAAAACCGAATTAGTTTCGGAATCAGTATCGGATTTTAATGAAGATGATTGTGTTTTTGACTTAAATACTCAAACGGATGATTTTCTTAAGGAAATTCCTGAATTTTCAAATTACGTTTGGGATAACGAGCAAAAAAAGGCGATAATAAAACTTGAAAACGGAAATACATTAATCGTAACTCGTGGAGGTTGTGCTCATTTTTCATTTTACGGAAATTTATTTCTAAACAAATCGGAACTGAATTTGAATGACGAAAATGGAATATTTAAAAAAGCATTGCAGATAGCGGAAAAATTATTTCATAAATCGGACTATGAATTAATAAAAGAATTATTAAAAAATAAAGATTATGAAATTGAGAAATCTGAAAATCAATATTATTTAGATTTCAAAAACGACCGTTATTGTGATATGACTTTGGTTGTTGAAAATCTGACTGACCAAAATCTAATATCAATTGAAATCGGATTTTATCAATGTTAAAAAAACGTGTGGTAACATCGCATAAAAATAATGCGTAGATTAGTGCTTAAACAAGAGTTAGTGCATTTTTGTTACATCTGATTTTCCTGCGGAAAATCCTCGCACACAAAAACGCACAATTCTTATACGTAACCGTTAGCAGCAATATAAAAATCGTACTTGCATTGAACATTCAGAAAACCATACTTATTGTCTTTTTTACATTTTTCATATATAGCTGTAAAGAAAAAACTGAATACTTAAACGAAAGCGATACTTGTGAATTGAATTTATACGATGATTTAACTTATAAATTTAAATACCCAACATTTTTTGGAACTGAAATGGAAAAGGGTAATTATGAAATCAGAAATAACAAAATAACTCTTTCTCGAAAATCTTATAAGAAAATTGACAGCGTTGACATTGGATATTCTTACTCTTGGGATGGAACTGACAAACCAGACTCTTTATACTTGAACTTTAAAAACTTGAATAAAGAGGTAATAAAAGCCGAAATTACATTTAATAATTCTCTTAAAAAATTCGAATCTAACAATCCCGGAGAAATTATTCTTTCATATAACGAATTGGAAAATTTAGGAATTATAAGTTCTAACGAAGTTATTAATGATTATACTATCTATTTCAACAACAATATTTATTCGCCAGATATGAGCTCTTATTTGGACTCAAGAAGACCTAAAAGAATAGACTTCAAACTAAATCAATTCGTTGATAAAGATTATGCTATACTAAAAAGAGTTTATCAACTTGAGAATGACACAATATTTATAAATGACATTTCAAGAAAATCAATCGGAAAACAAAATAAACTAGTAAAAAAAATAAATACAGCTGCTAACAAAGAACTGAGGTAAAAAACAACTCTTTTCTTCGTTAATTTTAGACATTATTAGTTTTGGCTCAAAATAATTTTATTGTTTTGCGCCTTTTATATTTTATGTAATTCTTTACTATTTAGGCAATACTGAAACGTGATTTTCACAATATGGCAATCCTGATTTAGCAATAGCAAATGCTTGCTTTAATAACTTATTTGCAACTGCTATTAACGCAAGTTTTTTACTCTTTCCTTTGGCCACCAATCGTTCATAAATCTCTCTACAAGCCTTATTGTACTTACATGCCGAAAATGCACATAAAAATAGCAGATTTCTTAGTTTCTTATTCCCTACTTTACTTATTCTACTTCGTCCGCGAACACTGCTTCCTGATTTTCGTATAGTTGGTGTAATACCGACATAACTACACAGTTGTGATGCCGTTTCAAATTTTTTAAATCCATCAGTTACTACTATTAAAAACAAAGCTGTTTTCACACCCATTCCTGGGATGCTTTTTAATAATGTCAGTTGATGTTGCTGCTCTTGTTTAACTAAATCTAATAGACGCTCTTCTATCGCGGTAATCTCCGTTTGCAAATGCTTAACGTTTCGCTTTAAAGAACGATACACAAACTTGGAAGGTATTCCTAAGGTTTCTTCACCATGAAGTTTATTCTTCGATGCCGTTCGGTATTTTATGTAACTATCCAGCAATCTAAAGAGTTGCAAGCACTCACTCTGAACTTCATTTAAAGC
>NZ_LIQI01000007.1 GCF_001418105.1 Lacinutrix himadriensis
CACTTTTGTTGCGTCTGATTTTCCTTCGGAAAATCCTCGCATACAAACCCGCAACTATTCTTATACATAACCGTTGTAGCAAATTAAAAAAATGAACAGTTCAATTGACAATGGAGGAAAAACTCATGTGAGATATGCTCATAAGCATTATCCGAAAATAATTGAACTCAAATGTGACAAATGCGAATCTAAAATCATTGCTACCAATCAAAATGTTCCTGATGGAATTGAGCATTTTATGGACATTTCGGGTTATGAAAAAAAATGGAATCTCGTATGTCTGAATTGTACTTTCAGAGCTGAATTAAATTGGGATGAACTGAAAAAATTTGATTTATGGCTGAAAACTGAAATAAGAAATATTGAATTTTGGTCTTGGAATATTGACCATCTGAATATGATTCTGAAAAAATTAAAAAAAGCTAAATTGAAATCTGACAAATGGGGATTTTTTGAAAGTTATATTCCAAAAGATTGGCTATTGAAATTTAATAGTGAAAGAGAATTTCGGAAAATAGAAAAGTTAAAAGAAAAATAACTTGCTACAACATCGCATAAAAATAATGCGTAGATTAGTACTTAAACAAAGAACAGTGCACTTTTGCTACATCTGATTTTCCTGCGGAAAATCCTCGCACACAAAACCGCACTATTCTTATACGTAACCGTTGTACACAATTTGCGAAAACCAACAAAGTGCTAAAATGACAATTGAATACGATAAACCATTGAGATATTTAAAGCCTCTTAAACCTGAACATTTTTCGGATTTAGAAAATATAAATTGGTTTAGTAATTGCGGAAAAGAAATAGAGTTTTCTTCTAAACAAAACCTAAAAAGAATTGATTCCTTAAAAGAATCGATTGAATTGTGTAACTCAATTGAATGGGAAAATTTCCAATTAGAAAAAAGAAATGACTTGACTTCATTTCTGAACCGAACGCGAAAAAATGAATCGACTGAATGGAATACAATTACTGGAGGAATAAAAAACTATTTGAAAGACGGAATTTTTAAAACTGTCCGAGAAAAATTAAACCAAAGAGATCTACCTGACTCGATATTTGCTTCTGTTGAATGGGATATTTTGAGTTACTGCCAAGAATTAGCATATAAAAAATATAATATTCCGACATTTTATTCTCATTTAATACCAATTTACAAAAACGGACATTTGCCTTGTAGCTATAATGGACAATTCCCAAATGGAACAATATTAATTTATTAAAAAAACTGTGTACAACATCGCATAAAAATAATGCGTAGTTTAGTGCTTAAACAAAGAACAGTGCATTTTTGCAACTTCTGATTTTCCTGCGGAAAATCCTCGCACACAAAACCGCACTATTCTTATACGTAACCGTTGTACAACATATGAAGAACAAACTCATAATATTCATCTTTCTTCTCTCTAATGTTATAGTTTTTGGACAAAACTCGAATCCAGAATATCCTGAAAACTATAAACCTAAAAACATAAATGATGCATTGAGTTATATGGAGTTTTCATTATCGGAAAAAGAAAAATTAGAATTTAAGAATAAGACCGAAAGGAAAGCTGTAATTGATGCTCATTTCGGATATGGAATGTTCATAAGAAATTCATGGCTTCGTCATGGAAATCCTAAATTATTAAAGCATTTCTATCAAAAGAAAGTTTTTCCGATGGATGATATGTCCTCAATAATTTTAAAACTCTTTCACAGAAAACTCAATGACAAGGACTATAGTTCAAAACCTTTGTTAGAACCTTATAAAATAAAATGGAAAAAAGGAAAGAAAGGTAGAAAAGAGTACAAAGACAGCATTGATATTGTTTTGAAAAGTTTCAAAGTAAATGACACAATAACTTCTAAGTATTATTATTCTGTGATTGGAAACGAACCTGATGAAATGGAGCCTTATAAAACTTGCCAACCAAAGGCAATCGTACTTAAAAGGAATATTAGAAAAAGACAATTATATATAAAGCTAATTTCTGCTTGTAAAAATAATGGAATTAAAACTTTTAATAAAAATGGTGAAGGAACAAAATCAGTTCAAATAAATGAATCTAGCTGGACGAACTATTACGATTGGATTCAATAAATACGTTGTACAACATCGCATAAAAATAATGCGTAGATTAGTGTTTAAATAAAGAACAGTGCACTTTTGCTACTTCTGATTTTCCTGCGGAAAATCCTCGCACACAAAACCGCACTATTCTTATACGTAACCGTTGGCAACTATAACTCGGAAAAAATACCAAACGGAATTCTGCCAAACTTTACGCTGAAAAAATCACTCAAAATCGGAATTAAATATTGCGGAATTATTTACTCAGCTGCTGAATTTACTCTTGCGGAATTTAGCCTGTTTCGGAAAAGCCACTCAAACGGAATTAAAAAAAAGAATCACTTTGCGGACTTCACTCGGAATTGATCCATTAAGTGAAATAAAAAAACGCGATTACTCAAATGTCTCGCAACAGTTGCCAACAACGCATAAAAAAAATTGCTATATTTAGAACTAATTTTAAAAGTCGTTGCACTTTTGCTACATCTGATTTTCCTACGGAAAATCCTCGCACGCAAAAAACGCAACTATTTTTATACAAGACCGTTGTGTGTAATTTGAGAATCAAGTTCTGAATTAAAATGACAGATAAATTTAATATAAAAGTAAAAGTGAATTCTGACAGACCAGATTTCAGGATTTTTGCGAGTTATTTTTTTGGAAACGATTTATACAATTATGATTCTGAAGGCAATAGTATTCCCGTGACAAGTAAAAATTGGACTGAATTGTATATGAGTTCAAGAAATAACTCTGATTTGAACTTTGACATTTGGCCTATTAATGAAAATCCTTTGATATTAGAAGTTACTTCAGGAAATGTAGAAAACGTTTACAGAGCTGCTTATTTTTTAGCTAGAGAAACTAATGGAGAAATAATAAATGAAAAGGATGAAATACAATCTCTGGAAAATTTAATAGAAAAAATGGGAGATTTTAATTTAAAAGAGAGGTTATTAATAGCTGATAAAAGTGTTTGGAGAAAAGCAACGGAAGAAAATCCATACCCAAATTTGAATAATGAATAAAAACTACACACAACACCGTGTATCATTAATTGCTCGGTTCTCGCCTACTTGGAAAATTCCTCCGGAATTTTCTCTGGTTCGTTTTTGTTTACTAAATTAGATACTTACACACACAACTAATCATACACGAACACGTTGTGGCACATTTTGACCCGTCCTAAAATAAGGCTACATAATTTTAAACATTATGTACAGAAATGACAAAGTAATTAGACGTTACAGCGAACCTTTTAAATTAAAAATTTTAGCCGAACTTACAACCGGAAAACACACAAAGAGCGAACTTTGTAAACTCTACTCTATCGCACCTACAACTGTTAACGAGTGGATTAAAAAGTACAATCGTAAAGACTTAATGAACACCAGAGTAAAAGTGGAAACGAAAGACGAAATATCTAGAATTAAGGCACTTCAAAAAGAGGTTGAACTG
>NZ_LIQI01000008.1 GCF_001418105.1 Lacinutrix himadriensis
TCTTTACACAGCTTTAAATGAAGTTCAGAGTGAGTGCTTGCAACTCTTTAGATTGCTGGATAGTTACATAAAATACCGAACGGCATCGAAGAATAAACTTCATGGTGAAGAAACCTTAGGAATACCTTCCAAGTTTGTGTATCGTTCTTTAAAGCGAAACGTTAAGCATTTGCAAAAGGAGATTACCGCGATAGAAGAGCGTCTATTAGATTTAGTTAAACAAGAGCAGCAACATCAACTGACATTATTAAAAAGCATCCCAGGAATGGGTGTGAAAACAGCTTTGTTTTTAATAGTAGTAACTGATGGATTTAAAAAATTTGAAACGGCATCACAACTGTGTAGTTATGTCGGTATTACACCAACTATACGAAAATCAGGAAGCAGTGTTCGCGGACGAAGTAGAATAAGTAAAGTAGGGAATAAGAAACTAAGAAATCTGCTATTTTTATGTGCATTTTCGGCATGTAAGTACAATAAGGCTTGTAGAGAGATTTATGAACGATTGGTGGCCAAAGGAAAGAGTAAAAAACTTGCGTTAATAGCAGTTGCAAATAAGTTATTAAAGCAAGCATTTGCTATTGCTAAATCAGGATTGCCATATTGTGAAAATCACGTTTCAGTATTGCCTAAATAGTAAAGAATTACATAAAATATAAAAGGCGCAAAACAATAAAATTATTTTGAGCCAAAACTAATAATGTCTAAAATTAACGAAGAAAAGAGTTGTTTTTTACCTCAGTTCTTTGTTGTACACAGTTATTTTATTCGTTCATAATACATTTCCGTATTTCCACACGAAATTTCTGTTCGAACACCATTCTCTCTAAAATATCCTTCATTTTTTAGATGAAGAACATTTTCATTTTTGTTATGTTTTCGGTCTTTTAATTCATAATTCCAGATTTGACGATCTGAATAGTCAAAAGTCGTATAACTCGGAACTCCGAAATATGTAGCTTCTGTAAATTTTATTTCTTCTTTTTTTATTAATTTTCCGTTTTCATAAAACGAAATTAAATCTTGGTTAATTACCAATTGTTTTTCTTCTGAATCAGAATTAATTTTTTCAAATCCCCAATTAGAGCCAACTTCATTAAGTATCCAAGTTCCTTGAATACCTTTTAATAGTTTTGTTTTTTCAATTGTTAAAATTGAATCAAATTTGGCTAAAGCTAACTTTCCGAGTTCGGTATCAATTCCCATTTTGTATGCATAGTAAAAATGTCTCATCGTTTCTTTATATTCCGATTTTTCAAGAGCATTCAATGCTTTATCAAAAGTTGTCTTTTGAACTTCACGGTTTGGTTTCCAACTTTCTTGAGCATAAAAATTTAGGCTGAAGAATAAAAACATTATTGGAAGCAGTTTTTTCATAATTGTGTACAACGGTTTTGTATATGATACGTTGCGTGTATAAGCAACTAATTTAGCAAATAAAAACCGAATAGAATATTCCGCAGGAATATTCGTAATTAGGCTAGAACTAGCAATGGATTATATACTTTGTTGTAGCACGTATTTATAGTTCTATTTTAAACAATCCATAACCTGTAGCAATCCACGCAAATTATTTTCAATTGCTATGTCCATAATTGCATTTCCTCTTTGTCGGAAAAATATAGGTTGTATTTTGTCATTTGTAACAATATTGAGTCCATCGTTTGTCGCCATCCAATAATTTCCATTTTCATCTATTTCGATATCTCTAACCATATTATTCGATAAATCAGAATTGTCTTTGTTCACGTGATTCCATTTATCATTTTTTAGGATTGAATATCCTCCAGTTAAATTTCCTCCATAACCAATGTAAAGTTCGTTGTCATCATATAATCTTAAAGCACGAACATATTGTTGCAATTCAGAATTTTCTGTTGTCAATGATTCCCATTTTGTATTTTTATAAATAAGCAATCCGCTATTATGTCCGACGTAAATTTCTTTGTCGCTTTTAACAGCCAATGCTCTTATGGTAACACTTTTCGGTAGTTTAATTTTTTTCCATTCAGTACCATTGAAAGATGTCAATCCGTTAGAACCTCCAAAATATATTATTCCGTTTTCATCTTCTGTTATATCGATGATTGAAATTTTAGATAATTTGATTTCGCTTGAAGAATAGGTCGTCCAATCTTTTCCGTCAAATTTTGCTAAACCATTTGGTTGCGAAAATGATACCCAAATATTATCTTTTGAATCGATAAAAATTGGGGAAATGTATTTTCCTTTAATAACTGAATTATTGGCGTCTAAAGTTGTGAATTTTTCGCCATCAAATTTTATAAGTCCAGATTTCGCACTTCCTAGCCATTTATTTCCATCTTTATCAACTGCGATTCCCCAAAAATCATCATCTGTCAATTCAGAGTTTTCTTTTGTAAAATGCTCGATATTTTGTCCAAAACTAAATTGGATAAATAGAATTATTAATATGGTCGATAATGTTTTTCTCATATGTGCTACAACGGTTTTGTATAAAAAGAGTTGCGTTTTTGCGTGCGAGGAATTTCCGTAGGAAATTCAGATGTAGCAAAAGTGCAACGACTTTTAAATTAGTTCTAAATATAGCGATTTTTTTTATGCGTTGTTGCCAACTGTTGCGAGACATTTGAGTAATCACGTTTTTTAATTCCGCTTAATAGATCAATTCCGAGTGAAGTTCGTAAAGTAGTTCTTTTTAATTCCGTTTAATGGATCAATTCTGAGTGAAGTTCGTAAAGTGGTTCTTTTTTAATTCCGTTTGAGTGGCTTTTCCGA
>NZ_LIQI01000009.1 GCF_001418105.1 Lacinutrix himadriensis
CAGTTCAACCTCTTTTTGAAGTGCCTTAATTCTAGATATTTCGTCTTTCGTTTCCACTTTTACTCTGGTGTTCATTAAGTCTTTACGATTGTACTTTTTAATCCACTCGTTAACAGTTGTAGGTGCGATAGAGTAGAGTTTACAAAGTTCGCTCTTTGTGTGTTTTCCGGTTGTAAGTTCGGCTAAAATTTTTAATTTAAAAGGTTCGCTGTAACGTCTAATTACTTTGTCATTTCTGTACATAATGTTTAAAATTATGTAGCCTTATTTTAGGACGGGTCATTATAGTTGCCAACGTGTTCGTGTATGATTAGTTGCGTATTTAAGGAACCAATTTAGTAAACAAAAACTAACCAGAGAAAATTCCAAAGGAATTTTCCAAGTAGGCGTGAACCTAGCAATTAATGATACACGTTGTTACCCAACGTTTATTGTATTTTCTATGAATTTACTATGATAACTACTATAAGTACAATAAAACAAAAACTTAATATATAATTATACGCATTATCTTCATTGAGAATATCCTTGAATGATTGAGTTTTATGCAGAAAAACCCATCTTATAAAGGCTCCTGGCATTACCATTATAACCTCAAGGAAAAATTGAAATATAAATTCAATCATTGTAAATTAATTATTATAACAGAAAATTTTATTTTGAAATAAAAGTAAACGTCGTTACCCAACGTTTTTATTCCGTTTCTTTTCTTTCGAATGGTGGATTATACATTATTCTTTCCCATTCTTCATTCAGTTCGGGAATCTGCTTATATAATTCCGTCATAAACATTCTCCAACCATCAAATTCTTCGGATATCACAGCAGTTTCATTTTCAGATTCGATTTGTAAACAAACATCGTCATAAGTAATTCGTCCGAATAGAAAACCAGTCAGTTTTTCAATTTCTGTCCATTGGAATTGAGTGATTTTTCCATCTAAATTGACTTGAAATCCGTTTTCTGTCAGTTCAATTTTTTCTATTCGTTTTTTCTTTTTATTCCAGAACATTATTCAATGGTTTTAGTCATTGCAATTGTCATCATTATTCCAATATATAAAAATGGAATTGCGCTTAAAAAAATCCAAATCATATTATTTTTGAATTCAGCTTTATGTTTTGAAAATAAAAGTATTGTGTTAATAAACGACCATAAAATTCCACCATAGAAAACAAGTAATGAAATCATACTTCCATATTGGTAAATCCAAGTTCCTCTGTAAGGTTGAACTAAATATTTTAAAAGCATTGCGCTTAAACAAATTCCGATAATCAGAATTCCGCTTTTTTTAGTCCAATTTATATTTTTAAGCAATATGTTCAATGGTTTGGTCAAATGTTGGGTAACGGTCTTGTATATGAAAAGTAGCGCTGAAAATAAGCGATAATTTTCGGATGAAACACAAGCCAAATTTTTAAATTTTACTAATTATTTTAGTTGCCGGGAAATCGTCAAATTTAAAAATTTGGCGACTTCCTAAAAATGCCCGAACCTTCGTGTTGGCAAAGACTCGCGCTATTTTTCATATACGTTGTTAGCAACTGGGCTTTATCGGTAATTTAATATATACCCGAATTTTTCGTCAATCAGTTTTTTACTAACATTTTCTTTTAATACTTTTCCTTTCGTATCAGTTGATATGTATTTTCCGCTCCTTTTTAAATAGACAGTATCCAATTCTTTATTTGTTAGATATGGCCATTCCCATAATATTTGTTTGTATTCAATTGGGTGAATTATTTCGTTTTTCCAATTTACCGTTCCGAATAGACCATTTTTCTCTACTTTAATTAGTTTAGAATTATCAACAAAAATCTCATCATATTCTGGCGGAATAACTAATTTACCATCTCTACTAATTAATCCTTTTTTACCATTTTTGGTTATAAAATGTTCTTCTGGACCATACTCAACCCAATTGGATATTTCTTCATATTCTATAGGTATGATAAAATTTTCTTTAAGGTCAATTACTCCAAATAGTCCATTTTTCTGAACGATAAAACTTTTACTCTTGCCATAAAAAGTGGGCGTAATATTCTCATAATTAAATGAAATTATTTGATTACCATTTTTATCTATCATACCATAATTGCCTAACTTATTTGCAATGAAGTAATCAGAGTAACGACCTGAAATAACTTCATCAAATTCGAAAGGATATTGAACGTTACCTAAATAATCTATTAAACCAAATTTACCATTCTGTTTAGCGTATGTAACTGACCTTCCATCAAATGGTTCGATTTTTTCGTATTCAAAAGGTATTTCTCTTATTCCTTTGTCAGAAACAGTTCCTGTCATTCCAGAACTTTTAGTTAAAACAAAATATCTTTGGTATGATTCTTCGCCTTTATAACTATCCCATTCATATTCTTTGATGTCAAAATCGGTTATTGGTTTTGCTGTTTTGTCCAATAGTTGAATATTATTTCCCTTTCGGATTGCAAAAAGTTCAGATTCATTTGAATATTCTGATGGATGTTCGATAAAATCATTCTTTATTGGTATAACAACTTCACCTAGAGTGTTGATAATTCCATATTTTCCATTATTGTAAACAATCCCTAAATCGTTTTGGAAAGGTTTTGCTATTTCGTAAGTTCCAAATGGAACAATCTCTTCTAAATCATTATTTATATATGCCGTTTTATTTTCTGCTTTAACTAAAACTAAACCATTCCCAAATAATGTGCTTTTCGTTATTCCGTCAACTTCAATGTAAGTCTCAACAACTTCATCATACTTAAAATCAGTTTTCCTGACACCTTTTTTTGAATAAAAAGCCCATTTTGAATTTTTTGAAGCAAGAACTATTGTGTCGTACATTGATTGGTCAACAGTTTCAAATTCAATCGGGATTATTTCTTCTCCTTTCATATTTATGAAACCAAATTTCCCTTCTTTTTTAGCGATTGCTAAACCAGAATTATAGAAATAACTTTCATTTTCGTATTGAAAAGGTATTTTAACTTCTCCTTTGCGATTTATATATCCATATTTTCCATTAAAATTCGCTGGCGCAAGTTGTCCTTGACCAAAAACTCCCATATCATCGTATATAAAACTAATCAATGTGTCTTGATGAATATTTATAAACCCATATTTTCCATTTTTGAGCTGAGCAAATATCATATTCTCGTCATCAATTGGGTTTAAAAATTTGTATATGTTCGTAGAAATAATTGTATCTCCTTTTTGATTTACAAACCCGTTATTGCCAATTCGTTTGTAAGTTTGAGATTCAGTCGCATTAGATTCCTCCTTAGGTGATTTGCAAGAAATCAGAAGCGTTAGGATAATCAATATGTTTATTAATGTTCTCAATGTTTGTCTTGCCTTGTTGCTAACGGTTACGTATAAAAATAGTGCGGTTTTGTGTGCGAGGATTTTCCGCAGGAAAATCAGATGTAACAAAAGTGCACTATTCATTGTTTAAGCACTAATCTACGCATTATTTTTATGCGATGTTGTGTACAGTTTTTATTTTTTCAATTCCTAAATGTTTGTATTTTATTAATTTTTCAGCGGTTTCATTGTCGCAACCAATTGCTGTTTTACAATCATCATAAAGTGTCGTAAAACACCATCTTTTATTCTTTTCAAGTACAAATTCAGGCGATAGATTCGAAAAACTTGAGGCAACAATTTGAATTGTCTCCATTCTTGTCAAACAAAAAGAAGGTAAATTGTCGTTCTCAACATTTCCTCTTATTTTTCTCAAAATGTCATAATGAGAATACACTTCTGCTTGAAGAGTAGAGTCAAAAACTTTTAATAAAGGAATTATGTCTTTATAATACATTCCAGAACCTTCTTCACTTCCCCACAAATATTTTGGTCGTGTGTCTTTATTTCGGACTTGGTGCATAACGTATTCAGAATAGTCTTTGAAATTTTCTCCATCTTTAAAAAATTCCGTTTTAAATTGTTCAAATGTCAGAACACGCTTATTTTTAGGTCTCCCAAATTCGTCACGAGAAGATTTTAGTCCTTTTTGAATATCCAAATCAATTAATATTGGATGATGATAAATGAAGTAATTATCAAAATCTTCGGAAAACCAGTTTTCGATTTCTTTTGGATAATGACTTCCTCCACCTTTATTTTTTACCCAAAATCTTGGTACTTTAAAATCTATCATTTCGTTTTGGTTAAATG
Source organism: Lacinutrix himadriensis (assembly GCF_001418105.1). GTDB lineage: Bacteria > Bacteroidota > Bacteroidia > Flavobacteriales > Flavobacteriaceae > Oceanihabitans > Oceanihabitans himadriense. The sequence continues at coordinate 4,164 of NZ_LIQI01000009.1, forward strand.
TCTTGTCCTGAAATACGGCTACAGGTTAAAATTGATTTTACGCTGATAATTTGTATACCATATTAGGTGTTTTATAGTCTAAAGATAAATGTAATCTTACTTCATTGTATAAATTAATTGCACTTTTTGCAGCTCTCTTTGCGTGTGCTACGTTTTCAAAGGTTTGATCGAGATAAAATTCGTCTTTTAGTATTCCGTTTACGCGTTCTGCCATCGCATTTTCGTAGCAATGATTTTCTTCAGTCATACTAATATCTATCTTTTTTTTT
>NZ_LIQI01000010.1 GCF_001418105.1 Lacinutrix himadriensis
CAGTTCAACCTCTTTTTGAAGTGCCTTAATTCTAGATATTTCGTCTTTCGTTTCCACTTTTACTCTGGTGTTCATTAAGTCTTTACGATTGTACTTTTTAATCCACTCGTTAACAGTTGTAGGTGCGATAGAGTAGAGTTTACAAAGTTCGCTCTTTGTGTGTTTTCCGGTTGTAAGTTCGGCTAAAATTTTTAATTTAAAAGGTTCGCTGTAACGTCTAATTACTTTGTCATTTCTGTACATAATGTTTAAAATTATGTAGCCTTATTTTAGGACGGGTCAAACTGTTTGCTAACGGTCTTGTGTATGGTTAGTTGCGTGGTTTAGGGACTAAGTTAACAAACATTTACGAACCCGTGAATATTCCGCAGGAATATTCGCAAGTAGGCTAGAACCAAGCAATTAATTATACACGATGTTGTGCGTTCGTACTTCTTGTTTTAATTCCAATTTTCCAAATTCCAAGATTCAATCCAATTGGCAGTTTCTTTAATATTATAATTATTTGGTTTTTCTCCGTAAAGTTCTTTCAGTTTGTTTGGGATTAGAGCATAATCAAAATTCCAAAGTTTATTCTTGTCAGTCGTTCTAATTCCGTCAAAATCTTCGCCATCTTGGGCTTCGTCAGTAAAATAAATTCCAGTTTGGTTAAATTCTTTTGCCATTTCTTTTACTAGTCTTGTGACAAGTGAAAAAACAAAATCTTTATACTTTCCGTTTTTGTAATCATTTATTGTTTGGGATTCGATTAGCAAGTCGCAAGAAATCCAATTTTCTTTAAACGTTTTGTCAATCGCAGGTGTCCAAGCCATAATGAGTGGTCGTACTTTTATTTCCGAAAATGTAGTTTTATAAAATCCGTAGTCTGAATTGGAAAAAAATACAAATCCATTATCTTCAATTTTCCATTTGAGTGAGTCAAAATCCTTTTTAATTTCTGCATTCCAAACTCCAATTTGTTTTAAAACTTTTGTGAATTTTTTCAAAGTCGGTTTATAATCATTTCCGATTAATTTTTCATAAGTCTGTATATTGCTTAATTCAGGCATTTTCTTGATTTCAGGATTTCTTTCGCGTATGACGCACAACGGTTTTGTATATGATACGTTGCGTTGTTTAGCACGTAATTTAGCAAATAAAAACCGAATAGAAAATCCGCGAGGATTTTCGTAAGTAGGCTCTCACTAGCAATGGATTATATACGTTGTTGTAAGTAGTGCTTTTTTCATTCACTTACTTAATTTCAAAATCCGAAACGCTCCTTGAATTACCAAAATAAAAACGATTGTTCCGATAATTAAATCAGGTTTACTCGAACTCAACCAATTTACCAAAATTCCAGCAATTATTACTCCTAAATTGATAATCACGTCATTTGATGTAAAAATCATACTCGCTTTCATATGAGCCTCTTCTTTGCTTTTTGACTTTTGCAAAATGTAAAGACAAATTCCGTTTGCGATAAGTGCAAAAATCGAAACGATAATCATTGTCGAAAAATCGGGAAGTTTCTCGTCTCCAAAAAATCTTCTTAAAACTTCCACAAATCCAATAATCGCAAGTGTTATTTGAAAATATCCAGCAAGTTTTGCAATCCGCTTTTTCTTAACTATAGTTCCTCCAACCGCAAACAAACTAATTCCGTACACGAAACTGTCGGCAAGCATATCCAAACTGTCTGCAACAAGTCCCATTGATTTTGAGATAATTCCTGTTGTCATTTCGATAATGAAAAAAGCAAAATTGATTGCAAGTACAGACCAAAGTAGCTTTTTTTGGTTTGCGTTTTCTTTAAATTCCGTTTGGTCGGTTTGTTCCGTTGAGATTTTTTTTCCGCCTAAATTCAGTTCGATAACTGACTTTTCGATTTGGTCAATTTCTCCGCTGTGAAAAACAGTCAATTTTCGATTCGGAATATCAAAGTCCAGATTCGCAATACTTGAAATTCCGTCCAATTTCATTCGGATTAGATTTTCCTCTGAAGGACAGTCCATTTTGGTAATTTCAAATATCGTTTTATTCACTCGGTTTCTGGGTTTTTCGGCATTACTTACAACGGTTACGTATAAGAATAGTGCGGTTTTGTGTGCGAGGATTTTCCGCAGGAAAATCAGATGTAACAAAAATGCACTAACTCTTGTTTAAGCACTAATCTACGCATTATTTTTATGCGATGTTGGCAACTGGCTTTTCTTATTCACGATTAAATACTTGATTATAATATTCGTTCAATAATCCTTTTCCGCTATGTTTTGTTTTTAAAATCAGTTTTGATTCATCACAAGCCTTTTTATATAAACTCTGTTCTTTGTCATTCAGACTCTTTGAACCTAAATAAACCATTTTGTAAATCGGATTAGATTGTTCCAATTCAAACGCTTTTTTTAGCATTTCTTTTCCTTTAATTTCTAGTTCTTCATAATCTCCAAATTCGTATGGAAAAATTGAAATCGCATATCCAGCTATAAAATTAAATTCAGCCAATTCCGAGTATTTATTCAATCCATTTTTTAATTCAGATTCCAATTCAGTTCGCAAATCAATATCTTTCTTAAATTGACCATTAACATCTTCAATCATAGACCACAAAAAGAAGAAATAATATTTCCACGTTTCAAATTCCGCATTATTTTCCGAAATCAGTTTTTGATATTCAGAATACGCCTCGTTATATTTTTCGGCAGTTTCTAATTCAAATATTTGTTCCAGATTTTGATTCATTCGGGATTTTTTTTAGCTTGTTGCCAACGGTTTTGTATAAAAAGAGTTGCGTTTTTGCGTGCGAGGAATTTCCGTAGGAAATTCAGATGTAGCAAAAGTGCAACGATCTTTAAATTTTGTTCTAAATATAGCAATTTTTTTTATGCGTTGTTATATACTTTTGCGATAGAGTAGAGTGAGAGCGTTCTGCAAAAATTCAGAAATAGTTTTCCGAAATTTTTAGAGTTGGATTTATCTTCTTAAAACTCAAAAAAATCTCGTAAAGAAAACCAGGCTTTTTTCTGCATAAGTGATTTTCCATTTGAGTGATATTTCTGTAGAATTAAATTCAGTATTATATTAAGTTTTACAAACAACTTAAAGTTCCGCAAACAAGCTTAAATTCCGTTTGAGTGAGATTCAGAGTTTGTTTTTAAATTCAAAGTTTGAGTGAGAAAAAATTCCGATGAATTATGGTTTTAGTAATTCGGTTTTATTAGGAGTTACAATTTCAGAGCAATTGTATATAACGGTTACGTATAAGAATAGTGCGTTTTTGTGTGCGAGGATTTTCCGCAGGAAAATCAGAAGTAGCAAAAGTGCACTGTTCTTTGTTTAAGTACTAATCTACGCATTATTTTTATGCGATGTTGTGTGT
>NZ_LIQI01000011.1 GCF_001418105.1 Lacinutrix himadriensis
GCAAGCACTCACTCTGAACTTCATTTAAAGCTGTGTAAAGAGGAACATCATTCATTTGTCCATATTCACAAATGGCTTTAGAATCACTCTTATCGGTCTTTACTTTGGCTAATTTCATCTGGATAAATCGCTTTACAGATAAAGGGTTTACAACAGACACACATACTCCAGATTTATATAAAAACTGTGCCAACCTGTAATGATAATAACCTGTAGCCTCCATAACCACCAAAACACTTCCTGGTAAGCCTTTTATGAATTTCACAAAGCCTTTCTCATCATTTTTAAATTGGTCATGTCCTGTCTCTGAACCATAAACATCAAAGACATCTTTGCTAATGTCTAATCCAAAAATTTCACTATATTTATTCATAAGAATTGAATTTTGGAAAGAACGAGCTACTGATGTTTCAACAACTTGAAATCGAGATCTAAAGTCTCACAGAACTGAACGAAATATTAGTAGAAAAAGAGAGAGGATTATCAATGTTGTCGAAGTCTAATGCTTCACCGTGTATACTAATCTTATTTCTCTCTTTTGTTCTTTCTGATTTATATATCTTAATTTAATGTTTTATTTAAAATGTAAACTTAAGCCGTATATAATTTATTGCTAGTTCTAGCCTACTTACGAAAATCCTCGCGGATTTTCTATTCGGTTTTTATTTGCTAAATTAAGTGCTTAAACCACGCAACAAACCATATACAAAACCGTTGTGGTTAATTTTGACCAAACCACTTCCATTCATTAACTTTAAACGATTTTGTATTTATGAAAAAACACAGACTAAAAAGCTATTTTAAAATTGGAATTCTGCTCTTCGGAATTTCATTTTTACTCACCAATTGTGAGAAAGAATTAACAGATGATGTTGTTATTCAACACAATTCAAGATTTACAGTAAAAATCCTTAATAAAAATCAAGTCCTTTCTAATAAACAAGTAGCTAAAAAGCTTCAAAAAATATTACCTAAATCAATCAGTAATGATAATAATTCTTTGTCTAGAGAAATTCATAATAGCGATTACGGATTTACAATCAATACAGACTACGTAAAATTAATTGATGACGGAATTAAACATTCTTATAATTTTCCTATAATTAGAGATACAATTGTAAATCAGAATGTTGAAAACCTTTTATTATATTCAAATGAACAAGGAAATTATGATGCCTATATTGTAACATACAGTTTTACAAAAGAGCAATATTATAACTTAAATCCTACAGATGATTATTCAACAACTTTTACTCCTATAGATTTTGACACTTCTGTTTTTAACGATGAGGAATTAACTAAAGTTCTAGCTCCTCAATTAGTTTGTTCAGAAACACAAATATATGTTAATAATGCGCAATGTGAATGTGGTTGCGATTGTCCAGCACAATGGGAATGGGTCACAGTAGCTTTTGATTGTAATTGGATTGGAGGTAATAGTGGTCCAGAAAGTGGAGATGACACAAATAATCCAGGAAATGACAACTCAAATACTGGCGCAGAAAATGATGGAAACCCATCTGGTGATGATAATGTAGGGAATAATTTAGGTACCAGCTGTAGAGGTTGTGATGATTCATATCCAATAATAACAGCTCCTGCTATTGATCCTGCTGATCCAGATTGCGAAAAATTAAAAAATCAATTAACAAGTCAATAATTAACTCTACTCTTAATAATGTTAAAGTTAACAACTTATTACAGTCTTTAAACAATTCTACAACAACAACCTCTAAAGAAATGGGTTTTTCCTTAAACCCTCAGACCCCTAATGAGTCTGAATTTAGTGCATTTTATTTTGAGGGTAGAGAAATTGCAGATGAAGTTCCTATGGATTTAGGCACAGCTGATATTAGTGTATTAATGCATCTACATTACAATAATGAAACTGAGGGCAAAAAACAACTTTCCGTTTTCTCCCTACAAGACATTTATGAGATATATCAATTGATTGGTACGGGACATATTTTTAGCCCAAATACATTTACAAATTTCCTTACAACTGAACAAGGCACAAATTATGCAATACAAATTAACAACAGTCAAACTTTTTTAAATTCAAATTTAGCACTTACTACATTTCCATTTTGGGAGTTTTCTAATTTTGTTGTTAATGCAGAAAATTTGTATGGAATAGATAAGTACAAAATATTACCTGAAAATTCAAATGCTAAAAACGAAGAAAATTTTGCTAGATTTTTAAATAAAGAAAATTTAGGATTAACCTTATTTAGAGCGAATGACCATTTTACAGAATTTACTAAAATAGAATTCATAAACGGAACAATTAAAGAAACTCCTTGTAACTAAAAATATAACAATATGAAAAATATATTATTTATCGTAGCATTAACAATATTAACCTTAAGTTGTAAAGCACAAACACCAATTATAGATATTTCACAAAGAGCAAATAGCGAAATATACATCGACTTACAGGACAATTGCTATTTAAAAGATGTTGCTAATAAATTAGACCCGTTTTTAGGCACCTGGGTTTGGACAGAAGGAAATAACTCATTAACAATTACTTTAGAAAAAATTGAAATGATATATTCAAATATATCTAAACATTATTCAGATGCTGTAATAGGTAAATATAAATATATTGAAAATGGTGTAGAAATAATTAACACTTTAGATTATAATATTACAGCAGAAAATGCATGGGATGCACATCCAACATATATATATAGAATGTTAATACCAATGCTTGGCGGTTATAATAGTGATACAAAATTACATTTTCATTTTAGTGATTATTTAAAAAGCAAAACCGAAAATGCATATTTCAAATTGTTAGATTTAGTAACAAATCCACCTTTAGGAAACAATCCTCCAACATATTCTGTTTCACAAGCAAAATTAATATTGCAAAATAGCGAACATTGGAATATAAATGGAGAGAACCCAAGAGACCCAGAATTTACTATCCCAAACAATATAACATTAACTAAACAATAAAAACTAACCACAACCACGTATATAAAAAATAGCAGTTAAGGGTTAAACTTAAAGTTTAGTTCTTTTCTGCTATCTTTGTTTTAAATTGAAAATTAGCACACATAATTCTGCTGCTTTTTATATACAAAACCGTTAGCAAACAGTTAAAATGACCTACGTAAGAATCATTATTCTAATAGGAATCATAATTGGAATTCTTCTATTCAAAAAAACAAAACCGAATTTCTCAAGAGGTATATTAATTGGTTTCGTTCTGAGTTTCGGAATTTCCTTTTTTGAGACTGAACTTTCGAAAACTATCTCATTTCTATCTTTCGGAATTTTGACTTTAATATTCACAGTATATAGCGGAATTAATAAAAAATGGCAGAATCTGATTATCGGCTTATTTGCTTTTGTCTCTTT
>NZ_LIQI01000012.1 GCF_001418105.1 Lacinutrix himadriensis
GTGTAATACCGACATAACTACACAGTTGTGATGCCGTTTCAAATTTTTTAAATCCATCAGTTACTACTATTAAAAACAAAGCTGTTTTCACACCCATTCCTGGGATGCTTTTTAATAATGTCAGTTGATGTTGCTGCTCTTGTTTAACTAAATCTAATAGACGCTCTTCTATCGCGGTAATCTCCTTTTGCAAATGCTTAACGTTTCGCTTTAAAGAACGATACACAAACTTGGAAGGTATTCCTAAGGTTTCTTCACCATGAAGTTTATTCTTCGATGCCGTTCGGTATTTTATGTAACTATCCAGCAATCTAAAGAGTTGCAAGCACTCACTCTGAACTTCATTTAAAGCTGTGTAAAGAGGAACATCATTCATTTGTCCATATTCACAAATGGCTTTAGAATCACTCTTATCGGTCTTTACTTTGGCTAATTTCATCTGGATAAATCGCTTTACAGATAAAGGGTTTACAACAGACACACATACTCCAGATTTATATAAAAACTGTGCCAACCTGTAATGATAATAACCTGTAGCCTCCATAACCACCAAAACACTTTCTGGTAAGCCTTTTATGAATTTCACAAAGCCTTTCTCATCATTTTTAAATTGGTCATGTCCTGTCTCTGAACCATAAACATCAAAGACATCTTTGCTAATGTCTAATCCAAAAATTTCACTATATTTATTCATAAGAATTGAATTTTGGAAAGAACGAGCTACTGATGTTTCAACAACTTGAAATCGAGATCTAAAGTCTCACAGAACTGAACGAAATATTAGTAGAAAAAGAGAGAGGATTATCAATGTTGTCGAAGTCTAATGCTTCACCGTGTATACTAATCTTATTTCTCTCTTTTGTTCTTTCTGATTTATATATCTTAATTTAATGTTTTATTTAAAATGTAAACTTAAGCCGTGTATAATTAATTGCTTTATTCTTCTCTACTTGCGAATATTCCTTCGGAATATTCACGGGTTCGTGAAAGTTTATTAAATTAGTTGCTTAACCACGCAACTAACCATACACAACAACGTTGGCGGTAATTAAAAAAATGAGAAAAATAATTACATACATTTCATTGAGCCTAATTCTATTCGGAATATTTGGTTTTTTATATAATATGGCATTATCATTTGGTGGAAAATCTTTTGAAGGAGAATTACCCTTGACAAGTATTCAAGGAATTGAAGAAAACAATGATAAAATTTATATTGGACTTGGCTTCTACAATAGAATACAAGTTTATGACTTAAATGGAAATTATCTTAATTATATAAGGACAAAGAACTATTCAAAAGATTTCAATTTTACGATTGACAACCAAGGACAGCCTATTGTTAATTTGATTTATTTACAGAAACAAAAAGTTGAAAATTATATTCAAAAAAATGGAACAGAATACTACATTAGTCAAAAATTACCTTTAACAATAAACAGAGTGAATGAACAAGGAGAGGAATCAATTATTAAACAACCTCTTTTTATGACTTTATGGGCTGGAGCTGTGAACCCTTGGATAATTGGAGTTATTGGAGTTTTCTTATTTGTGTTAACTAATAGTGTTATAATCTCAGATGTTTTAGGAGATAATACTCCGAAGAACATCAAGCTAAAACTATTAGTTTCTCGAATTTTCAGGTAAAAACTACCGCCAACACCCGTATAAAACAAATAAAAAGTAAAATTTTGTACTAAACATCTATACTTTATCTCTTTTATTAAGAACGACTAACCTCTTCAAAAATCTATTTTTCTATTACCTGGTATTTATACATTTTGAGTATGCCACAAGAGTACCCGCGTTAAGGATAGAACGGTATGTTTGAGCTCCTCGCAGAGAGCGAGTAGTGATAGCCTGACGTTTTAAAACCTTTTTAGGTTTAAAAAGGGAACGCCCAAATCTTTATTAAAGCTTTGATTTACAAGGAATAAAAAATAAATAAACTTTTTTGTAACATTTACTGCTCTTTCTGCGTATAACTATATAGAACGTTTTATTCACACAAATTTTTACACGAGAACATTAGATGAGACAACTTAAAATTACCAAGCAGGTTACCAATAGAGAAACCGCATCATTAGACAAATATTTACAGGAAATTGGAAAAGTTGACTTAATTACAGCAGACGAAGAAGTAGAATTAGCACAACGTATTAAAGCAGGAGATCAACTTGCTTTAGAGAAGTTGACAAAGGCTAACCTACGTTTTGTGGTTTCTGTAGCTAAGCAATACCAAAACCAAGGTTTAACTTTACCAGATTTAATTAATGAAGGTAACTTAGGTTTAATTAAGGCTGCACAACGTTTTGATGAAACGCGTGGTTTTAAATTTATATCTTATGCTGTTTGGTGGATTAGACAGTCTATTTTACAGGCATTAGCAGAACAATCTAGAATTGTACGTTTGCCTTTAAATAAAATTGGTTCTATTAATAAAATCAATAAAACGTTTGCATTTTTAGAACAAGCACATGAAAGACCTCCAAGTGCAGAAGAAATTGCGAAAGAATTAGACATGACTATTAACGATGTTAAGGAGTCTATGAAAAATTCTGGTCGTCACGTAAGTATGGATGCGCCTTTAGTGGAAGGGGAAGATTCTAACTTATATGATGTATTAAACTCTGGTGAGTCTCCAAACCCGGATCGTGATTTATTACATGAATCTTTACGTACCGAAATTGAGCGTGCACTAGAAACATTAACGCCTCGTGAAGCAGATGTTATTCGTTTATACTTTGGTTTAGGAAACCAACACCCAATGACTCTTGAAGAAATTGGTGAAACTTTCGATTTAACTCGTGAGCGTGTAAGACAAATTAAAGAAAAAGCTATTCGTAGATTAAAACATACGTCTAGAAGTAAAATATTAAAAACTTATTTAGGTTAGTAATTTATAATAATTACGACTAAATTACCGTAACAAACAGTTTATACTCGAGAAATTGAGTACCACATAACTGTTCGTTTTTTGATTGATGAAAGAACCCAGAGCTGATTACTCTGGGTTCACTCATTTTAAGCCTTTTCGTACTGCTTACCAAAGCATGAAAACTATCATACCTAAATCCCTTAGCAAAGGGAATGGAGTTTATAAAAGACTTTTCTATATTTGTGCAAACACAACAAAAACAAAAAAATGGCTACAAAATTAATTGCTCCTTCTATGCTTGCTGCAGACTTTGGCAACTTACAACGCGATACAGAAATGGTTAATAACAGTGATGCCGATTGGTTTCATATTGATGTTATGGACGGTCACTTTGTGCCAAACATTTCTTACGGAATGCCTGTAATTGCTGCTATTAAAAAGCATGCAACAAAGCCATTAGATGTGCATTTAATGATTGAAAAACCAGAACGCTACATTGAAGAGTTTGCAAAAGTTGGTGCAGACATTATTACGGTACACCATGAATCTACAGTGCATTTACATAGAACGCTTACACAAATTGAAGATGCTGGTTGTAAAGCTGGTGTGGTTTTAAACTTAACGACTCCGGTATGCGTTTTAGAAGATATTTTACCGAAATGTTATATGGTTTTATTAATGTCGATTAATCCTGGTTTTGGCGGACAGAAATTTGAAGAAATGACGTATCAAAAAGTGAGAAAGCTTCGTAAAATGATTGACGATCAAGGCTTAGATACTAGAATTGAAATTGATGGTGGTGTTACCGACAAAAACATTGAAAAGCTAGTTGAAGCTGGAGCGGATGTGTTTGTTGCAGGAAGTCATGTTTTTAAAAGTGCCAATCCAACTGCTGCTATTGCTAATCTAAAAAAACTAGCTAATTCTTAATAACCAGGAAAATCAAAGTTTAGCATCTCTTTTATTTTTGCATATATTTTTGGAAACTTAGAGCGAAACTCTCTTGGTGTTTCTATAAAATTCTCAATGATTACTGCTGTGAACTCAAAATCATTTTCGAAAGCGTAGCTTCTAAAATAGGATGAATCTTTCATTATTAATTTAAGATTTCCTTTAGATTTAATATATGTATTTAGTTCTTCTAAGCTAGTAGTAAATATATGAGCACTAATATCATTAGCATTTTTAGAATTTAAATAGCTTAAATGCAAAGCATGTACAAACTCATGAATACCAAGATTTAGGTTATCGTCTTCTACTTGGTAGCCATGAATAAAATCTTCCCATGATAAAATGATTGCTCTGTAACCCGGATTAAAATGCCCTTTATGATAGTTTTTGTCTACATTAGAATAAAAAACAGCCGGATAAATTAAGATTTTATCTACCAAGCTAATGGCATAATCTCGATATCCAAAAGTGAGCATAATGGCAGTTGCCGCAACCAGTACTTTTTTCTCTGGATCTATTACAAAACCTTCTTTTCCTTCAAAATCTACATGTGAAATAAATTTATATACACGGTGTCTAAAGTATTTTTGCTGTTTTGCATCTAGCCGTTTATAAAATTTAAAATCTTTTTCTAAAATTCTTTTTTGTTTTTCGTCTAGGTCTTTAGTGAATAGTTGCATATGCCTAAACAATGGTTTTTTTGCTATAAAATCGACATAAAAACCTTCTACAAACTTAAACAAGCCTCTGCAAAGTAATAAACCGCCGATAACAATCAACACTACAGAAATGGTATTTGTAAATGCAGGATTGTTTGGACTTTCTTGCTGCAGTAAAAGGAAGTTTATCATATAGTTTAAGTAGGCTTTATATAATTTATGCTAAAATTAATAAGGCCAATTTACACGTAATGGTTTTAGCATCCAAGGAAAATTTATTTTTGAAAAGTTAAAAGGAGATTTATGAATTAAAAGATCATATGCTTTTTTTTCAACAGTTAATTCCCAATAGTCTTGCTCTTCTTTCAGCATTCCCTCTCTAACAAGCCAATTGCCTCTAAAACCATCAATTGAAGTTTCTCCTATTGCTGGCCATTGATTTATTGCGGCTCCAATCAACCCATCCATAAGTTTTTTTTGATCCTCTGAAATTTCGATTGCATCTTGTATGGGAGTAGTAATCGAAATTCCACAAAGCACTTTATTGAATGCTAAGTACGATTCTTGAGTTTGCTCCATTCCGGTTGCTAAATATTGCACAAAATGAACTGCTTTTAACTGCGATTCCATATTTATAAAACTATTATTTGTGGTAAGATCAAGTTTTTCAAAAAGCATTGAAAAATACCCGCTTAAAAGCACCAAGCCTGAGTTAGCAACAGAAACACCTTCCTTTATAATCATATTATTATTCTTTTAGTTATTTATAAGTACTTCAGGATTTTCTTTAATTCTCTTAACTATTACTCCTATTTAATCGTTTTATTTTCTTTTTTGAACTCCTTCCGATAACTAGCAATACCTTGATTAATCACTTTTTGCAGCCACTCTATTTCTAGAAATAGCGTATCCGTTACTTTAGTTTTCCTACTTTCGAATAGTTTTTGATTTGCCTTTAAAGTTCTATTAATCTAAAACCCCTATCCTCATCCAATTAGCACCGTAGGATTTCCTGTAATAATTGTTCCTCCATGTGCTGTTACGTCTCCAAGTCTTGCTGCTGGCATTCCACCAATTAAAACAGTTCCAGATCCTGTAGCAATGCTATCTGGTGGGCCAACACAAACTAAGTTATCTCCAACTTTTGCTGCTGGCAAACCACCAATAAGTACTGTTGGTTCTCCTGGCCCAATAATTGGTCCGCCAACGTGTGGAACAGGAACAACTCCTGGCGTTGTCATTGGACATATATGTAAATCGGTTATTCTTGCTGCTGCTGGCATATCTTTTTTTATTTAATTAATTCCTACCATTGCTCCTTTGAGCGTTAAAACTCCTGCAGTTTCTAAACTAGCGGAAGCACTTCCTTCTGCCGAAAATGCTACATTTGCGTTATGTTGAATATTTACACCTTCTACATTTACATCTCCTTCTTTAGCTTCTAATGATATTCCTTGAGCGGCTTTTATGCTAACGTTTGCATCCGATGCAATAGATATGTCTTTCGAACTTTTTAAAGAAATACCGTCTGGCGACATAATGATATGGTTGCTGTTTTGATCTTGAATTGTAATTTGCTTTTCTTTATCATTAAATACAACGGTATTTTTATTAGGTGTAACAATGGTGAAAATTTGGTTTTCGTCATCAAAAACAATGGCAATACCAGATTTTGACACTATTGCTTTAATGGTATTGTTCGAATTCGGATTTAGACCTTCCGACGGTTTCAACTTAGGATTGCTATATAGACTTCCTAAAATAATTGGATACCTAGCATCTTCATTTAAAAACCCAACCACAACCTCATCACCTATGTCAGGCATAAAAAAAGCTCCAGAATTATTGGAAGCATAAAAACTAGAATACCTTGCCCAAAGTCCGTCGCTAGAAGTATTAAATAATGGTACATCTACCAAAATTCGAAACTGACTTTCTGGGTCTTCATCTAACCTTTTTACGGTAGCCGTAAACAATCCGTTAACACCAGAAGGCAGATTGGAAGGAGGCATTCTTTTGTCATTATCCTGTTTGGAAAGCCATTCTTCTGAAAGTCCGATAGCACATTCGGTTGTCCAGTTTCCTTCAGAAATATCATGTACTACTTTGGAAACTAAATGGTCGCCATTAAAACGACTTCCAACGCCACTTAAAGTGATATAATTCCCTATTTGAACTGAAGAATTTCCTTGGCATTTTACTTCCCCTTGAATTTTTGAATAATTGTTTTTTACTAGTTGTGCTTGATTCCAATTTTCAAGCTCGTCATTTTTAATTGGTGCTGGCGATTGTAAATCGAAAGTAGATAGACCTACCACTTCTGAAAGTTTCGTACTAGATAAATTACCAGGACCAAAATAGGTGTTATTAGTTTCTTTCTGAACTAATTCTTGACTACCATAATCCCAAGAACTAGCCTTAACAGTCTTTAACTGATTTATTGCATTAAGGTTAGCATGCAACTCCAAAAGGTTATTACCATATTCTATGTTTAAAACAGAAGTAGTATTGGTATCCGGTTTTTGAATAGAAATTTTACCGTTAATAGTTGTTACTATAAAACCGTTGGCTTCTGCTCTAGATACTATAAAATCCCAATCTGTAGTATCATATTGTACTTGCTGTGGGTAAATTAGGTTTGTTGAAGATATATTTTCAGAAAGACCAGAATAATTGCCAATTATAGAACGCCACACATCGCTATCTTTTTGATCTGTGAAGGTTTTACTTTTTCTACCTACGGTTGTTTTAATAGCCATGTCATAACATATCACTTCCAATGAAGATCCTATTTGACCATTAACACATATATTTTGCTCACAGATAACGCCTTTAAAAAGAAGTTTATTTTCATTATCGTATCCCGCTTTAATACTAATTTCATTACCTGGAAGAAACGTTTTCGAGGAACTTGCTTCAAATTCAACAGTACTAACATCACCATCTAGAATCACAATTTTAGCACTACTTATTTTATTTACTTCAAATTCTATTTTTATAGAATATACTTGATTTACCTCTGGAATTAAACTGCCTTCCACCTCCACAGATAAAGTGACTATTTCTCCTCTTGATATATTAGTTGTTTCTGTCATTGGTTTATTATGAATTAAAGTTTAAAAATTATTATTTTCAGATTAACGATATCTTTTTGCACACCATTAATGTTGGTATTCCATTTCGTTGTAACCGTTATCCTTAAAAAGCATCTTCAGAAAAGACGTTGTGTTCTTCTAAAGAATTTCAAAATAAGAATAAGCAAACGCTAAGCTTTCAATTGCTATAGCATTAGGATCTGGACTTAAATCTGAAACCGAATACTTCACTGGATAAGCATCGTGAAAAGTCCATTCTTTTAATACTAAACCATCTTTATCTAATAAGCTAACTGTAAAATCATTTATAACAATAGCTTTAATTAATCCTTCTTCTATGGTACTTACACACCATTTGAATAATTGAGAATTTTTAGCGACTATTCCTCTTTTTAAAACTAAATTGGAAAACTTAAAAGTTTTTGGTAATCGATATTTAAGTCGGTTTTCACCACCAGAAACGACTTCTTCAACTCCTATTTCTTTTGAAATACCCGAGACTTCTTGAAACCCTATATCTTCTTCTTTAAAAGTCAACTTAAAATAAAATCCAACTGGATAATCACTTTGCTTAACCATTTGTTATTATTAATTGTTCATGCGCTATTTCTAGTGTATCTACTGCGACTTCATTACCATCCGATTTAAGATCTGTACTCGATATTTTTGTTGGCCAAGCGTTGTTAAGTTGCCATTGCATAGTAACTGCTCCGCTTTCATCGAGTAGTTTAATAAGCACTGTTCGTCTTTGGATTGTATTCATAGTAATTTCATCGTGCCATTTCCAAAATGTATTATCATTGATAAATACACCTCGTTTCATCGTAATGTTGCCATACTTTACTATCCCAGGCATTTTTTCAGTAGAGAAAAGCGAACTATCACTTTTTCGGTATTCTATAATCTGATTTTCTACATCCATTCCTGAAACTTCTTGAAAAGCCACGCCTTTAAGTTCAGATCCAAGATCGACCTCAAATCTAAACTTTGGCATTGGCCAAGTGTTTCCTAGATTACTTCCATCGTCTGCCATACTATTTGCTGTTTTTTATGTTAGTTATTAAAAATTTTAATTGGATATTTTCATTTCTTGTTGGAATGAAAAAACAATAAACTCTGCGGGATGAAGCAAAGCAACTCCTACTTGAACTATCATAACGCCATTCAAGATATCTTGAGCAGTCATAGTTTCCCCTAAGCCACATTTAATAAAAAATGCATGTTCTGGTTTACTACCTTGGAATCCTCCTTGTCTCCAAATGGAGACTAAAAAACTATTAATGATACCTTTTACTGCTTTCCAAGTATTTGTATCGTTAGCCTCAAACATATACGCTTGCGTTGCCAATTTACAAGACTGCTCTAAAAATATAAGTGTTCTACGTACAGGCAAATATTTCCATTCATTACTATTACCATCTAATGTTCGTGCTCCCCAAATTAAAATTCCTATTCCGTTAAAAACACGAATGGCATTAATGGATTTACCCGAAACTGCGTCTACATTTAAACCTTCTTGCTGTTGGCTTGAAAGTTTAATAGGCAAGGAAACAACACTAACTATTGAAGTATTAGCTGGTGCTTTCCACACGCCTTCTTGATTATCTGTTCTCGTAATAACTCCTGCTATTGCACCACTTGGAGGAAGCATATTTGCTTCTGCTAATACATTTCTAATGATTAAGGAATAGGTAGGACTTGCATTTAATAACGCATCATTTAGTTGCGCTGTAGTTAAATCACTATCCTTAGGATTCTGAATAATTTTTAGAATTTCGGACGTTTTATCATTAGTATCGGATGCTGCAAGTAATATACTTTCTAAGGCTTTTATATCACCACCAAATAAATTAGTGAAATCAATATCCCATTGTTGCATAATGGTAGTTCCAATAAAAGGATAATATGCACAACCATAACTCAAACCTTGAACGCCTGTATTATTTCTAAAAGTATTAATACCATTAGTATATAGTATAGAATCTGGAGTGTTACCTCCAATAACATCAAAAATGCTAATTGCTGTTTCCATTTCCGAATTTTGAAGTAGCATGGCTTGCATAAGCGTACCATTATTTGCTACAGAAAGCAACGTTGCTTCCGGACAGATATACATGGTTGGTTCGGATTCCTTTTTTAACAAAGTAATACCATTTTGCAAATCGTTTAAGCGCACATTACGATTAACAATTTGATCACCAAGGCGCATTGGTTTTTTAGAAGGAGATCCGTACGCACCTACAGATACAATATAAGCATCACCACCTCCGTTTTCATAAAACATTCGGATACTATTATACATATAGTACATAGTATTTGGATCTGGTAGTATAGCATAGAAATCACCAGCAATTTTTATGTAACTCCCTATCTCTGGTTCTTGTTGCTGCTTTACCAGATAATATTCTGGATGATATTGCTTTTTTGGAGTTGCTGGCGCTGGAGTATCTGGATAACAAAATATAGATTGAAACTCGGCGAAAGATTTGATTTTTGTAGGCACATTAAAATAGGTTTTCCCATCTAAGGAAGCTTGAGGTGTATAGCCAACAAATGCAGGAACTGCAGTAGGCACCGGAACCACAGAATTTGGAAAAGCATTTACTTCCTGTATATAAACTCCCGGTGTTTTCAATTTTGCTGTCATATGATTCTTTTTTATTAAAAACTTCCTAATTAAAGAATAATTTCTATCGATAGCATTCGAAAAACGGAGCGTATACAGATTATGATTAGCCTAGTAATTACGTAACTATTGGCTTTTCCATTTTTACTAAATAATAGCAATAAAAAATCTAAGACAGTATTTACATACCATCCTGCTATAAATAGTTTTATTCAGTGTCAACAGAATGAATTCTGAAGCCTGTGGGAGAACTTAAATGTACGAAATTATTTGAAGTTAAGCGAGTTACATAAAAATAAGTTAAAAACATATACCTTAATAGAAAGGAATATATCTGCGAAACATGTTGAAAAGCCAACATCTAGAAAAAGAAAGTATTAGCGCTAAAAAATGTTCTTTGAAAGTGGAAAGTTGTTTATTCTTTTTTCCGATTTGAAAAAAAAATCGCATTTACAAATTCAAGTGACCTTGATTGGGCATGCTTAAAAGAGGGCTAACTTCGCTTTGCTCGTTTCAGATCTAAAGCTCCGCTTTGAAAAAAGAAAAGTTGCATTTACAAATTCAAGTAACCTTGATTTGACATGCTTAAAAGAGGACTAACTTCGCTTTGCTTGTTTCTCCTCTAAAGCTCCGCTTTGAAAAAAGAAAAGTTGCATTTACAAATTCAAGTGCCCTTGATTTGACATGCTTAAAAGAGGGCTAACTTCGCTTTGCTTGTTTCTCCTCTAAAGCTCCGCTTTGAAAAAAGAAAAGTTGCATTTACAAATTCAAGTGCCCTTGATTTGACATGCAACTTTTCTTTTTATTCGTGACCTCGAGAGGGTTCGAACCTCCAACCATCAGAGCCGAAATCTGATATTCTATCCAGTTGAACTACGAGGCCATAATCCCTGCGAAAGCAGGAATCTTATTTACTTAATTGCAGTTAATAATTAACCTTAGCATTCTAATTAAAAGATTGCTTTGTCGTTTTACTCCTCGCAATGAATTATTTTAAGACAATTTAGCCTTTACAATACTAGAGATTGTTTTACCATCTGCTTGTCCTGCAAGTTTTTGATTTACCATTCCCATAACTTTTCCCATATCTTTCATACCTGCTGCTCCCGTTGCTGCAATAGTTTCTACTACTACTTTTTCTATTTCAGCTTCGCTTAATTGTGCTGGCAAAAACTGGCTAATTACTGCTGCTTGAGCAATTTCTGGTTCTGCTAAATCTTCTCTATTTTGTTCCGAAAAAATAGCCGCACTATCTTTACGTTGCTTTACTAATTTAGAAAGTATTTTTATTTCTTGATCTTCTGTAATCTCTTCTTTAGATCCTGTTTCTGTTTGTGCTAAAAGTATTTCAGATTTTACTGCTCTTAAAGCAGCTAATGCTGTTTGGTCTTTAGATTTCATTGCAGCTTTCATCGCTGTCATTATATCTTGTTGTAAGCTCATTGTGTTTGTTTTAATTATATCACAAAGATATTAAGAAAATAAGACTTTGTTAGGGATTCAAGTATTATTAAAATTCGTGAAATTATAATACGTTAGATTACTTAAACCTATTTTATTATTTAATTATTTTTTTAGTTACAGTTCCATCATTGGTTTGTACACTCACAAAATAAACTCCAGAAACTAAATCCTTAACATTATAGTTTTCCGAAGGTTTAAAAGTCAATAATTGCTTTCCAGAAACATCAAATATCTTAACATCGATTATTGAATTGCTATTTGTTACTTCAATTTTAAACTGATCACCTACTGGATTAGGATATAATTTTATTACCGATTTAATTTCATTCTCTGGAATGGATAAAGGTTCTACAATTTCTGTGGAAACAACATTCGTGATTATTGGCGCATTGTAATCAAAATAGATATTTGCTTTTCCAGTAATAATATTACCAACAACAACATCTTGTTTTGGTTTAATTTTAAAAGCCACAAAACCATTACTTCCTGCTTCATCATCTTGTTGTGCTGGAAGATTTATATTCTCAAAACTAAATTCTACAAAATTTCCGTTTAATATATTCACCGAATAATCATGACTTGCAGATATTGGTCTTATCGTTTCCCAATCTAGTTTACTATTTAATTCATCTGTAATAACAATATTAATTGCACTTGCAGAACCTGTATTTTGAAAACGAATGATATAATCTAAATACGCAGTTGCTTGAGGTAATGTAATTTCATTTCCTTGTAAGACTTGCTTATCATTAGGATCATAAGAATTTACAACGGTTTGTGATAAAACAAAGGTGTTGTCTTCTGTATTGTTGTCTCCAGCAATAGGATTAATAGTTGCAGTAAAATTTAAAATATCTCCATCATTAACTGTTGTAGGCGGAAACGTATTCATAACAATATCTATAGTACGAATTTGAAAAGGTTGTAAATTACTATAGTTAAATGTTAAGCTATTACTAGTTGAAGTGTTTTCTGTTGGAATTGCATTTACAAAGGTTTGAGAAGCATCATCAAAATTTAATGTAATAGTACCATTTAATAAAGTTGTTCCTGTGTTTTCAAAAACTAATTGGTAGTTTGCATCAAAACTTGGACGTGCTTGATTTAAAGGCAACAAAACTACGTTAACATCATTTATTGTATGCGAAGAGCTAATACAAAAGTCTGCATTTTCTGAATTACCAAAACCAGTAAATGTTGTATTATACGGATTTGGTGTAACATAAAAATTGGAAGCTAAACCTAAAACTTCTGTATTATAGGTATTCTCGTTTAAATATAAATTATAGTCTCCTATATTATTAGTAAAAGTTGCTATGTTATTTACACCATCATTAGCTTGAATTAATTGGTTTGCCACAATAAAATCATTAATATCACAACCATTATTCTCATCATCAAAAGCTACTATACCTTGTATGTTGTTATAATTAATATTGTTAATACTGCAATCTTCAACAAAAACTGTGTTAGGTGTTATATTAGTGATTTTTTGAGTTGCATAGGTTACATCATCCACACAAATGGTTTGAAGGTTTGGGTTGTTTGTAGCGTTAAATACTGGAATAACTTGATAATCTCTCCCAGAATTAGTTATATAAGATACTGGTTCTGTAACATCAAAAACAGTATTATAATTATTTTTAAAATTAATAGTTTCAAGAAATTCACAACCTCTAGCAACAAGATAAACCAAATTAGAATTATTAGATAAATCCAAGTCTTGTAATAATGTATCTGATAGACCCAACCAAAAAAGTTCTAAATTTTGAGATAAATCTATAATTGTTAATGGATTATTATGTAGTGATAAATCTACTAAATGAGGATTATTATTAAGATTAATAGTCGTTAAGTTGTTTCCAGGTAAATGTAGCCATTCTAAATTTTCGCACTGAGAGACATCTATAGTAACAATTTCATTGTATTGACTTGCAACATCTATTAAGTTTGGATTATTAGATAGATCTAATTCTGTTATTTGGTTATATTGACAATATAAAGTTTCTAACATTGTATTTTGAGAGACATCTAGAATTGTTAATTCATTTCCATCAATCCGTAATTCCTCAATATTTTCGTTGTTAGATATATCTATAGCTGTCAATTGATTATAATTACAATTTAAAAAAGTAATATTTGAATTTTGGGTTATATCTATGTTGGGAAAAGCATTACCAGAAATATTTAACTCAAATAGCTCAATATTTTGAGTTAAATCTATGCTAGAAAGCTGGTTATTTGATGCAAATAATTTTTCTAATAGTATGTTTTGAGAAACATCTAAAACAGATAGGTTATTACCAGAAACAGTTAATTCTTCTAAATTAACAAAAGCTTGTACACCTGTTAGATCTGAAATATCATTATAATTAGCATTAATTTTCTCTGCAAAAAAAGCTTCACTATATTGTATTTCATTATCATTATTAGCATCTATTACTGGATTAGTATGGTTTACTAATGTTGTTTTAAAATTAGTATCTGGAATATTTACAATACTTGTTACTATTGGAGCAATTAACACATTGGTACTAGAATCCGGATTACTTACAGCTATGTAATAGGCCTGAAATGCAAACAGATCAATTGTTAAATCTGATGTAAAATTACATGCAGAAGACATTTGTAATTGACTATCTGAAGTTGCATTTATAGTATTAGAAGAATACACTGCAATTATAGAATTACTGGAACTTTCTGTTAATTTAATTCTAACTGTTCTAGTAATAGGATATTGATACCTATAATAAACTCTTGATAATGTAGCACTTAAATCACAACCATTCATTCCTCCTCCCGAAGCTGTTGTTGCATTTTGCGTTTGCACATTATTATCCGTAAAGGGCAAACTGGATATGTTTACTGCATTTTGAATTTCGTCATTTGGTGGTATTTGCGCAAAAGAAAATATTGTAAAAAACAAAAATGTAAGGGCTAGGTAAATGTGTTTCATAGATATAGGTTTACAACACAATAATAATACTATTAATAATAAGTAAGTATATTATTTCTATTTAAATCTAGAGGAAGTCTGTTTTAATGCAGAAAACTACTTGTTCCTTTTATAGAGATTCCTGCTTTCGCAGGAATAAAAAACCCGAAAAACCTCTGGGTGAGTTTTTCGGGTTAGTTGAAGTTAAACACTAAACTTAACTTTTCATTTATGAGATTCCGTTATAAAAACGGAATTAATTCCACTATTCACTTTCCATACGACTGCGCCTTTTAAAAGTGAAGTTTCATTAATCTACATTATCGTGTAAAAACGAATTATTACTTCTTAATAACATATCATCATTATCATCTGTACTTAAAGTAGTACCAGAAATACTGGTTCTTTGTGATGAATGTTGTACATCTTGCAAGTCTACACCTTGACGTTTATATGCTGGAATCTTTTCTATATCATCAATCTTTGCAGTATTGAATTTATAATTAAAATCCTTCATTTTACGTCTGCGTTCTTCTGCTCTTTCTTTTAGCATGTCTGAAATCGGACTGTTCATTGGGTCAATTTCTTCCACTTGCTCTTCCACAACTTGCCTTTGTACGACTTTCTTTTCAAAAACAATTTCTTCTTCTAAAACCTTATCTACAACCTCTACTATTGGTTCCTTTTTCTTTGGTTCGCTAGTAGCTTCAAATTCTAAATAATCATCTAAAGCATAGCGTATTTCGCCATCTTTATTTGTTTCAGTTACATTTACAAGTTCGATAAAGTCATTTACAGGTAAATCTTTAATTTCTTCTGCATTTAAATTATGAATTACTTTTTCTTCTCGTATTACTTCTTTAGTTTCTTGAACTTCTTTAGTTTCTTGAACTTCTTGGACTTCTTGAACTACAGGCGCTACTGGTTCACTTAATGGCATATCGAAAGTTAGCGTAATTTGTTGCTCTTCTTCTTCAAATTGATTTGTTACTTCAACAGTTGGTGTTGCGTTAGTGATTACGAAATCGTCTTCAACATCCTCAAAAACATCTTCTTCAAAATCGTCGTCTGCAAAACATTTATCTTCTGCTTGTACATCTTTAGTTGCAACGACTTCATCATAAACAACATGCATGTTCTTAATAATTTCTGAAGTTGGAATTAAACTTAATGGTTTTGAAACTCCTTTTCTTCGTGTTTCAAAAGCATCTTCTAATTCATTTAGATCTAAAGTGTGCTTTACTATTACTGGTTCCGGCTTTTTTTCTAACTCAATATTTGGAGTTATAATTGCTGGACTTTTATCTTTTTTAGTTAAATCTTGCTCTAAGGTTTGCTCTTCTTCTAAAGAATGAATAACCTTTTTAGTTTCGGTATTCGAAATTTCATCTTGTTGTTCAATATCAAAACCTGTAGCTATAATGGTTACAGCGATAGACTCATCTAAAGAATCATCTTCACCAACACCCATAATAATATTTGCACCATGACCAGCTTCGTTTTGAATATGATCATTGATTTCTCCTATTTCATCAATAGTAATTTCTTGAGCTCCAGAAACGATTAGCAACAATACGTTTTTGGCTCCTATAATTTTATTATCGTTTAATAATGGAGAATCTAATGCTTTACGAATTGCTTCATGCGCACGATTTTGTCCAGAAGAACTAGCAGAACCCATAATAGCAGTTCCACTGCTACTTAATACCGTTTTAGCATCACGTAAATCAATATTTTGTGTGTAGTGATGTGTAATAACTTCTGCTATACCGCGTGCTGCAGTAGATAATACTTCATCTGCTTTAGAGAATCCTGCTTTAAAACCAAGATTTCCATAAACGTCACGAAGTTTATTATTGTTAATTACGATTAATGAATCGACTACGTTTCTTAATTTCTCAATACCATTTTGCGCTTGTTCGTTACGCATTTTTCCTTCAAACTGGAAAGGCATCGTTACAATTCCAACTGTTAAAATGTCTAAATCTTTAGCCATTTTAGCAATAATTGGAGCTGCTCCTGTACCTGTTCCTCCACCCATTCCTGCGGTAATGAAGATCATTTTGGTATTGGTATCTAACATACGTTGTAAATCCTCAAAACTCTCTATAGCAGATTGCTCTCCTACATCTGGATTTGCTCCTGCTCCTAAACCTTCGGTAAGGTTAAGACCTAATTGAATTTTGTTGGGTACACCACTATTTTGAAGTGCTTGTGCATCTGTATTACAGATTACAAAATCTACTCCTTTAATGCCTTGTTGAAACATGTGATTGATAGCGTTGCTACCTCCACCACCTACTCCAATAACTTTTATCACATTGGATTGATTCTTTGGTAAATCGAATGCTATATTGGTTTCGAATTCTTTGTTGCTGCTCATGAATTTCGGTTTTATTTTCTTACTTATTACTTTACTCTGCGTTATCTAAAAAATCTTTTACTCTCTCGGTTAGTTTATCTAAAAACGAACGTCTTTCTTTTACTGGTGGTTTGGTTTCTATTTCCTCCGTTGTTTCTTCTGTTTCTTCTTCTAGAACATCAGATTCTTCTTCTACAACTTCGGCTTTCTTTCTTTCATTTCTTTTTAAACCATCCATCACTAAACCTACAGCGGTAGCAAACAACGGACTTGTAATCTCATCATCGCTATTCCCTGCAAGGTGTTCATTAGGAAAACCAACTCTAGTATCCATTCCTGTTATATATTCTACTAATTGCTTTAAATGTTTTAATTGTGCGCCACCACCTGTTAAAACAATTCCTGCAATAAGTTTCTTTTTTTGCTCTTCGTGACCATAGTTTTTAATCTCAACATATACTTGTTCTACGATTTCTACTACGCGAGCATGTATAATTTTAGAGAGATTTTTTAATGTGATCTCTTTTGGTTCTCTTCCTCTTAATCCTGGAATAGAAACAATTTCATTGTCTTTATTTTCTCCTGGCCATGCAGATCCAAATTTTATTTTTAAAAGTTCGGCTTGCTTTTCAATAATAGAACAGCCTTCTTTTATGTCTTCTGTAATTACGTTTCCTCCAAAAGGAATTACAGCAGTATGACGAATTATTCCATCTCTAAAAATGGCTAAATCGGTTGTCCCTCCTCCTATATCAATTAGGGCAACTCCAGCTTCTTTTTCTTCCTGACTTAATACAGCGTTAGAAGACGCTAAAGGTTCTAGTGTTACTCCTTCCAAGTTTAATCCTGCACTTTGTATACACCTTCCTACATTTCTGATAGAGGAAACTTGTCCGACAACCACATGAAAATTCGCTTCCAATCTGCCGCCATACATCCCAATTGGTTCTTTTATTTCGGCTTGACCATCTACTTTATATTCTTGTGGTAAAACGTGAATAATCTCTTCTCCAGGAAGCATCACTAACTTGTGCACTTGATTAATTAATCGGTCGATATCTTCTTCATCTATTACTAGTTCAGAATTTGCTCTAGTAATATAATCGCTATGCTGTAAGCTTCGTATATGCTGACCTGCAATACCAACGGTTACACCTTCAATTTTTGTTCCTGCAGCAGTTTCTGCTTCTTGCACTGCTAATTGAATCGATTGAATGGTTTGGGTAATATTATTTACTACACCACGATGTACACCAAGACTTTTAGATTTACCAATACCTAAAATCTCGACCTTACCATATTCATTTTTACGACCAATCATAGCCACAATTTTTGTGGTTCCGATATCTAATCCTACTGCTATATTATTCTCCATAGTTTACGTTTTGGTGCACACTACTTGGTTATCAAATTGTAAATTAACTTTACTGTAACTATTAAGTGTTTTTTCTTTTAACGCCTTTTGATAAAACACCTTAAGGTTATTTATCTTTTTATCTAATTGATTTAATTTACCTAATTGCACTACAAAGGTAGATTGTCTTAGTTTTAAATGAAAGCTATTGTCATCGTTTTGATGAATTTCAATAACATATTTGCTTAAAAAAGGATCTTTATTAATCTTTTCTGCAATTTTAAACACATTATCTAACGCATCTTTCTTCACTAAACCGGTTACCAAAGGCACTCTTGCTGCATGATTAGAAGACAATGGCATGAAACTACCTTGGTCATCTATGTAATACGACGTAGAAGTACTAACTCTAGCTATAGGTTTTTTTTGTGTAACTTCTGCTTTAAGTTCCCCATTTACAGAAAGATACACTTCGGCAGATTTTATCATAGGATTAGAATTCAGGGCAGATTCTAATTTGTTCAAATCTAAAATTTCTTTCGACGCCTTTGTCACTGTTTGTTGATTTTGTATTAACAACTTACTAACATTAGCTTGCGTTATAAATAGGTTATTATCCCCTAAAAATTGTACTTGAGGCTCAGAAACATTTCGGACCTTATTTTTGGTTGCCGAAAAAGCATACAAAAACACCACTAACACTAGCAGTACAAAGGTTTTTACGTAATTCCAGTTAATTCTAGACATACAACGCTTCTTTTATATGTTTAACTTCTGCTCCAATATCTCCAGCACCAAGCGTTAAAACTATTCGCGCTTTACTTTCTTTTATTTTTGCAACTAATTCGTTTTTAGAAACTAGCTGCTTATTTTTATTTTTTATTTTTTCTAATAACCAACTAGAAGTCACGCCTTCTATTGGCATCTCTCTTGCTGGATAAATATCCAATAATAACACTTCATCAAACTGCGACAAACTTGCAGCAAAATCATCTGCAAAATCTTGTGTTCTAGAAAATAAATGTGGCTGAAAAACAACTAACACTTCCTTATTTGGGTACATTTCTCGAACAGCCTGATGCACGGCATTAATCTCTTCTGGATGATGCGCATAGTCATCTATAAACACCAATTCTTCCGTTTTAATTTGGTACGTAAATCTGCGTTTCACACCTTTATAAGATGCTAAAGCTTTGGCGAGCTGCTGGTGAGGGCAACCATATTCTGCAGCCATCGCCAAGGCTATTAATGCATTCGACAAATTATGTCTACCAGGCAGGTTAAATTGAACTCTTTCTAGTGTTGCATTTGGCATTTTCACATCAAACACATAGGCACCATTTTCTATTTTTATATTGTTTACCGAATAATCGGAATCATCTTCAATTCCGTAGGTAATTCCTTCAAGAGGCAAACCGTTTTTAATAAACAGTTTTCCGTTTGGTTTTATTTTTTCTGAAAAATCTTTGAATGTTTTTATTAACTCGGAAGCATCTCCATAAATATCCAAATGATCTGCATCCATCGATGTTATGCATGCTAAATCTGGAGATAAGGTTAAAAAGGATCTATCAAATTCATCTGCTTCTACTACAGAAACTTTGTTTCCGTTTAAAATTAAATTCGAGTTATAGTTTTCACTTATTCCTCCTAAAAAGGCTGTCAACTCCACACCACATTCATATAACAAATGACCTAGAATACTTGTCGTTGTTGTTTTACCGTGTGTTCCTGCAACAGCTAAACAATAAGTGTTTTCTGTAATTAATCCTAAAATTTCAGATCGTTTTAAAACTGTGAAATTTTTATCATTTTTAAAATAAGTCAGCTCTTTGTTATCCTTCGGAATTGCTGGTGTATAAACCACTAGCGTAGTATCATAATTTAAAAACGAATCCGAAACATTTGCAATAGAATCTTCAAAATGAACTTCAATACCTAAATCCACCAAACTATCTGTGATTTCTGTTTGGGTTTTATCATAACCTGCGACCTTTTTATTGCTCGCATGAAAATATCGTGCAAGCGCACTCATGCCAATGCCACCAATGCCAATAAAATAGATGTTATGTATGTTGTTTAGATTCATTAATTCAAGACACTTCGACTGCGCTCAGTGTGACATTTTGTTATTTTATTTATTTAATAGTTTTTCTACTTCGTCTGCTATTTGTTTTGTTGCATTTACTAATGCTAATTTTTTTATGTTTTCGCCTAACTCCTTTTGCTTTTCAGGAGAAGCCATTAGTTGTGTAAACTTGTTTTCAAAATCGACAATCAAGTCACTCTCTTTAATTAGCATGGCTGCATTTTCATTTACAATGGCCATGGCGTTTTTAGTTTGATGATCTTCGGCTACATTTGGTGACGGAATAAAAATCACTGGCTTACCAACAATACACAATTCACTTACCGAACTTGCTCCTGCTCTAGAGATAATAACATCTGCTGCTGCATACGCTAAATCCATGGTATTAATAAACTCATGAAGCTGCACATGCTTTTCATTACCATCAATCTTATACGCTTTGTAATACAGTTTACCACATTGCCAAATCACTTGCATGTTTAGCGTATTAAAATAATCTAGCTCTTCTCTTATTAACTCATTAATACGTTTTGCTCCTAAACTTCCACCTATTACTAAAATGGTTTTCTTTCCTTCAATTAGATGGAAATGTTTTTTAGCTTCTGCTACTTTAGAGTCGATATCTAATAAATCTTGACGCACCGGATTACCCGTTTTAATCATTTTCTCTTTCGGAAAAAAACGTTCTAAACCATCATAAGCAACACATATTTTTTGCACCTTTTTTGATAACAGTTTATTGGTAATTCCTGGAAACGAATTTTGTTCTTGTATTAACCCTGGAACACCACTAGAAACTGCCATTTGTAATAATGGTCCGCTTGCAAATCCACCTGTACCAATAACCACATCTGGTTTAAACTGTTTTACAATTTTTTTCGCATTATATAAACTACTTAAAAGTTTAAATGGAAACATTAGATTTTTTAGTGTAAGCTTACGCTGAATACCAGAAATCCAAAGTCCTTTGATAGCATAACCAGCCTGAGGCACTTTTTCCATTTCCATTCTATCTTTTGCACCAACAAACAGAAACTCTGCGTTCGGAAAACGAGATTTTAATTCATTAGCAATGGCGATTGCAGGATAAATATGTCCTCCTGTTCCTCCTCCAGATAATATGATTTTATATGTTTTAGTTTCTTGTTTCACTTTTATTATTAAGACCTCTCGACTGCGCTCGAGGTGACAGTTTATTTATTATTTAAATGGCTTCCGAAAGTACTTCCAACGGATTGTCTTCTAAATTTTCTTTATTTTTATCTTCTTCTCTTTTAGCACTTACGCTCAACACAATACCAATTGCCAAACAGGTCATCCAAATAGACGTTCCTCCACTACTAACTAATGGTAATGTTTGTCCGGTAACCGGAAATAACTCTACTGCAACTGCCATATTTATCAATGCTTGAAAAACGATTGGCAAACCAACACCAAGCACTAAAAGTTTTCCAAAAAGGCTATCTGATTTTTGTGCTACAATAACAATTCTAAACAATAGCCACATGTACAATATCATGAGTAACAAACCTCCAATTAAACCATATTCTTCAACAATAATTGCAAAAATGAAATCGGAAGAAGACTGTGGTAAAAAGTTTTTCTGAATACTTTTCCCTGGACCAACACCTTGAATTCCACCCGAAGCAATTGCTGTTTTCGCATGTTCTATTTGATAGTCTGCTTCTGTATTATCATCATTAGAGAAGCTATCAATCCTACTCATCCACGTATCAATTCTATTTGGCATCGCGTCTGGAAAAGCCTTTGCAACCAAAACAAAAAGCACCAATGCAAAAATACCAGAACCAATAATTACAGCTAAGTAACGTAATGGGTAACCTCCTAAAAACACCAGCATAACCACCATAACAAACATAATGGCAGCTGTTGAAAAATTCGCCGGAAGAATAAGTATTAATATTAAAAATACAGGCATCCAAAGTGGCAAAATCGTTTCGGCAAAAGTAATTTCTTTCTCTTGTATTTTAGACATATATCTAGCCACATACACCATAAGCACAACTGCTGCCAATGTAGATGTCTGAAAAGACATATTCACTATAGGTATTTGTATCCAACGACTTGCATTAGCTCCTTCAATTGTGGTTCCTTGTAGCATAGTAACAACCAATAATACTAGCACTACAGGAATCATAACCATAGATAAGCCTCTAAAATATCTGTACGGAATTTTATGTACACCATACATGATAGTGAACCCTAAAAACAAATGCATAAAGTGCTTAATAAAGAATGAAAAGGTATTACCTGTACCACCAACATAAGCCAAATTGCTTGCTGCACTGTACACAGGTAAAAACGAAAATATAGCCAATAGCGCTGTTATTGCCCAAATTAACCGATCCCCTTTTATGTTATTAAATATTTCTTGCATTTCTTATTTTAATGAGATGCTTCGACAAGCGCAGCATGACATTTCACTTATTTATTGTATTATAAACTTCTTACTGCGTCTTTAAACTGTCTTCCTCTATCTTCATAGTTTTCAAACAAATCAAAACTAGCACAAGCAGGAGATAACAATACATTATCACCAGATTCTGCTATCTTATAAGCAATTTTTATAGCTTCACTCATAAATTGCGTTTCCACAATAACATCTACCATGCTTCCAAAAGTGCTCAGTAACTTTTCGTTATCTACACCTAAGCATATAATTGCTTTTACTTTTTCGTTTACAAAAGAGAATAATTCATTATAATTATTTCCTTTATCAACACCTCCAACAATCCAAACCGTTGGTGCATCCATGCTTTCTAGTGCATAATAAGTTGCATTTACGTTAGTAGCTTTAGAATCGTTGATATATTGCACTTTATTAATTTTTAACACATGCTCCAAACGATGCTCTACGCCTTGAAAATTCTCTAAACTTTCACGAATCGTTTGCTTTCTTATTTTTAGTAAATGCGCTACTGTCGAGGCAGCCATTGCATTCTTAACATTGTGTTTACCCTCTAATGCTATTTTGCTTGTTGGCATAATTATCTGGTTGTTATCTATTGTTATTATTATGTTTTCTTTTTCTAAATACGCGCCATTTTCAATTTTCTTTACTAGAGAAAATGGCAATAATGTGGATTGTACTGGATGTGCTTTTAACCAATCAGTGATCACCTCATCGTCTGCATCATAAATCAAATAATCTTCTTTTGTTTGATTCTTGGCAATGCTAAATTTTGAAGCGATATAATTTTCAAATTGATAATCATATCTATCCAAATGGTCTGGCGTAATGTTGGTTATTACAGCAATTTTCGGTTTAAAATCAACTATACCATCTAACTGAAAACTACTTATCTCTAATACATAGTTTTCATAATCCTCTTCTAAAACCTGTTTTGCAAAACTGTCTCCAATATTACCTGCTAAACCAACGTTTAACTCTTGTTTTAAAATATGATCTGTTAGCGTAGCTGTTGTTGTTTTTCCATTGCTTCCAGTAATACCAACAATAGTTGCGTTGGTGTACTTAGCTGCAAATTCAATTTCTGAAATAACAGGAATACCTTTCTGCATTAACTGCTGTACGATAGCAACCTTTTCCGGAATCCCTGGGCTTTTCATTACCACATCGGCATTTAGAATCTTAGATTCTGTATGCTTTTGCTCTTCCCATTCCACTTCATTATGTATAAGAACTTCTTTATATTTCTCTTTTATTGCTCCCTTATCAGAAACAAAAACTGCATAGCCTTTTGCTTTTCCTAAAAGCGCAGTTCCCACTCCGCTTTCTCCTGCTCCTAATATGACTAATCGTTTTTTTTTCATTATTTGTCATTCTGCGCTACGACGCAGAATCTACTTTTGTTAATATGGATTCCGCATCCAGTGCGGAATGACAAGCACTATCTAATTTTCAGTGTTACGATAGATACAATTGCTAATAAGATTCCTACAATCCAGAATCTGGTAACAATTTTACTTTCATGATATCCTGATTTTTGATAATGATGATGCAAAGGCGACATTTTAAAAATGCGTCGTCCCTCACCATATTTTTTCTTTGTGTATTTAAACCAACCAACTTGCATCACTACAGATAGGTTTTCCGCTAAAAATATTCCGCATAAAACAGGAATCAGCCATTCTTTTCGAACTGCTATTGCTATAACCGCAATAATTCCACCTATAGTTAAACTCCCTGTGTCTCCCATAAACACTTGTGCTGGATATGCATTGTACCATAAAAAACCAATTAGCGCTCCAACAAATGCAGCGATATAAATAGTAATTTCTTCAATTCTTGGTATGTACATAATATTCAGGTAATCTGAAAAAACAATATGTCCAGACACAAAAGCAAATATTCCAAGTGTAAGTACTATTATAGCCGAAGTTCCTGCCGCGAGTCCATCAATACCATCGGTTAGATTTGCACCATTAGAAACTGCTGTAATAATAAATATGGAAACCAGAATGAAAATGATCCAAACATATTTCGCTGCTTCCGGATGAATCCAAGTAATTAAATCGGCATAGTCAAATTCATTTCCTTTTACAAAAGGGATTGTTGTTTTAGTGGATTGCTCTTCCGCAGCAAAAAACTTACCCGGTAAGGCATTGGGATTTTCAATTAAAATCTCTTGTTGTTGCGCTACTGGAAGTTTCTCTTTAATAGTAACATTCGGATTAAAATATAAAGTAGCACCTACTATAATCCCCAAACCTACTTGTCCTAAAATTTTAAACCTTCCTTTTAAACCTTCTTTATCGTTTTTAAATTTCTTGATATAGTCATCTATAAAACCAATGGTTCCCATCCACAAGGTGGTAACAATTAACAGAATAATGTAGGTGTTTTCAAGTTTTGCAAGTAGCAACACCGGAATTAACGTAGCAAGAATAATAATGATTCCACCCATGGTTGGCGTTCCTGCTTTTTCTGCTTGCCCCTCTAAACCTAAATCTCTAATAGTTTCTCCAACTTGCTGTTTTTGTAAAAAACGGATAATACGTTTACCAAATATTGTAGAAAACAACAGAGATAATATAATAGCAACAGCCGCTCTAAAGGTGATGAACCCAAAAAGTGATGCCCCAGGAAACTGGTATTGTTTTTCTAAATATTCAAATAGGTAATACAGCATTCTTTATTGTTTATTTTTTTTGAGATGCTTCGACAAGCTCAGCATGACATTCTTTAATTTTATTTTTACTCCTTGTAGATTCCGCATCAAGTACGGAATGACAAAATCTACTTCTGTAATTGTGTTAAAAACTCTTGCACTATTTTATAGTCATCAAAATCATGACGTTTACCATTCACTTCTTGATAGGTTTCGTGTCCTTTTCCAGCGATTAATATGATATCATTCGCATTTGCAAGCTGACAAGCCGTTTTAATCGCTTGTTTTCTATCTACAATAGACAAGGTTTTTTTATAGTTTACAGGATCTACACCTGCTTCTATTTCTTCAATAATTGTTTCTGGAACTTCGCTTCTAGGATTATCGCTTGTAAAAATCACTTTAGTACTTAAAACCGAAGCAATATTGCCCATTTTTGGTCTTTTGGTTTTATCTCTATCCCCACCACAACCAACAACCGTTATTAGCTCTTCATTTTTAGTACGAATACTATTTATGGTTTCTAACACGTTTTGCAAAGCATCCGGTGTATGTGCATAATCTACAATTGCTGTGATTTTATCTTCAGAAATTAAATACTGAAATCTTCCACTTACACTTTCTAATTCACTTATTAAACGAAGAATTTCCACTTTTTCAAGACCTAACAATTCCGCAGTAGCGTAAATAGCTAATACGTTGTAGGCATTAAATTCTCCGATAAGCCTAGTCCAAACTTCTGCATCCTCCACCTTAAGCAACAAACCACTAAACTGATTCTCTAAAATTTGCGCTCTGTAATCTGCATAGCTTTTTAAGGCATAGGTATATTTTCTTGCTACGGTATTTTGCAGCATCACCATTCCATTTTTATCGTCTGCATTTACTAGTGCAAATGCTTCGGATGGAAGCTTATCAAAGAAAGACTTTTTCACATCGCGATATTCGGCAAACGTGTCATGATAATCTAAATGATCATGTGATAGGTTTGTAAATATTCCGCCTTCAAAATGAAGTGCCTCTGTTCTATTTTGATGAATGCCGTGCGAGCTTACTTCCATAAAGCAAAACTCTACACCTTCTTCATTCATTTCTTTTAAGTAACGATTAATCGTTAAGGAATCTGGCGTGGTATGTGTAGCCTTATACTCTATGTTATCTACCATAACTTTCACTGTAGAAAGCAAACCAACCTTATAGCCAGCATTTTTAAATAGTTGATATAAAAGTGTAGCTATAGTCGTTTTTCCATTCGTTCCAGTAACACCAACAAGTTTTAGATTTTTAGATGGCGATCCATAATAATTAGATGCCATAATTGCCAATGCTCTGGTAGCATCTTGCACTTGCACATAGGTTACTTTAGGATTAAAATTATGCGGCATTATTTCACACACAACTACCATTGCACCTTGCTTTATCGCAAGATCTATATAATCATGACCATCTACAAGAGATCCTTTAATAGCAACAAACGCATCACTAATAGCAATTTTACGAGAATCGAAAGCTATGTTTCGTATAAACACGTCTGTGCTACCAACAACTGCATTGATATTTACCTTATATAATATGTCTTTAAAATCTATCACGATGCTTCTAAAACTATAGTTTGTTTATTTTTAAGTTTAGTGTTTTTATCTACGGATTGCTTTTTAACAATACCAGAACCCGAAATCTTTACTTTTACATCTACATCCATATTTTCTAATAAGGAAATAGCATCCATTGCAGGCAAACCAATAACGCTTGGCATAATTGTTTTATACGTTTGCGCGGTATTATAATAACTTTCAAACTCATCATCTACCGAAGCGTTTTGTACTTCAAGAGATTCCACTTCATCTACAATTGGCGTATCTGTAAATATTTTTTGTGCAATACGTTTAAATACTGGACCTGTAACATCTGCTCCATAATACCCAACCTTTGTACTTGGTTTATGGATAACTACAATGCAAGAATACTTAGGGTTCTCTGCCGGAAAATACCCTGAAAAAGACGAAATATATTTCGGGTTTCTTTTCCATTCTTCGTTGTTTGCATAATCTGTTCTTGCTGTTCCTGTTTTCCCTGCCATGGAAAAAGTTTCGGAGTATAATTTTTTACCGGTTCCTCTAACCACAATATTTTTAAGAATATCTTTTATTTGAGCAAGTGTTTCTTCGCTACAAATTTCATCCACGATTACTTCTTTTTCAAAAACCTCAATCTCTCTATCAAATTCTTTTACTGCTTTTAAAAATCTTGGTTTTATCAATTCGCCATTATTGGCAATGGCATTATAAAAAGCCAAGGTTTGCAATGGTGTTAACTGCATATTATAACCATAAGCCATAGATGGCAATGCGTTTCTACTCCAAATAGCATCTCCCGGCTTTGGTATCACTGGCGCACCTTCACCAATAATAGAAACCCCTAATGGCTGATCTAATTTCCATTTTCTTAATCTTTTTAGGAATTTCTCTGGATTCTTAGAATAGTTATCATCTATAATTGTAGCCATACCAATATTCGAAGAAACTTCTAAAGCTCGTGCTGCAGAAATCTCACCAAAACCACCACGATGTGAATCGCTAATCGTTCTTCCATAAAACCTCTTCTTCCCATTTCCAGTATCAACAACGGTAGACGTATCAATAACTTTATCTTCTAAAGCAGCCATTAAAGCCATCACTTTAAATGTAGATCCCGGCTCATGCGATTCACCAACTGCATAGTTTAGTTTTTCGTAATAACCACCTTTACTCGTTCTACCAAGATTAGAAATCGCTCTAATCTCCCCAGTTTTCACCTCCATAACTACTACACAACCATGTTCTGCTTCGTAATACTCTAATTGTTTTAAAAGGGCATGATGCGCTATATCTTGAATGTTAACATCTATAGTCGTATATACATCATAACCATCTTTAGCTTCTACTTGATCATAATCAACAATAGGCTTCCACTGTCCTTTTCCTATTTTTTGTTTTAAACGCAAACCATCTGTACCACGCAAATATTTGACTCCGAAAGCACCATCAATTCCTGGTCGTGTTACATTACCAGCTTCATCGGTACGCTCATAACCAATAGTACGCTCTGCGATTCCACCCATTGGATGTTCTCGTTTTGTAGTTTGCTCTACAATAAGTCCACCTTTAAAAGCACCAAGCTTCAACATTGGGAAATTGCGGAATTGGATATAATCCGAATAGCCAATATTTCTAGCTAACAAATAGTATCTATTTCTATTTGCTCTCGCTTTACGTAATTCTTTTTGATAATACGAAGCAGGTTTTCCTGAGTATTTAGAAAGCGCCTCACTTAAAGGTTTTAAATTCTCTTCAAAGGTTTTTGCAGAAGGCGTTATAGCGTCAATTCGAATATCATACTTAGGAACAGAAGTCGCTAACAAATTACCATTAACAGAATACACATTTCCTCTATTAGCTAGAATTGGAACCGGCTTAATGGTTCTACTTTGCGCTAGCGCTTTGTATTTATCCCCTTGCACAAACTGAATAGTCAAAAGTTTAAACACGACTGCTAGAGCGAAGATGAACATACATCCTGCTATGAAATACAATCGGTTTAATATGTTCTTTTCGCTTGCTGCCAAAGGGAACTATTCTTTTTGTGATTTAACTTTTATTTTTTTTGGTGGAACTTCTGAAATAGCAATTCCTTTCCCAGCCATCTTTCCTTCTAAAAACGACTCTTTTTTAAGCTTCATTAATCTACCTCGTCCATCTATCATAGCAGAACGAAGCTCTTTAACATGATTATTTAGTTTTGCAATTTCATGCACTTTTTTATCTGCGCTATGCGAACTTGCAATCATCACTATAGCTAACCCGGAAATAAATAGAATCATTTTCCAATTTCTAAAAGCATCATCGCTTACTAGAAACCTTCCTTTTAATATGCTATAGATATTTGTTTTCATGCTTAGTTCCTGCGAAGGCAAGAATCTTATTTTTTTTTGCCACGAATACACGAATTTCATTCTTGACTCGGTTGCGACATTTACTATTTCACTAATTAGATTACGCTTTGCTCCATCTAATTTTTTCGTTTTTATTTATATCTACAAGGTTTTTGAAACCTTGCAGGAATTATACTTTTTGAGCAATACGAAGCTTAGCACTTCTGGCTCTATTATTTATCTTTATCTCTTCTCTTGTTGGCACTATTAATCCGCCAACCTTTTTAAGAGGCACTTCAAAGTTTCCAAACATATCTCGTTCTGGCTCTCCTTCAAACAATCCATTTCTTATAAAACGTTTTACCAACCTATCTTCTAGAGAGTGATACGATATAAAACTCAAACGACCATTAGGCTTTAAAACATCTGGAGTTTGCAGTAAAAACTCTTTTAAAGCTTCTATTTCCTGATTTACCTCAATACGAATAGCTTGATAAATCTGCGCTAAAACCTTATTCTCTTTTTTATGTTGCAAAAAGCGTTTTAAAACTTTTTTCAATTGATCACTCGTTACTATTGGGGCTTCTTTTCTTTGTTCAACAATTTCTTTTGCCATTGCCGAAGCTTGTCTTAACTCCCCATATTGCAAAAGCACTTGTTTTAACTCCTCCTCTTCATATTCATTAACCACGTGAAATGCAGAAATTGCATCTTTCTGATTCATTCGCATATCTAAATCCGCTTCAAATCTGGTTGAAAAACCACGCTCTGCAACATCAAACTGATGTGATGAAACTCCAAAATCTGCCAAAACACCATCTACTTGCTTTACGCCATAAAACCTTAAAAATCGTTTCATGTGTCTAAAATTCTCATGAATTAAAGTAAAGCGTTCATCATCTATAGTATTCTCAAGCGCATCTGGATCCTGATCGAAAGCAAACAATTTTCCGTTTGCACCAAGTCTTTTCAATATTTCTTTACTGTGTCCGCCACCTCCAAAAGTGACATCTACATAAACACCATCTTCTACAATGTTTAAACCGTCTACGGTTTCTTTTAATAAAACTGGGTTATGATATTCCATCTTCTTCATCGTCTTGTCCCATTACTTCTTCTGCTAAGTCTGCAAAATCTACAGCTGCATCATCAATGGCTTGTTCATATTTATCTTTATCCCAAATTTCTACAATGTTAATTGCAGAAGAAACCACAATGTTTTTTGCTATATCTGCAAAAGCCACCAAGTCTTTCGGGATCAATAATCGTCCTGTCGCATCTACCTCAATTATTTTCACTCCTGCGGTAAATCGTCTTATAAAATCATTATTCTTCTTTTTAAAACGATTCAGCTTATTCATTTTACCCATCAAGGCTTCCCATTCGCTCATTGGATACAATTCTAAACAAGGCTGAAAAACTGCTCGCTTAAGCACAAATCCATTTTGCAACACAGGAGACAACTGCTTTTTAAGCGCAGCAGGAAGCATAAGCCTTCCTTTTGCGTCTACCTTGCATTCGTATGTTCCTATTAATGAGTTCACTGTAACTTTTACGTATTAAAACGATTAAGAGTCAAATATATTGAAAATTCTACCACTATTTACCACTATTTACCACATTGTTAATAAATTTTCGACTAAACGAAGCTTTCCTTCGATTACAAAATGGGTAAAAGCCCAAAAATCACTAGCTCACAGCGGGTTAACTTGTGGGTAGGAAACTTAAAAACGATTGTTAACATCTCTTTCAAAAAACTCCTTACACTGTTTTTATTTAAGTTGTTATAATTTGAATGAATTAACTATATTTGTTTTCAATAGAAATGACTAACTAATTCATGACGCATCGCTTAAAAAAAGAGAAAGATTACAGCTACATTGAGGTTGGAGAAGGTAAACCTATAATTGTACTCCATGGACTTATGGGAGGATTGAGTAATTTTGATGCTGTTACCAACTATTTTAGCGAAAAAGGGTATAAAGTTATTATTCCTGAATTGCCAATTTACAGCATGTCTTTACTTAAAACGAATGTAAAAACTTTTGCGAAATACTTGCATGACTTTATTGAATATAAAGGCTTGGATGATGTTATTTTATTAGGGAACTCGTTAGGTGGACATATTGGTTTATACCACACAAAATTATTTCCTAAAAAGGTAAAAGCTTTAGTAATTACAGGAAGCTCTGGTTTATACGAAAGTGCAATGGGAGGAGGCTACACAAAACGTAGCGATTATGAAGTAATAAAAAAGAAAGCACAAGACGTTTTTTACGATCCGGCTGTAGCTACTAAAGAAATTGTGGATGAAGTTTACGAAACCGTAAACAACAGAAACAAACTTATAAAAACACTAGCAATTGCAAAAAGTGCCATTAGACACAATATGGCTAGTGATTTACCACAAATGCAAGTACCTACTTGTATTATTTGGGGAAAAAATGACACCGTTACTCCACCAGAAGTTGCAGATGAGTTTAACGCTTTATTACCAAATTCTGATTTATTTTGGATTGACAAATGTGGTCATGCTGCCATGATGGAACATCCAGAAACATTTAACCAAATTCTTGATGATTGGTTGAAAAAGCGAAATTTATAATACACTTACAAAAAGACTAGCCACTCTTTTATGGCTACTATTTTGGTAACTTACTGTTATGTCTTTACCTTTGAACTTTTTAGTACTAATTTAATGAGGTTTCTGTTTTCACGGAAACACTATCGCGATGAAAATAAAATCTGCAGAATTTATATTAAGTAACTCTGATGTTGCTAAATGCCCAAAAAACAATATTCCTGAATATGCTTTTATTGGTAGAAGTAATGTAGGTAAGTCGTCACTTATTAACATGCTTACTAGCAGAAAAAGTCTTGCAAAAACATCTGGAAGACCAGGAAAAACACAACTAATAAACCACTTTATAATTAATAAAGAATGGTATTTAGTAGATTTACCGGGTTATGGATATGCACGAGTTTCTAAATCTGCAAAAAAGACCTTTCAAAAATTTATTACGCAGTATTTCTCCTTACGTGAACAGTTAGTTACTGGTTTTGTTTTAGTAGATATTCGACATAAGCCACAACCAATAGATTTAGATTTTATGCGATATTTAGGAGAAAATGGTATTCCGTTTTCTATCATCTTTACTAAAGCGGATAAGTTAAAACCTAAAGCGATTGAAAACCACGTAGAAGACTACAAGAAAATTCTTTTAGAAACTTGGGAAGAAGTACCTAATTACTTTATCACTTCATCTTCTAACAATGTTGGTAAAGAAGAAGTATTAGAGTATATAGAATCTTTGAATTCGAGTATGGAATTGGAATAAGATTGCAGCCGAATACCAACAACTTATTTCTACAAATAGAGATTGAGAACTATTTAATTCTTCACATCTAACGCATCACGTAGCGCATTACCAATTAACATAAAAGCCATCACTAAAGTCATAATACATAATCCTGGGATTAAGGCTAAATACG
Source organism: Lacinutrix himadriensis (assembly GCF_001418105.1). Taxonomy (GTDB): domain Bacteria; phylum Bacteroidota; class Bacteroidia; order Flavobacteriales; family Flavobacteriaceae; genus Oceanihabitans; species Oceanihabitans himadriense. The sequence goes on from NZ_LIQI01000012.1 coordinate 32,909, forward strand.
GCTTTCCTAAAATAATGTAATTGTAATGATCTTTAATCATTGCTCCCCAGCTTGCCATAGGTGGTTGCGCACCAATACCAAGAAAACTCAAACCACTTTCTATTAAAATAGCTCCCGCAAAATTTGCTGCCGAAATCACGATTACTGGCGCCATTATATTTGGTAAAATATGCCTAGTAATAATTCTAAAATCATTAAAACCTAAAGCTCTTGCTGCAGTTACATATTGCATTTCTTTGGCGCTTATAATTTGCCCTCTTACCACTCTAGCGACTTCCACCCACATGGTTAAACCAACCGCAATAAAGACTTGCCAAAAACCTTTACCTAGAGCCAGTGTAATTGCAATAACTAATAATAGCGTAGGTATAGACCAGGTTACATTAATAATCCACATGATAATAGCATCTACTTTACCTCCAAAATACCCTGCAAGGCTTCCCATAAAAACACCAATAACTAAGGATATAAAAACGGCGACAAAACCTATAAAAAATGAAATTCTTGCACCAACTAATATTCTACTTAGCAGGTCTCTTCCGTATTTATCGGTTCCAAAAAGGAAGGTTTTAGTCGTTATTAATGCTTTTAATTCAGTCGCATCTAATCCTTTAAAATCTATTGTTTTTTGTACTCCAACTAATCCATCAGAAGCATATTCGGTATAAACTATACTACTTTGTTCTACAGTATAACTGGTTATAGGAATTTCGGTTTCTGTATTTTTTCTTCCGAAGAAAAGGGCATCTAAGAAACCTTGCTCATTTTTAATCGTTGAAGGAATGGTTAGCATTTGGACTTTAAATCCCGGTTTTTTGGAATGTATAGACAAATGCATCTGATTTGCATATTGCGAATTGTCTGGAGCGATTGCATAAGCAAAAATCGATACTAGTCCAATTAACACGATAAACCCGAAACTAAAAACGCCCCAAAAATCGTTTTTAAATTTTTGGAGCGCTAATGCACTTAATGAGTTTGTTGTACTACTCATAAATCTATTTAGTCTTTTACTGTAGTAGCTATTTTCTCAATACTATAAGACATTTTTAAATCTTCTAAAACATGCAATGCTTCTTCGATATACACGTCTTGACTAAGGCTTTCATGCCATCTATCTCTTTTCGTTTTCAAAATAGAATCGGATGCAAACAATTGACTTTCGTATGGTAAAGACTCAAAAGTTAGATTTGTTTGGTATTCCGATAATTTATCAAATCGTTTTGCTTCTTGTTCTGTTAATTCTATTTTTTGCTTGTATGCTTTATAGTTTAAGGCATGAATATTTTCATCCATTCTGGTTTTTACCCATTTTGCATTTTCTTCAATTAACTTTAATTGCGCATTGTTACTCATACGTTCTTGACTCTTTTTAATCGTAGAATCGTAATCAAAATAGCTATCCCAAAAAGCGTAATCTACAGCTTCAATTTTGTCCCAAGGCAATGGGTTTTCTTGATCTTTTTCTCCAACATCGATAAAACTATATCTGTCCGGAACAACCACATCACTCTTCACTCCTTCTAATTGGGTAGAACCACCATTAATTCTATAGAATTTTTGCGTAGTAAGTTTTAAAGCTCCTAAATCTCCTTGAGAGTTATTACGTACCATTCTATTTAAATCTAAAACGTTTTGTACGGTACCTTTCCCGTAGGTTTGTTTACTTCCTATAATAATTGCTCTTTTATAATCTTGCATTGCTGCAGCTAATATTTCTGAAGCAGATGCCGAAAGTTCATTCACTAAAATCACTAAAGGTCCATCCCAACTAATAGATTTATCATTATCTTTTAAAACCTCTTTTGGTTCTCCTGTAGATCGTACTTGTACAATTGGTCCGTCTTTAATAAATAAACCAGCCATATCTACAACGGTTTGTAAAGACCCTCCTCCATTATTACGAAGATCTAAAACCAGGCCTTCCATTCCTTCCGCTTTTAAGCGCTCAATTTCTTGTTTAATATCGCTTGCTGCATTACGTTTTTTATAGTCTTCAAAATCTACATAAAATTTTGGGAGATTAATTACACCATAACGCTTATCCTTATTTTTAACTATAGATGATTTAGCATAGGTTTCTTCTAACTCTACAATATCTCTAGTAATAGCAATCACCTCAATAGTACCATCTACTTTTTTAATAGTAAGATTCACAACGGTTCCTTTAGGTCCTTTTATAAGTTTTATAGCATCATCTAAACGCATACCTACAATATTAATCGCTTGCTCTTCGTCTTCCTGACGTACTTTTTGAATAATATCACCAACTTCTAATTGTTTCCCTCTCCAAGCTGGACCTCCAGAAATAAGTTCTACAATTTTAGTATTATCCATTTTCTTAGATAATCTAGCACCAATCCCTTCTAACTTTCCAGACATTTGTTGATCAAAACGATCTTTATCTTCTGGAGCAAAATAGAATGTATGCGGATCAAATTCTTCCACAATAGCATTTACATAAATAGAGAACCAATCTTTACGTTGTTGGTCATCTATATAATCATTATAATAATTATCAATAGATTTTAAAGTTTCGTTACGAGACTCTTCCTCTAAATTAGCCAGTGATTCTTTCTCTTTTTCACTTTTTTCATTTTCAGTAACTAGGTCATCATAATTAGAAATAGTAGTAAACTTAAGTTGTTGTCTCCAACGTTCTTTCATTTGCTTTTTATTCTTTACATACTCTAACTTCTCATAATCGGAACTATAACTTTCATTCACAGCATAATTAAAGGGTTTGTTTAAAATATCCTTATAAATGGCTTTAGTTTCTTCGATACGTTTCAACAAACGCTCATGTGTCAGGTTGAAAAAAGCGATATCATACGCTTTCAATTGATCATCTAACTCTGTTTTATATTTTTCAAATTCTTCTATATCTGATTTATAAAAATAACGTTTTAAAGGATCTAATTGTTCAAGATAATCGGTATAAACAGCTGCTGAAAAATCATCATTTAAAACTTTAGGATCAAAGTGTCCTCGTTCTAAAACATAGGTTATCACTTGTATTAGGAGTTTATCTTTATCTGGGTCATCAAAAGTCTTACTAGTAAAACTACAAGATGCAAATGCTAATAAAAGCAGTAGGATAAACACATTATATTTCTTTTTCATTTCTTAAATGCATTAATTAATTTAAGCCATACATAGCTTAAGTTAGGGGTTTGTCTCAATTTACTAATTTAAAGAAAAAACTGTGCCAATTAAAATGAATAGGTACTAATTTTTTGTTAAACCGTAAATAAGCAGCATATACTACATAAAATATGTATTTTAGCGTAGCAAAAAAACGAACGCTACATGACAAAAAAACCGCTAATTTTAGTTACCAATGATGATGGTATTACGGCGCCAGGAATACGAGCTTTAATAGAGGTTATGAACACCATAGGTGACGTTGTTGTTGTTGCTCCTGATAGTCCGCAAAGCGGAATGGGCCATGCCATAACTCTAGATTCTATGCTATATTTAGAACAAGTAACGATAGATAATGGCAGTCAAAAAGAATACAGTTGCTCTGGCACACCTGCCGACTGTGTAAAATTAGGAATTAGCGAAATATTAGACCGAAGACCAGACTTATGTGTTTCGGGAATTAATCATGGCTCTAACTCTTCAATAAATGTTATTTATTCTGGTACTATGAGCGCTGCTATTGAAGCGGGATTGGAAGGAGTTCCATCGATAGGTTTCTCGCTATTAGATTTTAATTGGAATGCCAATTTTGAATCGGTTAAAGAATATGTCAAAAATATTGCACTAAATGTTTTAGAAAACGGTTTACAAGAAGGTGTTGTTTTAAATGTGAATTTCCCAAAATTAGAGAAAGAAGCCATTAAAGGCGTGAGAATTTGCAGACAAGCAAAAGCAAATTGGGTCGAGAAATTTGATAAAAGAGTTAGTCCGCAAGGCAAAGAATATTATTGGCTTACCGGAAAATTTGTTAATTTAGACAAAGGAGACGATACCGATGAATGGGCTTTAGAAAACGGCTATGTTTCTGTGGTACCTGTACAATTTGATTTAACTGCACATCACAGCATTGCCAAATTGAACACTTGGGATTTAAACAAATAGACTATTAATTACTTCCGCATTAGCGGAAACGAAAAAAATAAGATTACCGCTTTCGCGGAAACTAAAGATGAAAAAAGACATTATAATTGGTTTAGTAGTTGGTTTTATTGCCAACATTATAGGTTTATTTATTGCGACTAAAGTATTAGGACAAGGCGGCGGATTTATAGAAGCTATTGAAACTGCAAATGCACAAGGTTTTATTAGTAAACTAATAAGTTTAGGAGCTGTTTTAAATCTTATTACTTTCTTTTTCTTTTTGAGTAAAAAACAAGATGATCGTGCAAAAGGCGTGCTTATCGCAACTATATGTATTGCAATCTTAACCCTTCTTTTTAAATTTATATAAATGAAACATCCATAACTAAAAGGTAATAATTTTGGATAAAGATTAAATGGATGCTGCATGTGACCATTTAAAAACAATAGACATATACATGAAATATTACATTATTGCAGGAGAAGCTTCGGGAGATTTACATGGCTCTAATTTAATGAAAGCATTACAAAAAGAAGATGTACATGCCGAATTTAGATTTTGGGGAGGAGACCTTATGCAAAGTGTTGGCGGTACTTTAGTAAAGCACTATAAAGAAAGAGCTTTTATGGGTTTTGCAGAAGTACTTTTAAATATAAACTCCATATTTAAAGCCATATCGTTATGCAAAAAAGATATTGCTACCTATAAACCAGATGTTGTTATTTTCATTGACAATTCCGGATTTAACTTACGCATTGCAAAATGGGCGAAAGAACAAAAATTTAAAACCCATTATTATATTTCCCCTCAAGTTTGGGCATCGCGTGCGAATAGAGTCGAAAAAATTAAAAAGAATGTAGATGCCATGTATGTTATTCTTCCGTTTGTGGAAGATTTCTACAAAAAATACAATTACAAAGTCCATTTTGTTGGTCATCCTTTAATTGATGCCATTGCGAACAGAACCCAAGTAGATGAATACACCTTTAGAAAAGAATACCAACTTAACGATAAACCCATAATTGCATTACTTCCTGGAAGCAGAAAACAAGAAATTAAAAAAATGCTTTCGGTGATGCTTAGTGTTGTTAAGGATTATCCGGATTATCAGTTTGTAATTGCGGGAGCTCCAAGTCAGGAGTATTCTTTTTATCAGCAATTTATAACCACTAAAAACGTCACTTTTATTTCTAACAAAACCTATGATTTACTTAGTATCTCTACAGCTGCATTAGTTACTTCTGGAACTGCAACGCTAGAAACCGCATTGTTTAAAGTACCACAAGTGGTTTGTTATAAAGGCAGTTGGTTATCCTACCAAATAGGAAAACGTATTATTACACTTAAGTTTATTTCTTTAGTAAACTTAATCATGAATAAGGAAGTGGTGACCGAGTTAATTCAGGGGGAATTCAATGCTAAACGATTAAAAAAAGAATTAGATATTATTCTAGATCCGGAGCAAAGAGCTAAATTCTTTATGAACTATTACGAACTAGAAAAAGAGCTTGGAGGAAGAGGAGCCAGTGCAAAAACGGCAAAACTTATTTATAAAGCTATATCACCAAACACTTAAATTTGTACATGAAAAAAATTGCCCTAATTCTTATTCTTTTTATTTCCTTTTCCGCTTGTAAATCCAGTAAAAACAAACGTGTAGTTACTAAAAAAGCACGAACAACAAAAACAGTTTCCAAAAAAACGACACCTAAAAAATCAAATACAAAAACGGCTACTACAAAAACTGTTACTACAAAAAGTAATGCAGATGTAGCAAGTATTATAGATTATGCAAAAACTTTTGAAGGTGTAAAATACAAGTATGGAGGAACCACCAAAAAAGGGATGGATTGTTCTGGATTGATATATACTTCGTTTAAAAAAGAAGCCATTACACTTCCTAGAACCACCCATGGTTTATCTACAACTGGGGATTGGATAGACTTAAAAGAAGTACAAGAAGGGGATTTGTTATTTTTTGCAACCAAAAAGAATAGCCGAAAAGTAAACCATGTTGGTATTGTAACTACTGCAAGAATTGGTTACGTAGAGTTTATTCATGCCTCAACTAGTAGAGGTGTAATGACCTCCAATTTAGCAGAACGCTATTGGTACTTGGCTTATGTACAAGCTAGACGTATATTATAGAATCTTTTTAATGTAGAATATTTTCGTTATAAATATAGATTATTTACTATATTTATATATGAAGATTTTAAATTTTACTGTAATAAAACTAAGCGCTTGTCTAATTATAGGCATCGTTTTAGCCTATTACATTAGCATACCTGTAACAGACTCTTTACATAGTACGCTTCTTCTTTTCTTACTATTAAGCATTTCGGTATTCCTTTCTAGAAAACAGTTTACAAAAACCATTTGGTTCGGAGTATTAGCCTGTTTTACGACAATCTCTTTAGGTATTCTAAGCACAAATTTTCACAATCAGAAAAATCTAAAGAATCATTATTCTCATTGGAATAGTGAAAACAAACCGATAACCTTTCGGATAAAAGAAATCTTAAAACCTGGTAATTATAATGATAAATATGTAGTAGACATTCTCAAAATAGATGACAAATTCGTTACTGGAAAGGCTTTATTAAACCTTAAAAAAGATAGTCTGCCTAAAAAGCTAGATATAGATGCCATTTTAATTACAACGGAAGGTTTTCAGGAAGTAACCGCTGCTTTGAATCCGGATCAATTCGATTATAAAAAGTATTTAGAGAAACAATATATCTATCATCAAATATATGCTAGTAGTTCTACTCTTTTCCGCGTAAGCGAAACCATACACACACCAATTGGTTATGCTAGTCTATTGCGAAATACTATAAACTCAAAGCTTAAAAAACATCCTTTTAAAGCCGATGAACTATCTATAATTAACGCTTTAATTTTAGGACAACGACAAAACATAAGTAAGCATATTTACACCAATTATGTAAACGCTGGCGCTATTCATATTCTTGCTGTTTCTGGCTTACATGTTGGTATTCTGTTACTGTTATTAAACACCGTTTTGAAACCTTTAGAACGCATTAAAAAAGGAAAAATCTTAAAAATGATTATTATTCTAATCCTTCTTTGGTGTTATGCGCTCATTGCGGGCGCATCTGCCTCTATTATTAGAGCGGCAACCATGTTTAGCATTGTTGCTATTGGCATGCATTTAAAACGACCTAGTAATATTTATAACACCTTGGCTATTTCCGTTTTTTTCATCCTACTATTCAAGCCTTTGTTTCTGTTTGATGTGGGTTTTCAGTTAAGTTATATGGCGGTTTTAGCCATTGTTTCTATCCAGCCTATACTTTACAAAATTTGGAAACCAAGATTTTGGGTCACCGATAAACTTTGGCAAATTACTACCGTTACCATTGCAGCACAATTTGGTGTTTTACCTATTAGCTTGTTTTATTTTCATCAGTTTCCAGGATTGTTTTGGCTGTCTAATATTGTGGTTATTCCGTTGATAGGAATTATTCTCGCAAGTGGCATTATAGTAATTGTTTTGGCTTTATTGAATGCCTTACCTCAATTTATAGCAAATAGTTTCGGAAGCATTATTAGCTTAATGAATACTTTTTTTGAATGGATTGCGAGTAAGGAACAATTCCTCTTTCAAGGCATCCCTTTTCATATCCTTTACGTGGCTACTTCCTATTTAATAATCATCGCATTAGTAAGGATATATGTAAAGAGAAACTATACTACTTTGGTGTATTTATGTCTTGCCATACTAAGTTTACAAATAGCCATTATATATACTAAATATGAAAATAGCAAGGATGCGTTTATCGTCTTTCATAAAAGTAGAAACACGGTTATAGGTTTAAAAGGAAATAAAACGCTCCAGGTTTTTCATAATTTAGATTCCATTACCAATAACAAAACCATAGGTACTTTTGCTGTTGCTAATTTTACGGAAATGATTAAAGAAGACACTTTACGAGATCTCTTTTTATACCGAAATCATAAAATCTTAATAGTGGACAGCCTTGGCATTTATAACCTAAAAAGTGTGCAACCGGATTATGTTTTATTACGAAATTCGCCAAAGATAAATTTAGAAAGACTGATTGATTCTATACAACCAAAAGGCATTATTGCAGATGGCAGTAATTATAAATCGTATGTAGCACGTTGGGAAAACACGTGTAAAAAAAGAAAACTCCCATTTCACCAAACTGGTAAAAAGGGAGCTTTTATATTAGAATAATCGCTTCTGAAACAAGTTCAGAATGCCAAATCTTATCCTTTAAATGTAGGTTTGAATGCTAGGTAATATGCATTCCATGCAGCTTCTGTTGTAAGCGCTTTATAGTCGTCGCTAGCAAACATTTTTAAATACAATTCTATTTGATCTGGCTTTTGATATCCTTTAATTGGCGCAATTACTTCTGCTTCTTCATCTAAGTATACAATAGTTGGATATGCTGTAACTTGAAAAAACCTAGCCAATTGATGCGCGCTATTACGTCTCTTCGCTTTAGCAGGATCATAACTTGGATTGGTATATTCTTTTCCTTTATAGTTTGCAACTTCATTACCTTCGGCATTAAACTTTACCGCATAGAAATTTTCATTTACATACGCTGCAACTTCCTTATTTTGAAAGGTGTTTTTATCCAACATTTTACATGGGCCACACCATTCGGTGTACATGTCCATCAGGATTTTTTTAGGTTCTTTCTTCTGAAGTTCTAAAGCTTCTTCAAAAGAAACCCATTTAATTTCTTGTGCAGTAACAGAACCAATGGTTAAAACTGCGAGTAAAAGTGTAAGTGCTAAATTTTTCATTGTATATAAATAACTTATTTGTGGTTTGTATCTTTTCAGAATAACAGTCTCAAAGACTATTCCAAAATTACAAATTATTTTACGTTATGCATTAATCTTTTAAGAATAGGGTTTAATACGATCGATACCAAACCAACAGCAATTGGTACTAGTGTAAATATTAAAAAGAAAGTGGATAAACCGTGTTCTTCCGAAATCTTATCAATCATTCCTCCCATAGTTCCTGCTGCTTTTTGTCCGATAGCAATGGCTAAATACCAAATACCAAACATAAAACCAATCATTCTTCCTGGCACCAATTTACTTAAATACGACAGTCCAACAGGCGAAATACAAAGTTCTCCCATAGTATGGAATACATATGCAAATATTAAAAAGAACATACTCACAGAAGCTGTTTGTGCTCCTTGCTCAATTCCCATGGTACCCATTACTAATACGCCAAATCCTAATCCTAAAAGAATCAGTCCTAAGCCATATTTCATTGCTGCACTAGGATTGTATTTACTTTCCCACCATTTAGAAAATAGAGGAGCCAATGTAATAATAAAGAAGGAGTTTAAAATACCAAACCAAGATGCTCCCACTTCTGTAGCATCTTTACTAAATTCTCTGTTCACTTTCCAAATAACAATTCCCCAAAGTGCAACAAATGCTAAACTTAAAACAATGTTAGAGTATGGGATTTTAGAATATGTTTTCTTAAACAACAAATACAGAACCCAAGTAATAATTGCTAAAGGCCCTACTGTTAAGATTAAATCTACAATTTTAAATATCATTGCAGAGGAACCTACTAAAACTCTATCTGTGTAATCTCTAGCAAAAATGGTCATCGATCCTAAAGACTGCTCAAAAGCAGCAAAGAAAAATACGGTAAAAATTCCAAAAATAGAAACCGCAATAATTTTGTCTCTTATAATTTTTGAATATCTAGAAATTCTTGTAATAATTAAATATAAAAATAAAACAAGTGCAGTAAGTATGGTAACGTTAGAACCGTCTAAACCTCCAATACTAAAATCTAGCATATTCACATTTCCAACTTTAGACATTGGATCGTTAAATAAATATAAAACTCCACCTAAAGCAGAAAGCACGATTAATACTTTATCTACTCCTGTAAAAGGGTTTAATTTTTCTTCTGTTGGATTATGTTCTGTAGGACTAACTTCATTGATGTTTTGTGGCAATTCTACTTCGTAGACTTTAGAAGGCTTTTCACCAATTTGTCCAAATAAGTCTTTAGCTAACCAGAATTGTAACATTCCTAAGAACATAAAAATCCCTGCAAGACCAAATCCCCAAGACCATCCTATATTTTCAGCCAAATAACCACAAAGCATCATACCAAAAAAGGCTCCAGCATTTACTCCCATATAGAATATGGTGTATGCTCCATCTTTTTTAGACTCTTTGCCTTTATACATTTCAGAAATCATTGAAGTCACATTCGGCTTGAAAAAACCAGTACCAATAACTAATAATGCTAGACCCAAATACAAAGTAAATTGCGTTTCAAAAACCATAGATGCGTGACCTAGCATCATGATAAAACAACCAATGATAACTGCCCATTTATAACCTGTGATCTTATCTGCAACCCAACCACCAACAATTGGTGTTAAATATAAAAGGGATGCATAGGTACCAATTAATGCTAAAGCGTGTTCTCTTGGCCATTCCCATCCAGGATTATCACCTATTAAAGGAGCTGTTAAAAATAACACTAGAAGAATACGCATTCCATAAAATGAAAAACGTTCCCACATTTCCGTAAAAAACAATACAAACAATCCTGCTGGATGTCCAATTACTTTGTCTTTAAATAGATTTTCTATATCTGTATTCATTTATATAATTAATTAAGTTAGTTCTGTTTTATTTAATCCTTTACTTATTCAATTCCGTGCATTTTTCTTTTAAGCATAGGTGCTAATAGTAACATAACTACAGCTGCTGCTATTGGAATTACGGTAAATATTAAAAAGAAATTAGATAGACCATATTCTTCTGAAATTGGATCGATATAACTTCCTGTAAAACCTCCTAAAAGGTTTGCAAAGAAATTCGCTGTAAACCAGATACCGAACATTAAACTCACTAATTTAACAGGTGCTAATTTACTAACGTAAGACAACCCAACTGGTGATACACAAAGTTCTCCCATAGTATGCAAGAAATAGGCACCAACTAAGAATATTAAACTAACAGAAGCTGTTTTTGCTCCATCAGGAATTCCTGCTGCTCCATAAGCCAAGATTCCAAATCCTAAACCTACTAATAGTAAACCTATTGCAAACTTCACAGGCCCTGAAGGATTTAATTTACTTTCCCAAAGTTTAGAAAACAATGGTGCAAATAAGATAATAAATAAAGAGTTTAATACAGAGAACCATGACGCAGGAACTTCTGTTGCATCCGATTGAAATTCTCTATTTAACATCCAAATTACAATTATCCAAATAATCACGAAGCTTAAACCTAATAATATATTTGCTAAAGAGTATTTACTAAATGTTTGTTTAAACAACATTGCTAAAACATAGGTAATTACCAACATTGGCACAACTGTTATTATGGTATTGACGATTTTAAAAGTCATCGCTGCACTACCAACTAAAGCTCTATCTGTATAATCTGCTGCAAAAACGGTCATAGAACCACCTGCTTGTTCAAAAGCCCACCAGAAAAACACGACGAATAAAGAAAAGACACCAATTACAAACATTCTATCTCTTACTACTTTAGAGCTTTCTGCTTCTTCAATAACTTCTTCAATGTTATGTTCTAATTTTTCAACACTATGTTCTATTACGTCTTCAAAATCTTCCGATTGTTTCGGTGATAATCCAATTTTTCCGAAAATCTTTTGCGTGAAATAAAATTGTAACATTCCTAAAAACATAAAAACACCAGCAAGTCCAAAACCAAAATGCCATCCTATATTTTCTCCAATGTAACCACATAAAAGAATACCTAAAAATGCACCTGCATTAATTCCCATATAGAAAATGGTATAACCACCATCTTTCTCTTTTCCTTGTGTTTTATACAATTGCCCTACCATGGAAGAAATATTTGGCTTAAAAAAACCATTTCCAATTATTAGACAAGATAATCCAGCATAGAAAAACATAGAGGTAATTCCTTCTAATGCCATAGATGCATGTCCTAAGGTCATAATAAAGGCTCCAAGCACAACTGCTCTTCGATAGCCCATAAATTTATCTGCTATAAAACCACCAATAATTGGAGTTAAATAAACAAGTCCTGTATACCATCCATAAAGCACTAATGCATCTGCTCTACTCCATTCCCATCCTCCATCTATAATCGTAGATACTAAAAACAGTACTAATAAAGCACGCATTCCATAATAAGAAAAACGCTCCCACATTTCTGTAAAGAAAAGCACGAACAACCCAGCAGGATGTCCTAAAACTGTTTTTTGATTCTCTGCAGAACCTCCAAATTTATATTCCATGTTTATTTATTTTAGTTAGTTAGTTAGTTAGTTAGTTCGTTTATCCTTTAATATTTTCTTGTACTTCTTCAACCTCTTTCTCTGGGCGTTTATCTCCAAGTTTATCGTTAATAAAGTTTGTCATTTTTTTGTACAAATGCAATCTGGTGTTACCGCCATAAATACCGTGATTTTTGTCCGGATAAATCATCCATTCAAATTGTTTATCTGCTTGTATCAATGCTTCTACCATTCGCATGGTATTTTGCAAATGTACGTTATCATCTCCTGTACCATGAATTAACAAAAAGTCTCCTTTTAATTTATCTACATGATTTATTGGTGAATTCTCATCATAACCACTTGCATTTTCCTGAGGCGTAGTCATATAACGCTCTGTATAAATAGAGTCGTAGAATCTCCAGCTAGTTACAGGAGCAACAGCAATTGCCATTTTAAATACATCATTTCCTTTAAAAAGTGCATTACTGCTCATAAAACCACCATAACTCCAACCCCAGATTCCAATTCTAGATGCATCAATATAAGATCTTGATCCTAATTGCTTTGCGGTTTCAATTTGGTCTTCAACTTCGTATTTACCCAATTCGTTTTGTGTTACTTTTTTAAAGTCGGCTCCTTTAAATCCTGTTCCTCTTCCATCTACACAAGCAACAATATACCCTTGTTGTGCTAAATGCTGGTACCAATAATCATTGGCACTATTCCAACGATTTGCAACCTGTTGTGATCCTGGACCAGAATATTGATACATAAATAATGGATATTCTTTATTCGCATCAAAATCTGCTGGCTTAATCATCCACATATTTAAATCGTTACCATTTACACTAATGGTAGAGAACTCTTTTTTAGAAGTTGTGTAGTTTAATATTTTTTTAGAAAGTGCATCATTGTCTTTTATACTTTTCACTAAATTTCCAGTCGTAGCATTGTTTAGCGTATATTCTGGAGGTGTTGTTGCGTTAGAGAACGTATTGATGAAGTATGTAAAATCTGCACTAAACGAAGCATTATTTGTTCCTGTGCTTTTTGTAAGTCTTGTTTTATTATTTCCGTTTAAATCAATTTTATACACATCTCGATTTATAGAACCATTTTCAACAGATTGATAATAAATGGCATTTATTTTTTCATCAAAACCATAGTAATTGGTTACTTCCCACTTTCCTTTGGTGATTTGATTGATAAGTTTCCCTTTTTTATCATAATGATAAATGTGGTTATACCCATCCTTTTCGCTCGTCCAAATAAAGCTATTATCCTTTAAAAAAGTAAGATTATCGGTTACATCTACATAGGCTTTATCCTTTTCTGCTAACACTAAATCTGTCTTACCTTTTTTAGCATCAATCATCCAAAGATCTAACTCACTTTGGTGTCTGTTCATGTATTGTGCACTTAAGACATCTGCATCATTCGTCCATTGTATTCTAGGAATATAAAAATCGTTATATGCTTTTTCTAATTTTACTTCGGAAGCTGTATTCGATTTCAAATCGTATAAATGCAAAGAAACCACTGCATTTTTCTCACCAGCTTTTGGGTATTTAAAAACTTGCTGTGTTTGGTATAAAGCAGAACCGTAAACATCCATAGAAAATTCAGGAACATCGGTTTCATCAAATCGGATAAACGCTATTCTATCGCTAGCAGCATTCCACTCAAAAGCACGAACAAATCCGAATTCTTCTTCATAAACCCAATCGGTAATACCATTAATGATTTTATTTTTTTCGCCATCAAAAGTAATTTGTTTCGTTACTCCAGAATTCAAATCTTTAACAAATAAATTATTATTTAAACCATAAGCTACCTTAGTTCCATCTGGTGAAAAGGTTGGTTCTTGTATTTTTTCTTCAGCTATTAAAGTAACCGAAGCATTTTTTGTATCATACACATAAAACTTCCCTAGGGTAGATCTTCTAAAAATAGACTCCACATCTGTAGCTAGAATAATCTTACTTTCATCTTCGCTAAAGGTGTAATCTGAAAAATAAGGTATGGTTTCTAGATTAGCAGAACTGACTAAAGTTTTCACTTTACTTAATGTCTTATAATCGTAAACATCTATCGTCGTGACTCTTGAAGCTCTATCGAAATTTAAAACAGAATACTGTTTCCCGTTTTTCATAGAATGCAAAGCATCCATTCTTTCGGTTCTAAAAGTTCCATCCCAGATATCTTCTAGTGAAATGTTTTTAGTTTGTGCTGTTGTAGAGATTGCAGTTATAAAAAGGCAACTAAATAGGAAGAATTTAAAAGTTCGCATTAAAAATAATGATTTTATGAAATGAATGTCAAGTTTACTAAAAAATAAGCAAAAAACCGTAAACATTAACAGTAAATTGAAGTTGTAAATACTAAAAAAGCTTCGGTTTTAAGTTACAAAAACTTAAGTTACTTAAATGAAAACCATTAAAAATTGGAATACTATCTTTGTGTTTCAAAAACACAGTACATGAGTGCACCTATTTCTGGCTTTTCTAAGTTAACGAAATCTAAAAAGATAGATTGGATTGTAGAAACTTATTTTTCAAATAAGGAGGAAGCTAAAAAAATTATTAAGCAATATTGGAACACCAATATAACCCTTCAAAACTTACATGATGAGTTTATAGAAAACACGATAACCAATTATTATTTACCATTTGGTGTTGCGCCTAATTTTTTAATCAATGGCAAGATGCACACCATACCAATGGCTATCGAAGAAAGCTCAGTAGTTGCTGCTGCTAGTAAAGCTGCCAAATTCTGGTTAGCACATGGTGGTTTTAAAACCAAAGTACTTTCTACCACTAAAATCGGACAAGTACATTTTATGTATCCTGGAGATTTTAAAACATTGGAAACCTTTTTTAACAAAGTTAAACCACAACTTATTGCAGATGTAAAACCCATTACCAAGAATATGGAAAAACGAGGTGGTGGTGTTTTAGATATTGTTTTAAAAGACAAAACCGAAGATATTTCTGGCTATTACCAACTACATGCAACCTTTGAAACACAAGATGCCATGGGAGCAAATTTTATAAATTCTTGTTTAGAGCAATTTGCTAAAACGTTTAAAGCGGAATCGGAAAAACAGTTACAAGACACCATAGAAATTGTAATGAGTATTTTGTCTAATTACGTTCCAGATTGTTTGGTTCGTGCAGAAGTAAGTTGCAAATTAGAAGATCTACCAGAAGACGATTTTGATGCTGAAAAATTTGTACAAGCAGTTCGTATTGCAGAAGTAGAACCATATCGAGCCGTTACACACAACAAAGGAATCATGAATGGTATTGATGCGGTTGTTTTAGCTACCGGAAACGATTTTAGAGCTGTAGAAGCTGGTGTACATGCCTATGCTGCTAGAAACGGAAAATATAGTAGTTTAACACATGCTAAAATTGAAAATGGCGTATTTACCTTTTGGATGGAAATCCCTTTAGCATTAGGAACCGTTGGTGGTTTAACCAACTTACATCCTTTAGTAAAATTAGCTTTAGAACTTTTACATAAACCAAGTGCAAAAGAATTGATGCAAATAGTTGCCGTTGCCGGATTGGCGCAAAATTTTGGTGCTTTACGCTCTTTAACTACCACAGGAATACAAGAAGGGCACATGAAAATGCACTTGATGAATATCTTGAATCAAATGGAAGCTACAGAAGCTGAGAAGGAAACCATTGTAAACCATTTTAAAACCAACACCGTTACTCATAGTGCAGTCGTGGAAGCTTTTAATGCTTTAAGATTGAAAAAATAACAACGAATAAATTGTCCTTCCGAATTTATCGAAAAAACCATATGAAGCATCAAACTTTTTACAGCAGGGGAAAATTATTACTTACGGGGGAATATGTAGTTCTAGATGGTGCTTTAGCACTTGCTGTACCTACAAAATTCGGACAGAGTTTAGTTGTTGAAGAAATAGAAGCACCTACAATTACCTGGAAAAGTTTCGATGAAAAGAAGCAGGTTTGGTTTGAAGAAGTATTTCATTTTGAGAACAATGAGATTTCTCGACAAGCTCGAAATGACAGCAATATTGAATCACAAGTCAGTATAGACAGTGAAGTTTCTAATAGAGTTTTAGAGATACTACGAGCTGCTCAAGAACTTAATCCGGAGTTTTTAAAAGACAAGAAAGGCTTTAAAATAACTACGCTATTAGAATTCCCAAAAAACTGGGGACTTGGTACATCTTCTACATTAATCAACAATATAGCGAACTGGGCAGATGTAGATGCTTACCAATTACTAGAAAAAACTTTTGGCGGCAGTGGTTATGATATTGCCTGTGCACAAAACGATTCGGCAATTACGTATCAATTGCATAATAGTGCGATTTCTAGACAAGCTCGAAATGACAAACGAACCGTAAATCCAATTTCTTTTAACCCTTCATTTAAAGAGCATTTATATTTTGTGCATTTAAACAAAAAGCAAAATAGTAGAGATGGAATTGCGCAATACAAAAAGAACAATTCTAATCTAGAAATAGCTATTGCAGAAATAGATGCAATAACCAAAGACATTATTGCTTGTAAAACGCTGGATGCTTTCGATATTCTAATAGAAAAGCATGAACAAATCATATCAGAAATCATACACTTAAAACCTGTTAAAGAAGTTCTTTTTAACGACTTTAACGGAAGCATTAAAAGTCTTGGTGCTTGGGGAGGAGATTTTGTTTTAGTGAGTTCTAAAACCAATCCAACCGCGTACTTTAAGAATAAAGGTTTTGATACTATTTTAGCCTTTGATGAAATGGTTGCAAGTATTTATTAAGTGTTAGTATTAGATGCTGAATCTAGTTCAGCATGACAAAAGAGTATATTTCAACATAATTCCGTTTGTTTACAACTTATCACTAAAAAACAACACTTCAGAAACTCCCTTTTGAACATCCTTTGTTTTATCCTGAATTTTACCTTGTTAAAACAAACAAGATATCATGGAAGAAACAATTAAAATTTTCATTTACATACATGCCTTTTTTGGCGGACTAGGATTAATATCTGGAATTGGGAGTATTATAATGAAGAAAGGAAGTATTCCGCATAAAAGAATGGGAAAGCTATTTTCTATAGGAATGATAACTAGCTCCTTAATTTCCATTCCTATTACTTTTATGCCAAATCACGGAAACACTTTTCTTTGTTTAATAGGTCTTTTTACTATTTACTTAGTGATTTCTGGAAACCAAATATTGACATTTAAATCTAAAAGTAAACTGTCTGCTAATGCTATAGATAAAATAATTTCTGGAAGCATGATGTTCCTATCTATAACAATGATTTTATTCGGGATTTACGGTTTATTCCAAGGAATAACTGGAAACATCCTTTATCTCATTTTTGGTGGTTTCGGACTTTTACTAACGATAAAAGATTTTATATTCTACAAAAACTTTAAAGCGATCAAAAATGGTTGGTTGAAGAATCATGTAGGAAAGATGCTTGGAGCATTCATAGCGTCTGTAACCGCATTTATAGTTGCCGGATTAGGCATTGGAAGTATCCTTTCCTGGATCTTACCTTCTATTATTGGAACCATTTACATACTATATTGGAAAAGGAAATTACAATAGGATCTAAAACAAGTTTCCGGTAAGCAATAAAAAAAGCCCTTTCAGATTTCTCTAAAAGGGCTTTAATATTTATAATACGTTATGCTATTACTATTGCACTGTATTTGCTCTGTTATCTTCAATATCTGAAGCTTCTTTTAAAGCTGTGTATAATCTTGAATCTATAGCAGTTTGTTTTTGTTGTCCTACTTGGTTAGCAAAAGCTTGGTAGTTTGCTAATTCTACTGCTGGAGTAGCTTTAGTTACTTGTACCATATAAACGCCATTTTCACCAACAATTAATTTAGAAGTTTCTCCTTCTTTTAAACCAAAAGCAGCACCTACAACTTTAGGCTCTCTACCAACACCAGTAACTGTTGGTGTTTTCATATTAACTGCTAAAGCAGTTCTTATGGTTTGTCCTTCTGCACTTGCTAAAGCTTCTAATGTTGTTGCTGAAATTCTGCTTTTAATCATTTCTGCTTTTTTAACTTTACGTATTGCTGGTAAAGCAGTAACAGATGCATCTTGTGTATTCATTAAACCTGCTTTGTTTTTAGCAGTTAATTGTACTACTGCAAAACCATTAGATATTGCGAATTTCTTAACATCACCAACTTCTGCATCTTCTTCAAATGTCCAACGAACAAGTGCTCTTTGGTTATTTAAACCAGGAATATTCTCATCTAAAACTTTAATTCCGTTTACCGGACGAACCGTATAGTTATTTTCTTTAGCTACATCTTGAAACTTTCCGTTTGCAACTGCATTTTCAAAACTAGCAGCATCTCTAAATACTTTAGAAATGGTAGCTTCACTAGGCTCAATTTTTCTTGCAATTGTTCCTACCTTAATAGTACGTTGCATATTTTTTTGTCCTAAAATTTCAATGATATGAAAACCAAAAACAGTTTCAACAACACCAAAGTCTCCTTTAGTATTTTCAAAAGCAAAGTCTCTAAATTCTGGAACCATTGCGTTGTATGTAAACCAATCTAGAACTCCTTCTTTCTCGTTACTTACTTTGTCTGCTGAAAAATCTAATAAGCTAACAAACTTAGCTGGTGAAGATTTAACAACATTCATAATACTATCTGCAGTTACTTTAGCTTGCTCTTTCGTTTGCACTGTTTCTGCTGTTGAAGAACGAGACCCTACAAATGGTAATAATATATGTCTAGCTTTTACAGAATCTGGCATTTGTGTTACTGCAACAACTTTAGAAATTTTAAAGTGGTTAGCATCTTTATATGGTCCAAAAACTTCACCTGCATTTAAATTAAAAATACTATCTGCAACTGCTGATGGTAAATCTGCTTTTTTAACAAAACGGTTATCAAATTTAATATCTGAATTTGCATTAACAAATAACTCGTTATCTTTTGCCTTTAAGAAACTAGAAACAGTATCGTTTCTTTTTGTAATTTCATTATAAACTATTTGATCTTTTAAAAGATCTCTTAAGTTTTGTTTAATTGCATTTTCATCTTCTAAAGATGCAACTTCATTAAACTGTACATAATTTAAATCTCTAGAAGCTTCTACTGTATATTGCTTTACATGTTTGTTCATGTAGCTTGCAATATCGCTATCAGAAACTGTAATTGTACTATCTACGATAGAAGAGAAAGGCACTTGAATAAATTTAATATCCACTTGGTCTCCTTCTAATTGATGTTGAAGTTTTCCTTCGGCAAGTGTACCAACCATTCCAGCTTTAACCATGTTCACATAGTTTTGGTTAAGTGCGTTAGCTGCTACTCCTTCTTCATAATCAATCCATTGTTGGTATGCTACTGTAGAAGTTTCTTTTAAGTTAGCAATGTATTCGTTCATTTTGTTTTCATCAAAAACACCTGCTTCATTTTGAAAATCTGCATTATTAGCTAAGCTTGTTTTTAACAAATCACGCATTTGGTCTTTTTCTACTGTAAAACCTAAAGCATCAAATTGTGTTTCCATTACTGCTTGACGTACTTCTTGGTTCCAAACGTTGTTCATAGCTTGTGTGCTAGTTCCGTTTCCTCCCATTTGACGTTGCATTGCTTCTACTTTTTGCATAAAAGCTTCACGAGTAATGTCTTTGCCGTTAATTGTAGCGACTACATTTTGTAATTTTGCTGTAAGTGCATCACTGTTTTTAAACAAATCTGCTAATACAAATGAGAATAATGCTAAAGCAATAACTGCTATTAGTACTAATGATTGTTTTCTAATGTTATTTAAAATTGCCATTTTTGGTATAAATTTTATTCAATATAGTGCGCGAAAATACCATTTTCTATTTAATAATAAAAGGTTATTTGGATAAAATGAATTTGAAATGGAATCTGTATCCGAATTTGAATTTAAAACAGCGCTTAAAGCGGAAGTTAAAACGGAAAATTTTAAGCTATAACTGTTTACTGATACTGAAACTCTGATTGATGACTAATCGTCTTCTAAAACTTTAAGTTCTACTAAATCTATTTTCGTATTAGAAACTTCTAAGATGGTAAATTGAAAGTTCTGTATGATTACAATCTCATCCTTTTCAGGTATTTCTTCGGTATGTGCAACAATTAATCCTCCAAGCGTCTCGTAATTTTCTTCGTCTGGTAAATTAATTTTAAAAGTTTCGTTGATATAGTCTACTTCTATTCTTGCTGAAAATTTAAAATGCTTTTCGTCTAATTTTTCTTCAATTAAAACTACGGTATCGTGCTCATCTTCAATTTCACCAAAGAGTTCTTCTACAATATCTTCTACAGTCATAATACCAGAAGTCCCACCATATTCATCTAATACAACAGCAATACTTTTACGTTTTTTAATAAGCACATTAAGCACATCATTTATCAGCATGGTTTCTGGCACAAACTCTACAGGAAGTATGATTGACTTTATTGTTTTAGGCTTTTTAAAAAGTTCGAAAGAATGCACATAGCCTAAAATATCATCTATGTTTTCTTTATAGACGATCACTTTAGAGCAACCTGTTTCGGTAAAAATGCTATTTAGATTTTTAAGAGATTCATTAAGTTCTACAGCAATAATCTCTGTTCTAGGAACCATTACTTCTCTCGATTTCACCTCGGCAAATTCTAAGGCATTTTGAAAAATTTGAATTTCGGTATCAACATCATCGTGTTCTTCCACAGACTCCATTTGCTCACTAATATAATTACCAAGCTCTACTTTAGTAAAAGCTAACTGCACTTGGTCTCCTTCCGTTTTAAAGAATTTTTTCAGTACAAAATCGGAAATCCAAAGTACAAAGTCGGAAATAAAAGTAAATAGCACATAAAACACATATGCCGGAAAAGCCAATATTTTCAATAAGGAATTGGCATAGATTTGAAAGAATACTTTAGGTAAAAATTCTGCAGTTATTAATATTACAATGGTAGAAATTATTGTTTGTGTTAATAAGCTAAAATCTACAAACAGATAGTTTATAAAACTATTGTTGGACGGCAACAAAGAATGAAACCAGTTCACCAACAAGTCTCCCATAAAAAAACCATAAACAACTAACGCTATATTGTTACCAATTAACATGGTTGCAATAAATTTAGAAGGTTTTACAGTAAGTTTAGAAAGTATTTTTGCTAGAAACCCATCTTGCTTTTTTTCTATTTCTATATGTATTTTATTCGAAGATACATACGCAATTTCCATACCCGAAAAAAAGGCAGAAAGGATTAAACAAACAATGATAATAACAACGTAAATACTCATTACTTCGCGTTATTATTGTCTTCAAATTTTTTGTTGAACTTTTTACGAAAGAAAAACATAAATATAGCTAAAGCGGTAAAAGCTAAAGAGATATAAGTTCTGTTTTTATCTATACTCCAATTAGAAAATGCATCATACAAAAATAATGCAGCAAAAAACAAGTATATATATTGAAAAAACTTAGCGGTTTTCATTTTTGATATTTAGGTTGAAAGTTATTATTAGCAAAGATAA
Organism: Lacinutrix himadriensis; assembly: GCF_001418105.1. Taxonomy (GTDB): domain Bacteria; phylum Bacteroidota; class Bacteroidia; order Flavobacteriales; family Flavobacteriaceae; genus Oceanihabitans; species Oceanihabitans himadriense. Next base: position 54,782 of record NZ_LIQI01000012.1, read on the forward strand.
GTATTATTCCTCAAGTGTGATAATACCATCTATTTCTAGAACTTGTGCTTGTTTAAATTCGGAATCGGAATCAAACCCTTTTCCATTTATTAGATCTCTACCTTGTCTAAAGGTTACTGGTTTGTTTGTAAATAACCATTCTTTAGTTTGATCATAGTACAATTGCTCGGCAAATAAGGTGTCTTTTTTATGCGAAGTCACCACCACATTACCACGTAAATCTATAAGGTTTGTTTCTTTATACGAAATAGCATAATCTGCGATTACAGTACTTTTTTGATTTAAATCATCATACATGTGTAAGATAACACCATCTGGAAACTCATTATATCCAAAATCTCTGTTAGTAAAATCTAGCATTTTCGGACTAATAAGATTTGCTGTTACTCTACCTGAATCTGTATACTTTAGGTTTATATCTTCAGCAACACCAATAGGTTGGTTTTCTGAAACACCTATCTTTTGCACCTCGTTAAAGTTACTTTTACATGAAAAAAGCATAGCCACAGTAAAAACTGTGGCTATGCTTTTTATATATAAACTCTTGTTTTGCATTATATTTTTGGTACGGTTACACTTCTACCAATCCAACATCCAATACTAATAGTTTGTCCTGATTTTCCTGAAGAGAAAATCTCTGACTTACTTGGTGCTTTAGCTTCGTAGTTAGCAGCTAAACTAGAGCTACCAGCTTTTCTTGCTTCTGCAGCAGCCAACCAGAATACGGCTCTTTTGTTAAAGTTTGTATCTCCACAACTGTTTGCACTAGCTGCATACATTCTAGCAATCTGATCGTATGGTTTTTTATCTGATGGGTTAGCAGCTAAAGATTTCATAAAGAATTCTCTTGCTTTCCCGTAGCTACCTTTTTGTTTAAAGTCTCTAGCTATTGTATTGTATAACTTAGCTTTTCTAAAAGGATCTGTTTCTAAACGTAACGTTTGATCAAAGTATTGTTGCTCTCCTGTTATTAAGTATAAGTAATATGATGTTTTTGCGTTTGGTTCAATGCTGTTTTTTTGTTTTACAACTTTAACAAACATTGGATCTTCTTTACATCCTTTTTCATATAACTTGTTCATTGCTCTTTGTAACCAAACACCATCATTCTTGTTTTCTTCGTAATCTTTTTGGTATAAAGGAATCAAGTTTTCACAGTTTGCTCTATCTCCTAATTTAGCATCTACACTACCAGCAATTTGATCGAACACTCTTAAGTAACCTTCGTATTGTCTTTTATATTGCCCATCTTTTTTAGTTAAAGGAGTTCCTGCTTCTTCTTTAGCAATAAGTTTATTAAGACCATCAGAGTTTTTCTCTATTTCTGTATCCATTTTATCTACAACATCATCATATTTATTAAATAGATCTTGTGCAGATTTTTTTCCACTATCATATAAATCTACCATTAAAGAAAAATAGATGTATAATGCTTTAGGGTTTCTAAAGTTTTTTAAATCTGTAGTATATGCTTTATCAAATGCATCATATATTTGCTCATCACTTAAACCTAATTCGGTTTTGTAATCATACATTAATTGTGCTTTATCTGATAAAAGATCACCAACTTTCGTTTTACTTGGAAAATTTTCTAACTTTTCATCCCAAAGTTTTAAAAGATCATTGATATAAGCAACTTTTTCAGCTCCTGTAGAATTCTCGATTTTATGATTTAATATTTTCTCACCATCTACTGGTATTGCGTTATTAAATTTAGGGTATTTTGTACGCACTTCCATCCAAGGTTCGTAAGCTGCATCAAAATTTCCTGCTTTCACATATTCGTGAAAGATAGAAAGCTTAGTCATTGCTTCTTCGTTTACTTGAGAGTGACCAAAGCCTAGTCCTAAAAATAGTATCGCTAATAGTGTAATTTTCGTTTTCATCTTCTTAATGTTTTTGGTGTTAATCATATTTACTTTTTTGGAACCATCTATCGTTCAAAGATAAACTTAATTGGAAATTAATAAAATTCTCTTGAATTAAATTTTTGTTAGTTGTTCCACGCTTACCAACTTCAAAACCTAAGTTTGCATTAGAGAATATATTGTTGCCAACTGGTAACCCTACTCCAAAAGATATGCCAAACTCATCTATGGACTCTCCATTTACAACTAATCCTGTTTTTTCGGTTCTAAATCCAGCACGATAAACCACTCGTTTTAAATAAGATCTGTAAGAATTATAATCGGGAATATAAAAACCACCAAAAGAAAACGTATTCCCGTTTTCGTAAGTTGTTTCTGTATTTGCGGAAGCATAAAGTGCGTTACCAAACTTGCTAGTTTCTTGAAAAACGCTTTCTACACCTACAAACCATTTTCTTGCTTCACCAATACCTACACCAAAAGAAAAGGTAGCTGGCAATGTTAATGTGGTTTCTTTTAATCCTTTTTCTTTTAAATTTGATTCTAGCGTATTTATAACAAACTCTTGTTCTGAAGTAGGATTAATATTAACGGTATTAATAGATCTTTCGTTTTTAGATTTTAAATTACTTTCAGGAGAAAAGGTTACTCCAGAAGTTAATTCTAATTTATTATTTAATTTCGTTTTATAAGTAGCACCAATATTATAGCTTAAACCACTTAAGTCTGATCTATTATCTTCTCTAGTTTGGTATTGTACTAATTCGCCATCATTGTACACATACTCGATAGTGCTTCCTTCGATGTTTCCAAAATTATACTGTGCATCTACACCAACACTTAAACCAGGAGTTAATTGATATCCTGCAGATAGGTACGTTCTATTAACACCACCATCTCCTTTGTATTTATTGGTAATTCCATCATCACTATAGTTTTCTAACTTATATCCTACAGAAGTATAAGGCATTAAACCTACACCAATTCCTAATTTCCCTAAAGGAAACGAAACCGCTAAATAATCGAAAGTAGAAGAGGATGTACGATCGCTATTAGATTCACTTTCTAATTTTATAGAGGTGTGACCTCCACCAACAGAAAACGTCATGGGTCTACCTTCATTATTATACATCTCGATATTCTCACCTCCATAAGACGCAGGGTTTCTTAGGTTAACATGTATACTATCTGTATATATACTAAGTCCTCCCATACTTCTATTTTCTACTGTTCCTTTAAATTTAAGGCTACCAATTCCATAAAACGAATATGGTGAAGAAGTACCTTCTTGAGCGAAACTTTGAATTGCAAAAAGAGCAATAAAAACTATAACCAGTTTTTTTATCATTAGTGTGTATTATATTGTAAAATAAAATTTAATCCCTCTAAAAGGAAATTTGAGTTGGCAAATATGCTACTTTTTAATTGTTTAGACAAAAATTTAGCGTCTCCTCCTGTTAAAATAATTGTTAAATCGGGGTATTTCACCTTATATTCTTGAATTGCTCCATCCATTTCGAGTAAAACACCTTGAACAACACCAGAATGCATCGAGGTCGCCGTAGCGTTTCCAATAATATTTTTTGGCATCTCTGTATCTAACAACGGTAAATTTGCAGTAAAATGATTTAAAGCTTTATAACGCATTCTTATTCCTGGAGATATTGCACCTCCTAAGTATTCATTTTTATCCGTAATAAAATCGAAAGTAATACAAGTTCCTGCATCAATGATTAAAACATTTTTATCTGGAAATTGTTGTACAGAACCACTAACTAAAGCAATTCTATCTATCCCTAAAGTTTTTGGTGTGCTGTATAAATTTGTAAAAGGAATACTTGTTTCATGATTTAAGACAAGAACATCATAATATTTTTGAATATAAGCAACATCTGCTTTTCTTAATTTTCCAACGGAAGAAAAAATAGCTTTTTTAATATTTTTATATTCTTTTCTTATATTTCTTAATGTTTTTGAAACTTCATCATTTTTCACCTTACAGCTGTAAATTAGCTTATCTTCCTGAAAAACAGCGATTTTAACAAAAGAATTTCCAACATCAATAATTAAGTTCATATTTTTTTCTTAAAACATCAAATTTACAAAATGTGTTATAAAATATATTCTAAATTCCACTTAAATAATTACTTATAGCTCTATTTTGGATTGCAATAAAAAAAATATAAAAAGTTTTCCAAATTTTTCTTTGTGAATACCAAAAAGGTATATATATTTGCACTCGCAATTTTATGCTACTGGTGCCTTAGCTCAGTTGGTAGAGCAATGGACTGAAAATCCATGTGTCCCTGGTTCGATTCCTGGAGGCACCACCAAAAAAAACCCGATTCATTTGAATCGGGTTTTTTGGTTTTTATAATGACTATTAATAAACAAGCAACTTTACAGCTACTCAATTCTCTTTAATAAATCTTATCGTTTTTTTTAAATAGATTGTTTTTTATGTCCACTACTACAAACCACCACTTAACCTATTGATGTGTAACACCAGATGTCCTTCTTTATTTTTTTTAAAATAAAGATTAACACCAAGCGCAACTTACAAGTAAGCCTGATTTCATTTAATAAATAAAACCACTAATACATAGCATCTATTTTACTAGAGCTTCTTTTAGCGGTTCTTTTAATTCATTTTCATATTAACATCCTCTGCTTCTGAATCGAATTTATTAAGGTAGGGTCTAAACTCTACTAAACCGTTTTCAAAATCAATGGTTGTTGGTGATTTACTAATAGAGTCTACACAAGAATTTTCTGTGTTCATCTTTTCAAAATCTTGAGAATTTATTGGTTGAGATAACATATCTTATTTATTTTAGTCCATTTATTATATACATCAATTACTTCTTCGTTATGCAATCACAGGTAAAACTACCTTAAAGATAGAGCCGCTTTTAACGCTACTTTCTACCGTTATTTTTCCATTTAAGTCATCTACTGCATTTTTAACAATATAAAGTCCTAGACCATGTCCTGGTTCTTCATATTTGTTAGCTCTATAATACAAATCAAAAATTTTATTAATATTATTTTTATAAATACCAACGCCATTATCTTCAATATTAATCACAGCTCCACCTGAAGATGTTTTTACTTTAATATTTACAAAAGATTTCATTTTTTCTTTTTGATCTCTAGAGTATTTTACAGCATTATTAATTAAATTCTGAAGAATAGAATCTATCATTTCTGAATTGGAGTTAAATCCAAAATCATCTACAACATCCACATGAAACTTTATGTTCTTAAACTTATTAGCACCATTTAGAGATACTAGCGTGTTCTTAATAGCTTCAGAAAAATTAATTTTTTTTATTTCCTTTTTCTTAACCTTAACTTTAGAAACTTGAGAAAGGTTTTCCGACAGTTCCTTTCCGTTTTTTATAATAGGATCTAACATTCCTATTAAAAGAGCTAATCGATCCTCGTCTGGCTCTTCTTTTAGCAAATCAAGCGCTTCCTCTATAGAAGATATTGGCGCTTTGATATCTTGAGCAGAACGCGATAAAAACAACTCTAACTCTTCTGTTTTCCTTTTTAGTTTATTTTCTAGAGATTTACGATGTGTTATTTCAACCATCATTGCGCAATAAAAATCATTTTCACCTACACTACCATTGCTTAAGGCAAACTCTACAGGAAATTGCTCTCCGTTTTTACGCAAACAACACATTTCTACAATTTCAACATTCTGCTTGTTCTTTATTTGCTGTACTGCTCTTAATAATTCTTTAATATTACCATTTCTGTATTTTTTAGACATTAAAACAGTTAATGACCTACCAATTATTTCTTTCTCTGTATACCCAAAAGTAGCCTCTGCGCCTTTATTCCATTCTGTAACATTACCTTTATCATTTGTTACTACAATTACCCCAACATTAATAGACTTATAGATTGTTCTAAATTTAGCCTCACTATTGATAAGCTTTTCACTAACTCCTTTAAACTTTGTGATTTCGTGCAAGGCAATGGTTGAAGAAACAATTGCACCCAAATTGTCATAATTAGGAGCGACTACTGCAGAAAAGAATATTTTTTTTCCATTAGAATCGAAATCATATAACTCAAACTTGTGGGTTAATTTATCGGTAAAGACTTTATCAACATTCTTTTTAAAGGATTCGAAATTTACCGGAATAAAATAATCATAGATGTACGTATTAATTAATTCACCAATTTCTTTATCACAAAAAGATTTATTTGCATTTAAAATTTTACCATGCCTTGAAATAGTGAACGCATGAAAAGGCATTTCTTGTAAAAAACTCTCATTAACCAACTGACGCTGTAAAAGCGCTTCATTATCTTCATAATATCTTGTAACATCCTTATAAACAGATAAATATTTTAAAGCCTTTTCTGCGTTATTTCTTATTGGTATAATGGTTGTATCTAACCAAAACATTTTCCCTGTAGCAGATATATCTTTTAAAATCCCACTCCACTTATTCCCCATTCTAATAGTTCTCCATAAGTTTTTATATTTTTTTTCTGCATGAAGAGGAGATCGTAATAATTGGTGTGTTTCACCAATAAGCTTATTGGCATTACATTCTAAAATATCACAAAATGCTTGATTTGCAAATTCAATTCTTCCTAATGAATCTGTTACAGAAACTACAGAGTTTTCTATAAGATCATTTATTACGTTTTCATTAAAGGTATTAGGTAGTTTATATTTAATTGCTTCCATAAAAATTATTTATAGCTTCTACACAATACGCTCTTGCAGATTCTAGATTATTAAATACACTAAAAGGTGTGCTAGGTTCATAAATTCTTTTATAAGAAGCTACTACTAATTTTATTCCAATAGTATTAAACACATAAGCTTCAGACATTCTAAGCTTGACTAAGGTTGGTGAATTCGCTAATAAATTAGCAGATTCTCTAGTAAAAGTCCATTGAGAATCTCTTGAATCTATTAAAAAAGGCATAGGCATACCTTTACATAATTTATCAATTGCACGTATAAACAAGGCTACGCTTTCTGTTTCAAACTTATTTTTAGCATCGTTATTTCTAAACTGACAGTAAAGAATACCGCTATCTGTCCAAAATTTTGAATCTCCTATTTTTATTACGTTTCCCATCTAATTAATACAGTTTTTAGAATTAAAAATCGCATAATTTTGATCGCTATATTGTATTGCTGAGTTTGAGTTTTTAAAAATTAAGTTTGGCACATTTGAATCACAAAACATGACATAAAAGGAAAGAAGAATTTTTTGTTTATAGCTTTTTACTAAAAACGCTTTGGATAAGACAGCGCTTTTTATTTTAGAATTATTGGATAAAAATTTAAAAAATTTTATTAAAGCAGAATTATCAATCTCTTTAAAATTAAATATAATAGGCAAATAAGTGCCATTTGATAATATAGAAATAGATTCTAAAAACGAATCTTCAAAATTATTATTAGAATAATTTACATCAGAACCATTATATAACTTACAATAAATAATATTTTGGTCCTCCCAAAATTTAATATTATTGATTAGTATTTCGTTTTTCATCATTGTCTATTTGAAAAACTAAAGTCAATAGGAGTGCCACAATTTATTTTGAAACAAAAAAATAACCATAAACTCCTGTTTTGCAAGTGTTTATGGTTTAAAATAAAATTATCAAGTGAACAAACAAATCTCGACATACCGTTAATTACAAGGCAAGCAATAGGTAGTCACGGTATTCCGTTACCGTTTTTAGGCTTTTGAAATCCCTAATTTTGTCATCCTATCACGCAAAGTACTAGGTTTTAAATCTAATATAAACGCGGCACCTTTTGGACCACTAATTTTCCAATTACATTGTTCAAGTACCTGAACAATATGGTTGCGTTGTACAGTATCTAGGGTCAAATCTTGATTGTTAATTGGTTTTGCTTTTTGTGTAGAAGATTCAAAACCTGGAATCACTAATGTTTCTTTACTGGATAATATGGAAGCTCGTTCAATTAAATTTTCTAATTCTCTAATATTCCCTGGCCAATTATATACTCTTAATTGACTCATAGCATCATCTGTAATATACTTAATACTCTTTCCGTAAGCCTTATTAAATTTATCTACAAAATGCTCTACCAGTAAAGGAATATCATCTTTTCGATCTCTTAATGGAGGAACCTCTATTGGAAATACGTTAAGCCTAAAGAACAAGTCTTCTCTAAATTGTTTTTTCTTAACTTCCTCTTTAAGATTTCTATTTGTTGCCGCAATGACTCTAACGTCTAATTTCTTTAATCCACTACTACCACCAACGACCTCAATTTCTCCTTCTTGTAAAAATCTTAATATTTTAGGCTGCATATCTAATGGTAGCTCGCCAATTTCATCTAAAAATAAAGTACCACCGTCTGCTAACTCAAATTTTCCAACCTTATCATTAATCGCTCCTGTAAACGAGCCCTTTTTATGACCAAACAACTCACTCTCAATCAACTCTCTAGGTATTGCAGAACAATTTACCTTAATTAGAGGTTTATTATTACGTAAACTAGTATTATGCACAGCTCTAGCTAACAATTCTTTTCCGGTACCAGATTCCCCTAACAACAACACAGTAGCTGTAGTTGGAGCTACTTTTTCAACTTCGGTTAATACGTTACTAAAAGCCTCACTTCCATACACCATTTCCTCATAGTTAAATACTAAATCTAACTCATTACGTAGGTAAACATTTTCTTGTTCTAATTGCTCTTTTAAAGTATTTAGCTCTCTATTAGCTTCTGTAAGTTTTTGATTCGCAATTGCTATTTTATTGTCGGCTATTTTACGCTCAGAGCTTTCAATCATTAAAGAAACGATACTAGCTATTGAGGTAACGAAGCTTTCTTCATCTGCACTAAACACTCTGTTTTCCGACTTACTCTCAAAACTAACAATACCATAATAATTATTGCTACCATGGATTAACACATCAATTCTAGAAGATATTTGGTTAGGAATAAAAAACTGTGTCGCAAAAGCCTGAGTTATCGGATTAGAATTTACATTCGCTATATTAATGCTGTTTTTAGTTTTAAACGCATTAAAATAATTTGGAAAATTTTCTTCTTCTATTGTTAACTCATATTCCTTAAATGCTTCATCTGTTGCATTATAAAACAACCTACTCGCAAGTTCGGATTGATTATTTTTATACTCCCAAATGGTAACAAAATCTACATCCAAAGCTTTAGCAGACGTAACTGCAATCTTTTTTAAAGAAGAATTAAAATCTTCCCCAATAAGGCCAGCTAGTTTTAAAATAACATCCTTTTTCTGTGTTGATTTTACAGCAATATCTTCTAATGCTTTTTTGACTTTTTCCTCTTCTGAAACATCTTTAATTGTTGCAAATATAGCTACCGTTTCTCCCTCATCATTTTTTATAATCCCTGTTAAAAACGAAGCTATAAACTTATCTCCTGATTTTTTAACAAACTCTAATTCAAAAGACAGCGCTTCTCCTTTTGCTACCTCATCCTTAATTTTCAACATATTCTCATAGTCCTTCTCTTGCGCAAATGGATACGGCAACTCCAGACCTATAAGTTCATTTTCCGAATACCCTAAAATATCACATAGCGAATCGTTCACTTTTAATATAGCCCCTTCTAAGTCCACTATAAGCAAACCTTCCTGCATAGACATCACAAGGTTATCTGAAAACTCATTAGCTCTTTTAAGATCTAACTCTATTTTTTTACGTTCGGTAATATCTTGAGTAGTCCCTATCATCTTCATAGGATTACCATCACTATCAAAATTCAACTCCCCAATTCCATGTACCCAAACTTCTTTCTTATTATCTACTCTTAAGATTCGGTATTCTTTATTAAATTTTTCATGATTTTTCAGAATATTAATTTTAAAATAATTTAATATTTCTTCTCGATCTTCAGGATGAACAATAGAAATCCAGCTTTCCACACTTTTGACAAAAGATTTCTTAATACCAAAAATATTATCAAGCACATCAGAACTTTCCCAAGTACTCTTTTTAATATCTACAGAATAGGTACCTATATTTGCTACTATTTGAGATTGTCTTAAATTGTATTCACTTTCCAAAAGCTTTACTTCCGACTGTTTACGCAAGGATATATCTTGAATAGTACCAAAAAACTCTATTGCCTTTTTATCATCATCATATATAACTTGACCTAAAGTATGAATCCATTTTAATTGTTTTTTATTTTTGGTTATTATTCTAAACTCTAAATCAAAGGATTCCCCTGTTTTTAAACTCTTCTTAAACATTGCTCTATCCAAAAGCGCATCATCTGGATGAATGATACTAGTCCAAGTTTCAAAGAAGAAATCACCATCTACATCTACATCTAAAATGTTTTTGAAAGTAGTTGAAGCTTCAATTTTTTGTGTATTCAAGTCTAGGCTATAACTTCCTATTTTCGCTATTTTTTGAGCCTCTAATAAGGATTTCTCGTTTTCTTGTAATTTTATTTCTGCTTGTTTACGCTGAGATATATCTTGTATTGTTGCAATATTAGCAATAATTTCTCCTTCATTATTTTTAACAAATGAAGCTGACATTAACACAGGAAAACGCTCACCGTTTTTACGCATTAAAGTTAACTCCACTTTGCTATACTCCCCTTTTAATATATTTCCATAAGTTTCTTGAATTTCATCCTGCTTTTCTGGTGGCCAATAATTAAAAGGAGCTTTTTGACCAACTAATTCTTCTTTTGTAAAACGCAACATCTTACAAAGTGCTGGATTTGCTTCTATTTGCACGCCTTCTAAATTAACAACAGACAAACCTTCGTTTAAATTTAGAATAAGGTTTTCAGAAAAATCTTTGGCAAGCTTTAAATCTATTTCAGCTTTTTTACGCTCTGTGATATCTCGTACCGTAGAGAAATTTGCAGTTTTTACACCATTATCATCATAAATACTGGAAATTAAAACATGTACAGGAAAACGTTCACCGTTTTTACGCATATAGATGTTTTCATATTCTTTTTTATTAATATTTTGTGCTAATAACTCATACCTATCACTATTCTCTTTTTTCAATTCTGGTGGCGAATACGGGTATGGACGCTTCACTCCTATTAATTCTTTTTCTGTAAAACCTGTCATTTTACAAAAAGAAGGATTTACACTAATTATTTCTGATTCTAAATTTATTGCTACTAAGCCTTCCTGCATTCCATTTAAAAGACTATAAGAGAATTCATTGGCTTTTCTTAAGTCTAATTCGTTCTTTTTACGTTGGGTAATATCTTGAATAGTACCAATCATTTTTGCAGGATTTTTATCTCCATCAAAAATCAATTTACCAATACCATGTACCCAAACCTCCTCTTTAGAATCTTGCCTTAAAACTCGGTATTCTTTATTAAATTTCGTATTATTTAAAACACAAAACTCAAAATAGCTAGAGACTTCTTCTCTTTGATCTGGATGAATAAGTTCTGTCCAGCCTTCCATAGTTTTAGCATACGTTTTACTTATACCAAAAACATTATATAAAAAAGCAGATCCTTCCCAAGTCAGCGCTTTTAGATCTATAACATAAGATCCAATATTACCAACTATTTGAGATTGCCTTAAATTGTATTCACTTTCCTTTATTTTTATTTCTGCTTTTTTACGTTCTGTAATGTCTCGTGCAATAGCAAGTATTTTACCATCTTTCTGCAATTTCGCAGATACTTCTACTTCATATACAGAATTGTCTTTTCGTCTAAATTCTCTAGGAAAAACAATAGCTTCCCCTTGAAGTAATTTTTCATGATTTTCTGAATCTTGAATAAATTCTCCTATATTGAAATCATAAATATTTAATTTTAAAAACTCGTTTTCGGTATAACCTAAAGTAGTATAAGAAGCTTTATTATAATCATATATTGTTCCATCTAAAGAGTACGTTATTATAGCATCACTGGCTTGATCTACTAATGACTTATACGACTCTTCTTTCTTAATAATTTCATTTACAATTCTAGTTTTCTCAAGCGCAATATTAACTAAGCTCACCGTAAAATTAAGCTCCCGAATATCGCTAAAAGAAGGTGCACTAATAGACTTGCTGTATATAGCAAAAGTACCTAAAACCGTATTGTTTTTTGAGAAAATTGGAATAGACCAACAGGACTTTAAATCGTGTTCTAATGCTACATCTTTATAATCTTTCCATAAAACATCTGTGCTTATATCTGAAACGACAATAGGTTTTCCTGTATAAGCTGCTGTACCACAAGAACCCACATCTGCTCCAATAGGAATTTTTTTGATGGCTGTACTGTATGCTTTTGGCAATGATGGGGAAGACTCTAAAATAAGATGAATACCATCTTTATCTAATAAACTAATAGATCCATAATAATCTGGATAAACAGATTGATAGTTTAAAAGTAAACGATCAAAGATTTCATGTATAGGTGTATTTACTACAATTAAATCTAGTATTTCGTTTTTATGTATTAATAATCGCTGTGTTTTTTCCCGCTCTAAAACCTCACTTTCAAGGTCTATTTTTTTTTGCTCAAGCTTACTAATTAGTCGTTTACTATAAAGCTTTAAAACTTCTTCTTCTGTAAATTTTACATTTTTTACAACCTTCTCTTCTGGTTTAACATTAGCAAAAACATCTTCAATTACGGATAATATTTTATTTTGATCGGTTGGTTTTCTTAAAAACTGAACGGCCCCTAATTTTAATGCAAAATCTTCATCAAGTGCTTCGGTATATGTGGAAGTATAAAAAACGAAAGGGATATTCTTAAATAATTCTTCGTTTTTACAAGCTTGGCAAAACAGATAGCCATCCATAACTGGCATTAAAATATCAGAGATAATTAGATCTACATTACATTCATGTAGTTTTTCTAAACCTTCTTTACCATCTTTAGCCTCTACAATTAGATAGCCTGCTTCTTCCAGTATAACTCTGAGTAAATATAGGTTTTCAAAAGTATCATCTACTATTAATATAGTTTTCATGCCTTAATTATGCTTTAAATATAGCCTCCATTTGTTTCACAAAAGTATCCGGATTAATAGGCTTCTCTATATATCCATTTGCGCCAGCTTCAATTGCTTTTTCTTTATCCCCCCCCATAGCATACGATGTCACTGCTATAATTACAGTGGTTTTTGGCAAACCATTATGTCTTAAATTATTACATATCTCATAACCATCCATATCTGGCAATTGAATATCTATCAAAATAATTTCAGGATGTTTTTCATGTGCTAAATTCAATCCGTCAACTCCATTATACGCCTTAAGTACGTCATAATTACTATTAGTAAGCAAATACGAAAGCATATACATATTTTGTTCGTTATCTTCAATTATTAAAATGGTAGGCTTCATTACTTCTCTATAAAATTTAATATCAATAAGTTAATCGATAAATATATTAAAATTGGTATTATTAACTAATTAATAATTAAACTAAATTAGTTTTTTGTAGGAATACTCGTTAATGGGAACTTAAATATAAAGTTACTCCCTTTTCCTAATTCGCTTTCTACTTGAATGGTACCTCCTAATTTTTCAATTAAATTTTTAGAAATAGCCAATCCAAGACCTGTTCCTTCATGCTTTCTACTAAGCCCTCCTTCTAGCTGAATAAAAGGCATAAATAATTTATTTATATCCTTTTTACTTATTCCAATTCCCTGATCAATTATTTGAGTTATAAGCACATTATCTTTAACATTTACTTTAATGATAATAATTCCTTTTTCAGAAAACTTAATAGCATTAGAAAGCAAGTTTAATAGAATTTGTTCAATACGTCTTTCATCACTGACTAGCGTAATATCTAAATTAGAAATTTCGGTATGCAATTGAAGCCCTCTTTTTGAAGCTTGCGGCATTAAAAAGTCAATTGTTTTTTCTAATGTTGTTAGGTAATTGAATGGATAGAAGGAAACTCTTAACTTACCTGCTTCTATTTTAGAGATATCTAAAACATCATTAATTAAACCTAACAAATGCGAACCACTATCTTTTACCATAGAGAGTTGTTTTTTTTGTTCTTCATTTAATGGTCCTGCTAATTCTTTTAACAATATACCTGTAAACCCAATAATAGAGTTCATTGGTGTTCTTAACTCATGTGACATGGTTGCTAAAAATGCGGATTTCATTAAATCTGCAGACTGCGCTTTTACCTTTTCTTTTTCTAATTCGGCAGATTGGAGATTTATATCTTCTAAAAGATTCAATAATGCCTCTTTACTATCATTAAGCTCTTCGGTTCTTAAGCCCACCAATTTCTCTAGATTATTCTTATAATTTAGTAATTCTTTTTCGTGATGAATTCTTTCTGTAATATCTGAAGCAGTACCAATATATCCATAAATATTTTTTTGCGCATCTACTAGCTTGGTCCCTTTAACTATAAGCCAAGTTGTATTTCCTTTTTTATCTAAGAACTTCAATTCGGTATTAAAATCATTCCCATACAGCACTGCCTGTTGCCATTCATGCATTACTCTGTCTTTATCTTCTGGATGTATCGCGTTTACCCACCCAGAGCCCATTGCCTCTTTAAATGTCATACCAGAATATTTCATCCATTCGTCATTTACATAACTAACCATCCCTTCATTATCTGTAGAAAAGATTGCTACTTGGGCATTGGAAGCTAAACTTCTAAATAATGCTTCGCTTTTTTTTACTTTCTCGGATGTGATTTCATAAACTAACTTTAATTGTTTTTCCTGTTCTGAAAGTTTCAAAGAAATCAAATCATTTAATCGAGCAGATCGGCCTGCAAAAAACCACACGACCCAGCTACTAAAAAAAGCTATTAGAACTCCAACCAAGGAAGACCATATTGCCGTATTCATTGTTTTTTTTAATGGCACAACATACAACTTCCATTCTCCTATAGACATTTCTACAGGTATTGCATATTCTTTATGATTAGAAATATCGTTTTCTAAAAAAAAATCTTCCTTACCCGTTTCAGGGTTCACTCTAGACAATTGATAAACAAAACGATTTTCTTCCGAATTTTCCGTAACCAAATCACTAAAGATTGTAGAAATCTTGGTAACCACTGCAGAAAAACCAACGAATTTATCATCTAAAAAAATAGGTTGCCTACTCACCATACCAACACCACCTTGCTTTAGGTTAACTGGGCCTGCGATAAAAAAATCTCTTCTTTTTATAGTAGCGATTGATCCACTTCGAGCTTCAGGACTTGTTAGAATATTAAAACCAATAACTTCATTATTCTTTAAAGGATAAACGTGTGTAATAAACCCCTTACCATCTACTAGTTCTACAACATCGAAATATTTACTTCTTCCTAGTAATTCTGCAGCTATCTTATCAAAATCTTCTGGAACTCCATTTCTTTCCACAATATATTCTAATAGTTTTGTAGCAGAATAACTGTACATGACTAGGGATTGCAGCTTTTCTTTAATTAAATTTGCTTGATTATTAATTTCTCGTTTTTGCTCATTATTATTTATCACATATTCCTGATAAGCAACATATTGCGTAGCAAAAAGCAATGTTAAAAAAACAAAGCAACCTAATACCAAAGGTTTTTTAAAAAAAAGAGATGGATTACTTTTTCCTGAGATCGTTTTACTTGTCATTCTTTAACTGTAACTCTTTAATAATAGCTTTCAACTCTTTCATTTTCAACTCCCTACCAACAAATAACTTATTCATACGTTCTAATTGATTATTTTTTAAATGCACCTCTTCGGTTCTAACTTCAATTAGTTCTTCTAGATTGTTTCTATATTTTTTTAATTCTGCTTCGGCATTTTTCTTTTCTGTTATGTCCAAAATAGTCAACATAACATGACCTTCATTATTTAACTGAAGCGTTTGTAAAGATATCAATATATGAAGCTCTTTCCCGGATTGCAACAGGTATTTTAATTCAATATTAGAGACATATCCTTTTTCATTAAATTGACTCCATAGTTTATTTTCATTCTCTATGTTTTCTTGGTTATTAAGATCAAATAACCCTATTTCTTCTACTGTACACCCTAACATATCTTCTCTTTTAAATCCAACAATATTTGCTAAGGTTTCATTTACTTCAACTATCTTTTTGGCTTTATTAAGTATGGCTTTTCCAATAACATTAGAGCTAAATGCTTTGGCGAATTTTTCTTCATTTTCTTTTAATGCTTTTTCTGCATTCTCCTTATCTGTTATATCAATTGCTGCACTAAGAAAATGAGGAACTCCTTTTATCTCTATAAGCTCTACAGAAACTAAGGTTGTTATCACTTTTCCACTCACTAAGGTTCTATAAACTTTTTCATTATTTAAAAAACCTTCATTTTTAATTTTTTCTGTGAGCCTACTTTGTTGTTCATAGAAAGCAGCATTCAATATATCGGTTCCAGATTCTCCTCTTGTCTTACCAATTATCTGCTCTCTTGTTGCCTCTAAAAGTTTTGCCATAGCATCATTAGCCTCCACTCTAACATGCTCTAAATTAGCAATAGAAAATCCGATAACACTAGATTTAAATACTTTAGAAAACTTCTCCTCACTTTCTTTAATACTCTCTTCTGCTTCTTTACGTTTGGTAACATCTTGTACTAATGATAAAACAGTTTCTATTTCCCCATCTGGAGATTGTAAAACAGAATTATACCATTGGCAATAAATAACATTTCCATTTTTGGTGTTATTACGGTTAATAATCTTATTGCTTTTTACAATTCCATTCATTAATTCATAAGAGACAACCTCTGTAGATTCAAAATCCTCTTCGTAAACGAGATTTAAATCACTAAAATGTCTCCCTAAGACTTCTTCCTTTTTCCAACCAAAGATCTTTTCGGCTTTTACTGACCAGCTGCGAATAATTAAATTCTTATCCCATTCAATTATTGCCAACGGAGAGTTATTTAAATGCGTAGTAAGACGTTGATGCGCCATCCTGATTTCTTCGTCTGCTTTTTTACTTTCCGTAACATCTTGTATCAAGGACAAAACAGTTTCTAATTGCCCATCGGAAGATTGCAAAACAGAATTATGCCACTGACAGTATATGACCTCTCCTGTTTTTGTATTATTACGATTAATAATTTTGTTGCTTTTTACCTTACCACTACTTAATTCATTAGAAATAGCTTCGACAGAAGGAATATCTTCTTCAAAAACCAAATTCAAATCCACCAATTGTTTTCCTATCGCTTCAGATTCTTTCCAACCAAAAATCTTTTCAGCTTGCGCAGACCAATTAGTAACAAAAAAATTCTTATCCCATTCAATTATTGCTAACGGAGAGTTATTTAAATGTGTAGTAAGTCTTTGATGAGTCATTCGAATTTCTTCGTCAATTTTCTTACGTTCCGTTACATCTCTAATAATCCCTATTATAAACGGATTACCAGCAACATCAATAAATCTCGTTTTTTTTGTTGAAATTGTTCTTGATTCTTTTCCCACAAGTGTTAAAGTTTCTTCATTAACACTCTCAACACCTGTTACTAGAACTTGTTTATCTATTTCTAAAAAACTCTCTCTTTCTTGTGCAGAAACACTTTCGGCTAAAGTTTTACCAATTACAGACTCCCTTTCAATATTAAAAATAGAACAAAACGCATTATTGATTAACAGTATTCTACTTTGTTCATCTTTTACAAAAACAGGATCACCAATATTGTTTAAGATATTTTCTAAATATTTCTCACTTTTAGCAACCTGATCTTCAGCTTCTTTACGTTCGGTAACATCGATAAGCGTTCCTATATAACCATACAATTCATTGTTAGCATCATACAAACCAGTAGCTTTAGCGGAAAGCCATGTAATTCCCCCTTCTGGATCTAGAAATCTTAAATCTGTTCTATATTCGGTTCCAGTAGAAATAGATTTTTGCCATATATCAAGAACCCGTTCTTTATCTTCTGGATGTATCGCATTAGACCAACCAAAGCCTAAAGCTTCATCTAAGGGGATTCCCGAATATTTTATCCATTCTTGATTTACATAATTGCAAGCACCATCTTTGTCTGTCTGAAAAATTCCAACGGGTGCATTAGAGGATAATCGCCTAAATAATTGTTCGCTATTTATTAACTTTTCTTCAGCTTCTTTGTGTTCTGAAACATCTACGATTGTCCCTATATAGCCATATAATTCATTATTATGATTATATAAGCTAGTAGCTTTTGTGGTAACCCATTTTGTTTCTCCTTTTTTACTTAACAATCTAAAATCGGAAACTAAGCCACCTCCAGTAGAAATTGCTTGTTCCCACTCTCCCATAATCCTATCTTTATCCTCTGGGTGAATTGCATTGCACCAACCAAAACCTAATGACTCCTCAAAAGTCATTCCCGAGTATTTCATCCATTCCTCATTAACATAATTACAAATACCTTCTTTATCTGTTTGATAAATTCCAACTGGCGCATTAGATGTTAATCTTTTAAATAACTGCTCACTATTTATTAATTTTTGTTCTGCTTTTTTCTTTTCTGTAACATCAATAGCCATACCTATATAGCCATATAAATTATTTTGCGAATCGTAGGTTCCTACAGTCTTTACCGACACCCATATCACTTTATTATCTTTATGCAGAAACCTAAAATCGGTTTCAAGTTCACTTTCGCCAGATAAAACATATACCTCCCATTCTTTAAGAATTCTTGCTTCATCATCGGGATGAATAGCTTTAGCCCAACCAGGCCCCATAGCTTCTTCATAAGACAACCCAGCATACTCTAACCATCTTTCGTTTACATAATTACAAGAACCATCTGTATCTGTTTGGTAGATTCCTGCTGGCGCTTTAGATGTTAATCGTTTAAATAATTGCTCACTATATTTTAACTTTTCTTCAGCTTCTTTACGCCTAGAAATATCTTTAGCAACCACACCTAATGCTATAGGATTGTTCGTTACCTTATCTTTAATTAAGAAACCAGACATTTCTATAGGAATTAAATCTCCTGTTTTAAAATTTTTAAAATGTGTTTCCCCTTGCCATTTATTACTTTCAAAAATGCTAGGCATGTGCTCATTTGCTATCCTATCTCGGTAATCTTCCGGAAAAAAAGAAGAAATAGAAGCTGGCATTTTTTCATCCGATTCTAATCCCATTAACTGCCTACCATTATCATTTAAATAAATAGGTTCTCCTTCTAAAGTTGCTAAACCAATAAAATCATCGTTAGTTTCAATTAAAGACAATAACATTTGATTGTTAGCATCTATTTTTTTCTGTTTTGATATGTCTGTATAATAAATTATCAATCCGTCTGGAGATGGGTAAATTCTGTTCTCAAACCATTTATCTAGTGGCTCATAATAATCATCAAAGTATATTGTTTCCTGTGTTTCAACAGCTTTATAATAAGCCTCATAAAAAGAACGTCCTACACCTTCTGGGAATTCGGTCCAAATATGTTTTCCTATTAAGGATTCTGGAGATTTCCCTAAAAGCTCTGCAGCTTTTTTATTAACATACGTATAACACCAGTTAGTGTCTAGAGATATGAAACCGCCTGAAATGCTATTTAAAGAAGTTTCTAATTGCGAGGTTAAATTTTTCTCTAACTCTTGTTTCTCCGTCTTTAGTTGTAAATATCTTTTTTCATACCTCAATATGGAAAAAACATCTCGTTCTTGATTGGCAATAAAAGAAGTATTGCTTTTCTCATTATCTACATACCTTAAATAGATATATAGAATCACAGAAAAGACGAGCGCTGCAATAAACTTCCCTATAATATTCCCGACTAATAAATTATAAAAATCTGCAGAACCCAAATAGAGAATTGTTTTAAAAATAAAGGCGTCAAAAACAAAAACTACTAATAGCGAAATAAAGAGTGTAAAAAAGAAATATCGCTTATTAAGTATTGAAATCAGAAATTGATAGATTATTACCAGACATAGAAAATCCAAGAACAATAAGACCGTACCAGTAATGAAATATTTATCATCTACTAAAAAAGCAAAGGACGAATCTATTTCCACCAAGTTTTCCAAATTCATAATACCAAACAATGCAGATAAAAGGAGATTGGAAATAATAATCCCTAAAATAAGGGCTCTAGCACTAGCAACGCCTTCTTTAATATAAATCAATAACACCGCAAATAGAAGCGAACTAAATATAATGACGGATGTTGGATAAATTATTAGTTCATCGAAAACAGTAAAACGTATCATGTCTCCAGAAAGGGCTTGTAAATATCTAACAGCTCCTAAAAAAAGATACAGAGGAGCTAATCCTAATACGTTTCTAAATTTAAATAATAAAAGAATACTAGAAGATATGAGTAAAAACTCAATAAGTATTATAGTATATATGTTCATACGGTGATTCGGTTAAGCTAGGGGCCTTAAAAATACGCTTTTTCCTTTTAAATTAAAAAGAATAAATAATTTAAAAAACTACAAACCAATAAAATCACATTGATAACTAAGCGATTACACTAAAAACACATAATACGAACAGAAACAATTAGAGTTAAAAAACAAACCCAAATACCAATCCTATTTGCATGCACTTTAGCAAAAGCGAACATTTAAAATAATTACTCTTCATCTTTACAAGTATGAAGTTTGAATTTCTTTTCTATTAATCACTATTTAAAAATAGTATATTAGCTTGTTAGAAAAAAAGACAAAATGAGTAATAAAGATCAATTTATGAAAGAAGCTGTAAACGCAGCTTTAAAAGGAATGAATAACAATGAAGGTGGACCATTTGGCTGCGTAGTTGTTAAAGACGGAAAAATTGTAGGACGCGGAAACAACAAAGTAACCTCTACCAACGATCCAACTGCACACGCAGAAGTTACAGCTATTAGAGATGCCTGTAAAAACTTAGATTCTTTTCAATTAGATGGTTGTGAAATTTATACTTCTTGTGAGCCTTGCCCTATGTGTTTAGGTGCTATTTATTGGGCTAGACCAGATAAAGTATATTACGGAAGCAATCAAGTGGATGCTGCAAACATTGGATTTGATGATGAATTTATTTACAAAGAAATCCCTTTACCTTATGCCGAAAGAAGCATTCCTTTCGAACAATTAGCGCGTGAAATTGCTTTAGAGCCTTTTCAAGAATGGACTAAAAAACAAGATAAAACGGAGTATTAAATTATAATTAAGTGTAGTTAAGAACTGAATGGGATTTAAAGTCGGAAAAAATGTTCCACCTATGGAACGAGAACTAATATATCTACTTTATGATCTTTGTGCCAAATGGGGATTTTGTATTCCTCATGAGGATTTTGAACAAATTATTAAAATAGAATATTATAATGCAGATGATTTTGCAATACATGTAGTTGAAGCAGAAGGACTAGATGCTAGTCCTGAAGCGACTTGGGTTCTAAGAATAGCAGAACGTTTTAAAGAAAGATTTGGAACTGATGAAATTGACTCTTCTACATTTATAGATAGAGTGAGAGGTATTAAAGAAAATTGGTAATTCAAATACAATTATGGATAAATATTATTTCATTAATTAATAAAAAGAGATTAAACAAAACAAATGATCACCTTCATTCTAAATAACAAAACCATTAAAACGTCGGAGCATTCCGGAACCACTTTATTGGATTTTGTTCGTTACCAACAACGTCTCACAGGAACCAAAATTGGTTGTCGTGAAGGCGATTGTGGTGCTTGCACACTTTTAGTCGGGACATTAACAAACGATACTGTAGAATATCAAAGTATCACATCGTGTATTTCTCCTTTAGGAAATGCGCATGGTAAGCATATTGTAACGGTGGAAGGAACAAATCTCAAAGACAAATTAACCACAGCACAAGAAGCCATGAAAGCAAATTACGCGACACAATGCGGATTTTGCACACCTGGTTTTGTGGTTGCTTTAACTGGTTTTGCTTTGTCCAATTCGGATAAAAATTATAGTAATGCTATTGACGCTATAAGCGGAAACATTTGTAGATGCACAGGATATAAAGCCATTGAAAAAGCAGCACATGAGGTAGTTGAAAAACTAGAAAACAAAAAGGAAACCACTTTGGATTGGCTCATTGAAAATCAATTTATTCCAGATTATTTTGAATCTATTCCGAAACGTTTAAACGACATTGCAGCTAAAGATTTAAAGCAACCCAAAGGAAAATATGTTTCTGGAGGAACCGATTTATACGTGCAACAAGCAGATAATTTAGCAGACAATGACGTACATCTAATTGCCGAAAAAGACTATTTAAAAGGCATTTCCATTGAAAACGACATTTGCACTATCGGAACCAACTCTACGGTTTCCGATTTATGGAATCACACCGAATTAAACAGTATTTTACCAAACTTAAGAAAACACTTAAAATTAGTTTCTTCAGAGCAAATTAGAAATATGGCTTCCTTAGGCGGCAACCTAGTAAATGCTTCACCAATTGGCGACATGACCATATTCTTTTTAGCGTTTAATAGTACTATTACGATATTAAATTCCGAAGAAAAAGAACGAACAGTTTCCTTGAAAAATTTTTATCAAGGTTACAAAACATACGATTTAAAAGACGATGAACTTTTAAAAAGCATCCAATTTAAATTACCAACAGAACATACGTTTTTCAATTTTGAAAAGGTTTGTAAACGAACACATTTAGATATTGCGAGTGTCAATGCTGCAATTCATATTTCAATTGAAAATGAAACCATTACCGAAGCGCATGTTTCTATTGGAGGTGTTGCTGCAATTCCAAAATACTTACACGACACCTCAGCATTTTTAATAGGAAAACCACTCACTGCTGAAACGATATTGAATGCTAACGAGATACTTCAAAAGGAAATCGCACCAATTAGCGATGTTCGTGGCACAAGCGACTATAAACGTTTGTTAGGAAGACAATTATTCTTTGCACATTTTACTACATTATTCCCGAAGCAATTCACTTTAAACGACTTTATTCAACATGCATAAAAACAAAGCAAATAAAGTACTAGACACGAAGTTAGATGCCGTTTCAAAATCATTAAAACAAAGCATTAAAAACTTAGACTCCTACACGCATGTTCGTGGAGAATCGCTGTATGTGGATGACATAAACGTTAGACAAGGTACCTTTCATGCAGTAGTTTTTGATGCACCAAAAGCACACGGAAAAATAAAAAGTATCGATTACTCTAAAGCAGAAGCCTTGGAAGGTGTCGAACGTATTTTCACCTACAAAGATGTTCCTGGTGAAAATGAAATTGGTGGTATTATTCCTGACGAACCTTTATTTGCAGAAGCGGAAGTACATTTTTGGGGAATGCCAATTGCTTTAATTGTTGCCGAATCGGAATTTATCGCAAGAAAAGCAAGAGGTTTAATCGAAATTGAAATTGAAGACTTACCAGTAATTACCACTGCAAAAGAAGCAAAAGCAAAAGGTAGTTTCATCAATGCTCCACGATCTTTTAGTTTAGGTGATACCGAAAAAGCTTTCGCCAATTGCGACTATATTTTTGAAGGGGAAACTTTTTCTAACGGACAAGAACATTTATACATTGAAGCGCAAGGTGCTTATGCCGAACCTATGGAAAACGGCAACATAAAAATCACCTCATCTACACAAGGACCTACTGCTGTGCAAAAAACAATCGCCAAAGTTTTGGGTATTGCCATGCATAAAATTGAAGTCGATGTGACACGTCTTGGTGGCGGATTTGGAGGTAAAGAAGACCAAGCTACTCCTTGGGCTGTGATGGCTGCTTTGGCTACTTATCATTTAAATCAGTCGGTGAAATTAATATTGAATCGTCATGACGATTTACGAATGACTGGAAAACGGCATCCGTATGAAAGCACGTATAAAATCGGACTTTCAAAAGACTTAAAAATTCTAGCCTACCAAACGGAGTTTTTACAAAATTCTGGTGCTGCAGCAGATCTATCGCCTGCCATTGCAGAGCGTACCTTATTTCACGCAACCAACAGTTATTACGTACCAAACGTAACCACAAAAGTATTGAGTTGCAAAACCAACTTACCACCAAACACAGCGTTTCGTGGTTTTGGTGGACCACAAGGTATGTTTGTAATCGAGTCGGCAATTGCAAAAGCTGCGCATGAAATTGGAGTTTCAACAAGAAAAATTCAAGAAGCGAATTTACTAGACGAAAACGATACATTTTCGTACGGACAAATCGCTAAAAAAGTAGAAGCCAAAAACACATGGGATTCTGCGAAAAACATATTTAATAGTAAAGCTTTAGAGCAAGAAGTTGCCGACTTCAATAAAAACAATACATGCTTTAAAAAGGGGCTATCCTTTATGCCTATTACTTTTGGTATTTCGTTTACCAATACACCGATGAATCACGCGCGTGCTTTAGTGCATATTTATTTAGACGGAAGCGTTGGTATTAGTACAGCTGCTGTAGAAATGGGTCAAGGTGTCAATACCAAAATGATGCAAATTGCTGCGGATGTATTTTCTATTCCTATGGAGAAAATAAAGATAGAAACTACTAACACCACAAGAGTTGCAAACACATCACCTTCTGCTGCGAGTTCTACTGCAGATTTAAATGGAAAAGCAACCTTAATGGCTTGTAATGCTTTAGTGGAAAGGTTAAAAACGGTGGCTTCGGAAGACTTAAATGTTTCAGAAAAAGATATTACTTTAAAAAAGGAAGCTGTTTTTGTAAACGGAAAGAAATCCGAATTATCGTGGACAAACCTCATCAGTAGTGCCATGTTGAAACGTGTTGCTTTAACGGAAAACGCACATTATGCAACACCAGAAATTCACTTCGATAAAACCAAAGAAAAAGGACATCCTTTTGCTTATCATGTTTACGGAACAGCCATCACAACTACAACCATAGATTGCACACGTGGCACTTATGAGTTTGACTCCGTTAAAATAGTACACGATTACGGAAAAAGCATGAGTGAAGGAATTGATTTAGGACAAGTAGAAGGCGCATTAATTCAAGGTATTGGCTGGATGACCATGGAAGAGATTGCCTATAATAAAGACGGAAGATTATTGTCTAACGCACTATCTACATATAAAGTTCCGGATATATTTTCTGTACCAAAAACAGTAGAAGTGATTCCAGTAGAAACGGAAGGAAATGATATGGCTATTTTAAAATCGAAGGCCGTTGGAGAACCTCCTTTAATGTATGGAATTGGCGCTTATTTTGCGCTTCAAAATGCCATTAAAGCTTTTAATCCAAACTACGATTTACAATTTCATGCACCAATGACACCTGAAAAGGTATTGATGGGTTTGTATGAAAACACGAAATAAAAACAATTGTCAGTTCGAGTGATTTGAGGAACGAAAATTGTATCGAGAACCTATGGAAACTAAATTCTTATTCTCGATACAAATTTTACTCATTTTCAATCGTAAAATTCACTCGAATTGACAAATTTAATTAAACCATTTTCTTTGCACTACAAAAAACAAAACATCCTTAAAGGCGCACTTATTTATAGTGCTGGAGATACTATTGCTGCACTTTTATTACATGAATTTTCCTGGTATCGTTTATTAGGTATGATGTTTATTGGCGCAACATTTTACGCATTTGAAATCCCAAATTATTTTGATTGGATTGTAAAAAAGACACAGTTCTTAAAAGGCATTAAAGCAACATTAACCAAAACGCTTTTGGCTATCGCGTATTTTAATCCGTTGTGGATTGCTAGACATTTACTCTTTATCAAACTCTTTTCTGGGAAGTTTGAAGCTATAGGTTTTAACCTTTTAGAGATTGCCTTTTGGTCGTTTTTAGTGAATATTCCTTTTTCATTTATTGCGAATTATATTATTCAAAATAGATTTAAACTAAAATGGCGTTTCATGGGATCTGCCGTTTTCTCTGCTATTATGGCGATATATTATGCGTTGAGTGAGACGATTTTCTCCTAGACTCCCCATCCCTTTCCTGAACACCCCTAAAGTCCCCTCGAGGGGACATTCCTAGAAATAAACATTGGTACTACTATCCCATTGAGAGGTATTCAAACGAAAATATGTTTTTATTGAAGATACCGAGCAGAGCTTATTAAGGATGTGTTTTTTTTAATCAACCACATCACACAGTTGCGCCTTTTGTTAGTGTTTTACCAACATAAAACAAAATAACCTAAAAAGTAGTTGGTGGAAAACACCAACTTTGGCATCGCTAAATACAATAAATGCTCCTTTGTTGGTGTTTTTCACCAACAAACAACAAAAAAACCACAAAAGCAGTTGGTGAAAAACTTCAACTTCGGCATCGCTAAATACGATAAATCAAAAATATCCATATTCAGACCTGACAGGTTTGCTCCTTTGTTGGTGTTTTTCACCAACAAAAATTTAATAAGCAGAAAAAAGAAGTTGGTGAAAAACACCAACTTTGGCCTTGTTGATTACTACAAATTTAAAACATCCATAGTCAGACCTGAAAGGGTTATTCAAACCATTCTATATCTCCCTTTTCCAAAAGCGAATACTCTGCAATAGCATAATGTTCTAAAACAGCACCCAGTAAACAATCACGAACTACAAGAATTAGATGTTGTGAATTATCATTCTTGAATCTAGAAACTAATGCTTCCGCGGAACGATGCAAGCCTTCCTTTTTCAATTCTAGTTTTCCAAGTTCATCAATAATTAGATATCGATTTTCAGTTTCTGAAGCAGTAGAAATCAAATAATCATTCGCTTCTTTAAAAGCCGCTTTTAAAAATTTAAAGCTTCCTATTGCAATAACATCTTCAGATTCAGTTTCAACTTCCAGTTCCAATTCATTTCTGGATTTTACTTTCAGAAAATATCGTTTTCCATTTTCACTATCCGGACATAACAATCCATCGACATCATCCCTATCGTTAATCCAATCGAATAAAGCCGTTGTTTTCCCAGTTCTAATCGCTCCTGTAAGTATATAAATCATTCCGAAGGGATTTTAAAATGAATACAATTAGAAATACTATTCGCTATAAAATATTTAAATCTGGTATAGCCTTTTAGGTGTTTTGTTTCTTTCCAAGTAAATGCAATTATCTGTCTAAAATAAGGAAACAAGTCCATCGCATTTGTAATATCGTCTTGATACTTCGATTCTTTTTTAGCAAGGTATTTCCTGATTAATTTTAGCACAAAAGGTCCTAAAACCAAATACCAAAGCATTAAAAATAAAAAGCTTCTTGCAATAATATATATTGCTTTTTGCCATCCGAATAAAGCACCTCCAAAAAAAGTGAATGCCAAAACAATGACTGCGACTGTCATTAACCAAATCCAAATTACTTTAGACTTCACTCCCTTTTTAGTTTTTTTCTCTTCCGAAGTAAAAACGGAAGATTCTAAAGAGAAACTAGTTTTCTCTTTTTCCGAAATAATACCAATCATACTTTTAATGAATATCCCTGCCAGCAGTCCGCCAATGCCATACACCAAAAGATAAATAGTTATTAAAACGGAGGTTGTAGATGTTTGGGTAATAAAGTTGATTTTTTCTTGAATCCAAGTCCCATAAATATTGATGGCTTCCCAAAAATCTGTACCATAAATAATAGTTAATTTTAATAGTTTCTGAAGTGCAGATTGCAAGAAGGTTATCATTCCTAAAACGATTAATGTTATTCCTTTCCACGAGAAATTAGAAAACAAGAAGGCTCCAAACACCGCTTGAAAACTCACAGAGATATAGGCTGTAAATGGCGAATACGGACTCACTGCCATCTTAATAATCAAGACTATTACTAACGCTTTTAAAATTGCTTGCCATTTGTTTTCGGCATAAAATGCAATTAAACTAATAAGGAGAATTGCGATTCCTCCAACAATTAGCCCTGTGAATGGGGAATTAAACACATGTAGAAAACCACCAAGTCCAGACTCGTTTAAAGCCCAAAGCGCAGTGAGTTTGTCTATGATGGATTTGTTGTTTTTCATCTTTAGTTCCTGCGAAAACAGGAATCTTTTATTTTTTAACCTTCTTTGTTAAGACTTCGACAAGCTCAGTCTGACAACTAGGAATCTTATTGTATTAATTTTTATAATGCACTTGAAGTAATTGCGCAACTACGCTAATCGCGATTTCTTTTGGTGTATCTCCTCCAATATCTAAACCTATCGGACAAACCACATTGGTCATTCCTTCAGGGATATCCATCTCTTTAATAAGCATGTTATTAAAACGGACTTTTTTTGTTTTACTACCAATTAACCCTAAGAATTTAGTTTCGTTTTTTAGAGCCATCGCTATAATATCAAAATCGATAGCATGGTTATGCGTTAGCACTAACACATAACTGTTACTCCCCCATTTTACGGCGTCATTAAAGGTTTTAAAATCTGTTTCGGTAGTTTGATGTGTGGTAACACTTTCATCTAATTCTAGATTATAAAACCAGTCTTCACGAGAATCTAACAAGTTCACTTTAAAAGGTGTATAGACTAAAAGCTTACAGATTTCCACGCCAATATGTCCTGCTCCAAATAAAAATAATTCTGGAGATTGATGCATAGGTTCTATTATAAATTCTACTTTTCCGCCACAGCATTGTTCAAACTCTGGACCTAAAGTGTAGCTGGATTCGATAATTCTATTTTCTTGCAATGCAATTATTGCCTCGTCTATAGCTTTAAATTCTAGCTTTCCGCCTCCAATGGTTCCGTGAATTTGCTTGTCTTTAGTAACAAGCATTCTAGAACCAACCACACATGGCGTTGACCCTAAACATTTTGTAACGGTAATGAACGCTACAGGTATATGTTTTTCTTTAAATTCTGCTAAAAGAGTAATCCAGTTTTGCATAAAAGTTATTTGACTTCTAATTTTTTAATCAGCTTACCAACCGTCATCCCTTGAAAAAGTATAGAAAACACCACAACCACATAGGTAATTACCAAGAACAAATCACGCTCCATTACTTGCGTAAGACCTAAGGCTAGTGCGATGGAAATTCCGCCACGCAATCCTCCCCAAGTCATAATTAAATTCGTTTTTGGTACGAAGTCTAATTTTTTCTCAAAGAATTTAATAGGTATTAATAAAGAAATATATCTACACAATAACACCAAAGGTATCGCGATTAAACCTGCCAATAAATATTCCAATTCAAAAGTTAACACTAACATTTCCATTCCTATCAAGACAAATAAAAGGGTGTTTAAAAGAATATCTATCAACTCCCAAAACTTATCGACATAGGTTTCTGTAGTTTCCGACATTGCGGAATCTCGAACCGTATCATTACCTACAACTAATCCAGCAGTAACCATTGCTAAAGGTGCCGAAATATGCAACTTTTGCGCCAATACCGTTCCAGCCATAACCGCTGCTAATGTGATAATTACTTCAATATCATAATCATCTATAGACTTCATCAACCTGTAGGTAATCCATCCTAAAATCAAACCTAAAGCAATACCACCAATAACTTCTAAGCCAAATAATTCAACTACTTCTAAAGCACTAACATTTTCAATTCCTAAGTCGGCAATTTTATAAATCGTTAAAAATATTACAACACCAACACCATCATTAAATAAAGATTCTCCAACAATTTTGGTTTCTAATCTTTTTGGTGCTCCTGCTTGTTTGAGTATTCCTAAAACAGCAATAGGATCGGTTGGTGATATTAAAGCACCAAATAATAAACAGTAAATAAAATCTACATGTAAGCCCACAATTGGCAATGCATAAAACATAATTACACCAACCAAGAATGTGGAAATTAACACACCAAAGGTAGCAAAAGCTAAAACAGGCCAACGCTGTACTTTCAGTTGTTCAAAATTGGTATGCAAAGCGCCTGCAAAAAGCAAAAAACTAAGCATGACGTCTAATAAAACGGACTTAAAATCTATTTGTGTAATGATAAACTTTTCCGCATTTAGCAAAGTATCATCAAAATAACTTAGCGCAAATACAGCAAGTGTAAACACAATTGTAATTAGCATTAAGCCAATAGTGTTAGGCATTTTTAAAAATCGTACATTTATATAACCGAAAACGGCAGACATAAGTACTAGTATAGAGGCGATTACAAAATAATCCATAAAAAATATATTTATTGCTAATTTAAAAATTTATATCTTTTAACTATCATTAATTACGGATTATGAAACCAGCATGCTAATAAGGCATCACACCAACCAATACGGAATAGCGAACAGCATGTAATACATAGAAAACATGAAAAGGGCATATATAGACTTGCATTGTCATCCAGCTTTAAAACCTTACGGCAAGAGTTTTAAATACGAACCAACAAAACAAAACCACTTAAATGCGGGAAGAAAAAATTCTATCTGGCATTACAGTCCGCCTAACTTTTTAGAACGTCAAGTAAATAAAATACTAACGTTAACTAAATTCACACAAACCGATTTAAGCGCATTAGCAAAAGCAAATTGCCAAGTAGTTGTGATTTCATTATATCCTTTTGAAAAACATTTCCTAAAAAAAAGAATGCTAGGCTTTAAGTTTGTTTCCGATATTTTAACCAACCTTGCAGCAGGAGTTAGTCATTCTAGAATTGACAATATAAGAAGTCATAATAGCTATTTTCAAGATCTGAAGTTTGAATACGATTACTATCTACAACTAGATAATTTTGCCCAAAAGATTGGAGATGTAACCTACACCTACAGAATGACGAATAGTTTTTCTGAAGTAGAAGAAAACATAGCAAAATCTACAGACACCAGAAAAATAATTAGCCTCGTTCCAACTATTGAAGGCGCACATGCTTTTGAAACCGGATTACTTCTAGATAAAAACACAGGAGACGAACAAACCGTTTTAAACAATATAGAAGAAGTTAAGAATTGGGGCCACAAACCGCTTTTTATCACCTTAGCACATCACTTTTACAATGAGATTTGCGGACATGCAAGAAGTATTAATATTGGCGCCATAAAAGACAATCAAAATAGAGGATTAAATACAGACATTACCGATCTTGGCTTTAAAGTAATCGATAAACTTCTAGATAACACCAATAATAAACGTATACTCATAGACGTAAAACACATGAGTACCGCAGCAAGAAAAACATACTATCATTTATTAGAAACGCAATATGCCAATCAAAACATTCCTATAATAGTAAGTCATGGTGCTGTAAATGGAAAACGTTCTATTAAAGAATGGGACCAAAAAGATGCCGCTTTAAGCGATCAATTTAGTGACATAGACATTAATTTTTACGACGCCGAAATACTTCGTATTGCAAAATCTAAAGGAATCTTTGGCTTACAACTAGACGAACGACGAATAGGAAGCAAGAAAGCGGTCAAGAGTTCTAGAATTTACATGCCAAACAAAAAAAGCCGATTAAGAAACAAGTCCGAACTCATCTGGAACCAAATACAACACTGCGCAGAAATTCTAAACAAAAATAATCTCTTTTGCTGGGAAACGCTAGCTATTGGATCCGATTTTGATGGTATTGTAAATCCGATAAAAGGAATTTGGACCAGCGAAAACCTAAAAGACATAGAACCCTATTTGGTAGAGAGAGCGGATGCCTATTTAAAAGACCCCCAACAAGATTTAATCCCAACAAATCAAATCTCCGCACAAGAAATCATAGATCGCGTGCTATTTTTAAATGCCGAAACCTTTTTAAAAACCAACTTCAAGTAAAAATATTTTTTTGTTATGTTTTATAGTTCTTTTCGACATAAACTGTATATTCATTTTTTAGGAATATATTAAAACGACAAGATGCCAAAAACATATTACGATCCAGCAGATTTAAGAAAGTTTGGAAAAATCACCGAATGGGGTGAAGAATTAGGAAATAAATTTTTCGATTATTACTCTAAAGTCTTCGAAGAAGGCGCCCTAACTGCTCGTGAAAAATCCCTTATCGCCTTAGCCGTTGCCCACACAGAGCAATGTCCTTATTGCATTGACGCGTATACCAAAGACGGACTGCAAAGAGGTGTTACCAAAGAAGAAATGATGGAAGCTATTCATGTTGGCGCAGCAATTAAAAGTGGCGCAACCTTGGTGCACGGTGTGCAAATGATGAATAAAGTGAATAAATTAGATGGTTAAAATTAGGACGTTACACTACTTCGCTTAAGCTACGTAGTGTCGGGCTTTCGGCAGTCGCTCTCTTTGAGGAGCTCCAACAATGCCTTAATCCCTAACGCAAAAATCCTCACGAAAGTGGGGAACTCATGAAATTTAATAGCAATAATAAAAAGATTCCCACCTTCGTGGGGAATACATATGCCAAAATTAAAAACACAATCCCTTCATAAGCAAGAAAGCGAATTAGCTGTTGCAAACAAACAATTAGAAATACTCTCTAACGGCATATTTAAAAATGGTGAACTACCAACTTTTAAAGATAAGATTTCCGAAACTGGTCAATTTCCGCTAAAAGCGAAAAAATTAGAAATACTACAAATTAACGTTGGTTACATGTGTAATCAAGTGTGTGAGCATTGCCATGTAGATGCTGGTCCAGACCGAAAGGAAATCATGACACAAGAGACCATGCAACAAATCTTGGATGTTATAAAAACAACAGGCGCACATACTTTAGACTTAACAGGAGGCGCTCCAGAAATGAATCCTAATTTTAGATGGTTTGTAGAAGAAGCTTCTAAAATAGGAGTTAAAGATTTTATTGTACGCTCTAACTTAACCATTATTCGTGCGAACAAAAAGTATCACGATTTACCAGAATTTTTCAAAAAACACAATATACATGTCGTAAGCTCGATGCCACATTGGACTAGAGGAAAAACCGACAAACAACGTGGTGAAGGTGTTTTTGATATGTCCATAAAAGCTTTACAAGAGCTAAATGCTGTTGGTTATGGTATGCCAGGAAGTGACTTGAAATTAGATTTAGTTTATAATCCTTCCGGAGCCTTTTTACCTGGTGACCAAATGTCCATGGAGAAAGACTTTAAAAAAGCCTTACTAGAAGATTTCAGCATACAGTTTCATAACTTATTTGCGATTACAAACTTGCCAATTGCGCGTTTTTTAGATTATTTAATAGCTTCCGAAAACTACGAAGATTACATGTATTCTTTAGTAGAAGCGTATAATCCAACTGCGGTACAAAACGTAATGTGTACCAATACACTATCGGTAAGCTGGGATGGTTATTTATTTGATTGCGATTTTAATCAAATGCTAGAACTACCTGTAAACAGTAAATCGAAACACATCTCGGAGTACAAAACAGAATTGCTAGAAGGACGAAACATTATCATTTCACAACACTGTTATGGTTGTACTGCAGGAGCAGGAAGCAGCTGTCAAGGAAGTGTTGCCTAAACATATTAATTCCTTTTAACAAAACATAACATTACTAAATGAGCGTCTTAAATTACCAATGGACATTAATCATTGTATCGAGTGTAGTGCTCTTTTTTATATCGCCTTTAGCAAAAACTACAGATCAATTTTTTAAGGCTGTTCGTAAAAAAAAAGCACCAAACACTTTAATACTTACTGGTAGTCTTATCATTTCTTGGATTTTCGCCAAGAGTATTACCAATGCCGCAAACCTAGGTTTAGATTTTGGTATTGTTGGCGGTGTAGCTTATGCTGGTTATTATTTATCCTTTGCAGTTGCTGGATTGCTTATTTATAAAATCCGAACTATTGGCAAATTCACAAGTATTCATCAGTTTTTAACTACCAAATTTGGTAAAGGTGCCATGGCGCTTTTTTCTATTCTTATTGCTGTTCGTCTATTTAATGAAGTTTGGAGTAACACCATGGTAATTGGAAGTTATTTTGGCCATTTTGGTTCCTCAAACTACTATTGGTCTATAATCATTTTTACCGCATTAACTTTAGCGTATGCTATAAAAGGCGGACTAAGCAGTTCCATTTTTACCGATGTTATTCAAATGGTTTTGTTTGCCATTTTATTACTAATCATTCTTTGGAATATATTCTCCATAGAAACCTTCCACGTAACGGACGTTGTCACCTCTGGAACATGGAGTTTCGAACTGGGTTTAAACCTGTTTTTCGCAGCCATTATTCAATCGTTTAGCTATCCTTTTCATGACCCAGTTTTAACAGATAGAGCATTTATTAGTTCCCCTAAAGTCACCAGAAAAAGTTTTTTATGGGCAAGTGTACTCGGTGCAATCTGTATCATACTTTTCAGCATCATTGGTGTCTATGCACAAACCCAAGGTTTTAAAGGGCAAGCTGCAGTAGAAGTGGGCAAAGCTTTTGGAGTTATTATATTATTAGTTATTAATTTTATAATGATAACTTCTGCGGCATCCACATTAGACTCCACGTTTTCCTCCTTTTCCAAATTACTAGCTGTAGATTTAGGAATGATAAATGATGTCTCTTTCGGAAGAGCATCTATGGCAGCAATTGCTATTCTAGGTACACTACCTATCTTTTTTGATGTAGAAATATTATCTGCAACTACCATTTCAGGAACTATGGTGATTGGCCTAACACCAGTTTTTATTTTTTGGAATATCAAAGTGCCAAAAATTAGTTTTTACTTGAGTACTATTTGTGGCTTGATATTTGGTTTTATTTTACTGTTTGAAATTTTTCCGAAGGCACTCATTTTTACCAACGGAAAATACGCAGATTTACTGTGGGTAAATGTATGGGGAATATTAAGTTGTTGTCTATTATATTTCCTTCCGAAATGGATAAAAAACCACAAGCAAAACCTATAATACGATTTTCAATTTCGTAGAAAAAATTATGGATACTAATACAGAAGACTTAGGAAAAATATCAGGGAAAGTATTGCTTTTTGGCGGCGTTTATAGTAACCTACAAGCCTTAGAAGCTTTAAAACAAGTTGCAATAAACGAAAACATCCCACCAGAAAATTGCATTTGTACTGGTGATATTATTGGCTATTGCGCACAACCAGAAGAAACGATGCAATTTTTTCAAGATTGGAAAGCAAAAAGCATTGTTGGTAACGTAGAAATACAATTACGCGAAGGAGCAGAAGATTGTGGTTGCGAATTTAAAGAAGGATCTCGTTGTGATGGCTTTTCGCAACTTTGGTATCCGTTTGCGCAAAGTAAACTTTCAAAAGAATCCTTAGATTACATAGCAACACTTCCAAACTATATTCGGTTTACTTATGCCGAAAAACAAGTAACGGTGGTACATGGTTCTTATTTTAATACTTCCGAATTCCTTTTTAAATCCACACCTTGGCAACGTAAGCAACCTAACTTTAACGCGACCAAAAGTGAAGTTATTATTGCAGGACATTGTGGTTTGCCTTTTCACCAATTACAAGAAGATAAATTATGGTTAAACCCAGGTGTTATTGGTATGCCTGCAAATGACGGAAAACCTAGCGTATGGTATGCTATCTTAGAAGACAAAGACAATAAACTAAGCTTTAAACATCATACGTTAAACTATAATCATCAGCTAACAAACGCATTAATGCAAAACGGCTTACTACCAGAAGCGTATGCAAAAACCATTGTTACAGGCATTTGGGACAACACCGAAATATTACCTATTGCAGAAAGTAATTCACAAGGTTTAGAAATACAACTATAAAAAGATTAACTTTATTTTTTTGATATAAAACATATGAAATCCGTATTGCTATTTTTACTCATATTTACCTCCTTCTCGCTTCACGCGCAAGAGTCTCTTGAAAAGTTATTGAAAAAACACAATACTAAAAGTGTTCCTTATATTTCTGTGCAAGAATTGGCAATGCCTAAAACAGAGGCAGTCATTTTGGATGCAAGAGAAATAGACGAATATAACACCAGTCATCTTCAAGACGCTTTATTTGTTGGTTACGATCATTTTAATTTAGCCGAAACTACTAAAAATTTAAAAGACAAAGAACAACAAATTGTGGTCTATTGTTCTTTAGGAATTCGATCGGAAGATGTTGCAGAAAAACTCCAAGCAGCAGGATACACCAATGTGACAAACTTATATGGAGGGATTTTCGAATGGAAAAACAATAACTTCCCAGTATATAATCTAGAAGAAAAAGAAACCGAAGACGTACATACATTTTCTAAAACATGGAGCAAATGGCTCTTAAAAGGAAATAGAATTTTTAAAGAAGAAAAAGAAGATGAATAAAAACCTTATAATCGTCTTTACAAGAAATCCAGAACTTGGTAAAGTAAAAACACGTTTAGCAAAAACGATTGGTGATGCTTCTGCATTAAACATTTACAGCTTTTTACTAGAACACACCGAAAAAACAATTAGAAACATAGATAGCGACAAAGCGGTTTATTACTCTGTAGCAATCCATAATCAAGATATTTGGGATAATGCCATCTACCAAAAACACTTACAAGAAGGAGAAGATTTAGGAATACGAATGCTGCATGCATTTCAAAACGGCTTCGCCAAAGGCTATGAGAAAGTGATTATTGTTGGTAGTGATCTATTCGATTTAAAAGAAAAATACATTGAAGAAGCTTTTCAAAAATTAGACAAACGCGATGTTGTTATTGGTCCTGCCGAGGATGGAGGTTATTATTTATTAGGTATGAAAACACTTCACGAAGAAGTTTTTAAAGACAAAAAATGGGGCACTTCATCCGTTTTTAAAGACACCACAAAAGATTTACACAAATTTAAAATCCATCAACTAGAAAAGTTAAATGATATTGATACTTTTGAAGATATGGAAAACAATTCCACATTAAAAAAATTAATACTTACAGATGATTAAATTTATAAACGAAACTGTAGAATACTTACAAGAGAAAGGTTTTGACAAACCTGAAATAGGAATTATTCTTGGTACCGGACTCGGACAACTTATTGATGAAATAGAAATTATTGCAGAAGCAAGTTATAATCACATTCCGAACTTCCCTACGGCAACCGTAGAATTTCACAAAGGAAAACTTATTTATGGCGAATTAGCAGGAAAAAAAGTAGTGGTTATGCAAGGACGTTTTCATGTATATGAAGGCTATTCTTTACAAGATGTTACTTTCCCTGTTCGTATTATGGAAAAATTAGGAATTAACACTTTATTAGTTTCTAATGCATCTGGCGCAATAAATACCGACTATAAAAAGGGCGAATTAATGTTAATTGAAGACCACATCAATCTTCAAGGAAGCTCTCCTCTAGCATTCAAAGGAGTTTCCGATTTAGGGGAACGTTTTACAGATATGAGCGCACCTTATGATGCTAAAATTAATGAATCCTTTAAAACTATTGCCAAAGCAAATAATATAAAACTGCACGAAGGTGTTTACGCAAGTGTTGTTGGACCGCAATTAGAAACAAGAGCAGAGTACAGAATGCTTAAAATTATTGGTGCAGATGCCGTTGGAATGAGTACGGTTCCAGAAATTATTGTTGCTAATCATTTAAAATTAAAAACCGCAGCAGTGTCAGTTTTAACTGATGAATGCGACCCAAGTAATCTAAAACCCGTAAACATTAATGAAATTATTGCCATGGCTGCCAAAGCAGAACCAGACATGATTACATTGTTTAAGGAATTGATTAAGAGTTTATAGTAATCTTTGGGCGTTACTCTACTTCGCGAAAAGCTTCGTAGCGTCAGGCTTTTCACTATATCTTTTTCTCGTGCCTCAAAAAAGGATGCCGTTGCAATCCTTAACGCGGTAAAAAACAGCAATAAAACAAGGGATTTCAATCCCTTAAGAAAAGCAAAACACTAAATAAACAGATACCTGCCTTCGCAGGCATAAAAAACATGAGTTACCTAGAAACCACACACGACCTATACAAAGAAGCAGCATTAACTCCAGATGTTGGACTTTGCTGTACTACAAACCCTATTTGGGAATTACCAGGATTAAAAATCCCAAAAATCATGCAAGAAATGAATTATGGTTGTGGTTCCACGGTGCACGCTCGTGATTTAACCAACAATCCAAAAATGCTTTATGTTGGTGTTGGTGGCGGAATGGAACTTTTACAATTCGCATATTTTAATCGCCAAAAAGGTGGTGTTGTAGGTATTGATGTTGTAGATGAAATGCTTGAAGCTTCTCGTAAAAACTTTATCGAAGCCGAAGCACAAAATCCATGGTTTAAATCGGAATTTGTAGACCTTGTAAAAGGAGATGCATTAAACCTTAATGTACCGGATAACTCTATAGATGTTGCTGCGCAAAACTGTTTGTTTAATATTTTTAAAGCGGAAGATTTAAAGAAAGCAATAGCAGAAATGTATCGTGTTTTAAAACCACACGGAAAACTGGTGATGAGCGATCCTACTTGCGAGCAACCAATGAATGATACTTTACGTAACGACGAAAGATTAAGAGCACTTTGTTTAAGCGGAAGCTTACCAATTGCAGAGTACGTAAAAGCACTAACCGATGCTGGTTTTGGAACTATTGAAATTAGAGCTAGAAAACCATACCGAATTCTAGATCCTAAAACCTACCCAACAGAAGAATTAATCTATATAGAATCTATTGAAGTAGCTGCTATTAAAGATCCAATGCCAAAAGACGGACCTTGTATTTTTACTGGAAAAGCTGCTATTTACTATGGTGACCAAGATTATTTTGATGATAAAGAAGGACATATATTATTAAAAAATCAACCATTGGCAATTTGCGATAAAACAGCAAAAGCATTACAAGCATTAAACAGAGACGATATTTACTTTTCAGAATCTACTTTCCATTACGATGGTGGAGGTTGTTGTTAGGCGATAATCGCCATTAAATTATAGCACTCCAACGTGTAAAATAATTTAGGAACAATCATATTGCATGTCATTTTGAGCCTAGTGGAAAAATCTTAAAAATAAATATTTAAGAACTAACAAAACAAGATTCCTGCCTTCGCGGGAATGAAAAGATGGAAAAATACATAGACATAATAAAAAATTCCTATTCCGGATATTTCAATTACCTAAAGAACGAGCTAATTACGCTTAACCATTGGGATAATTATTTTTACGGATTGATCGTAATTTCATTAGTCGTTTGGGGTTTAGAAATTGCTTTTCCTTGGCGTAAAAATCAATCTATTTTTAGAAAAGATTTTTGGCTGGATACTTTTTATATGTTTTTCAATTTCTTTATACTGAATCTTATTGTCCTTATTGCTTTATCCAATACTGCAGCAACATTTTTTAATGATATTTTAGGCATAGTCGGTTTATCTATTTCTAGCTTCCAGTTGTTTGATGTAGATGATTTACCTAAAGTGTTAGGCTTATTTATTTTCTTTTTGGTGAGTGATTTTATGCAATGGAATACGCATCGTTTATTGCATCGTGTTCCTCTGTTTTGGAACTTCCATAAAGTGCATCATTCGGTGAAAGAAATGGGCTTTGCAGCACATCTACGTTACCATTGGATGGAACCTGTAATCTATAAATCTATTTTATACATACCTCTAGCAATTATTGGTGGTTTCGATGCGCAAGATGTAGCAATTGTTCACTTTTTTGCAATTACCATCGGACACTTAAACCACGCTAATTTAGGTTGGGATTATGGGGTTCTAAAATACGTATTTAACAATCCGAAAATGCACATTTGGCATCATGTAAAAGAGCTTCCTGAAGGAACTACACATGGTATTAACTACGGCATTACATTAAGTATTTGGGATTATCTTTTTAAGACGAACCATATACCTTATGACGGTAGAGATATAGAACTAGGTTTTGAAGGAGATGAAGATTTTCCAAAAGATTTTATTCATCAAGAATTATATCCTTTACATAAAAACACCTCTAAATAAGTCACTTCTTATGTAAGGTAAAGTACCGAGAATTGACAAATAGAAAAACAAATAACATGAAACATTATAGTCTTATTTTTTTTGCAATTCTGATTACTTCTTGTGCTTCTGCTAAACAAGTAACAACCAATAATGAAGTTGTAAAAGAAGAAACTACTCCTATAGAAATCCAAGTAGTAACTTCTGAAAGTGAAGTCGAAGAAGTTATTAAAAATGAAATACCAGAAGCTCCGCAATTAGATGTCGTAGATATTGAAGACCATTATGCTTCTGAAGCTTTTAATCATGACGCTTGGAATACATTATTACAAAATAATGTTTCCGAAACCGGTAATGTAAACTACGTCGCTTTTAAAAATAACCCAACAGATCTTCGCCATTACATCGTTTCTTTAGGTGAAAATATGCCAAAGAAGGATTGGACCAAAGAAGACAAATTAGCCTATTGGATTAATGCGTACAATGCATTGACAGTGGATTTAATTATTAAAAATTATCCTGTAAAAAGCATCAAAGATATTAAAGATCCTTGGGACCAACGCCTTTGGAAACTTGGCGAAAAATGGTATAACTTAAACGAAATTGAGCATGAAATTTTACGTAAAATGGAAGAACCAAGAATTCATTTTGCTATTGTTTGCGCCTCTTTTTCTTGTCCGAAATTACAAAACGAAGCCTTTACAGCTTCCAAATTAGAAGCACAACTAACAAGTGCTACAAAAGAATTTCTGGCAGATACCAATCGAAATGAAATCGCTTCCGATAGGATTAAAATCTCAAAGATTTTTCAGTGGTTTTCCAAAGATTTCAAACAAGATGGAGATCTAATTGATTTCTTAAATAAATACTCCGAAACAGAAATTTCTTCCAACGCTAAAAAAAATTATAAAGATTACAATTGGGATTTGAATGACTAAACTATCCATCATAATTCCAATGTTAAACGAAGCAGATAATATTAAGAATCTGTTAGAACATATATTGCAAAATGTTTCGCAAAAAAACAATATTGAAATTATTATTACGGATGGCGGAAGTACAGATGGTTCGCAAGAAATAGTTGCTAATTTCTCAGATGTCACCTTGAGCGCACTTGTTTACCGAAGCAAAAGCGAAGGTGAAGTCGAAAGATCTCAAGCTAGTCGTAATAAAATAAACACAAAAGTTCTCGATGCAAAATTCGCAAACGCGAATTCCACTAGAACGGACATACAGTTACTATCTGCAGAAAAAGGAAGAGCAAAACAAATGAATCTTGGTGCAAAACATGCTTCTGGAAACATTTTATACTTTTTGCATGCAGATTCTTTTCCGCCGAAAAATTTTGATCAACTAATAATTAATGAAGTTGAAAAAGGCAATTCTGCGGGTTGTTTTAGGCTTCAGTTTAAAAGCAATCATTGGTGGTTACGTTTAGCGAGTTGGTTTACAAAATTCAATTGGAAAGCTTGTCGCGGTGGTGACCAAAGTCAGTTTATTACAAGAACGTTATTTAACGAAATTGGAGGTTATGATGAGACTTTCACTATTTACGAAGACTATATTTTGATTAATGCGCTTTATGCTAGAAAGGAATTTGTAGTCATTAATAAAAAAATACAAACCTCAGCAAGACTATATGAAATACATGGTATTTGGAAATTACAATATCATTTTTGGATGATCTATATTAAGAAATGGTTTGGTGCAAGTGCGGAAGATTTATATAAATATTACAACAATTACATAAATGTTAAAAAGTAATAAAATTTACTTAAGATTAAATTAAAATTAATGTTTAGGTATTCACAATCTATATATTCGTAAAAAAATATAGATGAAACACTTCTACTTGAGCCTTTTAGTATTCTTTGGTATAATAAACCTTTCTCATGCGCAAGATTTAATTGCAGCAAAAATAATAGACTCTATAACCCAAAACCCAATACCTTATGCAACAATTTCGCTAAATAATACAAGCGGCGTTATAAGTAATGATTTTGGGGTTTTTCATTTAAATATTAAGAAAAAATTCACTAAAACAGATTCCTTATTCATTAGCTGTTTAGGTTATGAAACGAAACAACTACCTATTAAAAGTGTCACAGATAGTATTATTTCTTTAAGTCCGAAATCTATTGACTTAGACGAGGTTTTAATTAGCAATAAAAATTATTCCATTGATGAGATTATAGACTTCATAAAAGACAGTTTACCAACAAACTATAGTCATGATCCACAAAAAAACAAACTGTTTTTCAGACAATCATACCACTCAAATATTGTGAAAAAAAATATTGTCATTGAAAAAACAACCATTCCGGAATTCAATCAAAATTTCATAGATAGTATATTACGAGTATTACCTAAAAAATCGAGTAATTACACAGAAATCCTAGGAGTACTTTATAAAAATAATGCCGCAGATACCATTAATAAATTAGATATAATAAAAGCATCTGAATTGTACGATAAAAACAATGAAATAGATTCCGAAAAACTCGAAGAAAAGTTTAATGCAATTGCAAGAAAACATATAAAAAGAGACTCTTATTTTAAAATAAAATCAGGTTGGTTTGGAACAAAAACAGAAATAGATTCTTCCCTTTTTGAAACTCCAGAAGAAAAAGAATCTGTCGCATATTTAGAAGCTAAAAAAAAGAAAGAAAAGGAGCGTAAAGAAAACTTTTTAAAATACAGAAAAAGAACAATATCTAACTTAGAAAATAGAGGATTTTTAA
Organism: Lacinutrix himadriensis; assembly: GCF_001418105.1. Classification (GTDB taxonomy): domain Bacteria; phylum Bacteroidota; class Bacteroidia; order Flavobacteriales; family Flavobacteriaceae; genus Oceanihabitans; species Oceanihabitans himadriense. The sequence continues at coordinate 97,020 of NZ_LIQI01000012.1, forward strand.
ATGAAGACTCCAACCTAAACATCATTCATAAGTCTAATAGATACGAATTTGAATTATTAGACTATGCTTTTTTAAATGGTAATTTTGTTTATAAAATTGCTTTTAAACCAAAACGAGGCGAAGATTACAAAGGCACGATGTATGTTAATACAGATGATTTCGCTATTATTCGTTTAGATTATGAAAACGTAAAAGCACTTCGAGATTTTAGTCTATTGGGGGTATCTGTAAACCATTATTTACAAAGAGGTACAATCATTTACGAAAAAAACAAAGCAGACACTTACGCTTTAAAATATTTTGAAATTGTAGATGGCGAAAGTGTTGGAATTAAAAGGCCATTAAAAATTATTGAAAAGAACAAAAATGTAAAAGGAAGACGTAAACAAAATGAGGTTTCTGCGAACATAAATTTAAAGATAACAAACATTAACAAAAAAGAATTAGTTGTTTTTGAAAACGATAATATTACCAAAGAGGCTTTTAATAATTTTAAAGAAAAAGCAGCTATTAAGCCAACTTATTTACCACACTACGATCCTGATTTCTGGAAAGGATATAACGTAATAGAACCAAATCAAGCAATTAAAGATTTTAAAAGTATTGAGTAATTCTAGTTAATCTCTGGAAATTACAATATCACTTCTTGGCTATTTATATAAAAAAGGGATTAGGCGCTTCTGCGGAAGAGTTATATGCCTATTACAAAAAGCATATTGGATAAAAAACTATTTATTCCTTCCTTTTTCATTAGGATATAAAGTGTAAACCTCTTCACTTTGAAAGAATGTTTTGGTATCAATATTTATTGCAGAAAGCTTTCCTTTAAAAGCGACACCTGTATCTACATTCCAAACATTCATAGCATTGGTTGGCGTATCTAAATTAAAGTTTGTGGTTGGTGTATGCCCTATATAAATCTCGTTATAATGCTTTAATCTATTTGGATATAGAATAGAATTCTTTGTAATTTTTTTATCCATAACTATTACCATTTCCCAAAGCGTTCTATCAGAATAAAAATTTACTGTATCCCATTCTCTTTCCACACCATGCATTGACGTAAATCCGGCATGTAAAAACAATCTTTTTGCATCATCTAACAAGTAAAGACGCATGTCTTTAAAAAATTGAAGATGCGTTTTTTTATCTTCTTTTGAAAAACCTTTATAACTAGCTATGGTTTCTTTTCCTCCGTGAATAAACCAGGTTTCATCTATGGTTTCGGTTTCTAGCCATTGCTCACACCAAACATCGTGATTTCCTTTTATAAAAACACATTCATATTCTTTTGCAAATGCAATTAAAAACTGAATCACTTGTGCTGAATCACTCCAACCATCTACATAATCTCCAAGAAAAATAAAACGATCCTCTTTCTTAATTTCTATGCGTTCTAATAATTGCTCCAAAGCTTTTAGTCCGCCGTGAATATCTCCTATTGCAAATGTTCTATTATGTTTCATTTATTGTTTGGTAGCAAAATATATAGTTAAAAAACGAATGGTAAATATTAGCATTCTAGGCTTCAAAACAAAAATTAGTATTTTATTAAAACGTTAGTTTTCTATTATCTTTATATCTATAGTTTAAAAATATTGCCCAATTCCAAAGACTAAACCTTGTGTTTCTCCTTTAGTAATTCCGAAGCCATAATCGATTCTAAAAACGGCATTAAAGATTCGTTTATGTATGAATCTAAAACCAAAACCAGGATACACTCTAATATTTTTGGATTCCCCAAAATCACCTAAATCGCCACCAGGATTTCTCCAAGTACCAGCGTCTATAAAAGCATTCCCTTGAATTGCTAACCAATCTTTATCCAGTAGCGTGTGTCTATATTCGGTATTCATAACGATAGCTCCTGTACCTCTATCAATGGTATTACCAACACCTCTTAAGTTGACATTATTATCTACAGAAAAAGGTGCAAATGGTGTTTCGTCATTAGTCGCTAAACCAACACGTAATCTACTTGCCCAATTTCCTTTATCACCAACTCTTTTGTAATAGTGTAAATCATTCCATCCTATTACAAAATCAGAGACATCTTGGCTAGTTGCAGTGACATATTGTATGTTAAACAAACTTCTAAATCCGGACACATATTGGTAATCATAATCCAAACTATTAAATTCATAAATACCTTTATACAGCAATTTATTAATAGATAATCCTTGTGGCACTGAAGAATTAGTAGCGCCGTTTATATAATTATATTCCTCTAGAAAATAATTCACACCTACTTCAAAACGGTTTTTAAAATTAGGTTGATATAGAGCTAAAACTTCATACGATTTATTCTTGTACTTGTAATTTGCATTGGTACCATTAAAGAAAACTGGCTCTTCGGTATTTAAGTTTTGATGATTGATCGCTAGACCAAACTCTCTATTGAACAGAAAAGGCGCTCTAAAATTTATACCATAGGAACTAAAGATATCTTTCTGATAAAACCCACCAAAAATAATATTCTGACCTAATGCATTAAACTCATAAACTCCCAAACGATAAGCAAACTCATCATCATTGGTGGTATAAATACTTACCGATGGAATAATGGTAAAGTTTTCTTCTATATTATAAAACACATTATAACTATTATCATGCGAAAGAAACACCTGATAATACGCATGAGCAACAGCAGGCAAACGTTTTAATCGTTTAATATCTTCTTCTAAAATAGTGGAATCTAAAACTTTTCCTGCTTTTGCCTTAGATATTTTTTTAACTAGAGACGACTTTAGTTTTTTATTACCTTGAATTTTTAAATCCAAAATAACTTTATCTTGAGCCACAGCTATAGTAGATATGAAAGCAATAATTAGTATAACTATTTTTCTATTCCACATCTTTTTTAGGCTTGAAAATATGCTTTAATTATTTTTTCTACAGGCTTATTCTGTGGTGTAAACCTATTGTTTTTTTCTCCGCCAACATTGGCATGATCGTGAAACCATTTCCATACAAATCCTCCTGCAAACCAATCTTCTTTCCAAAAAGCATCAAATAGGGCTTTGGTTGTATTATTCTGTGCTTCCAAGTTTACAACATCCAAACCTCTTTCGGAGTTCCAAGGTTCTTTTCCTGCGTAATCAACACTTCTATAACCAAACTCTGTAAATAAAATTGGTTTTTTATATCTATCTGAAATCTCTTTTATTACGGATTTATGCATTTTCCAACCTTCCAAACATTCTGCTACCGTTGGTGTTTTACTTTCACTAACTGGAAAATAAGCATCTACGCCAATAAAGTCTAGTGCACTCCAAAAAGGCGTTCTTTTAAACTCATCCCAATTTGCGGCGTAGGTAAGTTTTCCTTTGTACACTTTTCTTATTTCTACAATTAACCCATTCCAATATGCTGGTCTGTTGGTTACAAATTGTTCTAATTCGGTACCAATACAAAAGATATCGGCATTAATTTCTTGAGCTAATTTAGCATACTCTAAAATAAAACTAGAATACGAAGTTTCTAATGTTTGCCAATCGGCTTCGGTTTCCATTTTTATATAACCCGTAAATTGCCCTCGGGAAACCCAAATTTGCGGTTTAATCATTATTTTTATGCCTTTCGCTTCTAAGCTTTTTGCATATTGCTCGACTCCTACTCGACTTTCGCCATACCATTGTCTCTTGGTATTGTAAACAACTTCTGGATGTTTCAATTCTTTAATAAATCCAAAAGGCATTACTGCGGCAAAGTTGGCATTTATTTCTATTACCGGATTTACATGTTCTTCTGTTACAGCAGTTCTGGAAGCTACAAAACTTACACCATTAATTTTTGTTTGTGATGAGCAGGATTGCAACGTGCAGATTATAGTTATAAAAAGAAGCTTTATGTATTTCATACGATTTAATTATTCACGAAATATAAGAAAAAGATCCCGCTAATACAGCGGGATCTTTTTCTAAACACTTTAAAAAAAGGTTTCTATTTTTATAGTAATGCTCTAAGTCCTAAACTAAAAGTACTTCCTAATCCTTGAAAATTATTACCTCTTACAATTTTACCATAAGAAGCTTCCAAATTTAATACTTGGGTCAATTGGTATTTACCTCCAAAACCTAATTGCGTGTAATTTTGTTCAAAGTCATTTCCTAAATCAATTAAAAATGCTTGTTGTGCATTTACAAACAAGGTAGACTTAGATGACGGAAAATAACTTAAAAAAGCACTTACTGGAAGAAACATACTGTTATTTGCAAAACGTTCTCCTACATTAACAGCATCTCCACTTGCAATAGCATCTGAAGTCGATTCGCCAAAATTGAATCCAAAATCGGCCTCGGTAAATATTTGCCAATCGCCACCACCAAACGTTTTATCGTAGAAAAATTTTGTTTCCCAAAATGTACTTCTCTTATCTAAATACGCAGGAACATCTTTGTCTTTAAAGATTGGTAAATATACCGAACTTGTAAAAGAGAAATTAGGCACACTTGCAAAAGGTTGTACTCTAATAGAAGGCGCTATAGTAGTTAAACCACTTCTAGAATCTACACCATTGTTTTCAAAATCAAAAACACTAAAAGCATCTTGTCCGCCAAAATTATTCGCTCTTACCTGAATAATCAAACCAACATTAATTCTCGCATTTTTACTAACTCCAGTATAAATCTCAGTGGTATTGGTGAAAAAATTCTCTCTATCAATATCAAAAGATTTCCCTGTTCCTGCTCCTGTTGTTTTTGTTTGTGTATACAGGCTATTAAAAAATTTAATATCCCATTGCCCTTTATTTAACAATTTACTTGGTGTAAACTCTTGAACATTACTCCTTGCTGGCTCTTTTTCTTCTTGTGCAAATCCAACAAAGCTTATTGCTAATGCGACTGCTAATACGATTACTTTTTTCATTTTTAGGATTTCGTTTTATTCTTAGTTAGTTATTGTTTGTTTATTTTCCAGTTGTATTCAAAATACGTTAGCTTATAATCGGTTGGTATTTTTTCGGTTCTAATAGTATTTATATATTCTATTTCTGTTTTACCATTCTTCGTAAAATCTTCTTTATACCATTCTAATATTTTAGAACCAGCAACACTTTTATTTTTCGCATTTACTTTAATAAAATAATCCCCATTTAAAGCCAATTGCGTTTGCTTTTGTAATTGCGCTTCTAAAGTAGTTGGCACGTATGCTTTACTAATTAATGGCGGACAACCAACAGCGCCACAAACTAATACAAAGTGAAATCGAGGATCTTTAAATTCTGCGCGTAGCAACTTGTTTTCTATATCGTTTAAGGATACTTTTTTACCCGCTACATGATGCAATGTCTTATCGAAAAAACCACTATCATCTAATGGTGATTTTGTTGGATAGTTATCCACCAATCCTTTAATTACCGATAAATTATAAGCGTTTATCCAAAAGGCTTGGTAATTTGCGGCATCACTTTTAGAAACCGTTATTCCTTCCGCTATTTTTAAAACGGCATCTAAAGATTTGGTATCTTTTTTTATCGCATCATAGGCAACGCTTCCGTTTAAAACATTTGCTTTAAAAAAAGCATCCGCTTGTGTAAAAAAGGTTTCTAAGTTTTGCGCTTTCGCGGAAAGACCTCCCAATAAAATTAATGCTACTAGTATTATTTTTTTCATTTTAATATGTTTTAATTCCTTTCTATTATTCCGAAAAAATGCAGATAAAACGAATATCCAAATCGGTATAACTTTCGCTTCAGTCTAAAACACATCTAGAAACTTTCAAAAAAATATTAAAAAAACTCTCGTCTCCTTGCTTGAAAAAACCTTACAAAGCCACGTAGTTTATATCTATTCTAAATACCTCCTTCAGATTAAGTTTTTATCTTGTATCACGACCTAATCACAATAGAATAAAAAAACCAAACTAAAATATGGAACATGTAGTTATTATAGGAAATGGTATTTCCGGCGTGACAGTAGCCCGACATATTCGAAAAAACTCCAATAAAAAGATCACTATCGTCTCTGCCGAAACAGATTACTTTTTCTCGCGTACTGCACTAATGTACATATACATGGGACACATGAAGTTTGAGCATACACAACCTTATGAGAATTCGTTTTGGAAAAAAAACAACATCGAATTAAAAAAAGGTTTTGTAAAATCTATAGACACCGCATCTAAAACACTACAATTTGCAGAAGGCGATAGCTTACAATACGACAAATTAGTAATTGCGACTGGAAGTAAACCTAACAAATTTGGTTGGCCAGGACAAGATTTAGAAGGTGCACAAGGTTTATATAGCAAACAAGATTTAGATAGTATAGAGCGTAATGCACCAGATAACAAAACCTGTAAACGTGCGGTTATTGTTGGTGGCGGATTAATAGGAATTGAATTAGCCGAAATGCTAAACTCTAGAAGTATTCCCGTAACTTTTTTAGTTAGAGAAAATAGTTTTTGGAATGGTGTTTTACCGGAAGGAGAAAGCGCGATGATTAATAGACATATAAAAAATCACCATATCGATTTACGTTTAGGTTTTAATTTAAAGGAAATTAAATCAGATGAAAACGGCAAAGTGAAATCCATCGTTATTACCGAAACTGAAGAAGAAATAGACTGTAATGTTGTTGGATTAACTGCAGGTGTTTCGCCAAATATTGATTTCCTTAAATCTTCTACTATTGAAATAAATAGAGGTGTTTTAGTCAACAGACATTTAGAAACCAATATTCCAGATGTTTATGCAATTGGCGATTGTGCCGAGCAACGCGATAGTGGTATTGGAGAACGCAGACCTATTGAAGCTGTTTGGTATACTGGAAGAATGATGGGAGAAACTTTAGCGCAAACCATTTGTGGTAATAGAATAGAATACAAACCCGGACATTGGTTTAACTCTGCTAAATTCTTAGATATCGAATACCAAACCTATGGTTGGGTATATGCAAAACCAAGAGAAAACGAAGCACATTTTCATTGGAAACACGAAGATGATACCAAATGTATTACCGTGTGTTATGACACTACAAATAATACTTTTTTAGGTATAAATACCTTCGGAATTAGAATGCGTCATGAAATATTTGACCGTTGGCTAACCGAAAAGCGCGATGTAGATTATGTAATGAAAAATCTACCGGAAGCGAACTTTGATCCAGAATTTTACAAGCATTTTGAAAAAGACATTCTAGCTGCTTACAATAACAAATTACAAACAGCATAACCCTAAAATAATGAGCAATAAAATAGATCACAGTATGTCTTTGGCAACACCAGATGCCTTAAATATAACTACAAAACAAAAAATAGCCTTAGCTGCTGGTTTGGTTGGATTATTTATACTACTTCTCGCTGTATTTAATGTAGACTTTCCTAATAGAGCGGTTTTCTTAGCCATATCCTTAGGTTTGGTTATTAGCGGAACCGTTGTATACTCTCGAGAAGCGTATCTCACCAAATTAGAAGGTATAAAAAATGATGGTGCTTGGTTTAAATCCATATCCTCACGAGGTGTTCTTGGTTGGGCATTAGGTGTTTTTTTAACGACATTTTACATCGTACTTTATTTCTTTCCTAAATACTTGGGATTAGGAGTTGATGGTGCTGCAAATACTGGTTTAGTTGCACTTTTCGATCCGCTAAGTAACCTACTAAGCGGTAATAACGCTAGTCAGTGGTTTGTTTACGGAACCTTATATACCGTCGCTATTTTAGCCTTTGGGTATAAGTTCATGTTAAAATATAGACACAACCGCTACCAGCAATTACGTACCGCATCGGTAATGTTTTTTCAAACGGCATTTGCCTTTGTGATTCCAGAATTAATGGCGCGTTTAAATTCAGACGACTTCTCACTACCATATAACGACCTTAAAAATATGTGGCCTTTAAACTACTATGCTTTCGATCAATGGCGAGTAGATCAATTTATCAATGCACAAACTGTTGGGTTATTTTTCTTAATCTTAGGTGTGGTAATGATTTTTGTTATTTCCCCATTCTTAACGTACAAATACGGTAAACGTTGGTATTGTTCTTGGGTATGTGGTTGTGGTGGATTGGCAGAAACTGCAGGAGATGCCTTTAGACACTTAAGTGATAAAGGTACAAAAGCATGGAAATTTGAAAGATGGATGATTAATTCTGTCCTTGTATTTTCGGTAGTAACAACAGTAGCTGTAATATCTACTTATTTAGGTTATGATTCAGAAAAATACTGGTTTACAAAAAGCGTATTCCTAATTAGTATTGGTGTATTCTTAACGGTTTTACTTGCAGGAATACTGTATTATAAAAGAGAAGAATTAAACAAAAGTGCCTTTAAAGGAGCTATTGGTTTTTATATTTTAACCATTGCTTTCTTGGTATTCTTTTCTTTCTTCGACTTAAGTCAGATAAAAATTAATGCTAGTTATTTTTCTTTCGGTTTAAACCAAAACACCTATAATTTTGATAGCGCATTACGAAGCTTTTATGGTTTCGGAATTGGTTCTATATTTTCTGGAGTTATTGGTACTGGATTCTATCCTATTTTAGGAAATAGAACTTGGTGTAGAATGGGTTGTCCAATGGCAACTATTATGGGAATCCAACAACGTTTATTTTCTAGATTTAGAATTACAACCAATGGCGGACAATGTATCTCCTGTGGGAATTGTTCTAACAGTTGTGAAATGGGAATTGATGTACGTGCTTATGCGCAAAAAGGAGAAAATATTGTACGTTCTAGTTGCGTTGGTTGCGGTGTTTGTAGCGCGGTTTGCCCAAGAGGTGTATTAAAATTAGAGAATGATAGTATGGATGGAAGAATTAATCCGACTGAAGTATTATTAGGAAACGATGTAGACCTTATGGACTTATTAAATAAAAATTAAGTTCCTGTATCGATACCTGATTCAGATTAAACTTTAAATGAAAAAAATACTATTTATATTAATATTGCTGGTGAGTTATAACGCTTTCGCGGAAAAAACCTACTCCAAAACATATTATAACAATGGTACAATAAAAGCGGAAGGCTGGACAGAAAACAACCTTAAAATCGAATATTGGAAATTCTATCACCCAAACGGAAACATAGAAAAAGCAGGCGTATTTAATGAAGATCAAGAAGATGGCTTTTGGAAATTTTATTTCGAAAATAAAAACCTAGAAGCCGAAGGTCACTTTGTGAATGGAAAACAATCTGGCTTTTGGACGTACTTCTATCAAGACAAGACCCGAAACAAGTTTGGTAATTATGAAAACGGCTTAGAAACTGGTTGTTGGGAAAGCTATCACACCAATGGAAACCTAATGCAGAAGGGGAATTATAGCAAAGGCCTTTTTAATAATTATTGGAAATTCTATCATTTTAATGGTATACTAAAAAAAGAAGGTAACTTTGCACACGGAAAACCAACAGCATATTGGAAAAACTATTACCAAAATGGCACTCTAAAATCGGAAGGTCTTTTTAAAAACGGACAAGAAGATGGCTTTTGGATTTATTATTTCGATAACGGAAAACAAAAGAAAACGGGGTATTTCAAAGATGGAATAGAAACCAACTATTGGACCTTTTTCAAAACCAATGGCACTAAAGAAAAAGAAGGTCATTATGTGAACGGAAAAAAAGCAGATTGGTGGTTGTTTTATGATAACATGGAAAAAGTGAATCATAGGTGTCAATTAAAAGACAATCAAAAAAACGGCTATTGCTTGATGTATAAAAACGAGAAGCTAGTTGCTGCGAGTAAATTTTCAGAAGGAAAAAAAATTAAAACGTGGACTGATTTGGCCACTTTTAAAAGAGAAAATAAATTAAGTGATCTTAAGTAAATGCCCAAAATAAAAGTAATAATACCTGCTTATAACGAACAAGACTCTATTGCGAATGTTATTCATGACATTCCTAAAACGGTAGATGAAGTTATTGTGGTTAGTAATAACTCTACTGATGCTACAGAAGCGAATGCAAAAAATGCTGGAGCAACCGTTTTAACCGAAAACAGAAAAGGCTATGGATACGCTTGTTTAAAAGGAATGGATTACATTTCAAAACAAGAAAGTCAACCAGATATTGTTGTTTTTCTGGATGGCGATTATAGCGATTTCCCAGAGGAATTAACTAAAATAGTAGCACCAATTATTGATAATAACACCGATTTTGTAGTTGGAGCACGAGTGAAAGAACTTCGAGAATTAGGTTCTATGACACCACAACAAGTTTTTGGTAATTGGCTAGCAACCTTTTTAATGAAAGTCTTTTTTGGTGCAAAATTCACAGACCTCGGACCATTTAGAGCCATTAAATACGACAAACTTTTAGCTTTAAAAATGGAAGACAAAACCTATGGTTGGACTGTAGAAATGCAACTAAAAGCTTTAAAACAAAAATTAACATATATAGAAATACCTGTAAACTACAGAAACCGAATTGGGGTTTCTAAAGTATCAGGAACTGTAAAAGGAAGCGTTTTTGCAGGAATTAAAATCCTTGGATGGATTTTTAAATACAGCTTTAAAAAATGATTTTAGAAACCACAATCATCATTATCTATTCGATTGCATTGTTGCTTATTTTCTTTTATGCAATAGCACAACTTAATCTGTTGTTCAATTATATTTCTGCACAAAAGAAGGAAGATAATTCGCCGCAATTAGACTTTAATAATCCAGACGAAATTCCTTACGTAACCATACAACTTCCGGTGTATAACGAGTTGTATGTTATGGAGCGTTTGCTAGATAATATTGCAAAAATAGAATACCCAAAAGACAAGTTAGAAATTCAGGTTTTAGACGACTCTACAGATGAAACCGTTGCAACTACAGCTGCTCAAATTGAAAAAATAAAAGCACAAGGTTTAGATATCATTCATATTTGTAGATCTAACAGAGAAGGCTTCAAAGCTGGAGCTTTAAAAGAAGGTTTAAAAATTGCAAAAGGAGAATATATAGCCATTTTTGATGCCGATTTCCTTCCTAATAAAAACTGGTTACTACAAACCATTCCGCATTTTAAAGACCAACAAATTGGCGTGGTACAAACCCGTTGGGCACATATCAATAGAAACTACTCTACGCTAACAAAAATTCAAGCTTTTGCTTTAGATGCACATTTCACCTTAGAACAAGTTGGAAGAAATAGTAAAGGGCACTTTATTAACTTTAATGGTACCGCAGGTGTTTGGCGAAAAGCATGTATTCTTGACGCAGGAAACTGGGAAGGAGATACGCTAACCGAAGATTTAGATTTAAGCTACAGAGCACAACTTAAAAACTGGAAATTTAAATACTTAGAAGATGTAGAAACTCCTGCAGAATTACCAGTGGTAATTAGTGCTGCACGATCCCAACAGTTTCGATGGAACAAAGGAGGTGCAGAAAACTTTAGAAAAATGATGTTTAAAGTGCTTAAAAGCAAAAACATTTCTGCAAAAACAAAAATGCACGGCTTACTACATTTATTAAACTCTACCATGTTTTTAAATGTACTTATTGTTGCTATTTTAAGTATCCCAATGCTATATATTAAAAACGAATACGCCCACTTAAAAAACTACTTTTATGTGATGAGTTTCTTTGTAATAAGCACGCTTATTTTCTTTGTTTGTTACTGGTTTATGTTTAAAAAAATATATGGTAGTTCGTTAAAGAATTTTATACAATACATTGGACTTTTCTTTACCTTTTTCTCTATCGCAATGGGGTTTAGCCTACATAATTCTATTGCTGTTTTAGAAGGTCATTTTGGTAAGCGTAGCGATTTTGTACGTACACCAAAATTTAATATTAATAAAGTTACCGATAGCTGGAAAGGCAATAAATACTTAAAGAAAAACATTTCGGCACATGTGATTATAGAAGGCATCCTCATGCTGTATTTTGCATTTGGTATGTATAGCGCATTTGTAGTTGGTGATCAAGGTGGAGACTTTGGTTTATTCCCTTTTCACTTGATGCTTTTTCTAGGTTTTGGATTTGTGTTTTTTAAGTCACTGACTTCTAAAGCATAATGCACGAATAGAAAATAAGAATTCGTTTAGCGGTTTCTTCTAGTCATTTCGTCTTCTGTGATATAACCATCGTTGTTCGTATCTCTATTTTTGAAATTTTCTTTCAGTTTCCCTTTGGCTTCTGAACTTGAAATTTTACCATCCTTATTGGTATCCATTTTTTTAAGCATATTCGTAAAACTTGGAGCGGTATTGGAAGACCTATTTTCATTAGATTTTTGTTGTCCCTGTTTTGGTTGATTTCTACCTTGCTGTGTTTGCTTTTTTCCGCCTCCAATTTTAAAATCGGTACTTGGTGTTCCCATAAAACATCTACTCGCAGAAGGAAATGCATCAGACACGACATAGTAATAGGTTCCTTTTGGGAATTCTGGTGTCACTCCTGTTCTTCCGTTACATGCATCTAGATCTCCAGAATCCTGTTGAAATTCATAATCTCGTACATATTTCCCAGAGTACGTTCCGTTAGGTGCAGCAACACCATCTCCTGGTCGTTCCCCTTGCTTTAATCCGTAACTAGATTTTAATTGAATAACGCCGCTATTTGCATCCATTGGATTGGTATAACCCATTTTATAATACATTGGAAATCCATCTGCTGCCCAACCAACTAAAGTCATTGTATTAGCATCAAAATTAGCAACCAAACCCGTTGGTGTTCCGTGATAATGATACTCGCCATTAGGTTGTACGTGTGCATTATTGTAATCTTCGCCTAAGTTTACTTCCGGACTTAAAGGTTCTAGAGTCCATTCGTAATTTGGTTGATTCGTATCTTTATTTCGAAAATATTCATTCGCTGAAGGTTCAAATTTCACACCATTAATAGCAACACCAAAGACATAGTTGGGTTTTCCTTGGTCTATTCCTAAATCATAGACATAGGTAATCTTATTTGCTAATTCTGGAGTTAAATCCACAGTATACACTTTGTCTTGTTCTGAGATTGTATTCGGATTTCCTTGCGTTGGAAACTGACCAACGGTATGGTTTGGAATTGCATTCGATTTTATAATACGTACATCCTTCTTTGCATCTTCGGTTATAGAAACCCTGTTTGTTAAGGACAGTTTTTCTTTGGAAGCATTTTTTATTTCTGGTAGATGTTCTTTGTTATGTGCGTGCGATACGCCGTCATGACTATGCACCTCTTCTTCCTGTGGTAAAACCATTAAATCTTTCGCATATAAAACATTACCAATATAATTCTTACGTATTTTAGAGGTAGTAGCTTCTTCATCGATATTTGTGAAATTGAAATGTGTAAGCACTACATTTTTCACATTCGCTTCTTTAGCCATTTGTGAGCTTTCCGCTAGGTTCACGTGTGCTTTTTCCTTGGTTTGATTACCATTTCTTTTATTCTTATTATTGGCAGCATGTCCTTTCTTACCCAACGCTATTGCACCTCCAGAATCTATGATTAAGTAATCGGCATTTTTAGCTAAAACAGGTAAAGATTTAGAATACGTTAAGTCGCCAGAAATCACAATAGACGAATCTCCAGCATCAAAACGATAGGCTAGCGTAGCAATAGTATGGTTTACTGGTGCATAGGTGATTTTAATATCACCAATATAGAATGCGGTGTTTCCGGTTAGGTTTTTAGCCGTGAAATTAGCAGTAACATCTTTTAAAGTTCTTCCAGATTTTGAGATTCTGTAGGTAATGTCTTCTTCATAACTTTCCAAAATATTATCAAGAATGGAAGTCGTTTGTTTTGGTCCTGCAATAATCGTTTGATTTCCGCCAAGGAGCGATTGAATAAAAATAGGTGCAAATTCCTCGTTATGATCTAAATGATGGTGCGTAAAAAGAAAACCGTCCATGTTTTTAATCTTGGTATTATTCTTATGCAAATTGGCTTGGGTACCATTTCCCATATCTACTAAAATCTGTGTGTTTTTATAAGCGATTAATACGGAAGGCCCTGACCGTTCTGTATTAAACTTTGGCGAACCAGACCCAATGATTGTAGCTGTTAAATGTTCCTTATTTTCTTGAGCGAATATTTGAGTTCCTAAAAAAAGCAGGAATAAAAACCAGTGTTTTATCATTTTAAGTGTTTTAATCTTGGACACTTATTTTTCTTAAAGGTTTAATTGAACTTACCGTGTTACAGGGCTAAAAATCGTTTACAGAATTCTTTATTCCGATTTATGCACTTCTAACTCAATCTCTATCATAAATTCTGGCACTGCCAATTCTTTTACTCCTAGCCAAGAACCTGTTGGAAATTGCTTGGTATAAATAGCGTTTTGGTAGGCAGCATTTTCAAGAAACAAACCCATATTGGTAGTAAATACATTTTCCACAATGACATCGTCAAAAGTGCAACCATAATGTTTTAATATTTTTTCTAAATCTGCATAACAGTTTTTCATCTGCTGTCCTAAATCACCAACTGCTGTAGGATTCCCTTGATCATCCATACTTACAGCTCCAGAAATTTTAATGGCATTTCCAATTTTTACGGCATGCGAATATCCGTACGCTTTTTCAACCTCTGGTCGAAGTAAAAAATATTCTGGCATTTCGGTTTTAACAATTATCTCTTTTTCTACTATCATTTCTTTTTCCTCTTGTTTGCAACTTTGCATATTAACAGCAATAGAGAAAAGGAATAGAATTAGGAATACATTTTTAGAAAAATTGCTTTGGTTTTTCATAATGGTAATTGTTTCTTTACTATTATATTTAGTTTTCAGATTTTATCTTTTCATCAACTTGTCTAAAAGACCCAATAATTGGAAGGATTTCTTTTTAGATTCTACTATATTATAGGTATAGTTTTCTTTAAAGTTTTTAATGCCAATTCTGTCTTCTGGTGTTCTTTCCTCCGCATTAGCTATGTAGGTGGTATCCAATTCCCCTTTATCACCTATATTACGCCAAATAGCTTCATATACGCCTAAATTGTCGGTTATTTTTTTCACAACTTCTTCCAATTCAAAAACGTTATAGCTAGATGCTGCTACTGTTGCTTTTTTATTTTTTGTTATTAAAAACAATAAGAAGAAGACTATTAGAATGCCAATTAAAGTATTATTTGGTTTCATGATCTTTAGTTTTTTTTAATAGGTACAGCTTATTAAATACATAATGTAATCTACTGCATATAACAAACTTACATATTTTTTAAAAACCAAAACAGCGTATAAACACCTAATTATGAGATAAATAACTGTTTTGCGCAAAGAAAAACTTACTCCTTGTTATTTTAAATACTATAGTAATTTTAAACCTATATAGCCGACAAACAAATAATATTTATATTTGATCCATGCTTTACAACACCTTTTTTTTAAAACTCAGAAAACCTTCTATTTTATTGGTATTAGCATGTATATTATTTTACTATTCTTTTGCCTATAATTTAGTAAGAACAGATTACATAAAGCTAATTACACTGTATGTTGCTTTGTTTATTTTGTTTTACAAACTGGTTAGTATTAACAAAAACAATTTTAAATTTTTAGCATGGACTGCCTTTATATTTCGAGCTATATTTATTCTTGCCATTCCTAATTTATCACAAGACTTTTATCGTTTTATTTGGGATGGACAAATGTTATCTATTGGGTTTAATCCGTATTTAACAACACCAGACTATCAAATGAGCTTGGGCATGCTTTCTGGTTTCCCAAATCAAATCGAATTATATAATGGCATGGGGACTTTAAACGCGAGCCATTTTACCAACTACCCACCTATAAACCAATTATGTTTCTTTATTGCTAATCTGTTTCCAGGAAAAAGCATTTTGAGTTCTGCAGTTGGCCTTAGACTATTAATAATTGCTGCAGATTTTGGCACCCTTTACTTTGGAAAAAAGCTACTTGAAAAACTAAAACTGCCAGTACAAAATATTTTCTGGTACATTTTAAATCCTTTTATTATTATTGAGCTTACGGGGAATTTACATTTTGAAGGTGTTATGATTTTCTTTTTAGTTTGGAGTTTATATCTACTGCATATTGGAAAATGGAAACAAGCAGCTGTAGTTTTTGCATGTTCGATTTCGGTGAAACTAATTCCATTGTTGTTTTTGCCTTTGTTATTTAAATATTTCAGGAAACCGATGGTTCTTTCTAGTGAAACGGAAAAATCTTCAGAAGACACAGGTGCTTCGACTGCGCTCAGCATGACAAGATTAATAACATTTTATAGTATTGTTGGTTTTACTACACTACTTCTATTTCTTCCTTTTTATTCTTCCGAATTTATAAACAACTATGCACAAACGGTTGGTTTATGGTTTCAGAATTTTGAATTTAATGCCAGTATTTATTACATCGCTAGAGAAATTGGCTATTGGTTTAGAGGCTATAACGAAATTGCAATTATTGGCAAAACCCTTCCTGTTTTAGTCCTCTTATTCGTTTTATTCCTAGCGTTTTTCAAAAAGAATACCAGTACAAAACAACTCATACAATCGATGCTATTTGCATTTGCCTTTTACTTATTTTTAAGCACAACCATACATCCTTGGTATGTAGCAACCTTATTAATACTATCTGTTTTTACGACTTATAAATTTCCGTTAGTTTGGAGTTTTGCTATCATTTTAAGTTACTTGGCATATATACAAATTGACAAAGCAGACAAGTCGGAAAACCTATATATTATTGCATTAGAGTATCTTATTGTTTTTAGTGTATTTTTGTATGAGCTAATAAAAAGAAAATCTATTGAAAATTAATTTCAAAAAAACATTAAGACGCCTTAAACGAACTGTTGTAGCGTTGATATTACTGTATCTCTTCTCGTTGGTGTTTTTATATTTTAAACAAGAACGCTTCTTTTTTAATCCGAAACACTTAGAAAAAGATTATGTTTTTCAGTTTAAAGAACCTTTTGAAGAAATAAATATTGAAGTAGAAAAGGATGTTTTTTTAAACGCTGTTCTTTTTAAAGCCGAAGCACCTAAAGGTGTTATTTTATATTTTCATGGTAATGCAGGAGCGATACATGATTGGGGGAAACGTGCACATTTATTTTTAGACAATAATTACGATGTGCTTTTTGTTGACTATAGAAATTACGGAAAAAGCGATGGTAATTATAGCAATAGCGATGCACTTTTACAAGATGCACAAAAAGTATACGAGTATACAAAAATGCGTTATAGCGAAGACCAAATTACGGTTTTAGGATTTTCATTAGGCACAGGAATGGCGAGTTATGTAGCCTCAAAAAACAATCCGAAAATGCTGATCTTAAATGCACCTTATTATTCTTGGCAAACCTTAATTGCTGATGAGATTGCCCCTCCAGTACCTAAGTTTTTAATGCGTTATGATATACCTTCTTATCAATTTGTAAAAGCAGTAAAATGTCCGATACATATCTGTTATGGTACGCGAGATTTTTTAATAAATCCGGAAACGAACACCAAAAAACTAAAGGCTTTAAATCCTAAAAACATAACACTGCATCCAATTACAGACGCAGGACATAATGGTTTGCATATTACCAAAGCCTATTACGATTTGTTAAAAGTGATTCTTTAAAAAAGGTAAGATTTATTACAAACTAAAGGAACACGTTCTGGTTAATGCAACGCTCGCACTAAACAAGAACTCTTGGTTATAAGTTATTTTAACCTTACAGATATTTACAATATCTTACAGTTCAAAACAACTCATAACCCTCGTTGGGTTGTGCTTCATTACCACAAATCGCTAAACAATGATTAAATTCTTTAGATTATCGAAACAAAATTTTGTGAAACAAAATCGAATGTCCAGTGGACATTTGATTGCCATAGCCGCTTGCGGACTTAAGACAAACAAAAACATAAATTAATGATAAAGTTTTTTAGAAAAATTAGACAAAACTTACTTTCCGAAGGTAAGACTGGAAAATATTTTAAATATGCAATCGGCGAAATTGTACTTGTCGTGATTGGAATTTTGATTGCATTACAAATCAATAATTGGAATATAAAAGTCAAAGAAAGAAATGCCGAAAGATTAAATCTTATTGCACTTAAAGAGGAATTTAAAGAAAACAAAAAAGAACTAAATAATGTAATAGCTCTAAATGCCCAAATAATTACAGGTACAAAAAAAGTGATTCAGACATTTAAAGTTAGCACTCTAGATACAATTTCTGAACGAACAATTGCAATAAACATATCTGGAGCCCTTGCAAGAGAAATAAACTTTGTTCAAAGTTCAGGTGTGCTTTCTGAAATGTTAAGTTCAGGAGAATTAAAACTTATTCAAAATATCGAATTAAAACATCATCTTGCTGGATTTGGAAGTTGGATAGAACGAAATGAGCAACAGGAAAATGAAGTTAACCAATTTAGAAAAGACATTACAACGCAAATCCTAAAATCAGGTAGTTTCAAAAAAATAATTACAGAGTTAGGTAGTCCGGATTTTAATTGGGAAACATCTTTAGATTCAGTAAATAATAAATCGTTGTTTAATTCGATAAAGCTATTAAACTATCTAATCGTATTTAAATCGGCATCAGAAATGACGACCAGACAAATCTATGAGCCTTTAAGCATAGAAGTTGATGCAATTTTAAAATTGATAAATTCTGAATTGAAAAAATAAATAACTTAAGACGTTTATAATTAATGACTAGCTTATAGCCTACTTGCGAAAGTCCTCGCAGACTTTTTTTGTCCGTAATCATTTGCTAAATTAGTTGCTTGAAACACGCCGTTAATCTTATACAAGACCGTTAATCGCAATGGCCAAAAAAAACATCGCCCAGAAATAGGTTGACTAAAAAAAGAGCTTCTAATTCATGAGTATTACACAACCAACCAAGAATACATTAAAAACAGTATGGCATACATTTATCAGTAGCTCTGCATGGCGTTGGTTTCAGAAAGCAGTTGTATTGACGATTTTTTCATTAGCCGTAAATCATTTAGCCACGCACGATAATTTTCTAGATAGTGAATCGTATAGATTCCCTATAGAAGGTTTTCTGTCAACTATTGTTTTATTTATTCTCATTGGAGTTATAACGAATCTTAATTTTAAGTTTTACAAGAAAAAGTATTTTTCCAAAAAGATAGAGCTTGCTACTATATTATGGTTTATGATTTCAACTCTGGGGTATATTACAATCATGTATATTCCTGTAAATATTATTTTAAATATAGTTGCAGGAGGACAGACAGTGTTCTATTATTTACTAATTGGCTTGCTAATCACCTTATTATTGAGTTTTATTTTCATAAGTATATTGTATGCACAAGACATATACAGTTTATATAAATTATCTATAAAAGATGCTGAAATTACTATTGAAAGCGGTGCAAAAATAACCAAGCTTACCTATGAAAATATTACGTGCTTTTACAGCGAAAACAAAATTGTGTATACTCTTCAAAATGATGGCACAACAATTAACACCGATTTTACACTGAATGAGCTCGAAGAAAAAATAAACGATCAATTATTTTTTAGAGCGAATCGGCAAATTATCATTCACAAAGATGCTGTAGACCAAATTGAAAAGATTGAAAATGGCAAGTTAATTATTCGGTTAAAAGCTTCCATTGAAAACAATGCGATTGCTGAAATCAATATCAGTCGTTACAAGCGAAAAGCATTTATGAGTTGGATTCAATAAAAGAAGTCAAAAACTACCGACTATTCAGACATAAATTTATAACCATTCAGTAAAAACATAAGTATTTAAAAGGGTTTTCAGAAATTTTGTTCATTATTTCGCTTAGAAATAAAAATCAAAAAACAATGAAAAAAATCACCTTACAACAAACATTAATTCCATTAATTACTTTTACAACCATCTGCTTTATATGGTTCGGACCAATCCGTATAAATTATATAGAAAATATCATTATCTCTATATTAATCATTATAGCGAATTATATAGAATACAAAGGAAAACCATTTTCAGCACTTGGATTTAAATCTGAAAAATTCACATTCAAAAACATCCTCGTACTTGCTCCACTAGTTGCACTAGGGCTCTTTAGTTTTTATGTCTTTGCAGTGGTTCCTGGAATTACAAAACTCACAGGAGTTCCTATAGATTATTCAAGTTTTGATCAATTAAAAGGAAATCTTCCAGCCTGTTTAATTGCTTTATTAGTAGTGTGGGCTACTGCGGGATTTGGAGAAGAAATTATCTTTCGCGGTTATTTTATGCGACAATTTGTAAAATTCTTTGGAGAAAGTAAAGTTAGTATTGTACTTAATATTGTCCTATTTGCTTGTTTTTTTGGTTTTATGCATAGTTATCAAGGAATTACAGGGCAACTGGTTGCAGGTTTTGTTGGAGCGCTCTTAGCCTTGATATTCTACTTACGTAAATACGATTTGTGGTTTATTGTTGCTGTACACGGTTTTTTTGACACCATTGCTTTAATTTGTATTTACTTTGGTTTGGCATAATGATTCCAAGCAATAACCCTTACACCATAAATTTACCTAATAAAATATACCTTCTTGCAATATCTTTTGTTATTATAATAAAACAGAACTATAGCTATGCTAGATAGGTTTTTGAGATTTAAACGAAATTGCTTTGCTGATTTATGCTTAAATTTAATGAATTGTAAACTTAAGAAGAACCGAGCTAACAAAACAAACCCCCAAAATGCTAATAGACAAAATTCTTGATCAGATTTATATACTTCCAGAGACTTCCAAACAGGTTTTAAAAAGCCACATTAGTGAAGTAAAGTTTCCAAAAGGACATGTTTTATTTAAAGCAAACAAAACCGAATCCAGTATTTATTTTATCAAAAAAGGAATAGTAAGAGCTTACGCCTATTCCGAGGATAATGAAATTACTTTCTGGTTTGGCAAAGAAGGAGATCCTATTGTTTCGATGCAAAGTTATGTCAATACTAAAAAAGGATATGAAGATGTAGCATTATTGGAAGATTGCGAACTCTACGAATTAAAAACGGACAAACTTCAATCACTTTTTTTAGAAGATATTCACATTGCCAATTGGGGACGTAAATTTGCAGAATTTGAACTTATTAAATCCGAAGAACGACTTATCGCTTTACAGTTTAATACTGCAACCGATAGATATATAGCCCTTCTTAAAAATCATCCTAGCATTATTCAACGTGTGCAACTAAAGCACATTGCTTCCTATTTAGGTATTACCCAAGTTAGTTTAAGTAGAATTAGAGCGGAAATAAAATAAGATTTTTTTTATCATTTGTTAAATGGTTTCTCCCTAATGTTTAAGAATTTTGCCTTGTTGCATTATTCTATCTTTATAGCTGAAAAATTGTTTTCCCTTTTAAAGAATACGAATAATCTAAAAATTAATTTTTAAAATATATTTAGATATGTCAAAAACGAAAACCATTAAAACACCTATTTTTTTATTCTTATTTATGGCACTTCTTATGAGCTGTAATACGAAAAACAAATCAGAAAATTCAATTGTAAAAGCGGATGAAAAAGTAGCAGAACAAACGGAAGCCAAAGCATTAAAAAAGATATTATTTGTAGTTACCAGTCATAATGAAAAAGGAAATACAGGAAAGAAAACGGGATATTATCTAGGAGAAGTTTCGCATCCTTGGAATGTATTACACACTGCTGGTTATGAAATAGATTTTGTGAGTCCGAAAGGTGGAAAAGCTCCCGTAGATGCATTTGATATGACGGATTCCATTAATAAGAAATTTTGGGATAACGATGTGTATCGCAATAAAATTGAAAATACAAAAAAACCGAAGGAGGTAAATCCGGAAGATTATATAGCCATTCATTATGCAGGAGGTCACGGAGCGATGTGGGATTTTGCAGAAAACACAGAACTTGCCGAGATTGCAAAGCAGATTTATGAAAACAATGGTGTGGTTAGTGCTGTTTGTCACGGACCTGCCGGACTTGTAAATATTAAATTAAGTAATGGTTCTTATCTGGTAGATGGTAAAAAAGTAAATGCCTTTACTAATGAGGAAGAGGTTAAAGTAAAACTAGAAGATGTAGTTCCTTTTTTACTAGAAGATACGTTAATTGCTCGTGGTGCTATTTTTGAAAAATCTGCGCCTTTTACTAAACACGTGGTAACCGACCAAAGATTGATAACAGGTCAAAACCCACAATCTGCACATAGCGTTGGAGAGGCTACCTTAAAAGAACTACAAAGACTAACTAAAAGCACAAAATAGATGAACGGAGAAACAAACTTAGACACGCTTTTAAAATCCATGAAACCGAAACACAATATTGGTGAATATGTATTTTGCAAAACAGATAATTTGGAGCAAATAAATTGGAGCCTAGTTGTAATGACTTTTAAAGAGGAAGAAAGCACTACCATTATTGCTAAAAAGGAAGTTGCTGACCAGCTAAATCTAGATTACTCTTTTGTTGCTTCTTGGATTACACTTACCGTACATTCTTCATTAGAAGCAGTAGGTTTAACAGCTGCTTTTGCTAGTGCTTTAACCAAAAACAATATTAGTTGTAATGTGGTTGCAGCCTATTACCATGACCATATTTTTGTCGATAAAAAAGACACCGAAAAAGCAATGGAAGTTTTAAATGCTTTTTCAAAATAAAAAAAAAAAAAAAAAATGAACTGGATATTCTTAATTATTGCTGGACTTTTTGAAGTTGCATTTGCTTTCTGTTTAGGAAAAACAAAAGATGCCACAGGTAATGAAATGTATTTGTGGTACACCGGATTTTTCATTTCGCTGTTCATTAGTATGGGACTTTTAATGAAGGCTACACAAAGTTTACCTATTGGAACAGCCTATGCCGTTTGGACAGGAATTGGAGCCGTTGGAACCGTTTTACTTGGTATTCTGGTATTTAAAGAACCGGTGAGTTTTCTTCGCATATTTTTTATTAGCACTTTAATTTGTTCCATTATTGGACTGAAAGTAGTTTCGCATTAAACGGACTAAAATCATATTGATACCTACTACCTATAAAGACATTTAGAAAACTGTTCTATAGAACTACCAAAAATCATAAAAATAACAATACTAGAAATAAATAGTTTTTAATTCATAAACCAATAAATATTTAAATTATGAAAAGAAAACATTACAAGAACAGAAAAAAAGTTAAACAAAAAAGAAATCAGAAGCTGGCGTTATTTATACTAGTTCTTTTTCTGGGTGCTTTTTTAATCATTAATTATTACGGCGATAATAATCTATTAGAATTCATCAGTAATAGTTTACTCTTTCAATCTTCGTTATTAATACTAGCATTAATATCTTTGATAGAACATTTTTTACCTTTCAATTTAAGAGGAGAACTGAATATTGAAGAAGTAAAAAAAATTTCTTCTAATGAATTCGAAAAGTCCTTAAAGGATAAAAAAGAAAATGAAATAATAAAAAAGGAAGCTTCTTTCTAAATATAACGATATTAAAAACACCATCAAACACAATCCATAAATTTTGCACAGAAAAAGTATGGATTAGGTTTGATTTTGTTTCCTTTTTAAAATAGTTCCGAAAGGTTTAAAATGCTATTAAAAGAAAATTTTAGCAATAAACATATCGACAACTTCGATAACAATAAGAATGATAATAATCCATTCTAATCGGCTACTTTCTTTATGATCCATGATATCTTTAAAGAGCTCTAAGTTTTCTTTAATAATTTCAATGCGGTCATGAATTAAACGATATCTATCTTTTAAATCGAAAGAAATTTTCAATTCTTGATTTAGCTTATTGAGCTGTTCGTTTTCCCAAGTACTATCTGGCGAATCAAAAATGTACAGATTTTCTGAAATCCTATTTTTAATATTCAGCACTCTTCCAATAAAGCGTTTTAAGGTATTTCCTGAAATATCTAACTTCCCTTTATTTTCGAGATATTTGGTATGTTCATGGGTTTCAATAAGTAATTCTTCGGTAATATCTGCATAACGATCTAAGGCTACAGACTGTGAAGCATTTAGCATTACTAAACGAATCATTTCATCATTTAATGCTGGCAGAATCACTTTATTAAACTCTACTTTCAATGCGTTTTCTTGTACTTCTATTTGAATGTCTTCGGAAAGTTTTTCAGAAATATAAGTAGTACAAAAAGGTTTTATTTCTTCTAACGCTGCTGCTATTTCTATAGCATTCATGTTAAAAAAACTAACCATTCCGTATTGAAAAATATAGATAAATTTGTTTTCGGAGCTTTTATAATACAGCTCGTCACTATCTTGAAACAGCAACTGCCATTGCAATTGCTGTTTACTAGCTTTTATGTGGATAGTGTGTGCTACTTGATAAGCAACAACTTTGTACATTATGAGATAAACATTTGTTTTGAGTCTTTAAAACTTTTAAATTCTAACATATAATCGTTGGGGTCTTTCACAAAAAAGGATACGTGTTCTCCGGGTTTATCTTTCAAGAAAGTGGCTTGTGTAACTACTTCTAAATTTTGTGCATTTAGTTTCGCATAAATACGTTCCCACGTTTCTATATCTACAATAACACCAAAGTGAAAAGATGGCAAGATTTTACCTTCAAACACATAATTAGGATTATTAAAGTGAAATTTTTCGGCTTTAATAAACGTTAATTGATGATGAAACAAATTAATATCTACCCAGTTTTTAGTCGTTCTTCCTAAGGAAGCACCAATGCTTTTTGTGTAAAAATCTTTCGTTTTTGTTACACTTAAACATGGCAATGACATGTGAAATGACGTTTCCATATACTTGATTTTAAATGTGATATTAAATTACAAAATAAAATCATGCGATGTCTATTTTTAATCTAAATCTTCATCCGAAATTTCTGGATCTTGAACTGCTTCTGGATCACTTTCATCAAAGTCTTCATAATCATCTTCGTCATAATTCTCCATAGTAACTTCCAGTTTTGTACTGACTTTAACCAAATACTTGGTGTCTTCTGTAGTCACTTCAATTGCTTCAATTAGTTCGTTTTTAGCATTTCTAAAAGACACTACTTGGTCATCATCATAACCATCAGGATATCTTTCTACTAATAAAGCTAAAATTTCTGGTGTTAGCTTTTTAAAATCTACAATTACTCTTTTTAGGTTGTCTCTTTTATTTGCCATTTAAAATCTATTTTCATTTCCGCGAAAGCGCAAATCTAATCCTATAATTAATGTTTGAAAGTTTAAATATATTATTTATTGTTATTAATTCTAATAACATCGTAAAAATCTTTTCTTCTATCTTTTAAATTTTTCACTGCTCCAAAAGAATGCAGTTCTTTTAATAAACTTAAATCGACATCTGCTACTAGAATCATTTCGGTATTGGTAGTCGCTTCTGCTTTGATACCATTACTTGGAAATGAAAAATCGCAAGGTGTAAACACAGCAGATTGCGCGTATTGAATATCCATATTATTCACATTTGGTAAATTACCAACGCTACCAGAAATAGCCACATAACATTCGTTTTCTATAGCACGAGCTTGTGCGCATAATCGTACACGAGAATAGCCATTTTGCGTGTCTGTTAAAAAAGGAATGAATAAAATATCCATGCCTTCATCTGCTAACAGGCGAGATAATTCTGGAAACTCGGAATCATAACAAATTAGAATCCCAATCTTACCAGCATCTGTTTCAAAGGTTTGCAATTTGTTTCCGCGTTGCATTCCCCAAACTTTCGCTTCGTCTGGAGTAACATGAATTTTCTCATAACGCTCTGCACTTCCATCTCTTCGACATAAATAACCCACATTATACAACTTATCACCTACTACTTCTGGCATACTACCCGTAATAATATTGATGTTATACGAAATAGAAAGCTGTTGCATTTTCTTTACAATCACTTCTGTAAATTTTGCCAACTCTCTAATAGCATCTGGCTCGTGCATGTGGTTGAATTCTGCCATTAAAGGCGCATTAAAAAACTCTGGAAACACAGCAAAGTCAGAACGATACGCAGCAACACTATCGATAAAATATTCTACCTGTTGCATCAAATCGTCTAGCCCTTTATACGGACGCATTTGCCATTGTATCAAACCAAGTCTAACCACTGTTTTTACCGTACTCGCTTTTTTGTTTGGTTTGGTATAATAGATATTATCCCATTCCATTAAAACGGCATATTCGTTGGAAGCTGTATCGCCTTCTAAATATCCTTTTAATACACGAACTGGGTGAAAGTCGTTAGAAATTTGAAAGTTTAAAACAGGATCATGAATTTCTTTACGCTTTACTTTTTCAATGTATTGCTTCGGAGTTAAATCGGTATGCTTATGAAAGTTTGGCATTCTTCCTCCAAAAACAATTCCTTTAAGGTTTAAGTTTTCACAAACCTCTTTTCTATAATCGTACAATCTTCTACCTAAACGTAAACCTCTGTATTGTGGTTTTATAAACACATCAATACCATAAAGCACATCGCCATTTGGATCGTGATTTTTAAAAGATTTTCCACCGATAATATCTTCGTATGTATGTTCATCATCAATAGAATCATAATCTACAATGAGAGACAATGCACAACCTGCAATGTCTCCATCGATTTTTATAACCACTTGACCTTCTGGAAACATAGAAGTTAATTCTTCTATATGGTGTTTTTTCCAGTACGAATTAAGCACACCGCCATACGATTCTAAAGTAGCTTCTTTTAGCTCTTCAAAATCATTAACCGTTAGATACTTAAGCTCTATATTATCAATTTTATTTGTGTCCATTACTGATCTAAAAGATAAGCAAAAATTAACGGAGCAACGATAGTTGCATCACTTTCAATAATAAATTTTGGTGTGTCTATGTCTAGTTTTCCCCAAGTAATTTTCTCGTTAGGAACTGCTCCCGAGTACGAACCATAACTTGTTGTAGAATCACTAATCTGACAGAAATAACTCCAAAATGGTGTTTCTGGTCTTTCCATATCTTGGTATAACATTGGCACTACACAAATAGGAAAATCACCAGCAATACCTCCTCCAATTTGGAAGAAACCGATACCTTTTTGTGAATTATCTGTGTACCAATCTGCTAAAAACGTCATATACTCAATACCAGATTTCATGGTGCTTGCTTTTAATTCTCCTTTAAGCACGTAGCTAGCAAAAATATTTCCCATGGTACTGTCTTCCCATCCCGGGCAAACAATTGGTAGGTTTTTTTCGGCAGCAGCATACATCCAAGAGTCTTTTATATCAATCTCGTAATATTGCTCTAATACTCCTGATAGTAACATTTTATACATGTATTCATGTGGCAAGTAACGTTCGCCATTAGCTTCGGCATCTTTCCAAATCTTTACAATATGTTCTTGTAAACGTCTAAACGCTTCTTCTTCAGGAATACAAGTATCTGTAACTCTATTTAATCCTTTTTCTAATAAATCCCACTCATCTTGTGGTGTTAAATCACGATAGTTAGGCACACGTTTATAATGTGAATGCGCTACTAGATTCATGATATCTTCTTCTAAATTTGCTCCTGTACAAGAAATGATTTGTACTTTATCTTGACGAATCATTTCTGCAAAACTTTTACCAAGCTCTGCCGTACTCATTGCTCCTGCAAGAGATACTAACATTTTTGCACCACTGTCTAGTTGTGCTTCATACCCTTTTGCTGCATCTACTAAAGCTGCCGCATTAAAGTGTAAATAGTGTTTTTCTATAAACTGTGAAATTGGTCCTTTAGTACGCATCTTCATCTTGAAATTTAGTATTGTTATTTTTATTTACTTTCTCATCGTCAAAAGAGTTGTCATACACCTCTTCTGCTTCTTCATTTTGAAACTTATAGCTTAGCATTTTATAGTATAGTTTTGCTGCAAGAAAATCGGAAGATTTATCTATTTTATTAGGGCAAAGTTCTACGATATCAAAACCTACAACGTTTTTCTCTTCAAAAACTTGTTTTAAAAACTCCATAGTTTCATACCATAACAAACCTCCTGGTTCTGGTGTTCCTGTACTTGGCATGATAGAAGGATCAAAAACATCTAAATCGATAGTGATAAAAACGTTTTCTGTCATTTGATCAATAGCAGCATCTACCCAAGTATCATCTACAGCCATTTCATGAGCAAAATACGTTTTATCTGCATCCATAACTGTTTTTTCCATCACATCCATAGAACGAATACCTACTTGAATTAGGTTGGTATTTTGACTAGCTTCATACATAGCACAAGCATGGTTACACGTAGAACCTTCATACGATTTACGCAAATCTGCATGTGCATCTAATTGTAAAACGGTTAGGCTTGGAAACATTTCGTTAAAAGCACGAACCGTTCCAATAGATACAGAGTGCTCACCACCAAAGATGGTTACAAACTTGTTTCTTTTAATGTACTTTTTAGTCACTTGGTGTACTGCTTCTACCATAGCTTCTGGAGAACTATTTTCTGTAACAGCAGCTACTAAATGCACCCCTTGATGGTATACTTCAGTACCTGTTTCAATATCATAAAGTTCCATATTTGCCGAAGCATCTAAAAATGCTTCCGGACCTTTATCTGCTCCTTTTTGCCATGTACTTGTACCATCATAAGGCACAGGAATTAGTACAATTTTTGCTTTGTCTAATTTTGCTAATTCTTCTGGAATGCCAGCATACGTTTTAGTTTCCATAACCTAAAATTTTAAGTAAGTCTTCACTTTTTTGTTGTTCGCTAAATACAGTGGTAATAAGATTTCCTTCTGCATCTTTATTAATTAATAAATGTTTTGGAGTTGGTATTAAACAGTGTTGTAAGCCACCAAATCCTCCAATAGTTTCTTGGTATGCTCCTGTATTAAAAAAGCCAATATATAATGGTTTGTCTTTATTATATTTTGGTAAATAAATAGCGTTCATATGTTGCTCACTGTTGTAATAATCATCACTATCACAAGTTAGTCCGCCAAGCAAAACACGCTCATAACTTTGGTCCCAACGGTTAAGTGGTAACATCACAAAGCGTTTGTTAATTGCCCAAGTATCTGGTAATGTGGTAATGAAAGACGAGTTAATCATGTTCCATTTTTCACGATCATTTTGCTGTTTTTGATACAGTATTTCATAAATCGCACCACCACTTTCCCCAACGGTAAAGCTTCCAAATTCTGTAAAAATATTTGGTACAGCGACACCTTCTTCTTCGCAAGTTGTTTTAATTTGGTTTATAATTTCGTCTACTAAATAGGCGTAATCAAAATCATAAGCCAAGGAGTTTTTAATAGGGAATCCGCCTCCTATATTTAAACTATCTAAAGTTGGACAAATCTTTTTTAAGCTAGTATATACTTTTAAACATTTTTGCAGTTCATTCCAGTAATACGCATTATCTCTAATTCCTGTATTAATGAAGAAGTGTAACATTTTAAGGCTCACTTTCTTGTTCTCTGCTATTTGATTTTTATAAAAAGGTACAATATTTTTATAACCAATACCTAAACGAGAGGTATAGAATTCAAACTTTGGCTCCTCTTCGGAAGCAATACGAATTCCCACATTAAATTTACCGTCTATTTCTTGAGAAAGTAAATCAATTTCCTCATAGTTATCGATAATAGGAATCGCGTTTTTATGTCCGTTATTTATAAGTCTAGCAATATTTGTAACGTATTGTGCGCGTTTAAAACCGTTGCTAATTACATAGGTATCATTTGTTATTTTTCCTTCTTTTTTAAGATTTTCCACAATATCAATATCAAAAGCCGAAGAGGTTTCAATATGAATATCATTCTTTAGCGCTTCGTGTAACACGTGTTTAAAATGAGAACTTTTAGTGCAATAGCAATAGTTGTAATTCCCTTTATAATCATGTTTTTCAATAGCATCTGCAAACCATTGTTTTGCACGTTGAATATTGTTAGATATTTGCGGTAAATAGGTGAATTTTAAAGGCGCCCCATGTTCTTCCACCAATTTCATTAGGTCGATATCGTGAAAGCGTAATTTGTTTTCTTCCAGTTTAAATTCTTCTTGAGGAAAATCGAAAGTTTGATCGATTAGATCAATATATTTTGTATTCATTATTTTTAAAGATAAATGTAAAAGTTATAGGTTAACATGACGTTAAGCTAGCAAAAATTAAATATTAAATGACCATTAAAAGGCACTTAAAGGTATAAAGACTTTAACATTAAAAATAATCAAACTTGAATTTTTAGCTCTGTAGTAGGCACAAAACCGTACTGATGCTGGCTAGCACCAATAGAAGAATACTCGGAAGTTAGCTTTAAAATTCGGTCGCTTAATCTGTAAGCTGCTTTTGAATATGACTTCCTAATTTCCAAAAGCCCGAACATAGAAACAGTGTTCACTTTGTTCAGCTAAATGCAGTACAAATGAAATACTTTTTTTTGAATTGCAAATAAATATTATCATTTTTTTTAAAAATAAAATAACGGCTTCAAAAATCAAATTAAAAAACTAAAGACCAAATAGTTAAACCAAAAACGACTAGTTATTCTAAATAACCTTTCATCGAATAACAAGTAAATAGCCACTTATATATAAATAAATAATCTAGTTTTAGACATTGAAAACACCTTGTTTTCAACCATAAACGCTATTAATTAAATTTTACACTTCATGAAAAAAATTCACGTTATCCTATATTTATTTATAGGTTACACAACTGCTTATGCCCAAAAAGCTGTAGTAGTGTCTGGAGGAGACACCTCCAGCCCTAACTTTGAGGTCAGTTATTCTATTGGTCAAGTTTCTCAAATTTCTACATCTAATTCTAATGGATTATTACTTCAAGGTGTGCAACAGCCTTTTGAAATTTTTGAGGAAAGCACTTTAGAGGTTAATGATATAGATAACCGCGTTGCTATCCAATTATATCCAAATCCAACAAAGGGTTCTATACACCTTTCGTTATCTAGCATTGAAAAATCTGCAACCACGTATCAATTATTTGATCTTCAAGGTAGATTATTAAAAGACTTTAAAATAACAACTTTAAAGACTGAAATAGATATGCAAAGTTATCCTGTTGGAACGTATCTTCTAAAAGTTTTGAATTCGAATCAAGCTTTTTTAAAAACATTTAAAATTATAAAAAACTAACCTCCTTCTACAAATGAAAAAATTATTATCCTTATTTTTTATTTTAATATATATAAGTACATCTGCACAAATTAATGAATCTTTAACCTACCAAGTTGTCATTAGAAGTGCTTCCGATATATTATTAACCAATCAAACAGTAGGCATGCAAATTAGCATACTATCTAATTCTCCAACTGGATCTCCGGTTTACATAGAAATACAAACAGCTATGACTAATGCTAACGGACTTGCAACTATTCAGGTAGGTAATGGCGCATTAAGCACAGGAGATTTCACTACTATAAACTGGGCTTCTGCTACATATTATATTAAAACAGAAACAGATCCTAACGGAGGTAGCAACTACACCTTAGAAACTGTAGAAGAAATCACTAGTGCTCCTCTAGCATTTTATAGTAATGTAGCACAATTTGCTAATACTGCAGATTATTTGTCGTTAAGCAATTTACCAACAACCATATCACAAAACCAAATAGACAAACTGGATCTGATAACTCTATCCTCTGCTGTTGATTTGGATCAATTAATTTCAGATGTAAATGCAAACACAGCAAGCCAAGCTTTTCCAGATTTTGGAACTACGCCAGGAACAGTATTAGAAGGAGACAACTTTATATGGTCTAAATCGAACAACGATATATTTTACACGCAAGGAAACGTAGGTATTGGAGTTAATCAAACTACTCCTTTTGAAGGAGCTACTTTATCTGTAGGTGGTGGTATAAAATACAGTGGTATACCTACTACACTAACAGAACCTGGGCTTTTATATTATGACAATACGGATGGTGACGGTAAATTTCATTTTGTAAATAACGAAGGGAGTAATGTAACTTTAGGAGCTTCTACTTGGTCTACTGTTGACGGAGATAATACAACTAGCAACGATGTTATTATTCAAGGAAGCTTAGGTATAGGAGTGGACGCTGTTAACGGAGAAGATTTTGGATTTAATACTTTTATTTTAAAAGAAAACAACCTTCGAATATTATTTGACGATAGTGATGATCCTTCTGGCACAATGCCTGCTAACGATTGGCAAATTGAAATTAACGAATCTTCTAATGGAGGAGAATCTCATTTTGCAATTAAAGATATTACCAATGCAACACAGCCTTTTAAAGTTGCTGCTAATGCCCCTGACAATGCACTAATTATTACAAGCAATGGAAACATAGGTATTGGCACAGGTACACCTGGTTCTTCTCTTGAAGTTACTGGTGCTATCAAAGCACAAAGTTTTATTGGAGATGGTTCTGGGCTTACAGGAATAACCGGTGGTACAGGTGGCGTTTCTAATATAGATGACACAGTTATTGCTGCAGATACAGATGTTAATAATGTTGGTGAAATTTCTTTTCAAACACAAAATATAGCACAAATGACAATTACCAATAATGGTAATGTTGGTATTGGTACTGCCACTCCAATTGAAAAATTAGAAGTGATTGGTAATGCTAAATTTGATGGTGTACAAACCAACAATATTAGTATTCAAACCGCTAGTTATACCATAGTTGAAAATACAGACAACCTTTCTGCAATCATAGAAATAGATGCTTCTAATAAAACAGTTATTAATATCAATAATACAATTGCACAATCTATCCAAGGGTTTACCGCTGGAATAACAGGACAACAAATAACGATCTTTAATAATGGAACTGGTCTAAAAACAATTGTTCATAATTCTGGTACACAATCTATTTTATTACCAAACACTACTAATATAGACTTAGAACAATATGAAAGTGCAACTTTTATATTTGATGGTTCGGTATGGTATTGTATAGCTCTTAATAACTAAATAATAATTTTATGAAAAAAATAATATTCATATTGGGTTGTTTTTTGCTATCCATTAATAACATTAACGCGCAAGGTTCCGATAAAATAAATTTTGAAATGTTAGTTAGAAATGCCTCTGGCGAGTTAGTATCGGAGAGTTCTATTGGTATTCAATTTCAAATATTAGAAGCTACAAATACTGGAACCGTTGTTTTTGAAGAAACTCATGCTGCAACAACCAATTCTCTGGGTCAGGTAACGGTTAAAATTGGAGGAGGACTTATTGCTTTTGGTGATTTAAAGACTATCCATTGGTTTGATAACCCTTACTTTATTAAAGTTGCAATTGATCCTCTTGGAGGAACTAATTACACACTAGAAAACACTAGTAAATTAAATAGCATTCCTTTAGCAGCAAATGCTTTAAAATCGGCTACTGCTTTAACGGCAGATTATAATTCATTAACAAACCTTCCTAGTACTATAATAACA
This sequence comes from Lacinutrix himadriensis, assembly GCF_001418105.1. Lineage (GTDB taxonomy): Bacteria > Bacteroidota > Bacteroidia > Flavobacteriales > Flavobacteriaceae > Oceanihabitans > Oceanihabitans himadriense. Next base: position 130,228 of record NZ_LIQI01000012.1, read on the forward strand.
TCAGACCAAATAGATTTATTTGGCTATTTAACTTTAAGTAATCCTATAGATTTAAACGACATAAAAACCACTGTAGACTTAAACACCTCAAAATCTTTTCCAGGCTTTGGGACAACTACTGGAACTGCTGTTGAAATATTTTGGTCCAAAATAGGCAATGATGTTTTTTTTGAAGGCGGAAATATTGGTTTAGGAACAAGTACTAATTTAGAAAACTCTGCTGCATTACTTTCTATTGAAGGAGGTATACGTTATGAGGCTACAACAAATTACGAACTTGAAGTAGGTGGTTTAAAATATTTTGATAGTAACACCAACACAATTAACGACTTTTATTACGAAAATAACATAGGAGACTTAGTTCCATTTTCATCTGTATCTACTAATGACATTAATTTTATTACAGATGTTAATATAATAGCTAATCTAGGTCTTGGAGAAAGCATTACACCTTCACATGACTTTACAAATAATAATTTTATTATTGCATCTAGCACTCCTAAAATTCATTTTGATGATACTAGTGGCTCTGCAAGTTTCCCGTCTGTAGATTGGAATATAGATATTAATGACACCGTAGATCTAGGAGAAAATTATTTTGCTATCACAGATTTAACTACAAATAATTCTAGTTTTAAAATCATGGCAGGAGCTCCTACGAATGCTTTACATATTACGGAGAGTGGTAATATTGGTATTGGCGTTGAAAACCCTACCACAAAACTGGAAACAGCGAACAGTATTACTGCATCTGGTTTTATAGGTGACGCATCTTCTTTAACTAACATTTCAGGAGGTACAACAAGCACATCAAATACAGGAAGCACAACAATTATTGCAGACAATAATGAAGATGGTATTGGTGCCATTCTTTTTGAAACCCAAAATCAAAATCAATTAACTATAGCATCTAATGGAAATGTAGCCCTAGGTAATATAGTAGCCTCTACAAAATTAGATGTTGCTGGTAATTTACTAGTGGATAATATTAGTTCTGGTAGTCTACACATAAACGGAAGTATAACAAAACCAATCACATTAGAAACTCCTGGTAATTTCACACAAATAGATCTTACTGACAAAAGTATTATTATCATGAGTCCTACATCTAATATTTCTATATTTATTAATGGCACTGAAGGGCAACCCGTTACAATTATCAATTCTAGTTCAAATACGATTACCTTGTTTTCAGGAACCCTTTCCGTTCCTGGAGGACAAAATATTATTTTAGAACAAAATGAATCGTTAACTCTTATTAAAAACACCAATAATATTTATAACATATTGGATGTCGTAAACTAGTAAAAAAAACACTACCCTTTATAAAATAAAAAGACCGAGCATGCTCGGTCTTTTTATTTACTATTTAAATCTTAATCATAACCATTTCTGTTTACAACATCTTTAAAGTATTCAATTCTTGTTCTGTTAAATGTTTCCAGTGACCACGAGGAAGATCTTTTTTGGTAAGATGCCCAATAGCAACACAATCTACAGCTACAATCTCGTATTTTAAGCTATCAAAAATAGCACGAAGTACTGTGTTACCAGTGTTCTTAATTTTAAGACCAATTTCTTTTTTAGAAGCTCCTTCGATATAACTAATTTCTTCGACAGTTATTAATTTCCCTTCTATTCTAAAACCTTCTCTAATCTTTTTAAGATCTTCTATTTTCAGGTTTTTATCTAATTCTATTTGAAATAAACGAGGTACACCATTTTTAGAATTGGTGAATTTTTTAGCAACCAAATCATCATTGGTAAACAACAATAAACCTTTACTATTTCTACCTAATCTACCAATTGGCTTAATACGTGAATTGGTTGCATTAGCAACTAAATCCATAACCGTACGTCCTTTACCTTCACTTGTAGTGGTTGCAAAACCTTTTGGTTTGTTTAGTAAAACGTATGCTTTTTTCTCTGGATTTATTCTAGATCCATCAAAACGAACCTCATCTTCTAACTTTACTTTATAGCCCATTTCTGTAACGACCTTTCCGTTTACAGAAACTAAACCTGTTGCAATATGCATATCTGCATCTCTACGAGAACAAATACCAGAATTTGCGATGTATTTATTTAAACGCATTTGATCTGGATCTGATGCTTTTTGTGGCTTCTGTGCTTTTTGTGGCTTTTGCGTTTTATTTCCTGCCGCTTTCTTTTTTACTGGAGCATTTCCTCTTTCATTGCTTTGGCTACGTGTATTACTATTCCCACGTCCGGAAAGCTTCCCTTTGCTTTTACTATCTCTTGGCTTACTCATTGCTCTTTAATGTATTATTTCTTTTAAAGCTGCAAAGATATAGTATATATTATGATTTACGATTGCGGATTTACGATTTTTGATGCTTCCGATTTCTTGCGTTAGCGATTGCAACGGCATCCTTTTTTGAGATACGAGAAAAAGATATAGTGAAAAGCGCATTGCTACGTAGCTTTAGCGAAGTAACAAACGCCATAATTTATAGTAAAACGAGTTTGTTTAAAAGCAAATCTACATCTATTAGTAAAATGCTAAATACACCGGATACTATGATAAATTTTAAAATATTATGAAGTATTAAAAATTGTGTTTTAGAAGTAGATTTCCAGAGTAGCATTAAAAACACAATGAGTAACGCTATGCTTAGGTAAAAGAAATAATCCATCTTACCAATGTGATACTTGTTTATTAATAAATAAGCAGGAACAAGTGTTAATGCGCTTAAAATAGTAAGCATTACTTTGGATGCTTTTACGCCGTAAATAATTGGTATGGTTTTATAATTAAGTGCTAAATCTCCTTTTATATTTTCTAAATCTTTTACTAATTCTCGCATAGAAACAATTAAAAACAGAAATGCTGCATGTACAAAAATGACGTGTTCAAAATTTTTATAGTACATAAAAATGGCAAAAAACGGTGTGATAGTCAGTATTGCAGAAGTAAGATTACCAATAATAGGTAGCTTTTTAAGTTTATGGGAATAAAACCAAATAGCGAAAATATACAATGAAAAGAATACAACCGCTTTAAACGAAACGGCACTTGCCATGATTACCGCAAGAAAGTTAAGCACAAAATACAAAGACAACTTGGTGTTTTGACTCACCAATTTATCTAACATCGATTTTTGCGGTCTGTTTATTAAGTCCTTTTCTGAATCGTAAAAATTATTAATAATATAACCTCCTGCAATGGTTGCTGCAGAAGCAAGAACGAGCATGAGTAAGTTTACATCGAAAACTACCTCTCTTAAGGGTTTATCATGTGCTAAAATGTAGATAGATGCTAAGTATTGGGCGAGTACAATAATTAGAATGTTGTAGCCTCTAACCACAGAAAACATGCTAAAGAATTTTAAAAGTATGTGTTTTTGTTTTCTAGAAAGCATAACTTTATTTAATGAAACCCTACTAACTACACTTTAACAAGTTTGGTAGAACAATTCAAGAAGTATAGGAAATTTTAGAAGTTATACACCACTTCTAACTTATACTCTTTAAGCGATTGTTTTGCTTTTTCTAAATTCTCTGTAAATCCTAAAATATAACCACCACCACCAGAACCACAAAGTTTTAAGTAGTACTCGTTAGTTTCAATTCCTTTTTTCCAAAGTTCATGAAACTGATTTGGTATCATTGGTTTAAAGTTATTTAAGACCACTTTAGATAGTTGCTTGGTATTTTTAAAGAGTGATTTTATATCTCCTTTTAAAAAATCGTCTACACAAGCATCTGTATGTTTTATAAATTGGTCTTTTAGCATACTACGGAAACCTTCTTGCTTCATGTTTTCCATAAAAATACTAACCATTGGTGCTGTTTCACCAATAATTCCGCTATCTAATAAAAACACTGCTCCTTTTCCATTATTGGTTTGGGAAGGAATTCCTGTTGCTTCAATATTATCTTTAGAATGTATTAAAATTGGAATGCTTAAATAGCTATTTAAGGGATCTAATCCCGAAGATTTACCATGAAAAAACGATTCCATTTCAGAAAAAATAGCTTTTAACTTTAATAGCTTTTCACGTGTTAAATTTTCTAGTACTGTAATTTTATCTTGTGCATATTTATCATAAATAGCAGCTACTAATGCGCCTGAGCTACCAACACCATATCCTTGTGGGATGGAAGAATCAAAGTACATACCAGCATTTACATCTTTTTGTAATTGTTCTAAATTAAAAACAACAATCTCTTCCTCTATTTGTTTTAAATGCGAAACGAAGTTTTTTAAACTAGCGTTAGATTTCACAGCATCGGTAGATGGATTTTCATCTGTTTTTAAGGCGCCATTATAAAAACTATAAGGAATAGATAATCCTTTAGAGTCTTTAATGATTCCGTATTCACCAAAGAGTAAAATTTTCGAGTAAAAAAGAGGTCCTTTCATATTTTTTAATGAAAAAAGTAAAATTAATAATGAAAAATTATTGTTTTGATGTTTTTACGATGCTAACCAACAATTTTAATATTTCTTCCGCTTTTATTTTATATTTATTAAACGTATTATTATCAATAAATCCGGTAGCATGTAACAAATCTATCCAATAAACAGTTTCGTTTGCTTCCTTTAAACTTATTGACATCTTATTTGTAAAATCTGGTTTGCTTTGTGCAAATTCTGCTTCTCTAACATTAGCTCCAATAGATGTGCCAGATTTCAATAATTGCCTTGACATCACATATTCTTTTTGCTTATAAGCCAACTCCTTATAAATCATCACAATATCAACGGCAAAATTAAAGCTTTTGGTTTTAATAACATTTTCTTTCATAATAACTAAATTTTAAAATTTTATAAATTTAATTATTAATTTTTCATTATTAGTTATTCCTTAATTTTGCTCCAAAACCAATCCTATCACAAATATAGTGACCATTTTGGCAATACGCAACTAATTCATTTTTAATAAATTCGATACAATCTGCAGCTTCCTTTTCTGGATACAACACATGCACGTTTGCTCCGGCATCTAAAGTAAAACTAATATGCAATCCTGTTTTCTTTCTAAACGCCCAAATAGCATTAATTATTTCAAGAGTATTTGGCTTCATTAAAATAAAATAAGGCATGCTTGTCATCATCATAGCGTGAAGTGTTAAGGCTTCACTTTCAATGATTTCTATAAACGTTTTTAAGTCTCCTGTTTTTAAAACGTCTATAAGCTTCGTCATATTTTCTTCCGCTTGCGTAAAACGTTGTTGCGCAAAAGGATGATTATGCATTAAATTATGACCGACAGTACTGCTTACTTGCTTTTCGCCTTTATCTACTAAAAGAATAGTATCGTGATATTTTTTAAAATTATCATGTACTTGGTATGGGTATTTTACAGCATAAAGATTCGAGCTTCCTTCTATGTTTGCATGCTTTCCCCAAACAATAAGATCCCCTTCTATGCTTCTACAAGCACTTCCCGACCCTAATCTTGCTAAAAAAGAAGCTTTTTGATTGAAGTATTCTGGCGTAATCGCTGGATTGATTTCTTTTTCTATAGACATTAAACAAAGTGCCAAAGCGCTCATTCCGGAAGCAGAAGATGCAATTCCTGAGCTATGCGGAAAAGTATTTTCGGTTTCAATTGTAAAATGATAATTTCTTAAAAAAGGTAGATATGCTTCAATACGTTTAAAAAAGGTTTCGATTTTTGGTTTAAAATCTTGGTTCTTTTTTCCTTCAAAAATCATATCAAAAGAGAAAGAATCATCATGTTCTTTTTCCGTAAAACGTAAAGTAGTTGTTGTTTTACAAGCGTCTAATGTAAAACTAATAGATGGGTTTTCTGGTATTTGGTTTTCTTTTTTTCCCCAATATTTAACTAAAGCAATGTTACTAGGTGAAGACCAGGTAAATTGCCCTGTATTGGGTGTTTTATTATTTTTAGAAAATATAAACGAAGAGGCTTCCATGATGTGCTAATTAGTGTGCAAATATAGTTTATTAGACAGCATGTAAGTATAGAATTTATTCTAAAAAACGTAAAAAATTATGTATTTCATCGTAAATACTTTTAAAAAAAGAAGCAGAATACATATTTTTTGTAGATTGAAAAACCGAATGACTATTCAATCAATAATCTGTGTATAAAAAACAACGAATCCTTATTACAATGTTAGAACTTGTAGTAAAACAAGGCGTAAATGCCACGCCTATGTATCAAGTAGCTAAAGAATCTAATGTAGCAATAGGTACCATTTATAATTACTTTAAAGACAAAGAAGATATACTTTGCCAAATCTATAAAATGATTAGAGAAGATTTTGGCACTATTCTTATTCTAAAAGAAGAAAACCAAAATCCGGAAGAAGTATTTAAAAAATACTGGGTCGATTTATTCCATTATTATGTTAGTAACCCCTATGCATTTCATTTTTATGAACACATAGCTAAAGCTCCTATCATACCTTTAAAATTAATTGAAGAAACAAAAATACATTATAGACCGCATGCAGCTTTTTTCTGGAAAGGTATAAAAGAAGGTTTCCTAAAAGATATGCATATTACGTTACTAGTGCAAATAGCTTACAGTAATGTTGTTGCTGCTGTGCATTTAAAATTAAATGGTGTTTTACCTATGACAGATATCCAAATTGAACAAGCTTCAAACGCTTCTTGGGATGCAGTAAGACAAATTAAAGAGTAACTAATGAGTAAAAAACAACGTATTATACTAACCATGTTAGAGCTTGTTGTTAAACAAGGCTACCATGCTACACCTATGTCTCAGGTTGCTAAAGAAGCCAATGTTGCTGTAGGTACCATTTATCATTATTTTGAAACTAAAGAGAAGGTTATTGAAGCTATCTTTTTGATGATTTATAAAGATTTAAGCATCGTTCTATTAACAAATGGCAACCCACGTGCTACCTATAAAAAACAATTTACCACCATGTTGTATAACATGTTCAATTATTTCACAAGCAACCCTTTAGCTTTTTATTTTATTGAATACGTTGGTGTTCCTCCAATTATACCTCCTGAAACTGTAAAACAGACAGTCCCTTTTTACACAAAAATAACGGACTTTTTCTCTAAAGGAATTACAGAAAAAAAAGTAAAAAATATGGACGAAATTCTACTTATGAAATTATGTTACGGACTTATAGCATCTGTTGTAAAACTAAAAATTAAAGAAGAGTTACCAATGCATCAAAGACAAATAGACCAATCTATTGAAGCGTGTTGGGATACTATAAAATATTCTGATAATAAATTATTTACTTAAAGATAACAGCTTCACCATGGTATTATAGTTTCTTGCTGTTGCAGCTGTTTCTAGCATACGCTCAAAATAATTGGCATTGAATTTTGATTTTCCGTAACCTGCTTCGTTATACAAATAAATACAGGCATTTGTAATTTTAAATTCTTCGGTTTTATATTCTTTTTTGGAAGCTTCTTCTATCAGCTCTTTACTTGGTGTATCTTGCAATAAGATAAAATAGCTTTTTACTTTCTTGTCTTCTTCAAAAGGGGAATTCTTAAAAATGAATTCTAACTCTTCTTTTGTTTTTACTAAAACAGGAACTTCAAATTGAAAATGAGATTCAATTACTTTATGTATTTTAGCTTCAATAGCTTTTGTGTTTTCTTCGGAAGACTGTAAAACAACATTCCCGCTTTGTATATAGGTTTGCACATTTTGAAAACCTATTTCGGTTAACAGTTCGCGCAATATTGCCATGGGCACTTTTTTGTGTCCTCCAACATTAATTCCTCTCAATAAAGCGACATACGTTTTCATTCTTATTTAGAAATGTGCTGGGAAGCAATATACGCTCCTGTCCATGCATTTTGAAAATTAAAACCTCCAGTTATCGCGTCTATATTTATGATTTCCCCTGCAAAATATAGATTTTTATGCAGTTTACTTTCAAAGGTTTTAAAGTTTACTTCTTTTAAATCTATTCCTCCAGCGGTAACAAATTCATCTTTAAAGGTACTTTTCCCATCTACGTTAAAATGCGCTTTGGTTAATTGTGCGGCAAGTGCTTCTAATTGATTTTTATTTAAATCTGCCCAACGGGTTTCTTCCGTTATTTTGGAAGCCAAAACCAATTGCTGCCATAAACGCTTTGGTAAATCAAATTGTGGTGCTTTTAAAACTGATTTTTTAGCTAGATCTAATTTTAAACCTTTTAAAGCCTCTAAGCAATCTTCCAAAGCCATTTTAATAAAATTGATTTCAATGGTAAACTTATAATCTAATGCTGCAAGCTCTAAAGCACCAAAAGCAGAGAGTTTTAAAATAGAAGGTGCACTCATACCAACATGTGTAATGAGTAATGGTCCTTCGGAAAACAACGAGGTACCAACCACCTGTATTTCTACATTTTGAGCAACTACTCCAGGAATATCTTTGATGCGTTTATCGTTAATATTAAAGGTAAATAACGAAGGAACTGGTTGAATAATTTTATGATCTAGCGTTTCTAAAAGCTTCCACATTTTAGGGCTACTCCCTGTGGCAACCAGTATTTTTTTTGCTGAAAATTCTTCCGCTTGCGTTATAATACTCCAAGCATCACCATCTTTTAGAATCGATTTTACGGTTTGACTATATAAAACTTCCACCTGATGTTTCTTCGTTTCGTTTAAAAAACAATCTATAATGGTTTGTGAGGTATTAGACTCTGGAAACATTCTCCCATCTTCTTCAATCTTTAATGCTACACCGCGTTCTTCAAACCAAGCAATAGTATCACCAGTCATAAATTTATGAAAAGGACCTAATAATTCTTTTTCACCTCTAGGGTAATTTAAAACCAATTCTTGAGGAATAAATTCGGCATGCGTGACATTACAGCGTCCGCCACCAGAAATTTTCACTTTTTGCAAGCCTTCTTTTCCTTTTTCTAGTATGGCTATTGTTAATTCTGGATTTTGAACGGCTATATTAATTGCTGCAAAAAAACCTGCTGCTCCTCCTCCAATAATAATTACATCTTTTTGTTTCATGTGTTTATTTCTATTGTTTTTCATAGGTCACATGTAGCATCCATTTAATCCTTATCTTTGATTATCTGGTTTTAGTTATGGATGTTTCATAATCTTTTAAAAACCACGTAAATTTAACATTAATAAATGAAAAACTGCTTTGAATAAATTCCTTATCCTAATAATCTTTTTATATGCTAGCTGTAGTTCCAAAGAATTTAAAAGTGCAATAGATCTGCCTTCCGATTTAAACGAAGTTTCTGGTACAGAAGTCGTTGTGAATTCGGATTTCATTTGGATGGTAAACGATAGTGGTAACAAACCCATTCTCTTTGGACTTAACACAAAAGGAGAAATAAAAAAAGAATTAGAAATCGAGGCTAAAAACCATGACTGGGAAGATCTAGCAAGTGATCCTGAAGGTAATATTTATATTGGTGATTTTGGAAACAACGAAAGCAAACGCAAAAACTTAGCCATTTTAAAAGTGAGTGCTTCTAATTTACAAAGCGATGCTTCGGTAGAAATCGAGCGTATTTCTTTTAAATATCCAGATCAAGAAAAATTTCCACCAAAAAAGAAAAAAAGGTATTTTGATTGTGAAGCATTTTTCTATCACAATAACAGCTTTTATTTATTTACTAAAAGTCGCGTAAAAGACGATTTTGGAAAAACGAGTGTCTATAAAATCCCTGCAAACCCAGGAATGCATGAAGCCCAACTTTTAGGAACATATTCTAATTGCTCCGATTTACGTTGTTGGATAACCGCTGCAGACATTAGTCCGGATGGCACAAAAATGGTTTTATTAAATCAGAAATCGGTTTTACTTTTCACAAACTTTAAAGGGAATGATTTCTTTAATGGCACGATAAAAGAATTTCCTTTTAGTTATGAATCACAAAAAGAAGGCATTTCTTTTAAAGACAATAACACCGTTTATATTACCGACGAAAAAGCACATGGCGCTGGAGGAAATCTATATGAATTTTCTTTAAATTAATACGGTAAGCATTTGTATAATTTCCGACTAAAATAACCGTTTACTAAACATTAATTAAAGTTTAGTATTTTTACTCAAAATCACCTCTTTTTATGGACCATCTTATTGCTGAAGTAGAAAAACACGTTGTTAATCTTTTAAACACAGATTTAGACCATGCTTTTGTTTATCACAATGTAACACATACACAAAACGTTGTCAAAAAGGTAACAGAATTAGCGGACTTAGCCAACTTAGATCCTAACCAAAAAAAACTACTAATAATTAGCGCTTGGTTTCATGATGTTGGTTTTACAAAAAGCATCGAAGATCACGAAACACATAGTGCTGCTATAGCTACCACATTTTTAAAAGAACAGCATTGCACTCCTGAAGACATTAAAGTTGTAAACGATTTAATTCTAGCAACCAAGATGGATTATTCTCCAAAAACGCAGCTAGAAGCATTTATTCGTGATGCAGATTGTGCGCATGTGAGCAGTAAAAAATATAGTGATGTCACGCTACTTTTAAAAAAGGAGATGGAATTAACATCTAATAAAAATCTAACAAATGCAGAATGGTTAAATGAAAATATTAATTTTTTAACCAAAAAACACACTTTTAATAGTGACTTAGCAGTTTCCCTTTGGGAAAAAGGCAAGAGTAAAAATCTTGCTAAACTACTTAAAGAACAAAGTAAATTAAAAACAGACACTGCTAAATTAAAGCAGAAAAAAGAAGAGCTTCAATTTAAAAAAGATAAAATTGAAACGCCAGAACGCGGTATAGAAACCATGTTTCGAGTAACGCTTAAAAACCATATTACTTTAAGTGATATTGCAGATACCAAAGCGAATATTTTACTATCTGTAAATGCCATTATAGTTTCTCTAGTATTGGCTAATCTTTTACCTAAACTAGACAATCCTTCAAACGGCTATCTTATTTACCCAACCGTAATTTTTGTATTATTTACAGTTACTTCTATGATTTTGTCTGTTTTAGCTACAAGACCAAATGTAACTAGAGGAGAATTCACCAAAGAGGATGTTGCAAACAAAAAAGTAAACCTATTGTTCTTTGGTAATTTTCATAAAATGAAATTAGATGAGTTTGAATGGGCAATGGGAGAAATGATGAAAGACAAAGACTATCTATATTCTGCCATGAAAAAAGACCTTTACTTTTTAGGTTTAGTTTTAAATAGAAAATACAAAATATTACGTGTTACGTATACCGTCTTTATGATTGGAATTATTTCTAGTGTTATTGCTTTTGCTATTGCTTTTCAGTATGCAGGAATTTAATCTTAGGCCTTAATTTCTTTCATTAAATCATCATAGGTATAAAACGCTTTATCTTCTTTATTTTTATGATACAGTACACTTACCCGAATCGCCTTTAAACCGGTTACAGCCTGCAAATCTTGTAGTTCTAAAATTTCTATATCTGTATCTAAATACTGCTTAGATTGTAAAAAATTAATATAACGTAAATACTCTACTTCGTCTTGTTTTTGAGAGTATACAATAGTTATTTTACCTTTTTGTGTAATGCGCTCGGTTGTGCCTTTTATATATGCTTTATCTACACGTTTTTTTACAATTTCGTATCTAGCATTATAGGTTCCGTCAACATCAAATTGTTTTTCGTCCATTCTAAAACTTATAGATAATGGCTGATTAAAAACTAAAATCATAGAAGCAACATCTAAAGCCACAGGGAAATTTTTACGCATTTGATAATAGCCATTTTCCATTTCACACATCACTTGTAGTTGCCACAAACGTAAGTTATATAAGTAAATTGGGTTAAAGCTATCCTCTTTAGTAATAGACTCTCCAATATACATATTATGCTCTACGCCATCTGTTTTAAAACGCTCATAATAATGCGGATACATTTTTTGTGCCTTTACCTGCTTTTTGTCTAATAAAGAGGCCATTTCTTTATTAATCATAGAAACAGTATCATCATATTGTTTACGATGCTTATACACCACTTTTACCGTTTCATCTATATTTTCATAATATGCTTCTATACCTGGCTTTAATTCTTTCACCAAAATAAGATGTGCCAAAGCAGGTTCAATATCATTATTAATAAATGCAGTAATTTGTTGTTCACTATCTACCTGAAAATGATCTTCAAGTCCTTTTAAATATTCATTTATTTGAAATACAAACTGGTCATAAATAGGAAGTCTAACGATTTTCGAAGCACTTTGAATAATAGATTTTATAGCGTTTAATTGCAATATTAAATCTTGTTGTGTTGCCCAATTTCTAGCTTCCGAAGATCCTTTAATATCTATTTGACCATATAAGGGATATATATTATCGAATGCAATTTTATTAAAACTTGGCTCTTCTCCTTCTAACTTTGCTTTTATAAAATTTTTAGCTTCTTTTACAAAACGCCAATTGACACTAGAATGAATAGAAGTACATTCTTGTTGAATAATTGCTTCTATTAGATTTTCTTCTTCGTTTTTAGAACGCTCTACAGCCGAAACGATAAAAGGCATAATATCGGCAAGCTTATTGGCATTAATACTATTTAATATTTTTGGTTTTTCTGAAACTATCTCGAAAATCCCCATAACACCTTCCTTATTAGCAATAGGTGCAAAAATAGCACTCTGTATTCCTTGTTCATGAAGTACTTTTATATGTGGAATTTCCCCTTTTGTTTTTTCAAACATAAGCGGCACATTAGAAACCGAAAAATATTTCTTTTCTACTAAAAGTCTATTATAAGACCATTTACATAAGGTATCAGAACAATTAGAAGCCGCAATATTGTTTAATAAAAAACTATGCATTCCTGCTCCATAAACTCGTTCAAAGGTTTTATCTTCTTTATTATAAACAGAAAATCCAACGCGAATATCTTTTAAACCCAATAAGGATCGAAAAATATCATGAAAACCTTCCATAAAGCTTTCGTCTTTACGCTTATTTTCACCAATTAAAGAAGATTTTATATTCGAAATAGATTGGTCATCGGTAACATCAAACATATTCGAAATTACAAACCCTTTAAACGTATAACTATTTGGAGGGAATTTTGCTTTCCACTTATCTATGTTTTCAAAGTTATCTAATAACTCATCATAATCTTCTTGTGTTATTTTAGGTGCGTCTTCATTAGGAATGATTTCTGTAAAATCTGCATTATATAATATTTTATAATAACGCATAATACCTTTAGCATCTGGTATTTCGTAATAAAAAGGTCTTTTAAAATCTAAGGAATAACCATAATAGAAATTTAAAATAATCGTACAATAAAGAATGTACCTATCGTCTTCAGGCATATTTTTTATTTTCAATTCAAAATCTTCACCTGCGGTTTTAACTATCGATTTGAAACGTTCCGAAGAATTAAAAATAATATTTTCAAATGGTATAGAAGCCGTTTTAATTTCATTTTTGGTTAAAACAGGACTAAACGAATCTTGAAGTATAATTTGTATTTCGTTTTTATACTTATTCAGTAATTCATAATCCGTAAACCCCTCACGAAGTACAGGATAAGGAGCAGCTACTTTTAAAACACGCTTTGCTTGTTTTGCAATAAATGCATCAGCACTTGTTGCCAAATCTTCATAATGATCCAATAGCTTATTAAAGCTAATCTTTAAATGCATTGGTGATTCTGATTTGTTAATTGCTTCCATTTAAAATTACTTTATAGTGTAAAAATACAACTTTATTGCTTAGTCGTATTAAGTAAGCAACCTTAACAAGGCTTTAATTATTATCGAATTACATTTTATTTTTTCGAACTAAAATATAATTAAATGCTGTTTTTCCTTTTTTAACTCTTAATTTTAATAAATTTACTGTGTATTAAGCTATTACATCAAACAAACAACATGAAAAACCTTACTAAAAACGCATACTATTACCTTTTAATTTTCGGATTTATAAGCATTACCAACAACGTTTCTGCCCAAGTTTGGACAAATGCAAATGAAGATCAAAGTTATGTTGCAAGGCATGAATTTGGATTCACGCAAGCAGGAGATAAATTTTTTAGTTTTGGAGGAAGAGAATCCCCTCGGGTATTAGATGTATATGATTACACTTCGAATACATGGTCTAATGGAGGCATGGCTCCTGTAGATTTTAATCATTTTCAAGCAATTACTTATGAGGGTTTAATCTGGGTAATAGGCGCTTTTAAAACAAATGAACCCAACCCAGAATTGAATGCAGATTATATTTATATGTATAATCCTGCAAGCCAACAATGGATTCAAGGTATGGAATTACCTGCTGCAAGAAAACGTGGTGCAGCGGGTTTGGCTATGCATAACAATAAATTTTATTTGGTTGGAGGAAATGTATATGGTCATGGTGGAGGATATGTAGCATATATGGATGTATTTGATCCTGCCACTGGAACGTTTACAGCTTTAACAGATGCCCCACACGCAAGAGATCACTTTCATGCTGTGGTTCATAATGACAAACTTTATGCTTTAGGAGGCAGACTTACTGGTGGTACAGGAGGATTATTTGCACCTCAAGTTCCCGAAGTAGATGTTTACGACTTAAATACCAATATTTGGTCTACTTTAGCGAGTAGCAGTAATATCCCTACTCCAAGAGCTGGAGCAGCAACTGTTTTATTTCAAAATGAAATTTATGTTATTGGTGGCGAAACTACATTTGGAAGTGCAACAGGAAACAACGGACAACGCGATATTGTAGAAGCTTTTAATCCTGTAACTGGAACGTGGACCACTAAAGACAATCTAAATCGCGACAGACATGGTATTCAAGGAATAGTTTCTGGAGGTGGCATACATGTTATTGCTGGTTCTAGCGGAGGAACTTCTATAAAAAAAATGGAATATTTTGGTTTGAACAACCCAACAGGAAGTCCTAATGTGAATAGTACTTTTGCTGCAGATGAAACCACAAAGACTTTTGAATATGGAACAAATTATGGATCTGTAACTATTCCTATCACGCTATCTAATAGTGCAGGAACCACAGGAACTTATATTGATAACATTACCATTTCGGGAGTAAACTATACTTTAAATGCAACGTATAGTAACTTACTTTTAGGTGCAAATCAAGATTTAATGATTCAAGCGGTCTTAAACGATACCTCGCAAAACCAAAGTAATGGAAATGTACAAGTAACGTACAATAACAATACGACACTAAATATAGCTTTAGAAGGTACGCTAAACCCAACTTTATCTATTGCTAATCCAAACGATTTAAAAACACTTAAGGTGTATCCTAATCCTACAAAATCGACTTTTCAGATAAATAAAAACATTTCAAAATTGCGTGTTTTTGATATCTCTGGAAAATTAGTAAAAACATTTCATGGTAGTTTTAAAAACAACCATGTTTTTAATATTTCAGAACTTCCTCAAGGAGTTTATTTTTTAAAAGTAGAAAATGCTTCCAAATTTAGCGAAACAAAAAAAATCATAAAAGTTTAAGCTTATCAATAGGGATTAAAGATCTACAGCTATTGTCTTCGTTTTGAAACTAGATTTATCTTTACTTCTTATTCTCTCTAATAAAAGCTTCGCAGATTCCTTACCAATTTCTTTCGCATTTTGATTGATTACAATAAGGGAAGAATCATACTTTAACTGCATATCATTACAAAAACCAGTTATCGTTATTTTACTATTTGCTTTCTGTATTTTATTAGTAAGTAAAATTGCATGTAAAACACTTTTTTCATTTAAACCAAAAATACCATCAATACTAGCATCCGTTTTTAATAATTCTTTCAGCTTTTGTTTTAAACCTTTAGATCTCTCATCTGTAATCACAGTAGATTTTACAGTAGCTTTATGTTTTTCTATAGCTGCTTCAAATCCTTTTAGCCTAAGGTTTAAATGGTGTAGGTTATTTGTTTTTGAAGTTATTACTATATGCTTACAACCTTTATTATTTATTAGAAATTCCGTTGCATCAAAAGCGGCTTGATAATCATCTGTAATCACTTTATCACATTCCAACTCATCACAAATTCTATCAAACATTACAATTGGTGTTCCGTTATCTATTAATGTTTTAATGTGTTGGTATTCGTTCTTTTGTTCTGCTTCTTTAGAAACACACAAAATTAATCCATCCACAAAACCACTAGACATTACAGAAATGTTCTTTGTTTCCTTTTCAATAAGATCATTAGAAATAGAAGTAATCAACTTATAACCATTGTCGTCTAAATAACTTTCTACTCCGACTAATACTTTAGCGTAAAACGGATTTAATATATTAGGAATTATTAATCCGATAGTGCTTGTAGTTCCTTTTCTAAAACTAGATGCAAAGCTATTTGGCGTATAATTATTAGCTTTTGCATATTCTAAAACTCTTTTCTTTGTTGCAGCACCAATTTCTGAACTATTAGAAAGCGCCTTTGACACTGTTGAAATAGAAATCTCTAAAGCCTGCGCTATAGAAGCTAAAGTTGTCCTGTTTGATGGCATTTATATGGCGTTTTAATTTATTTAATCGTCTACACTATCCGGAAAACGTACTATTGTATTTAGTAAAAATACTCCTTTTATTCCTTTTTATAACATTAGACGTCATTTCAAAAGCAAAAAAGAGCACAAATTACACATAAAAAAAGCTTCCCTAAATAGAGAAGCTTCTTTAATTGTACAGGCGGAGAGACTCGAACTCTCACACCTCGCGGCACTAGATCCTAAGTCTAGCGTGTCTACCAATTCCACCACGCCTGCAACTTATCCGATAATTTCGGATTGCAAATATAAACAATACTTTTAATATTCATAACATCTAAATAAAGAAAATTATACCTCTTTTTTGTACTTTTACAAAAACCGCAATTTTATTATGAAAGACATTAAAAAATATATCGATCTACACAAGGATAGATTCTTAAACGAATTAATAGAACTACTTAAGATTCCGTCGATTAGCGCAGATTCCGCATACAAGAAGGACGTTTTAAAAACAGCAGACGAAATTAAGTCCAGTCTTGAAAAAGCAGGCTGTGAAAACGTAGAAATTTGTCAAACTAAGGGGTATCCTATCGTATATGGCGATAAAATCATTGATAAAAACTTGCCAACAGTGCTCGTTTATGGTCATTATGACGTGCAACCACCAGATCCAATTAACTTATGGGATTCTCCTCCTTTTGAACCTGTTATTAAAAAAACAGAACTACATCCAGAAGGCGCAATTTTTGCTCGTGGTGCTTGTGATGATAAAGGACAAATGTATATGCACGTGAAAGCCATGGAGCTTATGACGCAAACCAACCAATTGCCGTGTAACGTGAAATTCATGATTGAAGGGGAAGAAGAAGTTGGTAGTGCAAGTCTTGCCGATTTTGTAAAAGAAAACCATGAAAAACTAAGTAACGATGT
The DNA here is from genome assembly GCF_001418105.1 of Lacinutrix himadriensis. Classification (GTDB taxonomy): domain Bacteria; phylum Bacteroidota; class Bacteroidia; order Flavobacteriales; family Flavobacteriaceae; genus Oceanihabitans; species Oceanihabitans himadriense. The sequence continues at coordinate 147,541 of NZ_LIQI01000012.1, forward strand.
TATTTTAATTTCAGATACTGGAATGATTGCCAAAGACACTCCTTCTATAACTACTGGATTACGTGGCTTAAGCTATGTAGAAGTAGAAGTTACTGGTCCCAATAGAGATTTACACTCTGGACTTTATGGTGGTGCAGTTGCAAACCCAATCAACGTATTAACCAAAATGATTGCTTCTTTACATGATGAAAACAATCATATTACCATTCCTGGTTTTTACGATAATGTAGAAGAACTTAGTACAGAAGAAAGAGCCGAAATGGCAAAAGCACCTTTCTCTTTAGAAAACTATAAAAAAGCTTTAGATATTGACGCTGTTTATGGGGAAGCAGGATATTCTACCAACGAAAGAAATTCGATAAGACCAACTTTAGATGTTAACGGAATTTGGGGAGGTTACACTGGTGAAGGCGCAAAAACCGTAATTGCAAGCCAAGCATTTGCAAAAATTTCGATGCGTTTAGTACCAAATCAAGATTGGAAAGAAATCACACAACTCTTTAAAAAACACTTTGAAAGCATTGCTCCTAAAGGCGTGACCGTAAAAGTTACTCCGCATCATGGCGGACAAGGTTATGTAACACCTATCGATAGTATTGGTTACAAAGCAGCAAGTAAAGCATATACCGATACCTTTGGAAAAACGCCAATTCCGCAACGTAGCGGAGGAAGTATTCCTATTGTTTCTTTGTTTGAAAAAGAATTAAAAAGTAAAACTATTTTAATGGGATTTGGTTTAGATAGCGATGCTATTCACTCACCAAATGAGCATTTCGGCGTATGGAATTACCTAAAAGGTATTGAAACTATTCCTTATTTCTACCACTATTTTACAGAATTAACTAAATAGTATTTGGGTGTTACCTCCTTCTGCTTTTTTAATAAGCAAAAGGAGGTCGCACTTTTCATTATATCTTTTCTGCGAAGCAGTCCCAAACTTATTTTGAGATCTTACTCATAAATTTATTAATACTAAAATGTTTAAATTATAGGAATAAGAGCTTCACAAAAAAGGATGCCATTGCAATTGCTAACACAAAGCAGACATAACTATTAAATGAAGAATAGCCACTTTAAACATCTATTAGAACTTACATTAGCAACTTGCTTTATAAGTACTTCTGGTGTTTTAGGTAAATATATAGACATGCCTACCGAAGTACTTGTTTGGTGGCGAAGTGCATTAGCTTTTATAATCCTTTTTGCGTATTGCAGGTATAAAAAAATAGACCTAAAGCTTCATTCTAAAAAAGACAGGCTTCCTTTTATTCTAAGCGCCATTTTTATGGGAGCACATTGGGTTTCCTATTTCTATGCACTCAAACTATCTAATGTAGCCTTAGGCATGCTTTCCTTGTATACCTTTCCGGTTATCATTGCACTTTTAGAACCTTTATTTATTAAAATAAAATTCGATCCAATACATATCGTATTAGGAATACTAGTGCTTTTAGGCATTTATATTCTTGCTCCAGATTTTAATCTAGAAAACTCAAATGTAAAAGGAGTGTTTTTAGGGCTTCTTTCTGCTGTTTTTTATGCCTTACGAATTCTGATACTAAAACAACATGTAGCTAAATACAATGGTACCACATTAATGGTGTATCAGTTATTAATACTAACTTTACTATTGGCACCATTCTTATTTTTCAAAGATACTAGCTCCATAAAAACAGAATATCCTTATGTACTTATATTAGCTTTATTAACTACAGCAATCGGACATACATTATTCATAAAAAAACTACAGTATTTTAGCGTGAGTACCGCAAGTATTATTAGTAGTACACAACCGGTTTTCGGAATAATTTTAGCATATATTTTTCTAAACGAAATACCAACGTTTAACACCTACATTGGTGGTTCTTTAATAATTGCTACGGTTATTATAGAAAGTGTACGCTCTAAAAAGAAAAAAACGGATTAGTCTTTTACAATTTTAGAAATCTTGTATTTATTATTTGTACGTATTTTTAAGAAATAAACACCACTACTTAATGCACTTACATCTAATACAGTCTTCGTTCCGGAAGATGTTTTATCTAGTATCTTTTTTCCTGTGATATCATATAATTCTAAAACTACTGCATCCGAAATAGCAGGTATTTCTACCATCAAATTCGTTTTCACCGGATTAGGATATAACAAAATATCACTATCCATAAATGTTTCTATTCCCAAAGAAGTAACCGTAATAGGCGCACTCTTTTCAACACAAGCACCAGAACTAATTTCTACAATGTAATTACCATTAATTATTGGTGTATAACTTTGGTTTGTTGCTCCTGCAATATTCGTATTGGTATCATAATTCACCCATTGATAAGACGTGCCGTTTTGATTAGCGGTTAACGTATTTGCATTCTGACTAACGGTATTATCTATATTTATAAGTCCAGCTTTGGTTACCATATACCCCATAATCAATTTAGAAAGCTCATGGTAATATGGAAAATTTAAAGTGCTATACCTATCATTAGAACTATGGTAAAAAGGCGTTTCGTCATTCGTTTCCCAAGACTCTCCTACCAAAACCGCAGAATAATCTTGATTCCAAAATCTAGCATGATCACTAGCAGAAGTTCCCGGATTTACCACAGTTTCTTGTAGTGTAAATCCATATGCTGGATTATTTAAAACAGAAATAATATCATCTTTCATGGCTAATGAGTTAGCAACATCTCTAACATCAATATCAAATACATTATCATTATCCCCATCATAACCCATCATATCAATATTTAAAACACCTAAAATATTGTCATTATTTGCAGCAGCTTGATTGGCATAATATGCAGCTCCTTGCAGACCTATTTCCTCTTCATCCCAAAGCGCATAAACAATGGTGTTATCTAAACATTGTGTAGATAAAATTCTTGCTATCTCTAAAACAGTAGCTGTTCCAGATGCATTGTCGTCGGCACAATAATCTGCTACCGAATCGTAATGTGCACAAATAATATAAATATTATCCGGATTGGTTTTACCAAGTTGTGTAGCAATCACATTTCGTCTTCCAGCTTCTCCGTTAATCAATTGATTGCTTACCGTAATATTATCTAATCGATCTAATTTCTGGTATAAATAATCTGCAGCCAATTCATTATTAGAATGTATCCTATTGGCTATGGTAACCTCGTTTCCGTTAATGATAGTAGGCTGTTCTCCTGTAAACTCTCTTAAGGTAAGTTGTAAAGAATCTAAATCCATTTGCTGTATTACTTCTGCAATAGTTTGCCCCTTTACAAAAGAAGAAATAAGTAGTGCACATAAAAGGACAAGGTGATTTTTTTTCATAAAATATATAGCAATAATTTTTCAGGGTAAAGATAATGCAATTAAAAGTATTTTTGCTCTACACTTGTAGAATTGAATTTTATACTCTACATTTGTAGAGAACAATCTAAACATGTAGAGATGCAATTATCCAAAACAGAAGAAGATTTAATGAATCATATCTGGAAATTAGAAAAGGCTTTTATGAAAGATTTACTAGAAGCATATCCAGAACCTAAACCAGCCAATACAACGGTTGCGACGCTTTTAAAACGCATGACAGACAAAGGATTTATTGCGTACACTCTTTTTGGTAATTCACGGGAATATTATCCTTTAGTAAAGAAAAAAGATTATTTCTCTAAGCATGTAAACGGATTAATAAAGAACTTTTTTAACGATAGCAGTTCGCAATTTGCATCATTTTTCACCAAAGAAACCAATCTCTCTAAAAAAGAATTAGAAGATTTAAGAGCTATAATAGATCAAGAAATAAAAAACAAATAGTCATGGAAATCGTACTATTAAAATCCAGTATATGTTTGCTTGCTTTTATTACTTTCTATAAAGTATTTTTAGAAAGAACAAGTAACCATCAATTTAAGCGCATGTATTTATTAGGTGTTGTATTGGTTTCTATTACCATTCCTTTTATAACCTTTATAGAATATATAGAGCCTCAAAATGCTTTAACAAATATTTCTGAAGTAACAGGTTTTTCTGAAAACCAAAACCCAATTCTAAAAGAGTCAACAAACTATTTACCTATAGTTTTATGGAGTATTTACGGAATAGGAGTTTTATTATTTTTAATACGATTTGTGTACAACCTAACGCAAATAGCCTTAAAAATAAGGAGAAATCCGAAGCAAAAAACAAACGACTTTATCAGTGTTTTATTAAAAGATTTCATAGTACCACACACCTTTTTTAGCTACATTTTCTTCAATAAAACAAAATTTGAAAATGACGAAATCCCAAAAGAAGTTTTACTTCATGAGCAAACACACGCCAAACAAAAACACAGTATAGACATACTCTTTATAGAGGTCTTACAAATAATATTTTGGTTTCATCCTTTGGTCTACATCTTAAAGAAAGACATCAAATTAAACCATGAATTTTTAGCGGACCAAGCAGTTATTAACAACGGAATAGAAAGTACTAATTATCAAAAAATCTTGTTATCGTTCTCATCAAACCAGCAAGAATTAACTTTAGAACACGCAATCAATTATTCATCCATCAAAAAACGATTTACAGTTATGAAAACACAAACATCCAAACAAACCTTTTGGCTTCGTAGTTTATTACTACTGCCATTATTAGCATTCTTAATTTTCAGCTTTAGCACTAAAAAACAGATAGAGAAAAAAACTATTATAGAAAATCAGATTACTCTCGAAGGGAATGGAGTTACTGAAGCCATGATGATAGAGTATCAAAATTTTATTATCAAATACAATAAAACGAAAAGAATAGATTATAAAGAATATAATAGAATTGTTTCTATATATAGTTTAATGACTATCGAACAAAAATCTAAAATTAAAAAGTATCCGGAAATTCCTAATTTAGATTTATCAAAAACAACAGCTAAAAAACTTTCTAAGTATCAATTTGAAAAATTTAAAAACTCTAAAAAATACGCACTTTGGTTAGATGGAAAGCATATTAACAACAAAGAATTAAACCATATTAATGTAGAAGATATTTCTCATTTTACAGAAAGTTTTGTTCACAATAATGCAAGAAACGACAAGTTTCCGCAACCATATCAAAATCATTTATATACAAAAGAAGGTTTTGAAAACACATTTACCAATTATAAAATAAATAATTCAGCTTTAAATCAAATTGAAAATGAATTACAACAAACACTTCCAACAATAAACGGAATTACATGTAATGGTGCCTGTGAAGTAAACCTATCTAAAAAAGGAATTGAAAATCTAATTTTAGGCACAACTACCAATCAAAATATCAAGAGTTTCCTTTTTAAAATAGCCGGAAAACCAACAGCAAGAATAACAGGAAACATTTTAAATGAAGAAGCGAAAAACCAATTAAATAATTTGGAAAATGGAACCATCGTTCAGTTGTTCAATATAAAAACGGAAACGGATAAATTTCCGCCAATACTAATTACTTTAGTAGATAAAAACGACAAAAATTATTCGCATTCCCCAATTGTTAAAAAAGGAGAAGTAAGTAACATTCCTCCTCCACCGCCTCCAACAAAAGTTCCACAACATGAAAAAGGAAAAAAATTAACGTTAAATGAAATCATTAACAAAACACCAAAAAGTGTGGAATCTGGTTACGAAATGCTAGACAATGGTGAATCCCATTATTTTACGGTAAATGATGGTAAAAAAACCTATTACAACAAGGATGGATATATTACGGATGATAAAGGAAATATATTACCTCCTCCTCCTCCAGCACCTAAAGTATTAAAAGGGGAAGTTTCTAACATTCCGCCGCCTCCACCGCCAAAATCACCATTAGATCATGTAATAGAAATGGCGAAAAAAGATGCTAATTTTTATTTTGAAGGGAAGAAAACCACATCCGATGAAGCGATTCAAATAATAAAAAACGATAACGATTTAAGCATTTCTACGCAGACAAAAGGTTTTAAAAAACCCATGGTAAACATCACTACACATCCTGTGATTACCGATGATAACGGAAAAGTGATTACTAAAGTAGAAACAGTACAAGATGTAAAATCTAATACCAAAAAAGACAAAAATGGATATGTAGAAATAAATGGTACTACCTATTTCTATGTTGTTAAAAATAAAAAAATAACGTATTTCAATAGATACGGAAAAAAAGTTAATGAAAAAGGAGCGCTACTAAATTAGACTTTAAATAGATATAATCTCAAAAGACCTTTCTAGTGTAAAAAGCTAGAAAGGTCTTTTTTTGGTTAAAAAGTGTAACAAAAAGCCCCTTTTCGCGTTCTAATATCATTAAGAATTTGAATTTGCTATTAAAGAAAATGATGATATTTTTCTTTATACAAAACTTAAAAATAAAGCATAGCCATTGCTATAGTTTATTTTTTAATTGAAGTAGAAAGGGAAAAAGCGCATTTTATAATTGTGAATCCAGAGTCTTACTGGTATAAAAGCCTAATCATCAATCAAAATCAATCCTCATGTTAAAACAATTTTTTATTATCTGCTCTGGTGCAGACCTCAACATTCTCAAAGATTGCTCTAATGGAGAGCAAAACAAATACGCAGGAATTGGAGCTACTGTATTCTTTACTGCAATCATGGCATTTATAGCTTCTAGTTATGCGCTTTTTACGGTTTTCGATAATCTATATACGGCTATATTTTTCGGACTTATTTGGGGATTACTCATTTTTAATTTAGACCGTTTTATTGTCTCTACCATAAAAAAAAGAGATCGTTTTATAGATGAATTTATCCAAGCTTCTCCAAGAATAATATTGGCTATTATTATAGCAATAGTTATCTCTAAACCCTTAGAATTAAAGATTTTTGAAAAGGAAATCAATCAAGTCCTTTTAGAGCAAAAAAACGAATTAACACTTGCTAACAAAGATCAAATAGCCTTACAATTTACTCCAGAAGTCCAAGATTTAGAAAACAACATTACTACTTTACAAACCCAAATAGACTCCAAAGAAACCGAAGTTAACGAATTGTACGCCATCTTTATTAACGAAGCCGAAGGAACTGCAGGAACCAAACTTTTAGGCAAAGGTCCGGTGTACAAAGAAAAACGAGAAAAGCATGATGCTGCTTTAGCCGAATTACAAGAATTAAAAACCACAAACAAAGAAAAAATTGCAACTAACGAAGCACAAATAGCACAGCTTAAAACAGATTACGAAACACAAGTGGCAACTACACAACCTATTATTGATGGCTTTGATGGTTTAATGGCTAGAGTAAATGCATTAAATCAATTGCCTTGGCTACCAAGTCTATTCATATTCTTATTGTTTTTAGCAATTGAAACTTCTCCTATTATCGCAAAATTACTAGCAACAAAAGGAGAATACGACTTTAAGTTTGAAAACGAAGAACATAAAATTAGAACCTGGACCACACAACAAGTGCATCAAGAAAAAAGGATGCTGGAGGCAGATAATGCCATAAACGATAAAGTGTATAAAGACATTGCTGAGGAAGAAGAAATCTACACTTACAAAAAGAAAATAGCTCGTGAACTAATGAAAAAACAACAGGAAGTTTTTTACGCAAAACAGACTAAAATATTATAAAAACTTCAAATATCAACTGGTATTATATGGTATATAATTTTATTGGATGGTTAATTACATAGTGGTTAAAACTTAAGATTTCATTACTTTTATAGTTATGAAAAACATACTACAAATCGATGGAGATTTTATAGAACAAAACACTGTTTTTACAGAATTGATTCAAGAAATAAAACAATCCTTTTCTGATAAAAGTATTATGGTACCCATGCGTCACCACCATGATTTCCCAAATCCTACAGTTAAAAAAGACGCTACGCTTTTATTAATGCCTGCATGGCATCCGGATAAAAATGCAGGAGTTAAAATAGTTACAGTGCATCCTGAAAACGGACAGTTCAATTTACCTGCTATTCAAGGAATCTATATTTATTTAGATGCTATTAAAGGAAACATTAAGGCTATATTAGAAGCTAAAAGCTTAACTGCTAAACGCACAGCTGCAGCTTCCGCTTTGGCATCCGTTTACTTATCTAAACAAAATTCTAGCAGTATGCTCATGATTGGAACAGGCGCTTTGTCGGCAAATCTAATTCAAGCACACGCTTCGGTGAGACCTATAAAAACAGTGTATATTTGGGGAAGAAATTTTGAAAAAGCGAAAGCGATTGCTTCCAATTTAAAAAATGAAAATTTTACCGTTCAGGCAATCCAAACTATCGAAGAAAAAATAGCGGATGTAGATATTATTTCCTCTGCTACACTTTCTACAACACCATTGATTTTAGGGAAATTTTTAAAAAAAGGCCAACATATCGATTTAGTTGGCGCTTATAAAGTGGACATGCGGGAAGCCGATGACGAAACCATACGAAAGGCTTCCGTTTACGTAGATACTTATGGCGGATTAAAAGAAAGCGGTGACATGGTTACTCCCCTTAAAAATGGAATCCTTAAAGAGGAAGATATAAAAGGGGATTTATTCAGTTTAACTTCTAATTCAACAAAAGGCAGACAGAACGATAATGAAATAACTGTTTTTAAATCTGTTGGCCACGGTATAGAAGATTTAGCTGCCGCTAATTATTATTATAATAAATTCACAAAGGAATAAAGCCGAACAAAATACACGTTCTAAAACGGACTAGAAATTATGAAAAAAATCATCCTATTACTTTGTTTCATTAATGTTAGCATTTGCACTTCTCAAACCATCGTAAAAGAAGATCAGGAAGCCATTATAGCAGTTATGAAACTACAAGAAAAAGCTTGGTTTAATAACGACTTGGAAGGTTTTATGCAAGGCTATTGGAAAAGTGATTCTTTAAAATTTTATGGTAGCAACGGACTAACAAAAGGATGGCAACAAACACTAGATAACTACAAAAAAGGATATCCCACAAAAGAACATGCTGGTAATTTAACCTTTACAATAAAGGATATTTCAAAAATTAGTGATGGGAATTATTGGGTTATGGGAACATACTATTTAAAAAGAAAAGTAGGTGATGCAAATGGTGTTTTTATGATTATATTTAAAAAAATAAATGGGGAATGGAAAATTATCGCAGATACTTCTTGCTAATTTTCTGAAAAACTAAAAAAATAACTAACATGAAAAATATTAGATCTTACTTTATAATATCTCTAGTCCTATTATTTATTAGTTGTAAAACTTCTCAAGTAGCTGATAAAGTTCCCTCTGAAATTGCTATTGAAATTTCTAATTTCGAGAAACTAGCTTCCATAAAAAATGTGGTAAGTATTGAAAAACACAATCCAGTAAGTCACTTTGATGAAAATTACGAAATCTGGTTTCAGCAACCGATAGACCATAATGATCTATCTAAAGGTACATTTAAACAACGTGTCTTTTTAGGTTTTGAAGATAAAAACAAACCCGTTATTGTAGAACTTCGTGGTTATGGAATAGGTCCTGAAAGAGCTGGAGAATTAGCTGATCATTACCAAGCGAATCAATTAGCTATTGAACATCGTTACTTTAATAATTCGCGTCCTGAAAATATAGATTGGAACACGTTAACCATTGAAAACGCGGCAAAAGACCAAGAAAATATAATTACGGCAATAAAAAATGCGATATATCCTGACGCAAAATTTGTCTCTACAGGAATTTCTAAAGGCTGTCAAACTACGATGGCTCACCGCAGATATTTTCCAAAAAATGTAGACGCAAGTGTCTGTTATGTTGGTCCGTTAAATTACCAAAGAGAAGATCCTAGAGTGTATTCATTTTTAAAGAATGTAGGTACTAAAGAAGAACGCGAAAAGATTACAGCCTTTCAAAAATTATGCTTTGAAAATAGAAGTGCCCTTTTAGAAATGATGAAAAATGTTGGAGAAGAAAAAGGCATGACTTGGGAGTTTGGTGTGGAGAAGGCTATAGATTATACGATTCTAGAATACTCGTTTGCTTTTTGGCAATGGGGAACTCCTATAGCTAGTATTCCTACTGGAAATATAAAAACCGAAGACATTTACAAGCACTTAATAGACGTTGTTGGTTATGGCTTTTTTGATGAAGAAGCTGTTGCAGATTTACAACCTTATTTTTGGGCTGCTTTAACAGAACAAGGAATTTACGGATATGAAACGGCTCCTTTTAAAGCCTATTTAAACACCGAAGAAATTTATAAATTTGATTGGGCTTTTCCGGAAGGCATTTCTAAAAACTACAATCTGAAACCGATGCAAGAAATTAAATCTTTTATAGATACTTCTGCAGAAGACATGTTATTTATTTATGGAGAATATGATGCTTGGAGTGCAACTGCTGTGGAACTTACGGAAGATGCTTCACAAAGAGAAGTGTATAAATTTGTAAACCCAAAAGGAAGTCACACTACAAGAATCAAAAGTTTTAACCCGGAAACCAAAAACAGAATTTATACTATTATTGATGGTTGGCTAAAAGAATAAGGCAGCAAATTATTATCGAATAATCTTCTACCGTTTTCTTTAAATACCAAACGGATTATCAATACTATGCATTGGCTTTGTAAACCATTTCGGACCATCATTTGTCATGTAAATATGGTCTTCTAATCGGATTCCGAATTTATCTGGAACACAAATCATTGGTTCATTACTAAAGGTCATTCCTGCTCTTAAAACCGTTTTGTCGTTTCTAACAATATATGGCCATTCGTGAATCCCTAATCCGATACCATGTCCTGTTCGATGTGGCAATCCTGGTAATTTATAATCTGGTCCTAATCCGTGAGATTCTAGAACCACTCTAGATGCGTTATCCACATCAGCACACGTATTTCCTAATTGCGCAGCATCAAAAGCAGCTTGTTGTGTTTCTTTTTCAATGTTCCAGATACGCGTTTGCTCCTCATTTGCTTTCCCAAAAACATAGGTTCTTGTAATATCTGAAATATAATCATGTAGCATACAACCTGTATCCACTAAAACCACCTCGTTTTCTTCTAGGTCTTTTGGTGTTTTTACACCATGCGGAAAAGAAGAATCTACACCAAACAGCACAATACAGAAATAAGATCCTGAAGTCGCTCCGTATTTTATATGTGCTTCGTTAATGAAATCGGTGACTTCTTTGGCTGAAATTCCTACGTATAAAATTCTAGCTACTGCTTTATGCACTTCTAAAGTGATATTCATAGCATGTTGCATAATAGCAATCTCTGCTTCCGATTTAATCATTCTACAACCTGCAGTAATAGCTTTCGCACTTACTAAGGTATAAGAATCCTGACAGCTTCTAATGCCATCAAAAACAAAAAATGGTGTTGCCTCATCCATAGCAATAGCTCCAGAATCTACACCGTTTTCTTTTAAAAGTGTTGTAAATAATTGGTAAGGAGATTCGTGTTCTTCCCAACCTTTAACATCTCCTTCTATTAGCATGAAATCGAAAATCGTTCCTTTTTCAAATTCGGGAGCAATATAAATAAGCTTCCCATTTGGAAATAATAAAGCACCAACCATACGCTCACTTGCACTCCATTTCATTCCTGTAAAATAGAATAAATTGGTGCCTGCATGTAAATACAACGCTGGAACATTTTGCTCTTGCATAAGTATACAAGCTTTATCCATTCGTTGTTGAAACTCTTCTTTTTGAATGGGCTGTACTAAATGTGCTGTTGGTTTTATAGCCTTTAATTCTGCTTCTATTGTGGATCCTCCTATTCCTATCATATTATTTTTCATTATTCATTATAGCCTCAATCTCCTCTATTTCAATGGGCATTGCTGCTGTTAAATTTCTATTTCCGTTTTCTGTAATTACATAATCGTTTTCTAATCGGCAACCAATACCTTCTTCAGGAATATAAATTCCAGGCTCGCAAGTAAGCACCATTCCTACTTCTAAAGCACGAGAATATAAGCCAACATCATGTACATCTAATCCGATATGATGTGCTGTTCCATGCATGAAATATTTTTTATATAAAGGTTTTTCGGGATCTTGATTAGCAACCGCATCTGCATCTAACAATCCTAGTTTTATCAATTGGGCTTCTACCAAGATTGCCATGCTTTTTTCATAATCTAAGGGAAGCACTCCTGGTTTTAAAAGCTTAGACCCTTCTTTTAAACAATGTAAAACGGCACTATATACTTCTTTTTGTCTTTTACTGAATTTTCCATTTACCGGAAAACATCTGGTAGTATCACTATTATAATTGGCATAACAAACACCAAAATCCATGAGTATCATTTCACCATCTTTACAAACGGCATCGTTGGCATTATAATGCAATGCACAAGCATTTTTACCAGAAGCTACAATAGGTTTGAATGCATGTCTTACCGCTCCAGACTTTACTAAATTATAGATTAATTCTGCTTCTAACTCGTATTCGTTTATATTAGGTGTACATGATTTTAAAACGCGTTTAAAACTAACCACACTAATATCTGCCGCTTTTTGCATTTGTGCAATTTCTACTTCCGATTTTACCGGACGTAGATCTCTAGTGATCTTTGCAGCTCTATGATAATTATGTAAAGGATATTTCTTTTTACACCATTGTATCATTCTATCTTGCTGCGTTTCCTGATCTTTTGTTGCGCGTTTTAAATATTCATTATGTCCTAGATAAAAACCATCTGCTTCAAAAGCCATGTATTGTAAAAGCATTTCGAAGTCTTGCACCCATTCTACTCTAGAAATTCCGGAAACCTCTGTTGCTTGTTCTTTGGTTAGTTTTTCACCATCCCAAATTTTAATTTGTTCATTGGTTTCTTTGACAAACAAAATGGCCTTGTTCTCTTTTTTATGTGCATCTGGATATAAAACTAGAATGGTTTCTTCTTGGTCTATTCCAGAGAGATAAAACAAATCGTTGTTTTGTGTAAAGCCCATGATATCATCGGCATTATTATGCTTGACATCATTAGAAGTAAGAATAGCAATAGTATTTGGTTCCATTTTAGAAATGAAATGCTTTCTGTTTTTTTGGAATAAGGTATTCGGAATTGGTTGGTATCTCATATTAAATGCTGTTGTAGATATAGATAGTATTATATGTAAATACGCTTTTAGTATTTACAATACTTCGGAAAGAAATACATAATAAATAAAACAAAAAGTTTTATAAATGGTGTTTTTTATAATGCGCTTCTATGTCTTTAGGTTTATGAACTACTGTTGTTGAAACTGGATATTTAGGTAATAAATATTCTGGACGTATTGGTCTTGGCGTAAAATCACCTCCGCAATTTGGACATATATTTTTAAAGACTTCTTTTGCGCAAGTGGCACAATAGGTACACTCAAAAGTACAAATCATTGCCTCTTTAGAATAAAAAGGCAATGATTTGTTACAATGTTCGCAAGTTGGTCTTATTTCTAACATATAGTTTGTTAAGATGGTTTGCGTTAAGGATTACTCATACATTTTATTTGTAAAGAAATCGTGAGTGCTTCGCATTTGAAACGGCAACCTTTTTATTTTTCATAAAAAGACCTGCCTGCCGGCAGGCAGGTATAGTGGATAGCCTGACGTTTTGTGATTTTTAAAGCTTTTTTCCACCTTGTAAAATCCACAAAAGGCAACGCCCTACTATTACAATTTCTTTACGTACTCTGTAATAATAACGGTTAGTGTTGGTCCAACTTTACCTTCAATATAGGTTTCGTTATCACGATCTAAACGTATATTTCTAACCGCTGTTCCTTGTTTAGCAACTTGGCTAGATCCTTTTATTTTTAGATCTTTTATAAGTACTACAGAATCTCCTGTTTCTAAAACAACACCATTTACATCTCTGTGAATTAGTTTTCCTTCTTCGTCTTCTCCTTCACCTGTAGATTTTGCAAACTCTAAAACATCTTCTTCCAGATACATCATGTCTAATAAATCTTGTGGCCAACCTTCTTTCCTTAAACGGGATAACATTCTCCATGCTGCAACTTGCACTGCTTGGTGCTCACTCCACATGCTATCATTTAAGCAACGCCAGTGATTAGGGTCTGTGCTTTCTGGATCTTCTATTTGATCTACACAGGTCTTGCAAGCGGTAAGGGTTTCTATAAGGCTTTGATCTTTTCTAGGCGCTAAAGTATGTAGTTGTAAATTTTCTTCATTTTGGCATAATTCACACTTACCATCTGCGCGTTTATTTAATTCTCTTTCTAAACTCATTTAAATACATTTTTGAAAAACAAAAGTACATTTATTCTAAGAGTAGCGCAAGTAGAAATGGAGTTAAGCTACTTTACTCGATTTAAAAGGGGTAGATAATTGGCCATTATTTAAGCCAACTATAGAAAGTTTTTTGTTTTTAGAAAGTGCTTCGTTATGCAATTGCGCTATGGCAACAACCCCTTGATTATCTATATTAGTTAACTCTTGTAGGTTTAATACAATAGTATCTGCCTGATTAAAAACGTCTTTTAACTCGTTTTTAAAAATGGGTATATTCATCTTTATAAGGTTTCCTTTTACCTTATATATATTGTTACTATTTGTAATTATAAGTTTCATGGTTTTCTTTTATTTGGTAATAGGATTTGGTGCTACAATCTACTATTTACTAATAATTAGGCTGCATCGATAGTTGTTATATCATCGAATATTTCTTTGCTTCCTATACCGGTAATAAAAAAAGGTTTATGTGCTTTTAAGGATTGCTTGTAGATGTTTTCGAAAGCGGAGACACCTTCTCGATCTATACTTTTAAGCTCGTCAATATTAATAACCAACTCATTCGTTGTGCTAAAAATATCTTGGAAATAAATTTGAAATTTTTTTACGTTTGTTTTGTTAAGAACTCCTGTTACTTTAAACGTATTTAGTGAATTTGTGATATCTAGTGCCATCTTTTAAATGTTTTAAATTATAAAATGTTAAGCGCTATTAATCAATGTAAATATGTGATTTATTATTAGTTACACCTAATATGTTCGATGAAATACGGTATAAATTGTTGAATGTGAAAAATCGTAATACTATTCATGCATTAGTTTAAAGAATCTCGAAGTTTTTTAGATAATCCTTTAACTACCAAATCATAAGAATGATTAATTAATTGTATTACAAACGAAGAGTCTAGTTCGGTTTGATGTAATTGAATGGTATTCCAGTGTTTTTTACTCATGTGATACCCTGGTTCAATACTTTGGTATGTTCCACGAAGTTCTTGTGCATACTCTGGATCACATTTTAAGTTTAAAGATGGTGTACCAGCTTCCCAAGCTTTTAAGGAGGTTAAGGCAAACATTTTCCCTTGCACTTTAAAAACAAGTGTCGTTTCATCAAAAGGAAAATGTTCTGTAACTCCTTTTTTACTTAAACAATAGTCCCGAAGTTGTTCTATGTTCATGATTCAATTTATTCTTCGATTTTCTTTACCGGAGCTTCCTCTAATTTTAAAGCGGAATAATCCAGTTTCCAACCAATAGTTTCTACAATACTTTCCATTAAAGAAATGGTTTGTAAAGCTTCTTTTTGTGCGGCTTGTATTAAGCCACTTTCTGGAACTTTGTCTAAAATATGTTGTTTCGCTTCTTGGTTTAATCCGGTTAAATCGGAAGCTTCAAACTTATTAAAGTAACCGTCTTTTTTATCGTAATAATTTAAATCTGTTTCTACAGATAATACTTCTGGCTGTGGAAAATGCGCTAGAATAATGCGTTTGTTTTTATTATCTGCTTCTAATTGTATTTTACTTAAATCATAGCCAACATATGCTTTAGCGTTTATTATAACCAGAGCTTTCTTCTTACTATTTACCATTTTCAAAAAACGTTCTTTCACATCTTCGTAATGGTAAATTTCGGCGAAATCACCTTCTACCGTTATAAATTTACAAACGGTTTTTACTTTATCTAATAGTAGTAGCGATTGCGAGTTTACAAGTTGTTTATTTTTAAACGATTTAAAATAAGTAAAAACACCTAAACTTGCTAATATTCCTATAATAATTCCTAAAAAGGCTTCCATTTATTTAATTGGTTTTATTCTTTTATAAGCAATTTATATACCAAAAATTACTCGTTTAAAAGTGCATATAAAATTGGCTTGCTTGGTGAAGCATCGTTTTCAAAAGGAGCGATCTGTAAATTAAGAAAATACGTACCATCATTTACATTATTTGGCACAAAAATAAATTCGGTTATGGTTGCACCCAATCGTACTTTTCCTTTGGTATTCCAAAATGCATTATGTGCTAAAAGCTTGCCTTCGTCTTTTTCTTTATCTACACTTGGTAAATCTATTAGTAAGTGCTCCACGCCCTTTTCTCTTAAATATATTGCAGCATCTTCTAATAAATACGGCGGATTACTATGCGAATATTGCGCAGATAATTTTTCACTAGTATTTGGCAACGTACGTATCACTACTGCTTTTCGTTTTTTGTTTCCTAAAGCAAATTGAATCTGTTTTTTAGATATTACAAAGTCGTCCCCTAGTTTTTCTGGAGCGACCGTAATGACTTCCGCTAAAAAGAAAAATTTCTTTAAACTCTTATTTACAGAGTGTACTTTTTCTACAATATGACCAACGCATTCGGTATGTGTACCATGCGCATGCGGATTGAAAGAAATATTATTAAAATTGATACTCGCGCCTTCTTTTACACTTGCTGTCCAGCCTTCATCCTGAACCGGTTTTATCGTTGGTTCGGCTAAATACCATGCGTTTACATTGTTTTTTGAAGCGATTAGCGGAATAGAAATATCTAATGGTTTAGAAAAATCTATCTTATATTTTTTTGAATTGGTTTCTATAGTTGCTATCATACCCAAATATACTAAATCACGAAGAGTTGAGACGCAATTCCGTCGACTAAAAATTTACCTTTCTGTGTTGTTTTCAAGAAAGATTCTTCGACAAGCTCAGAATGACAACTAGTAATATTTACTAATCCTTCGTCTATGTATTTTTGTGAAGCTTGCAACAGATGCTTTTTATAATCTGTTCCAAAATCGCTTTCTACTTTTTGCAAGGAAACGCCCCAAATGGTTCGTAATCCTGTCATTACATATTCGTTATATTGATCTGCAATACTTAAGGTTTCTACGGTATTTGGAAGCGTACTACTTTGTATTTCTTGAATATATTTGGTATTATTGGAAACATTCCAACTACGTTGTGTTTGATGAAAAGAATGTGCAGAAGGACCAATACCTAAATAAGTTTTCCCTTGCCAGTAACTTGTATTATGTTTCGAAAAATAGTTTGGCTTCCCAAAATTTGAAATTTCATAATGCACAAAATCTTGCTTTTCGGTTTCAGCAACCAGATGATTAAAATGTTCTAATGCGAGCTCTTCATCTATTGGCGGATAATTTCCTTTTTTAATAAAAGTAGCCAAGGCTGTTTTAGGTTCTACAGTTAGGGCATAGCTTGAAATATGGTTTATCCCAAAACGAAATGCTTTATCTAGATTTGCTTGCCATTTCTCAAGGCTCATATTAGGAATCCCATAAATCAAGTCAATCGTGATATTATCGTAATATTGCGTTGCAAATTCTAAGCACTTTTCGGCTTCTTCAGCATTATGCGCTCGGTTCATGCTTTTCAAATCGTCTTCAAAAAAAGATTGAATTCCAATACTTAATCTATTAATTGGCGTTTTTGATAATGCGATGATTCGTTGTTCGGTTAAATCGTCTGGATTAGCCTCTAGCGTTATTTCTGGGTTTTCAGAAACCTGATAGTTTTTATACACCGATTCTATCAACAAAACCAATTCCTCATTGGTAAGTAACGACGGCGTTCCTCCACCAAAATAAATGGTTTCTACTTCTTGGTCTTGCAATTCGTCTTTACGAAGCTGTAACTCTATAATCAATGCTTCTATAAGTTCGTCTTTCTTCTTCATGGAAGTCGAAAAATGGAAGTCGCAGTAATGACATGCTTGCTTGCAAAATGGTATGTGTATATAGATGCCGCTCATAATTAGTGTTCCGTTTGCAGTCGCAGTTTGCTGTAATTTAATTTATATTCTTGGTTTAAAACAAATAATTCGCACGCGCTTAAAAAGTTATTGGCTAATTATAAATTTTGTCATTTTCAACACTGTGACTGTGACTGTGACTGTGACTGTGACTGTGACTGTGACTGTGACTGTGACTGTGACTGAAGACTAACTATTTCTTAACCCGATCCTCATTCTGTTTCACAAAAGCATCCCAACCAGAATAGCTTTTACCAACCGTAATTTTCCCAGAATTATAAAAATGACAAACTGCGGCAGCCAAACCATCTGTAGAATCCAAATTTTTTGGGAGACTTTTTAAACCTAACAAACTTTGCAGCATTTTAGCAACCTGTTCTTTACTAGCATTACCATTTCCGGTAACTGCCATTTTTATCTTTTTTGGTAGATATTCTGTAATTGGTATTTCACGAGAAAGCCCTGCAGCCATTGCAACACCTTGTGCACGACCAAGCTTAAGCATACTTTGTACATTCTTACCAAAAAAAGGTGCTTCAATTGCTATTTCGTCTGGATGATGGGTATCTATCAATTCGATAGTGCGCTCAAAAATAAGCTTCAGTTTTAGATAATGGTCCTTGTATTTTTTTAAATCTAGTTCGTTTAATTGCAAGAATTCCATCTTCTTATTCTTCACTCTAATAAGTCCGAAACCCATGATGGTTGTTCCTGGATCTATTCCTAAAATAATTCTTTCTTCGCTCATTATTCGCAATAGTAACAACCGCTTAATGAAATAGAAATACCAATGGTTGCAGTTAAAAGGTTTCCGTTAAAGGTTCCAAATCCGTCACTAAGATTATCGTAATCGCCACTAAATGCATAAATATAAGAAGTATCTAAAAATAGGGAAAGGCTTTGTGAAATTCCGTAATGAAATTCCAAACCAGCCATCGCATTTAAAAAGGATTCCTTATTATCTGTATAATCACCTAATGGTTTTACAAAGGTAAATCCGGGTCCAGCATGCGCCATAATAGCGTAGTTTTGTGGCAATCGTATTAAACCACCAAGATCATAAACGGCTTGTAGATTTACTCTAGAATAATTGACTTTAAATTCTGGTGAGTTACTTGCGTTGGAAAGTCGGTTATAACCAAAATCTATTTTTGCGCCCAAATCTCTACTAAACATACGTTGTAAACCAATATGAACGGTTGGAAAATTTATAGGTTTTGCTTCAAAAGTAGAAACAAATGCAGTTTGACTCGGACTATTAATTCCTACAGCAAATTGCGCTTTCCAGGTACTTGTTTCGCTTTGCGAAAATCCGGAAACAGCAATGAAACTTAATAGAAAAAAAAATATGGAGGACTTAAATGTTTTAAATGGTATCGTCATAAGGCAATATTGTTTTAATTTGCGCATTTTAGTACACAATGTATAGAGCACTACCTTACAAAACTAAACAATTCTTTTTTGTACTTATTAAATTAAGTATTGTAATTGGTGCTTTTTATTTTATTTATAATAAACTGACCACAAACAACGATTTAGATTTTAGCGCGTTTATTACATTTTTAAACGAAAACAACGTTTTTTCATTAAAAAACATTCTTTTTCTTCTTTTTTTAAGCTTTTTCAATTGGTTTTTAGAAATATTAAAATGGCAAGAATTAGTATCTTCTATTAAAATAATATCTTTTTTTGAAGCCCAAAAACAAAGTTTAAGCGCTTTGACCGCTTCGCTTTTAACACCAAACCGAATAGGAGATTATGGAGCTAAAGCTTTGTATTTCTCCGCTAGTTATAGAAAACGCATTGTGCTTTTAAACTTCATTGGCAATATGATGCAAATGGCAATTACGGTACTTTTTGGCGTTTTTGGTTTGTATTTTTTTATCACCGAATATCAGGTAGATTTTAGTTTTTTACGGGTATCTAGATTCTTAATAATCATTGCGATTGTTTCTATATTATCAATTTTTGGGTTAAAACAAAAACGATTTAAAATAAAAGGTTTTTCTATCGAAAAAGTAATCGACTTCATTAAAAACCTTGCTATAAGAATTAAGGTTTCGACTTTTGTTTTATCGCTTTTAAGATACTTGACTTTCTCGTTTCAGTTTTACTTTTTGCTTGGCATTTTCGGTATTGAAGTTTCTTATTTTCATGCCATGGTTGCCATAACAAGTATGTATTTACTAGCATCTGTAATCCCTTCCATATTCATTTTTGATGTATTAATTAAAGGTAGCGTAGCTATGTATATTTTCACCATTGTAGGCGTAAATGAATTTACCATTTTAAGTATTGTACTACTTATGTGGATTTTAAATTTTGTTTTACCAAGCATACTTGGAAGCTTCTATGTGCTTACCTTTACCCTTCCAAAAAACAAAACAGCATGATGATTTTAATTTTTGTTGGCATCACGCTTGCGTACTTATTTTTAATAGGAAGTTTGGCCTTTGGTTTTGATAAAGTGAAGCCTTTTCCTTTAGAAGAGGTAGAAGCAAAGACAACGTTTTCTGTGATTATTCCGTTTAGGAATGAAGCGAAAAATTTACCCGAACTTTTAAAATCTATTGAAAGGTTACAATACCCAAAACATTTGTTTGAAATTATTTTGGTCGATGATGCTTCTGAAGATGCTTCGGTTTCGGTTATTAAAAAGGTTCTCGACATCAATTTATCTAGGGATAAATTCACTCGAACGGACCTACGAGTTATAGATAATGTTAGGGAAAGTAATTCGCCAAAAAAAGATGCCATTACTTCGGCAATACAAATGGCTAAGCACGATTGGATTGTTACTACAGATGCCGATTGCGTTTTACCTAAGTTTTGGCTAGATACTTTTGATGCTTTTATTCAAAAAAATGATGCCAACTTTATTGTTGCTCCAGTTACCTATAGTAATGTGCATTCGTTTTTAGATCGTTTTCAACTATTAGATTTTTTAAGTCTGCAAGGTGCTACTATTGGCGGATTTGGTATGCAAAAACCCTTTTTATGTAATGGCGCAAATCTAACGTATAAAAAAAGTTTTTTCAAAGCGGCTCACGGATTTCAAGGAAACAATAATATTGCAAGTGGAGATGATATTTTTCTATTAGAAAAGGCTTTAAAACAAGATGCTAAGCAAGTACACTATTTAAAAAGCAAACATGCTATGGTTACTACAGAGGCAGAAAAAACAACAACCGATTTAATTTCGCAACGGGTACGTTGGGCTTCCAAATCTGCTAATTATAAAAATAACTTTGCCAAGGTAGTTGGTCTTATCGTTTTATTAATGAATGCTTCTCTTATTTGCGGTTTAGCACTTAGTATTGTTGGTGTTTTCAACTTTAATATGCTTGTATATCTGTTTTTAATAAAGTGCAGTATTGACTTTTTATTGTTGTTTAAAACCGTTCGTTTTTACCAGCAGGAATCGTATTTAGCATCCTTTATTTTTAGTTGTTTACTCTACCCTTTTTTTAGTATTTACGTTGTTTTTGTTTCCGTTTTTTCTAATTATAAATGGAAAGGAAGAGCATTTAGCAAATAATGGTTTTGCATTATATATTTTGTAGTTTTACAAGAATAAAATTTATTTACTATGCGTTTAGATAAAACATCGAATCCTGCTTTTTCAAATTATTTTTGGGATGATAAAAAGTCTTCTTCTGCAAAAATGACGGTTTCGGGTATTATTATAAAATCGCTTTTGTGTATTGCTATTATTGCTGCAATAACGGTTTATGTATGGAGCCTTTACAGTTCTGGGTTTGATATTGAATGGTTTCTTTATGGCGGAATCATTTCGTCTATTATAATCAGCGTTATTATATCCTACAAACACAATTGGGCATCCTTTTTAGTCCCTTTATATGCTATTGCTAAAGGATGTTTTTTAGGAGGAATAAGTAGTTTCGCACATGCTAAATTCCCCAACATGCCTTACCAAGCTATTGGTGTTACTATCATTACTTTTTTTACCATACTTTTTCTGTATCAAACTAGAATTATTGTGGTTACTCAAAAACTAAAGAGCATCATTATTACTGCTGCTTCCAGCATCTTTTTAGTGTATATTATTTCGTGGATTTTAGGCTTCTTCGGAATTAAATCCTTCATTTGGGGAACCTCTTTAGTAGCGATTGCATTTAACGTGATTGCAGCAGTAGTAGCGTCTTTAACCTTACTTTTAGATTTTCAATATATAGAAAGACAAAAAGGGAAAGCGCCTAAAAGCAAAGAATGGTTGGCTACTTGGGGACTTTTGGTTTCTTTGGTTTGGTTGTATGTAGAGATTTTAAGACTGATGAAGAAATTGGCAATTCGCTATTAATCTACTTGAATACTAATAGGCAATGTAAACTGCGTTTTTACTTGTTGTCCTCTTTTAATTGCTGGATATATTTCTGGAAGAAAATCTAAGCTTTGGTGTAATAAAATTTCCATATTCGGAATTTCTACAATAGTTAAAGAATCTATTTTAGCATCCATAAGATGTAACTCTCCTGTTTCCGATATTTGAAAATGCACTAAAATAGTATCGTGAATATCTTGAGTGACTACTATTTTTTCTGCTGCTAAGCTTTTATAAATAGCTTCGGTTAAGGTATTTTGAAAACACTTTTTCTTATCCTCTTTTTCTACGGAAGTATTACAAGTTTCAAAACTAGGATACACATCGACTTCATTCCAATTAAATGTTTGCAATTCTTCTTGAAGAATCGCTTCGGAAGATGTTTTCTTCACATTAAAATAGTTACACGATGTGAAACTTATAAGAATAAAAAAAATAACTATTCTTTGCATATCATTTTTACGAAACCGAAATGTACAATTTTTATATGAAATGGTATTGTTTCTATGAAGCAAAGAGGATATAACTAACTTATCTTCAAGTTTAATTCTATAAATAGCAAAAAACCGAAAGCTAACTTTCGGTTTTTTATACGCCATAATCTTAATAGGCTACTCTTTTATTTGAAACTGAATTGGAAATCCGTAAGGTACGGTTACCGCTTTTCCAAGATGCATTCCCGGTTTCATTTTAGGCAATAAGCTTACAATTCGTATCGCTTCTTGCTCTAATTTTGCATGTGGCGCTCTTGCTTTCACATCTATTACATCGCCGTTTTTACCTACTTTAAACTGAACGCTAATTCTATGTTTACCAGCTTCTAAACCTAAATCATTTGCTAAATTCACATTGAAATTTTGATTTACAAATTTGCTTATTTCCAAAGCCATACATTTCCTTCTTTCTTTGTTATCTATCTCTCCTTCACATCCTGGAAAAACAGGAACATTTTCAATTTCAGAAAAAGACACTTCATCACTACTATTAAAACTAGATGCAGTAATGCTTCCCGAGCTTGTTTTACCATTGTCTTCTACATTCGCTTTAAGTTCGTCAATAATGTATTCTGCCAACTCTATACGTTCTTCTTTACTTAGTGTGCTATTTTCTGTTTGTAATTGGTTTCTAAATTTTTCGACAACTTGGTCAAAGTCTTGGTCTCCCTGAACAGCGCTTTCTTCTTGTGAACAGGAAGTATATACTAACATACCTGCAATTATTGGTAATAAAAACACATACTTAACTAGGTTCGATTTTTTTGATTTTGATTTGTTTAACATAACGATTCGTTTTTTGATTAATGATTGTTTAAAAAATGGATTGATGAATGAAATTTGTTTTACTTGAAACACTTGCCCTAACAAGTTTTCATAATATGCTTTCTTACTTTGCTGTTTTATAGATTTTTCGTCGGCAATAAATTCATGCAAACTTGCTACCCTATTTTGATACATATATACTAAAGGATTAAACCAAAATAGGATACGCAATACTTCAAAAAACAATAAATCTAAAGTGTGTTTTTGTTGTACATGCACCATCTCATGAATTAAAATGGTTTCTCTTTCTTTTTGCGGAATACTATCACCTATAAATACATAACGGAAAAAGGAAAAAGCATCTTCTTTATTTAATAAGCTAATTAGTGTAATGTTTCCTTTCTTGCACTTTGGATTTGTATGAATTAAATACAGAATTTTAAAAATCTTATACACAAAAAACAGACTTGCAATGGTAATTCCTAAATACATCAAATGACTCCAAGTCCATATATTTTCTATATTCGACAACACTACCACTGGGATTTCTTGTTGTAACGGCGTATTATTTTGATTCCCTAAAACCACTTCAGGCAGCCAAATCATATAGTTTTTTGGAACCACCGTTTTTAGACTTTCAATTTTAATAAAAGGTATCATTAAGGATAAAAAAGCGGTACCAAGAAGGTAGCATCTGTTCCAATTAAAAAAGGTTTCCCTTTTTAAAAACACATCATATAAAAGTAAAAAGAAACATTGAAACGCTATGGTTTGTATAATATAGTGTAGCATAATTACTCTTTTTTATTGATTTCTTTTAAAACCGATTCTAGTTCATTTAAACTAATATCATTTTTTTTCATAAAAAACGAAACCATACTTTTAAAGGATCCTTGAAAATAATTATCGACTAGCTTATTAATAGATTGGTTACTATATTCCTGTTGTTGTACTAAGGGAAAATAAACATGTCCTTTGCCAATTTTCTCATAATCTACAAAGCCTTTGCTTTCTAAAATTCGCACAATAGTAGAAACCGTATTGTACGCTGGTTTAGGTTCTGGAAATACTTCAATAATAGCTTTTACATTGGCTTTTTCTAGTTGCCAAAGTACTTGCATAATATCCTCTTCTGCTTTGGTAAGTTGCTTCATTTTTAGAACTAAAGTTTTAGTTTAACGAGACAAATATAACTAAATAATTAGTTTGAACTAATTATTTAGTTATAAAAATTGTAACATTCTTTAAATACCTTCGTCTTATAATAAAAAATGTATGGATATATTTTTAACCCTTTTGGGTTTTCTTTTTATAGTTATTGGACTTATAGGTAGTTTTCTTCCTGTGCTTCCTGGTCCGCCAATGAGCTGGATAGGATTATTGTTTTTATATCTTACCAAAGCGGTACCTAATGACATGTGGTTTTTGATAATTACCTTAGTAGTAGCACTTATTGTTTTTGCTTTAGATTATATAATACCTGCACTTGGTACTAAAAAATTTGGTGGTAGCAAAACAGGAATGATTGGAACTACAGTGGGTTTATTGATTTCTATATTTTTTCCAATATTTGGTTTTTTTGGTATTATTATATGGCCTTTTGTTGGCGCATTAGTAGGCGAGTTAATTAATAAAGCAGATTCTAAAACTGCAATAAAAGCTGCATTTGGTTCCTTTTTAGGGTTTTTAACGGGTACTTTTTTAAAGTTTATTGTTGCGGTAGTTTACTTTGGCTTTTTTATTATGACTTTTTGGGAGTACAAAGCTGCTATTTTTTCTTTTTAAAAAGTAATGCTATAGAAAAAGCCTTAAAATTTCAAATTCAAAGAAAGTGAAATCATAAGGCTTAATTCATTGCTATAATCAACATAATTTTATGTGAGGGGGACTAATTAACTATGTGTTGTTGATGACACAAAGGTATACATAATCTACGGAACTCACTTACGGGAAAACCGTAACAGCGTTACGGCAAAACCGTACTATTCAATATTTTAGCGTGTTTTAAGATGTAAAAAAAAGAAAAGAAAATGAAAAATTAACATTTGAAAAAAGATAAATCTTACAAACTTTAAAGAAATCCTTTTTTTCTTGCTTCATTTAGTAATGTTTCATCTTGACTATCTGCTATACAAAAAAGCTCTTTTAAATTCTTTTTCCTCTTTTCTATGGAGCTTGTAGATACTCCTAAATGTTTCGTTAAACTCTTTGTTCTAATTCCTTGAGATAATAAGTAAAGTATTTTTCTATCAATATCATCAATTTCAATTTCAGAATCTAAAGCCGTTTTAAGGTATTTTGTAACCGTTGTACTATAAAACGGAGGATTATTTATAACCGCTTGAAAGGCACTAGCTAATTCTCTAGAGGTTAAATCACTTTTTATAACAAAGCCTTCTGGCTTAATTTCTTTGATGATATTATGTATTCTATATGGTTCATTAAACATGGTTAGAATAATAATTTTAGCTTCAGGCAAAATAGTTCTAGCATATTTGGAAAGATCTTCTCCAGAAGTAATTTTCCCGTCTGATGAAGGTGGTAAACTAATATCCATAAATAAAATATCATACGGATTTTCGCTCTCTATTGATTTTTGCATGAATGCCATAGATTGATCACATGTATTCGCAATATCTATTTGTAATTCTTGTGTTTCTTTTTTAGTTGCTAAAAGCGTATTTTGATAACCTTCTATAATCATAGGATGGTCATCTGTCATTAATATTTTAATAATTTCTTGCATTCGGTTAGGTCTTTTTTGCTAGATTGGAATAGTAATGGCAATGGTTGTGCCTTTGTTTATTTGTGATTTAATTTTTAATACTCCTTTAATTTCTTTTACTCTGGAGGTTATGTTTTTAATACCAATTCCCTTTTTGGATTTGTTTACTTCAAAACCAGAACCATCGTCTGTAATTGCGATACAAATTACATTATTTTTTATACTAAAGCTAATTTCCACCATGGAAGCATTAGCGTGTTTATAGATGTTTTGAAGCGATTCTTGTAATATTCTATAGATGTGTATTTTAGTTTTGTTGTTTACATTATCCCAGTGTATAGAATCACTGCGGATAAATTTATAGTCCAACCCATACGCTTTTGTTTGCGTTTCTAATAGCGCTTTAATAATATCTGCAAAACCGGATCCGGAAACAAAATCGGTATTTAATTCATGAGATACTTTTCGTATTTCTTGTTCGATTGCTTGTAACTCATCGATGTAATTTTCTCTAGACCTAATAGCTTCTGGTGTATTACTCATATTTAAGCTATCTAAACTAAGTCTAGTCCCAAAAAGTCGTCCTAAAATACCATCGTGCAGTTCTTCAGAAATCCTTCTTTTTTCGGTACTTCTTGCTTCATCAATTTTATCTTGTTGCGACAGCATGAGATTATAAATTTCTTCATTGGTTTCTTGTTGTTCCTGTACAAACCTTAACTCTTTGTTTTTAGAACGCTGTGTAAAAATAATATACAACAAAGCAAGCGTAACTAATAAACCAATAGAGATCCATAGGAAGAAAAATCTTTCCTTAGACACTTGTTCTTTTTCCGCTTTTATTTGATCGGTTTCATAATCGATTCTAGCAAATTTATTTCGAATAGAACGCTCTGCTTTTTGCAAGCTATCGCTTAATGTTATATAAGCATTCAGACTTGTTTTCGCTTTTTCACCTGTTTCGAGTTTCGATTTTAGTAGAAGCGCTTCTAAAATCGTTTCATTTGCGACTAACTCTTTACTAATTTGATATGCATTATCTGCATAATATCTAGCACTATCTATATTTTTTGTTTCTAGATAGAATTCGGATACATCCATACTAATAGACAAAAGACCAAAATCATCATCTTCTTTTTTACTAATGGCGTATGCTTCATTAAATAACTTCTTAACCTCACTATTACTGGCGGTTTTATTAATGAATTTTGCATTAGCCAATCCAGATAAAATAATAGAATAAGAGGTTGGATCATACGCATAAACAGACTCATCTGTATATAGTTTTTGATACAGTCTTTCTGCGGTTATATAATCTTTTTTTCGTCTGTATAAAGCAGCTATATTGATATTAGAAAACAATCTTTTCTCATAAGAATCCTCCATCCTATCACAAATAGCAAGTGTCTTATTATAATATTCTAAGGCTTTGTCGTATTGTTCTAATTCGGCAGAAACTATGGCTATTAAATTATTTGCATACCATAAAGTTTCCAAGTTATAATCATACTCTGGCAACTGTTCTATTAAAGCAATAGATTTAATAGCATTGTTTTCACAACCTATATAATCTCTTTCAGTTTCTTGTATATCTGCCATGTTGGCTAATACTTCTCCTTGATTTCTTATATCCTGCAAGGATTCAAATAGCTTAACCGCTTTAAAATAATAGTAATAAGCACTATCATGTTTTTCATTGATATGATGATACAAACCAAGAATATTGTTTGCATTTGCAAGCGCTGAAGAATCTTGTATTCTTGTTGCTAATTTTCGATTTTCATGATTAATTTTAAATAACGAATCATAATCTCCATGAATTAGAAAGAGATAAGAGAGTACTCTTTTACTTGTTAATACTGTAGAATCTTGCTTTGTAACTAAGGAATTATCAATAGCTTTTCTAGCATATTCAAAACGCATAGCTATTTCAAACTCATTATTATTAGCAAGATTTCGAAGTATAACAATGCTATCTAATTTTTTATTTTGAGAAAATAAATTAGATGCAAATAGAACCGTAATGACAAAAAGAAAAAACTTATTCAATGATTTATTTATGTATTAAATCAAATTTATACTTTTTTAATTTAACAACCTTCAAAATAAATAATTAGCTAAATAAAAAAGGTACTTCTATATCTTTTGAAATACCTTTTTTCTATTTAAGTGGTATCTTTTAACTTTGTTGTGGAATTTTAATTCCTTTTTTTTCTTTTTTAAGAGTAACTTTTACAATGGTATCACTGTTTTTGTCTTTTTCGTGAGATGGTTTGTCTTGTGGAGTTAAAGATGCGAAGATTGCACATACTACTACTGCTAATACTGTAATTTTTAGGGATTTCATTTTATTTAATTTTATAGTTAATAATCTTTTATATATACATTATATAAAGCACTTGCTTAAGCAAATATCTTTATACACGAGAATTAGAAAACTTACTGTAAAAGACAAAGTAGACACCTAGTCTATTTTGAATTTATTGAGGGAATAAATAAAATGGATTAAAAAACCTTAACAAGTAGAAATCAATTCTTTAGAAAACGTAATTAAGGAGGGCTAATATATAGTAATCCAAAATTAAGAAAATAAAAAACACGATGAAATACTTATTTCTTCGTTCAAAGGTATTGTTTTAATATTTAAAATGCAAAAAAAAGGGCAGAAAACAAAAAAGTATCTCATTTTCTATCCAACAACTTCATCATAAAAGGGAAAGCATTCATATACAACCAATTAAATAAATGCTTGATGGATTTTAAATATTGCTATATTTACTTCTAATCGCACATTTTATTATACAACATGACTATTCAAGGTTTTTATTCAGTAAGCTCTTTCTAATATTACTAGTTCCATTTTTATCTTATGGGCAATGGGAACAAATCGGACAAAACATTTATGGAGAAGTTCGACAAGATTTTTTGGGTTATAGCACAAGCATTAATAGTAATTGGAGCTTTAGAAGGAGGCAATAATGCTGAAGGGCAGGCTTTTGTTTATCAGTATATTTCTGGTGTTTGGGAACAATTAGGCCAAAATATTTACGGAGTCAATAATGCGTCAAAATAAGGAAGTTCAATCAGCATAAACAATGAAGGATCTATTATAGCAATTGGTTCAAAAAGTTATTCTGAAGTTAATACTTATTCAAGGGGACAAGCAAGAGTTTTTAAATTTATTTCTGGTCAATGGCATCCAATAGGAAATCCTATTATTGGAGGTTTTGAAGGGAACCAGTTTGGTTTTAATGTAAGCATTAATAATGATGGTAGTAAGGTTGTTTGTAGTGCTGTAAATAATGGAAACGAATATCAAGATTTTATGACTGGACAAGTTCGTGTATTTGAAAATGAATTATTAAATATCGAAGAATTAGACCTTGTATTAGAATTTAAAATGCATCCTATACTAACTAGTAAGACAATTTACTTTAAAACTAATTTAGAAATAACAAATGCAAATATTTATAATTTGGAAGGACGTAAAATCTATAGTTTAAAATCTAATAAAATAAAAAAATTAGATGTATCAAATTTAGCAAGTGGAGCTTATATAATACAATTATCTAATGAACATTACTCCATTAATAAAAGACTATTAATTAAATAAAAAAGTACTTAAAATAAAAAAGCATCCCAATCTCACAAGTGAAAAAGGAAAGCTTTCCATCGGTTTAACTACTTAAACCATTGATAGACTTTTACATCTATCAAACAACACAACTAAATCTTATTGCCAAAAAAAGCTTCTCCGAAGAGAAGCTTTAGCAATTTTCGCGGTCTGGACGGGACTCGAACCCGCGACCCCCTGCGTGACAGGCAGGTATTCTAACCAACTGAACTACCAGACCGTTGCGTTATTGCGAGTGCAAATATACATAGCATATTTAGTTTTACAAACATTTTTTTGAGTTTTTTTTAAAAAAATTTCATCAAACAAAATTCCTACGCTCTACCATGTAGGTAGTCAGGATATTATCGAAATTTTTATTTATGTCTGCTTCCACATATTTTATTCTGTATTGCCCACATTTTAATCTTAGAGCATCAAAATATTGCGAAACTGCCTTTTCATAATTCTCTTTTACGCTATCTGCGTATAAATTTATATACTCTCCAGTTTCTACATCTATAAAACGCTTTGGCTTATTATCAAAATCAAAGCGTAGCTCCTTGCTTTTATCAAATACATGAAATAGCACCACTTCGTGTTTATTGTGCTTTAAATGGCGTAACGCTTCAAATAACCGTACTTCATCTTCACTCGTTTGAAACATATCTGTAAAAAGGAATATTAAAGACCTTCTATGGATCTTTTCTGCAATTAGGTGTAAATAGTCGTAGGTTTCTGTTTTCTTGTTTAGCGCTTTGGTAATTACCGCGTCACTTAATTGTTTTAGCAACATTTGGTGATGACGCTCACTTCCTTTTTCTGGTGCATAAAAATCATAGGCATCACTATAAATACTTAAACCTACGGCATCGCGTTGTTTTTTTAACATGTGCATTAAGGATGCAGATGCTAATGCAGAAAAAGCCGTTTTATTTAAATGATCTATAGAGAAATTTTGCATTTCGGGATAATGCATCGAGCTACTATTATCTAGAATGATATGACAACGCAAATTGGTTTCGTCATCATAGCGTTTGGTGTATAGCTTATCTGTTTTAGCAAAAAGCTTCCAGTCTATATGTCTGGTGCTTTCGCCTTGGTTGTAGATTTTATGTTCGGCAAATTCTGCTGAAAATCCATGAAACGGACTTTTATGCATACCAGAAATAAACCCTTCTACCACTTGCTTGGCAAGGAGTTCTAGGTTTTTAAATCCGCCAGTCTTATTTAGTTCGTCTCTTAAATTCATAAGTATATATTAATGCTTCTTCTTTTAAAACAAGAAGTGGCTTTGTTCTAAAAAGGACAAAACCAAATGGATGCGTTATGGATTGAAACGGCATCTTTTTTTGCCATTAAAGCAAAAAAGATACAGTGTAAAGCCCGGTTTTATTTTGTTTTTTTCAAAATAAAAAACGCCCAAATTATAATAGCTCTAAACTAAAAAAGGTTTGCCATAACAGCAAACCTTTTATCTTTTCTTTTACTTTTAATACTATAAAAGCGCGTCTATTGCGTCTGCATATGTCTTTTTTGGTGAAACACCTACTTGACGACCTACAACTTCTCCGTTTTGAAAAATTAAAACCGTTGGTATATTACGTACACCATATTTAGCAGCAAATTCTTGGTTTGCATCTACGTCTAGTTTTCCTACAACCGCTTTACCGTCGTATTCTGTACTAATTTCATCAATGATTGGTCCAACCATTCTACATGGTCCACACCAAGCTGCCCAAAAGTCTACCATTACTGGTTGTGTACTTTTTAATACTGTTTCTTCAAAGTTTGCATCTGTGATTTCTAATGCCATAATTTTATGTTTTAATTGAATTTTACTTCTTGATTATATGCAATATTAGTCAAAAAAAATACCAAAGCTTACAAACTGCCAATTTGTTCTGTTTATTGAAGTATTGTTTTCGTCTATTGTTTTTTTTATTTTGGCGCATAAACCAGGCTTTCTGCTGTATCTTTTTTTACCTCTAATAGCAAAAAAAAAGATGCCGCATCAATCCTTTGCGCGCGTTCTAATTTAACTTATAATACACTTGCTGATCATCTAATTCACTCAATAACTCCTGACTCACCTTTACTTTTTGTTTTCGGCTAATCATTGGCAATTTTATTTGATCTGCATTATCATAAATCACAAAGTTTAAAGCTTGATTTCCTGGATGCATTTGTAATAACTCCTTCAGTTTTCTTATTTTTTCTTCTTCTAATTCTTTTATATTTAATTGAATAGACAGCTTTTTAGCATAGGTTTCCATAACATCATGCAACAACTGAAAACTATTAAATTGCATTCTAGGATCACTTTTCTTCCCAGTATCTTTATTTACCCAACCTTCACGAATAAAAATCTTAACATAGACAAAGTTGTTTTGCATTAAAAAGTGTCTGAATTTTAGATATTCTTCCCCAAACATTCGAAACTCAAAACTATCTGTATAATCTTCAATAGTAAACATTGCCCAACCTTTACCCTGCTTACTTACTCTATGCTGTATATCTCTAACAACACCACCAAAGGTAAGCTCTCTATTGACGTAGGTGTCTAAGTCGCTAAACAACGAAATATTCGCATTACAGAAGGTTTTCATTTCTGTTTTAAAATCGTCTAAAGGATGTCCCGAAATATAAACACCTACTACCTCTCTTTCTTGTGCGAGTTTTTCCATGGTTCCCCATTCTTCACAAGGAGGCACTTCGGGTTCTGCAATTTGCACATCACTAGCTGCACCAAATAAACTTACTTGTGCAGAGTTTTCATTTTCTTGGTGTTTTGCACCATACTTTACTGCTTTTTCTAAAAAGGTAATACCATCACCATCATCATGAAAGTATTGTGCTCTATGCGTATCTCCAAAACCATCAAATCCTCCAGCTAGCGCTAAGTTTTCGAAAGCTCTTTTATTTGCTGCACGTAAATCGATTCTTTTTGCTAAATCGAAAATAGACTTATACGGTTCTTTTTCTCTGTTTTCTACAATGGTTTTTACTGCACCATGACCAACTCCTTTAATCGCTCCCATCCCAAAACGAACGGCATAATCTTGATTTACCGAAAACTTATAGAAACTTTCATTAACATCTGGACCAAGTACGTTTAATTTCATACGCTTACATTCTTCCATAAAGAAGGTAACCGATTTAATATCGTTCATATTATTAGAAAGTACAGCTGCCATATATTCTGCAGGATAGTGTGCTTTTAAATATGCGGTTTGGTAGGCAATCCATGCATAACATGTGGAGTGCGATTTATTAAAGGCGTAACTAGCGAATGCTTCCCAATCCTTCCAAATTTTTTCTAATTTTTTGGCATCATGTCCTTTAGCACTTGCTTGCTCAATAAATTTTGGTTTCATTTTATCCAGAACCGCAATTTGCTTTTTCCCCATCGCTTTACGCAGTACATCGGCTTCACCTTTGGTGAAATCTGCTAGCTTTTGAGAAAGTAGCATTACTTGCTCTTGGTATACTGTAATTCCGTACGTTTCTTTAAGATATTCTTCCATCGCCGGAAGGTCATATTCTATCTCTTCGTCTCCATGTTTACGTTTTACGAAACTAGGAATATATTCCATTGGACCAGGACGATACAAGGCATTCATGGCAATTAAATCTTCAAAAACCGTAGGCTTTAAATCTTTAAGGTGCTTCTGCATTCCTGGCGATTCATATTGAAACACACCAACCGTTTCTCCTCTTTGGAAGAGCTCGTAGGTTTTTACATCATCTAAAGGAAAACTATCTGGATCTAATAGAATATCATGTTTTTGCTTTACAATTTTTACGGTATCTTTTATTAAGGTTAACGTCTTTAACCCTAAGAAATCCATTTTTAGTAGTCCAGCATCTTCTACAACCGAGTTATCGAATTGCGTAACATACAAACCAGAATCTTTTGCAACAGAAACCGGAACGAACTTGGTAATATCATCTGGTGTAATAATTACACCACAGGCGTGAATTCCTGTATTACGAACCGATCCTTCTAGTGTTCTTGCAAGATTTACGGTTTCGGCTGGTAAATCATCGCCATCCGAAATATTTAAAAGTTCATTTACTTTCTCTAAATCTTCCGCACGAAACATGCTTTTCAGCTTCTTTTCGTCTGCACCAAAAATCTTTCCTAACTTAGACATATTAGGAATTAGCTTGGCTATTCTATCGGCATCAAATAGTGGCAAATCTAAAACACGAGCGGTATCTCGAATAGAAGATTTAGCAGCCATCGTACCATAAGTAATAATTTGTGCTACCTGATTGCTTCCGTATTTCTCGATTACGTAATCCATAACACGACCACGACCTTCATCATCAAAATCGATATCAATATCTGGCATACTCACACGATCCGGATTCAAGAAACGCTCAAAAAGTAGATTATACTTTAAAGGATCAATATTGGTAATCTTTAAACAGTATGCTGCAACAGAACCTGCTGCCGATCCACGTCCGGGACCTACAGAAACATCCATATTTCTGGCTTCACGGATAAAATCTTCTACAATAAGGAAATATCCAGGATATCCTGTTTTTTCAATGACGCTAAGCTCAAAATCTAAACGCTCTACAACTTCTTCTGAAAGTTCTTCGCCATAGCGCTTTTTGGCACCTTCGTAAACTAAATGTCTAAGGAATTTATTTTCTCCACGCTTTCCGTTATCTGCTTTGTCTTCTTCAAAAACAAACTCTTCTGGAATATCGAAGGCAGGTAATAATACATCACGAGCCAATTGAAAAGGTTCTATTTTATCTACAACTTCTTGAATATTTGAAATCGCTTCAGGAACATCCTTAAACAACTTTTTCATGGCATCAGGAGACTTGAAATAGTATTCCTGATTTGGCATTCCGTATCGATAACCACGTCCTCTACCAATTGGAGTCGCTTGCTTTTCACCATCTTTTACACACAACAAAATATCGTGTGCATTCGCATCTCCTTTTTTACAATAGTACGTATTATTGGTAGCTACGAGTTTAATATCGTGCTTCTTTGAAAAGTTAATTAAAACAGGATTCACCCTATTTTCGTCATCTTGATTATGACGCATTAACTCTATATATAAATCATCTCCAAACAGTTCTTTCCACCATATTAGGGATTCTTCCGCTTGATTTTCTCCAACATTTAAAACCTTACTTGGTACTTCACCATAAAGATTTCCTGTTAAACAAATAAGGTCTTCTTTATATTCTTCTATTAGTTTTTTATCAATTCTTGGTAAATAGTAAAACCCGTTTACAAAGGCATGTGACGATAGTTTCGCTAAATTGTGATACCCGTTTTTATTTTTAGCAATAAGTACAATTTGATACCCATTATCTTTTCGGCTTTTATCTAAATGATCTTCACAAACAAAAAACTCGACACCAATAATAGGTTTCATTTCGTTTAATGTTGCAGGATCACCTCTTTCTAAAGCCTCTGCATTTTTAGCTTTTACACTTTTATTATGATTGTTTACCGCTTTCACAAAATGGAAAGCTCCCATCATATTCGCATGATCTGTAAGTGCGACTGCAGACATATTATATTCTGCTGCCGAAGCCACTAAATTTGGAACACTAATGGTAGACTGTAATACCGAAAACTGCGAGTGGTTATGCAAATGCATAAAATCTACGGTTTGCAGACTCGCTATATTTTCTTTTATTTCTTGCGAAGAAAGATCTGTCGCTTGTGCTTTTTGTAATCGTTCATTAATCTTAGCACTTTCACGCTTCAGATTAATATGTTTTAAACCAATTAACTGAATCGTTTTTGGATTCTCTTGGGTAAACTTCTGAAAATAATCCTCTGGAACATCTAACTGCTCTAGGGTATATTCTTCTCTACGGATTAACTCGAAAAAACAACGTGTAGTTGCTTCCACATCTGCCGTTGCATTATGCGCTTCCCCAAAAGGAGCATCAAATAGAAACTGATGCAACTCGGTTAATGTTGGTAATTTAAACTTACCATATCTACCACCCGGAAGCTCACATAAACTAGCGGTATGTTCGGTACAGGTATCTAAAACAGGAAGTTCTTGTAATGGATTTGCTACGTCACCACGAACAAATTCGGCTCCCATAATATTGAGGTCAAACTTCACATTCTGACCAACCACAAACTTTGTTTTCCCTAAAGCTTCATTAAATTTTTCTAAAACTTCGGCTAAAGGCACCCCTTGTTCTTGTGCTAATTCGGTAGAAATCCCGTGAATTTTCTCTGCATCATAAGGAATATTAAACCCATCTGGCTGTACTAAATAATCCTGACTTTCGATACAGTTTCCCATAGCATCGTGCAGTTGCCAAGCTATTTGTATACAT
This sequence comes from Lacinutrix himadriensis, assembly GCF_001418105.1. Lineage (GTDB taxonomy): Bacteria > Bacteroidota > Bacteroidia > Flavobacteriales > Flavobacteriaceae > Oceanihabitans > Oceanihabitans himadriense. Next base: position 183,703 of record NZ_LIQI01000012.1, read on the forward strand.
CGAGGCCAATTATCTGTATCGGTAATTGGAGCATCCCAACGTTTCGGTAAACCAGTAGTTTCGGTATCAAAAATTAAGTACATAGAGGTGTTTTCTTATAAATAAAAGAGAACGATAAAATTACGAAAAATTGACCTTTATATACGGAAAAGTTATAAACAGTTTTAAACCAAAAAGCGCAACCAAATTGGTTGCGCTTTTTTATAAAATCATATTATTTTTTAATTACACGTAGATCCTGAAGTCTCTAATGCTTGAATATAGAAATCGAAATCAAAACCATTTAAGTCAGCAGTAGTTGTAGTACCATTAGTAGTTATCTCCATAGTACCGTTCCCATTATCACAATAAGTAGCATCAGGTATTCCTCCTCCTGTACAAGTTTGACATGCTCCAGGAGTTATCACAACAGCACCACAATCTAAACCATCTATTATAGCTTGTAAGGTATTTGTATCATCACCACAACTTTCAATCTGCTGTTCTAATGTTCTTTTATATTCGTTACACACCATAGTAAAGTCACTACTTGTTGCATCTGTAACTTCATAGACAGCTAAAGCTGCAGCTGTATTAGCAGTAGCCACGTCACAAGGAAGTGTACAATCTAAACCATCTATTATATCTTGTAAGGTATTTGTATCATCACCACAACTAATAATTTGTTGCATTAATGCCGATTTATATGCGTTACACGCAGCAGGATAATCGGAACTTGTATTATCCGTAGCATTATAAATTGCTAAAGCAGCGCCAGTCGCCGCAGCCGCATCGTCACAAGAAACTACTACAGCCCCTCCTGTTCCTCCTCCAGAAACTGGAACTTCGTAAAAAACACCTTGACTATAATTCACTTTATTTAAACCAGATGCAGAAAATGCATTAAACCAAAATGTACCAGACACTTTGCTTCCAGAAGCACTATAATTTTCTATAACAATTTCACCATCGGCTGGATAAATTTGTATAATTTCACTTGGCGCATTATTTGTAGAATATGCTATATCTTGCACACTAGTAAAACCAGCTTCGCTAGAACTTCCTTCACCAAGAACATAAGTACCAACTGCTGCACCCATTCTTAATGTAACGATCTCACTTCCTCTTCCTCCACTAATTATTAGCTGTCCGCTACTATTAATTTCTGCACTATAATAATCTGCCCTCCATAATGTACCGTCTTTTTTACCTTGCAAAGCAGGTGTATTAAACTCAAGTTCTTCACCACAACTAACCATTAATAAAGCAGTAACAACAAATAGGAATACTTTTTTCATAAATTTCATATAATTTGAGAGCCTAAAAATAGCATAAAAAAATGACTAATAATAAAAGATGAATATAAATTATTTATAGTATCTTTGCGCACTTATTAATAACCAGAGGTCGAGAACCTCAATGAATTAATTATTATGCCTGTAAAAATTAGATTACAAAGACACGGTAAGAAAGGAAAACCTTATTACTGGATCGTAGCAGCAGATGCTCGCGCGAAAAGAGATGGTAAATACCTAGAGAAATTAGGTGCTTACAACCCAAACACTAACCCAGCAACTATTGATTTAAATGTTGACGGCGCTGTAACATGGTTAGAAAATGGTGCTCAACCTACTGACACAGCTAAAGCTATTTTATCTTACAAAGGTGTTTTGTTAAAAAAACATTTAAAAGGTGGAGTAACTAAAGGTGCTTTAACAGAAGAGCAAGCAGAAGCGAAGTTTACTGCTTGGTTAGAAGAAAAAGAAGGTAAAGTTGGTGCAAAAACAGATGGTTTAGCGAAAGCAGAAGCAGATGCAAAAGCGAAAGCTTTTGAAGCTGAAAAAGCAGCTAACGAAGCTAGAATTGCAGCAGCAACTCCAGTTGTAGAAGAAGCTCCTGCAGAAGAAGCTTCTAACGAAGAAGAAGAATAAAAAAAATATTTTTTATACTTTTAAACTCCAATACAATTTCTGTATTGGAGTTTTTTTTATTTATTACCTCTAAATAAAAAGTGGTTTTAATTAAAAATGGCATAAATTTAAAAAGATTCCCTTTTTCAAGGGAACATAAAATTATATTTTTCAATGAAAAAAGAAGATTGTTTTTTTCTAGGTAAAATTGTAAAAAAATACAGTTTTAAAGGGGAAGTACTAGTAAAATTGGATACGGACGAGCCAGATATTTATGATGGATTAGAATCTGTCTTTATTGATTTAAGAGGAAATCTTATTCCTTTTTTTATTGAACATGCACAATTACATAAATCGGAGTTATTACGTATACGTTTTGAAGATGTAAATACCGAAGAAGATGCAGACGCCATACTAAAGAGTAATCTATATTTACCTCTAGAATTTCTACCAAAACTAGAAGGCGATAAATTCTACTTTCATGAAATTATAGGATTTACTGTAAAAGACACCAACTTTGGTGATGTTGGAATTATTACAGGAATTAACGACACCACAGCACAAGCACTTTTTGAAATAGACAGAGATGGGATTGAAATACTGATTCCGATGAACGATCACTTCATCCAAAAAGTAGATAAAGAAAATAAAGTAATTCTTGTGAAAACTCCAGAAGGGTTAATTGATTTGTATTTAGAAGAATAGCTTATCTAAACTACTGCATTTATTTTTAGCATCTCATTAATCCAAATAGATTCTGAAACAAGTTCAGAATGACAAAACCATGAGTAAACCATTTCAATTCAAAGAATTTCAAGTAAACCAAGATCGTTGTGCCATGAAAATTGGTACAGATGGGGTATTACTTGGCGCTTGGACTTCGGTAAAACAAAATCCTTTTGCTATTCTGGATATTGGCGCAGGAACTGGTGTTTTGTCTTTAATGTTAGCACAGCGTAGTCAGGCAGAAGTGATTGATGCCATGGAAATTGATGAGCATGCGTATGAGCAATGTGTCGATAATTTTGAAAATGCACCTTGGGCAGACCGACTTTTTTGTTATCACGCTGCTTTAGAAGAGTTCACCGAAGAGATTGAAGATAAATACGATTTGATTATTTCGAATCCTCCTTTTTATTCGGAAAACTTTAAAACCGAAAACGACCAACGGGATCTTGCTCGTTTTACAGATGCCATGCCTTTTGATCATTTAATTGAAAGCGTAGCTTCTTTGCTAATTGAAGACGGTATTTTTTCTGTTATCCTTCCGTTTAAGGAAGAAGCTGGTTTTATAGAATTAGCTTCCAAATCGAATTTATTTCCGAATAGAATTTTGCATGTCAAGGGTTCGCCTACTTCAGAAATAAAACGAAGTCTTTTAGAATTTTCTTTCCGCGAAAGCGATATAGAGATACAAGAACTCACTATAGAAACTACAAGACACCAATACACAGAAGACTACATACATTTGACGAAAGATTTTTATCTTAAAATGTGATATTTATATTTGGCAATGAAAACGATTTCGTTACTTTTGTTAAACTTATAAAATAACGCCTTCTATTTTGAGTAATTCTCAAAGATTAGAAGCTTAAAATATCATAATTAGAATGAAAGCCGATTTATTCGAAGCACCAGATTATTATAACCTTGATGAATTACTTACGGAAGAACACAAATTAGTTCGCGATGCCGCAAGAGAATGGGTAAAACGTGACGTCTCTCCTATTATTGAAGACTATGCACAAAGAGCAGAATTTCCAACACAAATAGTTAAAGGATTAGCCGAAATTGGGGCTTTTGGACCTTACATTCCGGAAGAATATGGAGGTGCTGGATTAGACCAAATTTCTTATGGTTTAATCATGCAAGAAATAGAACGCGGTGATTCTGGAGTTCGAAGTACAGCTTCTGTACAATCGTCTTTAGTAATGTACCCAATCTGGAAATACGGAAACGAAGAACAACGCAATAAATACTTACCAAAATTAGCTTCGGGAGAATGGATTGGTTCTTTTGGACTTACAGAACCAGATCATGGTAGTAATCCGGGTGCAATGGTTACCAATTTTAAAGATATGGGAGATCATTATCTTTTAAATGGTGCAAAAATGTGGATATCTAATGCCCCATTTTGTAATATCGCTGTCGTTTGGGCTAAAAATGAAGAAGGTCGTATTCATGGTCTTGTTGTAGAACGTGGTATGGAAGGCTTCACTACGCCGGAAACACATAATAAATGGTCACTTAGAGCATCTGCTACTGGAGAATTAATTTTCGACAACGTAAAAGTGCCAAAAGAAAACTTATTACCAAACAAATCTGGTCTTGGCGCTCCATTAGGATGTTTAGATTCTGCTCGTTTTGGTATTGCTTGGGGAGCAATTGGTGCTGCCATGGATTGTTACGATACTGCTTTACGTTACAGTAAAGAGCGTATTCAGTTTGGTAAGCCAATTGGACAGTTTCAATTACAACAAAAGAAATTAGCAGAAATGGTTACCGAAATCACAAAAGCACAGTTATTAGCTTGGCGACTTGGTGTAATGCGTGAGAATGGAACGGCTACCTCAGCACAAATTTCTATGGCTAAACGAAATAATGTAGATATGGCTTTAACTATTGCTCGTGACGCTAGACAAATGTTAGGTGGTATGGGAATTAGTGGAGAATACTCTATCATGAGACACATGATGAACTTAGAAAGCGTGGTTACTTATGAAGGGACACACGATATTCACTTACTAATTACAGGAATGGATGTTACTGGTCTAAACGCCTTCAAATAGTGGCTGAGCCACATCTAATTATTGCACTCTTGCGGGATAGTTATTACGAATAATTAAACAACGTTTTATTGGACTTCGATGGAATTGTTACCTATAAGACAAAGAATATATTATAAAAATGCTTCTCCAAATGGAGAAGCATTTTTTGTTGAAAATTTGTTTACATTTACTGTATGATGTCATTTACACGTTTTCAATCTACTGAAAACTGCTATTTTTCACTTTAATTCAAAATGCATAAATCACTTCTATGTTTTCAGCAAAAAAACGATTAGACAGAGCGTATAAAGAAGCCAAAATTTTAGATTTTGATAATGATTCTAAATTTATTCTTTTTAGCGATTGCCATCGTGGAGATAATAGTTTTGCAGACGATTTTGCTAACAATAGAAACATTTACTTTCATGCTTTAAAGAATTATTATGCCGAAGGGTTTAGTTATGCTGAAATTGGAGATGGTGATGAACTTTGGGAAAACTTATCTTTTACACCAATATTAGAAGCACATAAAAACGTGTATATGCTAATGAAATTATTTCATGAGCAAGAGCGTTTGCATATGATTTGGGGAAATCATGATATGGTATATCGCGATCCGAAGTATGTAGAAAAAAATCTATCAACTTATTTCGATCCTAAAATTGGAGAAGATGTGGCATTATTTTGCGGCATTAAATATCATGAAGGTATTATATTAAAACATACCGAAACACAGCAAGAAATCTTTTTAACACATGGGCATCAAGCAGATTGGTGGAATTACACCTTTTGGAAATGGAGTCGATTTTTAGTCCGTGTTTTATGGAAACCTCTAAACGTCATGGGAATTGCAGATCCTACAACACCAGCAAAAAACTACAAAGAGCTTATTAAAGTAGAACGAAGAACTAAAAAATGGATCACAGAAAACAACAATTTAATTACTGTGGTTGGTCATACACATAGACCACGCTTTCCAGAGCCTGGAGATATTGCTTTTTTTAATGATGGTAGTTGTGTGCATCCAAGAAGCATCACAGGAATTGAAATAGAAAAAGGCGCAATTTCACTGATTAAATGGCAGATTGCCACAAGTGATGATGGTACTTTAAAAATTGTACGTGTACTATTAGAAGGTCCTAGAAAATTGGCAGATTATAAAACGGAATAGCGTTCCTGCGAAGGCAGGAATCTTAGGAAGAGAAAATCGTTAGATAAAAAAACTACAGTGGTAAAACTTTAGAGTAGTTTAAAAGTCCAATAAAAACTAAGCAGTTCGTTTATGAGATTCCTGCCTACGCAGGAATTTATTTAAGATTCCGGAGCAAGCTCTACCTCTAAGCCTTCCATTGCTGGTGTCATTTGAATTTGACAACCTAAACGAGAGTTATCTTTCACGTTAAACGCTTCGCTTAACATAGCTTCTTCATCATCTTGCATTTCTGGTAATTCGGTTTCACTTAAAACATAACACTGGCAAGAAGCACACATAGCCATTCCACCACAAATACCAATAGTTCCTTCTGGAGCAAGCTCGTAAGAACGCACTACTTCCATAAGATTCATAGCCATGTCTGTTGGCGCTAGCACTTCATGTGTTACACCATCTCTATCTGTTATTTTTATGTTTATGTCTTGCTCCAATTGCTTGCTGTTTTTATACCTGCAAGGTTTTAAGAACCTTGTAGGTCTCTAGTTTTCATATTTTTATTTCTGCAATATACCTACAAGGTTTTTAAAACCTTGCAGGATAAAACTAACTTACTCTATTTTCTTCACTACTGCTTTTGGCGATTCTTTACGCGTTCCATCAAACCCATCTACTCCAGCAACGGTCGTGTATTTTAACACATATCTTTTTCCCGGATTGATTATCTGGTATGCAGATTGACACATTAATGTTGCTTCATGAAAACCACAAAGAATTAATTTCAATTTCCCTGGATAGGTATTTACATCACCAATAGCGTAGATTCCCGGTATGTTGGTTTGGTAATCTAATGCATTATTTACTTTAATGGCATTTTTTTCAATCTCTAATCCCCAATTTGCAATGGGGCCTAATTTTGGTGAAAGTCCGAAAAGCGGAATAAAATGATCACATTCTAACTCTATCTCTTTTTCTATATGTTCGGCTTTTTTAACTACTATTCCTTTTAGTTTTTTATCTCCTAAAATACCAACGACTTCTGCTGGAGTAATTAAATTTATCTTTCCTTCATTTTTAAGTTCCTGTACTTTCTCTACAGAATCTAGATGTCCGCGAAACTCATTTCTTCTATGAATTAAAGTTACGGAACTTGCAATATCACTTAAAAAGATACTCCAATCTAGTGCAGAATCTCCTCCACCAGCAATGATCACTTTTTTATTTCTGTAAAATTCTGGTTCTTTAATCATATACTCCACACCTTTATCTTCAAAGGCTGCAATGTTATGTATTAAAGGTTTTCTAGGTTCAAAACTTCCTAATCCGCCAGCAATTGCTACTACTGGAGCTTGGTGTTTTGTTCCTTTATTTGTGGTAACAATAAAGCTACCATCTTCTTGTTTTTCTATGGTTTCTGCACGCTCACCAAGTGTAAATCCTGGTTCGAATTGCTTGCATTGTTCCATTAATTTATGGGTTAAATCTCCAGCAAGAATTTCTGGATATGCAGGAATATCATAAATAGGTTTTTTTGGATATAGCTCTGAGCATTGTCCGCCTTGTTGCGGTAATGCATCTATTAGATGGCATTTTAATTTTAATAATCCTGCTTCAAAAACTGCGAACAATCCTGTTGGTCCTGCTCCTATTATAAGTATATCTGTTTTAATCATATAAATGCCCACGAAAGTGGGTATCTTTTAATTTAACTTTATCTTTTTAAGGCAGGAATCTGATAATTGCTACCTTCATTTTTTTTTATTATAAAACCTACAAGGCTAAAAAGACCTTGTAGGTTTTTACTTTATGCATACAAAGTTCTAATTTTTAACTTTGTTTTTTTATGACATTTATCAGTTTGCGTGAAGGATTGAACGGCTTGTTTGAGCTCCTCGCTGAGAGCGAGTAGTGAAAGCCTGACCCTTGTGGTCACGCCCTAAGCTTCTATATTAATTACTTGTTCTATTTGTGGCGCATATTTTTTAATGGTCATTTCTACACCAGATTTTAGTGTCATTTGATTTACGCTACAACCAACGCAAGCACCTTGTAATTGTACTTTTACTAGCTTATCATCTTCTATAGATAACAATGAAATATCGCCACCATCACTTTGTAAAAAAGGGCGAATTTCATCTAAGGCTTTTTCTATATTTAATCTTAGTTCTTCTGTAGTCATTTATTATTTTTTTACTGCTGAACAGCCAGCCATTGTTGTTATTTTAACCGCTTCGGTTGGTGGCAAATCATCATTTCTTCGCACTACTTCTTGCACTACATTTTGTGTTATTTTCTCGAATGCTTGCTCTAATGCTGTTGCGGTTTGTAATGCTGCTGGATGACCAATGTCACCTGCTTCGCGAATACTTTGTACTAAAGGTAACTCTCCTAAAAATGGCACTTGTAAATCTTCGGCAAGGTTTTTTGCACCTTCTTTACCAAAGATATGGTATTTATTTTCTGGCAGTTCTGCCGGAGTAAAATACGCCATATTTTCTATGATTCCTAAAACGGGAACGTTAATACTTTCTTGTTGAAACATTGCTACTCCTTTTTTAGCATCTGCTAAAGCTACGTTTTGTGGTGTACTTACTATAACGGCTCCTGTTATTGGTAACGATTGCATGATACTTAAATGAATATCTCCTGTTCCTGGAGGTAAATCTAAAAGTAAGAAATCTAATTCTCCCCAAGCGGCATCAAAAATCATTTGGTTTAATGCTTTTGCTGCCATTGGTCCACGCCAAACAACTGCTTGATCTGGTTTTGTAAAAAAGCCGATAGATAGAATTTTAACACCGTAATTTTCTACAGGTTTCATTTTAGACTTACCGTCTACGTTTACAGCTAATGGTTTTTCGTTAACTACATCAAACATAATTGGAATAGAAGGCCCATAAATATCAGCATCTAAGATTCCTACTTTAAATCCCATTTTAGCCAAAGTAACGGCAAGGTTTGCGGTAACTGTTGATTTACCAACACCTCCTTTTCCGGAAGCTACTGCTACTATGTTTTGAATTCCAGGAATCGATTTTCCCTTAATTACATTAGGAGCTGATTTTGTTGGTGCTTCTACTTTGATATTGACTTTTATCTTTGCTTTTTCATAAACTAATCTATGAATGGTTTGTAGAATTTCTACTTCGGTTTTCTTCTTTGCTTGTAAGCTAGGGTTTGCTATTGTAATATCTACAACAACCTCATCGCCAAAAGTTATTACGTTAGTAACTGCACCACTTTCTACCATGTTTTGTCCTTCACCAGGAGCAGAAATGGTTTCTAATGCTTTTAATATGTCTTGTTTGTTGATTTTCATATTTTATATCTATTGAAAATTGAGTCTAATATTATAGACAAAACTTTCAAATTCTATTAAGATTTATTCTAAACAGCAAATATAATTAATAATGCCGTAAGACGGAAGATTGAAGCTGTAAGTTTTTTGTGATATTATTAGAAGAAGCTATTAATCAAGGATTTGCTATTCTTTGTGAATTCTATACAAAATAGGAAATAATGGCTAAAAAAAATCAATAGGATGTATTTTGAATACTAGATCAACTCCTTTGCGGGGTCCCAAAATAAGTCTTCAAAGTTTTGAATTTGATTTTCAACAACCACAACACCTTCGTTCTCTAAAAGTTGCTGCATGAGGTTTGTTCCGTCAAAATGAAACTTACCAGTAAGTAAGCCTTTTCTGTTTACTACTCGGTGTGCAGGAATATCTTCTTTATTATGCGATCCATTCATGGCATAACCAACCATTCTAGCACTTTTTGCTGCTCCTAAATATTTGGCAATCGCACCATAACTGGTAACGCGACCATCTGGTATTAAGCGAGCAACTTCATATACTTTTTCGAAAAAATTTAATGTCTTTTGTTGCATTACAGATCTTTAATAATATGAAACAAGGTAATAATAGAAATTATTCCTGTAACAGCACCTATAAGATAGTTCATGCTTTTTTGGGTAGTAAGTGTCTTGCTTTTTATTTTATCGAAAAAGAAAATATAGATATAAAAGATTACAAAGCTACCTGTTGCAGCCCCAGCAACGTAAGAAAAGATACTTGTTTTTTCGAAACTCATCCAGCCAAAGGAAGCTAGTGTTATACTCATATATGCCTGATACGGAATAGGAAAAACATTTAAAGCAGAAAGCAGCATACCTTGAAAAAATCTACTTTTTTTACTTTTTACTTTGAGTTCTGCTTTGGGCTTATCTTCGGTTTTAGCGATTAATAAAAAATAGATTGTTATCAGTACAAATAAAATAAATGCCACGCGTTGCAGAACATCCACAACATCCTGATGACTACTCAAATAGCGCGCAAAAAGCACCCCGATATAGGTTTGAATTATAATGATAACACAGGCTCCAATAGAGAAAGTAATCCCTCTAGAATACCCATCTTTTAGGCTAATTTTTGCTGCCGTCATGTTGAGTAATCCTGGAGGAGTTACACCAACTAAAGCTACAAGTAATCCTAAAAAAAAAGTAATGGTTATAGTCAAACTATTTTATTTTAAAACGAATATACGTAATTGCTTTGTCTTCTTTAAGATATTGGCTTTCATAAAAGGTTTGAATACTGGTTACCTCTTCTGGACTTCCTTCTTGCTTATACACATTATGGTTTGCGTATAACACCTCGTGACCTCCACCATGTAACAATCCTAAAGTATAGCCATGCATAAACTCACTATCTGTTTTAAGATTCATGATTCCGTCTGGTTTTAAAATGGTTTTATACCTTTTTAAAAATTCAGAATTCGTCATTCTATGCTTGGTACGCTTGTATTTTATTTGTGGATCTGGAAAAGTAATCCAGATTTCATCTACTTCATTTTCAGCAAAAACATGTTCTACTAATTCTATTTGCGTACGAATAAAAGCTACGTTTGGTATATTTTCTTCGATTGCTGTTTTAGCTCCTCTCCAAAAACGCGCTCCTTTAATATCGATACCAATAAAGTTTTTATTTGGATATTTTTCAGCTAAAGCCACGCTATATTCCCCTTTACCACAACCAAGTTCTAAAACTAAAGGGTTATCATTTTCAAAAAAGGTAGCACACCAGTTTCCTTTTAATTGGTATTGTGCATCTACTAGCTCTTCTCTTGTTGGCTCAAATACGTTTTTAAAAGTTTCATTTTCTTTAAAACGTTTCAGTTTATTTTTACTTCCCACAATTATTTAATGTTTTGGCAAAATTAAGGAAATATTATGAGCCTTGTTTATGCTTATCTTTGTTTTTTATGAAAGGTAAAAAACGAATACTAGTTGCACCTCTAAATTGGGGACTTGGACATGCTACACGTTGCATACCAATTATTCGCGCGTTATTAGCACATGATTTTGAAGTTGTTTTGGCTAGCGATGGCATTGCTTTGCAATTACTAAAAAAGGAATTTCCAGATTTGGAAGCGCTAGAACTGCCGTCTTACCATATTGCATATGCTAAAAACGCGAAACTCTTTAAGTGGAAATTATTAAAAGATTCCCCAAAAGTTTTAAAAGCGATAAAAGCGGAAAAAAAAGCAATTAAAGTGATTATTGAAACCCATCATATTGATGGAATCATTAGCGACAATAGGCTTGGTTTGCATACTAAAAAAGTACCTTGTGTTTTTATAAGCCACCAACTGCAGGTTTTAAGCGGAAGCACCACTTGGTTGAGTACTAAAATGCATCAAAAAATAATGCAACAGTTTGATGTTTGTTGGGTACCTGATAATTTAGACGAACCTAATTTAAGCGGAAAGCTTGGTCATGTGGACGTGCCTGAATTACCAACAAAATATCTTGGACCTTTAAGTAGATTTCATAAAAAAGATACAGAAATTACTACCGATTTATTAGTGATACTTTCTGGACCAGAACCACAACGAACATTCCTAGAAGTAAAGTTATTAGAAGAATTAAAAGCGTTTAAAGGAAGTATTGTTTTTGTAAAAGGTATTATTGAAGAAGTCCAAACCAAATCACAAAAAGACCATATGACTATTTATAACTTTATGACTAGTGATTTGTTAGAGCAAACATTAAATGAAAGTGCATTGGTGTTATCTCGTTCTGGATATACGACCATAATGGATTTAGCAAAATTAGAAAAGAAAGCTTTTTTTATACCAACTCCTGGACAGTTTGAACAAGAATATTTAGCTAAAAGGTTAGATGCTTTGGGAATGGTGCCTAGTTGTAAACAGGAAGATTTCACCATTAGCAAACTAGAAGCAGTAGCTGCGAGTTCTGGTTTAAAGCATTTTGATTATGATGTGAATTACAAAAGGCTATTCGACCTTTTCTAGCGTGAAAGAGAACTCACTTCCGACTTCAAATTCACTTTCTATGTAAATTTTTTCGTCGTGCGCTTCAATAATATGTTTTACTATCGCTAAACCTAATCCGGAACCGCCTTCTTTACGCGAACCACTTTTATCTACTCTGTAGAAACGTTCAAATAATCTTGGGATGTGTTTTTTCTCAATACCTTCTCCATTATCTGTGATACGAACAATCACTTTATTTTTAATAAGGTTTTCAATACTCACTTCGGTGGTACCTTGCTTGCTTCCGTATTTTATAGAATTTACAATAAGATTAGTAAGCACCTGTTCTATTCGTTCTTTATCGGCATTCACTAGAATTGGTTCTGTATAATCGATATCAAAAGCTAAAGTGATATTCTTTTTGGAGGCTTTCATTTCAAAGAGTTCGAAAACACTTTCTATCAATTCTACAATATCAAAAGTCTCTATATTTAGTCTTAGATCACCTATTTCTAATTTAGTAATCATATCTAAATCTTTTACAATATAAATAAGTCGGTCTACCCCTTTATTGGCATTACTTAAATATTTATCGCGGACGTTTTCATCTTTTACGGCACCATCTAGTAAGGTTAAAAGATAACCTTGTACAGTAAATAAGGGCGTTTTTAGTTCGTGGGAAACATTACCAAGAAATTCTTTTCGGTATTCTTCACGCACTTTAAGCATTTCAATTTCTAGCTTACGGTCTTTGGCATACTTATCTATTTCCTTAGTAAGCGTTGCCATATCTGTGGTAATTCTTTCTTTTTTTAAAGTGGAAGACTCTAAAAGAGTAAGATCATCATATACTTTTTTAACGCGTTTGTAGATAAATTGTTCTACACGATACTGAATAATAACAAAGGAAGAAACAAAGCATGTTAAAGCGATGAATACAATTTGAATCCAATCTAGAACATAAAAGATATACAAAAAAACACTCATTAAGAGCGTTAAAAAAATAGTGATGTACGAGGCTGTTTTAAAAGCAAACTTGTACGTTCTTTTTAATTTTCTTTGCATGATATCAACTTCATTATAAAAGGATGCATAAAACTTAAATTGTTTATAAATATGGGGTAAACGGATATTAATCTACAAATTTATAACCAACTCCTTTTACGGTTTTAAAATAGTCATCGCCAATTTTTTCTCTAAGTTTTCTAATGTGTACATCTATGGTTCTTCCACCAACAACGACTTCATTCCCCCAAACCTTATCTAAAATATCTTCGCGTTTAAAAACTTTTCCAGGTTTAGACGCTAGTAAAGATAATAATTCAAATTCTTTTCTTGGTAAGATGATTTCCTTCCCTTTAAGTTCTATTTTATATTCTTCCCTATTAATAACAAGGCTTCCTATTTTTAGGATGTTTTCATTTCCATCCACTTCTTTAAAGCGGCGCAACAATGCCTTTACTTTACTAACCAAAACTTTTGGTTTTATAGGTTTTGTTATATAATCATCTGCTCCTGCATCAAAACCGGCTACTTGCGAGTAATCTTCTCCTCTTGCCGTTAAAAAAGTAATAATCGTATTATTTAGACTATCTATTTTTCGTATTTGTTCGCAAGCTTCAATACCATCCATTTCTGGCATCATTACGTCTAAAATAATAAGTTGTGGCTTTTCCTTTTTGGCTTTTTTTACTGCTTGTAAACCGTTTTCCGCTGTAATAACTTGATATCCTTCCGTAGTTAGATTATAACCAACAATTTCAAGAATGTCTGGTTCATCATCTACTAGTAATATTTTAATGTCTTTCTTCTTCATTTATTTAAAGTTAAGATAATGTAAAGATAAAATTAATAGTAAAAATCTATGCTAGTTTACATACTAATAACAATATAGTAACATAGGGAACACTATAACCAACTTAGAACCTTTAAAATAGATAAATTATTTTATAAATCTAGCACATAAGCAGATAGCGAATGTTATATTACCATGAATATTTAATTTTCATCATAGATAAAATCATATTTCTACCTATATTTGTATTCTTAACTATAAACAACATAATTATGAAAAAAATTTACTTTTTATTATTATCCGTATTAATGACTTCTGTCTCTTTTGCACAGGTTATTATCACGGAAATTGCTGACCCGAATAACAATGCGGATGCACGTTATATTGAATTACATAACTTAGGTACTACTGCAGTAGACTTTACTGAAGGTAACGGGTGGCAAATTGACAAATACACCAATGCAAGTGATGCTGTTTCCGTTTCTTTAGACTTAACAGGATCTATTTCTCCTGGTGGTTTCTATATTATAGCATATGATAACACCTCTGGAACTTTTGCTTCTGTATACGGAATGACTGCTAACCAACTAGATGCTGTAAGTAACGGTGTTGCTGGAAGTAATGGTGATGATGATTTAGTTTTAATTGATGGAACTGATACTATAGTTGATTTCTGGGGAGTGTATGATAGTATGACTGGTACAAACACAGATAACACTGGTACTTGTTCAGAATATGAAGATGGTAGAGCAGAAAGACTTACTTCTGTAACAATGGGTGCAACAACATTTAATGAAGCAGAATGGAATGTTTGGGCTGATTCGGATGTAACCGGTTGTACATCTCATGTAAATGCACCAAGAACAGCTCCTGGTGATTTTGATCCAGGTGCATGGGGAACACCAACATGTAGCTTTAGTTTTACTAATCCTTCTGCAACATGTGACGCAATTACTGCTGGTGTCGATACTTATACTGCTACTATTGATTTTACTGGTGGAGGAAACCCTGCTTTTACAGTAGTTGCTGATGCTGGTTCTGTTGATTTAAGTGGTGGAGATCCTGCTACAGATGCAACAGGTACAATTACTATTACAGGACTTACCGAAGGAGTTGACGTTATAATAACTGCCAATGACACTAATCTTTGTAATGTAATGAGTACAATAACTGCTGCAACATGTGTACCTTCAAATACACTACCTATAACAGATGACTTTACCTATGCAGATGGTAGTCTTATTCCAAACGGGCTTTGGTTAACCAATGGTGGTACTCCTGGTGATTTCTTAGTTGCTTCTGGACAAGCTGTGGTTGAACATGGAGCACCTAGTGAAGATGTAATTATACCTTTTACACCAGTTTCTGGAAAAATTTATTATGGATTAGACTTTTCTGTAGTTGATCCAGGTGCACCAATTACTGGTAGTGATTTTGAATACTTTGCACATTTTAAAGACTCTGGGTTTGGTTTTAAAGCTCGTCTTGATATCGTAGAAGCTACTTCTGGTGGTGATTATACTGTTGGTATTTCTACAGGAACAAGCACTGCTGAAGCTACTTGGACTGCAGATCTTTCATTCGGAACTACTTATCGTGCAATAGTAATGTATGATCAAGATGCTAATTTAGCGCAATTATGGATAGATGCTACTGCTATTGGAGACACATCTATATTAGGTGGAGATGATGCAGATCCAGGAAGTTCAATGGAAGCATTTTCACTTAGACAATCAGATTCATCTACAAATGAAACTGTTCTTGTTGATAATTTAGTGATTTCTCAAAACTTTGCTGAAACTACGTTATCTACACAAAACTTTAACAAAAACACATTTGCAGTATACCCTAACCCTGCTACAAATGGTTTTGTAAATATCTCTAGTACATCTAACGAAGCAATTACTGTCACTGTTTTTGATATTCTTGGTAAACAAGTAATCAACCAAACAGTAAACAACAACGTTTTAAACGTTGCTACTTTAACAAGTGGAGTTTATATTTTAAAAATATCACAAAATAAGAACACTATAACTAAGAAATTAGTAATTAGATAACACCTAAAATTCGTTATTATTAAAAGGACTGGTAAGATTTACCAGTCCTTTTTTTTTGTAATATATTTATCGAATCAGTTATATAAAATTATTCCTAAATAACACAATAATTGATTTATTAAACCTATAACTAATTAAATATATTATGAAAAAAAATTACTTATTTGTTCTAGCTATTTTACTTGCTATTTCAACAAACGCACAAACCACATTAGCCTCTCAAGGCTTTGAAGAAAGCACAGACGACACTTGGTCTTATAACACAACTCCAGAAACATATAATATTAGTAATGATGTTTGGGCAATAGTAACTAACGTTGGGAGTATTACAACTGCAGATACTGGAGCTAATTTTTGGGGAATTAGAGATATTGAAAATAATAATGGAGGAGGTGCTATGAAACACTATCTTGAGTTTTCTAACATTCCTGTAACTGGTGAAAACAATATAGTTCTATCTTTTAAATATTACTCTGATGGATTTGACTCAACAGACGAGCTTAGTGTTGAATTTTTTTTTGATGATGTAGGCCAAGATATAACACCCTTAGAAAAAAACACCGATGTTTGGACAGGGTACTCTAAAGTAATTCCGGATGGCACTAACAATGTTAGGTTTAATCTAATCGCAACACAAAATGGAGCTACAGACTATGCTGGTTTTGATTCTATTAAATTAGAATCTGGTGCAGACACCAATTCTAACATTACCATTACATATCCTACAGAAGGAGAAACAGTTAATGCTGGTTTAGACGGATTTGATGCTACCACAGAATTATATCTTTTCGCTATTTCTGGTAACGATGGATCTGGTCATAGTGACAATACAGAAGATGGTATTATTCAGTATTCCATAGACTCTGGTGCTTTAATTAACAAATTTGACAATGAGCCTATTACCTTTACTAACTTAACACAAGGACCTCATACTTTATTTACTCAGTTAGTAGACAATAATGAAAACACATTAGGTATCGAATCTACGGTAAACTTTATTTATAATGACATAGTTCAAACGCTTCCTTTTTACGAGCCGTTTGATTACGTAGTAAATGAAAACCTAGGAGACCAAACAAATTGGGTAAATCAAGTAGCAAATGATGATGATGAAATTTTAATTGGAACAGGAAGTCTATCGTATCCAAGTTTAGATAATTCTATTGGTAACCATATTATGTTTGATGGAGATGGTAAAGAAACAATTATTGAATTTACTCCTGTAGCTAGTGGTACAGTATACACCTCTTTTATTATTAACGTAACAGATCTTTCCGCTTTAACCGATTTTAATGATGGTGGTTATTTTGCTATTTTAGGTGAGTTTGATGCAAGATTATGGGTAAGAGCAAATCCAGATGCTTCTGGAACTACTTATGATATTGGCGCAGGTCATTCTCCATCAAGTCCTCCTGTAACAAGTACAACGTATAATGTTGGAGATAATGTTTTTATTGTAGTGAGTTATGATATTGATAATAATGTAGTAAAAACATGGGTAAACCCTAGCGAAGCAGAACTTCAATCTAGTAGTCCTGGATCTCCTACAATAACAGAAGCTACTACAGACACAGCAGACCCAATTAGCTATTTCTATTTAAGACAAGATTCTACTGGAGAAACACCTTTTATGTCATTTGATGAACTACGTATAGGTACATCATGGAGTGATGTTACTCCAACTACATTATCTAATAATGAATTTGAAACTACTGGTTTTGCTATTTATCCTAACCCTGTTACAAACGGTTTAGTAAACATTATAAGTAAAACAGACGAAGCTATTACTGTTAGTGTTTTTGATATTCTTGGTAAACAAGTAATCAACCAAACAGTAAACAACAACGTTTTAAACGTTGCTTCTTTAACAAGTGGTGTTTACATTTTAAAAGCATCACAAAATGGAAGCGTTTCTACTAAGAAATTAGTAATTAAATAACACCAATATTAAGTTATTGTTAAAAGGCTGGTATTCATTTACCAGTCTTTTTTTTTGTAATATATTTGTCAAAATAATTTTTAAAATTGCTTAATATTAATCTTTAAATGGCAATATAATTGCCTTAACAAAACAAAAAAAAAACAATTATTTATTATGAAAAAAATCTACTTTTTATTATTTACATTATCATGTATACTTACTACTAATGCACAACTACAAAGTGGTGACATTGCTTTCACTGGCTATAATTCAGATGGTACAGATAGTTTTTCGTTTGTAACTTTTGTTGAAATCCCTGCCAATACTGTAATTATATTCACGGATAATGGATGGAAAGCCGCTGGAGGTTTTAGATCAAATGAAGGAACTGCCACATGGACTTCACCTGCCATTACAATAGTTGCAGGAACAGAGATTTTAATAACAGATATAGGAGGAACAGCTAACTTCGGTACATTTGTCAACTCTGGTATTAATCTTTCTGGATCTGGAGATCAGGTTTTAGCTTATGACCCTAATAATATACCTGACGCTAGTGATGATTCTGGTTTCTATGCCGGAATAAACATGAATAGTAGTTGGGATACAGACGCCTCAAGCTCGAACACTTCATCACAACCAGCTTCTTTAGTAGGTTTTTCAATTGCTTTAAGCCCTGAAGTAGATAATGCTGTTTATGATTGTTCTACAACAACTGGAAATACAGCTACTTTAAGAGCTGCAATAAATGACACTAGTAACTGGACTACAGATAACAATAGCGGATTAACGCTACCTACTTGTAACTTTACAGCTACTCTTTCTGTAAACCAAAATAAAGTTGCAGCATTCTATGTATACCCAAACCCTGTGACAAATGGTACGGTTAACATTAAAACAAGCAACAACGAAGCGGTAAACGTTTCTATTTTTGATGTTTTAGGAAAACAAGTATTAGCAAAAAACGTTACTAACCAAACTTTAAATGTTTCTAACTTAAACGCTGGAGTTTACATTTTAAAATTATCTCAAAACGGAAATAGCACTACTAAAAAATTAGTGATTAACTAATTTCTATTTTACATTATATAAAAAGCGTTGCTCATAGAGTGACGCTTTTTTATTTTAACTACTTTTGTTCTCGATACAAAACTCATGATAAACACCGAAGATATATTTAGCATACAAAACCAAACAGAATTTGAAAATGTAGCATTAGACATTTTTAAATTTCAGTTTGAAAACAATGCCGTATATCGTTCTTTTTGCGATTTATTATACATACATCCAAGTGATGTAAAACGTATCACCGATATTCCATTCTTACCAATTTCCTTTTTTAAAACCCATACTATTTTAAGTACCTCGGAAGAAATTCAGGAAACATTTACAAGTAGTGGTACCACAGGTAGTATTACCAGTAAACATCAAGTTACTAATGTTTCTATTTATGAAGAAAGCTTTTTAAAAGGCTTTAAACACTTTTATGGAAACATTGAGGAATATACCATTCTTGCGTTGTTACCTAATTACCTAGAACGTGAAGGCTCTTCATTAGTCTATATGGTTAATGATTTAATTGAAAAATCTAACAAACCAGAAAGTGGATTTTATTTAAATAACCTTTCTGCTTTAAAAAGCAAATTAGAAAACCTAGATAACCAAGGCGAAAAAGTATTACTTATTGGTGTTTCTTTTGCACTATTAGATCTAGTGGAAAGTCATACATTTCAATTAAAAAACACCATCATCATGGAAACTGGTGGTATGAAAGGAAGACGAAAAGAATTAATACGCGAAGAATTACACGAAATTTTAAAACAAGGTTTTGGTGTTCAAAACATTCATAGCGAATATGGTATGACCGAATTATTAAGCCAAGCATATTCTGTTGGAAACGGCGTTTTTAAATGCCCTAACTGGATGCGCGTTCTAACTCGAGACACCGAAGATCCTTTATCTATACAAACACCAGGGAAAACTGGTGGGCTAAACGTTATCGATTTAGCTAATATTAATTCCTGCTCTTTTATAGCAACACAAGATTTAGCAAAACTAAGCAAAGATGGTACTTTTGAAATACTAGGAAGATTCGATAATAGCGATATTAGAGGCTGTAACCTGATGGTATTATAATTCTCTTATGTAATTAGTATTAGATTAAAACGACTCATAAAAAAACAACTTATGAGAACACTTATTTTTTTATTTTTTATCGCAACAGGAACAATCCAAGCACAACAAATAGATTACAACACAAAAAACGGCGTTGCTGTAGCAGGTTATGATGTAGTTGCATACTTTAACAACGAAGCAGTAGAAGGAAACAAAAAACACACCACACAATACGATGGTGTAACCTATTTATTTTCTTCCGAAAAAAATCGAAACATTTTTCTTGAAAATCCTAAAAATTATATCCCTCAATATGGTGGTTATTGCGCCTATGCGGTAGCAGTAAAATCAAAAAAAGTATCTATAGATCCAGAAACTTTTGAAATTCGAGATGGCAAATTATACCTTTTCTATAATTCATGGGGAACCAACACCTTAGAGCTATGGAACGAAGAGCATCCAAACGAATTAAAAACAAAAGCCGACAATAATTGGGAAAAAATAAAACAGTAATTCTGTAAGTAATTAAAAAGAATACCGACTATATAAGTGCTAAGAAAAAGAAAAATTAGTTTTTTAGTAAATTGGTTAGTTTTTAAAGCCTGATTATGAAAATAGTCAGGCTTCTTTTTTTTCCAAACTTTCGAGTTTTAATCTAAAAGAAAAATGCCTCTTCCTTTAGTAAAAAAAGAAGAAGCATTTAAAATAATAGTTATAAAAACTTAAACCGCTTTTATAATATAGGTATTACGTTTTCCTTTATTAATAACTACATACGTACCATTAATTAAGTCGTCACTAGTAATCTTATAATCTTCTTTAACCTTTTCTTTGTTAACCGCAACCGAGTTTTCTTTTAAAGCTCTTCGTGCTTCTCCATTCGAGGCTAAAAAGTTTGTTTGTGCAGCTAGTGCAGCAATCATATCTAAACCTTCTTCAATTTCTTGTTTAGAAACTTCAGCTAGAGGTACACCTTCAAAAACATCTAAAAAAGTATTTTCATCCAAGGTATTTATATCTTCTTTAAAAGACTTACTAAATAAAATATTAGAAGCTTTTTCCGCATTTTCAAAATCAGATTTAGAATGTACTAATGTAGTTACTTCTTCTGCTAATCGTTTTTGTAATAAACGCACATGAGGCATTTCTTTATGCTCTACAACTAAAGCATCGATAGTATCTTTATCTAAAAAGGTAAAGATTTTAATATACTTTTCGGCATCTTCATCGCTTGTGTTTAACCAAAATTGGTAAAACTTATATACCGAAGTTTTATCGGTATCTAACCAAACGTTTCCGCCTTCACTTTTACCAAATTTAGAACCATCAGCTTTTGTTATTAAAGGGCATGTCATGGCGTATGCTTTCGCTTCTTGGCCAACATTCATACGTCTTACTAACTCTGTACCTGTAGTAATGTTTCCCCATTGATCACTTCCTCCCATTTGTAACAAACAATTGTGTTGCTTGTATAAATGGTAAAAATCATATCCTTGAATTAATTGGTAGGTAAACTCTGTAAAAGACATACCAACGTTACCTTCTTCACCAGACAAACGTTTCTTTACAGAATCTTTTGCCATCATGTAGTTCACGGTAATTCGTTTACCAACATCACGTGCAAAATCAATAAAGCTAAAGGTTTTCATCCAATCGTAGTTATTCACTAAAATTGGTGCATTTTTTTCTTCCGAAGAAAAGTTAAGAAAACGAGATAGTACACTTTTAATTCCTGCAACATTATGGTTTAAGGTAGCTTCGTCTAGTAAATTACGCTCATCGCTTTTACCTGAAGGATCCCCAATCATTCCTGTTGCTCCACCAACCAATGCAATTGGCTTATGCCCTGCTTTTTCTAAGTGCATTAATAAAATAATAGGAACCAAACTACCAATATGCAACGAATCTGATGTTGGATCAAAACCAATATAAGCCGTTGTCATTTCTTTATTTAATTGCTCTTCTGTTCCGGGCATGATATCATGTACCATTCCTCTCCACGTTAATTCTTCTACTATATTATAGTTCATTTCTTGTATATTATTCTAAAGTCTAGCAAAGATATGTTTATCCTTGAAAAGAGGAAAGCTAATTACAAAATTAGTATTTTAGCTTTATGATTTTAGTTACAGGAGGAACAGGTTTGGTAGGGGCACATTTGCTTTATGAATTGGTTAAAAACAACCAAAAGGTTCGCGCTATTTATAGAAATGAAGAAAAACTACAGACGGTAAAAAAAGTATTTTCTTATTTTACGGAAGAAGCAACTACGCTTTTTAATACGATAGAATGGATTAAAGCCGACATATTAGATATTCCTATTTTAACAGAAGCTTTTCAAGACATTACACATGTCTACCATTGTGCTGCGCTTATTTCTTTCGACCCAAAAGAGTACCATAAACTTAGAAAAACAAATATTGAAGGCACTGCAAACATTGTAAACTTATGTATTTCTAATACTATTGAAAAACTCTGCTACGTAAGCTCTATTGCTACTCTAGGAAACCATGAAGATAATAGTCTAATTGACGAAGAAACGTTTTGGAATCCGGAAGGGGAAAATAATGTGTATGGCATTACAAAATATGGCGCAGAAATGGAAGTTTGGCGCGGTACCCAAGAAGGATTAGATGCGGTAATTGTAAATCCTGGAATTATTATAGGTGCTGGTTTTTGGGAATCTGGTAGCGGATTACTCTTTAAAAAGGTGCATAACAAACTCCGGTATTACGTTACTGGAACTACTGGGTATGTAGACGTTAAAGATGTTGTAACCATTATGTTACAGCTCATGCAAAGCAATATTGTAAACCAACGTTTTATTATAGTGGCTAAAAATTTAAGCTTTAAACATTTTACAGAAGTAGCCGCTAAATATTTAAAAGTAAAAGCGCCACAAAAAAGAGCTTCTTCATTAATGCTTGAAATCGCTTGGCGAGCAGATTGGTTAAAAAGTTTTTTAACGGGAAGTCCTAGAAGCTTAACAAAACAAAATGCAATTACCGCTTTGTCTGTTACAGATTATAGCAACCAAAAAATTAGTGAAGCTTTAGACTTTCATTTTACACCAATAGAAAAGAGTATAGAAACGGTTGCTACATTATTTTTAAAAGAGCAATAAACTAAGTTTGTTTATTTACCTTTTTTATTTGTTTGAAGTATAGAATTCTTTAATGGTTCTTTTAAAATTTCCACCCGAGGCATCGACTTTAACATACCGCGTTTAACGGAATCACCTTTTCTTTTTATTTTACTTTCCTCTTTGTCTATTGCGGTATAGCTTTCCTTTAGTTTTATCAGGCTATCCTTAACTTTTTTATAAATATCTTCATATGCTTCTGGATGATACG
Organism: Lacinutrix himadriensis; assembly: GCF_001418105.1. GTDB lineage: Bacteria > Bacteroidota > Bacteroidia > Flavobacteriales > Flavobacteriaceae > Oceanihabitans > Oceanihabitans himadriense. The sequence continues at coordinate 207,029 of NZ_LIQI01000012.1, forward strand.
TATAATAATAATTACTATCTGCAAACTGAGCACTATCTATTTTATGCTTTGCGTAAATATGTTCCTGTAGTTTAACACCATTTTTCTCAAGCACCTTTTTATTAACTCCCTTTGCAGAGTTATATACAGACATATCTATTAATATACTAACCATCTGGCCCTCAGAAAGAAGATTCTTCGGTTTCTTTGGTTTGTGCTGGCTATAACAAGAGACTAATAACAATACACAGATGGTATATAAAAAATTTCTCATTATCTATTAAAAGTTAATTGTTTAGCTGCTTTAACATCATAAAACTTAAAATTTTTATAGGCTAAACTTCCATTTACAAAGGTGTGTGTAATTCTAGATTTAAAGGTAGTACCTTCAAAAGGAGACCAACCACATTTATATAAAATATTATCTTTTTTAACGGTCCAAGGATTATTTAAATCGACTAATACTAAATCTGCAAAATAGCCTTCTTTTATATACCCACGTTTTTCTACCTGAAATAATATAGCAGGATTATGACACATTTTTTCCACCAACTTCTCTAGCGTAATTTTGCCTTTATGATGCATTTCTAACATGGCAGGAAGCGCATGTTGCACTAGAGGCCCTCCAGAAGGCGCTTTGGTATATACATTTGTTTTTTCTTCTAAAGTATGTGGCGCATGATCTGTTGCAATAACATCTATTCTGTCATCTAACAAGGCTTTCCATAAACCATCTTTATCTTTTTGAGATTTTACTGCAGGGTTCCATTTTATAAAGGTTCCTTTTGCATCATAATCTTCGTCTGTAAACCACAAGTGATGTACACAAACCTCAGCCGTTATTTTTTTATCTTTTAACGGAATTTTATTGGTAAATAAACTCGTTTCCTTCGCTGTAGAAAGATGAAAAACATGTAGTCTAGCACCAGTTTTTTTAGCAAGTTCAATTGCTTTTGATGAAGAGATATAACATGCCTCCTCACTTCGAATGTCTGGATGATGCTTAATTGGTATATCATCACCAAACTCTTCTGTATATTTTGCTAGATTGCTTTTAATAGTTCCTTCATCTTCACAGTGTACGGCAATAAGAAGTTTAGTACTAGAAAATATTTTTTCCAAAACTTCCGGATTGTCTACCAACATATTTCCTGTAGACGAACCCAAAAACAATTTTAATGCTGCAACTTGTTTCGGATCTACTTTTAATATTTCGTCTAAATTATCGTTAGTACCACCAAACATAAAAGAATAATTAGCCGACGATGTTTTGGAAGCTATCTCAAATTTTTCGTTAAGCTTTTCTATGGTTGTTGTTTGCGGATTAGTGTTTGGCATTTCAATAAAAGAAGTAATTCCGCCAGCAATGGCAGCTTTAGACTCTGTTTCTATATTTGCCTTTTGAGTTAATCCTGGTTCTCTAAAATGTACTTGATCATCTATAACACCTGGAAGTAAGTAATTACCTTCGGCATCAAATATGTGAACATCTGAAGATTTTGCGCTTATAGACTCACTTATCTCTTTAATATATTCGCCTTCAATAAGAATATCTCCTTCAAAGATACTACCCTCATTTACAATTTTCGCGTTCTTAATAAGTGTTTGTTTGTGTTGCATGTACTTAATTTTCCTTTTTAAATAGACTTTTAAACTTCATCGAGATGACACCAAAAATAGCTTCAGAAATAATACCTGAACTTAATTTAGATTCCCCTTTTGCTCTATCTGTAAAAATAACTGGTATTTCTTTTATTTTAAACTTTTTACAATATGCTTTAAATTTCATTTCTATTTGAAACGCATATCCTGTAAATTTTATTTTATTTAAATCAAATGCTTCTAACACTTCTCTTTTGTAGCAAATAAATCCTGCGGTAGTATCATGAATTTTCATTCGTGTAATAAAACGCACGTATTTGGAAGCTAAATAAGATAGTAAAACCCTACTCATTGGCCAGTTTACCACATTTACACCTTTTACATAGCGAGAACCAATCGCTAAATCTGCTCCATCAATTTGACAGGTATGGTATAAGCGAATTAAATCTTTTGGATTATGCGAAAAATCGGCATCCATTTCAAAAATATAATCATACGTTCTTGCCAAACTCCATTTAAAACCATGAATATATGCAGTACCTAATCCAGATTTTTCTTTTCTTACCTCTAGATGTAAACGCCCCGGAAATTGCGCTTGCAGTTCTTTCACTTTTAGCGCTGTTAAATCTGGAGAATTATCATCCACTACTAAAACATCAAATGCTTTTTCAAGAGAAAATACCGCCTTAATAATAGCCTCAATATTTTCTATTTCGTTGTATGTTGGTATGATGACAATAGCGTCTTGCATAAAAAGCATTTAATTTTAGCAAATGTACGCTATTTAAAAATTACTTTTTTTTAAATTTTCCTTAAAAAATGGAAGAAGAATACGATTATTTATAATAATTTTACATTATGCTTCGCGAAATTATATCTAATGAAATTTTTACTGTATTACTAGTGCTTTGTCTGGTTTTAGTTGCCACTGCAAAAGTACTATATACAAAACGCTTTCATGATTTTACCTATGTTTTAGGTAATTTCAGATATTTAAAAGTATACTCCAGAGACTCCAAAATTATTGATGGTTTTGATGCAATACTTTTTATAAACTTGTTAATTTCCTCCTCCATTTTTAGTGTTTTTTTATACAAAAATTTTGTTTCTGAAATTGAAGACATCGCTACATTCTTAATTAAAGTCTTTATAGGAATTACAATACTCATTTTAACAAAAACATCTATAGAGCGTTTATTAGGAAGCCTATTCAACATCGAAAGTATTATGGATTTTTATGTGTTTCAAAAAACGAGTTATAAAATATTTTTTGGTGTATTACTAATCCCTATCAATTTTATATTACTATTTAGTGTGACACCTTCCCCTATTATATTGCAGATGCTTGTAATTGTTTTTATCTTAATAAATTGCATAAGCATCATAGTATCTTATAAGACGTATCAAAGTTTAATAAAATCGAATTTGTTTTATTTTATTTTGTATCTTTGCACTCTTGAAATTTCGCCTTATCTGGTATTATATAAGTTATTTATAGATTACAGTTAAGGTTTAAAAGCTAGCTATTATATGAAAGTCAAAACCATTTTAGTATCTCAACCAGAACCTAAAATAGAAAATTCGCCTTATTTTGATTTGCAAGAAAAGCAAAAAGTGAAGATAGACTTCAGGCCTTTTATTCACGTAGAAGGTGTTCCAGCAAAGGAAATAAGACTTCAAAAAATAGATTTAAGCAATTATACTGCAATTATTTTAACAAGTAGAAATGCTGTAGACCACTTTTTTAGAGTTGCAGATGAAATGCGATTTAAAGTGCCAGACAGTATGAAATATTTCTGCCAGTCGGAAGCTGTTGCTTACTACTTGCAAAAGTATGTTGTATATAGAAAGCGTAAAATTTATGTTGGTAAGCGAACTTTTTCTGAGTTGTCACCTACTATCAAAAAATATAAAGACGAAAAGTTCTTACTACCAACTACAGACAAACTAAAACCAGAAGTTCCAGAAATACTAGACGGTTTAGCTGTAAATTGGAAACAGGCTGTTTTTTACAAAACGGTTATCAGTGACTTATCCGATTTAGAAGATGTATTTTATGACATCTTAGTATTTTTTAGCCCTTCTGGAATAGATTCTTTATTCAAGAATTTTCCAGACTTCAAACAAAACGATACAAGAATAGCTGTTTTTGGCAATACAACTATTAAAGCGGTAGAAGCACACGGATTACGTGTAGACATATCTGCTCCAACGCCAGAAACACCTTCTATGACGATGGCTTTAGAAAAGTACATCAACAAAATAAACAAAGGAAAATAGTTTCAAACTATTCCAAAAAAAAATCGCAACATGTATATGTTGCGATTTTTTTTGGTTAATAATTTAATTCATTTACTGAATTATTAATTTTTTAGTTTGTGATTTACCACCTGATAACATTCTAGCTAAATAAACTCCTGAAGCCATTGCACTAATGTCTAAAGCGTTTTTACCAAATTGAATATCTTTTGCCAATACTAACTTCCCTGTGATATCATATACTTGAATCTGTGATTCTTGTAAACTAGAAGTAACATAGATTCTGTTTTTAGCAGGATTAGGATAGACATCAAAAGTCAATTCTGTTTCATTAGCTACAGAAAGGGTAGGACAACCTGTTTCATCATTAGCAAAAGTACCAGTTCCTGTTGACCAAGCACCTAAATATGCGGCGTCTTTATCATCCACAATAATACAACTAAGACTAGGGTTAGAAGTTGACTGAAAAGATGTTATATTAACATTATTCCCATTACGTATATCTATAACAACAGATCCAGAACCTCTTACATCTACTACAGTTAAACCTGTATTTGCTGATAAATCTAAATCACCAACAGGAGAAGCAGGAATACGCAATTCACTTAAATTGGTATTCGCTCCAATTACCAAATTAGTTAACGATGTACTAAACTCTGTATCAATAAAGGTTAAATTAGTATTTGCAGAAACATCTAAACTAGTTACTGCGGTATTATACGTAATACCTAGACCTGTAATACCTGTTAAGGCTTCAATACCTGTAAAATCATCAATAGCATTATAAGGTGCTACGTTACTTAAATTCAACGTTCCTGTCACAGCAGCCGCTTCACTGTCTAGTATAAAACCATCTAATGGTCCATTAATAGAAGTAAAGGTGATTAGAAATTGTTCAAAATCGGCATTCGGCACAGCAGTGGACTGTGCCTGAATTTGTAATTGCATGGCTACAACAATAGCCACAAAAAGTAGTGTTTTTTTCATAATTAATAGCTTTATAATTTATAGTCATAAAGTTAGGTTATAAAAAAAAACTTACAAGCCCTTTCAACAAATATTACCGTAGTTCACCTATTTATTCCTGTACATTTGGTGCACCATCAAGAATTTCTTGATTTGCATTCGCTTCAAACTGTTTAAAGTTAGCTCTAAAAGAGTCTGACAATTTATATGCTGTTTTGTAATACCCTTCATCATTATTCCAAGTAGATCTCGGACTTAACACTTCGGTTGGTACATTAGGACACGTTCTTGGTTGGTTTAAACCAAACACAGAATGAATATGGTAATTATCTTTATTAGCCGCTTCTAAACTTCCGTCCATCGCAGCAGTAATCATTGCTCTAGTATATTTTAATTTCATTCTAGAACCAACACCGTAAGGTCCACCAGTCCAACCGGTATTCACCAACCAAACATTTACGCCAGCATCTTTCATTTTCTGACTTAACATCTCCGCATATTTTGTTGGATGTAACGGCATAAATGGCGCTCCAAAACAAGCAGAAAAACTTGGTAATGGTTCATCTATTCCAGCTTCTGTTCCAGCAACTTTAGCCGTGTAACCAGAAATAAAATGGTATGCAGCTTGACCTGGAGTCAACTTAGAGATTGGAGGTAAAACACCAAAAGCATCCGCTGTTAAAAAGAATATGTTTTTAGGGTTTTTACCTATAGAAGGTTTTTGTATATTTTCAATATGATAAATAGGGTAACTCACTCTAGTATTTTGAGTAATAGAAGTATCTGAAAAATCTACTTCTCCTTTATCATTCATTATAACATTTTCTAAAATAGCTCCTTTTTTAATGGCAGCATAAATTTCAGGCTCTTGCTCTTGAGATAGGTTAATTACTTTCGCGTAACAACCACCTTCAAAATTGAATACCGAATCTTCGGCAGTCCAACCATGTTCATCATCTCCAATTAAACTTCTATCTGGATCTGTAGACAATGTTGTTTTTCCGGTACCAGAAAGACCAAAGAAAATAGAGGTATCTCCATCTTTACCTACGTTTGCACTACAGTGCATTGGTAGTGTGTTTTTAAATACTGGAAGTATAAAGTTTAATGCAGAAAAAATTCCTTTTTTAATTTCCCCAGTATAACCAGTTCCTCCTATTAAAGCAATTTTTCTAGTAAAATCTAAAATAGCAAAGTTATGTTGACGTGTTCCATCTACTTCTGGATCTGCCATAAAACTTGGTGCGTTTACAATAGTCCATTCTGGAGAAAAGTCTTTTAATTCTTCTTCCGTTGGACGTAAAAACATATTATAAGCAAACATGTTACTCCAAGGAGTCTCGGTTATTACTCTAATATTTAATTTGTAATCTTTATCCGCGCAAGCGTAACTATCTCTTACATAAACTTCTTTGTTAGACAAATAGTCTACCACTTTATTGTATAGCTTTTCAAATTTATCAGAATCAAAAGGAATATTAATATTTCCCCACCAAACTCTGTCTTTAGTGACATCATCTTTAACTATAAACCTATCCTTTGGCGACCTACCAGTAAATTCTCCTGTATTAACAGCAAGTGCTCCAGACGAAGACGTAACTCCTTGCTTTTTTTCAACAGTAATATCATGAAGTTGTCCTGGTGAAAGTTGATAATTAACTTTTGCATTTTTGATTCCATATTGTTCTAACGAAATCGTTTTCGTTACTTGACTATGATTAACCATATTTTAATTGTGTTGTTTAAGATGCAAAATTAAAACTTTATTTTAAAGTAGCCATCTAAAACCCTAATTATCCGCTTTTAGTTTTAAAAAGTTTATCAACAATATCACCCAAGACCCAATTAACAAAAGGCCTCCCAAAGGGGTAACTAATGCAATTTTATTAAAATTCACAGGAGTCAATGCATTTGTGGACAAACCATAAATAGATCCCGAAAAAAACAAAACACCAACTACAGTCAAGATATAAATGCTTTTTTTAGACTTCTTTGGGATGCTATGCATACTTCCTAAAATTAACAGTAAAAAAGCATGATACATTTGATAACGCACACCAGTTTCAAAAGACTGTAAAGAAGCTTCCGAAATTAATTCTTTTAAGCCATGTGCAGCAAATGCACCTAGTATAATTCCTAAGATCCCCAAAACAGCTCCGGAAATTAATAATTTTTTGTTCATATAATTATGTATTTCGTTTAATTTACCCACAGTATTTATTACATTCGTAAACACAAAATTACTCAACAATTCTCATTATGCGAAAGATTTTAGTCATTGGTTCTGGAAAATCATCCTCTTACCTTATTAAATATTTATTAGAAAAATCAATTACCGAAGATTTACTAATTATAGTTGGCGATATAAACTTTACTCACGCTAAAAAATTAATTGGCGATCATGAAAATGCCCAAGCTATTTTATTAGATGTTTTTGATAAACATTCTCGTCAAGAGGCCATACAAAACGCAGATATTGTAGTGTCTATGCTACCTGCTAGATTTCATATAGAAGTTGCTAAAGACTGTATTACTTTTAATAAGAATATGGTAACCGCTTCTTATATAAGTCCAGAAATGCAAGCATTAGATAAAGCGGCAAAAGACAAAGGGCTTGTTTTTATGAATGAAATTGGCGTCGATCCAGGAATAGATCACATGAGCGCCATGCAAGTCATTGATAAAATTAGAGAAAAAGGTGGCGAAATGATTTTATTCGAATCTTTTACCGGCGGACTAGTTGCTCCAGAAAGCGACAACAATCTGTGGAACTACAAATTTACTTGGAACCCAAGAAACGTAGTCCTAGCAGGACAAGGTGGCGCTGGAAAATTTTTACAAGAAAGCACCTATAAATACATACCATACAACAGACTCTTTAGACGTACCGAATTTTTAGAAATAGAAGGATATGGCCGATTTGAAGGTTATGCAAACAGAGACTCCCTTAAATACCAAAGTGTTTACGGACTAGACAGCATTAAAACATTATATAGAGGTACCATGCGTCGCGTTGGATTCTCTCGTGCTTGGAACGTTTTTGTACAACTTGGTATGACAGACGATAGTTACACGATAGACGATAGCGAAAATATGAGCTATCGCGATTTTGTAAACGCCTTTTTACCATACAGCCCTACAGATTCTGTGGAGCTTAAATTTAGACATGCCTTAAAAATAGACCAAGATGATGTAGTTTGGGATAAATACTTAGAGTTAGATCTTTTTAGTAGAACAAAAATGGTGGAACTTAAAAAAGCAACGCCAGCACAAATTTTACAAAAGATTTTAATGGATAGCTGGACACTAGACCCAGAAGACAAAGACATGATTGTTATGTATCATAAATTTGGCTATGCACTAAACGGAAAAACATACCAAATAGACGCAACCATGGTAACACTTGGTGAAGACCAAACCTATACCGCAATGGCAAAAACCGTTGGATTACCAGTAGCAATTGCAACACTCGCAATCCTTAACGAAAAGATCACAACGCCAGGGGTACAAATACCAATTACCAAAGAAGTGTACACTCCTATTTTAAAAGAATTAGAAGATTACGGAATTATATTTAAAGAAAAAGAAGTGCCTTACTTAGGTTACAACCCATTACACGTTTAAAATTTTTATAGCGTTTCCCTACTTAGCTTTCTTAAGCTAAGTAGCGTCAGGCTGTACATTATATCTTTTTTTGCCATATATGGCAGCAAAAAAAGGATGCCATTCCCATCCTTAACGCGAAATCTACTTTCAATTTCAAATCAATTCTGTACATTTATGTTTTTAACTGAAACTATATCCTGTGAAAACAACAAATAACAACATTCAAATAGATGGTATAGACAAGAAAATACTACGCGCTTTAATGGAAGACGCAAGAACACCTATTCTTGAAATAGCAAGAGGTGTTGGTATTTCTGGTGCAGCCATACACCAACGACTACGAAAACTAGAAAAATCTGGTTTAATTGCAGGATCCAAATTTGTAATAAATCCAAAAGTATTAGGCTATACCACCATGGCATATATTGGGGTGTATCTAGACAAAGCAATGAGTAATCCCGAAGCAGTAAAACAACTTAAAAAAATCCCCGAGGTTTTAGAATGCCATTACACCACAGGAAATTGGAGTATTTTTATTAAAATTCTTTGTAAAGACAATGAACATCTTATGCAGGTTTTAAATAAAGACATTCAATCTATTTCTGGTGTCTCTAGAACAGAAACCTTCATTTCTTTAGATCAACAGATTGACCGACAAATTAAGATATAAAAAAAGCTCCTAAATTTCTTTAGGAGCTTTTACTTTTAAAGGTATTATGAATTAACTATTCTTTAATAACACGTATGGTTTTGGTTACATTACCTATAGTTACTTTAACAAAATAAGCACCAATTTGTAAGTTAGACATGTCTAAACTTCTTGTTGTTGTATTTGGTATTTCTGTTAAAACAGTTTGTCCAAGCATATTAAATACGGTAATCTTAGACATTTCTTTTTTAGCTGTTATGTTTAACAATCCTTTTACTGGATTCGGGTAATAGCTAAACAATTGTTCGTCTTCAATTCCTGGAATGGATAAGGTAGAATCGGTAACAGTAATACTAAAGCCTCCTTCAAATCTTCCTGAAGTTATCGGAGGAACAGGAGGTCCAGCAACACCATCACTCCAAACTCTAACATAATAGGTAGCAGCAGGCACTAGTCCTGTTAAAGCTACTGTTTCCCCTCCATTGTATGCAGAACATGCTATAATATCAACATCTAATTGTGAACAATCTAAAGACGAATAGACAGCAACATTGGCTTCATCAGACGTATCCGTAATAACTGTTGCTATAGTAGCTTGCCCAGAAGCTGGACCTTGAAAGGTATACCACACATCTGCTTTGAATGTATACGAATCACATTCTGTATCATCATCTTCTCCAACAGTACTATCTGTTGCTCCTGCCGTGGTTTGACCCGTTAACGTAACACCTAAGTTAAGAGATGTTGGATTAGCACATAAATCATTTCCTGGTGATGGAACACTTGTAATACAATCCACAACCATTTCATAATCGCCAGAATCATCATCATAACCTTCTATCATAATAAAGTACGTTATGTTTGGTTGCGCAGTAAAAGTAAGTACAGATTGATTCCCAGAACATGCTTCGGAATCATCGTTAAATGCAATAAGATTACTTTGCAAACAATCATCAAAAACTCGAAAAGCAGTATCGTAATCCGAACCGCACAATGACAAGTTTACATCGGTTAAAGTAGCACTCATGAAAGAGTAATACACATCATTAGAAGGATTGTTCCCCGTATCTGTTGCATTAGTTGTTGAACCTATAACAGTCTCTCCACATGCTATAGCAATAGCACCTCCACACAAATCATTAGCAGGTGCTGGACATGTATATGTTACAGCTCCTAAATCTACATCGCAGGCAACATCACTTCCTTGTTGCAATGTAAAGTTTATAGATGTCCCTGAGGCATAAGGCCCAAGTTCATAGTTACCAGTTGTAGTAACAACTGTAGAAGTAACACCATCAAATATTACTGGACTTCCATTACCTAAATCGGTAACATTTACGTCCACATAAAAATCACTATTTGCGCAATCTAGAGTTCCTAGAGTTGCTGTTGCAGCTCCTGCTGCACAGGTATCAATAATATCTACTTTAATATTATGAAATCCAAAGCTATTTAATTCACCACTAACTGGTGCTGAAATATTAAAACTCGAAATATTAGTTGCATTTACCGCACTAGTAATAGGTATAGCTCCAGCACCTACAGGATAAGATGTAGGACTAGATATTTCAAGGTCATCCTGATTGGTAACTAATATAGTACCCGCATTTAAAGTGTCATAATCCAAACCTTTTAAAGTAAAGTTGGTTGGAAACCCATTTCTAGTTATGGACAAAACATGAGGACTAAGCGGGTCTCCAAAACTATGGAAAAAAGCATAATCTCCTGGTAGACCAGGTAATTCTTCTAGATCTTCATCCCCAGAATGTGCAACAGTTAATACGTAGGTATCTCCATCTTTAACTATCGTTTCTGTAATAATATTTAATGTATCGTCATCGACAGCTGTATCTATAGTAAAAATCACCTCATCACAGGTATTGGAAACAGTTCCTATTACCACATCACAGGTAGGGTCTACCCCATGTTGCAAAGTAAAGGTTACTGGTGTTCCTATAGGATAGGTTCCAATACCAAACGACCCTGTAGCGGTTACAGGTATAGAATTTGTTCCATCAAATAAAATAGGACTTCCTCCACTACCTAAATCGGTAATATTAATAACCGCATAAAAAGTACCTGCATCACAATCTTGAAATGGCGTATCTAATTGCGCGGTTCCCGCTGGCGGGGAACAAGGTGGCGGACAAGTATCTGTCACAGCTCCTAAATCGACATTACAGGTAATATCCGCTCCATGTTGTAAAGTAAAATTGACTGGTGTTCCTGTTGGATATGGTCCAAAATCGTAAACCCCTATAGCAGTAACTGGCGTAGTAGTTGCACCATCAAAAATAGATGGTGTACCACCTCCTAAATCGGTCACATTTACTTGTGCAAGAAAGGTTCCTGCTTCACAATCTTGACTCACAAAAGTTGCTGTTCCTGCTGGTGGCACACAACCTTCTTCAATATCTATGCTAATATTATGGAATCCAAATAGATTTAAATCATCAGGATTATTTGTACCAATTTTAAAACTTGAAATATTTACACCGTTTAGAACATTAGTAAAATTTAAAGCTCCAGACGACCCAGCATCATACGATGTATATGCAGAAATATCTTGATCATCCTGGTTTCGCACGTATATACTTCCTGTTCCCGCTGCGTCATAATCTATGCCATTTAAAGTAAAGTTTGCTGGAAAGCCATTTCTAGTTACCGATAAAACAAATGGATCAAGCGGATTTATGGTACTATGATAAAAGAATAAATCGGATGGATCACCAACTACTCCAAGAAGTGCCTCACTACCAGAATGATCTACAGTTAACACAAACGTATCTGCACCAACAACAATAGTTTCTGTAATATTTGTACCATCATCCACTGCGGTATCAATAGTAAAAATTATTTCATTACAGGTATCTTTTACAATACCTAAATCTACATTACATGTACCATCGCTACCATGTAGTAAGGTTATTGGTATAATGGTTCCTGCTGTATAAGGCCCAAGTGTTGTAATACCTGTTGCTGTTATAGGGGTAGATGCAGTACCATCGTATATTGCTGGACTTCCACTTCCTAAATCCGTAACGTTAACATCTATCAAAAATGTCCCTGCTACACAATCTTGTGAATTCAAAATTGCTGTACCTACTGGAGGTAAACAAGGTGGCGGACAAGTATCTGCGACCGCACCTAAATTTACATTACAAGTAGTATCCGTTCCATGCTGTAAGGTGAAATTTATTGGCGTTCCTGTTGGGTAAGGCCCAAAATTATAAACCCCAGTTGCAGTAACTGCGGTAGTAGTTGTACCGTCAAAAATAGATGGTGTACCACCTCCTAAATCCGTTACATTTACTTGCGCAAGAAATGTTCCTGCTCCACAATCTTGACTTACAAAAGTTGCTGTTCCTGCAGGAGGAACACAAGCTGCCACCATATTCACATTAACATTATGGAAACCAAAGTTATTGAAATCACCTGGATCTCCTGTAATAATTTTTAGTTGCGAAATGTCCAAAGCATTAGCTGTATTCGTTATTGGTAACGCACCACTTCCCGCTGTATAAGCAGCTAACGAAGTAATTACAGCATCATCTTGATTTGTTAAACCTACATTACCCAATGCAAGCGTATCATAATCAATACCAATTAGATCAAAATTAGCAAGAACACCATCTCTAGTAATGGTCAGTACAAAAGGTAGTGGACTTCGGCTACCTCCTAAATAAAAAATTAAATCACCACCTCCAAGGTCGTCCAAACTCTCCACATTTATAGCGTGATCAATGGTTAGAATATAGTTAACACCTCCTACAGAAATGGTCTCCGTAATACTAGTACCATTATCTACAGCAGTATTAATCGTAAAATTTATATTCTGAGCAATGGCAGAATAACTAAATAGCAATAAAACACAAAAAACACGAATGCTTTTGAGGATTGCTTTTTTAAAATTGTAGTTTGTTTTCATAATTAATATATTTATGTTAATACCATAAGGATACCGTCAAAAAAAAATTGGCGGTATCCTTTTAATTTAGTTTAATTATATTTTTAGCTTCTAGATGGAAAAATTCCTTGTAGAGCTATAATATAACTTAGACATGTAAAAGGTTGCATATTATTATGCGATTGACTCCCTCCAGTTTGCCCAACAACTGTAGCATCTGCAGCCATTTGTGCATTTGCTCCTGTTGCAAAAACCCCACCTTCAGCATTGTAAGCATTTGCTGGGTTGTTTACTGCAGCACCTCCTCTAGGAATTGGACTTACAGCGTTAGTAACAGCAGTATGACTATGCGCAGGCATTTCATTAGCCTTAAGCGTTACAACTGACTCACCTCCTTGTTGTCCTAATCGCATAGGTGATAATCCAGGACCTGTCCCTTGGTGTACAGGTACTCTACCTCTTAAATCGGGTAAAGCAAAAGTTGTTCTACCATCTCCTCCATAAGTCGTTCCTAATAAAGAAAACAAAGCTGTGTTAGAAGAAATAGCTAATAGTTGTCCGTCGCAATATGCCCAACCTCGTGGAGCAAAAGTCCCTCCGAACAAAATAATTTGTGCCAAAAATGGATCCATAATATATTTATTTAATTGGTTAATAACAAACCAAAGATACTGATTATTAGAGTGTTAGGCGTGAGCAAATTTACTTGATATAAAAACCGAGTAGAAATACCTGATTTTTTATTTTTATATGTTTTAATAAAAATATCTTGTAGCTTTAAAGTCTATTAACCAATAAATGTTAAATCATGAGCAATAAAACGAAATCCATACCAATTTTAGAAGCAAAAAACTATGTGGAAAAATGGCAATCAGAAAACAGTGGTCTAAATAAAAATGGCGAATTAAAACACGCAAAAGCCTTTCTTATACCTGCTAGAGATCTTATTGATTGCTTAATAGAAATGGAAATATTAAAAGACCTTTCTTGTGTTAACACCAGTCTGGTAGATACTGCAGGTATTAGAGCGTATATGGGAATTGACAGACCATTATCAGACACCATACCAAGTGCCAAAACCGAAAAATTAGTACTTGTTGCTACAACAAAAGAAGAAGATGGTACTAAAACCATACACAGAGATATTATAGAAGGATATGCTATTAAAAACCCGCCTCCTTACAAATTAATTGGTACTGGTATTTTTGATTTTACAGATCCTTGTCCAAATACATGTGATCCAAAAAGCCCATTATATAATCCTTAAAAATTGGAATGAAGGAATTTGATGACGCCATTCAACAGCTTGGGAAAATATTACTTTTTATTAATGCAACATTATATACATATAGTTATTTAAAAGGCAAAAAAAGCAAGGAAATCAAGTATTTTACTATCTATTTAACACTTATTTTTTGTGTTTTAATAGGTAGTAATTTACTTATACAGGTTCAACGAAAATATAATTTTGAATTAAATAACTTATACTTATCTCATTTTTATTTTATTTTTCAGTTTATTTTTCTGTCGCTCTTTTATCGCCAATTATTTAATAAAAACCAGAAAAAATATCTAAATGTTATTAGTGTTTTGGTTTTTTTAGTATTAATAATTCAATACACTGTAAAGGCTAATTTATTTTCTAAGTTTAATTTATTAGAAATATTAATTACATCATTCCCCTTAGTTTTATATTCCATTTTTCACCTATATAATTCACTAAGCAAACCTGGTAAATTTATGTATATAAATGCTGGTGTATTAATTTACATAGCAACTAGTACTTTAATATTTATTTTGGGGGATTACTTGAGTGTAATAGATAGAGAAATAGCTTCAGATGCTTGGTTTTTAAATAGAGTGTTTTATGTAGGTTATTTAATACTAATTTTAATAGAATGGAAAAAGAGTTTATGGAAAATGAAAAATTAATTATTCAAGCATTGGTTTACGGAATCATCTTTTTGGTTTTAATAACTACTGGGTTAATTCTGTTTTTTCATTATTCCAGACAAAAAATAGTGCAAAAGGAACTTGAAAAAGCTGCATTAAAGCTTGAAAATCAACAAAAAATATTACAAACGTCTATTGCTATTCAAGAAATAGAACGCAAACGTATTGCGCAAGATTTACACGATGCCATTAGTTCTAAACTCAACATTATTAGCTTGTCTACCAATGTGCTTCTAACAGACAAGTCTATTAGTGATAAACAGAGAGCTTCATTAAATCAAATCCTTGAAATAACCTCTACTACCTTAGAGAGTTCTAGAAAGATTGCGCATGATTTAATGCCTCCAATTTTAGATGAGTTCGGACTTAAGGTTGCTTTAGAAGAATTATTCGATGATTTTTCGGCAAATACAACATTAGAAATAGAGCATAATATTGAAAATTTAAGTAAATTATCTAGAAACAATCAATTGCATGTATTTCGAATTATTCAAGAACTAATGAATAATTCTATTAGACATGGAAAAGCAAATGAATTAGCGATATATATGGAACAAAACCCAACAGGTTTTAAAATACGTTATCAAGATAATGGTGTTGGTTTTAATGTGAAAGAAATTAGTAAAAAAAGTGGCATTGGTTTACAAAACATAAATAGTCGTGTTAAAATTTTAAACGGGTTTCTTAAAATGGAAAGCACCAAAAACAATGGCAGCCTTTTTATAATACAATGTACATACCATGGATAAAATAAATATAGCATTAGCAGATGATGAGCTTTTATTCTTACAAGGATTAAAAGCAATTTTAGGTAACGAAGAAAACATTAATATTCTTTTTACCGCTCAAGACGGAGAGGACTTGGTTAAACAGTTACGCGAAGCAAAAACCCTACCTGAAATTGTTGTAACAGATCTTAAAATGCCTAATTTAAATGGCGTGGAAGTCACTAAAATTATTCACAAAGAATTTCCAGACATAAAAGTAATTGCGCTGACTAGTTATTTTAGCAAACCTTTTATATTAAACATGATTTCTATTGGAGCGGTTGCCTATTTAGCAAAAAATAGCACACCAGCATTAATGATTAAAACCATTGAAGAGGTTTATGATAAAGGTTTTTATTACGACGGAAAAGTGATGCAATACGTTCATGAAAGTATTACCAATCCGAAAGACAAAAACACAAAATCTACATTTGACACTAATTACTTCACCAAACGAGAAATTGAAGTACTAGAACTTATTTGCAAACAATACACCACTAATGATATTGGCGAGACACTTTTTATTAGTCCGAGAACAGTGGAAGGCCATCGTAATAATTTATTACTAAAAACCGAAGCTAAAAATGTAGCTGGCTTAGTTATTTATGCCTTAAAAAACAAGCTTGTTTCCCTAGATAACAATAGCTTTTAAAAATAAAAAGCTCCTACAAGAGGAGCTTTTTATTAATATTTTTCAAGTCTTAATCTCTAGACATAAAAATCTGTAACACATACCAAAATAATAGCATTAAAGATGCAAATAGACCTAACGAAGCAGGAATATATTGATCTACTGTATATTTATTGATAAGGTTAGATGTTTGGTATAAAATAGAACCACCAGCCAACAAACACATTCCAACAGAAAACCATAATCCTAGGTTAAACCCAAAAAGTGTTCCTGCTATAATTAAACCTATTGCAATAAAAAAGCCAATTGTTAAACCTGTTTTTAAAAACGAAAAATCTTTTTTAGTTACAAAAACGACAGCGGTTAAACCACTAAATAAAGATAAGGTTACAATTGCTGCTTGCTGTAATATTTCTGGACCAGAATCCATATAAAAAGCTGCCATATAAATCATTGGCACAAAGATAAATGCTTCGGCTAAAATGTATAATGCATAGGCTAAATATTGCTTGTTTTTATCTGGCGTCTTTAAAGCCATTTTTTCCGCATAATTAGTAATAAACATAAAACCTCCTAGCATAATTAGCCATTTAAACCCATCGGTCATGGATAATGCAAAATTTACAATAGTCTCGCTTTGCAATAATAAATATTCAAAAAGAATAAATACTAAAACACCACCAGCAACATGCGCATAGGTTTGTTTATAAAAAGCAACACGATCTACTTGTTCTAATGCTGCAACACGTACTTTGGGTTGTTCCTCTTGAAAAGGGTTTATATTTTGATTTTCCATAAATGTTTATTTTAATTTGAAAAGTAATAAAAAAAGAGACATCAAAATAAATTAATGTCTCTTTTTTATTACACGATATGTTTTAATTAATCTCTTCCTCCAAATACTTTAAGTGCCCAATATAATAAAGAAGCTAAAGCACCAATTGCAGCAACTAAATACGTTCTAGCAGCCCATTTAAGCGCATCTTCAGATCCTGCATACTCTTCTTGTGAAAGCATATTCTTATTTTTCAACCAAGCCAAAGCTCTGTTACTTGCATCATATTCCACAGGTAAAGTAATAAAGCTAAACAAAGTAGCAAAGCCCATAAATACTAGACCAGCAACGGCAACCCAGTAACCCATACCCATTCCTGCAGCTCCACCAAGAATTAATCCACCAATAACCAACCATTGTGACATACCAGAAGTTACACTAACTATTGGTACTAAGGCAGATCGCATACCTAAAGCACTATAAGCCTGTGCATGTTGTACTGCATGACCACATTCATGTGCTGCAACTGCTGCTGCTGCTGCATTGGCGTGATTGTAAACCACTTCACTTAAATTCACTGTTTTATTTTTTGGGTTGTAATGATCTGTTAATTGTCCCGGAGTAGAAATAACTTCCACATCTGTAATACCATGATCTGCAAGCATTTTTTCGGCAATCTCTCTACCGGTTAATCCGTTGCGTAAATGTACTTGTGAGTATTTCTTAAATTTTTTCTTTAATTGGTTACTTACCAACCAACTTACAAGCGCTATTGCTCCTATTAATATATAATATCCAATCATTTATTTTTTTTTAGTGTTTAAATATACTATTTGTATAGCAAAAAATAAGCCAAACATTCGTTAAGAAATTTTGTCAGTTTTTAAGGAAAATAAATGTAACTACTTGTTTTTTATTTCTTTCCCGAAAACGGAATTCTTCTCTCTTAAAACAAAAAGAAAAATTATTCTTGCAAATGAATAACCTCTATTACATAACTATTTTCAAAAATAACAATAAGATTTTCTCTTTTGGACTCAAAAAAACTTGGTGGTTTTCCTAAATAATACAGCAAGTGATCGCTTCCAGTAAGTGTAGAAGGGGATGCCGGTCCTAATAATGCAATAACCTCCTTTTTGGTTTTCCCAATCAGTAATTTACTTTCCAGAATATCTTCTGCCAACTTATATCGTGTAGTACGTTCGCTTCTCCATTGCTGTTCATTAAACCGTTCTTCAAAAAGTCCTATTAATGTGGTGCTAAGCACAAAAGCCACAAAGAAAAACAATCCGATTTTATCATTCCGCTTAAGTTTTAACCACATATTTTTATTCTGTACATTTAGTTTAGTGTCAATCTATTCCTTGATACGTGTTGCCTTTTGTGTTACAGTTACTGGATAATTAATAACCTCAGGAATTTCTTCACGCACGCCTCCACTTTTCCTTTAATATTTTTACAAAAAACACTATCTAAAAATCATTTTATCTTGCGCTTTCGCGGAAAAACAAAGAAGTAAAACGATGAGAAATGGAAGTCCTTTCATAATTAGTATTTTACTCTAAAATAAAAAAAAATGGATTCCCTCTTTCGAAAGAATCCATTAAAGATATAATACTTCAGATTTATTATCCTACAATATTTACAATTTTACCAGGAACTACAATTACTTTTTTAGGTGTTCTACCTTCTAATTGCGCGATGGTTTTTTCGTTAGACATTACTGCTTTTTCAATTTCATCTTTACTCAAATCCATTGGTAATTCGATAGTGAAACGCATTTTACCATTAAACGAAATCGGGTAATTCTTGCTACTTTCTACTAAATGACTTGCATCAAATTTAGGAAAAGCTACCGTAGCTATCGATCCTTCATTACCTAACTGACTATATAATTCTTCAGCAATATGTGGTGCATACGGAGAAACTAAAGCCAATAAAGGTTCTAGCACTTCTTTGCTGGTACATTTTTGTGCAGTAAGTTCATTAACCGCAATCATAAAGGTAGAAACCGAAGTATTAAAAGAGAAATTCTCGATATCTTCTTCTACTTTCTTTATGGTTTTATGTAATGTTTTTAAGTTGTCTTTTGTTGCAGCGACATCCGTAACGTTTAATCCGTTTTCACCAACATACAATTTCCATAGTTTTTTAAGGAAACCGTGAACACCTGTAATTCCGGCAGTATTCCAAGGTTTCGCTTGCTCTAACGGACCTAAAAACATTTCGTATAAACGAAGACTGTCTGCACCATACTGTTCGCAAATCGCATCTGGACTAACAACGTTGTATTTGGACTTCGACATTTTTTCGACTTCACGACCTACTTTATAAACACCATTTTCTAAAAGGAATTCTGCGTCTTTATAATCTGCGCCAAACTCCGCATCATTTTTTAAACTTTCAATATCTAATTCATCCGATGCATTCACGTATTGTACTTTTACGTGGATTGGAGCTACTTTTTTATCTTTAATTAAACCTTGAGAAAGGTATGTATTCGTTCCATCTTCACGATAAATAAAAGCACTAGTCCCAAGAATCATTCCTTGGTTAATAAGCTTTTTAAAAGGTTCCTCTACACCAACAAATGCTCTATCTTTTAAAAACTTCGTCCAAAAACGAGAGTATAATAAATGTCCGGTTGCGTGTTCGCTTCCACCAATATATAAATCTACATTTTCCCAATAGTTAAGTGCGTCTTCGCTAGCAAAGTCTTCTCCTCTTTTGGCTTTTTCTTCCATATAACTAAAGAAATACCAAGAGCTTCCTGCCCAACCTGGCATGGTGTTTAGTTCTAATGGGAATACGCCATTGTGTTGAGATGTCTCGACTTCGCTCGACATGACAAGATCATTAGAGACCACTTTATTATTTACAGTATCCCAAGCCCAAACATCTGCACGACCTAAAGGTGGCTCGCCTGTTTCGGTTGGTAAATATTTTTCTACTTCTGGTAATGTGATTGGCAAATGTGCTTTATCAATCATTTGCGGCATTCCATTTACATAGTATACTGGAAATGGTTCTCCCCAATAACGTTGTCTAGAAAATACAGCATCACGTAATCTGTAGTTTGTTTTTCCTTCTCCTTGACCCAATTGCTCTAAATCGTAAATAGCACGTTTAGACGCTTTTTTGTAGTTCATTCCGTTAAGGAAATCACTATTTGCAATCTTCACATTGTCTTTAGCAGCATACGCTTCTTCAGAAATATCTACACCTTCAAAAATATTAGGTATCGCAATATTAAAATGTTTTGCAAAGTCGTAATCCCTTTGATCACCACAAGGTACAGACATTACTGCTCCTGTTCCGTAACCCGCTAAAACGTAATCTCCAATCCAAATTGGAATTGGTTCTTTACTAAAAGGATGTTCTGCATAGGCTCCTGTAAATGCACCAGAAATGGTTTTTACATCTGCCATTCTATCGCGTTCGCTACGTTTTGCAGTTGCTAGAATATACGCATCTACTTCTGCTTTTTGCTCTGGAGTTGTGATTTGAGATACTAATTCGTGCTCTGGAGCTAAAGTCATAAAACTTACTCCGAAAATAGTATCTGGTCTTGTTGTGAAAACTTCAATAACTTCCTCATGATTATTCACGTTGAAAGTAACAGATGCTCCAACCGATTTACCAATCCAGTTACGTTGGCTTTCTTTCAATGAATCTGTCCAATCAATAGTATCTAAACCTTGCAATAAACGTTCTGCATATGCCGAAATTCGCATCGACCATTGCGTCATTTTTTTACGTAGTACAGGATGTCCTCCACGTTCGGAAACACCATTTACTATTTCATCATTTGCTAAAACGGTTCCTAAAGCAGGACACCAGTTTACTTCGGTTTCTGCTAAATAGGTTAATCTATATTTAAGAAGAATTTCTTCTTGTTCTTTTTGGTTGAAATTATTCCATGCTTCCGCTGTAAATACTTCGATATTATCATCGCAAACGGCGTTCACATTTGCGTTTCCTTCGGAAGCAAAAACAGCAATTAAACTTGAAATCTCTTCCGCTTTATTACTTTCATTATTATACCAAGACTCAAAAAGCTGAATAAAAATCCATTGTGTCCATTTGTAATATTCCGGACTAGAAGTACGCACTTCACGAGACCAATCGAAAGAAAAACCAATTTGATCTAACTGTCGTCTGTATGTTTTTATATTCGTTTCTGTAGTAACTGCAGGATGCTGACCGGTTTGAATAGCATATTGTTCTGCAGGCAAACCAAAACTATCATAACCTTGTGGATGCAATACATTAAATCCTTTATGACGTTTGTAACGCGCATAAATATCACTTGCGATATACCCTAATGGGTGACCAACATGCAATCCTGCTCCAGACGGATAAGGAAACATATCTAAAACATAATATTTTGGTTTCTCGCTAGTATTTGAGGCTTTAAACGTTTGGTTTTCTGCCCAATATTTTTGCCATTTGGCTTCAATAGTATTAAAATGGTATTGCATTTTTGTGTTTTATCGCTTAATGAAGGCACAAATTTAAACTTATTACAACACTATTAAAAGTTTAAACGTTATAATAATAAACGAATTAAAACTACTTAATTAGTTACGTAAATTAAGTTTCTAATAAAAAGATTCCCGATTTCTCAGGAAAGACATTTTATTTGAATTCAAAAGACTTGCATCTTTTAAAGTTTCTTTTCATTTTCTTTATTATTTTTACATCATTAACAAATCCTTTTTATGAGCGCATCTTTTGAAAAATACCAGAAACGTAAACTTATTTCATCTTACTTTTCGGTGGTATTAAGTATTGCTTTAGTCTTATTTTTATTAGGACTATTAGGTATGCTAATTCTTAATGCTAAAAAGGTTTCTGATCATTTTAAAGAGCAAGTGGTGGTAACTATTTACTTAAAAGATAGTGCAAAAGAGGTAGAGACAAAGCAATTGGAAAAGAGTTTGGCTTTAGCAGATTACGTAAAATCGACAGATTATGTAACCAAAGAACAAGCTGCTGCATCTATGAAAGCCGAAAATGGCGAAGATTTCATGGAGTTTTTGGGATACAATCCTTTACAAAATTCTATTGATGTGCATTTAAAAGCAGATTATGTAACCTCAGAACATTTAGAAGATATATCTAAAGAAGCATTAAATAAAAACTTTGTTGATGAAGTCCGTTATGATAATGACTTAGTCACTTTAATGAATAACAACGTTAAAAAAATAAGCTTTTGGGTTTTAATCCTAAGTGGTATTTTCACCTTAATTGCTGTACTATTAATTAACAGTTCTATTCGTTTGGCGGTTTATGCAAAACGATTTACCATCAAAACCATGCAAATGGTTGGTGCTACAAAACGTTTTATTCGCAGACCTTTTGTTTGGAAAAGTGTGCAATTAGGAATCATTGGAGCAATTATAGCCATGTTAGGAATGGCAGTGGTTTTATATTACTTAAACCTGACTTTCCCAGAACTAGACCTAATGCGTAACCCTATATTAATTGGCGCTCTATTTGCTGGTGTTTTTCTTTTAGGTATAATAATCACTTGGTTTTCTACTTTTTTCGCAACACAACGTTTCTTAAATTTAAAAACCGATCAGTTGTATTAATTTGCAATAAATCATGTATTTACACGTTGGTTTTATCACAACCAACCTTTAAGAATTATGCGTAAACTAATTCCTACTCTCTTTTTATTCTTTCTATTGACCTCTTGTATGGTTAAGAATAACTCATTAAAAAATACTGTAAAACAAAACATTATAGTTACTAAAATTACAGAAGGAGGTGTTAAGGACATTGTTTTTCATGATAGCGGTTCGGACTTCTACTATATAAATCGTGGGTTAGAAAACGGATTAAATTTAGATTCTCTTAACGCTAAAGTTTTAAATAAAACCGTTACTTTGCATCTAGCAAAATTAATTGGCGGCGCTACTTCAGAGCACATTGCCCAATTAACGCTAGGTGACGAAATTATTTACACAGAATTTAAATAAAATGGGAGAACAAAAACGTAAAGAAGAAACGAAAAGCGAATTTATTTTTGGTAGAAAAAACTATAAATTCATGTTTATTGGTTTAGCTTGTATTGCGCTAGGTTTTATTTTAATGTCTGGTGGTGGTAGCGATGATCCAAATGTTTTTAGTCCAGATATCTTTAGCTGGAGACGTATACGATTAGCACCAACTTTAGTACTTATTGGTTTTGGAATTCAGGTTTACGCTATTTTGTTAAATCCGAATAAAAGTAAAGATTCTAATTCTTAACTATTAATTTACAAGTACAAAATAACAATTGGTAATAGTATTTTAATACTTTTGCCAACATGAATGTTATAGACTCCATTATTTTAGGAATTATACAAGGATTAACAGAGTTTCTTCCTGTATCATCAAGTGGCCATTTAGAAATTGGTAAAGCCATACTAGGCGATAATTCGGTTCCAGAAGAAAGCCTACTATTTACCGTAGTATTGCACTTTGCAACTGCCTTAAGCACCATTGTTGTTTTTAGAAAAGACATCCTTAGTTTACTTAAAGGTGTTTTAAAATTCGAATGGAACGAAGATTTACAATTTGTATCAAAAATTGCACTTTCTATGATTCCCGCGGTTGTAGTAGGCTTGTTTTTTGAAAAACAATTAGAAGCACTATTTGGAGGTAATATTATGCTTGTAGGATGTATGCTAATAGTAACAGCAGCGCTACTCTTTTTAGCCGACAAAGCAAAAGACACCGATAAAAAAGTAAGTTTTAAAAATGCATTTGTGATTGGTATTTCGCAAGCAATTGCCATGTTACCAGGAATTTCTCGTTCTGGCGCAACTATTTCTACTTCTGTTCTTTTAGGAAACGATAAAACGAAAGCAGCACGTTTTTCGTTTTTAATGGTTGTTCCTTTAATTTTCGGAAAAATCGCTAAAGACCTTTTAAGTGGTGATTTAATTAATGAAACCCATAACTTAACATCACTTTCCGCAGGATTTATTGCTGCATTTATTGCAGGATTATTTGCTTGTACTTGGATGATTTCATTGGTAAAGAAAAGTAAGCTTTCGTATTTTGCTTACTATTGTGCAATTGTTGGTGTTATTGCTATCATTTATTCCGTTTTAAACTAATATGTTAACTGAAGAAGACTACAAATCCGGACAGGTTTTATTAATCGATAAGCCTTTAAATTGGACCTCTTTTCAAGTGGTAAACAAGCTACGTTGGAAGATTAGACAAACCTATAATATCAAAAAAATTAAAGTTGGTCATGCAGGAACTTTAGATCCTTTGGCTACTGGTTTACTTATTATTTGTACAGGGAAAATGACCAAGCAAATAGATACTTTTCAAGGTCAGATTAAAGAATATACAGGAACTATTGTTTTAGGAAGCACAACGCCTTCTTACGATTTAGAATCCGAAATAAACGAAACCTTTCCTATTGATCATATTACAAAAGATTTAGTAGAAGAAACTACAAAACAATTTACTGGGGAGATTGATCAATTTCCACCAATTTTTTCCGCATTAAAAAAAGACGGAAAACGTTTATACGAATATGCAAGAGCTGGTGAAGAAGTAGAAATACCATCTAGAAAAATTACTATCGAGACTTTTGAAATTACACGTTTTGAAAACAATGAAGTCGATTTTAGAGTGATTTGTAGTAAAGGAACGTACATTCGATCTTTAGCACACGATTTTGGAAAAGCGTTACATTCTGGAGGACATCTTTCGGTTTTAAGAAGAACCAAAATTGGCGATTACAATGTAGATAACGCCGTTAGCATCGAAGCTTTTATAGAAGAATTGGATTCTTAAAAAATCTATTTTTTCATTTTTAACGTATCTTTAAGTGCCACCACTTAATAAAATACGTTATTAACCTACATGCAATTTAGCAATAAACATAAAGCGATGTCTATTACGTTTCTTATCTCAGGAACGATAATTTTGGGTATGTTTAATTTTCATATTTTAAAACATACGGAAGAAGTTGCAGAAACCTTCTACGAAATAGAGCCTGAAAAGGAAATCACAGAAACCGAATTAGAAGAACAGGAAAAAACGGCTAAGGCCGAAACCAATCAAGCTTACAATCAAAACCAGAAAAGCAAAAGCCATGCATATTCTCAAAGAAGAATTGCGCCTCCAGAGGATTATGTAAGACCTGATTTAAGTCATTCGGATTATGGAATTTCTAAGAAAAAGGATATCTCAAAAAAAGAATCCAGTGTAGAAAAAGACGAATTAAACTCTTTTAGCAAAGTAAATGATGTGCTTAAAAAGCAACTAGAAGAAAACAATAATGCAAAAAGTTCTGTTAGTTATTCTTTAGTAAACCGAAAGCACAGATATTTGCCAACACCTATTTATTTATGCGAAGCTAGTGGTAAAATAGTAGTAAACATTACCGTAGATACTTCCGGAAAAGTTACCGGAACCTCTTACAATAATGCTTCCAACTCATCCAACAACTGTCTTATTAAACATGCTTTAGAATATGCTGAAAAAGCAAGATTTACTCGTAATTCTTCAGAAGGTGCACAAATTGGAACAATTACTTTTTATTTTGAAGGTAAAGAGTAATTCCTATATAAATTAAGGAGTAGTTTTATTAAAAACCCTCTCGTATGCACTCCTTCCTTTAGCTAAAGGAAGGTGTATTTTGTGCAAGCAAAATTCGGAAGGTTTGAAGTAAAAGAGCAAAGCGATTTTTAATTAAACACTTAATAATTCTACCAAATCATTAGCCGCATTTTGTCCTTTATCTTGATTGTACCAACGTTGTAAATCTTCTTTAAACTCTGGAGTTAGCATCCCATGTTTCGCTTTATAATCGTTAACTAATTGTGTTGCTCCACTTGGTCTTGGTCCAAAAGTATTTATCACTTCACCAGAAATATCATCAATCATAATTAATTTAGGTATCGATTTCCCTCCATTTGTTAGAAAGTTATTCATTAACGCTTCATTCTCATCACGCAATACCACTTTCACATTAATATTAGGATTTAATTCTGCCACTTTTTGCATAACAGGAACTACATGAGCAGCATCACCACACCAGCTTTCGGTAAGCACTAACCAAGTTATTTTTTTATCTATTTTTTCAACTCTTTCTTTAACAGCTTGATTAACCTTCAACGTTTTATCCCAACGTTTCATTCGTCTAGCATTAAGTTTTGTATACTCGATAAGGTTTTCGGCCTTCTCACTTCCAGTAGTATCTTCATTTTCAGCCAAATTTTTAATTAAGTCGGCATATTCTGTGTATGTAATACTTTTTTGTAAACTGTCTTTAATTATAGTGTTCATCTTCTTTATTTCTTCTAGTAAAAATAGTTACTTAACTATTTATAAATTATGACTTTTATCATAATCTATGTCTATCTTTATATCAAAAACTTACAAGTCCGTAATGGACATTTAACAAATGATTTTTTTTGTTATTAACGTTATAATGTTACTTACTTAAGTCGAATTCTAAAAAGGAAATGTAATGGAAAAACATAGATGTGGTTGGTGTGTTGGAGATGATTTATACGAAGCATATCACGATCACGAATGGGGAAGCCCTGTTTATGATGATGCAACACTTTTTGAATTTTTAATTTTAGAGACCTTTCAAGCGGGTTTAAGTTGGATTACTATTTTACGTAAACGGAACCACTTTTTTGATGCTTTTGATCAATTTGATTACAAAAAAATAGCGAATTACAAAGAAGACAAAGTACAGGAACTACTTGAAAATGCTGGAATAATTAGAAATAAATTAAAAGTAAGAAGTGCAATAACAAATGCTAAATTGTTTATGGACATCCAAAAAGAGTTTGGAAGTTTCAGCACCTATGTTTGGGCTTTTGTGGATGGAAAACCTATAAAAAACAAAGTTAAAAAGTACAAAGATGCGCCTGCAAATACGGCAATTAGCGATGCGTTGAGTAAAGATTTAAAGAAACGTGGTTTTAAGTTTGTGGGTTCTACAATTATGTATGCCTTTATGCAAGCTGTAGGTATGGTTAATGACCATGAAGCCAATTGTTTTAGGTATGATGAGGTATAGCGCAGAAACCGGTAAAATTTAAATAAAATAACTCCGAAAGCCGACATCTAAATTTGAGCTTTGGGAATTTAAAAGACTACTCCTATTATTATGCTTTTTGTTTAGCCTTGTATGGAATTAATTCTAATACTTTCTGCATCGCTTCAATTCTAGCCTGACTTTTTCTATTCGCTTTTATAATAATCCAAGGGGAGATTTCTGTATTTGTTTTTTCAAACATGATGTTTTTATAATCTGTATAAGAATCCCAAAGCTCTAATGCCTTTTGATCTACCTTACTAAATTTCCATTTTTTTATTGGACTAGATTTTATATCTGCAAAACGCTTTGCTTGTTCACTTTTTGAAATGGAAAAATAAAATTTTATAACTCTAGTTCCCGACTCAATCAGCATACGCTCAAAATCATTAACCTGGTTCATAAAAATATCATATTCTTTTTCAGTACAAAAGCCATTTACCGGTTCTACAACAGCACGATTATACCAACTTCTATCAAAAAACACCATTTTCCCTTTTCTAGGAAGCTTGTTTATATACCGTTGAAAATACCATTCTCCTTGTTCTTCTTCCGTTGGCTTTGGCAATGCAACCACTTTAAATTCACGAGGATTTAAATGTTCTGTAATACGTCTTATTGCTCCTCCTTTTCCTGCTGCATCTCGTCCCTCAAAAATAACAACTACTTTTTCCCCGCTATTTTCAACCCATTCTTGAAGTTTTCTGAGCTCTACTTGTAACTTTTTAAGCCTACTTTCATAGTTCAATAATCTAACTGCTTTTATAGCTGTCATATTCTCCTCTAATAAAAAATACTTCAAGCCTTTTTTGGTATTTAATCCTTTTAAGCTTTTATCTGATATTTTTGTCATATTAGTCAATTTGTTTAATCATTCTATGATAGCGTTGTACAATGTTTGGATCTGGTAGTGTGGTGGTTCCAGAGTTACCTTTTCCATCATAGTCAAATCTGGATAACACGTAACGAATACTCTCTAATCGGGCTTCCTTTTTATTATTTGTTTTTAATATTATCCAAGGACTAAAGGAAGTATGTGTTTTACCAAACATTTGCTCTTTGTAGTGCGTATATTTATTCCAAAGTTTTTGTCCTTCTTTATCCACTTCACTAAACTTCCATTGTTTTAAAGGATTTTTCAACCTAGATTCAAATCTTCTTTCTTGCTCATCTTTAGAGAGAGAAAACCAAAATTTTATAACCACAACTCCGTCTTCATAAAGCATATGTTCAAACTCTGTAACTTGCACCATAAACTTGTTGTATTCTTCTTCAGAACAAAATCCCATTACGGGTTCTACAACAGCACGATTATACCAACTTCTATCAAAGAAAACCAGTTCACCAGGATTAGGCAACTCTTTAATATACCTTCTAAAATACCATTGACCACGTTCTACATCTGTTGGTTTAGCCAGTGCTACAACGCGCATAGAACGCGGATTTAGATGTTCTGTAAACCTTCGTATTGTTCCACCTTTTCCTGCGGCATCTCTACCTTCAAAAAGAATACAAACACGTTTGTTATATTTTGCAACCCATTGTTGTAAATCTACCAACTCAGCTTGCAGTTGAAGTAATTGATTTTCGTAAGCAACAGAATCTATTAAACTTTTATATGCTTCGTCAG
Source organism: Lacinutrix himadriensis (assembly GCF_001418105.1). GTDB lineage: Bacteria > Bacteroidota > Bacteroidia > Flavobacteriales > Flavobacteriaceae > Oceanihabitans > Oceanihabitans himadriense. The sequence continues at coordinate 235,822 of NZ_LIQI01000012.1, forward strand.
ATAATTTATTACGAAGCAATGCCTTAAATTCTTCTTTATTATTACTTTTTTGAAAATCTTCTTGTGTTATCATATTATTAATTAAACATCTAAGTTCATAAAATTAGTTTGAATAAAAAATGATTATTATCATTTTAAGAACGACAAGAAATCGTCTCTAGAAATATCTTCTGCACCAAGGCTTTCTAGGTGACTGGTATATACTTGGCAATCTATCAATTTATAATTGGTGTTTTGTATGAAGGTTATAAAAGCCACTTTACTTGCATTACTAACATTGGTAAACATGCTTTCTCCGCAAAAAACACCATTGTTTAAATCTAAACCATACAATCCGGCAACGAGTTCTTCTTCTTGCCAAACCTCCACCGATTTCGCGTATCCTAATTCGTGTAGTTTAATATAGGCTTGCACCATAGCATCTGTTATCCATGTTCCCGATTGCCCATCGCGTTTTGCAAGAGAACAAGCTTTAATAACACCCATAAAATCCTGATTTACAGTAACCGTAAAATCTGATTTTTTAAGCACTTGTTTCATGCTTTTAGAAACTTTCAATTTTTTAGGAAACAATACAAATCTAGGATCTGGAGACCACCATAAAACTGGATCACCTTCATTAAACCAAGGGAATATGCCAGTTTTATACGCTAATAAAAGTCGTTCTACACTTAAATCACCACCAATAGCTAGCAAGCCTTCATCATCTGCTTCCTCAACCTTTGGAAATATTATATTTTGATCTAATACGTACATGGGATAAAAATAAAAAACCTCAATGACATTTGCCATTGAGGTTCTGTTTATTTCAACAAGAACACTTTAATAGTGCTCATTGTGACAATTTTTCACGGATTAAAAAGGTAAATCGTCGTGATCTTCTTCGTTTACATTTGCTGCTGGTTCAAAAGCATCTGCTGGTGGTACTGGAGGCATTTCACCAGAAGCACTTGCTGCTTGTGCTGCTTCAATTCTCCAACCTTGAATAGAGTTGAAATATTTAGTTTCTCCTTGTGGATTAACCCATTCTCTTCCTCTTAAATTAATGTTTACTTTAACAGCTTGACCTGCTTGGTAGTTGTTTAAAAGATCTGTTTTATCTTGCACAAACTCAACTAATATATGTTGCGGATATTGCTCATCTGTTGTTACTACTAATTCTCTTTTTCTAAACCCATTACTTCCAAAAGTTTGAGTTTCTCCAATCATTTTTACTTTTCCTTGTACTTCCATCTTCTATATAATTATTAAATATTCGTCTAATTTGATATCGCTAAGTTACGATAATAACATTTTCCATGCACTTTCTACATCATTAAAACTTAAAAAGTTTTTTGCTTTTTGGTGTTTTATTTCAGTTGATAAAGAACTTAAATTATGTTCGCTTTTAAAAGCCTGAACGCTTTTTTCTTCGGGTAAGTTTTCAACATTTCCCAACATACCTAAATCGTTCCCTGTTAATATGGTACTATTTTTAATTGCATCCGGTAAATTATCTACACCTATTCCTAAGGTAGAAAGCGGTTTAGGAATTTCGAAAAAACCAGTTTTTGCACGACTATAATAGCTTCCTCCTGCTCTTGCTACCAAATCTAAAAGTTCTTGATTAATAGATTGGTCTTCGTTTAAAACAGCTTCAGAGATATGTAGTTTTACTACTTCGCAAATCACTAAGTTTCCAGCGCCACCTTCGGTTCCTAATTTTACAATTTCATTTACTTTACATTCCAATTGTATTGGAGATTCTGCTACACGAAACGGTTTTACAATATCTGATGGCAACATGGTTAATCCTGATTTTTCAAACTCATTTACTCCTTCAGGATAATCTGTACTACTTAAAGACATTTGCTGAACTAAATCATAATTCACTACATTAATGACTACTTCTTTTGTAGCTTCGGCATTTTTAAGCGTATGCTTTATAGTATTGTCTCGCACTCTTCGTGCTGGCGAAAATATTAATATTGGCGGATTTGCACTAAACACATTAAAAAAACTAAAAGGCGATAAATTAGGATTACCAGCTGCATCTATAGTACTAGCAAAAGCAATAGGTCTTGGTGCAACGGCACTTAATAAATACCCATGCAGTTTTCCTGTTGTAAGCTCTTTTGGTTTAAATGATAACATGATATAGTATAATTTATACAAAAATAAGCCTTTTGACGCGCAACAAAAAACCTATTTACTAACAACTACACAATAATATTAACAGAATTGCATTATATTTAAAATTTAGATCCTGAAACAACTTCGGGTAGACTATTTAAAATATTTTCAAACTACACTATGGTTTTTCCAAAAAACAGAAATCTTATCCGATGGGTTATTATAATTGCGTCTTTTGCTATTATTTCCCTTATTTTATGGAACACGTATGTTTTCTTCCAGAAATTTAAAGCAGAAGAACGTGTTAAAATGGAAAACTGGTCTTTTGCTCAAAATGAATTTTTAAAAGTAGTGAGCGAACTTTCAACAGACGAAAATGCGTCCTCTAATTTAGACTTAACACTGAAAATTTTAAGTAGCAATAACACAACACCAATGATTGTTGTGGATAAAGATTCTGCTATCGTTACTTTTAATAATATCGGACAAGGGAAAAAATCGGATTCCCTTTTTGTTATAAAAAATGTAAAAAATTTAATCACACAATTTAGTGCTGAAAATGTACCTGTAGATGTAAATTATGAAGGTCAAATTCTTTACTACGGAAACTCGCCATTATTAAACAAACTAAAATATTACCCTTTAGCTTTATTATTAATAATTATTTTATTTGCTGCAGTAGTTTACTTTTTTTACCGAAGTAATAAAACAGCAATCGAAAATAAATTATGGTCAGGAATGGCTAAAGAAACAGCGCATCAAATTGGCACACCGTTATCTTCGCTAATTGGTTGGGCCGAAATTTTAAAAATAGAAAAGGTTAATCCAGAATATATTAAAGAAATTGAAAAAGATATTAGCAGGTTACAAACCATCACAGAGCGTTTTAGCAAAATAGGTTCTTTACCAAAATTAGAGAGAACAGATATTGTTGCCGAAACCTTAGCAACTACAGATTATTTAAAAACCAGACTCTCTAAACTAATTGATTTTGAGATAATTGTGCCAGAAAACAAAATTTTCGTAAATTTAAACAAACAGTTATATAGTTGGACTATTGAGAACCTAGTAAAAAATGGTATTGATGCGATGAAAGGAAAAGGAAAACTTAAAATTGAAATTTTACAATTAGAAAACAACATCAGTATAAATATTACAGATTCTGGAAAAGGATTAGCAAAAAATCAATTTAAAGATGTTTTTGAACCTGGTTACACTACAAAAAAAAGAGGTTGGGGTTTAGGTCTTTCTCTAGCAAAGCGTATTATTGAAGAATTTCATGATGGTAAAATTAAAGTGCTACAATCGGAAATAGGAAAAGGAACAACCATGCAAATTGCATTAAAGAGCATTTAAATATGGACGAAAAATGGATTACAATAAAAGAAGTCGACTTAATTAATAATTGTCCGGAATGCTACAATACCAATGGTTTAGAATTAACCTTTAAGCAAAAATTTACCGAAACATCACTTTATAAATCTATTACCAACCAAACGGCACAAGCAATATATTGTAAAACCTGTGATACCGATATTTTTCCTGTGATGTGGACCGAAGATATTGAGCGTGTTTTTGCGTATCAACAAAAAGCATTTGTACCTAAAAAAGCTTCTACCAAACTAAAGAATAAAGCCTGGTTACTTATTGCACTTTGTAGTGTGTTTGTTATTTCGGGAATTTTACTAGCAGTATACTACACCTATTTACCTGTAAAATAACGCATATACTTTGATTTTCTATTTTATCTGAACAAAAAAATAATGCCAATTAAATTGGTGTTACAAGTAAGACTGAATTGCTTTTGCTATATCCTGAAACTCTTGGGTAGATAATTTTTCTTTTTGCATAAATCGTGCGTCTTCCATAGTATTTAAAGGAATTAAATGCACATGTACATGAGGCACTTCTAAACCAATTACAGAAACACCAACGCGTTTACAAGCTACCGCTTTCTCTAAAGCAATAGCTACTTTACGCGAAAATTGCATTAAAGCCGTGTAGGTTTCTTCATCCAAATCAAAGATTTTGTCGACTTCCTTTTTAGGAATACAAAGTGTATGTCCTTTAGCATTGGGATTTACATCTAAAAACGCTAAAAAATCTTCGGTTTCCGCAACCTTATAACAAGGTATTTCGCCTTGAACAATTTTTGTAAATATAGAAGCCATAAAAAAAGGTTATATCTGTAAATATAAAAATTCCTATTTAAAACCGAATCGTTTTTCAGTTTTAAATAGGAATCTTCATGTTTTGTTATGCCTTACTGTCATTTTGAGCGTAGTCAAAAAATCTAGTAAATTAAGAATATAGACTTCTCCACTTTGGTCGAAATGACATTATTTCTTAGACAAATTTCACACGATGATTTATCTAGAAATTTCAATAATATCAAACTTCATAATACCACTAGGCACTTGTATTTCGGCAACATCACCAACAGCTTTACCTAACAAGCCTTTACCAATTGGTGAGTTCACAGATATTTTACCTGAAGCTAAATCTGCTTCACCATCTGCAACCAAAGTATATAGCATTTCCATACCATTGGTTTGGTTTTTTATTTTCACTTTAGAAAGCACCAAGATTTTAGAATTATCCATTTGAGACTCATCAATAACACGAGCACCAGCAAGCTGATCTTCTAATTTAGAAATACGCATTTCTAGCATACCCTGTGCTTCTTTTGCTGCATCATATTCTGCATTCTCACTTAAATCTCCTTTATCTCGAGCTTCAGCAATTGCTCTAGAAGCCTTTACGCGCTCAACATCTTTAAGTTGTTTAAGCTCTGCTCTTAATCTTTTTAATCCTTCTGCTGTATAATAAGATACTTTACTCATAACTTCTTCGTTTATTAAATAAAAGATGCTGAAATAATCTTAGACAATGCGCTGTTTAAGAGTTCAGCATAAAAAAATCTCGCATACACGAGATTGTACTACAAAAGTACAAAATTTTTAATTACATATTGAAAATTGTACTTAAAAGAACTTTACCTCTGACAAGTATTTTAAAAATTAAAATGCCTTGAGGAAAGATACAAAATATTTAATTCAAAGTACATTTTTTGTACCTTGCTAAACAAAAAAAAACACCTGATGAAAAAGCTGATTTTAACAGTAGCAACAAGCTTTTTACTACTTGCTTGTAGTAAAAGTGATAACGATAATTCCAATTGTAATTTTTTAATTGATGTAAATGTAAATTATCTTGTCTATTTAAGTTTTCAACCGAATCTTAACCAAACACAATTTCCAGTTCTAATAGATGCAGAAGGTGTTGGTAATGGTGGTGTTGTTGTTATGAAAACTATAGGAAACAACTATGTTGCTTGGGACAATGCAGATCCTAGTCACCAATTACAATCCTGTTCTATTATGACATTACAAGGAACTACTGTGACCTGTAATTGTGAAGATGAAAACAAATACGATCTTAATACTGGATTACCTTTAACAGAAAATTTAGGCTGTACTTTAAAACCATATTTTGTTGAAAAAAATGGGGACGTCCTGAGAATCTATAATAATTAGGGAAAGTTTTAAAGCTTGAAAAAAGCTTCTCTTATATAAACTAGTCCATTCATTTATTTCAACCAACAAATTACAAAGAACTTCAACAATTGCATAATCCTTTTTTAAGCAAAAAGTACTAAATTATTCATTTAGTACTTTTCTATTTAAACAACTTTTAAAGGAGAGTATTTATCTTGTAAGAGATACTTATTTTTAAATAGATACAAAAGAATAGATATTGGCAAAATAATTATGCTGATTATTTTTAACAATGATCTTTTTAATAAATCTACTACTTGAAGATTAGTATCAGTAGTATTATCTATAGATAAATTAAAAATCATTTTCCCAAACGTTATCCCTTTATTAAAAACATCAAACAATATCATATAAAAATAAAACGATAAAATCATAAAACTAAAACTCAGCTTTATTTTGGTTTCAAATAAAGTTAATTCCGTTATTTCAAATGATAGCGAAAGCATATCATCAAGTATTTTATAAATAAAACTTACAATAACAAAATCAATCAAAAATGCCAAAAATCTCTTTAAATAAATATCCTTCATAGTTCTGATTATAATTTAGGTAAAACAATATACTCTAAATCTAGAATTTCTCCAGTTTTCACATCTATATTGTATAACCCATCTTTTACTTTTATGACATAGTTTTCATGCAGCACTTCTGAAGAATTCTTAATTTGTATCTGCTTTGGCAGCTCTTTTCCAAGTACATTCTTCAAAGGATTTTGTTTCCCTGCATAAATACACACTCCTCGAACACAACAATTAATTATAGAGAATTCAATTTCAATTCCAACACCAGTTGTTAATGTGATACTAAACTCCTTGCATCCATTCCATGGCCAAATTGCAATTTTTGAATCTTGATTTTTATCAGCTGCAAGAAATGATAAATCTGTTGTGCTAAATGCTTTTTTATTATCTAATTCTTCTTGCCCATAACTTATATTAAAAAAAATAAAGTTAATATACAAAGAACAAATGGTTTATTAATATTTTTCATAATTCTAAAATTTTAAACCAGTTTTTTTATAGTATAACTGGTTGATTAAACATTTTTTTTTAGAAGTCTTAAATTTTAGAAGCCTTTTAATTAGAAGTCTTTTTAGAATAATTAATTCTTAGATAATAATAAAACTTGCGCAAGTCATTATTGTTCGAACTTAGGTCAATATTTTTCAAGAGTGACTTCTAAACAACTCTTTTATAGCATTGACTGATCAAACCTAATAATAAAAAAATAAAAAAACTAATTTTATATAGAAAATATTCTATATATTTTGTATCTTAGACTTGGGAATAAATTAATTGATTATAAGTGTTGATTAATTGGAAAGCCATTCTTTAATTAGAATGGCTTTTTTTTGCCTAGAATAAACCATCCGTTTTTTATTACATAACTTTTAAATGAATAGGTATAACTAAAAAAATCTCCAACATGTATGTTGGAGAGTTTTTTTTTATAGTTTCTGAAACAATTCAGAATAACAATTTATAATCTTAGGTTTTAAAATTTCAGCGTAGCACCTACTAAAAAATTTCTAGTTGCTTGCGGATAATATCCTGTTCCTTCTATTGTTGTCGTTACATCCGGAGCAGACCAAGTATCATCATAGGTATAATAATAACCGTTAGATATATATTTTTCATTAAAAATATTATTCACTAAAGCAGAAAAAGTAATGGATTTCACAAATGCTTTGGTATCTATTTTATAAGACACATTAAAATCATTTACAAAATAACTATCTAATTTAGATGCCGCACTATCTGTGTTTCCCATAAATTGCTCACCAACATACTTCGTTAACAAAGAAAAATTAAGATTGTTTACTGGGTTAAACATTAATGCATTAGACAGCACTACTTCTGGAGAAAAGGAAATGTTTGTTTTTCCTAAATCGGTTAAACCACCATCTCTTGAAACCACCGTGCTTTTATTTTTATTAGAACTCACTGTTATTGCAGGCTGAATAGTTAACCATTCTAAAGGCTTTACTGCAGCTTCAATTTCTAAACCTAATCGATAACTTTCCCCACTATTGGTACGTATTGGGTTACCAACATTATCTCTATCTCCTGTTAAAATTAACTGTTCATTGTACAGCATATAATACAAGTTGGTGTTGATACTAAACACTTCTGATTGGTGTCTGAAACCCAATTCAAAATCATTTAACTGTTCTGGCTTAACGGTTTCGTTGTTTTCAAAATCATCTCTGTTTGGTTCTCTATTTGCTCTAGCATAAGAAAAATAAATGTTGTTATTGGTATTTAACTCATAAGTAATTCCTGCTTTCGGATTGAAAAAACTATAACTCTCATCTACTCTTAAAGCAACTCTATCTGATGTTAATCCTGTAGTTTTGTAATCCACTAAGCGCATTTGTAAATCTCCAAAAAGACTAAGCTTATCATTTAATTTAACGGTTGCTTTTGTAAAGAAACTTAGGTCTTCTTTCTTTCCGTTTCCATCATAATACGTATCATTTATTTCGCTAGAACTTGCATTTCTTGCCCAAATGATTTCACCAAAATGATCTCCATCATAACTACTATACGATCCTCCAAAGATCATATCTAGTTTATTTTTCTTAAAATTAGCATTCGCATTTACCACATAGAAATCATTGTCTAACCAACGTCTTCTTATTAAATCTGTAGAATTAATAGTTTCACTACCAACAGTTATTTCCTCTAAATCATAATCTTCAAAATCTTGATCTTCTTTGTATTGCTCAAAATAACCATTACCATGCGTATAGTTTAAACTTAAATTAGTAGACCAATTATTGTTTATTCTTTCTGTATAATGCAATTGGTAATGATCTTGTTGGTAGTTGTCTTCTTCATTTTTATGAAAACGCGTATTACCAGCTTCGTCAGTATACATTCCTGCAGTGTTAAACGTTCTATCGTCTTTTAAAAGATCTAAATCTTCCAAACCATTCCAAGATTGATAGGTAACTTCGTGACCACTAAACGTGATTGCTTTTATTAAACGATTATCATCTACATAAGCACCTTGTAAGAAATACGATTTTAAATCAGAGCTTGCTCTATCGATATAACCATCGGATTTTATTTGCGATAAACGCCCAGCGATTTCAAAATGATTATTTAGTTTTCCTGTACTAAACTTCACGTTGTGCTTTCTAGTATTATAGCTTCCGAAGGAATTAGAAATTTCGCCATTTGCAACTTCTGAAACTGCATCTGTAAGCACATTAATACTTGCTCCAAAAGCACCAGAACCATTGGTAGATGTACCAACACCACGTTGCAACTGCAGACTTTCTACAGAGGAAGCGAAATCACCAAGGTTTACCCAAAAAGTTCCCAACGATTCGGAATCGTTATACGGAATACCATTTAGCGTAATATTGGTAGATTGTGCATTAATTCCACGAACACGAATGTAAGTATAACCAACTCCTGCTCCAGCATCTGTGGTTGTAACTACAGACGGTAAGAAGTTTAACAAAACAGGAATGTCTTGTCCTAAATTTCGCTTTTCAAGATCTTCTTTACTTACGTTGGTGTGGGTAATTGGTGAAGTTGCGTTTACGCGAACGGCTTTAATTAAGACTTCATCTAGTTGTTCTAGTTTTGTAGAGTCTTGTGGTTTTTCTTGTGCGTTTGCACAGACGGTTAACACTAAAAGTGTTAAAAAAAGAAATAGGTTTTTCATTACGATTATGTTTTATAATCGAATAAAAAGAGGTAATTATTCTTTAGTTATTAATTGATTTATTTTGTGAGATGCTTCGACAAGCTCAGCATGACACAGTAACACAAATTTGTGTTACGATTTTCCTAAACAGCATTACCTGTTCTAGGTTCAATGGGTATGATCTCAGCCGTTATAAGTTAAAAATCGAAATGATTACTAACTCTAAAAAGCACCCCTTTTTTGAGAACGCTGCAAATGTAATTAAGAATGAATAATTAACAAGCAATAATCCATAATTTTTTAATCGATGTTTGGTTTTTTTCTATTGGCTTTCTTTTCCGAATTAGAACGTTTTGATTTTAAGCGTTTTATTTTTACTGCTCTAGGAATTTTAGTTGGTTTTCGCTTTTTAGGCACGATCAAACCTTCCGCGATCATTTGAAGAAATCTTTTTATAGCTATTTGTTTATTCTTATGCTGACTTCTACTTTCGCCACATTGTAGAAGGAGAACATTTTCTTTGGTAAGCCTGGAATGCAATTTGCTTTTTAAACGCTCTTTTTGTTCTTCGTTAAAAGCCTGAGAAGCTTCTAAATTAAAGGTTAATTCTATTTTTGAAGACACTTTATTTACATGTTGCCCTCCTGCTCCAGAACTTCGTATTGCTTTATAATTTAACTCGCTAATTAACTGCTTTTCACTAAACATTACTCGTTAATTTGATGTGTCGCTTTTAATAAGTCTGTAACCGTTTTCACAGGATTAAAAGTAATTAATGGAACTTCTACAAAAATGGTGTTCCAATGCGCCATAGATCCATTCCAAAGTCCAGGAAGCTCTAAAGCTTTTAAGTCTTTTCCTGTTTTTGTTTTCATGGTAATAAATGCTGTTTTTGGATCAACATATTTATTAAGATCAAACTTTTCTCCTTTATAATTTTTAATACCGCAAACAAGATCTACAGGATTAAAATGTGTTGCATTTTTTAATATTCTTTTTTGTGATTTATTCTTTTTATCAATTTGAGCAGACTCTACAATTTGCAATGAAATGTTTCCGCTTTCGCCTTTAATCCAAAATGGCCCTCCTCCTGGTTCTCCTTCATTTTTCACCATCCCGCAAACGCGAATTGGTCTATTTAATTTTTCTCTTAAATATTCTATTTGATAGGTTTTTGAATATTTTTCAAATTCTATATTAATAACAACATGCAACTTGGTTTTTAAAAATTCGGCAATGGTTATGAGTTCTTTTTCCGAAAGGTCATTTTCTTCCAGTTTATGTAAATAAGCAAACGCTTTTTCTTGCAATTCAATTAACAAACCACCCAACATTTTCTTAGATTCTGCAACTTCATTTTCGTATTTAGAAACTACAACATTATCTATGTTTTTAATAAAAATAACATCGGCATCTAATTGATTTAGATTATTTAAAAGTGCGCCATGACCAGAAGGTCTAAACAGTAATTTACCATTATCTTCTCTAAAAGCTTCATTTTTTGGTGTTACTGCAATGGTATCTGTAGATTGGCATTGGTAAGAAAATGAAATATTGAATTTAGTCTTCGTTTTTGCCTCCACAATTTCTTCAATACGTTTAAATTCCGCATCAAAAATATTTTTGTGTTTTTCTGAAATAGTAAAGTGTAATTCGGCTTCATTATTAGAAGATGCATAAAGTGCTGCTTCAAACAAATGCTCTTCAAAAGCTGTGGAAACATGATCTTTATATTGATGAAAAGGAAGCAGTCCTTTTGGGTAGAAACCATAATTAAGCTTATCTGTTTCTAAAATGATTTTAATAAATTCTAATTTTTTTTCATCCTGAGAAAGGGAATTAAAATTCGGAATTAACTCATTTACTTTAGAAAGCGCTTGATCATAAAAAGGAAGTTTTTCAACACCTACTAAAAACAAAGACAACTCGGAAGCTTTATTTCTATTGATATATGAATTTACACTTTCGTGATTGGCATCATATTCTTGTATAAATTGAAACAAAAATTTAAACATTCTTGTGGCTGCTCCAGAAGCTGGAACAAACTTTAGGATTGCTTTTTCGTTTCTTTTATTTTCAAAAAACTTAATGGCTTGGTTTTTTTCTGTTTCAGAAAACTTTAAAATACCATTGCCAATATTTGCAGCATCTTTTAAATTCACAAACGGAACTCCTGTTTTAAAAAGTTGTATTTGCGCATTAACTTTATCAACAGTTAAGTTTTTAGATGCTATTTGTTTTATATCTTTTTCTGTAAATTCCACTTCTTTCTTTTTAACAATTCATCTATATGTTTTACAGCTATCTCCAAACGCGTTTTCTTATCTCCTTTGAGCAAAACATAAGGTCTATTATACTTTATTAAAGTCTCTTGAAAAGCTTGAAACATACTTAAACGTTCTTCTGGTTTATCTCGTAAATCATCTGCTTCCCAAGGCGTGTCAATATACGTTAAAAAGTATACATCATATTTATTTTCTAACGCATATTTTTCAAGATAAGGATCACAAACCCCTGAATAATACGTTTCTGAATACACTTTGGTTTCTAATAAATCGGTATCACAAATTAAAACAGAATTGGTTTTTTTAGCCAAATCATTCTCTAATTTCATTTGTCCTATAGCAATTGGCAACAAGTCTTTTGGCTCACAAGTCTTACGTTCTTCATTCCATTTATCTTGCAGGTATTCTCTAGCGAATTCTGGTGTCCAAACCGAATTATAATGACGCGCCAATTCTTTTGACAAGGTTGTTTTTCCTGTAGATTCAGGACCAAAAAGCACTACTTTTACACAGTCACTTGGTTGTTGTCTAAGCTTTTCTTCCATGCTAAATATCCTAAAATTGCTATAAATGTAAATCCTAAATACTGAAAACTGGTAAAGGTAAATCCTTTATAAAAATACAAAGGAATAGAAATGATATCACCAATAATCCAGTAAATCCAGTTTTCTATTTTACGCTTAGCCATAAGCCACATACCAACAAAAAATATCGCTGTAGTTATGGTATCTACATAAGCAACCCAGCCGTTCCATTTATCAAATGTTTTATAAATACTAAAAACAAAAACTAGTGTTGCTAAAAAGATGGCTACGCTTATTTTTTTTTCCTTTTTGGTCGTTCTAGAAATTTGTGTTACATGACTCGCGTCCACTTTACGTGTCCAAATATACCAACCATAAACACTCATAATAAAGTAATAAGCGTTAATCATCATATCTCCTAAAAGTCCCCATTTTAACAATAAATACACAAAAATGCAGGTACTTATCATTCCTGTTGGAAAAACTAAAATATTGTTTTTTCTAGAAAACCATACCGAAAGAAACCCAAAAATAACGGCAACAATCTCTAATACAACATCTAGTGTTTGGTAGTCTGAATATTGACCGAATAAAAAATCAAAAATGAGGTTCATAGTCGCTTCTATTTGTTTTAACCACTTTCATTGTTAGTACAGAAATACCTACCTCTTCAAAAGAACGTTTTATTTCTTTATTTAAAAAAGGCATCAACGTATCATAATCTCCAAATATTTGGGTGCTTAACGGATTCTCTAAAACCTTAAATGGGGAGTTTCGTAATGCTTTTATAAAATTAATAACATGTTTTTCATAATCATCCTGTAAAGGAGAAAGCGTTAAGTCTACAGATATTTCCATATTTATTTCCCATAATAATGGGCGTTTTTTTATTAAACATTAATTTTATACCGACTTCTATTTCACGCTGTCGGGAACTATTTTTTATTTTTTCAACTCTTTAAAGAATGTTTCATCCTCTTCAAAAGCAGTACCAATAACTACCAAATCTGCTCCAGCTTGGTACGCTGTATCTAATTGTTCTTTACTTCGTATGCCGCCACCAACAATAACAGGGATTTTTAACTCCTCTTTTACGGCACAAATAATAGACGAAGGAATTGCTTTTTCTGCGCCACTTCCCGCTTCTAAATAGATAAGTTGCATACCAAGTAACTCTCCTGCTTTTGCGGTATCTACAATAGCTTGTACCTTATTAATTGGCATTGGCATTGTTTGCGTTACGCGTTGTACCGCTGTTTCTTTTCCGTTTTCGATTAGCAAATAACCCGTTGGAATCACTTCTAAACTACTATTTCTTAATTTAGAAACCGAGGCTACGTGTTTTCCTATTAAATATTCCGGATTTCTACCGGACAACAAAGACAAATACAATATAGCGTTTGCATGATTGGTAATTTGCGATACATCTCCTGGAAATAATATGATTGGTAAGTTGGTATGTTTTTTTAATGCTAAAACAAGGTTTTCTGTTGCAAATGCTTCTACAGTACTTCCACCAACAAAAATATGTGTAGCAACCGAGCTGTTTAATTTTTGCATAAAACCGTCTAAACCTTCTGGTTTTGTTTTATCCGGATCTATTAAAACTGCTAAAAGCTTTTCCCCTTTTTCAATAGACTGTAATATGTTTTTATAAATACTTTTCATCACCTAGGAATACACAAATGTTTTTCTTTTTATTTCTCTTAATAGGTCATCTTATCTTTAGTCTATTTTCTTTGCTCTAAAAAATATTAAGCTGGTAAAGCATAAGCACAAGTAAATCCTTCAAACTCAAAAAATGTAGTTTGGTATCTATGTTTTTTTTCTTCGTAATCAATCCAAGCTATAGTAGCACCTTCTTCAATGCTAAACGGAATGACCAATGTATGCTGTAAAAAACTCAATCCTGGAGTAGCAAACAATTTATATAAAGATTCCTTAATACACCAAATAACGGTTAGTTTCTGGATATAATCTGTTGCCTCCTTATCTAAATACACATTTTCATAATCTAAAAATTTATGCGCAATCACACCAATCTTTTCGCGTTGTTTTTCTACATCAATACCAACAACCGTATCACTAACTACCACTGCCGAGAACGTAAACGAATGCGTAATAGAAATATGTTTACCATCTTTTAAATGTGGTTTTCCGTTCTGGTCATAAACTAAATCGGCATCGGTATAACCAAAAGCCGCAAGTAAATGACGCACACTTAAAAAGCCACGTCTGTGCAATTCACTTTTCATCCCTAAAACACGTTTCATGCTTTCTGGATTCAAGGTAATTGGCGCTAGTAAATCTTCATAAGACTCTGTAATCTTCCAGATTTTAACAGTAGTTTGTGAGTTTGGTGTAAGAGTTTTATAAATAGGCATTTAATATTCTAAAAGTTATTGATTATCTTTGCATCGTCTAAGGCGGATTCGGCAAATTTTTATATAGCGAATTTAGTTATTTAAGCCATAAAGCCAAAGGCAAGTGCAATTTTAAAACAAGATAAAAAATAATATGAGTACAAAAACTGTTGCTTACGTACCTAATAAGGTAAAAGATATGTCGCTTGCGGCTTGGGGAAGAAAAGAAATGGATTTAGCTGAAGCAGAAATGCCTGGACTAATGAGTTTACGTGAAGAGTACAAAAACACGCAACCATTAAAAGGAGCACGTATTGCAGGATGTTTACACATGACTATTCAAACTGCTGTTTTAATTGAAACTTTACAAGCTCTTGGAGCAGAAGTTACTTGGAGTTCTTGTAACATTTTCTCTACACAAGATCAAGCTGCCGCTGCTGTTGCAGAAGCTGGAACTGCTGTGTACGCTTGGAAAGATATGACAGAAGAAGAATTTGATTGGTGTATTGAACAAACCTTATTTTTTGGTGAAGACAGAAAGCCATTAAACATGATTTTAGATGATGGTGGTGATTTAACCAACATGGTTTTAGACAAATACCCAGAATTAGCTGCAGGAATTAACGGTTTATCTGAAGAGACTACAACTGGAGTTCACAGATTATACGAGCGTGTTAAAAACGGTACATTACCAATGCCGGCAATTAACGTTAACGATTCTGTTACTAAATCTAAATTTGATAATAAATACGGTTGTAAAGAATCTGCAGTAGATGCAATTCGTCGTGCAACAGATATCATGCTAGCTGGAAAACGTGTAACTGTTTGTGGTTATGGTGATGTTGGTAAAGGTACTGCTGCTTCTTTTAAAGGTGCAGGAAGTATTGTAACCGTTACTGAAATCGATCCAATTTGTGCTTTACAAGCTGCAATGGATGGTTTTGAAGTAAAGAAATTAGAAACGGTTGTTGGTAATTCAGATATTATTATCACCACTACAGGAAATAAAGATATTGTACGTGCGGAGCATTTTGAAGCAATGAAAGACAAAGTTATTGTTGCAAATATTGGTCACTTTGATAACGAAATCCAAGTAGGATGGTTAAACGAAAAGCATGGTCATACTAAAGATACAATCAAACCTCAAGTAGACAAATACGTTATTGACGGAAAAGACATTATTTTACTTGCCGAAGGTCGTTTAGTAAACTTAGGTTGTGCAACAGGTCACCCAAGTTTTGTAATGAGTAACTCCTTTACAAACCAAACTTTAGCACAAATTGAACTTTGGACAAACAAAGAAGCATACGGAAACGATGTATACATGTTACCAAAAGTTTTAGACGAAAAAGTAGCAAAATTACACTTAGCTAAAATTGGTGTAGAGCTTACAGAACTTAAACCTTACCAAGCAGAATACATTGGTGTAACGGTAGAAGGTCCATACAAGCCAGAACACTACAGATATTAATCTGTCATTCCCACGAAAGTGGGAATCTCATTAATTGAAACTAAATTATACTAAAATCCCAAGCATTCGTGTTTGGGATTTTTTTTTATTGTCACTTCGAGTGTCCCGATTTTTATCGGGATGTATCGAGAAGTTGGGCAATTTGTTTTTGGTAGAAAAAACCAAAACCAACCGCACTTTCCGCTATATCTTTTTTTTCGTGCCTCAAAAAAAGGATGCCGCATCAATTGCTATTGCGGGCTAGCCATTTACGGTCATTGCTAGAAACGAAGCAATCGCTCCTTTGGTAAATGAAAGCAAAATGCACTTCGTTTATTTTTAGACAAACCTTCCGAGTTTTTAATTCCTAAAACCCCACCTTCCTTTAGCTAAAGGAAGGAGCTAGTTAAACACTAACCGGTTACCAAAAAAACAAAATACGCAAACAAATAGTTTTACTCTTTTCGTTTTTAAATAAGTACCTTTCCTTTTTAAATATAAAAACCATGAGTTTAGAAAAGGCAAGCCTAGCACTTAACAGATTAGAATCGCATATAGAAAACCATAGTATTTCTAATCCTAAAATATCCAAAGGTGATATCGCTTGGCATATAGATCACAGTCTCAAAATAATTAATGCCGTTGTTATTTCTACTCAAAAATCAGATCCAAATACTTTTAAAAACAATTTTAGTTTTTTAGGAAAACTATTCTTCACACTTGGTTTTTTTCCTAGAGGAAAAGCAAAAGCACCAAAGTATGTTACGCCACCTGAAGTGGTTTTAAAAGAAGACCTTATAAGCCAATTACAAGAGGCAAAAACAAATATCAATAGTATAGCTGCCTTAGACAAGAACGCTTATTTTAAACATCCTTTATTCGGACATGTAAACAAAAAAAGAATCTATACCTTTTTGGTGCTTCACACGACACATCACTTGAAAATTATGGAGGATATTATGAAGAAATAGAAGCTAATGTATCCTAAAATGCGCTTCGCTATTTTATGACAAACCTTCCGAGTTTTTATTTCACAAAAACCCACCTTCCTTTAGCTAAAGGAAGGAGCTCTTTACGATAAGCTTTTCAGAAACAAAAAAAAATGCCTTTCTGTTTCCAGAAAAGCATTTTCACCAACTAATCAAAAATTATTGTGCACTCCAACCTCCATCTAAAACAAAGGAGGAACCTGTTATGGTTGTGGAGCTATCTTTTGCCAGCAATATTGCCATATTCGCAATTGCTTCTAGAGGTACAAATTGTTTTACCGCTTGCTTTTTAAGCATCACTTTTTCTACAACCTCCTCTTCGGTCATATTATGTGCTTTGGCTTGATCTTTTATTTGTCCGATCACCAAAGGTGTTTTTACATAACCCGGACAAATAGCGTTACAGGTAATATTAAAAGGTGCGCCTTCTAAAGCCAAGACTTTGGTCATACCAATAACACCATGTTTTGCGGTGACATAAGCCGATTTAAACTCAGATGCTCGAATGCCATGCACCGAAGAGACATTTATTATTCTACCAAACTTTTGTTTTTTCATCTGTTTCCAAACCGCTTTAGAAGCGTAAAAAACAGCATTCATATTTATGGCTATAATATTTTCGTATGTACTATTTGGAAAATCTTCTATAGGCGAAACAAATTGAATTCCGGCATTATTGACTAATACATGCAACGCTCCAAAGGTCTTTATAGTTTCCTCTACTAAACCTTCAATAGCTTCCGCTTGCAATAAATTTGCATTAGAAAAAGCCACTTTCACCTTATATTTCTCACCAACTTCCTTTGCGATTTCTGCGCCATTTTTTTCTAAACCATGAAACATAATAGCATATCCTTCTTTCGCAAATTGATTTGCTATTCCTAAACCAATTCCACTGGTACTCCCTGTAATAAGAACGATTTTATTCATCTTCTAAAAATTTTTCAAGTGCGACATTAAAAGCTTCTGGCTGATCGATAACAACACCATGTCTAGAATTTTCAATAACCACCAAGGAAGCGTTTTGTAATGTATCTACATAAGCTTGCTTAAAGGCAACTGGCGTATAATCCATATCGGATGCTACCACTAAAGTTCTTGTATTTATGTCTTTTATTCTATCTCCTAATCCCCAATCCATTAAGGTTACAAATGATTTGAAGTACGCATTGTAATCATTCTTTTTGCAACGTGCTTCAAATTGGTTTCGCATATCTATTTGATGTGCTTCTGGAAACATATTAAATGAAATTTCTTTGGCTAATGGTTCTACACCTTTTGTTTTTAAAAATGCTGTTCGACTCTTTAATAAGTCTTCACCCGTTTTTCCCATATCGTTAAAATCGGGACCACTATTTACAATCACTAGATTATCTAAGTATTCTGGATGTCTTGCAGCCATTTCAAAAGCTACAGCGCCACCCATAGAAAAACCAACAAAAGTTGCTTTTTTAATCGCTAGTTTATCTAATAACTGCTTTACATCTTCGGTCATTAATTCTACACCATAAGCATCTAATGGTTTTGTAGAATCTCCGTGACCTCTAAAATCTAAGGCAATAACTCGATATTTTTTAGAAAAGAAAGGGACTTGACCGTCCCAATCTTTTTTTGTGGATCCTAAACCATGAAGTAACAGAAGTACATCTCCTTTTCCATAATCTTCATAATCAAGTTCTATATCATTAACTTGTATTTTTGGCATGATTTGGAAGCTTAGTTAATAGTTGCTGGTTTCTTTTTAAAGAAGTTCACCTTGTACTTCAACTCGAAAGAAACTAATGTTTCAATAATTGGAGAAGCTACAAACTCTCTATTTTTAGCATTAAATAAGTTGGTAATACTTAAACCAAGTGATAGGTTATCATTAAAGTTATATCCTGCATTTGCATCTACTGAGAAACCACCTAATTGTCCGTAGTTCCAAGTTCTTCCTACCTGAGCGTTTTCAACAATTTCATTGATACCATCTCCATCTTGATCTTGTGTTTCTGCTGCTACATTAATACCGGAGAAGAAATCATATTTCTGCACATATCTCCCGAAGAGCGCACCATAGAATTTACCTTTTCCGTAATGAAGACCAACACTAAACTTGTGGTTAGGTGTATTAATTGGCAATTCACTTTCTAAAACTTGTCCGTCTAAATTCCCATCATTATCCAAATCATTTTTATCTAGATCTCTATCAAAATAAGAATAGTTTACAGAGGTTCTAAAATTATCATTAAAGTAATAGTTTAACCCTACATCTAGTCCGTAGGTATCTACATGACCAAAATTTAAGTACGTCAATACAAAAGCTCCTGTAGAACCATCTACAACATCACCAATTGGTTGGTCACCAACATGAGTTACATTATTACCATTTGCTGCATCTGCAATATTACGCAACGGACTAATAAAGTTATCCGATTGGTTGTAATACGCATTAGTATCTATAAATAATTTTTCGGTAAGTTTTCCTTTGTACCCTATTTCATAAGAATTAATAGTCTCTACATCTAACTTTTCGATTTTTGTACCATCGGTTAACGTAAACCCTTCTCCATTTCCTAAAACTAGTCCACCAAATAGGTTTCCTTTAAGATTTAAAATAGAAGGAACAGCAATACCTTTACCATACGTTATTCTGAAAGTTCCGCTTTTTACTTTTTTAGTAATAGCTGCTTTTGGAATAAAGTTAGAACCGTATAATTCGTGATTATCTATTCTTCCTCCTAACAAAAATCCCCAACCAGAATCTGGTAATTTATATTCCATTTGTGTGTACACTCCTGTTTGATCTAAATCAATTCCGCCTTCATCTAAAAGATACGTACCTTCAGAATCTGCCATATCTAATTGATATTGCGCACCTAAAGTTAAATAGAATTTATTCCAGTTATTATTGTATTGTGCTTCGGCATTAAAACGTTTGGAAGCATCTTTAAAAAGCGCACCACGTTGCAAAGCAAAACCATCACCAAAATTAGCACCTGTTTGTAACCATTGCTCAGCATAAGAACGCTCACGAGCTTCTTCTTCTGAAAAACCATTTTCTACAAACGACACATAATTTTGTGTACGCTGATTCATAGCGTAGGTTTTATCGGTCTTACTCCAGGTATAATATGTATTTGCGAAAAAGTTTTTAGAAACAAACTTTACTTGAGCAACATCGATACTCCAATCTTTTATTTGGTTACGCCCTGCACTTGTAATACCTATATTATTGCTATTACTATGTCCGTAATATCCAGATATTTCCGAACTTTTTGTTGGCTTATAAAATAAAGAAGCACCATATTTTTGCGAGTCAAAATCACGATCAAGATCTAATTCTTTATATGCTGTTGTTCCAACATACACACTATCTGCGTAATCAAATTCTGTTCCTTGCGATCTTTCAAAATGAAATTTATAAGCAAATTTATCATTCAGTACTTGTGCATGTCTTAATCTTGCTGTTACCACGTTTTGGTTTCCAGCTCCTACTGCAAATGTTGTTCCTTCCGACTGTCTAGGGTTTTTAGTAATCGTACTTACTAATCCGTTGTGTGCATTTGGTCCGTACAGTGTTCCGTTTGGGCCTAATAATATTTCCACTCTAGAGATATCATCTTTAGTTACCGTAGAAAAAGAACCCATTGGTAATCCTGTAGCAATTAATGTAGATAGCCTATCATCTGTTACTTGTAAATTTTTAGAATTAAAAGCAGAATTAAATCCTCTAATATTAATTCCAGTTCCTAAAACACCACTACGAACAAAATCAACACCTTTTTGTCTTGCTGCTAATTCCCCAATATTAAAACTAGGAAACTCTTCAATATCTCTAGCGGTAATTACATTTACTGTAGCTGGTACATCTGTAATTTTTTGCGGTTTTTTTCCTGCGGTTATAACCACTTCATCTAAAACACTATTAGATTCTTTTAATTGGGAGTTTAATTGTGTTGTTTTTCCAGCAGTTACCGAAACACTTTGTTCTAGCGTTTCAAAACCAATATAAGATATAGATACTGTATGTGTACCTTCTGCAACATCTTCAATGGTAAAATTACCATCAAAATCGGTAACACCTCCTTTGTCCAAACTTTTAATATATACTGCTGCTCCAGCTAACGGCATACCACTTGCTTCCGTAATTGTTCCTTTTACGCTTCCTGAATCTTGCGCATTAATAACCAGAGAGCTAATCAAGGTTAATAAGAATAGTAGTTTTTTCATAATTAGAAATGATGTTTTAAGTTAGATTATGATGGCAATCTATTGTGAAAAAGAAAATAAACAGTACTAAAAATTAGCAATGAGAAGTATGACTTTGGATTAAAAAATAAAAAAATACATCCAAAAAACCCATAGACAAGGGAGTTTTAGAGCAAAATTTTAAATGTATGACTTTAGTTTAAAAAACGCTTCCGGTAAATTATTTGAAAGCGTATCTATCACCTTTATCATCAATTGTTTCTGATTTTTTGTAGGCTGCACCCCTTTAATTGGAGCTTTAATTTCCTCTAACAAACGCGTAGAATTTATTTTTCCTTCCATATATCTTGAAAGCGATATACTCCAAGAAATATTAGGCACGTAATTACTTTGCTTTTGTCGTTCACTTTCCTTTTCTATCAAATTGAATTTTGCAGCAAGCTTAAGTACTTCTTCGTACTTTTCTTGTATTACTAGAACATTTATATACGATGTGAAAAAGTGATGCCAACGATGTTTCAGCACTTCTTTTTTATATTTTATTAAAAATGTTTTCGCTGTAGCTTCGGCAAGATCGTTTTTTTGAAGTTCGGATAATACACGAATTTGGTAGGAACAATACCCTATTTTTTGATGATAATTATGTGTTTCTTTATACCATTCTTGATACGCATCTAATAATGTAAAAGCTTTTTCCGGACTGTTATTTCGCAATAAAATAGCGACCAAATTATTCAAATACATCAGGGTATCATTATTGTTTTGTCGGATAGACAAATACCCATAAAATTCTGCTTCTTCAAATTCGTCTTGTTTAGAATGTAACAACACACGACTTGCATAATAATTAGAAAGCAAACGTCTGGAATACATTTCGCCTTGACTAAAATAATAGTCAATTTGGTCGAAAATGACTTTTAATTTATCATTTTCATTATAATTGGTGTAGATAAAAGCGAGTAAAACAAATGCTTGATACCTGTTTTTTCCATCTATATTTTTATCATTAAAAACAGCGAGCAACCAAGTTTCCAAGTGCTTTGTCTCGTTATTATTTAGCGTATATTGATTGGTGATTTCTGTAGTTGCTGTGTAGAGTTTTTCGTTAATTTCTTTAACCTCTGCATAATTCTCTTTATAGGTTTCAATGAAATCTGCTATTATTTGATGGTCTTTATAGCGCATTCTAACCAACAAATAAGACTTATATTCTTTAGCTAAGTCGTATAAATTCTGAAAATTAAATTCAATGTTTTTGTATCCTGCAATGTAATGTAGAAATTCTTTTTCTTCACTAGACGCAATGGCATCGGTAAGTATTTTTTGCTTTAAAGCCATTAACCAACCAATGGTTGCATCTACATCAATATTGGCTAATTTTTTTTCAATCCAATCTTTAATATAGGAATATTTACGTTTGTTAATGGTGGTATCAAAATCTACAAATGCCTTTTGAGATAAAGCATTAGAGATGATCAACTCCATAATTTGAAGTTTTTCTACATCCGTAAACTGATATCTAGTTTGCAGATATTTGGCTTCATTTGGCAGTATGGTTTTACTAAATTCTGTAAATTTTTTAAGCTTTGTTTTCATTAAACACCAAATGAAATTAAATAATTATTAGATCTATTTTGTATTAATTAGCATCCACAAATTGTTGAATAAGCTGATTAACTTCTATCGGTTTTTCAAATTGCACAAAATGACCAGCATCCTCTACATACGCGACTTTTACTTCCTTTATTTTTTGGGAAGCTATTTCACCAACATCTTCAATAGTTAAGGTGGGATTTAAATAACGATTAGGAATAAGCATGTCTTTATTACCAAAAACAACTAATGTCTTTTTTGTAATACTTTCTAAATCTGCATACACCGGATCGTTTAGCATTCCTGAAATACTATTGACAATAGCGGTACAATGTGCATCAAAATCTGTAGCAAATTTAATTTGTTTTCTATCCGCAATCATTCTTGAAGTTTCTTCTGGCAACTGGTAAAAGTTTAAGGCATAGTTTTTTTCAATTTGTTCGTCTGTTGTGTTTTTCACCATATCGACAGTGAAAAAACTTTTTAGCATATTAGCGCCAGCTTCAGAAAACTGTTCTAAACCTGCTGGAGCAATCAAAATTAGTTTTTCAATATCTGTTGCATAAGAAGTCGCTAGTTTAATACTTGCTTGTCCGCCCATAGAATGTCCAACAAGAACCACGTTTTTCAATTCTAATTCCGCAATGAATTTATGTAAAATTTCAGCGAAGTACGTTGGCGTATAATCTACTTCAGGTTTAGAGGATCTTCCGTATCCTGGTAAATCCAAAGCAACGCAGGTGTAGTGTTCTTTTAAATCCTTTATATTTTCAGACCATGCATCCGAATTACTACTTAATCCATGTACAAACAACAACGTTTTTTCACCAATCCCTTCTTTAATATAGCTTATTTCTGAACTGTCAATCAGTACAGCATGCGATTTAAAATCATATTGAGAAATTATTTCTTTCATAAGTCTATCCGGTTTTTGCGAAAACATAATGGTGCTAATTAAAGTGAAAATAAATAATAGCGTAAGTCTTTTCATTGTTCTGATTTAATAGTATTAAAATAATTATATAATTTCTTTCTAGAAACTTTACCCAAACTGGTTAGCGGAATTTCATCTAAAACAAACAGATGTTTTGGATGCTTAAAAGCTACCAGATTCTTTTTTAAAACTTCCCGAATTGCAATTACGGAAAGATCTTCGTTTTCTGTGGTTACAAACGCTATGCCGCATTCTCCCCATTTTTCATCCTTCACACTTAAAACTACTGCTTTTTTTATTCCATTTATTAATTCCAACTGCACCTCAATTTCTTGCGGATAAATATTTTCTCCACCAGAAATATACATGTCGTTTTTACGGCCTTTCATATACAAAAACCCTTCTTCATCACTATATGCAAAGTCGCCAGTAAACAGCCATCCTTTTTTTATTTTGCTGCTGGTTTTAACGGAATTATTCCAATAACCTGGAGTTACAATATTTCCTTTAATACAGAGTTCGCCAACTTCATTTGTTTTAACGGCCTCTCCTTTTGCATTCACAATTTTTAGATCTAAATAAAAATTAGGCTTTCCTATAGAATTTGGTTTAAGCACTGCCATTTTATGATGTAAAGAAGTAATACTTGGTCCAGCTTCGGTTAAACCATAGCCTGGTCTTATGTAAATATTTTTTTCAGTTTTCCAGAAAGAAACAAGTTCGGATGGCACTTTTTCTCCACCAGAAATAATGTAACGCATTTTTTCTAGGTTGACATTTTTAAAAACATCCGTTTTTTGCATCATTAATAGCATGGTTGGCAAAGCCATAAACAAAGTCGTTTTGTTGCGTTCTAAAAGGCATAATATGTTTTCGGCATCAAACTTTTCTAACATACCAATATGTGCTCCTTTATGCAAAAGTGGCGTTATAAAAACATTCCATCCAGATGTATGATACGGCGGCAAGGTATTTATTGTGGAATCTCGAAAGGTAATCCCCAACTGCATCGATGTATTTAAGCTATTCCAAAATAACATTTTATTGGTATAAATAACACCTTTTGGCGCACCTGTAGTTCCCGAAGTATAAAATATAAATAAGGCATTATCCTCTTTAATAGAATAGGTTTTTACTGCATGATTTTCTTCATTTTGAAAAAAGTGTTCTAGTTTGTCCACAGAGATTGTCTGTATCTTTTCTAGTGGTAATTGCCCTAATTTATCCTGATGGTTTTTATTATATATAAATAAACAAGGCGTACAGTCTACAAGAAGTTTTGCTATTTCATTTACCGGCAAGCGATAATTTAAAGGAACCATTACCAAACCCATACGCTGGCAAGCCACAAAGAGCACCATATATTCTAGGCTATGCTCTGCCAAAACAGCGATTCTATCGCCTTCTTCCAAATGAAGCTCGGTGAATTTATGGATTAACCGATTGGCATAGACATGCAAGTCGTTATACGTATAACTGATATTAGTGTCATACGATGTTAATGCAATTTTATCGGGCGTATAATCTGCCCATTTAGCTGTCCAATCTAGTGCGTCCACTTGCTTCTTTATTAAAATCTATTTTATATATAATGTAACCAATTACTAGGGATGTTATTATTCCTATTGCCGCAGAAACCCCTGGATTATTAACCGGTTCTTGCATGTACGGTGTTATTCTTCCGTAGTAAATACCAAAATGTACTACTATTGCCGTAATACTTGCTATAAAAACAGCCCTTAAAGAAACATTATCTAAAAATGTTCCAAACAAAACAGGAACAAAAGCAGCCGCAAAGTAAGCATAGACTCCGTTTTGAGCAAAAATAGCCACACTAACGTCTGGGTTTTTAATTTGTTGCCAACTTAATAAAAAGCTCACAACGCCAAGGACAACAATAACTGCTTTATTGATTGAAATTGTTTTTTCGGTAAACCTATCCTTAAACAAAGGATTGATGATATCTGAAGTAATGGTAATAGACAACGATTGTATTAAGCTTTCTAAAGTGGATAATCCTGCAGAAATTAAACCCACAACAATTACTAATCCAATACCAACAGAAAACTTAGTAACTACGTAGGTTGGTATAATTTCATCCATTCGTAATTTTTCACCATTGACCATAAAGTCAGGAAAACTAATTCGAGCATACAAACCAACAATCACGACTAAAAAGAAAACAATCATAAAAGCAATCCCGCTAAACAAATAGGTGTTTATTTTTGAAGAATCTTTTAATAATAAGGATTTTGTAATAATGTGTGGCTGACAAACAATGGCAACACCAATTACTATTTGGGTGAAAATAATTTCAAAATAATCACGAAAAAGAAAGCTTGATGGGTTTGTAGGTTTGGTAAGATTAGGGTCTATGGCATTTAATTTATCGAAGAAACCAGAAATACCATCTGTAAAATATTCAGATCCAGAACTAATTAAAATAATAGCTACAACAAACATAATAATCGCCTGAATAGTATTGGTATACACCATAGAGTTTGCGCCACCAAACATCATATAACCAAATACAAATACGGTAATTCCCATAAGTACATAAAAAGGATCTGCATTTAGGGATTTAGAAATAACCTGTGTTAATCCTACATTAATTAGTACGATAAAAGTAATGAGTAAGAGCGCTATAATACCGAAGAAAAACGCATAGCTTTTACTTTTATACCGTTTCCCTATCCATTGCGCCATGGTTGTGGCTTTCACAGAATTCCCTTGCTTTACAAAACCTTTGGTAAAAACAATTAGCGATAGAAATGCAGCAATAGGTAATACAACTGCGAAAGAGATTACTCCAGAAATTCCGTATAGCGCTATAAATCCGGGATTAATAATAAAGGTTGCAGCACTTGTCATGGAAGCTGCCAAAGACAAACCAACTACCCAAGAAGGGAAACCTATATTACCAACGGCATAATCTTTTATGCTTGTGTTTTTTCGAGCGCCACGTATGACGAAAAATAATATTACTGCAGCATACACTGCTAATAAAATCCACATATAAGTCACTAACTTGTCTGATGCTATCATTTCTATTTTTGTCTTTAAAAACAAATAACAAACTTTATATTATTTTGATTTCAAATATTCATCTTAATAAAGGTATGACTTTTATAAATTAAAACACAGAAATAACCAAACACATTGTATTATATACAAAAATAGATTATGTGACTTTTATAACAACAACTATTATTACAGGAATATTATTAGTATTCCATTTTATCTTTTTTAAATATAGCGCATAAAAAAACACCTTTACTTATTAGATAAGTAAAGGTGTTTTAAATTTTTAAGGATTTATAAAATTCTTAAACTTCGAAAGGCTCAATAGATACATAAGATCTATTGTTTCTTTTTTTAGTGAATTTTACAAGACCATCTACTCTAGCGTGTAAAGTATGATCTTTTCCTTGGTATACGTTCTCCGCTGGGTGATGCGTATTACCTCTTTGTCTTAATATGATATTTCCAGCAATAGCAGCTTGTCCACCAAATATCTTCACGCCTAAACGTTTTGATTCTGATTCTCTACCATTCTTCGAACTACCAACTCCTTTTTTATGAGCCATTGTCTTAAGGTTTTATTTGTTATACTTCAGTAGTTTCGCAATTAAGCTTTACCACCATCTAATTCGTCTTGCCATTTTTTAAGCTCGTCCCACTTACCATCAGCAGCTAATTTAGCTTGTGCTGGCCAAGTATCTGTTACGTGACTACCACGAACACCTGCAATGATTTCAGAAATTTTTGCTGCATCTGTTTTAGCTAAATCTGCGAAAGTCGCGATTCCAGCTTCTACTAATGTTTCAGCAATTTTAGGTCCAATACCTTCAACTTTCTTTAAATCATCTGCTTTACCTGTTGCTTTTTTAGCAGCTGGTTTTGCTTCTGCCTTTGGAGCGGCAGCTTTTTTAGCTGGAGCAGCTTTTTTAGCTCCTGAAGCTACAATGCTCTCAATCACGATTTCAGTTAAGGCTTGTCTGTGTCCATTCTTTACACGGTAACCTTTTCTTCTTTTCTTTTTGAAAACAATAACTTTATCACCTTGAAGGTGCTTTAAGATTTTCACACTTACTTGTGCTCCATCTATAGCTGGGGCGCCTACAGTTACATTGCTACCATCTGCAATTAAAAGAACATTATCGAAAGACATTGTCTTTCCTTCTTCTGATGCTAAACGGTTAACAAAAACTTTTTGGTCTTTTTCAACTTTGAATTGATGCCCTGCTATCTCTACAATTGCGTACATAGCGTAACGTTTTTATTAATTAATTTATATAAAATAATCTCATTTTCCTTAGAAAACGGATGCAAATATACTGCTAATTAATTAAACTACAAACGTTTTATTGCTTTTGAACAACTTTTGTGCTGTTTTTTAAAACCTGCATGAAAGTCAGTGTTAAAATTGTTGAAGATGCTAAACCCTCTACCAGAATTACAAAGATTAAAATTCCGCCGCCATAATCACTATTATGAAACCAATCTTTTAATAAGGTATTCATAAAATCTACATCTATATGAAACATGTAAACCCCCATAAATAAGGCAAAAAGGAAGGTTGCAATAAAACCAGTAATTAATCCAACTTTAAAACCGTTTGTATAATTAAAATCTCCCCCAGATATGGATTTATACCTTTTAATAGCAACATAAATTCCGTAGGCCATAAATAATCCGTTTACCATTCTAAACCAGGGATTGGTATGCAGTCCTAACAATTTAATAATTAAAAAATATGCTATAAGCGCTATAGTTGTAAAAACGCCATATTTAACAGCTACAGATGAAGAAGAATTCATATCAATAAAGCTTTAAGGGTTATACTCTTTTAAATTTCGTGAAAAATTTTCAATTAATATAATTTAATACTAACTTTTTGATATTGTTAACGTTAAAAATATTTATAAATATTACTTTTGAAATTCTGTAACTATTCCTAATAGTTAAGGACAAATCATTAAAATTATATAAACCAAAGACACAATGAAAAAACACATTTTAGCTTTAGCTTCTTTATGTTTCGCTGGCTTAACAGCAACTGCTCAAGAAGTTAAGTATGAAGAGTACGATTTAGATAACGGCATGCACGTTATCTTACATAAAGACAACTCTGCTCCTGTAGTAACAACCTCTGTAATGTATCATGTAGGTGCAAAAGATGAAAACCCAGAACGTACTGGTTTTGCTCACTTTTTTGAACACCTTTTATTCGAAGGTACAGAAAACATTAAAAGAGGAGATTGGTTTAACATAGTTACCTCTAATGGAGGAAGCAACAATGCCAACACCACAGACGACAGAACGTATTACTACGAAGTATTTCCTTCTAACAGTGTAGAACTTGGTTTATGGATGGAATCGGAAAGATTAATGCATCCTATTATTAATCAAGTTGGTGTCGACACACAAAACGAAGTTGTTAAAGAAGAAAAACGTTTACGTGTAGACAACTCTCCATATGGTAAGTTTTTTGAAAATGTAAAGAAAAACATGTTTAAAAAACACCCTTACAGATGGACAACTATTGGAGAAATGTCACATTTAGACGCTGCTACTTTAGAAGAGTTTCAAGCATTCAATAAGAAATTCTATGTACCAAACAACGCTGTTTTAGTGGTTGCTGGAGATATAGATGTTCCTGCTGTGAAAAAAATGATTCAAGATTATTTTGGACCAATTCCTAGAGGAGAAGAAATCACTAGAAACTTCCCTAAAGAAGACCCAATTACAACTCCTATTAAAGCAACTGCTTACGATAGCAACATTCAAATACCTGCAATTGTAGCTGCGTACAGAACACCTTCAATGAAAGATAAAGACGCTTATGCGTTAGATATGTTGTCTACTTATTTAAGTAGTGGAAAGAGTTCTATATTATATAAAAAATTAGTGGACGAGAAAAAAATGGCACTACAAGTTGGAGCATTTAATAACAGTCAAGAAGATTATGGAACTTATATTTTATACGGAATGCCTTTAGGTGATGTTAAACTTGAAGATTTACTTAAAGAAATAGATGAAGAAATTGTGAAAGTTCAAAATGAATTGATTTCAGAAAGAGACTACCAAAAACTTCAAAACAAATCGGAAAACCAGTTTGTAAACTCCAATTCTGGCGTAGAAGGTATTGCAGGATCCCTAGCAACATATTACATGTTATATGGTGACACCGCTTTAATTAATAAAGAAATTGAAATCTATAGATCTATTACTAGAGAAGATATTCAAGCGGTAGCAAAAAAATACCTAAACGCTAATCAACGATTAGAAATGGAATATTTACCAGAAGAAAAAGAGCAATAAAAAATTAAATTCATATAAAATGAAAACAAAAATATTTACCATATTATCATTGTTTTTAATGTCAATTGGCCTACAAGCGCAAATAGATAGATCAAAACAACCAAAAGCAGGACCAGCTCCAAAAATCGCATTAGAAGTACCTGGAGAATTTGAATTACCAAACGGTTTAAAAGTACTTGTTGTAGAAAACCATAAATTACCTCGTGTTTCTTACAGCTTATCCATAGACAATAAACCCATTAAAGAAGGAGACATCGCTGGTGTATCTGGAATATTAGGAAGTATGTTAGGAAACGGAACAACAACCATTACTAAAGATGCCTTCAATGAAGAAATAGACTTTTTAGGAGCTAGAATGAGCTTTAGATCTAATGGTGGTTACGCAAGTTCACTATCTAAATATTCAGATAGAATTCTAAATCTAATGTCAGATGCTGTTAAAAATCCTTTATTAACAGAAGAAGAATTTCAAAAAGAAAAAGAGAAAGCTATTGAAGGTTTAAAATCAAACAAAAAAAGTGTAGATGCTGTTGCTAGCCGTGTTGGTAGCGCTTTAGCTTATGGTACACATCATCCTTACGGAGAGTTTGTAACCGAAGAAACTATTGGTAAAATAACTTTAAAAGATGTTAAAACTTTTTACGAAAGATACTACGCACCTTCCAATGCATATTTAGTAGTAGTTGGTGATGTAGATTACACCACTATTGAAAGACAAATTAGAAACTACTTTTCTACTTGGGAAAGCAATCTAAAAGTGGTTTCTACAGTGCCAGAAGCAATGCCAAATGTAAAATACACACAAATCAATTTTGTGGATATGCCAAATGCGGTACAGTCTAACATTTCTTTAACGAGTAATGTAGATTTAAAAATGAACGATCCAGATTACCATGCTGTTTTAATCGCTAATAAAATATTAGGTGGTGGTTTTAACAGTTACTTAAATATGAATCTTCGTGAAGCTCATGGGTATACTTATGGTGCGCGTTCTAGTGTAGGTTCAGATAAATACGTATCTCGTTTTAAAGCTGGAGCAGCAGTTCGTAATGCAGTAACAGACAGTGCTGTTGTTGAAACTTTAAAAGAAATTAAACGTATAAAAGAAGAACCTGTTTCTACACAAGCTTTAGAAAATGCAAAAGCAAAATATCTTGGTGACTTTGTATTAGCTTTAGAGAATCCTCAAAATATTGCTCGTTATGCGTTAAACATAAAACTAAACGATTTACCAAAAGACTTTTATACTACCTATTTAGAAAAGATAAAAGCAGTTACTATAGAAGATGTACAAAGAGTAGCAAACAAATACTTTGGTACAGAAAGCGCTAGAATTGTTGTCATTGGAAAAGGTAGCGAAGTGCTAGAAAATTTAGAAAAAGTAACCTTTAACGGAAGCAATGTGCCAATCAAATATTATGATGCATATGCGAATCAAGTTGAAAAACCGAACTACAATATAGAGATGCCAAGTGATGTAGATGCAAACTCGGTGCTTAACAAGTATATTGATGCTATTGGTGGAAAAACTAATTTAGACAAAGTAAACTCTGTTTTTATGACTGCTGAAGCGGAATTACAACCAGGTATGATGATGCTTCTAGAAATGAAGAAAACATCTAAAGACCAATTTGCAACAGAAATTTTTGCTATGGGACAATCTATGATGAAAACAGTTGTTGACGGTGAAGCTGGTTACAAAGTACAACAAGGACAACGTTCTGAAATGAGCCCGGAAGAAGTGAAGACCACACAAGAAGAAGGTTCTCCATTTCCAGAAGTAAACTACTTAAAGAGCGGAGTTACTTTAGAAAAAATTGAAGATATTGACGGAGAAAAAGCTTACAGAATTAAAATTTCTGATACGCAAACAAACTTTTACAGTGTAGAAACTGGATTAAAAATAAAAGTTGAAAAAACATCTCCAATGGGTTCTGCTTCAACCTACTTAACAGAATACCAAGAAATATCTGGTATAAAATTCCCGTTTAAAATCGGACAAACAAATGGACCACGTAAATTTGATTTCATTGTAAAAGAAATCAAAGTAAACGAAGGGGTTACCGATGCCGATTTTAACTAATTAAAACAATTGTCATTGCAACCAAAGTGGAGAAATCTATTCATCATTTACCAATTAGATTTTTCTACTACATTCAAAATGACATCCTATAAAAAATTAAAACCGAAGCTTAACTGCTTCGGTTTTTTTATGCGCATTATTTTGAAACGGATTTACCACCAGCTTTTTTTTGTGATAAATAAACACCTATTAGTATTATACCAGAAGCAAAAGCTTGTAGTAAACTAAAACCTTCGCCATCCAAAACACCCCAAACTAAAGCTACAATTGGCATAACATAGGTAACAGAAGAAGCAAAAACGGGAGTGGAAATTTGAACCAATGTATTAAAAAGCACTTTAGCCAAAGCAGTACCAAAAAAGGACAATAGCGTAACATAAAACACAGACATTCCTAACTCAGGCTTACTAAACGTCGCTTCGCTAAAAAAACCAGTAAACAATAAAACAATAATGGCTGGAATAAAAATAACAACATAGTTCCCTGTTGCAATTGCCAAAGGTTTAACATCTTGTAAATACCTTTTTATAATATTCACATTTACCGCATACATAAAAGTAGAAAAAACTATAAAACCAGCATACATATAGTTTTGTTCCGGATTTAAAGCAGCTCCTTTTAAAATCAATATGGCAGTACCTATAAAACCAACAATAACTCCTAAAACCTGTCTTTTTGTAGAAGCTATTTTAAAAACAGCAAAACCTAGTAATATAGTGTTTAAAGGCACTAAAGAATTTAACACAGACACCACGGCACTATCAATTTCTGTTTCTGCTATAGCGAAGAAAAAAGCTGGAATAAACGATCCGAAAAAACCTGAAATAGCAATCCATTTCCAATCCTCTTTTTTAATTGTTTTTATAGTTTTATAACCTGCAGCAAATAAAAATAAGCCAGTAATTATTGTTCTTAAAGCACCTAATTGATAAGGATCTAAACCTATAAGCGCCTTTTTAATAAGTATAAATGAAGTTCCCCAAATTAGCGATAAAACAATAAGATAGATCCATTTTTTATTTTCCTGAAACATACTTCCTTTTTTAGTACTACAAAAGTGCTACTTTTTAACACAATTAACAGCAAATAATTATTAGATTTGCAAACAGTTGAATAATAAAAACTTATACGATGAAACAAATAAAAAAAATAGCAGCAATAGCTGTAATTGCCTTAGCAGCATTTAGTTGTAAAAACGAAACAAAAGCAGAAGTAGTTACTGTAGAGACTGCTGTAGAAACCGCAAAAGCAGAATTAGATCCAAATGCAACGTATGCAAAAGCAGAGTTTACTATAGAAGGTATGACTTGCGCTATTGGTTGTGCAAGAACGATTGAAAAGAAATTAGCTAAAATGGAAGGTGTAAAATCTGCAAAAGTAGATTACGACAAAAAATTAGCAATGGTAGAATACGACAACGCTAAAGTTACTACTACTTCTTTAGAAGAAACAGTAACTAAAGTTGGTGAAACTTATACGGTTAAAGAAATGAAAACGGTAGAGTCTTTTACAGGAAAAAAAGCAGAAGTATCTACAGATAAGAAAACAGCTTGTGCAGCAGATTGCAAGAAAGCATGTTGCGCAAACAAAACAGATGCAGAAAAGGCAGCTTGCTCTAAAGATTGCAAGAAAGCGTGTTGTGCTGATAAGGCTAAAGCGTAATCATACCCAATTAAAATAAAAAAAGCTTCTCATAGAGAAGCTTTTTTTATTTCCAAGTAATCGTTTCCATGATATGTTTAATATCCTTTTTTAAATAGCTTGCCGCAGGAAGAATAGAATCGAAATTAGGTTTTGTATAAAAATACAAAGAGCCTGTTAAAAAATGATCGGTGCTATCTGTCACATAAAATTGCGATTGTGATGCTGCGTTACCTCCTACTTCGTAAAACATTCCGTACACTTTGTTTTTAGGATTCTCAAACAAATCACTAAAAATTTCATCTGCTTTTTGTGTGTGTTCTTGTGTGAAATTCTGTGCATCACGCAAATAAGAAATTAATTTCTCTTCACTTTTATTTATAGACTTATACGTTAAGTAAATGGTTCCTTTTAAAGCTGGATACTCTAAATCTATACCATAACTATCGCTACCACTTAATTTTCTTGTTTTCACATTGGTTGCTAATGCGTTTTTTTCGAAAGTAAAAGGCATCTTGAAATTAGTTTCGGTATAACTAGCTGCTGGATATTCTAAACGCAGTTTTGCTTCTGGTTTTGGAGTTGCATCCTTTCCGCAGGAAAAACATATAAGTACGATAAGTAAAACTAAAAACTGTTTCATGTGTTTATTATCTATTGTTCTTTATTGATGACATTGTACACCCATTCAATCCTTCCTCTTCCGTATCAAGAATGAGTTATATATATTATTAATCTCGTTTTGCCTAATATTCTCATTTAAAAAAGAGACTTGCAAATGGACGCTTTTTAATTATTAAGGAAGGGTTACTTTAACTCTTGTAATTCTTTTTTTATCTAATGCTTCAATTGTAAAAATGTAATCTTCAAAAAGTATTTTACTATTTACTTTTGGGAAACTTCTAGATATTTCTAAAACAAAGCCAGCAACAGTTTCCGCTTCACCTTTATTATTTTCAAAAAAAACATATTCATCCAACCGAATAACTTTATAAAAATCTTTTAATGCTGTTTTGCCTTCAAAAACATAGTTTTTATCATCCAATTTTGAGTAAACCAATCCTTCATCATCAAACTCATCACTAATATCTCCAACAATTTCTTCAATAATATCTTCTAAAGAAATAAGCCCAGAAGTTCCGCCATATTCATCTACAACCACCGCTAAATGTACTTTCTTTTCTTGAAATTCTGCCATTAAATCATCCAGCTTTTTATTTTCTGGCACAAAGAATGGTTCGCGTAATAAGGTTTTCCAATCTAATTGCTTTCTATCTATAAAAGGCAACAAGTCCTTAACGTATAAAACGCCAACAACAGTATCAATATTATCTTGATATACAGGAATTCTAGAATAGCCATTTTTAATGATCTCCGGAATGATGTCTGCATATTTTTGCTCTACATTTAATGCGAAAATATCTATTCTTGGTCGCATTACCTGCTTGGTATCTGTATTTCCAAAAGAGACAATACCTTGTAGTATTTTTTGTTCATCTTTGGTGGTATCTTCATCGCTTGCTAGCTCTAAAGCTTGTGAAAGTTGATCTACACTTAGATTCGATTTTTGTTTAGCAAACTTATTGTTTATTGCTAACGTAACACTTCGCATAGGCAAACTTATTGGCGAAAAAACAACATCTAAAAAACGTAACGGATATGCCATAAGTGTAGCAAACTTCAATTTGTTCCTAATCGCATATACCTTAGGTAAGATTTCACCAAATAGCAATATTAAAAAGGTAACTAAAACAACTTCTAAAATAAATTTTAAAGCCGAAGACTCTATACTTTCAAACATAAAGTTCCCCAAATAAGCAAACAAAATTACGATTGCAATATTTATAAAATTATTAGCGACAAGTATGGTTGCTAATAATTTTTTTGGTTTTTCTAATAAATAGGAAATGATCTTGATTGGTTTCAGGTTTTGCTCTAAACCTTCTTCTATATCCGAATCTGTTAAGGAAAAAAAAGCAACTTCTGCTCCAGAGATTAATGCAGAACAAAGCAAGAGTACAAATAAGAGCACAAAACCACTTACAATTGAAAAATCAATGGCTAAATTTATTAATAAAAAACTCGTGGGTTCAAGGTCCAAGGATTATAATTTTAGTTAAACGTTAAAAGGGTAGATCATCATTACCTTCTTCTACCTTTGGCTGGTTAGCACTCGGTTGTGCTACTTGCGGCTTTTGTTGTTGTTGTTGTTGTTGTTGTGGCTGACCACTATTTGCAGCACCACTATCATTTTTTGTAGTTAAAAAAGTAAAGTCGTTACATTGTATTTCAGTAGAAAAACGATCGTTACCACTTTCGTCTTGCCATTTTCTAGTTTTAATTCTACCTTCTATATATACTTTATCTCCTTTGCTTAGATATTTTTCGCAAATTTCGGCACCTTTATTACGTACCACAACATTATGCCATTCGGTATTAGTAACACGTTCATTGGTTTGCTTATTAGTATAGGTTTCATTTGTAGCAATAGGAAAACGACCAACGCAACCTCCACCTTCAAAATAATGCATTTTTACTTCATCTCCTAAATGCCCAATTAGCATTACTTTATTTAATGTACCTGACATAATATCTAATTTTTATAATTAAGAAATTCCTATTCGTTTTTTAAAACAAAATCTAGAGGAATTTAATCTACAAAATTACGCTTTTGCAATTGATAAACTTAAAATTAATAAAAAAATATGAAACTTCCATAACATGCTTAAAATACCTAAAGGAATGATTAATATGGAAGCACCATGTGACCAATAAAAAACAAACAATAAAGACACAGGTTATAGTCTAAACCTTTAAAAATTAAAATTTTCCATAAAGTTGGAAAGTAATACAGGAACAGGATAATCTTTTAATTTACTAACTAAAACCCCATTAATAGCAAGCGTATCCATTTCTATAACCCAAAACTTAGTATGCAAATGCTGATGGGATAATTTATGAATAATTGCCTCTTCATTATATAAGGACAACTTATAGGAAGCACCATTTATTATATCGTGCTTTTTTAACTGCAAAGACATCGCATTAAAATCCATTACCTCATTACTCTCTATTAAAGGAAACTGATATAGGTTTTGCCAAATACCTTTTCCTTCTCTTTTTTCTAAAATGGTTTTTCCATCTGCTGAAACGAGCACTAAAAAATTAAAATGCTTCTTTTTAGGTTTTAAGCTCTTTTTCTTAACAGGCAACTCGGTAATTAGGTTCTTTTGTAAAGCAACACAACTATTTTGTAACGGACAAATAGTACAATCCGGATTTTTTGGTTTGCATTGTCTTGCTCCAAATTCCATAATAGCCTGGTTAAACTCGGCAGGATCATCTTTGTCAATTAATTTTTGCGCTAAAGCTTTAAACTCCTTTTGACCTTGAGAACTATTAATAGGAGTAGCAATTCCAAAATATCTAGAAAAGGATCTATATACATTACCATCTACAACAGCACAAACCTCATTAAAGCAAATAGAAGCAATGGCACTAGCGGTATAATCGCCAACTCCTTTCAGTTTTAATAAATCTTTATAATTATTAGGGAACGCACCATCCAGTTCTTCTACAATATGTTTTGCCGTTGCATGCAAGTTTCTAGCTCTAGAATAATAGCCCAAACCTTGCCATAATTTCAAAACATCGCTCTCATTTGCACTTGCAAGATCAAAAATTGTTGGAAAATTAGTAACAAAAGCTTCATAATAAGGTAATCCTTGCTCTACTTTTGTTTGTTGTAAAATGATTTCAGACAACCATATAAAGTACGGATTGGTAGTTCTTCGCCATGGTAAATCCCTCTTATTTACTGAGTACCAATGTGTTAAAGTTTTATTTATAGTCATTTATTATATATAGTATCTGCAAAAATAAACGTTTATTAGGTTAAATTTAAGTCAATTAGGTTTGAAATATTGAAATTTTAATTCCTATATTTGCATCCCTTAATAACTGATTACAATAATTAAAAATAATAGAGAATGACTAAGGCTGATTTAGTAGCAAAAATTTCTGAGAAATTAGGAATTGAAAAAGGAGATGTTCAAGCAACAGTTGAAACTTTTATGGAAGAAGTAAAAACTTCTTTAGAAGGTGGAGATAATGTATACCTAAGAGGATTTGGAAGCTTCATCATTAAGACAAGAGCTGAAAAAACTGGTAGAAATATTTCTAAGAATACAACTATAAAAATACCTGCTCATAATATTCCAGCATTTAAACCTGCTAAAGTATTTGTAGAAGGAGTGAAAACAAATGTAGACGTTAAGTAAGACGCTAAAATAATACTAATTTAAAAAAAATCAAACTTATGCCAAGTGGTAAAAAACGCAAAAGACACAAGGTTGCTACGCATAAGCGTAAAAAAAGAAGACGCGCTAATCGACACAAAAAGAAGAAATAGATTAAAAAAGTAGTTAATAGCTACTTTTTTAGTTTATAGCAAACGTTCTTTGAAATGAGTTCTATAAAAACACGTATTACCTTGCGTAGTTTGGACTCCACGGATTTAAAAAAATCCTGTGATTTCTAATCATAGTTAGATTTAGCATAGTTAATTTTAACTATGATTAGAATAAATAATGTATAATCCATCTGTATAATTTGGTTGTTAGTTATTGGTTTTTTGTTGCTGGTTGTTATTCTGAAAAGATTTTCAACTTCTAACTTAAAAATCTTAACTATTAACTAAAGCGTATGGATAAAAATTAACAAAATGGATAAAGAATTGATCATTAGATCTAGTTCCAACCACGTTGATTTTGCCTTATTAAAAGATGGAAAACTTATTGAATTACAAAAAGATGAAGATAGTAACGATTTTTCTGTTGGTGATGTGTTTATTGCCAAAACAAGAAAAGCCGTTCCTGGTTTAAATGCTGCATTTGTTAATGTAGGTTATGAGAAAGATGCATTTCTGCATTATCATGATTTAGGACCAAAACTACCTTCCCTTTTAAAATTCACAAAAAGTGTAAGCACAGGTAAACTAAATGATTTTTCATTAAAGAATTTCCCATTTGAAAAAGATATTGACAAAAACGGAAGCATTGCTAACGTTATAAAGTCAAATCAATCGTTACTCGTACAAATTGTAAAAGAACCAATATCTACAAAAGGCCCTAGAATAAGCTCTGAGCTTTCTATTGCTGGTAGATATATTGTTTTAGTACCTTTTTCTGATCGTATTTCTATTTCTCAAAAAATAGAAAGTAAAGAAGAGAAGGAAAGACTAAAACGCCTGGTTAAAAGTATTACTCCAAAAGGTTTTGGTGTAATAATACGTACAGTAGCAGAAGGCAAAAAAGTAGCTGAACTAGACAAAGATTTACAAAATTTGATTGGTCGTTGGACCGCAATGTGTAAAAAGCTACATAAAGCACAACATCCAAGTAAAGTATTAGGAGAGATGAATAAAGCTTCCTCTATTTTACGAGACATATTTAATGACTCCTTTACGGGCATTCATGTGGATGATGAAGCGCTTTATATGCAGATTAAAGATTATGTGCAACTAATTGCACCAAAAAAAGAATCGATAGTTAAATTGTATCAGTCAAACGTTCCAATATTTGAAAAATTTGGAGTAGAAAGACAAATTAAAACCTCTTTTGGAAAAACTGTTTCCATGGCAAAAGGAGCATATTTGGTAATAGAACATACCGAAGCGCTTCATGTTGTAGATGTAAATAGTGGAAATCGCTCTAATAAAGCAAATTCCCAAGAGGACACAGCACTTGAAGTTAATTTAATTGCAGCAACAGAAATGGCCAGACAATTGCGTTTACGTGATATGGGCGGAATTATTGTTGTTGATTTTATTGACCTAAATACTGCTGAACACAGAAAAAAGCTTTTCAATCATCTACGTGATGAAATGAAAGATGATAGAGCTAAACATAAAATATTACCTCCAAGCAAATTTGGATTGATACAAATAACCAGACAAAGAGTAAGACCAGAAATGAACATTAAAACCAGAGAGGATAATCCTGATGGTATAAATGGCGTTGAAGTTGAAGCTCCAATAAATATTGTTCCAAAGATCAAACATGATATGGAACAACTATTTAAAAAAGACTATACCAAGGTGACCTTAAACACACATCCTTTTATAGCAGCCTTTTTAACAAAAGGTTTTCCATCTATACGTTCAAAATGGTTTTTTGAACATAAAAAATGGGTGAAAATTTTACCAAGAGATGCTTACACGTATTTAGAATATCATTTTTTTGATAAAGATGATAAACAAATTAAATAATTAAAAAAGCCTTACTTTATAAAAAGTAAGGCTTTTTTGTTTTTATACCTTTTTATTAAATAATAAAAAGGGCTACAATATTTAAAATTAGACCATAAAAAAACCACCTCAATAGAGGTGGTTTTTAAGCTTATTTTATTACTTATTTTATACTATTGGTTGTTTGGTCCACCACTTACAATAATAAACTCACTACGTCTATTTAATTGGTGATCTTCTTCTGTACAACCTGTACCACAATTAACTGCTGGTTCGCTTTCTCCTTTACCTGCTCCAGAAATTCGTGCAGCATCAATACCTTTAGATATTACATATTGCACTGTAGTTTGTGCTCTTCTGTTAGATAATCTTTCGTTATAAGAACTAGGACCTCTACTATCTGTATGCGATTTAGCATTAATAACCATGTCTGGGTATTTGTTCATTATTTGTACTAGTTTATCCAACTCAAAAGCAGCTCTTGCTGTAATGTTAGATTTGTCAAAGTCAAAATAAATAGGATCTAACTCTACACGATCTGCAACAATTAGTTTTTCAATAGGATCTAAAGCTATAGCAACTGCTAATTCTTCTTCATCGGTACCTTTAATGCTTAATCTATTACTTTCGTATTCATCCATAGTTACTTCTAACTCTGTCTCTGTATCACACTCTATAATGAATTCTGCAATACCTTCAGCGTTTGTAGGCTTAGAAGCTATTTTATTTCCTTTAGCATCATATAAAGTTGCCATCGCGCCAACTAAAATTTCGCCTGTTTTATTATCTGTTACCGCAGCAGTAATTTCAACATCACATAAAGGTTGTAATTTTTTAATTCCGTAAATATCATCACTTCCTTTTCCTCCTTCTCTGTTAGAAGAAATAAATCCGTCGCCAGACTCTTCGTTAATACTAAAAGCAAAATCGTCTGCATTACTATTTACTGGAAGCCCTACGTTACGTATTTTAGACATTTTACCATCTATTTCTTTGGTATAGAAAACATCTAAACCACCAAGACCTAAATGTCCATCTGAAGATAAGTACAAGGTTCCATTATCACTTATAAAT
Organism: Lacinutrix himadriensis; assembly: GCF_001418105.1. Taxonomy (GTDB): domain Bacteria; phylum Bacteroidota; class Bacteroidia; order Flavobacteriales; family Flavobacteriaceae; genus Oceanihabitans; species Oceanihabitans himadriense. The sequence continues at coordinate 276,849 of NZ_LIQI01000012.1, forward strand.
GGAAACATTTCACGACCTTCTGTATTGATTTTTTGTCCAAGGTTTTTTGCTTCACCAAAACTACCATCACTATTAATAGTTGTTTTATAAATATCTCCTTGACCAAATCCTCCAGGCATATCTGAAGTAAAGTAAAGTGTTTTACCATCTGCACTTACAGAAGGATGATCTGTATTGTAGTTATTACTATTAAAAGGTAATGGTTGCACGTTTGACCAATCGCTTCCAGATTTAGTAGCTTTAAATAAATTTAATACACTAAATCTTGTGTTAGATAAAGAATCTTTTTGATATTGTTTTTCATAAAAACTCTCTCTAGAAAAATACATGGTATTTCCATCAGGGCTAAAAGCAACAACGCCTTCATGATATTTTGTGTTTATATCATTACCTAATAAACTTTCGTTTTGGTAGGTACCGTCATCTTCCACAGTAAATTCATATAGATCTAAAAAAGGTTGTTCGTTCCAACCATATTCTCTTCTTGCATTATTTCTTGCTGAAGTAATATACAGTTTTCCGTTTTTAAGCGTTCCTCCAAAATCAGAAACTTTTGAATTAATTTCTAAATTCTGTACATTGAATTTCTTTCCTTTTTCTAATATTTTAGGAAGATAATCTGGGTTCTCGTTAAAAGCGATAGCTCTAACATCTGCTGGTCTCATACTAGCAAATTTAGTCATCCATTGGTTTGATTTATCATACTTACCATTTGCCTTAAGCATTTGTACGTAGTTAATCATTGTTTCTGGATCTTGAGAAGTCTCCAATGCTTTTGCGTACCATTTTTCAGCTTCAACCGTATTAAAAATATTGAAGTTTGATTCTGCCAATCGCTTGTAAACATACTCGTCTGCATTTCCTTTTTCCACTAATTTTTGATAAGACTCAATAGCTTTATTGAAATCGAATCTAGAAAAGTGCTTGTCTGCAGTACTAGTAGATTTATTTTGAGCAGTTAAACTTAAGCTACTCAATAATAGTAATGTAATATATATTTTAAAGTTTTTCATAATTCTTTAGCTTAAGGGATTAGAAGTAACGAGGTGAACGAGATACACGTTTTGGAAACGCAATGTCGAAATTAATAAATACCTCATGTGATGAACTAGTTGTGTAGTTCAAGTCGGATTGAATAGCATCATAAGCATATCCAATTCTTAAACGAGGTGTTACCATAAAGTTGATCATACCACTAAAAGAATCTTCTAAACGATATCCTACTCCTACTTCAACGATATCATACATAAATACATTTGCATTTACATCGAAACTTGAAGGAGCATCAAATGCTGTTTTTAGTAAAGCGTGTGGTTTTAATTTAAAGTTTTCAGATAAATTAAATACATAACCGGCAGCAGCAAATAAGTGTTGTGTTTCTGACCCTATATTTAAACCATTAGCATCTAAATGTGTTGCATTTAAAATATTTGGCATAGAAGCAGAGATATAATATTTGTTTGGTTTATAAAAATAAACTCCCGCTCCAATATTAGGTGTTACTTCATTGATATCTTGAAAAAGATCATCATCAGCATCTGTTAACACTAACTCACTTAATCCAATATCATGAAATGTAGCTCCTGCTTTTAAACCAAAGGCTAATTTATTATCAGCTCCCATTGGTAAAGTATATGAGAAATCTGCATAAGCATTTGTTTCTCTTACTGTC
>NZ_LIQI01000013.1 GCF_001418105.1 Lacinutrix himadriensis
GGTGAACCTGTGATTCCGGTATAATCTACAATATCGCCTGCTGTTCCTGTGATTGTGAATGTTGCTGTTCCGCCAGAACAAGTAGAGGTATTACTACTTAATGTAACTGTTGGATTCGCATTAATCGTTACGGTTTCTGTGTCGGTGAGTGTTCCAGAACAGCTTGTTGCTGGATTGCTAACATTCGTTAAATTTATCGTTTGATCTGTGGTTACTCCAGTTACGCTGATGGTTGCAATTCCCGAAGCATCCAAAGTTACCGGACTTGCCGGTGAACCTGTGATTCCGGTATAATCGACAATATCACCTGCTGTTCCTGTAATGGTAAATGTTGCTGTTCCACCAGAACAAGTAGAACTATTACTACTTAAGGTAACTGTTGGATTTGCATTTATCGTTACCGTTTCTGTATTAGTAAGTGTTCCAGAACAGCTTGTCGTTGGATTGCTAACATTGGTTAGATTTATGGTTTGATTTACAGTCACTCCTGCCACAGTGACTATTGCTATTCCCGAAGCATCCAAAGTTACTGGACTTGCTGGCGAACCTGTAATTCCGGTATAATCTACAATATCACCTGCGGTTCCTGTAATAGTGAAACTTGCTGTTCCGCCAGAACAAGTAGAAGTATTGCTACTTAAGGTAACTGTTGGATTTGCATTTATCGTTACTGTTTCGGTGTTAGCAAGTGTTCCAGAACAGCTTGTCGTTGGATTAGTAACATTGGTTAGATTTATGGTTTGATTTGTGGTTACTCCAGTTACGCTGATGGTTGCAACTCCCGAAGCATCCAAAGTCACCGGACTTGCTGGTGTTCCTGTGATTCCTGTGTAATCTACAATATCACCTGCTGTTCCTGTAATGGTGAAACTTGCTGTTCCGCCAGAACAAGTCGAAGTATTACTACTTAAGGTAACTGTTGGATTTGCATTTATCGTAACCGTTTCTGTGTTACTTAATACTCCCGAACAACTTGTCGCTGGATTAGTAACATTGGTTAGATTTATGGTTTGATCTGTGGTTACTCCAGTTACGCTGATGGTTGCAACTCCCGAAGCATCCAAAGTTACCGGACTTGCTGGCGTGCCTGCTACTCCTGTATAATCTACAATGTCGCCTGCGGTTCCTGTAATGGTAAATGTTGCCGTTCCGCCAGAACAAGTGGAAGTATTACTATTTAATGCAACTGTTGGATTTGCATTTATTATTACCGTTTCGCTATTCGTTAATACTCCGGAACAACTTGTCGTTGGATTAGTAACATTCGTTAGATTTATCGTTTGATTTGTAGTTACTCCTGCTACAGTAACTATTGCTACTCCAGAAACATCCAAAGTCACCGGACTTGTTGGTGTTCCTGTGATTCCTGTGTAATCTACAATATCACCTGCGGTTCCTGTAATAGTGAAACTTGCTGTTCCGCCAGAACAAGTAGAAGTATTGCTACTTAAGGTAACTGTTGGATTCGCATTAATCGTTACGGTTTCTGTGTTGGTGAGTGTTCCAGAACAGCTTGTCGTTGGATTCGTAACACTGGTTAGATTTATCGTTTGATCTGTGGTTACTCCTGATACGGAAATGGTTGCAACTCCCGAAACACCCAAAGTCACCGGACTTGTTGGTGTTCCTGTGATTCCTGTATAATCGACAATATCACCTGCTGTTCCTGTAATGGTGAAACTTGCCGTTCCGCCAGAACAAGTGGAAGTATTACTATTTAATGCAACTGTTGGATTTGCATTTATTATTACCGTTTCGCTATTCGTTAATACTCCGGAACAACTTGTCGTTGGATTAGTAACATTCGTTAGATTTATCGTTTGATTTGTAGTTACTCCTGCTACAGTAACTATTGCTACTCCAGAAACATCCAAAGTCACCGGACTTGCCGGTGAACCTGTGATTCCGGTATAATCGACAATATCACCTGCTGTTCCTGTAATGGTAAATGTTGCTGTTCCGCCAGAACAAGTAGAAGTATTACTACTTAAGGTAACCGTTGGATTCGCATTTATAGTTACGGTTTCACTGTTGACCAAGGCTCCAAAGCAGCTCGTACTAGGATTAGTAACATTCGTTAAAGTCATCGTTTGATTTGTGGTTACTCCAGTTACGCTGATGGTTGCAACTCCCGAAGTATCCAAAGTTACTGGACTTGCTGGCGAACCTGTAATTA
>NZ_LIQI01000014.1 GCF_001418105.1 Lacinutrix himadriensis
ATCCAAAGTTACTGGACTTGCTGGCGAACCTGTAATTCCGGTATAATCTACGATGTCGCCTGCGGTTCCTGTAATAGTGAAACTTGCTGTTCCGACAGAACAAGTAGAACTATTACTACTTAAGGTAACTGTTGGATTTGCATTAATCGTTACGGTTTCACTGTTGACCAAGGCTCCAAAGCAGCTCGTACTAGGATTAGTAACATTCGTTAAAGTCATCGTTTGATCTGTGGTTACTCCTGCCACAATGATTGTTGCTATTCCTGATGCATCCAAAGTTACCGGACTTGCTGGCGAACCTGTTACTCCTGTGTAATCGACGATGTCTCCTGCTGTTCCTGTGATGGTGAAACTTGCTGTTCCTCCTGAACAAGTGGAAGTATTGCTACTTAATGTTACGCTTGGGTTGGCGCTTACAATAACATCAATAGTATCACTATCGGTAAACATTGTACCATCACAATTCGTATATTCCACTTCTACTGTAAAAGTTTCATCCGCAGCTGGACAAACATTAATAATAGGTGTATTACCAACTGGAAGATTAGCACCATTATACCAAGTTACCGTATAATTAGGTGTTCCACTAGGCGTAAAACGCCATGCTTCATCTGATGCAACCCAATTGGTAGTATTTCTTCCTGGAGCTGGAAATGCTTGGGTTCCATTATCATTTTGTATACCAACAATTCCATTACCAAAAACCCAAAAATCACATGTTGGTTTTTCTTCTATATATACCTCAATAGTATTCGTGCCTTCATAAAGCACCATCATTTGCGTGGTTAAATTTGTAGAACATAAAACATGAGGTACATTATAATAGGCCGCAACAAATCTTCTACAAGGATAAGTGCCTTGTATTTCCCAACCAATTTCATTTGTAAAATTTAACCCTGGCCCCATATCATGACCAGCACCAAAAATATTAGCTTCCGCAAGAGTTGGATTCGAATTATCTGGCAATATATCGGTAAAAAGGAAATCACTATTCGTATTTGCATACCCTAATTGAAAGCTTAACACACCATTAGCTCCAACTAACAATTGATTATATTGATTCCCGAAAAAACAAAACTCAAAAGGTAGGGCTATTACATCCGACCAATAATCATCCGTTAAAAATAATTGATTCGTTAATCCTGAAAAAGAAGATGGAGGAGCATAAGGTATGGATGAAATAGTATAAAATGTAGTTTCCCCTGTTTCAAGAAAAGTAGCAGTTAAATCTGTACAGCCGGTAGAACAATCTGCACTTATTTGCGCAGGTCCAGCGTCTACATTAGAGCAACCTGGTCCTTGAGCAATTGCAAGCTGAGCAGCAAATAAACAAATAACAACTAAAAATCTCTTCATAAAAAAAAAGGACTTGACATTTTTTAAGTAATTAGAAAAACCTTATTTATATCGCAAAATACTTAACTTAAAGTAATTAGCATTAAAAGTTATAAAAAAATAAGCAAAAAAACCGAAATCAATTAGAAATTAATTCTACTTCAATTCAAACCATAACAAACGGGAATTACTTATCTTTGCCAATTATAATTATTTTTATTTTTAATGAAACTGGATAGCAAATTAGACGAATTTAACTCATTAGGAGACAACCATGTTGGTACATCTACAAACACACCAATGCGTGAAGATGCTTTTACTCTTACAAATGAGGAAAAAATAGATAGTATTAAGAATGATGTGAAACATATCATGGAAACATTGGGGCTTGACTTAGAGGACGATAGCCTTAAAGGCACTCCGAATAGAGTAGCTAAAATGTTTGTTAAAGAAATTTTTAGTGGTTTAGATCCTAAAAATAAGCCTAACGCTTCTACTTTTGATAACAAGTATAAATATGGTGAAATGCTTGTTGAAAAAAACATTACTGTGTATTCTACTTGCGAGCACCATTTACTTCCTATAGTTGGTAGAGCACATGTTGCTTACATTTCTAACGGAACTGTTGTTGGTTTATCGAAAATGAATCGTATTGTAGATTATTTTTCAAATAGACCACAAGTACAAGAACGTTTAACGATTCAAATTGTAAAAGAATTACAAGAAGTTTTAAATACGGAAGATGTTGCTTGCGTTATTGATGCGAAACATTTATGTGTAAATTCTAGAGGTATTAGAGATGTAGATTCTAGTACTGTAACTAGTGAGTTTGGAGGTAAATTCAAAGAAAAAGATACACGTAGAGAATTTTTAGATTATATTAAATTAGACACTACTTTTTAGTAGTTCATGGAAACAGCCTACTTTATGCAAATTTCAACAAAACAAAACATAGAAATATACAATTCCCTTTCTGGTAAAAAAGAACAATTCAAACCTATAACAGATGGTTATGTTGGTATGTACGTATGTGGACCTACGGTTTATAGTAATGTACATTTAGGAAATGTAAGAACTTTTATGTCTTTTGATATGATCTTTCGTTACCTATTACATTTAGGTTATAAAGTACGTTATGTTAGAAACATTACAGATGCTGGACATTTAGAAAATGATGCAGATGTTGGTGAAGATAAAATTACTAAAAAAGCAAGATTAGAAGCTATTGAGCCTATGGAAATTGTACAGCGTTATACTGTAGATTTTCATAATGTACTTAACACTTTTAATTTTCTTCCTCCTAGCATAGAACCTACTGCAACTGGTCATATTATAGAGCAAATTGATCTTATTCAAACCATTATAGATAACGGTTTTGGATATGAGGTTAATGGCTCTGTTTATTTTGATGTACACAAGTACAATCAAACCAATGATTACGGTATTTTAAGCAAGCGCAAACTAGAAGATTTAATCCACAATACACGTGAATTAGACGGACAAAGCGATAAGAAAAACCCGCAAGATTTTGCCCTTTGGAAAAAAGCAGAACCAACACACATTATGCGTTGGCCTTCTCCTTGGAGCGATGGTTTTCCTGGTTGGCATTTAGAATGTACAGCGATGAGTACTAAATATCTTGGTGAATATTTTGATATTCATGGTGGCGGAATGGATTTAAAATTCCCACATCACGAATGTGAAATTGCTCAGAATAAAGCAGCAAAAGGAAAAGATCCTGTAAAATACTGGATGCATGCCAATATGCTAGAACTTAATGGTGCTAGAATGAGTAAATCTACAGGGAATTATATAAATCCTGCGGAATTACTTTCTGGACAAAATGACATTATGTCTAAGGCGTACAGTCCGAGTGTGGTTCGCTTCTTTATGATGCAAGCCTCTTACAGAAGCGTTTTAGATTTAACAGATAATGGCTTATTAGCAAGTGAAAAAGGATTTCACAAACTTTTAGACGCCGTTAACGCATTAGATACATTACCTACATCTAGCACATCTACATTTAATGTTTCGGAATGGAAACAGAAATGTTATGATGCGATGAATGACGACTTTAATACGCCTATTTTAATTGCTACTTTATTTGAAGCCGTTAAATATATCAATCAGATTAAAGACGAAAGTGCAACCATTACAAAAGCAGATTTAGAAGTATTAAAAAACACCATAAACAGTTTTGTTTTTGATATTCTTGGACTTAAAAATGTGAGTAAAGACGAAAAAGGAACAGATAAACTTTCTGGAGCTATGGACATCTTAATGAAACTACGTCAAGAAGCTAAAGCAAACAAAGACTTTGCTATGTCTGATAAAATTAGAGACGAATTAGCTGCTGTTGGTATTCAACTTAAAGATGGTAGAGAAGGAACAACTTTTTCTACGAACTAGGTGTTTTGTAATTCCTACGGAAGCAGGAATCTATTTTTAAAAATTTATGTTCAATTAATAAGATTCCTGCCTTCGCAGTAATAACAGATGAAAAAGTTATTAATAGCTCCTTTCCTATTTTTAATTAAAGTGTATCAGACGTTAATTTCGCCATTAACACCTTCTACTTGTCGGTTTCAGCCAACCTGTTCGCATTACACGAAAGAAGCTTTGCAAAAACATGGCTTGTTAAAAGGTGGGAAATTAGCAATAAAAAGGATTTTTAGTTGTCATCCTTGGGGAAAGTCCGGTTACGACCCTGTTCCTGAAAAGGATGACAACTAAAAATTTTCCAACGCGCCAGCTCGCCTGTTCTCTAAAAATGTACACTGTACATTTCCTTTACGCTCCATCGCCCTGGGGAAAGTCCGGTTACGACCCTGTTCCTGAAAAGGAGGACAACTAAAAAGAGATTCCTCCGTTGCAGTCGGAATGACATCATCAAAAAACATCTTGCATTCCCACAACTTCATATCGTTTTGTCATTTCGAACTTGTCGAGAAATCTATATATTCCGGAAAAGGAGGACAACTAAAAAGAGATTCCTCCATTGTAGTCGGAATGACAGCATCAAAAAACATCTTGCATTCCCACAACTTCATATCGTTTTGTCATTTCGAACTTGTCGAGAAATCTACCTGCTGATGAAAAGCAAGGCTCACAAAAAAATAGTATTTCCTTAACGAGCTAAGTCTTTAGAATCGTTTATATTTACGTTTTCAAAATAAATTCTATGCATTTTTTAATATTCGATTGGAATCCTACAACAGGAATTGACATCATTGGTAATTTCAAATTACATTTTTACAGTGTTATGTGGATTATTGCATTTCTGCTAGGATTACAAATTATGAAACGCATCTTTAAAAGAGATAATATAAAGGAAGAATATTTAGATCCTCTTTTTTTATATACCATTATCGCAACCATGCTTGGTGCACGTTTAGGTCATGTGATTTTTTACCAGTCGGAACTTATTTCTCAAGATTTTTTTAGCATCTTTTTACCTTTCCGTTTTGTACCAAAATTCGAATTCACAGGTTTTCAAGGATTAGCTAGTCATGGTGCTGCCATTGGAATTATCATTGGTATGTATTTATACCGAAGAAAATATAATTACAAATCTTTAATGTGGATTTTAGACAGAGTGGTAATTCCGGTTGCAAGTGGTGCCATATTTATTCGTTTAGGAAATTTTATCAATTCTGAAATTATAGGAAAAGTAACCGATTCTGCTTTTGGTGTTCGCTTTATTCAAGAAGAATACAACAAGTACGAAGCCATGCAACTAACCGGAATGAAAACGCCAAAGGAAGCATATAATGCCATTGCTAACAATCCGCAATTTCAAAACTTACTAGATGCAGTACCTTTTAGACATCCTGCACAATTATACGAGTCTTTTAGTTACATATTTGTGTTTTTAATACTTTGGTATTTCTACACCAAAACCAATAAAGACAAGCAAACAGGTTTCTTATTTGGTTTATTTTTAGTACTACTTTGGACGGTTCGTTTCTTTGTGGAGTTCGTAAAAGAAGCGCAAGTAGATGATCGTGCCACTTGGGCATTAAACACAGGACAATGGCTAAGCATACCATTTGTTATCATTGGTTTATACTTTATGTTTGTTTACAAACCAAAAACTGCTGTAAAATAAATTACTATGAAATTAAGAATATTCGCTACAACTATTTTATGCGCTACCTTATTTTTAAGCGCTTGTAAAGAACAAAAAAAAGATATAGCACCTATTGAGGTTTCCTTTACCAAAGAAGGAAGTCTTACAATTTATAAAGCCGCTACAGATTCTATTGTAGCGCGATTAGATATAGAAATTGCAGATACGGATTACGATGTACAAACGGGATTAATGTATAGAAATTCTATGCAAAAAACCCAAGGAATGTTATTTGTGTTTCCTACTATGCGTGAACGTTTTTTCTATATGAAAAACACCAGAATCCCTTTAGACCTTATCTATTTAGACAACAATAAACACATTGTCAGTTTTCAAGAAAACGCGGTACCTTTTGACGAAGCTTCTTTGCCGTCTAGAGTTCCTGCGCAATATGTTTTAGAAATAAATGCTGGATTATCTGAAAAATGGCTTTTAGAAGTTGGTGACCGAATAGAATACACGGAAATCAATGAAAAATAATGTCCGTAGTACATTTTTAAAAACTACTTCAGGACACACTATAAGTGTCACCATTTTTTCACCAGAAAAATCGAATAATAAAAGTATCGTTATTTCTTCTGCCACTGGTGTTTTACAAAAGTTCTATGCTAAATTTGCTGTTCATTTTAGCTATTTAGGTTTTACGGTTTATACTTTTGATTATTTTGGAATTGGAGCCTCAAACACAAAACACATAAAGCATAACACTGCCACTGTGAACACTTGGGCTTTAGACCAAGCTGCCGTTTTAAAATTTGCTAAAGAAGAGCAAGTACAACATAAAATAATCTTATTAACACATAGTATTGGCGGACAACTAATAGGTTTGAACCCTGAAATACACCTAGCAGATTCCATAATAACTATTGCATCGCAAAGCGGTTACTGGAAGCATTTTAAAGGAATCCCTAAATATAGGCTAATAGCTTTTTGGTACGTATTGATTCCTATTATCACTCCTCTATTTGGATACTTTCCTGCTAAAAAAATTGGATTATTTGAAAACCTACCAAAACACGTAGTGTACCAATGGCGAAAATGGGGAACGCATCCGGAGTACATGTTTGGAGAATTTAACGACTTACAATTCAGTAATATAAAATGTAACGTTTTGTCGCTTAGTTTTCCTAGAGATAGTTATGCTTCTAAAGCATCTGCAGATTGGTTAGCTTCCAAATTCACAAATACCAAAGTAGACAGAAGGCATCTTATTCCTGAAGATTTACACATAGAGGACGTACAGCATTTTGGTTTTTTTAGAGAGAAATTTAAAGACTCTCTTTGGCAACTCACTGAAAATTGGATAGATACCAATTAAATTTCAAAACAGTATTTTTCTAAAATACCTAGTATTAGGTATTTAGGTTTATTCCTTTTTTAGTACTTTTAAGTTGCTAATTAATCTTTTAAACCATGAAAAAACTAACCACAGTACTCGTATTTCTAATCAGTTTTTATTGTTATAGTCAAGATTATCATACTGTTGATGTTGTAACTGTTAATAAAAACAATTATGAAGTTAAAGCGGAGATAAAATCAGCAACATTTAAAATTCAGATTATAAATAACGCTGGACAAAATGCACAAAGCAGTATTAATTTCACCTATGACATAGACAGCACAATTGTTTCCAATACTATTATTCCTTTAATAAAAGGGCTAGACACACTTCCTGATGGTTATATACCATCTAAAACAGAAACAGCAAAATTAGATGCGCTTTTAGAAAAGATAAAAAAGAAAAAAAAAGCCTTACGAACAACAACAGAAATAATTGATGGCGAGCCTGCGCAATATTCAGGAAAAATAACTTTAAACAATGAGGTTAAGTTAACTAAAGGCTCTGACAAATGCTCTAATATTGGTCAGGACCAAGCCAATATCGCTAAAACGGATGATATTCTTAATATTAAGAAAGCGTACATCAATTTTTTCAACAATAAGGCTTCCACTATCGTATTAGAAGGATATATAAATGACGATAAAGTAACAGTAGTTAATAATAACTTTAGCGTTCCCATTCGTTTTTTTAATAATTATGGAAGTAAGACGCCATTTAAAACGAATAAAAATACGTGTTATGAACTAGATTATAATGATGTATTTGATTTTGACTCTGACCAACACTTTAATTATTCTATTGCTAATGACGAGTTACATTTTGACAAAGACACTTTAGTACAACCGGTTATACAAAGACAATTTTTTGATTTCTTTACAGCAGTTCTATACACAGACGTTATGGCTTTTGACAACAACAATAGCAACAGTCTTGTTAATGCGCAAGCGAAATTACTTTTACCATTAAACCAGAAAAACTCAACTATTAAAAATGCTAATTACACGCTTTTTAGACAAGTTCTTGCTGAGGCTAATATTGCGCTCTATAATGGATCTAATGATACTTTTAGAACTATTGAAATTACTAAAAACAGCACAGAAAATGGTAGCTTTAGTAATTTTGATTTATTAACCAAAAACAACATTAATGGAACCTTACATGTAGACGTACTATCTCACGAAGCGAAACGTTTTTTCTCTCATATTTCTTTAGGTTATCAAGGGACATTTTATAGAACTGCATTAAAAATATCGGAAATCAATTCTGGTGATGGAGATAGTGCCATAGACGACTCGAGTATTTCTTCTTTAATATCTACAAGTCATGGCCCTTATTTAAATGTAGAAATAAGACCACAAACCAACTTTGGAGCAGACGTAAGTATAAGTCTTAATAAACTTTCGTATAGTGGCGTAAACACCATAAATGATATTAATATTAGAGAGACGATGGATAGTGAAGGGGTAGACTATTTTGGAGTGGAATACAATATTGTAAATATTAAAGCGGATTTTTACTGGCTTACAAATCCTGAAAAAGGAAAAAAAGGCGGTGTTTTTGCTAGGTTAGGTGCTTTTTATCACACACAAAACTATGAAGTTTATCCGCAACTTATGGTAGGTTACGCGACTAACTTAACTTCCTTTGTCAATAAGTTTAGTCCGAAAGAGAAAGAAAGCAAATAGGCCCCGCGTTAAGGATTGATGCGGCATCCTTTTGTTTTGGATACAATAGCATTTTAAAAGCACATATAGACATGCTAAGAAAGAATATCTTGATTGCAATACGCCAGCAACAAAAGATACAGCGGAAAGCCTGACGCTACGGAGTTTTCACGTAGTAGGGTAACGCCCAAATTATGAAACTAGAAGAAATAAAAAAAACCTTTCCGCATAACACGGAAAGGTTTTTTAATATAATAAGAATGGAATTGCTAGTTGCTTATGCTTCTAACGCTTCGTCTTCTTTTTCTTTAATTTTTAATGCATCTGTTGCACCACCTCTTTTTACAGAATCGTACATGATTGGCGTTGCAATAAATAATGATGAGTATGTACCTACAACTACACCTACTATTAATGCGAACATAAATCCTCTAATAGAATCTCCACCAAAGATAAAGATAGCTAATAACACTACTAAAGTAGTTAAAGAAGTATTTAATGTTCTACTTAATGTACTGCTTAATGATGCGTTAATTACTTTGTCAAAATCCCAAGTAGTATGCTCGTTGAAGAATTCTCTAATTCTATCAAATACAACTACCGTATCATTTAATGAGTACCCAATAACCGTTAAGATTGCTGCGATAAATGCTTGGTCAATTTCCATTGTAAAAGGCATGAATTTGTAAGTAAGAGAGAAAACACCTAATACAATTAATACATCATGAAATACTGCTGCTACTGCACCAAGTGAGAATTGCCATCTTTTGAAACGGAATAAGATATATAAGAATACTACGATTAGAGATCCTAAAATTGCCCAGAATGAAGCTCTTTTAATATCATCTGCAATAGAAGGACTTACTTTGTAAGATTCCATTACACCAATTTGTTTATCCTCATCGTTAAGATTGATAAACTCATCATAACTAATGTTTGATAAATGTGGTTGTAATGCGTTAAATAATTTATGTCTGATTTCTTCATCTACTTCTGAAGAAGCTTCATTAATTTTATATTTAGTAGTAATTTTCACATCATTACTAGTACCAATTAATTTAGCATCTGCACTTCCAAATACTTCTTCAGCAGAAAGAATTCCAGAAATCTCTGAAGCACTAACTGGTTGCTCAAAACGTACTTGGTATGTTCTTCCTCCCACAAAGTCTACACCTTGATCTAATTTGTTTGTAAATAAAGATCCTAAACTGATAAGAATAAAAGCTCCAGAAACAATATAAGCAATCTTACGTTTCTTTAAGAAATCGATATTAATGTTTCTAAATAAGTTTTTAGTTAAGCTTGTTGAGAAATCTAATTTACCACCTCTATTAGCATACCAATCTACTAATAATCTAGTAATAAAGATTGCTGTAAATAATGAAGTTACAATACCAATAATTAATGTAGTTGCGAAACCTTTAATTGGTCCTGTACCAAATACAAATAAAATTAATGCGGTTAAACCAGTAGTAACGTTGGCATCTAAAATAGAAGATAATGCATTTGAGAAACCATCTTTAATAGATGTTGCTTGGTCTTTACCTTTAGCAAGTTCTTCTCGAATACGCTCAAAAATAAGTACGTTTGCATCTACAGACATACCAATAGTTAATACAATACCTGCAATTCCAGGAAGTGTTAATACTGCTCCTAAACCAGAAAGGATACCAAATATTAATAAGATATTTAATGCCATTGCAATATCTGCAAATAAACCTGCTTTACCGTAGTATAAGAACATCCATACTAATACTAATGCTAATGCAATAGCGAAAGAGTTTTTACCACTATCAATAGCTTCTTGTCCTAAAGAAGGACCAACTACATCACTTTGAATAATATCTGCTCTAGCTGGTAATTTACCTGCTCTTAAAACGTTTGCTAAATCGGTTGCTTCATTAAGTGTGAAGTTTCCAGAAATTTGAGAGTTACCACCTGCAATTGCTCCTGTTGTTACTCCAGGTGCAGAATACACTACGTCATCTAAAACAATAGCGATTTGGCTTCTTTGTGTAAAAGCTCTTCCAGTCATTTCTTCCCAGATTTTAGCACCTTTACTATTCATTTGCATACTTACAAGAGGTTTTCCTAAAGGATCATAATCTTGTCTTGCATCTACAACAACACCACCACCTAATTCTGGTACGTTTTCTCTGTTTGCAATTAATGCATATAAGTCTACTAACTCACTATCTCCTTTTTGTTTTCCGAAGGCGAATTTCACATAACGTTGTTCTGCTGGAAGTAAGCTTCTTACTTGTGGCATATTTAAATACTCACTAATAATTTCTCTATCGTTAATATTAACTAAAGCAATTGCTGCAGGATCTTGAGAACCTATTAACTTGTCTAAAAGCGGATTTGCAACTACAACTGTAGAATCTGGATCATCTCCTAAAAGGTCTGCAATTTTATCTTCTTCTGAAGTTGTTTCTTTAACCTCTTCTGTATTTACTTCATTCGATTTTTGAATGCTCTTAATCGTTTCGTTAGCCTGAACTAAAAAGTTGTTAAAAAGGGTTTTGTTATATACATCCCAAAACTCTAACTGTGCAGTACTTTGTAATAATTTAGTAGCACGTTCTGCATCTTTAACTCCTGGTAATTCTACTAGAATTCTCCCTGAGTTCCCCATACGTTGAATATTTGGTGATGTTACACCAAACTCATCAATACGTTTACGTAATACTTCGAAAGCAGAAACAATAGACTCATCAATTTTTCTAGAGATCACTGGCTTTACTTCAGAATCTGTCATATTTCCATCAATCTCACCATCTAGTGCTCTGGTATAGAATATGTCTGGAGAAGCTAATTTAGAATCTCCTTTTATAGCTTCAAAAGAAGTATAAAAATCTTCTAAATATGTATTCTGACTATCTTTTTGAAGTTCTGTAGCATCATCTAATGCCTTATTAAAAATAGGGTTTGCTGTATTATTCGCTAATCCTTTTAATATATCTTTTACTGAAACTTGTAAGATTACATTAACCCCACCTTTAAGGTCAAGTCCTAAGTTCATCGCATTTTCTTTTACCTCGTTGTAGGTATATTTTGCGACTCCAATATTATAGACCTCTGTATTAGCTAGTGAATCTAAATACCTTGTTTCTTTTGCAGAATCTCCATTTGCATAAGCTGCTGCATTACTTTCTATACTACTGTTTTTAAACGTGAATGATAATTGGTAAATACTTACCAAACCAAACAATAGCGCAAATAATTTTACTAATCCTTTGTTTTGCATTTTAATAATTTTTTATGGTCAATTTTTTGAACGTGCAAATATATAGTTTACGCGTAGTTTTTTGACACTTTTTTAATGTTTAAATAAGATTTTAGCTTGTTTATTCTTAGACACAAGTATGTGTTAAGAAATTAATTAGCTAGTTTTATGAAGTTTTGTTAGTATTTGGTCCTGCTCTAACTTCAGGTATTTTATACGAAGTATAATCTATTGCTATTGCAATATTTGTATTCACTTTATAGGCAACCTGTATATCTGTATGGATCTCAATTATTTCTACAATAGAAGCTGAAAAATACACATTTGGATTAGAATAACGATCGCTTTCTAATTTAGGTTCTATAGCAACTTTACCATCAAAGCCAGAGTTTGCATCCTTAGCATCTTGAATTTTAAAAACATCCAGATTATAATTAGCAGTATCTTTATTTGAAGGTACTTTTTCTTCTTTACTTTTGGAAGGATAATCTATTGCTAGATTTTTTTCGTTGGAAAGTATTTTCTTTACTAGAACAACATCTGCATCACTATAATAGGTGATTTTTAGCTGATTGTTTTCAATTTTATGAATTTGAATATTATCGACGCCTAGGTCAAACAATTGCTTTTTTACAATAGCAACCGTGTTTTCAATTTCATTGGAAGTGATAGTAGTATCGGAAAACTGCAGTACAATTTTCTGATTTGGCAAAGCAGATTGCTCCTTACTAATATAACCTAGTAAGGTGAAAGCAATAACTAAAGTACAGATGTACCACTTTTTCATGCGCCAAATATAAGAAAATAAGATAGTATATCTAAAAAAAAAGCCTGAGGTGTTTAATAAACATCTCAGACTTCTAAAATTAACCTTTAAAGTGGTGTAATTTACTTACATACCTTGAATTTTATCTACTTTTTTATAGCCTTCTAATGGTGTCATATTAAATTTCTCTGCATCTACAGCTTCTCCTTTAACCTCGGTCACTTCGTTAATCATAATAATGTCCATTCCCATTTGGTTCATGGTCATTTTCATATACATAGGAAAACCTTTAAACTCCTCACTAAAAGTTGTTGTTTGTTGATTTACTGCATTAATTTTTTCTGTAGAAAAAATATCCATTGTCATATTCACACCATCTTTACTCATAACAACATGATACACATTACAAACATAACCAAGAATGGTTTTTGTTTCATCCGCTTTAGTAATGGTCATTCCTTTTAAATCTTCTTCGCTAGGTTGCGTTATATCTTTTATAGCATATTGCTTTCCTCCAGCCATTGGGTTATTCATCATAACCAACATTTTTTTAGCTTCAGAATCAATAATATTAACAGCCTCTCCAGTCATTGGATTATTCACTTCTGTACGCGTTTTATTATCCTTGAAATAGGTTACAGAATTTATATCGCCAATCATTGCTAATTGCGCTTGCACCTCAGGACTCTCACTGGACATGGTCATTTTAGAAGCGATAACACCTTCTAACAATTGCTCTTGAGCTACAGCAGATAAGCTAAAAGCTACTAATAATACAAATAGATATTTTTTCATTTTTCTCATTTTAAATTATTTCTTTTTTACGTGTTACAACTTACTCATTTACTTGTTAAAAACAAAAAACCTCAACAACTATTGTTATTGAGGTTTTTATTATAACACTTATAATTGGATTATAATTCTAATAATCCGTTAGTTGCTTTTACACCTTCAGCAGATTCTGCTAATTTTGCTTTTTCAGCATCTGTTAAGCTAATTTCAACAATTTTCTCAATTCCGTTAGCACCTAAAACACAAGGAACACCAATAGCTAAATCGCTTAATCCAAATTCACCATCTAATAAAGCTGAACAAGGGAAAATCTTTTTAGTATCACAAGCAATTGCTTGTACCATTCCAGATACAGCTGCTCCTGGAGCATACCAAGCAGAAGTACCTAATAAACCAGTAAGTGTTGCACCACCTACTTTAGTATCTTGTACTACTTGATCCATACGTTCTTCCGATAAGAATTCAGAAACAACAACACTATTTCTTACGGCTTTACCAATTAATGGCACCATACCTTTGTCGCTATGTCCACCAATTACCATTCCGTCTACATCACTAATAGGCGCACCTAAAGCTTCTGCTAATCTGTATTTAAAACGAGCAGAATCTAAAGCTCCTCCCATTCCAATAATCTTACTTTTTGGTAAACCAGTAGTTTTATGTACTAAATACGTCATCGTATCCATTGGATTAGATACTACAATAATAATGGTATTTGGCGAATGCTCTATTAAGCTAGAAGACACCATTTTTACAATTCCTGCGTTAATACCAATTAACTCTTCACGAGTCATCCCTGGTTTTCTAGGAATACCTGAAGTAATTACACAAACATCAGAACCTGCTGTTTTAGAATAATCATTCGTAATTCCTGTTATTTTTGTATCGAATCCGTTTAAAGATGCAGTTTGCATTAAATCCATAGCTTTACCTTCCGCAAAACCTTCTTTAATGTCTAATAAAACTACTTCTGAAGCAAAGTTTTTAATAGCAATATATTCTGCACAACTTGCTCCTACTGCTCCTGCTCCTACTACTGTTACTTTCATTTTTTATGTTTTTAATTTGTGTTGATTTATTATAAGTGTAAAATTAATGATTTCTAATGACTTTTACTATAATCCAAACCAGCTTTTACGCACTTGATAAGGATAACGTTCATATATGGTATTGTCTTCATACATAATGTCATCGTTTATAAAATCTTCTTTAGCTTCTATAAACGTCTTTTCTGCTTTTTCTATTTCTCCTATCCTTCCTAAGCATATTGCTTTATAATATTTTACATCGCTAAATTTTGGCTGAAGAAGTAATGCTTCATCAAATATTTTAATGGCTTCTTCAAAATTATTTAATTCGTAATTCGCAATTCCTAAGTACATTAAATCGGTAAAATGAATCCACTCTTCACCGTCTTCTTTAACGGATTGCGCGATACTTTTTTCAAAAAAATCTTTTGCTTTTTCAAATGCATTTAATTGCAGATTGCATAATCCTAAATAAAAATAATAGGAATGATCCATCACATAAGATTCCCCATTTAATTCTAAAGCCTTATTAAAATCTACAATAGCATCTTTGTAGTTTTTAGAAAATATGCATTTCATAAAAGCCATATAATCTAACCATTTTTCAGGATCTAATGCTGCTGCTTTTTCCAAAAAAGGCAAGCCAAGTTCGTCTTTATCTTCTTTATACAAAGGCATTACTCTTTGCTGATAGAGATATGCAATCTTTGGGTGTTTTGTTATTGCTGAATCTAAAATATTTCTTCTTTTTTCAGAATTTAAAGGATATCTACCTGCTTTATAAAGCACTAACTTGGCTATAGAATCTGTTTCAAAAGAAGTTAAAGCAAGGTCCTTATTTTGCGGTGTATTTATTTCTGAATCCTTCAGATTTTTAGCGCTATTTTTTAGTTCTTCTTTACTTTCACAAGCAAACAAAAAGATACTAAAAACAATTAAAATCCTATATATTTTTCCGGAGTATATCATAGATACTAAATATAAAAAAAACCTGTAAAGAAATGAAACTTTACAGGTTTTAAAATGTTGTTGATACAAATACTTTGTAGGTTTTAAAAACCTACAAAAATACAATTACGCATCAATATTTGCATAGATGGCATTTTTCTCAATAAATGCTCTACGAGGCGGAACCTCATCTCCCATTAACATAGAGAATACACGATCTGCTTCTGCACCATTGTCTATATAAATTTGACGTAATGTTCTAAATTCCGGATTCATGGTTGTATCCCAAAGTTGTGATGCATTCATTTCCCCAAGACCTTTATAACGTTGAATTTTTGAAGATTCTCCGAAGTCTTCCATAATAGCGATACGCTCTTCATCACTCCAAGCATATTGCTTTTTCGCTCCTTTTTTAACTAAATATAAAGGTGGCGTTGCAATATAAATATGACCATTTTCAATCAACTCTTTCATATAACGGAAAAAGAAGGTTAGAATTAAAGTTTCAATGTGAGAACCATCTATATCGGCATCACACATGATTACTATTTTATGGTATCTTAATTTAGAAAGATTTAATGCTTTACTATCTTCTTCGGTACCAATAGTAACCCCTAAAGCAGTAAAGATATTTTTAATTTCTTCGTTTTCAAACACTTTATGTGTCATCGCTTTCTCGACATTCAAAATCTTACCACGTAATGGTAAAATAGCTTGAAATGCTCTATCACGACCTTGTTTTGCAGTTCCACCTGCCGAATCTCCCTCGACTAAGTATACTTCACATTTTGCTGGATCTTGTTCAGAACAATCGGATAATTTCCCTGGTAAACCACCAATACTCATTACCGTTTTACGCTGTACCATTTCACGCGCTTTTTGTGCAGCGTGACGTGCTTGTGCAGCAAGTATTACTTTTTGAACGATAATTTTAGCATCGTCTGGATTTTCTTCTAAATAGTTGGTTAACATTTCAGAAACCGACTGACTTACTGCTGCCGAAACTTCTCTGTTACCTAACTTTGTTTTGGTTTGCCCTTCAAATTGTGGTTCTTGAACTTTTACCGAAATAATTGCGGTTAGCCCTTCACGGAAATCATCTCCAGCAATATCAAACTTTAACTTGTCTAACATTCCAGATTCATCTGCATACTTTTTTAAAGTATGTGTTAATCCACGACGAAAACCAGATAAATGTGTTCCCCCTTCATGCGTATTAATGTTATTTACATACGAGTGCAGGTTTTCTGCATACGATGTATTATAAATCATTGCAACTTCTACAGGCACTCCATTTTTCTCTCCTTCAAAAGCAATAACCTCTTTCATTAAAGGATCTCTAGTTGCATCTAAAAACTTGATAAACTCTTTAAGACCTTCTTCACTATGAAACGTTTCCCCTTCAAAAGAACCATCTTCTTTCGTTGCTCTTCTATCTACTAAATGTACTGTAATTCCTTTATTTAAATACGCTAATTCACGCATTCTACTAGCAAGAGTATCATAATTATACTCTAAAGTTTGCTTAAATATTGTTGGGTCTGGTCTAAAAGTAACGGTTGTTCCTCTTTTATCTGTATCTCCAATTGCTTTAACAGGATATAACGCTTTTCCTTTTGAATATTCTTGCTCCCAAATTTTACCATTTCTAAAAACAGTAGCAGTTAAATGTTCCGATAAAGCATTTACACAACTTACACCAACACCGTGAAGTCCACCAGATACTTTATACGAATCTTTATCAAACTTACCACCTGCTCCAATTTTGGTCATTACAACCTCAAGTGCAGAAACACCTTCTTTCTTATGTAAATCCACAGGGATACCACGACCATCATCTTCTGTAGTAATCGAGTTATCTTCGTTAATCGTAACTGTAATATTATCACAATGTCCAGCTAAAGCTTCATCAATCGAGTTATCTACAACTTCATATACTAAATGGTGTAAACCACGTACTCCAACGTCTCCAATATACATGGATGGACGCATACGTACGTGCTCCATTCCTTCTAATGCTTGAATGCTATCTGCCGAATAACCGTGTTCGTTAAAGCCTTCTTTTTTTTCGCTCATATTTATATAATGTTTATGATCTATTTCTAATTATTTAACGCATAAAAAAAGACGCATTGAAGCATCCTTTTGAATACAACCAAAGATACAAAAATAAGATGCATTTTAAAAGCTTTTTATCGATGGAACGCAATAATTATTAACATTTGTTAAAAACTGCAATAACCCCTTAAAAGCTCTAAAACGCATCTTAAAAATGATTTTAGCAATTTTATACTACCGTAAAAAATACTAAAAACAAAAAACCTCGCAGAAGCGAGGTTTTTAAGTCAATAATCTTTAATCATTTATTGAAATATAGTCAAATTAAGAAGTCGCATAAGACTTGTCATGCACGTTTGCAATGGCACGACCAGAAGGCTCATTCATGTTTTTAAACGCCTCATCCCATTCTAAAGCAGTTGCAGTACTACAAGCTACACTTGCTTCTTGCGGCACACTTAAAGCAGCTGCATCACTTGGAAAATGTTCTTCAAAGATCGAACGGTAATAAAACTCTTCTTTGTTTTGTGGTGTTTGTATTGGAAATCTAAATTTAGCATTTGCCATTTGTTCATCGGTAACCGCTTCATCTACCACTTCTTTAAGGGTATCAATCCAACTATAACCAACACCATCACTAAATTGTTCTTTTTGTCTCCAAGCTACACTTTCTGGTAACATGTCTTCAAATGCTTTACGAATCACCCATTTTTCCATGCGTTCTCCGTTAATCATTTTATCTTGAGGATTGATGCGCATAGCAACATCCATAAATTCTTTATCTAAAAATGGCACACGTCCTTCAATTCCCCAAGCAGCTAAACTTTTGTTCGCTCTTAAACAATCGTACATGTGTAATTTATCTAATTTTCTAACCGTTTCTTCATGAAACTCTTGTGCATTTGGCGCTTTATGAAAGTATAAATAGCCTCCAAAAATCTCATCTGCACCTTCACCAGATAATACCATTTTAATTCCCATAGACTTAATAACTCTTGCCATTAAATACATTGGTGTAGAA
Organism: Lacinutrix himadriensis; assembly: GCF_001418105.1. GTDB lineage: Bacteria > Bacteroidota > Bacteroidia > Flavobacteriales > Flavobacteriaceae > Oceanihabitans > Oceanihabitans himadriense. The sequence continues at coordinate 18,313 of NZ_LIQI01000014.1, forward strand.
GAACGAATCGTAGTAATGTCATAGGTTTCAATGTTATAAATTACATCTTTAATAGCATCTAAACCTTCTTGGATAGTAAACTTAATTTCATGATGTACTGTTCCAATATGATCTGCAACTTTTTGAGCTGCTGCCAAATCTGGAGAACCTTCTAATCCTACTGCGAATGAATGTGTTTGTGGATACCAAGCATCGGAAGTATCATCACTCTCCACACGTTTTTGCGCATATTTTTTTGCAATTGCCGATACCACGGAAGAATCTAATCCACCAGATAATAATACACCATAAGGTACATCACTCATTAATTGTCTGTGTACCGCTGCTTCTAAAGCTTCTTTAATTTCAGCAATACTTGTTTCGTTTTCTTTTACGGCATCGTATTCACTCCAATCTCTGTTGTACCATTTTACAAATTCGCCATCTTTACTAGACATATAATGTCCTGGAGGAAATAATTCAATTTTTGTACAAATACCTTCTAGTGCTTTTAATTCGGAAGCCACATAAAAAGTTCCATTTTGATCCCAACCAATATATAAAGGAATAATCCCCATATGATCACGAGCGATAAAGTATTCGTCTTTTTCCACGTCATAAATTGCAAACCCGAAGATACCATTCATCTCATCTACAAAGTCCACCCCTTTTTCTTGGTATAATGCTAAAATAACTTCGCAGTCACTTTCGGTTTGAAAATCATACTTACCTTCAAATTGCTTACGTAATTCTCTGTGGTTATATATTTCACCATTTGCTGCTAAAACCAATTTATTATCTGGACTAAACAAAGGTTGTTTTCCAGAAGCTGGATCAACAATTGCTAAACGCTCATGTGCCAAAATGGCTTTATCGTCACTATAAATCCCAGACCAATCTGGTCCACGATGACGAATTGTTTTAGACATTTCTAAAACCTGAGGTCTTAAATCTTCACTCTTTTGTTTAAGGTCGAAAGCACATACAATTCCACACATAACTTATATATTTTTAATTTTTTATTCTTTGTTGTTATCATTACTGAAGCAAATATGCGATTGTTGTTTCATATTAAAAACATAAAACACCAAAACACTTACACATTATAACAATAAAATGAATTTTTATAATTAAATGAAATCAACTAAAAGAAAAAATAATACTATTTATCATAATTTGTAAATTTAAACATCTTGTTACGACTACTAAGAAAACTTAAAATAATTAATCATGAAAAAAACACCATTTATTACAACCTTAGCATTTACACTTATTATGCTAGTAAGCTTTAATTTAAGCGCGCAAGATTTTGCAGAATTAAACAAGAGCCCAATGGATGCAGCAGCATTCCCTACAGATTATAAAAACCCGGACAAATTAATAAAAGTAGTTTATAGTAGACCACAATTAAAAGAAAGAAGCTTAGACAAGCTTGCTCCAAACGGTAAGGTTTGGCGTACTGGTGCAAATGAAGCTACCGAAATCACGTTATACACAGACATGAAATTAGGAAGTACTTTAGTTAAAGCTGGCACTTACTCTTTAGCAACTATTCCAGGAGAAAAAGAATGGACTATCATTTTAAACAAAGATTTAAACACTTGGGGAAGTTATTTTTATAATGAAGCTAACGACGTAGCAAGAATCACGGTTCCTGTTGGATCTAGCAAAAAATCTATTGAAGCTTTTTCTATCGCTTTTAAAGAAAGCGATAAAGGGGTAGATATGTTTTTAGGTTGGGATACAACAGTAGTAGCGGTACCGTTCACGAAATAAGAAACACATATTATAGTATACAAAAAAGCCTTAGAATTATTCTAAGGCTTTTTTATTTGCAAGAACTAGTAGTCTATTTTAATAATAATATTAGAATACTAATTCAAAATCATCTTGAATTACAAATCTAATTTCGTCTGCAACACCTATTGTTACCAACTGAGCAATATTTTGACCATCAGCTAATACTACAGGTTGTCTTTGCACACCTATCTGATTAAAAGTCATACTGTACAAAATCCCGTTTAGCGTATACTGGATTTGAGTTGCAGCAATCGCGCCTGAACCAGCCATCTCAGTTTCTATTTGAACGGCATAATTCTCGTTGATGTCTAAACAATCTGATGTAATTGGTGTTCCATTTTCATTTACAAATTGTATTGAAATTGGTATAAGACTTGCATCTGCGCCACCACCTCCATCATCATCACTAGAACAACTTGTAGCAATCATAAAAAAGCTACAGACTATTACACATATAAATTTCGATTTCATAATTATTCTTTTAAATTAATTAGTATTTCTCTATCTATACCTTCCGTTCTAACGACATAACTACCTACATTTAAATTAGTAAAAATTGCTTTACCATTCACAATAGTCTGCGTTGCAATAACGGCTTGATTTGATAGTAATTGAATTGCTATTCCTGAAGTATTATATTCTACTTTTATCTCTCCTCCATTATAACATACTGCATCTTTTTTATAATAGATTAAATCATCTCCTGTTATGGAACTATTCTGAACAGAAACTAGCCAGTCTTTAACCTGAAACTCATCTTCTGATCGCACTTTACAAGTAATAGGGTTGGTAAAATCAAAACTATTGTTTCCAGATATTTCAAGTGCAGAATCAACAAACAATTGAGCTCCTTCACTAGATTGAAATGTAGCGTTGAGTGCCGAAACATCAACATCATTATTAACATAAAGCACAATTTGTTGGTTGTTCAAAACCACCGAATTCACCGTTGTTCCTTCCAATCCAAAATCTAATATATCTGCTTCATTATTTAATGCTGGGCTAGCGATACTAAATGCTTGAAACAAATTACCATGATGTGCATTTATTTCAAAATTTGTAGTTTCTGAAATATCAAAAACTTGGTCCGTATTAGAGTCATAAACTTTAAAACTTACAACCTCATCATTCGTGTTTGAAAAAACGGTTAAATAGGCATAATACCTGCCATTACTAGAGGCATATGTTAAACTGGACACACCTCTTAACTCGTTGTTTACAAAAGCGCCAACCTTATCGTTTTCACTGGATAAAGTTGTGCCGTCAATATTTACAAATGCCACAAATGACATTGTATATTCAAAATTATTTTCGTCTACCAACCAATTAGGGTCTTGTGCATTAACCATTGTTGTGAACAATAGCATTGCAATTAGTATTCTTATTGTTTTTTTTATCATTTTTAAGATTTTAGTATCGTCAAGATTAATTTTTAATCACTCTAAAAACCGAGGTATTATTATTGACATTCACATTTAAAAAATAAGCTCCTAAAGAGAGATTCGGTACAATTCTTAAATCGTTCTCTCCTTCCTCTACACTAATTTCATCACTAAACACTACCTGTCCTAACATATTATGTATTTGAACACTTACCATTTGACTCTGTTTTGAATTTACTTTAAGATTTAAATGGTTCTCAAATGGGTTTGGAAATACCGTAATTCCATACAACATCTCATCTTCTAAAATAACTGGATCTGCAATTGTACCAAGCACCTGATTACTCTTAAAAGAGAACACTTTCGTTGTTGGTTTAGTTTCTGACGCATTACCTATATGAAAGATTAACGCTTCAGGCAAATCTCCATATATGGTGATAAAGCTTAATTCGTTATCTCCAACATTTTGACTTGTTACCTGTCCTTTTACTATTCCGTTAGCATCATACACAAACAAATTATCATATCCTGAAGGCATCAATACCACAGCATTCATATTTTCTGCATATTGTGCAAATTCTGAGGCAATTACACGCTGCTCTGCTATACTATTAGAATCACTTGTAAACCTTCCAAAATAATTTGGATATACCAGGGTTTGATTATCACTAGACTTCAACATATAACCTTGCCCTTCCACTAAGTAATTCAATGTTCCACTCCAACCGCTTACCGCATCATAAATTGCAAACAAATTTTGCGACTTAATAACATTGCCGTCTTGTGCATTAAAAGATGCTAATGCCGCATTGACTTGTACATTAGCGCTTACAGGAAATGGTACCCAATTCCAATTTGCTTGGATTGGGAAACTCCATGAATTAATATCTACTGGATTTCCTGTTAAATCTAATAGCTGCCCATGTGATACATTAACCTTATACATAAATTGACTAGACATACCACCATTTGAACTAACGGTTCCGTTCCAAGAACTGTTCTGCGGTTGTGCATCGTCTTTATAATACGTTTCCAATAAAGAAGGTGAATGGCTTAAGATACGATCGGATGTTTCTAACTGCATACCTTGAGTTAGTGCATTTAAATCGGAGAAGTTTGGATCGTTAACATTTGCTGAAATCCATGTCCATCCTTGATTTAAAATAATTTCTTGCTGAATACATCTGTATTTTCAAAAATTTCTGAATCATTTAATGTTCCAACAACTTCATTATCTAAAAATGATACCGAAGCATTACCGCCTATAGTGGCATGTAAAACATTTCCATCGGAAGCATCCCAAATCCTAAATTCAATAGCATCACCAGAAGGCGAATTGCTATATACTGTTAGGAATACAAAATACTCCTGATAGTTGGTTTGATATATCAGATTTACAGATCCGCGAATCTCACCATTTGATATTGCAGCAACTTGGTCATATAAATCATCTGAGAATGTGCCATCGACTTTAATTTTACCAACAATATTCATGGAATAATCAAAATCATTAGGATTAACTACCCAATCTGGTCCTTCACTCAGAACTTTAAGATCTAATTGTATCACTTGATCAAAACCAAAATCTGTTTCTAAACGAATATTTTCAAGATACTCTCCAACAGACAATTGCGAATCTATAGTTGCCGTTATTGTAACTTGACTATTTGGAGCAATAGATCCTGATGCACTACTTATTGTTAACCAACTTGGCACATCCGTAATACTATAAGGTTGCGTATTTCCTCCTCTGTTAACAATTACAAAATCAAAGTGCTCTTCTTCTCCACTATCCATAACAATATCTACAACATCATTATAACCTTGTGCATACCAATCTACATCATTCTGTTGTACAAAAGCGGTCCATGTTATTGGTGACTCTTGTCTATTATTAGAATTATCAAGCATATTATTAACCGTAATATCTAATATTTGTCCTTCTAACTCTGCCCAGTTATTAATAACAGGTTCTATAATTATCTCATCTCCGTTAATAACATAACTGACCTGAAAATTAATTAATTGACGTGCTGGCTTAATTGGTGGCACATCGTTAGAATAGTTAACTGCCCCACTATTTAAAACAGCAAGACTTGGTATGATACTTTCGTTTGTAAATGCATGATAATACCTTGGGGCATTACCAGTTGCAGGATCAGGTGCATTCATTGTAGCATAGAGTAATAAACCCGTACTTTCAATGTCTACTTCGTTGTAGCGATCTCTTTGGATTTGATCTACATTACGAAGCGTATTCCATAAACGGAATTCATCTATTTTACCAGCAAACTCACGATCTACGATTTCTATACCTGCTAAATCAATAGAACCACGAGCACCTAGCCATGCTTTATTACCAGAAAAACCTCCAATATCTGCCATTTGATTAGATGATACTTGGTCACCGTCTAAGTAAGCTCTTAAAGAACCTACTCTATTAAAAAATAGTGCAACGTGATGCCAATTGCCATCTGCTACATTCTCTGAAACTAATAAACTTGAGTTCCCTTCACTTTCTAAAGAGAGTTGTCCAGACATATTAATATCTATAGCCCACTTATTTGCAAAACCATTAGATTGCACAACATCAGTACCATCTCCTTTTCCATTAGAAAACAAGGTAGCCTCTTGTGCTGTGCTCGTTTTTACCCAGAAGGATAATGTTGCATCCATTTCTGTATTAAGTTGCACAAAACCAACATTGTCTAGTTCTAAATATTGCGAACTCGCAAACTCATAGGAGTTCCCTTTTGGCTTTATATCCCAAGATGTGTTTACTGCTGCATGCTTAAAGAATGCTAAATCATATGCAATATCACCATGACCTTCATTCATTGGCCAAAAGCCTAAAAGGTTAGATTCATTACCAATAATTTTAGTAAAAATATTAGCAGCAGACTCTGATAATGTGAGCGATTTGCTCCATAATCTTAAATCGTGAATATTACCTATAAATGTATTACCGCCTATTACTAAAGCACTACTATTCGTAAATTGCGCATTTGGTGTTCCAGAAGCTGTACCAATTACAGTAGCGTCTTCAATGATTTGAAGATCACCGGAAGCATTAGTGTGTGTAAACGAATAATGATGAAACAATCCGTCATCATTTATGGGTCCACTAACTATAGATCCTCCAATAGTAAAAATAATCTCTCCACCAATTAATGACACATCCATTCCATTTTGTTGCGACATAATCGTTGCCGAAGGTGAAATGGTTTCATTTTTTAACCAGAATTCTAATGAGAAGTCTCCAGTAATAATTCTCGGGTTTTCAATTGTTGCTGTGTTAGAAGCACCATCAAAATATAAAGACACATTATTATTAATAGGTAATTGATTGGTCTCTCCTGTAATTTCAATTGTACTTATGGCATTATTATAAAAAACATTCTCATTAAACGCTACTTTTAAATCTTCACCTGCAGATAGAGTTCCATCAATTGGTAATGGTGTTCCAAATCGTTTTGGTGCATTAACGTCTATGGAACCTGTAATGACTTCAGAAATATATTCTGATCCACTTAAACAATCAGACTTCGCTCTAAATTCATAATCACCATCTTGCAACTGCAAGCCAATAATATCGAATGGAAATGTTAGATCTGGTGTTTCAATAAGCGCAATTTCTGTTTCACCAGCAGCTAAAGCAGCGTCATAAAGTTCTTGTGTATTATAATACGTTGATAAACGCGTCCATGTTGGTGACCCAGAAATTCTGTATTGTAAATCAATACTTTTAAAACTATTAAAAGCTTGATTAAATCCTGTCATTGTAACATTTAATGCATTTGAAGATCCATCTGTATTAAAGGCTACATCATTGTTGAATACCCAATTTTCTAAAGGTGCGCTAACTTCTACTTCTGTACAAGACGGTACAAAATGTGCAGAAATTGCAACTTGATCAAACACATTAACGGGATCGCAACGTGATTGTACAACAATCATAATATCTTCATAATCAAATTGTGCTTCAGCAACCTTAGCTAGTGTTAGTGTATATTCTACTGTTTCCCCATATGGTACGAAAACGAGTGTTCCATTAGAAGCTAAATTTATATCGGCACTAAATGGATTGGTACCAGATACAACAGCTAGTTCAAAATAATTAAAACTTGCAGCATCACTAGTAGCATCTGCCAAGTTTTGAAGTAATAAGGTAAATTCTGCATTATTACTTTCGGGTACGTTGAACACTTCTGCAATTTCAACCGTTATTTGCGGATCTTCTGCAGACTGTGTTGCAAAACTTAATTGTTCACCATCATCACCAAGTAATCCAGGGATACTATATACTGGCCTATTTGGACCATACAAATCGGAAGGATTTGCATCAATATAAGCTTGCAAGGTTGTTAAATAACTACTGTATGCTGCATGATCATAATAATTTGATAATTCTGCACCTTCGTAAGGACAAGACGTTCTTCCTCCAATAGTTGAGAATATTGGTCCATAGCCATCAAACATATTAATGACATCTACACTTAATACATTTGCAGGATCATTATCACTAAACGTATAACTTACCGTTACCGTTGAAGTTTCTGACTCACTTAATTCGGAATTGGACTCTTTACTAGAAAACCCTTCTATATTATTTTCTATACCTATTCCATTTATCTCAACCCCTAAAGCAACTCCAATGGATTCGTCTAGTTTTTGATTAAAAAATGTTGAATTATTATTAACTATAATGGTTTCAACAGTTCTTACTATTTCCCCTACACCAGAATCGAAAGATATATTTTCAGCAAAATTAGCATCAATTAATGCTCTAATATTTGTTGCTGATGTAAAATTATCGCCAGTAAATGGGCCATCTTCATCATTAGCAATAGCATCCTGAATATTATCCAAATATGCATCAAGGATTGCCAATGTTTCCGCTTTTAGATTTTCTCTATCATAAAGTGCACGATATTTACTTTGTTCATTTTTTAAAATAGTTAAACGCCACAAATTAATTTGTTGCACATAAAAATCGCGCTCTAAAACACCATCTTCTCCCGGAATTGATTGTCCGATATCAATGTTATTAATTATGACTAATATATCTGGAATAAGGGTATCAATAATATATTTTTGAGAATAGACAAATAGCGTAGCACCAGGTTCTTCTACAAAAGACAAAGCCTTTTGAGTGCTTAAATTTAGCGCATCGCCATTATCATTTGTGAGTGTTATATAATCTGAATCGCCAATTACTTCAGCTGATGCTTGCACATTATCGTATGACCCATAATAGTAATTATTGGATTGACCAATGTACAAATCACCTTCAGACCCAACGAATTCTGGATCACTTCTTGTAGAAATCGCTTGAGAAAAAGTATAGGTTTTTGTTAACTCTTTTCCTGTTTGTGATGTTGTTGAAACCCCTACTCCGGAGGATGCATCAAGTGTAAGATCTACTGTAAAAACCGGCCCAGCAAGACCTCCACCAAAAGCAAAATCTGCTCCAGCACTTATGCTTGTTTCTAAAAGAGAACTTTCCGTTGATGTAAAATCATTTCTTTTTGTAAAGGTTACACTTTCGCCTTCTTGAATAGAAGCAAAACTGTTAGATCCTGGGGGATCACGTAAGATGATGTCTGGAATTTCGGGAGCTGTTGTAATAAATGCTTGCTCACTATCTGATTGTCCTCCAAGAATAATACCTGTTGTTATTAAATTTTCAGCTGCTGGATTTTGACCTAAAATATTATAACTAATGTTTATGGTATTCGTGAAAGGTGTAAAAATGTTTGGCATACCAGCTTGAAACCCATACAGAATAATACTTTGATCCGTTTCACTACGTGTCGTTGTCTCACTATTAGGTAATGCTAAATTATTAGTTACTACCAATTCACCATCGACAATTGGCACTAAGTCTTCTACTCCACTACCTGAATCGTGATTTACATAGCGTTCAAAACTACTTAAGGTAATTTCATAGGATACAAACTGTGTATAAATTGGATGATCAAAACCTTCAGTAGAAACCGAAACCTCATTTGGATCTCCAGCATTTAAAACCACTTCTGTATCTGAAGTTTGTTCAAGAACTTGCAAAACAGGATCAGAACGATAGGTAAAAGTCTTAAAATGATGATATACATCTCCTAGCTCTACATCACCATTAGGATACGTAAACTCTGGAGTTATTAAATCGCCAACAACAGCTGCATTTAAAGTTTCTTCAGCATCTAATATACTAATATTTAACGTGTTATTATTAATATTCACGCCTCCTAATTGACTAATTGTATAGTTTATTGGTAAAATATCTTTACGGTATTCACCAGTTTCGGCATTGGTCTCAAAAACAAACCGTGTTTCGTCAAATGGTTGGTATTCTAAAGTAATAGTGGCCGTACCAATATTATTTTTTGAGCTTACCTCGTAGGTTTGGTCCATACCATCAGCATCTGTATATGTTGGTGCATAGGTACCTTGACCCCCAAAACCAATTGGTTTTTGAGGCTCCACGGAGCCACCTACAACACGACCAACGACGGTTACTCTTGAATTATCTATAAATACAACCTGGTTTAAAGCATCTTCAAAAAATTCGTAAAACGTTCCTGATTCTGCTGGAAACCTTCCATTAAACTCAAACTCATAACCGTTTTTTTCTAGTTTAATAAAATGTTCCCCTATAGGTACATTTATTTCAAACTCACCATTAAAATCAGTAAGTACAGGTTGATTGTTTTCATCTAATACCAATTGACCATCGATAAGAATTTGAACACCTTGAGATGCTACTGTAGCATATTTATCTAAATAATCATCTGAAGGATCTGCAGGTGTGCCTGCATCATTAAACCAATACTCCCCTTTATCATAGAATGCACCTAGTATATTGTATTGATTGTAACCTTCATCAATAATAGCCCCTTGACCAGGAATGGTATTTCCGTTTCCTAAATCCCCACCAGCTGCTTCCGCATATGAAGGGAATACTCCACGTGTATCAAATAATACTTTACCTTTAAATACAAATGAGGATTGATCTACAAAATCAATTTGATTTACAACCTCAGAACCTTGACCTAAAAACACCAATTGTTGTGTTGGATCAAATTGATGCCCATTAAACAAAGGTGTAATAGTAAACGATTCTCCTGTACCAGAATAGGGTATGGATGTAATTTCGTAATTACCATTATCATCTGTAACCCCTAAAACACCTAATTGACTTGCGTTTGGCACATTATTAGCAGAACCTGGAATAGCAGGATTATAATTTTCCCACAAAACTGCATTAGCATCTGCTGCATTTAATCTTAGCCTTCCATTATTTTTATTATAGTTAAATCCATTTCTTGAAAAATCGTAAGCAAAATCACCAGCTCCTTCATTTGCGCTTAAATACGATATTAATCGCGAATCATTTCCGCTTATATAACGTCTATAATCTGTTCTAATATTATCTTCTATGACAGCATCCCAAATTCTTATCTCATCAATAAATGCTGTATTATTTCCTCCAACATGTACATTAGTCCATGCTTCAATATTAGTTAAAGTACTTATAGCGGTTGGTACCACAACATTAAAACCTTCATATATACTTTCTTCTTCTTCATTTTCAATTAAGAGCATTAACGCACTGTATTCCGTATTTATGGCTCTACCATTTATATATAATACAGGGACTTGCCCATCTACAATTTGTATTGAAAAGTGCGTATATGTGGTATTAAAATCTGAAACTGGCACTAAAATATCATCCCCTCTTGGATCAATATTACCTGACGGAAAATAAGTATCTAAGGTGTAAATAGCGCCTTCTATATTCACTTCTAATGCATTTGAAGCTGCTAAAAGTCTCACATTAACATCTAAGGTATTTGTAGATTCTTTAAGTCTAAATAAACGTATTGGCACGCCAGCATCGTCAACAAAAGCAATTTCTGGTTTTAACCAAGCCTGCAATGTTGCAGCTGTGGTTATAGTGCTACTCATGTCTCTTATTTCTAAAAAACCATTATTAGGAATTTTTAAGGCAGATCCTAGATTTGTTGCTGAACCATCAGATTCGGCAAGTATAGTCACATCTTTTACGGGACTACCACCTGCATAACTTACATTACCTGTTACAATAGCTGTAGGATTTCTAAATCCTAAATCTGTAATAAAATTAGTGTATCTTATTTCTGAAGCATCTACACCATCTGCAACTATTTTATATTCGTATAATACACCACCTTCTATATATTGGTCTTCGTATTGTGTTACATCTCTAGAGACATTACTAACAAAATCATAACCATTAGTACCAGCATCTGTATATTCTCTTCGGTATATTTTTAGACTTGTAATAAGATCGTAATTATTTCTTAGCTCCCAACTTATTAAAATTTTATCTCCAAAATACCCTTTAGACACATCAAAAGATTCATCGGCAAAAGTGCCATAGAGGTATTTTATATCCCAAGGGAATCTAATGTCGTAATTATTATTTTCTGAAACTGCATATGGAACCCCCACTTGAAGAGTATACCGATTACCATTAGCACCTTCTGCATTTTGTTTGGCCTGTGATACGGTAACCACCTTAGCACCATCGTCGTTTTGTGCCCAAAGCCCTGTTGCCAGAAAGCTTAAGCAGCCTAGTATAATTAGTTTTTTCATAATTATACGGTTTATAGTTTTATAATATAGTGTACACCGTAAGTACTTGGTCTTACTTCAGAAGTATCTCCCGTAGTTGGGTTTCCAGTTTCTCCAGATGTATTATGATCATGAGAAAGGTTAGAATTTGAAACGGACGTATCTAGCAGAGTAGCAGGTATATTAAGAACTAGAGGAGTTGTTCCTGTGATATATTGCAATCCTCCCCAAGGCGTGCTACTACCTCCAACAGTTGCTGTTGGAACATATTCATTTCCAGTTGTTGATTGATTTAAACTAGCTTTTAGAGTACCATTACCATGTTTGTGATTTAGTGTTTTTGTTGATTGATTTTGTGTGTCACCAACTAATATAGGCTCAACATTAGCTTCTACATCTGTACCTGCACCTTTTAAAAACCGACCTCTTAAGTCTGGCGCATTGTTACCTACTAAAGCAATTAAGTTAGCTGATCCAACTACACTAGTTAAAGACTGATTATTACAGAGCACCCAACCTGTAGGCACTGCATTTTCAGAACCAACCCATGGCATAATAGAACCTGTTGGCACACCATTGTTTGCAGCAATTGCATACGGCACATGGTTTAGTTTTTCATCAGAAATTGTAGTACCATCTTCGCTTATTTTTAGATAGGCCTGCTGGTTTGCTATAGTAGCATTATTTGCAGCACCTGGTTCTAAAACAAAAGAAAATACTCCAAAATTATCTGTAGTTAAATTTTTGTCTTCTGGACCCGCAATAGTTACTGGTTGATTACTAGCATTTATATAATACAACTCAACCGTGAGGGTAATTGCCGCATCAATCCTTGCTGTATTATTAGCATCTCTTGCAATACCTTGTATAGCAATGCCAGAAGCTTCTGCTGAGGTTTGTGCATAATTAAGTGTTGCTATAAAAAGCAATGCAATTGTTAAGAATAGATTTTTGGTTTTCATTTGATTATAAGTTTATGATTATATATAGCTAGTGAAAATGGCGGAGCACCAATTCAATACGCAATGTACAAGCAGACCTATAGGCAAACAATACGAGGTGAATGCAAAAACTACGTGGTACCACGTAGTTTATAAAAATAATGTTTTGTAACTAGTAGCTAACTAATGAACTCTAAATTGGCTTTTGCCCAAACGGCAAGGATGTCTTTCTCTTTAACAAGCCCCAACTTATCAATAATATTAGAACGGTGTTTTTCTATGGTTCTATAAGATAGAGATAATAGTTCGCCAATTTCTTTAGACGTATTTTCTTGTGCTACCAACCTCACAATAGTGCGTTCTGAAGGAGAAAGCAGTTTCATTTTTTGTAATTGTGGCGCGACTTCATTGTCAAATACACTATCGAAAACAGCACTAAAATAAGGAGTGCCTTTACTGACACTTTGTAGACAATTATGGACCTCTGTAAAAGACTCATCTTTTATAATATAGCCGGAGATATTTAATTTCTTTGCTTTATAAATAAAGGCTTTTTCTTTATGTGAAGTCAAGATAATAAACTTGGTATCCACCTGTTTCTCCTTACATTTTTGTATCACTTCAAACCCTGTAAGTAGTGGCATTTCTTCATCTAGAATGGCAATTTTTGGTTGTAGCTCTATAATCTTATTGAGCGCTATAGCTCCATTCTCTGCAGTAGCGATGATATTATAATTATAATCCTTTAACTGATCTACTAAACCTTTTAATAATAAAGGATGGTCGTCTGCTACAAATATGGAGATGCTACTATTCATTTTTTATACTGGTATTTTTACTAATATAGACGTGCCTTCTGTTCTTTTACTTTTTATAGTAAAGCTACCTTTGAGCATACTGATGCGTTCCGCCATCGTTTTTAAACCTAAACTATTTTGATTTACCTTATCAGTCACCTCAAAACCTTCACCATTGTCCTTAATTAGTATTTTAATACTGTCACTCTTCTTCAAAATATTTACAATTAAAGTTTTTGCATTGGCATGCTTCAATACATTGTTTACGGACTCTTGAATAAACCTGTACAAGTTAAGCGATTCTATTTCATTAAAACGCTCATTAACATCGTCGATTTCTACGGAGACAAACAAATCGGTTTCTTCGTCTAACTCTAAGAGTAGTTGTTCTATACTATCGGTAAGACCAAGTTTCGCTAAGGTTACAGGATATAAGTCTCTAGAAATACTGCGCACTTCTTCTAAGGCATTATGAGCAAGACTAGACAATTCTATTTGATTTGTATTCTGTGCCCTCATTTTAATAAGTGTTATTTGCTGCCCAACGCCATCGTGTAAATCTTTAGCTATACGTGTACGTTCTTTCTCTTGGGTTTTAATTAGCTCTTGCGAAAACAATTGTTGTCTTAACTGTCTTCGCTTTGCACTTAAAAAAGAACGATAAAATACAATACCTCCAAATAGCACTAGCAAGCCTAAGGCTCCAAAAATCAACAATTGGTTTTTGTTTTTATTCTTAAGATTTAATAGACCAATACTGGCCCTTTGGTTTTCAATTTTAAGATCGCGTTTTTCTGTTTCGTAGAGCGTTTGGTAATAGGCTAAAGATTTTACATTTTGAATGCTAGAAACAGAATCTTTAATCCTATAAAAATTAATTAAATGTATATTACTATTGGTACTCTCTCCCAATGCTTTATAGGTTAAAGATAAAGACTTTTCCCCTTTCATTAAGCCATCGATATTCTTATTTTCCTTTTGAATTTCTATATACTCTTTGCAATATTTTAAAGACTCTTTATAATGCCCTTTTGCATAAGCCAAAGTCTTTCTTGCATTTACATAATATGGTTTACTTTGTTTAGATGTCTCTTTGAAATAAATGGCTTCTAGTTCTTTAAATTTTTGCTCAGCGAGGTTTAAACTATCACTATCTACATAAGCATTTGATAAATCAGCTAGTAATTCCGTTTTTAGGTAAGAATAGTTTTCTAATTTACTATTATTGTTAAAAACATTAATTGCTGCTTTTAAATATCCTATTTGTTTTACATGATTTCCTATTTGCTTATAATTTTCTGCAGCACTCATATAAATCCCCACTAAAAGACCTGATTCACCAAAATTATTTGCAATTTCAATAGCTTCATTCCGCTCTTCTATGGCTTCTTCATAAAAAGCATTTTTACTATACAGATTTGCTAATGAATTTTTTGTATTGATTATATAGCTGGTGTTTTCAACTTTAATAAACAAATCGATGGCCGTTTTATAACTTATAGAAGCTTCTGAAAACTGACCTTTAATAGATTCTAGCTGCCCTTTATTTAGGTTAGCAAGACCTAAGAATGTATCATTTCCTGATTTTGTACTACTTTCTTTTGCTTTAATATAATATTCCAAAGATTTGTCTATACCTTCTACTTCAAAGAAACTATCTCCAAGATATAAATATAGTCTTGACAATGTATTATTGTTTTCTATATTTTTAAAGTCGTTTTTGTAAGTATTGTATAGTAATACGCTTGCTTTAGGTTTCTTTAAAAAATAGCTATTGTACCATACTAAGTTAGCTACATGCTCTGCTGCTTTATTTAGAGAATCTAGTGATATAGCATACTTGATGGTTTGGGTTGTGATAGAATCATATTTAAATTTTGAGTTATTGAAGACCCTTTCAAAATAAATAGTAGTCGCTAAGCTATCCATCCAACGCAGGCGTTCCCCTTTCTCGGTTTGCTGAATTTTTGAATTAAAAATATCCAGTTTAGATTGTAGGACTGCGTCTTGATCTTGCGCAAATATGTGAAAGCTAAATAAGAGGGTAATAGCTAGAAGCTTATATTTCATGAGAACTAAATAGACTAGTAAGATAGAAATTTAAGACTCTAAATTAAAACTTACACTAATTTAGTTTACCCTTCACGAAATAACCAATTGACTTTCAGGTTTTTACGGTATATTTAAATATTTATGTGTTTGTAAAGACACCTTCCATTGGGGATTGGCCATTACATACTCTACAATTTGCGGCACTACTTTATCGCGCTTACTCCATTCTGGTTGTAAATATAAAATACAATCTTTATTTACTTTTGCTGCTTGTTCTTCAGCAAACTTAAAATCATCTTTATTGTAAATAATACATTTTAACTCGTGTGCTTGCGCATATACTTCTTCGGTTGGTAGTTTATTCTTTTTTGGTGAAAGGCAAATCCAATCCCAAACTCCAGTTAACTTATACGCTCCAGAAGTTTCTATATGTACTTGTAATCCTCTTTCTTTTAAGGCATTGGTTAACGGATCCATATTCCACATTAAAGGCTCTCCTCCAGTAACTACAATTGTTTTACTGTGTTTTGCAGCATTATCAGCTATTTGCACTGTTTCTGTTGCAGGATGCAATTCTGGTAACCAACTTTCTTTAACGTCACACCAATGGCATCCAACATCACAACCACCAATTCGTACAAAATACGCAGCTGTTCCTTTATGAAAACCCTCTCCTTGAATAGTATAAAACTCTTCCATTAAAGGTAATAATAACCCTTTATCTAGCAACTCTTGTCTTTCACTTCTTGTCATAGCTTGCAAAGATAGTTATTTAAGTATTTAAAGTTTAATCGTGTCCGTAATATTTAAAGTTAAAAGCTTCGGATTTCATTTTCAATATAAAAAGATAAGGTACTTCACACTTAAGACATTTGGATCTTTTAGTTGAAAAGTTGCTTGCTTTTTTAAAAGGTTTTACATTAAAGATTACTATTTTTATGCAAATTTTGAAGAATACTATGAGCAGACAGGAAGATTTTTTTAAACATATAGAAGAAGGAAACACAACCAAAGGAGATTTTATAACCTTAGGTTCTGCAATGTTAGATGGAGAAACCATTAAAGATGCTTTTGTAAAAATACCTTTAAAAACCATGAACAGACATGGTTTAATTGCTGGAGCTACAGGGACTGGTAAAACAAAGACACTACAGGTTTTAGCAGAAAACTTAAGCGAAAAAGGAATCCCAGTTTTACTTATGGATATTAAAGGGGATTTAAGTGGTTTAGCACAACCAAGTCCTGGACATGCAAAAATAGATGAACGTCACGCAAAAATAGGCTTACCATTTGAAGCCAAGGGATTTCCTGTAGAAATCATGTCATTATCTGAGCAAGAAGGTGTTCGTTTACGAGCTACTGTTAGTGAATTCGGACCAGTTTTACTATCTAGAATTTTAGACTTATCCGATACGCAATCTGGTGTTGTTGCTGTTATTTTTAAATATTGTGACGACAACAAATTACCTTTATTAGACTTAAAAGATTTCAAAAAAATACTACAATACGCTACCAAAGAAGGAAAAGAAGAATTCTCGGATGCCTATGGTAGAATTTCTTCTGCATCAACAGGAGCTATTTTACGTAAAGTGGTAGAAATTGAACAACAAGGTGGAGAGCTTTTCTTTGGTGAAAAAAGTTTTGATGTAGAAGATTTAGTCCGTACCACAAGAGATGGAAAAGGCTATATCAATATTATTAGATTAACAGATATTCAAGATAAGCCTAAATTATTCTCTACATTTATGTTAAGCTTATTGGCGGAGATTTATGAAACTTTCCCAGAACAAGGAGATGCTGACAAGCCAGAACTAATTATGTTTATAGACGAGGCGCATCTTATTTTTAATGAAGCTTCGAAAGCCTTATTGAATCAAATTGAAAGCATCGTAAAATTAATACGTAGTAAAGGAATTGGTTTATACTTTGTAACCCAAAACCCAACCGATGTTCCAGAAGGTGTATTAAGTCAGTTAGGTTTAAAAATACAACATGCCTTACGTGCTTTTACAGCAAAAGATAGAAAAGCAATCAAACTTGCTGCACAAAACTATCCCGACACCGATTATTATGATACCGCTGAAATTTTAACTTCCTTAGGGATTGGAGAGGCTTTAGTTTCTGCTTTAGATGAAAAAGGAAGACCAACACCACTTGCAGCAACCATGCTACGAGCTCCAATGAGCAGAATGGATGTACTAACAGAAACAGAACTAAACAATCTGTTAGACGATTCTAAACTGGTTATGAAATATAACGAAACCATAGATAGAGAATCTGCCTATGAAATGCTGAATAAAAAGATTGAAAAAGCAGAAGCTTTACAAATTAAAGAAGACGCTAGAGAAGCGAAGGAAAAAGAACAAAAAAAAGCGACACGCTCTAGTTCTAGTAGAAGCAGTACAAGAATGAATCCGATTGTAAAAGTACTTACAAGCGCGACCTTTATACGTTCTGTTTTCGGAATTCTAAAAAAAGTATTGTAGTATTTCGCTAAAGTTTCAGAATAAAACAAACACAAAATAACAACCCATATCTTTTCCGTTTTCACGGAAATAAAAAACAAATAAGATTTCCGCTTTCTCGGAAAACAAATATGAAAAACACCATTTTTACGCTTTGTCTATTAAGTATCGCTTTTACTTCATGTAAAAAAGAAGTAAACCCATTTTTAATCTCTAAAAACAATATCGGACTTTTAACAGACTCGACACAAGTAAAAGATATTGAAGCTATTTACGCTAATGATTCTGTTGTACAACGAATAGATGGCGATGAATTTACAGGAAGCATCAACGACATAAAAATTTATGACAAAACAGGAAAGCAGTTATTAATACTTTCGCCTAACCAAGCTTTAGATTCTACAGCGACTATTACTACCATTCAAGTAGTAGACCCAAGATTTAAAACAGACAAAGGATTAAATACTGCCAGCACATTTGCAGATATAAAAAACAACTACACCATTTCTAGTATTCAAAATACATTAAGAAACGTAGTAGTCTTTGTTAATGAAATAAATGGTTTTTTCACGATTGACAAAATGGAACTACCTTCTGAATTACGCATGGATGTAAACAAGAAAATTGAAGCAATACAGATTCCTGACAACGCAAAAATTAAACATTTCATGATAGGCTGGAATCAATACTAAAAAGTTATGAATCCATTATTTGGCAAACTATTAGTAGATATAGCTAAGCAAAGGCTTAAAGCGAAACACGCCCCTATTCCATATACCGAAAAAGAAATAACTCCAGTAATTGACAATATTAAAGTAGAAGTTTCACACGCTATAAAAGAATCCGTTTTTATTATCATTGGTGTTTTCTCTGCGGGTTTTGGCTTAAAAGGTTTTCTATTACCAAATCATTTTATTGATGGAGGAGCAACAGGTATTTCTTTACTTCTTCAAAATATCACCTCTTTATCTCTTGGTGTTTTATTGCTTTTAGTGAACATTCCTTTTCTAATATTAGCAACCCAAACAATAGGTAAAAAATTCGCTATAAAAAGTGTCATTGCCATAGCCTTTTTAGCACTAGTAGTTCACTTTGTCAATTACCCAACAATCACAGAAGACAAGCTACTAATAGCTGTGTTTGGTGGTTTCTTTTTAGGTTTAGGAATTGGTTTAGCCATGCGTGGCGGCAGTGTTATAGATGGCACAGAAGTTTTAGCCATATACTTGAGTAGAAAAATGTCGATCACGGTTGGCGATGTATTGCTACTTATAAATATTGTTATTTTTTCTTTTGGCGCTTATGTCTTATCCATTGAAACAGCACTTTATGCGATACTAACGTATTTGTCGGCAGCTAAAACCGTTGATTTTGTAGTAGATGGTGTTGAAGAATATCTAGGTATTACTATTATTTCTGAAAAACATGAAGAGATTAGAATCATGGTTACCGAAAAACTACGTAGAGCATGCACAATATATGCAGGAAAAGGCGGTTTTGGTGTACACGGAAAGAGTTACGACAAAGACATTATTTACACTGTAATGACTAGGCTAGAACTAGCAAAACTATACACCGAAATAGACAAAATAGATAAAAATGCTTTTGTCACCATTGGTATAGTAAAAGATTTAAAAGGAGGAATGATTAAACGTAAGCCTTTAAAATAAAACTATTATTCTAAAAGTTACGTATATACTATTACAAGACTATTTTTAATTATGAAAAAAAAATACACCATTCAAGACTCCCCATTTGTTGTTCCAACCACAGACGGGAAAGTTATAGAAGAACACTTTGGCTTAGCGACTAACAAAGATTCGCAAATAAGCATCGCACGTATGATTGCTCCTGCTGGCTGGAGTGAACCTTTTCAAACCCCAGAGTTTGACGAGTATACCTATATAATTAAAGGCAAAAAACAATTTATAATTGAAGATGAAGTTGTAATTTTGGAAGCTGGACAATCTATTAAAATAAACAAGAATACTCGTGTGCAGTATTCAAATCCATTTACAATTGCTTGCGAATATATAGCTATTTGCCTTCCTGCATTTTCAATGGATTTAGTAAACAGAGAAGATTAAAAATGAATTTCATATCTAAAACTATTGGCTTACTGATTAACTTATTAAGCTATATTTCACCAAAAGCTGCTGGAAACCTAGCATTATCCTTATTTTCTACTCCTTTAAGAGGGAAAAAATTTAATGAAAAAGAATCCGACTTTCTAGACACGGCGTTTAAAGAAGAATTACAACACGAAGACTTAAGTATCATGACCTATAGATGGCTTGGTAAAAACAAAACCATATTACTTGCACATGGTTGGGAAAGTAATGCCACAAGATGGCAGCCTTTAGTCGAAAGTTTAAAAACTCAAAACTATAACGTTATTGCACTAGACGCTCCAGCACATGGTCGTTCAGGAAGTAAAAAATTCAACGCTATTCTATATTCCGAATTTATAAATATCGTTTCCAAAAAATTTAATCCAGATATCATTATTGGTCATTCTGTTGGTGGTATGGCTACTGTGTTTTATCAGCATAAATACCAAAACACAGAACTCGAAAAACTAATTCTATTGGGAGCACCTTCCAACTTTACAGGTGTTTTTAATCGCTATGTAAAAATGATGGGCTACAATAAAAAAGTAGACAAACAAATGGGAAAAATTGTATTAGAAAAATACGGCCACTTACCGGATCATTTTTCTGCTGCAGATTTCACTAAAGAAATCAAGACCTCTGCTCTTTTAATACACGATGAGCGCGATAGAATTATACCGTATCAAGACGCAAAACATTTTGAACAACATTACGTAAACGCACAATTAATAACTACGCAAGGTTTCGGACATTCATTAAACAATGAAACCATAACGGAGTATATTAATAAATACCTTGCAAATTAAGCTAGAGTCTAGCATTTTAAATTTCACTTAGTGATTAAACTTATAGTATCTTTGCCACATGGAAGAGAATCTTAAACGTATAAACAAATATTTAAGCGAAGTTGGTTATTGCTCGCGTAGAGAAGCAGACAGACTTATTGAAGCAGGAAGAGTTACCATAAACGGTGTTGTGCCAGAAAAGGGAACTAAAATAGCTCCAAATGATGAAGTGCATGTAGACGGAAAAGCCATTGTAAATACTAAAGACTCTTTTACGTATTTAGCATTTAACAAACCTGTTGGTATTGTTTGTACTACAGACACTAGAGTAGAAAAAGACAATATTATAGATTTTATAAAGTTCCAAAAACGTATTTTCCCTATTGGTAGATTAGATAAACCTAGTGAAGGTTTAATTTTTCTTACAGATGATGGAGATATAGTAAATAAAATACTTCGCGCAAGTAACAATCACGATAAAGAATACATTGTAACCGTTGACAAAGCTATTTCACAAACATTTATTGAAAGAATGTCTAATGGTATTTACTTAGAAGAATTAGACAGAACTACTAAATCTTGTATTGTTGAAAAACTAGGAACTTACAAGTTTAAAATTATCTTAACACAAGGTTTAAACAGACAAATTCGTAGAATGTGTGAATATTTAAACTACGAAGTAAATAGTTTAAAACGTGTTCGTATTATGAATATCGAACTAGATGTTCCTGTTGGCGAATACAGAGAATTTACTACAGAAGAATTAGAAGATTTAAATGCTCTTTTAGAAAGTTCTACGAAAACCTATCTCGAAAATAATGGCTAAACTTTCTCCTTTTCACATTGCAATTCCGGTGCATAACTTAGAAGCGTGTAGAACATTTTACAGAGAAGTTTTAAATTGTGAAGAAGGCAGAAGTAGCGATCATTGGGTAGATTTTAATTTCTTTGGTCACCAATTGGTTATTCACTTCAAAGCAAAAATTATAGAGGACACGTCAACCAATCCTGTAGATGGCAAATCGGTACCTATACCTCATTATGGTGTTGTTTTAGATTGGGATGTTTTTCACGCTTTCGCGGAAGACTTAAAACAAAAAAACATACATTTTATTATTGAACCATATATTCGTTTTGAGGGATTAGTAGGCGAACAAGCAACCATGTTTTTCAACGACCCTTCTGGTAATGCTTTAGAGTTTAAAGCGTTTAAAGATATGAAGCAGCTGTTTGCTAAGTAATCTTCTTTCTTGTTAAATAAAAAGGCAAGTAAATAAGCAGAAACAAAGGAATTAAAGCAACCTCAACAACTATAATATAATAAGGCCAATCTGGCAAGTAATCTAAAACGGAAGCGGATTCTGGTTTTCTATTTAAATACGAATAATTAGAGCCTAAAAGCGCATTTATACCAAATGAAGCGATTAAATAGCCTTGTATTGCGACAAGCGATTTAAAAACACTTTTTAGTTTTGGACGCATTCTTAAAACAAAAGTGGCGTAAAAAATAATAGTTAGTAAACCCAAGTGCGCAATCCAATATCTAAAAAAGTCGAAACTAGGATAACCTACCGCAATATCTGGAGTAATCACTCCTTGCGAGGTTCCTGCAATAATCCAAAACAATAGAATTTCATACATCCAATATTTCCTGTAGTATGTGAAAACCGGAATAATCAAAGCCAAAAAACTACATAAATACAAAGGTAAATCTACGGAAACGGAATAATCCCCTTGGCTAATTTTATAACTATGAAAAACAATAATAGTTAGAGAAACAAAAATACCTAAAGCTTGAAATAGGACTTCTTTTTGCTTTTGAGGGCCTCTTTTAGCAAAACGAAACAAAACCACACAAAACAAAACAGCGAGTACTATTGGTAGAACATGTTGTGCACTACCAATAGTTACTCGCTGTATGTTTATTAATAAAATTATCAGAAAATTCATACTGCAATATAAGCAGTTTATTGCATATGTCTTTCTCTTGCTAAAAGTGTATTTTTAAGTAACATCGCAATAGTCATTGGTCCTACTCCTCCTGGAACGGGCGTAATATAACTCGCTTTTTTACTTACGTTTTCAAAATCAACATCTCCTGTTATTACATAACCTTTGGCTGCAGTTTCATCTGGAACACGAGTAATACCAACATCAATAATAACAACATCATCTTTTACCATTTCTGCTTTTAAGAAATTTGGCACTCCTAATGCAGAGATAATAATATCTGCTTGACTTGTAATTTGTGTAATATTTTTAGTGTGACTGTGTGTAAGGGTTACTGTAGAGTTTCCTGGAAAACCTTTTCTTCCCATTAAAATACTCATTGGTCTTCCCACAATATGCGAACGACCAATTACAACAGTGTGTTTTCCTTTCGTTTCTACACCATAACGATCCATAAGTTCTAGAATACCAAATGGAGTTGCAGGAATAAAAGTAGACATATCTAATGCCATTTTACCAAAATTCATTGGGTGAAAACCATCCACATCTTTATCTGGATTTACAGCCATTAATACTTTTTGCGTATTAATTTGTGGCGGTAATGGTAATTGAATAATAAAACCATCCACATCACTATTAGTGTTTAATTCTTCAATTTTATCTAATAATTCTACTTCACTTGTAGTATTAGACATTCTTACCATTGTAGACTCAAAACCAACACGTTCGCAAGCACGAACTTTACTAGCAACATAGGTTAAACTTGCGCCATCATTACCAACTATAATTGCAGCTAAATGTGGCACCTTTTCGCCTTTAGCAACCATTTTTTTTACCTGATCGGTAATTTCGTCTTTAATGTCGTTACTTACTTTTTTTCCGTCTAAGATTGTCATGTTGTTGTTTTAAATCTATCAGGTCGAACGCAGTCGATACCTAGTTTAATATCAAATTAGAAATGAGACCTCTCGACTGCGCTCGAGGTGACACATTTTATATCCAGGGTCTATTTCAAACAAAAAAAACATGAAATTACTTCATGTTTTTCATTGCATTCATCATTCGTTTTCCGCCACCACCTTGCATCATCTTCATCATTTTCGACATTTGGTTGAATTGTTTTAGCAACTGATTTACTTCTTGAACCGAAGTACCAGATCCTTTACCAATTCTTTTTTTACGGCTTGCGTCTATAATAGAAGGGTTTGTTCTTTCTTTTACTGTCATAGAATGTATAATCGCTTCAATACCTTTAAAAGCATCATCATCAATATCTACATCTTTCATCATTTTTCCAGCTCCAGGAATCATTCCGATAAGGTCCTTCATGTTCCCCATTTTCTTGATTTGCTGAATTTGCTTTAAGAAATCATCAAAACCAAATTGATTCTTGGCAATTTTCTTTTGTAATTTTCTAGCTTCATCTTCATCAAACTGCTCTTGTGCTCTTTCTACAAGAGATACAACATCTCCCATTCCAAGAATACGATCTGCCATACGAGAAGGATAGAAAACATCAATTGCTTCCATTTTCTCCCCTGTACCAATAAACTTAATTGGTTTGTTTACTACAGATTTAATAGAGATTGCTGCTCCACCACGTGTATCCCCATCTAATTTGGTAAGAATAACACCATCAAAATTTAAAATATCATTAAAGGCTTTTGCTGTATTTACAGCATCTTGACCTGTCATAGCATCTACAACAAACAAAGTTTCTTGTGGTTGAATAGCTTTATGAATGTTAGATATTTCGGCCATCATGGCTTCATCTACAGCCAAACGACCAGCAGTATCAATAATCACTACATTATGTCCGTTTGCTTTTGCATGAGCAATACCAGCTTGTGCAATAGCTACAGGATCTGTATTTCCTCTATCGCTATAAACATCTACTTTGATTTGATCTCCA
Organism: Lacinutrix himadriensis; assembly: GCF_001418105.1. Taxonomy (GTDB): domain Bacteria; phylum Bacteroidota; class Bacteroidia; order Flavobacteriales; family Flavobacteriaceae; genus Oceanihabitans; species Oceanihabitans himadriense. The sequence continues at coordinate 43,100 of NZ_LIQI01000014.1, forward strand.
ACAACATGTAATTGATCTACAGCCGCAGGACGATATACATCACAAGCTACCAATAAAGGTTTCTTTGTTTTTTTGGTTTTAAGATAGTTAGCAAGTTTTCCAGAAAATGTTGTTTTACCAGAACCTTGTAAACCAGACATTAAAATAATACTTGGTGTTCCTGTTAAGTTAAGACCTTCTACATCACCTCCCATTAACTGGGTAAGTTCGTCTTTAACAATCTTCACCATTAATTGTCCTGGCTGTAAGCTTGTTAAAACGTTTTGTCCAAGTGCTTTTTCTTTTACTTTATTCGTAAAATCTTTAGCAATTTTAAAGTTAACATCGGCATCTAGTAACGCTCTACGTACTTCTTTTAAGGTTTCGGCAACATTAACTTCTGTAATGCTTCCATGCCCTTTTAGTACATGTAACGCTTTATCTAACTTTTCACTTAAATTATTAAACATATTTTTTTTATTTCAATAGTTGCAAAAGTAAAGAAATATTTTGTTTTTCTTTAATGGAAAAGCTTGTTTAATTGGAATTAAAGCATATTTACCACATCCATAAAAAACAACTGTCTCTATTTTAGTTTTCACAATTAAAAATAAAAAAAAGAGACTTCTTTTAAGAAGCCTCTTTTTCATTAATAATTCACTCGTTACACTTAACTTATAAACAAGTATAACATTCCCCTTCTAAATTAAATAATTCTCCTACTTCGTTTGGACTTAAAGTTCTTTTATACACTCTTAAATCATCCAAATGACCAACAAAACCTTCCCCAATAAGGTATCTATCTGAAGCTTGAGAACCAATATTTAAACTCGAATTCTCATCGATATCTCTTTGCACTCCATCTCTATATAATCTAATGGTATTATCTGCATCTACGGTCATTACTAGATGATGCCAGTCTGTGTTTTCCCATACTACATCTACTCCGTCATTCCAGTCGTTATCCCAAAGATAAAAACTTGTATTATCTGAAAACAAAGGCGTATTTAAATCATAAACTCCTAATTGAAATCCTTGTGTTGCATTTCCTGGTGATCTAAAAAACAGCTCTAAATCTCCAGCCTCTGTATTTTGCATTTTAAACCATAAACTTATAGAAAAACTATCTCCTTGTTCCAGCTCACTATCTGTATTTACAGGAATCTCAAAGGTGTCATTTCCGGTAAAAGCTATAGCACAAGAAGAGTTTCCTGCTCTATCTTCTACAAATGTGTTGGTAATGTTTTCAGCGTTGAAACCACTTATTAAATCGTGAGCTTCTTCAGCAAAAGGCATATATATCACCAAATCGTTTATTAAAACTTCTGGGGTATTGCAATCTTCACAATCTTGCTCAAGTTCCATAATGGTTACATTACCCAAATTTGTTTCCTGACTAAAGATAAATTCATCTTCATCACAACCCAAAAGCAACCATTCTCCATTTAACAGATCAAAAGTAGACAATCCACCAATCGTTAATGTATATCCAGAATTCGTTTCCAAAAGAGACCAAGAGCCAAATTCTGTAATAGTTGGTTCCCCATTAACAGTTACTTCTCCATTAGCATCAAACATTAAATAATTTTCATCTAAAATATTACCGGACGCATCATAGGTTGGTGCTGTAATATTACATGCTAATAGGTACGTTTCTAATTCGGACAAACTAACATCGCAATCTTCTATATCATCGTCATTCCAATCGTAATCATCATCTTCATCACAAGTATCTTCTGCGGCTTCAATAGCAGCTTCCATTTCTGCATTATTTTCTACAACAATTGCGTCTCCACTAACAAACACCATAGTAATTGGGAAGTTTATACTTGCTAAAACGCCTCCTTCTAAATTTTCAATAAAAGCATATAAAGCTTCATCATTATTTATAGTAATAGTATCTATAACCTGAAAATCTGTATTATACATAGAAATAGTTATAGGGAATTGAAAATCGATACATTCAATATCGTCATCTTCTTCATCTTCATCATTACAATTTTCTATCTGTGCTTCTAATTCGGTTTGACTATTAATAACTAACTCGGAATAATCGTTAAAAATAATCGTTATTGGAAATGTTATTTCTACGTCGTCGTCGTCAGTTGTAAAAGCGTCTAAAATAGTTTCTAACGCATCATAATCTGTAATACTTTCTATAGTTATTGTTACGCCATTTGCAGTAACGGTTACCGGTAAAGCAACCTCTAAGCAATTGGCATAATCTACAATATTATCTCTTGAACCATCGTTAGAAGCTACATTGCGCATTAAATTAGCTAAGTTAGAATTTGGAGCAATCGTTTCTTCATTATCGGCCTCTGTAATTTCTACGACTTCTTCTTGACATGCCGAAAATAACATCAAAAAAAGTAAGAATAAAAAAAGGATAAATTTGGAATGGATGGTTTTCATGGTTTCGTTTTTTATTAATAATTGTTTCTTTTCATAGCAACTTTTAATTGCTGTATACTACTATAACATCTTCGTTTAAAAAACTCCTACCTTGACTTTTAAAAAAAATTGTTACTACTTTGCAGAAACCTTTTTAACTATACATGCAAAAGTCTTTAAACAATAATGTCTGTAATGAAAACCGTTTCAATAGCCTATTTAACAAATACGCTAAAGACTTGCATCACTTTTTGTATTATAAATTTGGGGATCATTTAAACCCTAAAGATAAAGTGCAAGATGCTTTTATAAAACTTTGGCAAAATTGCAGTACCGTTTCTCCCGAAAAAGCGAAAAGCTATTTATATACGGTAGCAAATAATTTAATGCTGAATGCCGTTGCACATCAAAAAGTAGTTTTAAAACATCAAAAAATAAAACCAACCGAACATTCTAACGAGTCTCCAGAGTTTTTGATGGAAGAAAAGGAATACCGTAAAAAACTAGAAAATGCCATTGCAAATTTAACCGAAGCACAACGTGTTGCTTTTTTAATGAATCGTGTGGAAGGAAAACGATTTAAAGAAATTGCATCGCTTTTAGATATTAGCACCAAAGCTGTTGAAAAACGAATTTATGGTGCCTTAAAAAAATTACGAGAAGACATTGATGAATTATGATTTCTGTTTTTACAGGAATAATAATTTTAATTTCGAGGTAGGAGTTTTTAAACCTTATCTGTTATATACTTGAATAGCATACAATGAATAAAGAAGAATTAATTTTAAAATGGTTAGATAACGACTTAAGTCCGCAAGAACTTGAAGTATTTAAAGCGCTTGAAGATTATGAGTCGTTAACTAAATTAGCCGAGTACAGCAAAGGTTTTAAAGCACCAGAATTTAATACCGAAGCTGCTTTAGAAACCACGTTACGCGGTATAAATGCGAAAAAATCGACTACAAAAAAATGGTTTCAACCCATGCTTAAAGTCGCCGCTATTCTAGCTATTTGTTTGGGCAGCTACTATTACACCACAACTTTAGACAGTTCTTTTACTACAGATTTTGCTGAAAAATCGACTATCGAGCTTCCGGATCATTCGTCTGTACATTTAAATGCACTTTCAGAAATTACCTTCAATAAAAAGAATTGGAATACAAAGAGAACCATTACACTAGATGGTGAAGCTTTTTTTAAAGTGGAAAAAGGCAGCACGTTTCAGGTAAAAACAGATGCAGGAACCATAACTGTTTTAGGTACTCAATTTAATGTAAAACAACGTACGGATTATTTTGAAGTAGTTTGTTATGAAGGCACCGTGCAAATAAACTACAATACCGGAAAGTCTATTTTAAAAGCTAGCGATTCTTTTTTAATATTAAATGGAAACATGACAACAGCCACAACCACTAACGTTAAAGAACCAGAATGGCTAAACCATATTAGTGCTTTTTCCAGCGTACCATTAAGCGAAGTTTTAGCAGAGTTTGAAAGACAATACAACGTTAAATTTGAAACTTCCAATATAGAGACAAGTACTTTATTTACTGGGAAATTCACACATAAAAACATAGATATTGCACTAAAATCGATTACGCAACCTTTACAATTAAGCTATACAAAAAACAACAAAACCATTATTTTATCGCGTGAATAAATCGCTAAAAATTGCGCTATTATTAATTTTCTTTTTTTTGGGTTACTCGACTGTTTTTTCGCAAAACAAAAAGCAACCTCTAGCGCAAGTATTGGCTATAATCGAGCAACAATTTAAAGTTAGCTTTTCTTATGCCGATAGCACGATTAAAGATATTGACGTGTTTTTAGATAGCAATGATAACTTAGAGGTAATTCTAACTGCTTTAGAAAAACAAACGCAATTAAAGTTCAACAAATTAAACAACCAGTTTATTACCATTGTAAGACAAGAAGCGCAACCTTTTACCATTCAGAAGTTAGAAGAAGTAGTAATCACCAACTATTTAACTACAGGAATAAATAAAAATACCACGGGAAGCATCACCATAAGACCAGAACAATTTGGCATTTTACCAGGTTTAATAGAACCAGATGTATTGCAAACCATTCAAGCACTTCCTGGCGTTTTAAGTGTCGATGAAACGGTTTCGAATATTAATATTAGAGGCGGAACACACGACCAAAACCTCATCCTCTGGGATGGTATTAAAATGTATCAATCTGGTCATTTTTTCGGACTTATATCTGCATTCAATCCGTATTTAACCAATCAAGTAAATGTATCTAAAAACGGAACCTCAGCGCAATATGGAGATGGCGTTTCTAGTGTGATAGACATGCAATTATCGAACACGCTTCAAAATGATTTTAAAGCTGGAGCTGGTTTCAACTTAGTGCATGCAGATGGGTATGCTAAAACGCCAATTGGTAAACATGCAGAATTACAACTTTCGGCAAGACGTTCGTTTACCGATTTAGTAACTGCTCCAACCTACAAGCAGTATTTTAAACGCATTTTTCAAGATTCCGATTTTGAAAGTAATCAGGAAGAACAAAACAATACGATCTCTAAAAACGAAAACTTTTACTTTTATGATTTCTCGGGAAAATTGCTATTAAATCTTTCTAAAAAAAACAAACTCCAAATCCGTTTTTTAACCATTCATAATAATTTAGATTACGAAGAACAATCTACTATTAACAATATTAACGAATCTTTAAATAGTAAACTTATTCAGCGTAATTTGGCAAGTGGCATTAGCTACACCAGAAAATGGCATTCTAAATTAAGCTCTAACCTACACGTATCGCTTTCTAACTACGAATTAGATGCCAAGAATTTTGACATTTTAAACGAGCAACGATTAATTCAAGAAAATAAAGTATTTGATAGCGCTTTAAAACTAGACACCAAATGGCATATTAATAAAAACACCAACCTTCAAATTGGCTATCAGTTTTTTGAAGTCGGAATTAGTAATTTAGAAAACGTTAATAATCCTGTATTTAGAAGTTATATCAAGGAAGTTATTAGAAGTCATTCCGCTTTCGCGGAAGGCCAACTAACATCTAACAACAAAAACACCAACGCAAAAGCAGGAATACGATTTAACTACATTCCTAAATTAGACGCTTTTTTAGCAGAACCAAGAATAAGTTTTAGTCAACGGTTTGCGAATCATTTTAGAGTAGAACTTCTTGGAGAATTTAAAAGTCAGATGACCTCACAAATCATCGATTTACAGAATGACTTTTTAGGAATAGAAAAACGTCGTTGGATTTTAGCAAACAACACCGATATTCCAATTATAAAAAGCAAACAAGCATCTTTAGGATTCAATTACAACAAGAATAAATTATTAATTAGTGCCGAAGCTTTTTATAAAGAAGTCGACGGCATCACCACCAGAAGCCAAGGCTTTCAAAACCAGTTTCAGTATGAAAAAGCGATAGGAAGCTATCAAGTAAAAGGAATGGATTTCTTAATTAATAAACAGTTTACCAATTTGAATACGTGGTTAAGTTATTCGTATAGCAAAAACGATTATACGTTTAAGAACTTGAATAACGGAAATCCTTTTCCTAATAATGCCGACATTACTCACGCTGTTAATTTTTCTAATACCTACACCGTAAACAAATTCCAGTTTGCCTTAGGTGTAAATTGGCATTCTGGGAAACCTTACACAACACATGACAACACCATTACAGCTGGCACTATTGATTACAATGCACCAAACAGTAATAATTTAAAAGATTATTTACGGGTGGATTTTTCGGCGACGAGAGATTTAAAAATCTCGGAAGTAATACACGCTAAAATTGGCGCTTCTGTATGGAATCTTTTAAACACCAATAACACGATTAATAGATACTATGTTCTGGATGCAGATGACAATATTTCGAAAGTAGAAAACCAATCGCTAGGCATTACACCAAATGTAAGTTTACGTGTGTATTTTTAGATGATAAATATGCTTAACATTACTATTCTCTAAATTAAATAGATGAATTTGTGTCACTACATTAAAAACTAACGCAAGCTTTAGCAGCTTTTTTTTAAATTACTTTTGAAAAGTAAGATAATCTGTCCCTCCATTTCCACCACTTATATCCACAAGTTTTATTTCTGTAGAACTATATGAAATAATATCCCAATCATCACTTAATTCTTCAAAATCTGGAGGTGAAGAAAAAGCTATATTAAAATCGATATCACTATCGCTGCTACTACTGCTATCATCTGTAACAGACCAAGTACCCGTATAAGTATTTACTCCATTAGTGGCAGTTAAAACACCATTAGTTGCAAAATTAAAGGTATACCCATTAAAATCACTTGTCTCATCACTATCTGTATCGTAAAAATAAGTGATAGTCCAATTTCCAGATTCCATACTATTCGTAATAGCATTTATTTCAGCTGAATTGTTGTTACTGTTTCCATCGTCATCATCAGACGAACAGGTAGAAGAAAGGAGTGTAAACGCAAACAAAAGTAACATTGCAAGATTGATTGTTTTTTTCATGATTTTCCCTTTAAAAATTAAAATTAAATATAGTCATAATTTTTCATAAAAAAAACAGTATTCAAACACACATCATTATATTTCAAGTAGTTACAAAAACACTTTTTAGATTACAAATATTCTTGATACTGCATCACTCTAAAATCAAACGTATTAAATGCAGGATTACTAGCCTTTAGATGTTTGTATAAAGGCATACTACCAATGGCTCTATTTGCAGATCCTGAAGAAGAGGTTAGCGAAACGGTTTTAATTATTCTTTCTTTGAGACCTCTCGACTGCGCTCGAGGTGACATTTCGTTATCTACTGGAATGACGAATTGATGCACTCTTGGTATCTCATTAGAAACCAATTCTAATTTTATATTGTGTTCTTTTATGTGTTTTCGGAAGAAATACTCCGGACCATTTTTACTGTTTCCTCCTGTGAATAATAGCGTTTCAATGCTTGGATACTTTTTTATATAATCGATCACATTCCGAAGCTGCATATTTTGCATGCCTAAATCGGAAGCATCTATCTTTTCCCGTTCTGCACTTGCTACAATATCACAAACCCCTATTTGATGTTTTATTAGGAATGCTTTACGTTGGTCTATTGCTTCTTGGGAATTATCATAACGCAAACTTAAACCGTGAATCTTTTCAATATACAACCACAAGGAATTGTAATAACTCCCATAGCAGAAATTCACATCTTTTTCTAAAAGTTCTCCAATACTAAATCTTGGCGGCGGAAGCGTACCTACAATTAATTTCTTGGTGTCTTTTTGTATAAATGGCGGATATGGATGTTTATGAAGAAACACGTTTATACTTTTATTTTATTTCCGATTTTTTTACCAATAATATAAGCCACAATAATAGTTAGTAAAACAATAATAATATTAAAAAAAATATAAAGTGTATATAGAAAAATATTTTCTTTAGACTGAAAACAAAAACTGGAGATAAAACATACTTCTGAAGATTCCTCAACCATAAATGTAAGAGAAAAACTAGAAATTAAAATCACAAATACACTGATGACTAAATACTGTTTACCCGAAAGCTGTTTTTTCTTTATACCTGTTGGTTTAAAAACATTGCGCTCTGCTTCGGTACGTTTATTATTTTGTAAGGACCAAACTACTTTTTTATCTTCCGAACTCATGTCTTATTATTTTTTCTCGTTCCACAAACAGAAACAACTATACACTTTTTAAAAGTTTTTCTACATTCCTAAAGGTGGTTCTGTATTTTTTACCGTTCCTTTTTGTCATGTGCTGCGATTCTATATACATCTCGTTTAATATTTCTTTTGCTTCTTCGGTTTTATTTATTGCTATTAAAAACTTAGCTAATATAAAACGCTCCTCATAGTTGGAGTATCTATTATCAATAGCACGTAACTGACTTTCGGCTTCTTCTATTCTTCCTGATTTTTCTAAGGCTAAACCATACACAAATTGCGCTTTAGACTTTTTAAATTCAGGATGTTCTTTTATTTTTTCTGAATAATGAACTACTTGATTAAAATCATTTAGGTTATAATAAGCGGTAATTAGATTTTTAATTACGTAAAAATCATTTTTATAATCACTATCTAATGCTAATTCATAATGGGAAATAGCTTTTTGATATTCTTTATTTTCTAAATAAGCATCTGCTAGATTTATTTTATTCTGAAACGTTTCTGAAAACTCCAGTTTCTTTTCTAAATCTTTTATTTTTTTTGTTGGATTAATTAGTGTTACCAATTCATTCGTCACTTTTTCTGCATCACGTTTGTTATACACTTGGGTTATTAAATAAATAACACATCCAATAAATGGTAAAAAAATAATTAAGAATATCCAATAGTATTCATTTCTATTTTTAATGAGGTGATAAATACAATAGGCTTGTAAAGCTACTATTAGATAATAAGGCATAAATGTTAAATAATTTTTAAAGCATTAAAAATAGCAAAGTAAAAGTTAAAAGTTTTGTATTTTAAGAGTAAATCAAATTTACAAACATTATTTATGGGAAAAGGAGATAAAAAAACAAAACGCGGAAAAATAAACAGAGGTACTTTTGGAGCTAGAAGACCAAGAATTAAAAAACGCGTTCGAACAGAAAATAAAATTAATGTGAATAAAAAAGTAAAGATTTAATTACTGCATTTTTTTTTAAAACTATTTACCAATAGATTCCTGCCTTCGCAGAAACTGGACTACCTAATAAACATTAAATTGTTTTCTGTAGACATGGCTTCGCTAAAACCATAACCTTCGTAATTAAAACCTTTTAAATCTTCTATGGTTTTGGCATTGGTATCTACAATATATCTTGCCATAGCACCTCTTGCTTGCTTTGCAAAAAACGAAATCACTTTATACTCGCCATTTTTTAAATCTTTAAAATTCGCAGTAATCACTGGTACTTTTAATGCTTTTACATCTACAGCTTTAAAATACTCGTTACTAGCAAGGTTTAAAAACAACTCGTCGTCTTCCAGTTCCTCATTTAATGCTTTTGTCACTTTCTTTTTCCAGAACTCATACAAGTTTTTGTTTTTACCAATAGGCATTTTCGTACCCATTTCTAATCGGTAGGCTTGCATTAAATCTAATGGTTTTAAAACACCATATAAACCAGAAAGGATACGAACCGTATCTTGTAAAGTATCTAGTTTTTCTACCGGAATGGTACTCGCATTTAAACCTTTATACACATCTCCTGAAAACGTATAAACTGCTGGTCTTGCATTTTCTTTAGTAAACGGTAATTGCCATTCTTGATTACGCTCGTAATTTAGTTGTCCTAAATTATCGGAAATATGCATAAGCGTAGATAGGCTTTTTGCAGATTTCTTTTTTAGTAATTTATTTAAGCGTTCGGCTTCGTTTAAAAAAGTTGCTTCTGTGCTTTTTGTTGTTGGCAATTGCGTTTCAAAATCTAAGGACTTTGCTGGAGATAGTACTAGTTTCATTGAAAATTTATTTTTTCATTTCCGTGAAAACGGAAATCTCATCATTTAGGTAAAATTCTATTTCTATAACCTCAAATTTACAACTTACTTCTTTACTTTTTAAAGATGTAAACTGAAATATTCTATGCTTGTATAAGTGTTTGCTATGAAATGGAATTTGCGTTAGTGATTGCAGTGATATCCTTTTTTGTGTCCGTTCGAGTGATGCGACCAAAGGAGCATTGTATCGAGAACACTAAAAAAAGATTTAACGGAAAGCACGACATTTTTTTCCTACGAGGTTTTTAAAACCTTGTAGGTATAAAAATGGAACGCCCAACTTCACATTAGTTCCGTTGGGCAATCCTATTCTTTAAACACCTATTTATTAATGATCTACATGCTTCGAATAGTGTCTCCACTTTTCGATACATTGTTGGATATCTTCTGGGATTTCGGACTCAAAACGCATAAATTCATTGGTTTTAGGATGTACAAATCCTAAGGTCTTAGCATGCAGCGCTTGTCTTGGTAATATTTTAAAACAGTTATCTACAAATTGTTTGTATTTAGTAAAAGTGGTTCCTTTTAAAATAAGGTTTCCTCCATAACGCTCATCGTTAAAAAGCGTATGACCAATATGTTTCATGTGCACACGAATTTGGTGCGTTCTACCGGTTTCTAACTTACAAGCCACCATAGTAATGTAGCCTAAACGCTCAATTACTTTGTAATGTGTAACTGCTGGTTTTCCGTTCCCTTCTTCATCCTCTAGATACACGGTGTTTTGCAATCTATTTTTTTGGTGTCTACCAATATTACCTTCTATGGTACCTTCGTCTTCATCCATATTTCCCCAAACTAGTGCTACGTATTCACGCTCACTTGTTTTTTTGGCAAACTGACTAGAAAGATGCGCCATGGCTTCTTCGGTTTTTGCAACTACTAGAAGTCCGCTAGTATCTTTATCAATTCTATGTACTAATCCTGGACGTTCGCTAGAGTTATTTGGCAGATTATCAAATCTGTGAATAAGTGCGTTTATAAGCGTCCCTGAATAGTTTCCATGTCCTGGATGCACCACCATTCCTGCTGGTTTGTTTACTACAAGTAGTTCGTCATCTTCATACACAACATCTAATGGAATATCTTCACCAACCAAAAGGTTTTCAAAAGGTGGATGTGCAAATTTTACACGAATCACATCTAATGGTTTTACTTTATAGCTTGATTTTACAGCTTCGTCATTAACAAAAATGTTTCCGTTTTTGGCAGCTGTTTGTATTTTATTACGAATGGCATTTTCTATGCGATTCATTAAATATTTGTCTATTCGTAAAGGCGCTTGTCCTTTATCTACAGTAAAAGCATGATGCTCATAAAGATCATCTTGTTCGTTCTGGCTTTCTGGTGTGTAATCTTCTGTCATTATTCGTTTTGTCTTTCGACGGTTGTCAAGATAATCTTCATCGGTTATCTTGTAATTGTTTGATTTAATTTAGACTATGGTCTTTTTCCGTTTCCTAAAACCAAATCAATTTTAGATGTTTTTGGCAATAAATCTCCAGCATTTATTTTTTCGCCTTTAAAACTTAATCGCACTACTTCGTCTTTTCCTAAGTAATCAATATACGTAATTTTACCAATAGTAAACCCTAAGGCTTCTAACATTGGTTTTGCTTGTCTGTAGGTACGCTCTCTTAAATCTGGAACTTGTATTTTTCTATAACCGGAAGGGTTTAGTGTTAAATAGATCTTTCGGTTTTCTTTTACTTTTTCACCAGAAGGAGGATCTTGATCGATTACCGAAAATTTTGGATATTTAGGGTTAAAATTTGCCGAATCTTGAATTTGCATCACCAAGTTATTCTCATTTAACTCTATTTCTGCTACTGCAATAGACTTTCCTTTTAATTCTGGAACGGTTTCAAACTTGCCATGATTAGTGGTATAACTCAACCATCTTAACATAAGGAAAGTCAGTACTACTATAGCTATAATGGCTAACGCTAGTTGTTTTAAAAACGTTTTACTGGTAATAAATTTAACAATGCTCATGATCTTATTTTAGATAGGCAAATATATAAAAACAGAACTGTTTTTACTTTTGATTAATTAATGATATTTTAGCTTAACTCTAATTAATGAAGATTTAGTATAAAATAATTAAGATTTCGCTCTTGCGGAAAAGATAAAAGTATGTCTGCAAAAAAAAACATAGCCATTATAATGGGAGGATATTCTAGCGAATATGAGATCTCTTTAAAAAGCGGAAACGTAGTCTATGAGCTACTTGACGCGAATAAATATAATTCCTACAGAATACACATTTTTAAAAACAAATGGGTTTATGTAGATGCAAAGGATAAGGAATTTGCAATCGATAAAAACGATTTTTCGGTTACAATAAATAATGAAAAAATAACTTTCGATTGTGTTTTTAACGCCATTCATGGTGCTCCTGGAGAAGATGGTTACATGCAAGCGTACTTTAATTTACTTAAAATACCGCAAACCAGTTGTGGTATGTACCAAGCTAGCGTAACTTTTAACAAACGGGATTGTTTAAGTATTTTAAGACCTTACGGAATTAAAACTGCGGAAAGTTTTTACATTAATCTTGGCGATACCATTGATGAAGATGCTATTATAGAAAAAGTAGCCTTGCCTTGTTTTGTAAAAGCAAATAAAGCGGGAAGTAGCTTTGGTATTACAAAAGTGTACAAAAAGGAAGATTTGCAAAACGCCATTGACGTTGCTTTTAAAGAAGATGACGAGATTATTATTGAATCTTTTTTAGATGGTACCGAAGTTTCTGTTGGAGTAATTACCTATAAAGGAGAAACCAAAGTATTACCAATTACCGAAATTGTACCTAACAATGACTTTTTTGATTATAAGGCGAAGTATTTAGGCGAATCACAAGAAATTACTCCTGCTAGATTAACCAAAGAACAAGAAGAAAAAGTAAATGTACTAGCTAAAAAGGTCTACGAAATTCTAAAAATGAAAGGTTTTAGTAGAAGCGAATATATTTTTAAAGATGGCGAACCGCATCTATTAGAAGTAAATACAATTCCTGGCTTAACCAAACAAAGCATTTTACCACAACAAGCAGCAGTTGCAGGAATAACACTTCCTGAATTATTTGATAATGCTATTGTGGAAGCATTAAAGTAGTATACTGTTTACAGTGACAGTATCCAGTTAATAAATTATTATATTTGACAATAGAGATTTTAAATTAAAAAGAAAAGATTTCCGACTACTCGGAAATGAATAATAAATTTTTCAATGAAAAGAGCACTTTTTCCGGGATCCTTCGATCCAATAACGCTAGGACATTACGATATCATTAAACGTGGTGTAAAACTATTTGATGAAGTGATTGTTGCTATTGGTGTAAACTCCGAAAAAAAATATATGTTTTCTTTAGAAGAAAGAAAGCGTTTTTTAGAAGAATCTTTTAAAGATGAACCAAAAGTAAAAGTGGTTACGTATAAAGGTTTAACTATCGATTTTTGCAAAGAAGTAAAGTCCCAATTTATTTTACGTGGCTTACGAAACCCTGCCGATTTTGAATTTGAAAAAGCTATTGCACATACCAATAGAAAATTATCTAAAATAGAAACTGTTTTCCTTTTAACCGCTGCAAGAACTTCTTACATAAGCTCTAGTATTGTTAGAGAAGTGATACGAAACAATGGTGATTATACCGTTTTAGTTCCAGATAGCGTACGCGTTAAACAAGATTAACTCGGTCCTTTTTTATCGCTTTGCTTAATACCTCTATAAACTCTGAAGTAATAAATGGCTTAAGGATATATCCATCTAATTCATACTCAACAATTTTTACCTGTACTTCATCTGTGGAAGCTGCTGTTAAAGCAACAATCGCTATTTCTTTATTAAACTCACGTATGCGTTTTGTAGTTTCATAACCATCCAATTCTGGCATGTGTAAGTCCATTAGAATACAATCAAAGTGTTCTATTTTCACTAACTCTATTGCTTTTTCACCAGAATCTAGCACTTTAGATTCCATTTTAAGTTGATCTAATACACGCTTAGTTACTAATCTATTTATCTTGTTATCATCAACCACCAAAATTTTATAGTCTCTAAGCTGATTTAACTGAAGCGAAAACTGCTCGCTAGACACATTGATTTTACGACTCTTCTTAAAACATAATTCAAAATAAAAAGTACTTCCTTTGCCTTGCTCACTGTCAATTCTCACTTCACCACCCATTGCTGTCACCATGCGCTTCACAATAGACAATCCTAAACCGGTACCTTTATAAGATTTTTCAATTTTTGCATGTTCTTGGTAGAAATTCTCAAAAACTTGACCCTGCTTTTCTTTTGAAATACCCACTCCTGTATCGGAAACTTCAAAATAAATGCGAACCTCATCCCCTTTATCTTTTTCCTTTCTAACAGAAACTGTAATGTTACCATTATTGGTAAATTTTATTGCATTAGAAATTAAGTTTATAAATATTTGAGACAATTTTAAAGAATCTCCTACCAATAAATCTGGAATAGAATTATCATAATCTAATCGGATAGTATTGGAACTATCTCGTAACGCGAATTCTAAACTATCAATAATATTGGATATAATATTCTTCAGATCCATGTCTAATAATTGAATTTTCATGGTACCTGATTCCACTTTATTCAATTCTAATACATTATTAATTAACGACAATAAATGATTTCCTGAAAACTTTAAGGATTCTAGGTATTCTTTGTGATCTGGACTAACATCTTCTTCTAGTAATAAATTAGATAGTTCGGTTACCGCATAAAGAGGCGTTCGTAATTCATGGCTAATTTCAGAATAAAAATCACTCTTTTCACGAGACAAATTTTCGGCTTTATCTCTAGCTTTCTGGAGTTGTTTATTTTTCTTATATCCAAAAAAGGCTAAAAGCAATAAAGCGGAAGTGAAAAAAATTAGCACGCCATTAAATATTCTAGTTTTAGCGATATCTCGATCTTGCAGTGCTTTTTCTTTTTCTACAAGTGTTAATTTAAGTTCATTCTCTCTAATAAAATTATCTGCTTCGATTTGTTTCGCCTTCTCATATTGTTTCATAGAGTTGATGGAATCATTAGTTGTGATATAATCCTCTAAAACATAAAAAGCACTCTTAAAATCTTCTTTCTCTACATAAATATCAGCTCTATTAGAATACGCTTCCGACCTAACTTCCAAGAAATTGTATTTTTCAGAATACTCTAAAACCTTTTGATAATATTCTAACGATTTCTCTTCATCACCAAGTTTATGATGCAAGAAACTTAGAACCTCCAACACTTCGGCTACAATTGCATCTTTCGGATAATGCTCGTACGCCAAAACTTCAGCTCTTTTCATATAACCGTAGCTTTCTTTATAATCGTTAGGCGTTGGTGCTTCCTTTTCAATTAAATTAACCCCCATATTATATAAAGGATATACTAATTCGGCTTGCGCATTACTTATTTCTGCTAGATTTAAAGACTTTTTAAAGTAGACATTAGATTCCTCTAATTTGTTATATGCCCTGTAATTAACGCCAAGATTGTTATAGGCAATTATGATTTCGGAAGTATCTTTTAATTTTAGGAATAAATCTTTAGACTTAAATAGATAATCAAAACTTTCCGATTCGTTATCCATATAGTAGTGAGAAGCCCCTAAATTATTGAAGGCACTTGCTTTAAGATAATCGTCATTTACCTTGTTAGCATAGACTAACACCTTACTACTAATTTCAATGGACTCTCCATACTTAGCGCGTTGATTGAGCTCAAAAGCTCTATCTACTTCCGTAAGCATATATTTGGAAAGATCAGGTTCCTGTTGCGCGTAAACTGGGGCGGTTAAACAAGCAACAATAACCAAACTAAAGTAAAAATACTTTATTAGGCACGTTTTCATATTTCGCAAGATAAAAAAAACACAGGACAACCAAGCGCTTAATCGGTATTAAATTACACTTTATCGTGTTTTACAGTTATTTACAAATGTTAATCTATAATTTATATTCGGATAAAGGCTTAGGAAAGTCTTCTGGATTTGCCGCTAGATGGTATCGTGGATCATCTATATCTTCTACAACAACATCTCTAAACTTAGGACTTGATTTGTATAATAAGATTTTACAATCTTCACTTAAATGTTTCAGCTTGATACTTTTTCCTTCAGCTTCATATTTTTCAACTAAATTAAAAATAGCTTCAATTGCAGAGTGATCACTAATACGAGATTCTACAAAATCTATTTCTACTTTTTCAGGATCGGTTTTCACATCAAACTTATCGTTAAATGCTTGAATACTTCCAAAGAATAAAGGGCCCCAAATTTCATAAACCTTAGTCCCATCTTCTCTTATACGTTTTCTAGCTCTAATTTTCTTAGCATTTTCCCAAGCAAATACTAAAGCCGAAATAATTACACCTACAAATACTGCAACTGCTAGATCAACAAACACAGTAACCAAGGATACTGTAATAAGTACAATAGCATCCGCCATTGGTATTTTCTTTAATATTCTAAAGCTGGACCATGCAAAAGTTTCAATAACCATCATAAACATCACACCTACTAAAGCTGCAATTGGTACCATTTCAATTAATTTATCTGCAAATAGAATAAAGGATAATAAAGTAACAGCCATCATAATTCCAGATAATCTTCCGCGTCCTCCAGCATTTACATTAATTACCGTTTGGCCAATCATACCACAACCTCCAGTTCCTCCAAATAAACCAGAAACAATATTTCCAGCTCCTTGTGCAACACATTCTCGGTTTCCGTTTCCTCTAGTTTCTGTTAATTCATCGACTAAATTCATGGTCATTAAAGATTCTATCAATCCAACTGAAGCTGCTAAAAACGCAGGTAATGCAATAAATTTTAAGGTATCTAAATTAAAAGGTAATTTTTCCCAAAGCTCCATATTTGGTGTTGGAAACTCTCCTTTTAGACCAGTTCCTCCTCCTTCAACAATATAAGATCCAACAGTAGAAACATCCATATTAAAACCAATAACAATAAGACTGGTAACTAAAATGGCCGTTAATGCAGCTGGTAATTTTTTAGTAATTTTTGGTAAACCCCAAATAATCCCCATAGTTAATAACACCAAACCAATCATAACGTACAGTTCAGATCCTTGCATATAGGTCCCTACATATTCTTTTACACCTGCATCCGAAACTTCCATCGATTTATGTGAAAACATTTTTACTTGCGCCATAAAAATAACAATCGACAAACCGTTAACAAACCCCATCATTACTGGATGCGGAATTAAACGTACAAAGCGTCCTAATTTAAAGACTCCTGCAAAAATTTGAATGATTCCCATAAGTACCACACAAGCCATTAGGTAGAAAAAACCCATATTTTCAATAGGTGTATCCATTAACATACCTTTGGTGTGCCCGTCTGCAATCATAGTCACAAAAATCACAGCAACAGCTCCTGCAGCACCAGAAATTAAACCTGGTCTTCCTCCAAAAATTGCGGTAATTAATCCAATAATAAATGCTCCTGACAAAGCCATTAACGGATCTATTTGCGCAACAAAAGCAAAAGCTACAACTTCTGGTATCATAGCCAAAGACACAGTTATTCCTGCTAAAACATCATCCTTTGCATTTGGTACTATTTTTCTTATAAACTCAGTCATTTCTTTCTTTTTGAGGGAGCAAAAGTACTGTTAATTAACAGAAACGCAAGTGCATATTGTTATATTTGTCTTTCAATAACTTACTAAAACGTTTGAAAAATGAAGAAAATAATTTTCTTATTCATTTTATTCACAGTTTGTCATACTCCAAAAAACAAAACAAGCTTTAATTTTGAAACTACTTTTGAAAAAAGTAAAGGTTTAGAAACCGCAACTTATAATGAAGTAATAAAATACTACTCCAATTTAGCGAAGACTTATCCGGAAATCCATTTCGATTCTATTGGAAGCACAGATTCTGGAAAACCGTTACATATTATAACACTTAATATGGATGCGGATTTTAATTTTTCAGAAATAAGAAAGAATAAACGTATTCTATTTATCAATAATGGTATTCACCCAGGAGAATCGGATGGTATTGATGCCACGATGCTATTATTTAGAGATATTGCTAACGGAAAAATTGAAGCTCCAAAAAACACGGTATTAGTTACCATTCCTGTGTATAATGTTGGCGGAAGCTTAAATAGAAATACCAGTACTAGAACCAACCAAAACGGACCAAAAGCATATGGTTTTAGAGGAAATGCTAGAAATTATGATTTAAACAGAGACTTTATAAAGAGTGATACTAAAAATGCTAAAGCCTTTGCTGAAATTTTTCACTTAGTACAACCAGATGTTTTTATAGACAATCATGTTAGTAATGGCGCAGATTACCAATACACACTTACCCATTTATTTACGCAACATAATAAACTTGGTGGCGATTTAGGAAATTATCTGCATACCAAAATGATGCCTGAGTTAGAAAAGAAACTCTCCGAAAAGGATTGGGATATTACGCCTTATGTAAATGTATTTAATCAAGTACCAGAATCTGGATTTAGTCAATTTCTAGATTCGCCAAGATACTCGACTGGTTACACGACTTTGTTTAACACTTTAGGAATGATGGTAGAAACACACATGCTAAAACCATATAAACAAAGAGTGGAAGGTACTTATGAGTTAATGAAAAGCATGTTAGAAATTACCGAAGAAGATGGAGAAAATATTAAAAATCTTCGTAAAGATTATCATCAAAAGCTACTAGCAAATAAAACTTATCCTTTAAACTGGAAAGTAGATACTACTAAATCTTCCGTCTTGAACTTTAAAGGTTTTGAAGGAAAAAGAATTCCGAGTACTATAACAGGAAAAGATCGATTAAAATTCGACACCACAAAACCGTTTACCAAAGCGATAAGGTATCAGAATTATTTTAAATCCACAGATAGCGTTACTATTCCAAATGCTTATGTCATTCCCCAAGGCTGGTGGAACGTTATAGATTTATTAAAGTTAAATCAAGTAGAAATGTCACAACTAGAAAACGATACGCTACTAGAAGTAGAATCGTATAAAATGGATGATTTTGAAACTAGAAAACAAGCCTATGAAGGCCATTACCAACATTATAATACTTCGGTAAAATCTTCTATTGAAAAAATCGCTTTCCGTAAAGGAGATTATATGATTAATACCAATCAAAGAGCTCTTCGTTATTTATTAGAAACTTTAGAACCACAAGCACCAGATTCTTTCTTTAATTGGAATTTCTTCGATACTATTTTACAGCAAAAAGAAGGTTTCTCACCTTATGTTTGGGAAGACAAAGCACAAACATTGTTAAAACAAAATCCGAAATTGCAAATCGCTTTTAACACCAAAAAATCTTTCGATAAAGACTTTGCAAATAATTGGTATGCACAATTAGATTGGCTACACAAACAGAGTGAAAATTATGAAAAAGCACACTTACAATATCCGGTTTACCGACTAAAATAGAACGAGTTAGAAGAATTAAAAATATTTTTAAACTTTTGTAAAACCAATCAAAAAATAATCTAATTTTGTTTAAAATTTATATCGCGATTATCGCTTTTAATGAACAAATACATTGTTGTCAATCAACCTGAAAAATGGAATTTTTCGATTGAGAATATTACTGTAATTTCCTCGCAAGAGTATCTTACTAATCCTACATTCTCCCTTTTAAAAAAGGCTAGAATTTTTAATCTTTGTAAAGATTACTCCTACCAATCCAAAGGCTATTATGTTTCGCTTTTAGCGGAAGCCAGAGGGCATTTAGCAATTCCAACTGTTAAAAACATTGTAGATTTAAAAACTTTAAAATTGGTTAGAATTGTATCGGATGAATTTGAAGATGTGATTCAACAAAGCTTAAAAAACATTAAATCTCGGGAGTTTACTTTAAGTATTTATTTCGGACAAAACGTAGCGCAAAAATACAAAGAGTTAAGC
Organism: Lacinutrix himadriensis; assembly: GCF_001418105.1. Taxonomy (GTDB): domain Bacteria; phylum Bacteroidota; class Bacteroidia; order Flavobacteriales; family Flavobacteriaceae; genus Oceanihabitans; species Oceanihabitans himadriense. Next base: position 62,917 of record NZ_LIQI01000014.1, read on the forward strand.
GGCTTATTTTACAAACACTTTCAAGTACCTTTTTTGCGTGTTAAATTTAATTATAACACGAAATGGAACATACAAAGCATCAAGGCTATTTCCGAATCGGAGATTCCCGAAGAACATTTAGAAAGTGTACATGAATTTGCAAATCAGTATTTTTCAAAAAAAAGGTATGATACGCCAAAATTAGCAAAATCGGATTTCGATTTAGCCATACTTGTAAACCCTAATGATCCTGCGCCACCAAGTAATGCAAAAGCCTTAAAAAAGTTTATTGATATTGCTGAAAAAATGAATATTTATGCAGAAATCATAGAACCAAAAGACCTTTCCCGTTTATCTTCTTTTGATGCGCTATTTATTAGACAAAGCACAGAAGTAAATAACGAAGCCTATGCTTTTGCAAGAAAAGCACAACAAGAAGGTATTGCTATTATTGATTATCCGGATGCCATCTTAAAGTGCTGCAATAAAGTGTATATGGCAGAAGCTCTAAACAACGCTAATATTGCAACTCCAAAAACTATTATTGTTCATAAAGACAATAGAAATCAGGTTTTAAAGGAAGTAGGCTTGCCTTGTGTTTTGAAAGCTCCAGATTCTACGTTCTCCTTTGGTGTGAAAAAAGCAAAGACAGAAGAAGAGTACAACATTCTAGTAAATGAGATGCTTAAAGAATCGGATCTTATTATCGCACAAGAATTTTGTCCGTCAGATTACGATTGGCGGATTGGTATTATAGACGATAAACCGTTTTTCGCTTGTAAATATTATATGGCAAAAGGACATTGGCAAATATATAATTGGAAAGCAAAGAAGAAAAATGATCAAGATGGCGATGCCGATTGTTTACCAATTGAAGATGTACCAAAAAAGGTTTTAGATATGGCTTTAAAATCGGCACGACTTATTGGTAAAGGATTGTATGGTATTGACATTAAAGTAGTCAATAACAAACCAATGGTAATTGAAATTAACGACAACCCAAATATTGATTTTGGTGTAGAAGATTTGCATTATGGCGATGCAGTATACACTGAGATTCTTACAGCATTTAAAAACCGACTAGTATAATCATGAGTAAAAGATATCATTTGTTCGAAGTTTTTGGAATAGAACTAGAATACATGCTAATACACAATAGCAATTTTAAAGTTGCTCCTATTGTAGATACCTTATTAACCAAAAAGGCAGGAGAAATTTCTGCAGATATTGACAACGGAGAAATTGCATGGAGCAATGAACTGGTTGGTCATGTCGTGGAGTTAAAAACCAACGGGCCAACGGCAGATTTAAATGCATTGTCTAATTTGTTTCATAAGAATGTAATAGAGATAAACCAGATTTTAAAATCGGAAGACTCCCAATTATTACCAACGGCATGTCATCCTTTAATGAATCCGTTAATAGACACCCAGCTTTGGAAACACAGTTATAGTGAAGTATACGAGTTATACAACAGAATATTTAATTGTAAAGGACATGGTTGGAGTAACGTACAAAGTACACATATCAATTTACCTTTTTTTGATGATAAAGAGTTTGAAAAATTACATGCAGCAATTCGCGTCATCTTACCATTAATCCCAGGACTATGTGCAAGTTCTCCAATTTTAGAAGGCAAAAAAACAGGTTTTAAAGACACCAGATTAGAGTATTATAAAACGAACCAAAAGGAAATCCCAGAAATGACTGGTTTGGTAATTCCAGAACGTGTTTTTAGTAAAGTAGATTATTATGCAACCATTTTTGAACCAATAAAAAGAGCCATAAAACCTCATGACACTAAAAAGATTTTAGATCATCATTTTTTAAACTCTCGAGGTGCCATTGCTCGTTTTGATAGAAATGCGATCGAAATTCGTCTAGTTGATATTCAAGAATGCCCAAAAGCAGATATTGCTATTTGCGTATTAATTATTGAAGTTTTAAAACTGCTGGTAAACAAAGAACTTGGCTCTTTACAAAATCAGAAAAAATGGTTAAAACAGGATTTGTTTGCCATTTTAAACCCGATTATTAAAGATGCGGAAACCTATACCATTTCTAATTTAGAATACTTAGAGTTGTTTCAATTAGAAGATAGTACAACGGTTCAAAACATTTGGAAACATCTGTATCAATTAGCAAAACCAAATATAGATGCTTCGCATTATGAAGCATTAGATATTATTTTAAATGAAGGCACTTTGGCAACAAGAATATTAAAAGCGGTAAACGACGATTACTCGGAAGAAAACATCAAAAAAACGTATAGAAAATTAGCTTCTTGTTTACAGGAAAACAAACTATTTTTACCATGAAACTGATATTAACTTGTGAGCATGGCGGCAATAAAATTCCGAAACCATATCCATCGTATTTTGATAATCATGCCACTATTTTAAACTCCCATCGTGGCTATGACTTAGGCGCTTTAAATCTTTTTAATCATTTAAAATCGCTTGCTCATTTTTCAGCGTTTAGTGAAACTAGTCGCTTATTAATTGAACTAAACCGAAGTTTACATCATAAAAATTTGTTTTCAGAGGTGTCTAAATCCCTTTCCGAAAACGAAAAAGAAGAAATAATATCTCGCTATTATTTAGAGTATAGAGACGAGGTAGAAACGGTGATTAAAAAATATTTAAAAACCAGTAAAAAAGTAGTACATCTTTCAGTGCACTCCTTTACTCCTGTTTTAAATTCGGTAACCAGAAAATGTGATATTGGATTGTTATATGATTCTAGAAATGCTTCGGAAAAAGGGTTCTGCAAACAGTTAAAAAAAGAAATATTAAAGATAGATAACACGCTCAACGTAAGATATAACTATCCGTATTTAGGAAAAGCAGATGGGTTTACCTCCTATTTACGTAAACAATGTAACAAAAATTATATTGGTGTAGAGTTAGAAGTCAATCAGAAATTCTCTATAAATAATAAAATAAATGAAGATCTAAAAGCGGTGCTTTTTTCAGCAATAAAAAATAGTATCTCTTAAACTAACAATTTAATATTAGCATAACTATTTTCTAAAGCTTTTTTACTCTCTTCGGTGTTTAGCCATTCTACCTTCGTTATACCTTCATTTTCCTGAGGGTATAATTTACCTGTAAAGCTAGTTTTCATTTCAAACCAATAGGTAATCTTTATTCTATGTTTTCCATTACGTTTAAAAATATGGTAGGTAGTTTGTAAAGGTTTTACTATTTTCAAACCTGCAACTCCAGTTTCTTCAGCAACTTCACGAACTGCAGTTTCTTCTATAGTTTCATGCGGTTCTGTTTTTCCTTTAGGTAAATCCCATTTATCATTTCTATAAATAAAAAGAATTTCGCCAGAATCATTAAAAACTTTCCCTCCTCCAGCAACTACATTAGGCAACAGTTTTAAAAATTTTTTAAGAAGCTTTTCTGGTTTTTTATGTATTAGCCTAACCTCTTTTAGAGAAGTAGTATTAAGCTCTTTAATCACCTTTCCAATATCCACAGAGTCAAGCAAATAGTTTTTAAAACCAGATTCTTTCTCTACAATATTAGTAAGTACTATAGGTTTATCACTTACAAAAACTTGATACATTATTTTAGTTTGGTTTAGTTTTGTAAAAATATCATTTTTTTGCACAAAACAAATAGCATTAAAATTAAATTTATATTAGTTTTGTATCTATGATTTTTAACAAAGACACCGCCAAAAAAACCGCAGAAGTTTTATTGCAAATTAATGCTATAAAACTTAGTCCGAAAGACCCATTCACTTGGGCTTCGGGATGGAAATCTCCTATTTACTGCGACAACAGAATCATTTTATCATTCCCTCCAATACGAAATTACATTCGTGAAACGATGGGAAAACATATTGAATCTCAATATGGTAAACCAGATGTCATTGCTGGAGTTGCTACTGGTGCCATTGGTATTGGTATGTTGGTTGCAGAGTATCTAGGACTTCCTTTTGTTTATGTTAGACCGGAAGCAAAAGCACATGGTAGAAAAAACCAAATTGAAGGATTTATAGAATCTGGACAAAACGTTGTGGTTGTTGAAGATTTAATTAGCACAGGAAAAAGCAGCTTAAATGCAGTTAGAGCTTTAAAAGAAGCTAAAGTAAATGTAAAAGGAATGGTTGCCATTTTTTCTTACGGATTTGCAATTGCAGATGAAAACTTTAAAGAAGAAAACGTAACCTTACACACCTTAAGTAATTACGAAAATCTATTGGAGCAAGCTTTAGACACAAAGTATATTACCGAAGATCAATTAAAGACTTTGTCTGATTGGAATGCTAACCCAAGCGAATGGAACGCTTTTTGAAGTAACAGAAATAATGTTATATTGTAAAAACAATAAACAAGTAAACTAATAACAACAAACAATACAATGAATTTACAATCTCCAAAAGCAACCATTGAAAAATCGGCACAGGAAACCTTTGATTTTTTATGCGATATCAAAAACTTTGAAACTTTAATGCCTGAAAACATTAGCAAGTTTGAAGTTTTAGGTGAAGATAAATTTCTTTTTGCTTTAAAAGGTATGCCAGAAATTGTCTTAAAAAAGAAAGAAACCGTAGCGCCAAATAAAGTTGTTCTAGGTGCAGCCGGAGGAAAATTAGATTTTTCTTTAACAGCAAATATTATTGAAATTACAGAAAACTCAAGTGAAGTACAATTATCTTTTGCTGGTGAGTTTAATACAATGATGGCAATGATGATAAAAAAACCAATTAGCAAGTTTATTGAAACATTAGCTGCTAATATGCCAGAAGCGGTTTAGTACAAGAGTTTAATTTCTTTTAAATCATATTCCTTTAAAACGTTATCTTCTAAAAGTACTTGAAGATTTCCGTTTTGCGAAACAGATTGTATAATACCAGAAAACATTTCACCTTCTATGTCTTTAAACGTAGAAGGTTTATTTTTTCTAAACAAATACGTTTCATACGTTGTTTTCAATGTTTCTAAATTACCATTTTCTAAAAGCATGAAGTAATGCTTTAGGTTTTCAATAAAATCCAATAAAATTTCATCTACATTAAAAAGCCTTCCTGTTAATAATTTTAAGGACGATGCTTGTGGTAAGTTTTCAAAATTAGTTTGATTTACATTTAGACCAATTCCTATAATAGAATCTTTAAATCGGCTTTGTTTGATGCTGTTTTCAATTAAAACACCACAAATCTTTTTATTTTCTGACAAAATGTCGTTCGGCCATTTGATACTTAATTTAGAAATTTGATGTTTTTCAAGCGTCTTAATAAGAGCAATTGAAACAGAGATACTTATATAAAAATGCTGATTAAAATTTAAAAATGAAACATCTTTAAACACACTAAACATAAGGTTTTCACCAGAATTAGCAGTCCACAAAGTCCCCATTTGTCCGCGACCTTTAGTTTGGTAATCTGTCTGTACAACCGTATAATCTACAACCCCTTCTTCACTACTTAATTCTTTTAAAAAAGTATTCGTAGAGTTGATGGCATTAAGTTTGATTATACGCATTATATTAGTGGTTTTAAATCTTATAGATTTTTAACACTATAAAGAACTAAAAAAATAATAACTTTGCACAAATTTAATTCATATTAATGACAAAAGAACAAACAAATCCAGACCAACTAATTGCAGGAATTTTATCTGGAATTGAAGATGTAAAAGGACAAAATATAAATATTCTAGATTTACGAGAAATAGAAAACACAGTATGTGACTATTTTATAGTTTGTGAAGGTACTTCAAACACACAAGTAAGTGCTATTGTTAATTCTGTACAGAAAAAAGTTAGCAAAGATTTAAAAGATAAACCTTGGCATATTGAAGGTTTAGATAATGCCGAATGGGTTTTAATGGATTATGTAAACGTTGTTGTTCACGTATTTCAAAAACACATTAGAGAGTATTATGACATTGAAAGTCTTTGGGGAGACGCAAAAACGACAGTTATAGAATCTAAATACTAAACAGGATTACCACTTTTGTGGGAAATACATATGGCAAACGAAAAAAATACAAATAGCAAAAAACCTAAGTTTAATTACTATTGGATTTATGGTGGCATAATAGCCATTTTTATTGCAATGCAATTTTTAGGCGGAAGTGGTTTACAAGACGCTAAAACAATTACTCCTTCACAATTTTTTGAATACGCAAAAGATAATGAAGTTGCAAAAGTTGAAATAATAAACAGGCACGAAGCAAACGTTTATTTAACAAAAGAAGCGCAAGAAAAAGAAACACATAAAAAATCGAAACCTTCTAGTTTTATACCTAGTTCTACAAAACTACCAAATTACAGTTTTGAGATTGGTGACTTACAAAACTTTGAAAACGACCTTAAAGCAATCGGTAAATACGATATTTTAAGTAACAAAACCGTTTCTAATGCTTGGGGAGATTTAATTATTGGTTTAATACCATTTATACTTTTAATTGGTGTTTGGGTATTTATTATGCGACGCATGTCTGGAGGTTCTGGAGGTGGTGCTGGCGGACAAATATTCAATATAGGAAAATCTAAAGCAAAACTTTTTGACGAAAACACAGAAGTAAAAACATCCTTTAAAGATGTTGCTGGTTTAGAAGGTGCTAAAGAAGAGGTTCAAGAAATTGTAGATTTCTTAAAAAGCCCAGAAAAATATACAAACCTAGGGGGTAAAATACCAAAAGGAGCTTTACTAGTAGGACCTCCTGGAACAGGAAAAACCTTATTAGCAAAAGCAGTAGCAGGAGAAGCGAAAGTTCCTTTCTTTTCACTATCTGGATCAGATTTTGTGGAAATGTTTGTAGGTGTTGGTGCCTCTCGTGTTAGAGATTTATTCAAACAAGCAAAAGAAAAATCACCAGCAATTATTTTTATTGATGAAATAGATGCTATTGGTCGTGCAAGAGGTAAAAACGCCATGTCTGGAAGTAATGACGAGCGTGAAAACACATTAAACCAATTACTAACAGAAATGGATGGTTTTGGTACCAATACCAATGTGATTGTAATAGCTGCTACCAATAGAGCAGATATTTTAGATAAAGCATTAATGCGTGCTGGACGTTTTGACAGACAAATCTTTGTAGACTTACCAAATTTAACAGAAAGACGTGCCATTTTTGATGTGCATTTAAGACCTCTTAAAAAGGTAGAAGGGTTAGATATCGATTTCTTAGCAAAACAAACACCAGGGTTTTCTGGAGCAGACATTGCAAACCTTTGTAACGAAGCGGCATTAATAGCAGCAAGAACAGATAAAAAAGCAGTAGAAAAGCAAGATTTCTTAGACGCTGTAGATAGAATTGTTGGTGGACTGGAAAGAAGAAGCAACTTATTTTCTGTGGAAGAAAAGAAAACTATTGCATACCACGAAGCTGGTCACGCAGCAGTAAGCTGGTTTTTAGAACATGCAGATCCTTTAGTAAAAGTAACTATTGTACCAAGAGGAAGATCTTTAGGTGCTGCTTGGTACTTGCCACAAGAAGCATATATTACTAGAACAGAAAAGTTTCTAGATGAAATATGTGTAACTATGGGAGGACGTGCTGCCGAAAAAATAGTCTTTAATCAAATTTCTACAGGTGCTTTAAGCGATTTAGAAAGTGTTACCAAAAAAGCGAAAGCGATGGTTATGATTTATGGCTTAAACGAAAAAATAGGAAATATCACTTATTACGATCCTGCAGGAGAAGGCGGATTTGTAAAACCATATAGCGAAAAAACAGCAGAGTTAATTGATGGTGAAATTAAAAACATTATCGAAACGCAGTTTCAACGTGCATTAGATTTATTAGAGTCTAAAAGAGATGTACTAGATAAATTAGCAAATAGACTTATAGAAAGAGAAGTTATTTTTAAAGATGATTTAGAAGAACTTTTAGGAAAACGTCCTTTTGATACAGAAAAAGAAGTGCTTATAGATAAGTAATTTTTTCAAAAAAAAATGTTAACATTAATTTAAAATCTTAAATTAACCCATTGGTTAGTTTAAGATTTTTTATCTTTGATAAACGCTATAGCGAAAGCATAACCTGCTATAATTTAAATGAGTCTTTTTAGAAAAATTTTTGGTTCCAAATCTGACACAAAAGAGGAAGAATTACAATCGGACAAACGTGGCAAATATATGCCAGAAATAAAGCTACCAATAGATGAAAAGTTTACTATAAACTTTAAATCTAATGGCGGAAAGTTCTTGTATTGCGAAAATTTAAATGAAGTTTTTGATTGTATGCAGCACATTATTAGTGAAAATAATTGGCAAGAAGCTAGCGCGTTTATTCTAGACGATAATCTAAAAGACAAGTTTTCCTCCTCTAATTTAAAAGTTACCAAAAAAATTCCTGAAGCAGAATACATGCTTACCACTTGCGAAAATCTTATAGCAGATGATGGCTCACTACTTATTTCTTCTAATCAAATTGCAGAAAAAAAGCTAAATGAATTACCAGATAACTTTATTATATTCTCTACCACAAGTCAGATTGTAGAAAATATTGGAGAAGGCTTAAAAGGAATTAAAAAGAAAAACAAACAAAGAATCCCTACAAACATCACGACTATTAAACACTTTAAATCTTGTGATGAAAAAGACTTCTTAACCTATGGAAGTAGTTCAAAAAACCTATATTTGCTGCTTTTAGAAGATCTTTAAAATGAAATGTAAAAAAATGCATTTACTATTATTAGACAAAAACGGTAGAGACATTACATCTGTCCTTTAAAAAAAACCAAACTCAACAGATGAAAGACATTGCTATTCGCGCATTTTCAGGATTAATTTATGTACTATTACTAGTCTTTTCTTTGTATAATAAACATGCATTAATCATTCTATTTTTTGTTTTTGGCCTTATCTGTTTAGCCGAATTTAAAAAGCTTATTCAGTTTAAAGGTTTTATTTCTTATATTGTTTTTACCATTATCTATTTTATTTTTGGCTATTGGCAGTTAGTAATGAATTCTTCTGTAGGACTAGACGAAGCCACACAAATACTACAAGTAATTACCATTTTTGTTCTTTTATTATTAATTAAAGATTTGTTTTCAGAAAAAACAATCCCTCTTTTTAGCTCTAAAAGATTTATACTTACTACCTTTTATATTTCAAGTGCATTTGTATTTTTAATACTTATTGCTAATTACTTTACCGTATATAATCCGAACATACTATTAGGATGTTTCATCTTAGTTTGGGTTAATGATACTTTTGCTTACTTGGTTGGATCACGTTTTGGAAAACAAAAACTTTTCCCTAGTATTTCACCAAAAAAAACAGTAGAAGGCTTTCTTGGAGGTTTACTATTTGCATGTATATCTAGTTATTTTATTGCAGAATACACACACACATTAACTTTTACGTACTGGTTAATATTAAGTATAATAGTTAGTGTCTTTGGTACTTTAGGCGATTTAATAGAGTCTAAATTTAAGCGTCAAGCCAAAGTAAAAGATAGTGGTGTAATTATGCCAGGACATGGCGGATTGCTAGATAGGTTTGATAGTATTATATTTGCTGCTCCTTTTATTTATTTATTTTTAAGAATTTTACATTATGTTTCATAAAGAAGGTTATAAAATTATAACAATTACATTCATACTTGTACTTGTTTCCTGTTTGTTAATAGATAAGTTTGTTGGCTTCTATTGGCTTCAAATACTATTATTTACTGTAGCTGGCGTATTCTTATATTTAATACTTCAATTTTTTAGAAACCCTAAAAGAAATACAATCCACAATGACAACAACGTAGTTTCGCCTGTAGATGGTAAAGTGGTGGTTATTGAAGAGGTTTTTGAAAAAGAATTTTTCAATGAAAAAAGACTACAAGTAAGTGTATTTATGTCGCCTTTAAATGTGCACGTAACAAGATATCCTATTAACGGAAAAGTAATATTTAGCAAATACCATCCAGGAAAGTTTTTAGTAGCTTGGCATCCAAAGTCTAGTGAAGAAAACGAACGTACTACAGTCGTTGTAGAAAACACTTCTTATGGTAAAGTATTATACAGACAAGTTGCTGGAGCATTAGCAAAACGTATTGTAAATTATGCAAAAGAAGGAGATACTGCAATACAAGGTGGTGACTCTGGTTTTATTAAATTTGGTTCGAGAGTAGATTTATATTTACCTTTAGATACTAAAATTAAAGTTTCACTGAATCAAAAGGTTCGTGGTGGTGAAAGTATTATAGCAGAAAAATAATGACTTCTGAAGAATTAGAAATAACGTTTAGAGATGCTGTTGCAAGAATAAATGCGCATAAAGAGCCTTTTCCTGCAGACCTATTGTTACGTCTATACGCATACTATAAAAAATCTACTAATGACTACAGCAGACCTAGTAGCAAGAAGGAAATAATAAACGCATTTAAAACAAATGCTTTATTTCAAATTCAAAAGATTACCCAAGACGAAGCGAAACAAACCTACATAGACTTAGTAAATAACTACTTTTTATATAGAAAATGATATCTCTAGATTTCTTGTTAGAAATACCTGCATTAGTTGGCATTATTTTTATAATAACAGGAATTCTTATGCAGGTATTTCCACCAAAGAAAATCAATCCTCTTTATGGTTATAGAACGCGACGTTCTATGCAAAATCAGCAGAAATGGGATTTTTCTCAAAAATATTCTGCGAAACTATTAGCGGTTCTTGGCCTTGCTCTTGTTCTAATTTCCACTTTAAATATCTTCTTTACTATTCCAGATGATTTAGAGAAAATAATAAGCGCTATTTTAATAATTGGTTCTGTTATTTTCTTAGTTATTAAAACAGAAAGTAAGCTTAAAGATATATAAGCGTTTCTTTTACTTCTGAAAAATAAAACATTCCCCAGTATTTTTTTTTGATTAGATTCCTGCCTTCATAAGAAAGAAGTAGTATTTAAAATAAAAAGCGTTTTACAAAGTAGATTACTACTTTATAAAACGCTTGTTTTTTTAGATTAGATTTCTGCCTTCGCAGTAATTCACCTATTCTTCAATCACAAACTCCAAAGGAATTCCCGTTGCTCCATTAGGAAAACTAGTTCCTAAAAGCGCAGAAATAGTTGGTGCTATATCGGTAATATATGTTTTCTTAAAAGTGCTTCCGTGGTTAATTCCTTTTCCGTAGAATAAAAGAGGCACATGGGTATCATAGTTTAAACCAGAACCATGTGTAGATCCTGTTTTACTATAGGAGATAACTGCTGGGTCATTAACCACTAAAACGTCTCCAGAACGCTTTTGGTTAAATCCGTTTTGCAATAATTCTTCTATACCGCTAGTAAAGTCTGTAGTTCGCATCGTAGTTGCAGAATATACTTTATCTATTTTCTTGTAGGTAATAATTTCACCAACTAATGCTTCTTGTACTTCTTCTAAATCTAAACCTAGTAATGCAATACGCGATCTATTTAAAAATATTTGATTATTACTTCTGTTTTCTATCAAATCACTTGCTCCATATTTTTTAGATAAAAAACTGTTTAATTTGCCTCTAAAATCTTTAGAATCAAAATAACCTGCTGGAATATGGACACTTTGTAAATAAGAAGGCACATCTACTGCACCGTGATCTGAGGTTAAAAATAGTGTGTACTCCCCTTTTCCTACTTTAGCATCTAAAGCATTAATTAAACGCTCTAAATCTTTATCTAAACGCAAGTAGGTATCTTGAACTTCTTTAGAGTTTACACCAAAATTATGTCCGACATAATCTGTACTAGAAAAACTAACCGTTAAAACATCTGTAATTGCGTCTTGACCTAGTTGCTCTCCATCTAGTGCAGCTATTGCAAAATCTGCAGTTAAAGCGTTTCCGTAAGCGGTAGCCTTTAAAATATCGAATCCTCTATTGTCTTTGCTTAATGCTTTTAAATCATAAGGAAATGTTGCTGTTTCTTTTCCTTTAAAACCACCTTCAAAAGTATTTAAATCGGCACCACTTTCTGTATAAGTATTAATATCATATAATGTATTCCAAGGCTTTAAGTAAGACTCTGCAGCTTCCGAAGCATTAAAATTAGTAACCCATTTTGGCAAATCACTTCTATAAAAAGTACTTGTTATCCAATTTCCTTCATCTCTTCCGTGAAACCAATATGCTGCATTTGCGGTATGTCCTGCGGGTAAAATGGCACCTCTATCTTTCATAGAAATTCCAATCGTTTTTCCTCGCATTTGCGTAAACAATCTGTTTTCATCTGCAAAGGTTGTTGTTTTCATTCTACGCGGCGACATTTGCCCTGCTGTAGCTTCTGTACCAACAGAACTTTCAGTGTCATCTCCTGCACAATACACCATCTCTTTAATTTCCTTATCGTACCAATTATTAGCAATTATGCCATGATATTTTGGTGTAGTTCCCGTATAAACCGAAGTGTGTCCAGGTCCTGTGTATGTTGGGATATAATTATAATGATTGTTTTTACAATTAAAACCTTGATTTATTAATTTCTTAAAACCACCATCACCAAACTTACTGTAAAAACGCGTTAAATAATCGTAACGCATTTGATCTACAACAATACCAACCACTAGTTTTGGCCTAGAGTTTTCATCGGTTGCAGTTGCTGTTTTACTTTCTTGATTTACTTGTGCGGTGTACTCTGTTTGTGCTTTGCAACTAAAAAATAAGGCAAATACAAAAACGTATAATAAAGACTTCATAATAGTATGATTAGATTTATAGCATCAAAAATACAGATTTATAGCTTTTAAATTTTCCTTTTTCAATTAATTTATCGTTAAATACGTCATAGTTTTATACTTTAGCATTAACAAATTTATTTATGACATACCTTCATAATATAGGAGCTTATTTTTTAATGATTAAAGACATGTTTCGCAAACCAACAAAATGGTCTGTGATGAAAACATTAATCTTTAAAGATATAGATGACCTAATCATGGGTTCTCTTGGTATTGTAGCATTTATTTCCTTTTTTGTTGGTGGTGTTGTTACTATACAAACGGCATTAAACATTGACAATCCTTTAATACCAAAATATTTAGTTGGTTTTGCGACTAGGCAATCGATTATATTAGAATTCGCACCTACTTTTATTTCCATTATTATGGCAGGAAAAGTGGGTTCTTTTATTACTTCTAGTATAGGTACCATGCGAGTTACAGAACAAATTGATGCTTTAGAAGTTATGGGAATTAATGCCGTAAACTATTTAGTTTTCCCTAAGTTTATTGCACTTATGTTGTATCCTTTTGTGATTTCTATCGCAATGTTTTTAGGTATCGTTGGCGGAATGGCAGCATGCTTTTTTGGTGGTTATAGTTCTATAGATGATTATATTGTTGGTATTCAAACCGATTTTATACCCTTTCATATTGCTTATGCATTTATTAAAACCTTTGCTTTTGCTTTTCTTTTAGCAACCATACCTTCTTTTCATGGTTTTTATATGAAAGGTGGTGCATTAGAAGTTGGTAAAGCAAGTACCACTGCCTTTGTTTGGACCAGTGTGGTTATTATTCTTTTAAATTATATACTAACCCAAATGTTGTTAAGCTAATGATAGAAGTTAAAGATTTACATAAGTCGTTTGGAGATGCCCATATTTTAAAAGGAATTACTACCACTTTTGAAAATGGAAAAACCAGTTTAGTTATTGGGCAAAGTGGTTCTGGTAAAACGGTTTTTTTAAAATGTCTTTTAGGATTATTTGAAAAAGATGAAGGATCTATTTCGTATGATGGTAAAATATATTCAGAATTAAGCACAGATCAAAAACGAGATTTACGTAGCGAAATGGGAATGGTTTTTCAAGGTTCTGCTTTATTTGATTCTATGACGATTGCAGAAAATGTAATGTTTCCTTTACGCATGTTTACCAAGCAAAGTAAAAGCGAAATGGAAGATCGTGTCAATTTTGTTTTAAAACGTGTTAATCTTCCCGATGCGCATAATAAAATGCCAAGTGAAGCTTCTGGTGGAATGCAAAAACGTGTAGCTATTGCTAGAGCAATTGTAAACAATCCGAAGTATTTGTTTTGTGATGAACCAAATTCTGGATTAGATCCAAAAACAGCAATTGTTATTGACAACTTGATTCAAGAAATTACAGACGAATACGATATCACTACCATTATTAATACACATGACATGAATTCTGTAATGGAAATTGGTGAAAAAATTGTGTTTTTAAAAGATGGTTTAAAAGCTTGGGAAGGTTCTAAAGAAAACATTTTCATTACTGATAATGAAGTCGTAACGGACTTTGTATACTCGTCTGAACTTTTTAAGAAAGTACGTAAAATGTACTTAGAAGAGCATAAGAAATAGTTTTCAGTCTCCGTAAAATAAATCTATAGCAATTTCATTATAAAAATGGTTGGCTACTAAAAATCTCATCTTAGTAAGGCTGACAGATATACTATTCCAAATATCCAACCTAAATAAAATACTGTGTACGCTATAGAATAGCTTGCCGAAGCGCCAAGATCTCCTTTTGTTTGTTCGCCTTTAGAAAACACCAGTTTTAATGCTCTAAAGAACACCCAATATAGCATTGCTAAAATTATAAATATGGAAATCCAAAAGACAGCTTCTAACAAAATCAAAAGGATAAAAACCACTATTGTCATTCCAATCCATAATAGTATGGACATTATCAAACCAACAATCCCATCTCCAACTTCAATGCTTCGCAAGTCAGGAAACGTGCCTGACTGAGCAATAATATTGCCTGTTTTAAAGTTCTTGAATTTTGGAAAATTATCCGTTAATGCGATTCCTTTATAAAGTCCGTAAGTCATAAATAGAAACAGAAATATTCCTATGATTGCTAATGAAAAATACAAATTAGAAGTTACCGTTCTATTATAATTTTCTCCTGTAAAATAAACGGTTAGAATGGTAACAACGAGTACTAGTATTGAAACTATAAAAACGGATTTTCCTTTTAAATATGTCTGTTTCGCTTTCAATACGTTTCTTTAGTTCTAAGAAATTTTTTCTATAAATAATTACTTCTGCTGCACCACTAAAGTATCCAATTTCAACTTTAGTTTTAACCAGTTTTCCAGTTTTGTTTTATCTTTTATCCTGCTTTCAGGAGTTGTTAAAGAATCATTCCATTTTACGGTGAATACCGAAAGTGTATCCACTTTTAAAAAGTCAGAATTGATAACATTTGCATAAGAAAATTGTTCTACGGTTTCGTAGTTAATCTTCACTTCTTGGCTTAATTCCTCAAAAGGAATATAGTCATGTTCAAACTTAGATAATTGTCTAACCTTATCTTCTAAATACGTAATTTTTTGCTGTTGCGACATCATATCTAAAGAATCACGAGTACGCAATTCTTCCATATATTCCAGGTTATTTACAATTCTATTTTTCACTTGATTTACCTGTAACTTAACATCTTTTAAAGCATTGTAATTATTAAAACGTTGTTCTAAAACAGCAACGGTAGCTTCCGGAATTTCATCTGCACCAAAAGTGGTTAATTCAATAGTAGAAACATCGGTAGGGTTATAAATATAAGTCGCATTCTTTTTAATATAGTTTGCATTAGGTAATGCTTCTAACTCATGCGAGATAAAACGTTTTGCATCATTAGTAAAATTACTTTCACGTAATACATTTAAAAAAGTAAGTACTGCAGGAATCATTACTAAAATAGCCACAAACGAAGCCAATCTAGAAATACGTTTACGTTTTGCCGAATTCGCATATTTAAGCATAGGAAAACGAAGTACTTTAAGTACTAAAAACGTAGCTAAAGCAATAAATATGGTGTTTATAGTAAACAAATACATGGCACCTGTAGCAAATTGTATTCCTACAGAAAAATCATCATTCATTGCATATGCTAATCCGTAACCAACCGTACATAAAGGAGGCATTAATGCTGTGGCAATTGCTACACCAAAAATAACAGAGGCAATAGTTCCCTTTTTTGTTCTAGCAATAATTAAGGCAAGACCTCCAAAAAAGGCTATCAAAACATCCCTAATATCTGGTTTTGTTCTGGCTAATAATTCTGAAGACTGTTCTTGTAATGGAAAAAACTTAAAAAATAAAAATGCAGTAAGTACACTTAATAAAATCATGACACCAAAATTGATCAGTGATTTTTTTAAGGTGTCTATATCATTAATGGCTACTGAAAGTCCGATACCAAGAATTGGCCCCATTAATGGTGAAATTAACATGGCTCCAATTACAACTGCTGTAGAATTTGCATTTAAACCAACCGATGCCACAAAAATAGAGCAAATTAAAATCCAAGCTGTTGCACCTTTAAAGGGAATATCTAATTTTATGGCTTCAATAGTTGCATCTCTATCCGTGTCTTCTCTAAAGTCTAAAAGCTCACTAAAAAACTGTTTGATACTTTGCAATAAACCTTTTGCTCCATCTTGTACAGCCTTTTTAGATTGCTTTACAGCCTCATCTTTAGCGATGTTGTCTTTAGCTGCATTATCTTTAGCAGCCTTTTCCTTGGCTGTGTTTTCTTCTTCAGAAAAATTAAATTTATTTTCTTCGCTCATAATTAACCATAATTCTCACCAAAATTATCTTTCACCTTTTGGAGTACTTTTTTAATATCTTGTTCCTTTGCTTTCGGAAATATAAGCAAAACTTCGTCTTTATCTACAATTATATAATCCTGTAAACCATCTACTACCACAATTTTATCTTTTTTGGTACGTATCATATTTCCAGAAGCATCTTCGGTTAGCGTTCTAGCGTTTACAACGGCATTGTTGTTTTCGTCTTTATCTAATTTATCATACAAGCTTCCCCAAGTTCCTAGATCATTCCAATCAAAGGTTGCTGGTAATACGTATACATTTTCCGATTTTTCCATAATGGCATAATCCACCGAAATGTTTTCCGCTTTAGCGTAATTCTCTAGAATAAAATCGTCTTCAAAGTCGGTATTATAAACCTCATAACCTTGCTCGAACAGACTAAATAATTCTGGCTGATTGTTTTTAAAAGCATTTACCACACTATTTGCACTCCACATAAAAATCCCTGCATTCCATAAAAAATTACCTTGTGCAATAAACTCTTTAGCTGTTTTGTAATCTGGCTTTTCTCTAAATTGCTCTACCGTTTTAATGGCATCCTTGGTTTCTTTATCAAACTCAATATAACCAAATCCCGTATTCGGAAATGTAGGTTGAATACCAAGAGTCATTAGTGCATCATTTTCTGCACAAAAATCAAAAGCTTGTTGTACGTTTTGTGTGAATGCATTTTCATCTTCAATCCAGTGGTCACTTGGTGCAACAATCATAACTGCATCTTTATTTTCTTTCTGAATTTTTAAAGAAGCATACAAAATACATGGAGCTGTATTACGCATTGCTGGCTCTAAAACTACTTGACGTTTGGTTACTTGTGGCAATTGGGCAAACACCAAATCATTATAAATTTCATTAGTTAATATGAATATATTCTCTTGCGGAATTATTTTTGCTAAACGATGGAATGTTTTTTGAATAAGCGTTTCTCCAGTTCCTAACATATCGTGAAACTGTTTTGGAAATTCTTTGGTACTTATTGGCCAAAACCTTGATCCTACTCCTCCAGCCATTAATATGGCATAATTATTTTTATTCATATTACTAATTTAATAATTCTACTTCAGCATTGGGATTAAAAAGATACATTTTTCCGGATGCAACTTCTATGCACTCAATACGTTTAACTCGTTTTTGTCCTTTAGTAAACACTTTACCATTGTAAAGCTTAAAGGATTTACCCAAAGGTACTTGAAAAACGTAATGCTTATCATTTGGTTCGTCGAATTGCTTTAAAGCTAAGGCCAATTGCGTATCTGTATCGCTTGACGCTTTTGGGTTTTTAAAGTGGTTTGCTAATAAAGGCAATAATTGCATTGGAAACACTTCTGGGTTTAAAACAGGAAGCATTAAATGCTGAAACGTTTGCTTCCACTCTTTGCCATGTGGTTTTATAAATCTTCCGTAATTGGTAAAGGCTTCTAAATGTGCTATTTCGTGAATTAAAGTAATTAAAAATCGGTAGCTATTTAGATTCGCGTTAATAGTTATTTGGTGTTTGTTATTTGGAAGTCTTCTATAATCTCCATGTCTGGTTTTACGTTCTTTTTTTATTTTAACGACCAAATTATCCTGTTTTAATAAGTTTAAAACATAGGGTATCGCTTGCGCTGGAATGTGATTTTGAAGCGTGTTTTGCATGAAAGCAAAAATAGTTTATCTATTTGACTTAGTGAAGGAAATTAATTAACTTCATAGCATTGGTAATAAAAAATGTAGAAACAATTTTATACCAATGAAACATTAGCAATAATATAACTCACTAATATGAAAAAGACATTAACCATTTTATTTTTATTATTTATTTACCATACATCTGCTCAAGAATATAAGAAAGTTGAAATGTGTGATTTGAAATTTGAATCGAATATCGACTCCACAGAAATGACTGTTTCTAAAAACGGAAAATTATTATCTGGAATGTATAAAATATCGGGAGTTTTACCAAACCAATACAGCCTTACTGAATTTATAAACGGAAAAGCGGAAGGAAAATCTACAACCATTTATAATGAGACGACCATTAGAGAAAAATATTTTAAAAACGGACTTCCAAATGGTCTTTGGATAGAATATGAAGATTCAGGAAAAACAATAATGCGAAAAATTCCATATTCCAATGGCATTCTACACGGAATTGGGTTGTTTTATGATAAAGAGGTTTATTATTGGTTTGGAGAAAGAGTTCCGAAACTAGTATATGAAAAGAATAAAGCTGAAGAAAAAAACTAAAAACACAATTAACTCATAACCTTAATAAAAAGCTACTTGTTTTGATCTTCCACAAAGGCAGTTACACATTTGCGACTTCTTAATTTCTTTCAAGATTCCCTCGCAAGCTAATACATTAAAAGAAATAACCAAAAATCATAAGATTCTTGCCTACGCAGGAATTTTGTTACATTCTTTCTGGAACTTGCACTCCTAGTAAACCAAAGGCATTTTTAATAGTATTTGAAACCGTTTGTGCTAATTGTACTCTAAACACTTTTTCATTTGCTGTGTCTGCTCCAAGAATAGATACATTTTGGTAAAAAGAGTTAAATTCTTTTACCAAGTCATACGTATAATTTGCAACTAAAGCAGGGCTATGATTTGCTGCTGCGTTTTGTATTACTTCTGGAAAAAGCTGTAATTGTTTAATTAATTCTTTTTCTTTTTCGTGTAACGAAACTTCTTTTGCGCTCAATGTGACAGTAGCGTCTACATCTGCTTTACGTAAAATAGATTGTATTCTAGCGTAGGTATATTGTATAAAAGGACCTGTATTTCCTTGAAAGTCGATAGAACTTTTAGGATCAAACAAAATACGTTTTTTAGGGTCTACTTTTAATATATAATATTTTAATGCACCAAGTCCAATGGTTTTATAAAGTTCTTGCTTTTCTTCGGTAGAATAGCTTTCTAGTTTCCCAAGTTCTTGTGAAATTTCGCCAGCAGTATTCGCCATTTCTGTAATTAAATCATCGGCATCGACAACGGTACCTTCTCTACTTTTCATTTTTCCGGAAGGTAAATCTACCATTCCGTAACTTAAATGAAATAGGTTTTTAGCCCAATCGAATCCG
Organism: Lacinutrix himadriensis; assembly: GCF_001418105.1. Taxonomy (GTDB): domain Bacteria; phylum Bacteroidota; class Bacteroidia; order Flavobacteriales; family Flavobacteriaceae; genus Oceanihabitans; species Oceanihabitans himadriense. The sequence continues at coordinate 82,492 of NZ_LIQI01000014.1, forward strand.
AGTTTCTTCAGAATTAAAAACAATACTTGAAAGTGATAATCTTGTTCATTACCAACGGTATATACCATTCCTCCAACATCGGGATAATCTTTTACACGTTGTATTGCAGTACCAATATCTTGGGTCATATAAACTGCAGTACCATCACTACGCAATACAATTTTTTCGTCTAAACCATCTTCAGTCAAATCACACCAAACGGAACCATCTTCTTTCGCAAAGAAAACGCCTGTTTTTAAACCTTCGGCAACAAATTCTTTTCCTAATAAATAGGTTTTGCTTTCGTGGTATAAGGTATCAAAATCTACTCCTAAATTTTTATACGTAATATTGAATCCGTCATACACCCAATTGTTCATCTTAGTCCAAAGTGCCACTACGTCTTCATCTCCTGCTTCCCATTTAATCAGCATTTGTTGTGCTTCTAATAAAATTGGAGCATTCTTTTTAGCTTCGTCTTCGGTTTGTCCTTTAGCTATTAAATCTTGAATTTCCTTTTTATATTCTTGGTCAAATTTCACATAGTAATTACCAACTAATTTATCGCCTTTTAATCCTGTAGATTCTGGCGTTTCGTTATTTCCAAAACGTTGCCAAGCCAGCATAGATTTACAAATATGAATTCCTCTGTCATTAATAATCTGTGTTTTGTATACTTTTTTACCAGAAGCTTTAATAATTTCGGCAACACTATATCCTAACAAGTTATTACGTACATGTCCTAAATGCAAAGGTTTATTGGTATTAGGTGAAGAATATTCTACCATTACCGCTTTTTCATTTGCAGCAGGTTTTACAAAACCAAAAGTAGTATCGCTTTTAATAGTGTTGAAAAAATCGACATAATAGCCTTCATTAATTTCCACATTTAAAAAACCTTTAACCACATTAAAAGCTTTCACATCTTCTACATTTTCCACCAAGTAATTACCAATAGCTTCCCCTATTTGCATTGGGTTCCCTTTTATTGCGCGTAGCATAGGAAAAACCACAACCGTAATATCTCCTGCAAACTCTTTTCTGGTTGCTTGAAATTCTACTGTTTCTAAATCTACTTTATAAATAGAAGTAACTGCTTGTTTTATATGATTGGATAACGTGTTTTGAAGGCTCATTTTGCATTTCATTTTAAGGTTGCAAATATAGCATTTTATTGCCGGAAAAATTTAGCAAAACCATAAACTAAAACACAAAAAGCTATAAGATTTCGGTTTTTTAGAGTGAAAAACAGGCTCTTTTAGTCCTAGTTTTTAGTGTTTTGTCTGTAAAATTATTGTTCACCAAAATAAACGCTCACTTTATCTAATTTTTCTGCATTAAATCGCTTTAATTAGTTTATTAAATCTGTTTTATTGAGTTTTGTCCTTCAAGAAATTTTATCTTATCCCTAAAAAACTAGATATTTTTTTAATAACTATTAACTAATTATAATTTAACAAAGTGTTTTTGATTCCCTCAAAAAAGACTCTTAGTTAATACCTTACTATTGTAAATGTATTAAATGAGGAAACTGATTACTCTTTTATTTTGTTTTAGTGCACTTTTGGGCTTCTCACAATCCGAGGACCTCGACAATCTTACTATTCAACTAGCGTTTCAGAAACCGGATACTTCAAAGGTTATTACATCTTTACAAATAATTAAGTTATTATACCACACTAAAGATTACAACAAAGCATTACAATTTATTAGAGAAAGTGAAAAACTATCTAATGATTTAAACTATGATGCTGGTATTGCTGAAATCACCTATTACAAAGCACTTATTTTTGCAAAAAAAGAAGATTATATTAATGCTATTGACTACTACACAAAATCGAAAGATCTTTATATAGCATTAGCAGACACATTAGGTGTTGCTAAAATTAATAATAGTATTGGTTTAATTGAAATAGCAAGGGGTAACTATGATAAAGGTTTACAGTTTTCTCTTTCTGCAATTGATGTACTTGAAAAACGTGATTTAAAAGAGGAACTTTGTGATGCGTATAGAAATTTAGCTACCGCTTACCACAAAATGGAAGCTTATGATCAAGCAATTACGTTTTACAAAAAAACACTTGATTTAGAAGAATCCCTTGGTAAGGAAGAAGAAATTATACAAACCAATAAGAATCTAGGAGATTTATATTACAACAAAAAAGAATTTAAAAAAGCGCTTTACTATTTTAATAGTGTACTAACAAGTATAGATACAAGTGATACTGTATTAAGAGGTGATGTTTTAACCAAAATAGGAAGTTCCTATTTATCGCTTAATAATTTAGATCAAGCTAAAGAATATATTACACAAGGTTTACGATTAAATAGAAGACTCAACAATGATAAAGGTACTTTAATAGGTCTTAATACCGCTGGAGAGTTATATTTAAGAGAAAAGAAACCAATCGTTGCAGAACGCTTACTTTATGAAGCAACTACTTTAGGAAGAGCTTTAGAAGACAATGAACAGCTAATAATAAATTATGGATTAAGAGCGAAACTTGACTCTGTTGAAAGTAATTTTAAACTAGCTTATATTTGGCAGAAAAGATATTTTGAGCTTAAAAATGATGTAGAAAAACAAAAGCAGCAAGCATCTACTAAAAAATTAGAAAAAGAAGCTATTGTAGTTCCTGTGGAAATAAAAGATTTAAACAGCAACAATAATGCAGTAAATCAAGCATTAATTGATCAACACCAAGAAGAAAAGAAAGCGAATAAGGAAGAAATAAAAAGGTTAAATATTATTTTTTATTCCATGCTACTTGCTCTATTAGTAGTATCTACTTTTTTAATTTTAATCTACTTAAAAAGAAACAATAGGATTAAATACACCAAGGATTTAGAAGATAAAAACAAGCAAATTAACATCCAAAACATTGCAATTTTAGATCAGACAAAAAATCTAGAAGACATTAATAAAGTAAAGGATAAGCTTTTTTCTATAGTATCTCATGATTTAAAAGACTCCCTTACTTCTATTAAAGGTTTTATCGATTTATTAAAAGATGGTTCCTTAAGTAAAGAGGAGTTTAATCATTTAATACCAGAACTGAGTGAGAATGCCAATAATGCATCTTTGCTTTTATTCAATCTATTAAATTGGTCTAATCGCAAATGCAATCTTTAGAATCTAAACCAAGCTTGTTTGATGTACAAGAGGTGTTTTTAGATAAATTAAAGCTCATTGAACAAAAAACGGAAAAGAAAAACATTACTATAGAAGATAATTCTTTACGTGATTTTGTTTATGCAGACAGAAGTATGGTAGAAATTATTGTACAAAACCTACTTACTAATGCTGTCAAGTTTTGTAAATCTGGTGACACCATAACCATACAAAACCATATTAGTAATGGACAGTGTTTAATTAGTATTGGCGATACAGGAGTTGGTATTTCTAAAGAAAATCAAGACCAGTTATTTAAAAACAATTCTTTTACTACCATAGGTACTAAAAATGAAAAAGGTACTGGTTTAGGTTTAACAATCTGTAAAGAGTTAGTAGAACTTAATCATGGTAAAATCTGGGTAGAAAGCACAGAAGAGGTTGGCAGTACTTTTTATGTAGAACTACCAAAGACAAATCCTACGGGAGGCGTTTAATTTTTAGGTAAAAATACTTCTGCCATCATACAACGTGCGCTTCCGCCACCACAAGATTCAATAGTATCTAAACTACTACTAACAATTTCGCAATGTTTTGTAATTGTCTTAATTTGTGCAGGAGTTAAACAATCATGAGCTGCTTGACTCATAATTAAAAAGCGTTGATCGTCTGTCCCTTTTACTTGTAACATATTACCAGCAAAATTACTGACTTGCTCTTCGGTTATTGAGATTACCTCTTTACCACTCTGTTGCAAGTGTTTAACAACGTTTTTACGCTCTTTTTTATCATCTATAGTATCTAAACATATCACAGCAAAAGTTTCTGCTAGACACATCATTACATTGGTATGATAAATAGCTTCGCGCTTACCATTAACGGTTTGGTTTGCCGAAAAGACTACTGGAGTATATTCAAAATCTTCGCAAAACTCTATAAACAAAGCTTCGTCTGCACGAGCAGATAAAGCACAATATGCAATACTATTTACACGATCTAAAAGTAAGCTTCCTGTTCCTTCTAGAAAAACGCCTTCGTCTTCAGCACTTGTATAATCAACAATGTTTTCAATTATAAAACCTTGTTTTTCTAATTCCTCCAAAACGTCTTCTCGTCTTTCGTTTCTTCTGTTTTCGGCAAACATTGGGTATATGCCAACGGTTCCGTTTTCATGAAAAGAAATCCAATTGTTTGGAAAAATAGAATCTGGAGTATCAAATTCTTCCGTATCACTAACAACTACAACATGAACACCAATACTACGTAACTTTTCTACATACGCATCAAACTCTCTTTGCGCTTTTACATTCTCGGTTTCTGGCAATACATTATCTGCTTCTTTTTGGTAGAAATTATTAACTGCAGTTTGCTCATTCCTCCTAAAATTAATAGGACGAATCATCAATATAGTATTTGTTGTTTGTTGCATGATCTTACTTTTTAGTAGAGCAAAGCTAAACTAATTAATTCTAATTTTCATCTATAAATAGCATCCAAATAAAAATTGTCGTAGTCTATTTTTCGGACTTCCATCCTCATGCTTTGATTGCAAATACGTTACTTTCGATATGTATCTTAAAACAAATAAAATGAAAATACTTTATCTCATTAAGAAGGATACAGAAACTTATTTTTAAACTTTCGTTTATAGTTAATCTCTTATTAATGGCATGGTACTACAACGTAGCAAGCCTTCTTGTTTTGCAATTTCGGCATAAGGTACTTCTTCTACAGTAATTCCGTTTTCACGTAACCAAGTGTTTAATCTTGTGAAGTTCTTTTCAGAAATTACTACTTCTTCCGAAATAGAGAATACGTTACTATTCATATTAAACATTTCTTCTTTAGTAATAATGAAGCAATTTTCTTTTCCGAAGTAATTCAACAACCATTCATACTCTTCCTCTTCCAAAAAACCTTCTTTATGTAAGATAGCTTTATTGGTTCCTATTGGTTGAAAACAGCAATCTAAATGCAATGCATTATCTCTTGGATTGGTTTGCGATTTTCTAAGATTAAAGGACTTTACTTTTTTATGCGGAAAGGTTTTTTCTAGAAAAGCAACACCTTGTATGTTGGTTCTAGCAACGATATAATCTGCATAATCTTCTTCTCTATAGGTACCAACAAAAATATAATCGTTCCAAAGCATCACGTCTCCTCCTTCAATATGTACTTCTTCTGGCGGACGAATAACTTTAGCCGGATCCACTTTATCAACAATATATTGTATCGCGTCTAACTCCTCTTCTCTATCTGGTAAAATATTCGCTTTTACAAAAACATCATCTATTACGAACGCGATGTCTCTTGCAAAAATTTGATTACAATTTTCAATTAATTCGGGTCTATAAACCGTTACATCATATTTTTTAAAAACGTTAGCTACTGCTTCCATTTCTTTAACCATATCTGCTTCCACAGGATAGGTTCCTGCTTTTATATGTAGTGCAGATTTAGGGTCATAAGCTTCGGACAAACTTGGTGTTGGACCATTACTTATTGCAGTACCAAGAACAACAGCTCTTAGTCTAGATGTTTCGTTTTTTACGTTTAGTTTTAGCATAATGTAAATATATAAAAAAGCTTCATAATTTCTTATGAAGCTTTTTTTGGATTAAAAATATTTAATCTTATCTGTTTTTTATGTCTTTAAAAGCTCTTTGCGTTTCTCCAATATAAATTTGTCTTGGTCTACCAATTGGCTCTTTACGTAAACGCATTTCGCGCCATTGTGCAATCCAACCTGGTAATCTACCAAGTGCAAACATTACGGTAAACATATCTGTTGGTATTCCCATACCTCTATAAATAATTCCAGAATAGAAATCTACATTTGGATATAATTTTCTATCTACAAAGTATTTATCTTCTAAAGCTTCTTTTTCTAAACCTTTAGCGATATCTAAAATTGGATCTTCTACTCCAAGGTCACCTAAAACTTCATCCGCAGCAACTTTAATAATTTTTGCTCTTGGATCAAAGTTCTTATATACTCTATGTCCGAAGCCCATTAAACGGAAAGGATCATTCTTATCCTTCGCTTTCGCCATGTATTTTTTAGTATCTCCACCATCTTCTTCAATACCACTTAACATTTCTAAAACCGCTTGGTTTGCGCCACCATGAAGTGGTCCCCAAAGTGCAGAAATACCAGAAGAAATAGATGCAAATAAACCGGTATGTGCAGAACCAACTATACGTACTGTAGACGTAGAACAGTTTTGTTCATGATCTGCATGTAATATTAATAACTTATCTAAAGCATTAACTAAAATTGGACTTTGTACATATTCTTCGTTTGGTTTTTTAAACATCATTTTTAAGATGTTCTCTACATAACCTAAAGAGTTATCTCCATAATCTAATGGCAACCCTTGTTTTTTACGCATTGTCCAAGCTACTAATACTGGAAACTTACCTAATATTCTTACAACACTTTTATACATCTCTTCTTCAGAATCTACATTCACAGAAGAAGGATTAAATGCTGTTAATGCACTTGTTAAAGAAGACAAAACTCCCATTGGGTGTGCTGACTTAGGAAAAGCGTCTAAAATTTTCTTTATATCATCATCAACAACAGATTGTTCTTTAATGTCTTTTTGAAATTTTTCTAACTCTTCTTTATTTGGTAATTCACCAAAAATCAATAAAAACGCTACTTCTAGAAAATCAGCTTTTTCAGCTAACTCTTCAATAGAATAACCTCTGTATCTTAAAATACCTTCTTCACCATTTAAGAACGTGATGGCACTTTCACAAGAACCTGTATTTTTAAAACCAGGATCTATAGTTGTTACTCCTCCAGTTACTCCTCTTAGCGTTTTAATATCTATAGCAACTTCGTTCTCTGTTCCTTTTATTAAAGGAAACTCGTATTTTTTTCCATCAATTTCTAATGTAGCTGTTTTTGACATATTTAATTTTGAATATTATTTGTTTTGCGGAATGCTAAATTACGAAAAACCACTCAATTTTTAAAGCGAATTAACAAAGCTTTTAACAATATTAATATTGAAAAAATTGATAGCATAAAAAAAGTGCTTATTTTATACAAATAAGCACTTCATTCTAATACGATAAATAGTATTATTTTACTTTAAAAGCTTTTAATCCTGGATAGTAAGCAACAGTCCCTAATTCTTCTTCTATACGAAGTAATTGGTTGTATTTTGCCATTCTATCACTACGAGAAGCAGATCCTGTTTTAATTTGACCACAGTTTAAAGCTACCGCTAAATCTGCAATAGTATTATCTTCAGTTTCACCAGATCTGTGTGACATTACAGAAGTATATCCTGCATTGTGTGCCATGTTTACAGCAGCAATAGTTTCGGTTAAAGTACCAATTTGGTTTACTTTAATTAAAATAGAATTTGCTGTATCGCTTTCAATTCCGCGAGATAAACGTTCTACGTTTGTAACAAATAAATCGTCACCAACTAACTGTACTTTATCCCCTATTTTTTCTGTTAAGTATTTCCAACCTTCCCAATCGTTTTCATCCATTCCATCTTCAATAGAAATAATTGGGTATTTCGCTGCTAATTCTGCTAAGTAATCTGCTTGCTCTTTACTTGTTCTTACTTTTCCTTTGTCTCCTTCAAATTTTGTGTAATCGTATTTTCCGTCAACAAAAAATTCCGCAGCAGCGCAATCTAAAGCAATCATTACATCATCCCCTAATTTATATCCAGCGTTGTCTACTGCTTTCGCTATAGTTTCTAAAGCATCTTCTGTTCCTCCTTCTAAGTTTGGTGCAAAACCACCTTCATCACCTACAGCGGTACTTAAACCTCTATCGTGTAATACTTTCTTTAGGTTGTGAAAAATCTCAGTCCCCATTTGCATTGCATGTGAAAAGTTTTTAGCTTTTACAGGCATTACCATAAATTCTTGAAATGCAATTGGTGCATCACTATGTGAACCTCCATTAATAATATTCATCATTGGAACAGGAAGCGTATTTGCTGAAACTCCACCAACATATCTGTATAAAGGCAAAGCTAACTCATTTGCGGCAGCTTTTGCAGCAGCTAGAGAAACTCCAAGAATTGCATTTGCTCCTAATTTGGATTTGTTTGGCGTGCCATCTAAATCAATCATAATTTGATCAATCTCATTTTGATCAAAAACAGAAACACCTAATAACTCTTCTGCAATTATAGTATTCACATTCTTTACGGCTTTGGTAACTCCTTTACCCATAAATGCTTTTCCTCCATCACGTAACTCTACAGCTTCGTGTTCTCCTGTTGAAGCTCCAGATGGTACTGCAGCTCTTCCCATAAATCCGTTTTCGGTAATAACATCAACTTCTACTGTTGGGTTTCCTCTTGAATCAAAAATTTGTCTTGCGTGAATATTTATTATAATGCTCATAAAATATGTTTTTGTTCTTCAAATTTACCTTTTAATTCTCTTTTATAGTATAAGTTAATTAAAGAATTGTTTAAAATTGTTTCGATAACGTTTTAGTAAAACAAAAAAGACAACAAATTTCTATTTCCGTTGTCTTTTATGTATTATTTAGTTTTAATATTTTTAATAAATTCATCAAATAAATAAGATGAATCATGCGGTCCAGGACTTGCTTCTGGATGATATTGTACAGAAAAACAGTTTTTGTTTTTCATTTTAATTCCTGCTACCGTATCATCATTTAAATGCACATGAGTTATTTCAAGATCTGGATGTGCTTCTGTTTCTTCTCTATTCACGGCAAATCCATGATTTTGAGAAGTAATTTCACCTTTTCCTGTAATTAAGTTCTTCACCGGATGGTTAATTCCTCTGTGTCCGTTATGCATTTTATAGGTAGATATTCCATTTGCCAATGCAATTACTTGGTGCCCTAAACAAATACCGAATAGTGGTAAATCTCTTTTGATTATTTCTTTGGCCACTTGTTGTGCTTCTACTAAAGGTTCTGGATCACCTGGTCCGTTAGATAAGAAATAGCCATCTGGATTCCATGCTTCTAATTCTTCGAACTTTGCATTATATGGAAATACTTTGATGTAAGCATCTCTTTTTGCCAAATTACGAAGGATGTTCTTTTTAATTCCTATATCTAAAGCAGCAATTTTTAAGGAAGCATTTTCATCGCCATAGAAATAAGGCTCTTTAGTTGAAACTTTTGAAGCTAACTCTAAACCTTGCATGTTTGGAATTTCTGCAAGTTGCTTTTTAAGTGACTCTACATTATCTACATCTGTAGATATTACAGCGTTCATAGCTCCATTATCTCTTATATAGCTTACAAGTGCTCTTGTGTCTATATCTGAAATGGCTAAAAGGTTGTTTTGTTCTAAAAAGCTTTCTAAGGAAGCATCTGCAGCATCACGGGAATAATCATAGCTAAAATTCTTACAAATAAGTCCGGAAATTTTTATACCATCCGATTCTACTTCATCTACTTTAGTACCATAGTTACCAATATGTGCATTGGTTGTTACCATGAGTTGCCCAAAGTAAGAAGGGTCTGTAAAAATTTCTTGATAGCCTGTCATTCCAGTATTGAAGCATACTTCGCCAAAGGCAGTACCTTCTTTATTAGCAACTGCTTTACCATGAAAAATGGTTCCATCTGCTAATAGAATAAGCGCTTTTCTAAGAGATTGGTATTTCATTGTGTAGTTTTTGTAGTGTTGTTTGGTTTGCAAAATTGCATAAAAAAAAGGATAAACTAAAATAGTTTATCCTTTATATTATTAATGCTTATTAACATTTACTATAATGTATTGTAGTAGTTAAATACTTTAACTAAATCATTTTCATCTTTTACATTAAGATTATTTCCTTTTATATAGTCGCTAACTTCAGAACTCTTATTAGGGAATAGTGTCACAACACTCTTTTTCTTAGGTTTAAATGCAGTAACTATATTGTCTTGGGCTTTAAAATAATTTCCATCTTTAAGATACTTCGCATTCGTTTCAATCTGCTGTGTAAGTGGATTAACGGTTGCATCTTTAATTCTTACAGAAGAATATTTAAGAATTTTAACCTTATCTGCTACTGCTAGCTCTTCCATAAAACAAGTTTTATTTGTTTTAGGATTCTTATATTTTACAAAATTGTCATTAAAGATTTTTACACTAGCAATATTTTTAGAATCAAAAATAAAAACCTTTTCAGTTTTAGTGGTTTCATCTTTAATTTGTGCTTCAAATTGATTTGTTTTTAAATTTAAATTTAAATTTTTAACACGAAACACTTCTCCTGTTAATGAATGCATTTCTCCTACCGTATTCCAATTATCATATAGATATTTGTTACCATCAATATCTACTTGTTTATTTGGGTTATTTACATATCTACCTAATCCGTTATGTATATCACTAAGAACATCAGCAGAAGTAGTATTAGTTATGTTTTGTGCAGAAACTATTGTAGCACATAAAATGGACAATAAAAATAGAATATGTTTTTTCATTTTAACTTGTTTTGATTAATATAGAATGTAAATATAACGAAAAAAGGCAAACTTAAATAAGTTTGCCTTTTTTTAACATGTTAAATATGTTGTCTATTCTTCTTCTTCGCTTGTTGCTTTAGTATCTACAGCAGGAGCAACAGTTTTGTTTCCACCTCTTCTACTTCTACGTGTAGTTTTCTTAGCTTTTTTATCAGCATTATAGATTTCATTGTAATCTACAAGTTCAATCATTGCCATATCAGCGTTATCACCAAGTCTGTTTCCAAGTTTGATAATACGAGTATAACCTCCAGGACGATCACCAACTTTAGTAGCTACTTCTCTAAAAAGTTCTGTAACTGCTTCTTTTTGTCTTAATCTAGACATAACAATACGTCTGTTATGTGTAGTATCTTCCTTAGATTTTGTAATCATTGGCTCAACAAAACCTTTTAATGCTTTAGCTTTAGCAACAGTTGTGTTAATACGTTTGTGTTCTATTAAAGAACAAGCCATATTAGCTAACATTGCTTTTCTGTGAGCAGTTTGTCTACCTAAGTGATTTACTTTTTTTCCGTGTCTCATGACATTTTTGTTTTAGCTTCATCTTGCTCTACTCATTATTGAGGAGCAAATTATGAAGTAATTAATCTTTATCTAGTTTATATTTTGAAAGGTCCATCCCAAAGTTCAAACCTTTAACATTTACAAGCTCTTCAAGCTCTGTTAATGATTTTTTACCGAAGTTACGGAATTTCATTAAGTCGTTTTTATTAAAAGAAACTAAGTCTCCTAATGTATCTACTTCTGCAGCTTTTAAACAATTAAGAGCACGTACAGATAAGTCCATATCTACTAATTTAGTTTTTAGTAGTTGTCTCATGTGAAGCGATTCTTCATCATAAGTTTCTGTTTGTGCAATTTCATCCGCTTCTAATGTAATACGCTCATCTGAGAATAACATGAAGTGGTGAATTAAAGTTTTAGCTCCTTCTGTTAATGCATCTTGAGGAGTAATAGAACCATCTGTTTGGATTTCGAAAACTAATTTTTCGTAATCTGTCTTTTGTTCTACACGAAAATTCTCAATGCTATACTTAACATTTTTTATTGGTGTGTAAATTGAATCTGTAAAGATTGTACCTATTGGTGCAGAAGACTTTTTATTTTCTTCAGCAGGAACATAACCTCTTCCTTTTTCAATTGTAATTTCCATGTTAATATTTACTTTAGGATCTAAATTACAGATTACTAATTCTGAATTTAATACTTGGAATCCTGAAATAAATTTTTGAAAATCACCAGCTGTAATTTTATCTTGACCAGAAATAGAGATAGAAACAGCTTCGTTGTCTACATCTTCTATTTGACGCTTAAAACGCATTTGTTTTAAGTTTAATATCATTTCTGTTACATCTTCAACAACTCCTGCGATAGTAGAAAACTCGTGATCTACACCTTCCATTCTAACAGATGTGATTGCAAATCCTTCTAAAGAAGAAAGTAATACTCTTCTTAAAGCGTTTCCAACGGTTAAACCATAACCAGGTTCTAGTGGTCTGAATTCGAATTTACCTTCGAAATCAGTAGAATCTATCATGATTACTTTATCTGGTTTTTGAAAATTAAATACTGCCATTTTGCTCTTCGTTTTAATTGTTATTTAGTTGCGCGATTTAAAAGTATGAAGAAGACTAATAAATCCTTTGGCTAAATACCAATATGATTAATTTATTATTTAGAATATAATTCTACGATGAATTGCTCGTTGATGTTTTCTGGAATTTGAAGTCTAGCAGGTACAGAAACATAAGTTCCTTGCTTTGTATCATTGTTCCATGTAATCCATTCGTAAACATTACTTGAGTTTGATAAAGATCTATCAATAGCTTCAAGTGATTTTGATTTTTCTCTAACAGCAACAACATCTCCAGCTTTTAAAGAATATGAAGGAATGTTTACCAATCCACCATTTACAGTAATATGTCTGTGAGATACTAATTGTCTAGCTCCACTTCTAGTAGGAGCAATCCCCATTCTAAATACTACGTTGTCTAATCTAGACTCGCAAAGTTGTAATAAAACTTCACCTGTAATACCTTGTGCAGCTGTTGCTTTTTTGAATAAACCTCTAAATTGACGCTCTAAAATACCATATGTATATTTAGCTTTTTGTTTTTCCATTAATTGGATTGCGTATTCAGATTTTTTTCCACGACGTCTAGCGTTTCCGTGTTGTCCTGGAGGGTAATTTCTTTTTTCAAAAGATTTATCTTCTCCAAATATAGCTTCGCCAAATTTACGTGCTATTTTAGTTTTAGGACCAGTATATCTTGCCATTTTAAATTGTTTTTTTAAGAGTGTTTGTGAATTAAGGTCTTAATCTTATCCTTCGACAAACGTGAATCTCTTGTTGATACTTGATTATTATTTTTCAGTTTGCAAATTTACGTATAAAAAACTTAATAGCAACTATAAAAATACAGTTGCTATTAAATTATTACATATATAAATTATACTCTTCTACGTTTTGGAGGGCGACATCCATTATGAGGTAATGGAGTAACATCAATAATTTCTGTTACTTCTATTCCTAAATTGTGGATAGAACGAATAGCAGATTCTCTACCATTTCCTGGTCCTTTAACGTAAGCTTTCACTTTCTTTAAACCTGCTTCTTTTGCTACACCTGCAGCATCTTCTGCAGCTAATTGCGCAGCATACGGAGTATTCTTTTTAGAACCTCTGAATCCCATTTTACCAGCTGAAGACCATGAAATCACGTCTCCTTTTTTGTTGGTAAGTGAAATAATGATGTTATTAAAAGAAGCCGTAATGTGTACTTCTCCAACAGCATCTACTATAACTTTACGTTTTTTAGTACTTGACTTTGCCATATTATTTTAGCTTTTAGTATTAGTTAATAGTCGCTAGAATCCTAAACCTTAATTTCAAACAGATTCTTTCCAACGTCTAAAGACTAAAGACTATATTATTATTTAGTTGCTTTCTTCTTGTTAGCAACAGTTTTTCTTCTACCTTTTCTAGTTCTAGAGTTGTTCTTAGTACGTTGTCCTCTTAATGGAAGACCAGATCTATGACGAATACCTCTGTAACATCCAATATCCATTAATCGCTTAATGTTTAATTGTGTTTCAGAACGTAATTCACCTTCAATTGTGAACGTTCCAACAGCATCACGAATGGCTGCTATTTGATCATCGTCCCAATCTTGAACTTTAATACTTTCGTCAACTTTAGCTTCCGCTAAAATTTCTTTTGATCTGCTTCTACCTACTCCGTAGATATAAGTTAGAGATATTACTCCTCTTTTCTGTTTTGGTATGTCTACACCTGCAATTCTTGCCATAATTATCCTTGTCTTTGTTTGAATCTAGGATTCTTTTTGTTAATCACGTAAAGTCTACCCTTTCTACGCACTATTTTGCAATCTGCGCTTCTTTTTTTAATTGATGCTCTTACTTTCATCGTATTAGTATTGGTATTTAGTATCTATAAGTTATACGAGCCTTAGTTAAATCATAAGGACTCATTTCTAATTTCACTTTATCTCCTGGTAGTAATTTAATATAATGCATACGCATTTTACCGGAGATGTGCGCTGTCACAATGTGACCGTTTTCTAATTCTACACGAAACATAGCATTTGATAATGCTTCTATAATTGTTCCGTCTTGTTCTATTGCTGCTTGTTTTGCCATAGTATATAAATTAAGCTACTGCTTTTCTATTTTTACCAGTCTTCATCAAGCCATCATAGTGTCTATTTAACAAGTAAGAATTTACTTGTTGCATAGTGTCTATTGCTACACCTACCATAATTAATAGAGATGTACCTCCAAAAAATAATGCCCAACCAGATTGCACATTCATTAGCTTAACAATAAATGCTGGAAATATTGCTATAAGTGCTAAGAATATAGAACCAGGTAATGTAATTTGAGACATTATCTTATCTAAATACTCTGAAGTTTCAGATCCAGGACGTATACCAGGGATAAATCCTCCGCTACGTTTTAGATCATCTGCCATTTTATTTGTAGGTACTGTAATTGCTGTATAAAAATATGTAAATATAATAATTAATAAAGCAAATATTAAATTGTACCAAAAACCAAACATGTCTGAAAAATTAGTTTGCATCCATTGTCCAGCTGCTGTATCTTTTAAGAAAGAAGAGCTACCTATTAAACCTGGTACAAACATAATTGCTTGTGCAAAGATAATTGGCATAACTCCTGAAGCATTAAGTTTTAATGGAATAAATTGTCTTGCTCCACCAAATACATTTTTCTCATACCCTCCAGATGCTGTTCTTCTAGCATATTGTACTGCAATTTTTCTAACCGCCATTACTAACATGATACATGCTGCAATAATTGCTAACCAAATTACCAGTTCGAAAAGAATTAACATTACGTTATTTCCTTCTAATCTAGAAGATGCATTTAATAAGAAGTTTTTAGGTAAAGTTGCAATAATACCAACCATAATTAATAATGAAATACCATTACCAATACCTTTATCTGTAATCTTCTCACCTAACCACATTGCAAATACACATCCTGTTACTAAAATAATAACAGAAGAGAAATAGAATAAACCTCCTTGACCTAATAAAAAGGCCGATTGCGGAATACCTAATGCTGGTAAACTTGCTAAATATCCTGGTGCTTGTACCAAACATATTCCTATAGTTAACCATCTTGTTATTTGCGTGATTTTCTTTTGTCCACTTGCTCCTTCTTTTTGCAGTTTTTGTAAATAAGGAATTGCTATTCCCATTAACTGAACTACAATAGAAGCAGAAATGTAAGGCATGATACCAAGAGCAAAAACAGATGCGTTAGCAAATGCTCCACCTGTAAATGCATTTAATAAACCTAATAAACCATCTTCTGTATTACCTTGTATACCTTCTAATTGTGAAGCATCAATACCTGGAAGTACTACCTGTGCTCCGAAACGATATACTAAAAGTAAACCTAATGTTAATATTATTCGGTTTCTTAGTTCTTCAATTTTCCAAACATTTTTTAATGTCTCTATAAATTTCATGCTTCTTAATTAATTATAAAGTTACTGCTTCTCCTCCAGCTGCTTCGATAGCTGCTTTTGCAGTTGCTGTAAATTTATGAGCTGTTACTGTTAATTTAGATTTTAATTCACCACGTCCTAAAATTTTAACTAGCTCATTTTTGCCAGCTAAACGTAACGTAATCATTGTATCTAGATCAAGAGTATCTTTAATTACTTTGTCATCAATTAACTGTTGTAGTTTATCAAGATTTACACCTTGATATTCTTTACGGTTAATATTAGTAAAACCAAATTTAGGTACACGACGTTGAATAGGCATTTGACCTCCTTCAAAACCAACTTTCTTAGAGTAACCAGAACGAGATTTTGCTCCTTTGTGACCACGTGTAGCAGTACCACCTTTCCCAGAACCTTGTCCACGTCCTATACGTTTACCTTGATTTTTTACTGAACCTTCTGCAGGTTTTAAATTACTTAAATCCATTTGTAAGTGTTATATTATTTTGCTTCTTCAACAGAAACTAAATGTGAAACTTTAGCAACCATACCAAGGATATTTGGTGTGGCATCGTGCTCTACTACTTGACCAATCTTTTTAAGTCCAAGAGCCAATAATGTTCTCTTTTGTCTTTGTGTACGATTGATTGCACTCTTTACTTTTTTAACTTTTATCTTTGCCATCGTTTTCCTTTATTATCCTTTAAAAACTTTTTCAAGAGAAATTCCTCTATCACGAGCAATTGTTCTTGCATCTCTTAATTGTAATAAAGCATCAAAAGTTGCTTTTACTACGTTATGAGGGTTTGATGAACCTTGAGATTTTGATAATACATCATGTACTCCAACTGCCTCAAGAACTGTTCTTACAGCTCCACCAGCAATTACTCCTGTACCAGGAGCTGCAGGAATGATGTTTACTCTTGCTCCACCAAATTTTCCTTTTTGTTCATGTGGTAATGTACTTTTTATTAAAGGAATACGTACTAGGTTTTTCTTTGCGTCTTCTACTGCTTTTGCAATTGCACTAGCAACGTCTTTAGATTTTCCTAAACCGTGTCCTACTACACCTGCTTCATCACCAACCACTACGATTGCTGAAAAACCAAATGCTCTACCACCTTTAGTTACTTTAGTAACTCTTTGTACACCAACTAAACGATCTTTAAGATCTAATCCACTTGGTTTAACTAGCTCTGCGCTTTTGAATTTTTGATACATAATTTCTTAGAATTTAAGTCCTGCTTCTCTAGCTCCATCAGCTAATGATTTTACTCTACCATGATATATATATCCACCTCTATCAAAAGAGATTGTATTTATACCAGCTTTTATTGCTCTTTCGGCAACAGCCTTACCTACTAATGTAGCTATTTCTGTTTTATTCCCTTTAGCAGAACTAATGTCTTTATCTCTTGAAGATGCAGCACTGATAGTATTACCAGTTACATCATCAACTATTTGAGCATAAATTTCTTTATTACTTCTAAAAACAGATAATCTCGGTCTAGATCCTGTACCTGATACAGTCTTACGGATTCTGTTTTTTATTCTTATTCTTCTTTCGAATTTTGATAGTGCCATAATTAACTTATTAAGCTGATTTACCTGCTTTTCTTCTTAGTACTTCTCCAACAAATTTCACACCTTTTCCTTTGTAAGGTTCTGGTCTACGGAAGCCACGTATTTTTGCAGCTACTTGACCAACTAATTGTTTGTCGAAAGATGTTAATTTTATAATTGGATTTTTTCCTTTGTCTGAAACTGTTTCAATTTTGACTTCTGGAGCAATATCCAATACTATGTTATGCGAAAAACCTAAAGCTAAATCTAATTTTTGCCCTTGGTTTGATGCTCTATATCCTACACCTACTAACTCTAGATTTTTAGTCCATCCTTTAGATACACCTTCAATCATGTTATTCATTAATGATCTATATAAACCATGTTTGGCTTTTTGATCTTTAGAGTCTGAAGAACGAGTAACTAAAACGTTACCATCTTCAACTTTGATATCAATGGTATCAAAGTTTTGTGTTAATTCTCCTAATTTACCTTTTACAGTAACAACATTATCTTTAATGTCTACTGTTACGCCTTCTGGAATGGCTACCGGATTATTTCCTATTCTTGACATTTCTTTTGGGCTTTAAATTAGTAAACGTAGCAAAGTACTTCACCACCTACATTATCTCTTGTTGCTTGTTTACCTGTCATTACTCCATGAGAAGTAGAAACGATGGCAATACCAAGACCGTTTAAGATTCTAGGCAGTTCTTTTGAACTTGCATACTTACGTAAACCTGGTTTACTGATTCTTTGAATTTTCTTGATTACAGGTTCTTTTGTTTCTTTATTGTACTTAAGGGCAATCTTAATTGTCCCTTGTACTGAAGAATCATCAAACTTGTAGCTTAAAATATATCCTTGATCGAATAATATTTTAGTGATTTCTTTTTTCAAGTTAGATGCAGGAATTTCTACCACTCTGTGGTTTGCTCTTACAGCATTTCTAACTCTAGTTAAATAATCCGCTATTGGATCTGTGTACATAACTAATTGATTTTGTGATCTCGGTTTTCAACGTTGGTGTTGAACCTAAAATCTGATTATATTTAATTTTACCAACTTGCTTTTCTAACGCCTGGGATTAACCCTTGATTTGCCATTTCTCTAAATGTAACACGAGAAATTCCAAAGGTACGCATGTAACCTTTTGGTCTTCCTGTTAATTTACATCTATTATGCATACGCACTGGCGAAGCGTTCTTAGGTAACTTTTGTAATGCTTCGTAATCTCCAGCTTCTTTTAAAGCTTTACGTTTCTCAGCATACTTTGCTACTGTATTTGCTCTTTTCACCTCGCGGGCTTTCATTGATTCTTTAGCCATAACTTAGTTCTTTTGAAAAGGTAACCCTAGTTCTGTTAATAATGATTTTGCTTCTTTATCTGTTTCGGCAGAAGTTACAAATGTAATATCCATTCCTGAGATTTTGTTTACCTTATCGATATTTATCTCTGGAAAGATAATTTGTTCTACAACACCTAAGTTGTAGTTACCTCTTCCGTCAAATCCTGTAGCTTTAATCCCGTTAAAATCTCTTACACGAGGTAAGGCAGATGTTATTAAACGGTCTAAAAACTCATACATTCTTTCACCACGTAAAGTAACTTTTGCGCCAATTGGCATCCCTTTACGTAATTTAAATGTAGCAACATCCTTTTTAGAAATTGTTGCTATAGCTTTTTGTCCAGTTATAGTAGTTAATTCTTCTAACGCGTAGTCGATTAACTTTTTATCTGCAACTGCAGCTCCAACTCCTTTAGATAAAACTATCTTTTTAAGTTTTGGAACTTCCATTACATTTTTATAACTAAATTCTTCTGTAAGAGCAGCAACTATTTTGCTTTTATACTCTTCTTTAAGTCTTGGTGAATATGCCATAACTATATTACTTCATTAGATTTTTTTGAAAATCTTACTTTCTTATCGCCTTCCATTCTATAACCAACTCTTGTTGTCTCTCCTTTCGAAGTTAACAACGATAAGTTAGATATTTGAATTGCAGCTTCTTTTTCTACGATTCCACCTTGAGGACTTTGAGCACTTGGTTTAGTATGTTTCTTCACCATGTTTACTCCCTCAACGATCGCTTTGTTCTTATCGGTTAATACTTTAAGTACTTTACCTTCTGATCCTTTATGATCTCCAGCAATTACTCTAATAGTATCTCCTGATTTTATTTTAAGCTTTGTCATCTTAATATATTGTCTTAAAGCACTTCTGGTGCTAATGATACAATTTTCATGAATTGTTTATCACGAAGTTCTCTAGCAACAGGTCCAAATACACGTGTTCCTCTCATTTCACCCGTTGGGTTTAAAAGCACACAAGCATTGTCATCAAATCTTATATAAGATCCGTCTGGACGTCTTACTTCTTTTTTTGTACGTACTACTACTGCAGTAGAAACAGCTCCTTTTTTAATGTTTCCATTAGGAGTTGCATCTTTTACGGCAACAACAATTTTGTCACCTACAGAAGCGTATCTTCTCTTTGTACCACCTAGAACACGAATGGTTAAAACCTCTTTCGCCCCAGTGTTATCAGCTACCTTTAATCTTGATTCTGTTTGTATCATAATTATTTAGCTCTTTCTATTATTTCAACTAATCTCCAACATTTCGATTTAGATAAAGGTCTTGTTTCCATGATCTTTACTGTATCTCCAATATTACAGTCGTTTGTTTCGTCGTGTGCAACATATTTCTTTGTCTTTAACACGAACTTTCCATACATAGGGTGTTTTACTTTTTTTACTTCGGCAACAACGATTGATTTCATCATTTTGTTACTAGTAACTACACCTACGCGTTCTTTTCTTAAGTTTCTTTTTTCCATCTTTTCAGCTGAATTATTGTAATTCTCTTTTAGTTAATTCAGTCGCAATTCTAGCTACTGCTCTTCTTACAGAACGTAACTGTATTGGATTCTCTAAAGGAGATACTACATGAGCCATTTTAAGGTCTGAATAACTTTTTTTCGTCTCACTAAGTTTCTCTTGTAACTCAGCAATAGATAATTCTTTAATTTCTGATTGTTTCATCATCTTAAATTATTATGCTTGATAATCTCTAGCAATTACAAACTTAGTTTTTACTGGTAATTTTTGTGCTGCTAGACGTAAAGCTTCTTGAGCTACTTCTAATGGCACTCCACCAATTTCGAATAAGATTCTTCCTGGTTTAACTACTGCTGCCCAATATTCTACAGCACCTTTACCTTTACCCATACGTACTTCAAGAGGTTTCTTTGTGATTGGCTTATCTGGAAAGATTTTTATCCACAATGATCCTTCTCTTTTCATGTAACGAGTAGCAGCAATACGTGCAGCTTCAATTTGACGTGAAGTTAAAAAGTTTGAATCTAATGATTTTATTCCAAAAGTACCGTATGATAATTGGTGACCTCTACCAGAGTTCCCCTTCATACGTCCCTTTTGCATTTTTCTAAATTTTGTTCTTTTAGGCTGTAACATTTTTCCTTTTCTTTAAAAAATTACTTTCTACGACGAGATTGATTCTTATTATCTCTTCCGCCTCTTCCACCTTTTCCTTGCTTCTTAGATAATCCAACAAGCGGAGAAAGCTCTCTTTTACCATACACTTCACCTTTCATGATCCATACTTTCACACCTAATCTACCATAAGTAGTATGTGCTTCAACTAAAGCATAGTCAATATCAGCTCTGAAGGTTGATAAAGGAATACGTCCATCTTTGTAATGTTCAGAACGTGCCATTTCAGCACCATTCAAACGACCACTAATTTGGATTTTAATCCCTTCTGCATTCATTCGCATTGTAGCAGCAATTGCCATCTTGATTGCACGTCTGTATGAAATTCTGTTTTCAATTTGACGAGCAATACTTGATCCTACTAAAAATGCGTCAAGTTCTGGTCTTTTGATTTCAAATATGTTTATTTGAACCTCTTTACCTGTAATTTTTTTAAGCTCTTCTTTTAACTTGTCTACCTCTTGGCCACCTTTTCCGATAATAATACCAGGTCTAGCAGTAGTGATAGTAACGGTTACAAGTTTTAAAGTTCTTTCAATAATTACTCTTGATACACTAGCTTTAGATAAACGTGCATGAACATACTCTCTGATTTTATAATCTTCAGCAAGCTTATCACCATAATCATTTCCTCCATACCAGTTAGATTCCCATCCTCTGATAATTCCTAAGCGATTTCCGATTGGATTTGTTTTTTGTCCCATATCTATCTTAGCTTTGTGTGTTATTGTTAGCTCCTACCACGATTGTAACGTGATTTGATCTTTTTCTAATTCTGTGTGCGCGACCTTGAGGTGCTGGACGTAATCTTTTTAACATAGATCCGCCATCTACTCTAATCTCTTTAACAAATAATTCTGCTTCTTCAATAGATGCATCTTCGTTTTTAGCTTGCCAGTTTGCAATTGCAGACAACAATAATTTCTCTAAACGATTTGAAGCTTCTTTTTGACTAAACTTTAATATGTTAAGTGCTTTTTCTACGCGTTCACCTCTTACTAAATCGGCTACTAAACGCATTTTTCTTGGTGATGTAGGACAGTTATTAAGTTTTGCAAAAGCGATTTCCTTTTTTGCTTCCTTAATAGCGTCTGCCATTTGTTTTTTACGACTTCCCATAGCTCTACTTTTTACCTTTATTTTTAGCACCAGCGTGACCTCTAAAAGATCTTGTTGGTGAAAATTCTCCTAACTTATGTCCTACCATGTTTTCTGTTACGTAAACTGGCACAAATTGACGACCGTTATGTACTGCTATAGTTTGTCCAACAAAATCTGGAGTAATCATACTTGCTCTTGACCAAGTTTTGATTACTGTTTTTTTGTTAGCATCTACATTAGCTGCAACTTTTTTCTCTAATTTATAATGAACGTAAGGTCCTTTTTTTAATGATCTTGACATATCTTATTTCTTTCTACGTTCTACAATATATTTATTACTCGCTTTTGTTTTAGAACGGGTTCTATAACCTTTAGCCGGTATACCATTTCTAGAACGAGGATGACCTCCAGAAGACTTACCTTCTCCACCACCCATTGGATGATCGACAGGATTCATTACTACTGGTCTAGTACGTGGACGTCTACCTAACCATCTTGTTCTACCAGCTTTACCTGATACTAACAATTGATGATCTGAGTTAGAAACAACTCCTATTGTAGCCATACAAGTGATTAACACTAAACGTGTTTCACCTGACGGTAATTTTATAGTTGCAAACTTACCGTCTCTTGCCATTAATTGAGCGAATGCACCAGCACTACGAGCCATAACAGCTCCTTGACCTGGACGTAACTCAATACAAGAGATAATAGTTCCCAAAGGAATTTTACCTAAAGGCATAGCATTTCCAACTTCTGGACTTGCTGCATCTCCTGATACTAATTTCTGACCTACTTGTAAGCCATTTTGAGCAATAACGTATCTTTTCTCGCCATCTTGATAATTCAATAATGCGATGAAGGCAGTTCTGTTTGGATCGTATTGGATTGACATAACTTCACCAGGAACTCCTGTTTTATCACGTTTAAAATCGATAATACGATACTTTCTTTTATGACCTCCACCTATATAGCGCATGGTCATTCTACCTTGACTGTTTCTACCACCTGAACGTTTTTTCGGAGCTAATAAACTTTTCTCCGGCTTATCAGTAGTTATGGCGTCATACCCATTTACTACTCTAAATCGCTGTCCTGGTGTGATTGGTTTTAATTTTCTTACTGACATTTCTCTTTAATTACATGTTAGTGTATAAATCAATTATCTCACCTTCCGCCAGTTGTACAATTGCTTTTTTAACAGCATTTGTTTTACCATGTTGAATACCAGTTTTTGTAAACTTAGTACTTCTATCTGGACGGACATTTATAGTACGAACTTTTTCAACAGAAACTCCATAAGCAGCTTCCACCGCTTTTTTGATTTCTACCTTGTTCGCCTTTGTATTCACTTGGAAAGTATAGCAGTTGTTTAACTCGCTATTCGCTGTCGCTTTTTCCGTGATTATCGGTTTAATTAAGATATTCATTTGTTTCTTATTTACTTAAATTCGTTTCAATTCCTTCTAAAGAACTCTCTAAAAGAACTATTTGATTTGCGTTTAAAATCTTATAAGTGCTTAACTCTGAGTTAATTAACACTTCAGTGCCTTTTAAATTGCGTGACGACAAATATACATTATTATTTGACGCACCCAACACAAACAGTGATTTTTTGTTTTCTAATCCTAAAGCTTTTAAAACTGAAGTGAAATTTTTTGTCTTTGGAGTATCGAAATTTAAGTCTTCAATAACTACAATTGACTTTTCACTAGCCTTAATACTTAAAGCCGATTTACGTGCTAAACGCTTAAGGTTTTTGTTTAATTTAAAGCTATAGTTTCTTGGTCTTGGACCGAACATACGACCACCACCTCTGAATACACCAGATTTGATAGATCCTGCTCTTGCAGTACCAGTTCCTTTTTGCTTTTTAATCTTACGTGTACTTCCAGTAATCTCAGCTCTTTCTTTCGATTTGTGAGTACCTTGTCTTTGGTTTGCTAAATATTGTTTAACATCCAAATATACAGCATGATTATTAGGTTCAATAGCATACACATCTTTAGAAAGGTCTACCTTTCTTCCTGTGTCTTTTCCGTTAATATCTACAACTGCTACTTTCATTATTTTCTAATAATTACATAAGCGTTTTTATGACCAGGAACACATCCTTTAACCACAAGTAGATTCTTATCAGCAACTACTTTTAAAACTCTTAAATTTTGAACTTTTACTGTGTCTCCACCCATTCTTCCGGCCATTTTCATTCCTTTGAATACTCTCGCAGGATATGAAGCTGCACCAATAGAACCTGGAGCTCTTAAACGGTTATGTTGACCATGCGTAGCTTGACCAACCCCGGCGAATCCATGACGTTTTACAACCCCTTGAAATCCTTTACCTTTTGAAGTTCCAGCTACATCAACAAACTCACCTTCTGCAAAGTGTTCTACTGTTATAGCATCTCCCAATTTGTACTCCGCATCAAAACCTTGAAATTCAACGATTTTACGCTTAACAGAAGTACCCGCTTTTTTAGCATGACCTAAGTCAGCTTTAGTAGCGCTCTTTTCTGTCGCGTCATCGAAACCAAGTTGAATAGCTTTATAACCATCAACTTCTTCAGTTCTGACTTGGGTAACGATACATGGCCCAGCTTCGATTACTGTACAAGGAATATTTTTCCCGTTTTCATCAAAGATGCTGGTCATACCGATTTTCTTTCCAATTAACCCAGACATATTATTATTTATTTATTTGTTACTATTTATTAAAAAACAAGGCTGAAAATACGTTTCAGCCTTGAATTGTATTTTTACCGTTTTTCCTTAACCATCGTTAAGGACATGTAAGTTTAAAACTTAAACTTTGATCTCTACTTCAACACCACTTGGCAACTCTAATTTCATAAGAGCGTCAATTGTTTTAGAAGATGAAGAGTAAATATCTAATAAACGCTTATAAGAGCTTAATTGAAATTGTTCTCTTGACTTCTTGTTTACGTGAGGTGAACGTAATACAGTGAAAATCTTTTTGTGTGTTGGTAATGGAATTGGTCCAGTTACAACAGCACCTGTACTTTTTACTGTTTTTACAATCTTTTCAGCAGACTTGTCTACTAAGTTATGATCGTAAGACTTTAATTTGATTCTAATTTTTTGACTCATTTTCTTAACTTTTTAAGATTGTTCTCCTTTAGCTGCTTTAATTACTTCTAAAGAAATATTTGAAGGAGTTTCCGCGTAATGTGAAAATTCCATTGTTGATGTTGCACGACCTGAAGATAATGTTCTTAATGTGGTTACATAACCAAACATTTCAGATAATGGTACAGTTGCTTTTACAGTTTTTGCACCAGCTCTATCTCCCATATCACTTACTTGACCTCTTCTTCTGTTTAAATCACCTACAATATCACCCATATTTTCTTCTGGAGTAATAACTTCTAGCTTCATAATAGGCTCCATGATTACCGCTTTTGCAGCTTTAGCACAGTTTTTAAATCCTAATTTTGCAGCTAATTCGAAAGAAAGTTGATCTGAATCGACATCATGATAAGAACCATCTCTCAATGTTACTTTCATTGCATCTACTTCAAAACCTGCTAATGGTCCATTTACCATTGCCATTTTAAATCCTTTTTCAATAGAAGGGATAAATTCTTTAGGAACGTTACCACCCTTAATTACGGATTCGAATTGTAAACCTACAACACCTTCATCAGCTGGCTCAACCGTAAATACGATATCTGCGAATTTACCACGACCACCAGATTGTTTCTTATAAACTTCTCTATGATCTGCTGCTTGTGTAATAGCTTCTTTATATTCAACCTGAGGTTGCCCTTGGTTTACTTCTACTTTAAACTCACGTCTTAAACGATCTACAATTACATCAAGGTGAAGTTCACCCATTCCTGAAATAATAGTTTGTCCTGAAGCTTCGTCTGAACGAACAGTAAAGGTAGGATCTTCTTCCGCTAATTTAGCTAATCCTATCCCTAACTTATCCACATCTGCTTTAGTCTTAGGCTCCACTGCGATACCAATTACTGGATCTGGGAAGTCCATCGATTCTAAAACGATAGGATGATCTTGCGAAGAAAGTGTATCTCCTGTTTTGATAGATTTAAATCCAACAGCAGCTCCAATATCTCCAGCTTCGATATAATCAATTGCATTTTGCTTGTTAGCGTGCATTTGATAAATACGAGAAATACGTTCTTTTTTACCAGAACGGTTATTTAACACATAAGAACCTGCATCTAAACGACCAGAATAAGCTCTAAAGAATGCTAAACGACCTACAAAAGGATCTGTAGCAATCTTAAATGCTAATGCAGCGAAAGGCTCATCTACACTTGGCTTACGAATTTCTTCTTTATCTGTATCTGGATTCACACCAACAATACCTTCCTTGTCCATTGGAGAAGGTAAGTAACGACATACAGCATCTAATAAGAACTGAACACCTTTATTTTTGAAAGCAGAACCACAAATCATAGGAATGATAGCCATATCCATTACAGCAGCTCTAAGTGCTTTATGCACTTCTTCTTCTGTAATTGAATCTTCATCTTCCATGAATTTCTCTAAAAGATTCTCATCATAACTTGCTACTTCTTCAATTAAAAGTGCACGATATTTACGAGCTTCTTCTTTCATATCCTCAGGAATTTCGATAACATCGAAAGTTGCTCCTTGAGTCTCATCATGCCATACAATAGCACGATTCTTTACTAAATCTATAATACCTTTAAAATCTTCTTCGTCACCAATGTTTAAAACGATTGGCACCGCATTAGATTTTAACATATCTTTTACTTGTTGACAAACTCCTAAAAAGTCAGATCCTTGACGGTCCATTTTATTAACGAAACCAATTCTTGGCACTTTATAGTTATCTGCTAATCTCCAGTTAGTTTCAGATTGAGGCTCAACACCATCTACTGCACTAAATAAGAATACTAAACCATCTAATACACGTAACGATCTATTTACCTCTACAGTAAAATCAACGTGACCAGGAGTATCAATAATATTAAAGTGATAATCCTTAGTATCAGGAGTTGGTTCTGCATTCTCTAATGGAAACTTCCAAGTACAAGTTGTAGCTGCAGACGTAATAGTAATACCACGTTCTTGCTCTTGCTCCATCCAGTCCATTGTTGCTGCACCATCATGTACCTCACCAATTTTATGTGAAACTCCTGTATAATAAAGTACACGCTCTGTTGTTGTAGTTTTACCTGCATCAATATGAGCTGCGATACCTATGTTTCTTGTATATTTTAAATCTCTTGCCATTTCTTATTAAAATCTAAAGTGAGAGAATGCTTTATTTGCTTCTGCCATTTTATGAGTATCTGTCTTCTTCTTAACAGCTGCTCCTTCTTCTTTAGCTGCTGCTAAAACTTCTGATGCTAAACGTTGTGCCATAGATTTCTCATTTCTTTTACGAGAATAACTAATTAACCACTTCATTGCTGTTGATACTTTTCTGTCTGGACGGATTTGCATTGGAATTTGAAATGTTGCACCACCTACTCTACGACTACGTACTTCTACGTGAGGCATAACGTTAGATAAGGCATCTTTCCAGATTTCTAAAGCTGTTTTTTCGTCATCTGTTTTCTTTTCTTCTACAATTGCAATTGCATCGTAAAATACTTTAAAAGCTATAGACTTTTTACCATCCCACATCATCATATTAACGAAACGAGTTACTAACTGGTCGTTAAATTTTGGATCTGGCAAAAGCGGTCTTTTCTTCGCTGCTCTTTTTCTCATGTCTTCTTCTTAAAGTTTAAATTACTTCTTAGGGCGTTTTGCTCCATACTTAGATCTACGTTGTGTTCTACCTGCAACACCTGCTGTGTCTAAGGCACCACGAACGATGTGATATCTAACTCCTGGCAAATCTTTTACCCTTCCACCTCTAACCAATACTATCGAGTGCTCTTGTAAATTGTGTCCTTCACCACCGATGTATGCATTAACCTCGTTACCGTTTGTTAAACGAACCCTTGCTACCTTACGCATTGCTGAGTTTGGTTTTTTAGGTGTCGTCGTGTAAACACGAGTACACACACCACGTCTTTGTGGACACGAATCTAAAGCAGCCGATTTACTCTTCTTGGTTATTTTGGCTCTTCCTTTTCGTACTAATTGTGAAATTGTTGGCATATATATTATATATAAATTTTAAAATCCTCTTCTTAGAGGGCTGCAAATGTAGGAATTAATTTGAAAAAATCAAACTTCAACCCATTAATTTTTCAGAGAATTTAAAATTTAAGTTTCAAACTATATTATTTTTGTGGTTTTTCCGTTAGATTTACATTATAAAAAAGTTTTCATATATCTGTGACTAAGCCTTTCTTTTTATTCCTATTCCTATCTTTTCTATTCGCTTCAGAAGCAATTAGTCAAAATCTATACTTAAAAGTTACTGGTCAATCGGATAGAGAAACAAGTATTCTAGATTCTATAACTTACAAAAAAATACATCTGGAATTAAATTCCATTAAACAGGAAATAGATTCCCTTCAAAAGCAACTTTATAAAATTGGCTATATTGAAAATGAGTTGAAACAACTTCGTAAAGAAAATGATTCTACCTACTTCGGGATTTTCGATTTAAAACAAAATTATAAAGACATCCATATATACTATAAGGAGGACTTCATTAAGAAATCTATACTTGAAGAAATTTCTTCGGAAGTTTATGATGATTATTTTGTTTTACCTTTTAATGAGATCGAAACTTCCCTCTATTCCTTAAACACTAAAATTAGTGATCTAGGTTTTCCGTTTAGCGAAATTACACTTCAAAATATCACTATAAAAAATACAACTTCATTAAAAGCTTTTTTAGTTTCCAAAGAGATCATAACAAAAAGAAGTATCGACAAAATAATTTTAAAGGGTTATGATAAATTCCCTAAAGCGTATTTAAAGCATTATTTAAAATTAAAGAGAAAGCAAACTTTTAACCTTTCAGAAATCAAAAAGAAGACAGAAATCTTTAAAGAATTAAAATTTGCGAATCAAATAAAAGAACCTGAAGTACTTTTTACTAAAGATTCTACCATACTATATATATATGTAGAAAAAACGAAAAGTAACAATTTTGATGGTTTTTTAGGATTTGGTTCTAATGAGACAACCAATAAAATTGATTTTACGGGGTATCTAAATCTAAACTTAAACAACAACCTAAATTCTGGAGAGTCTTTTCAACTGATTTACAAAAGTGATGAAAACGAACAAAAGACTTTTGATGTCAATTTAAATTTACCTTATTTATTTAATTCTCCAATTGGTGCGGAAGTTGGTTTGAAAATATTTAAAAAAGATTCCTCCTTTACCACCGTAAATCAAATTGCTAAAGTATTTTATCAAATAAATCCGCAAGCAAATATTTACCTTGGCGTTAATAGTACGACTTCTAATAACTTATTACAAGAGGAAAATGCATTATCCCAAATACAAGATTACAATTCTAATATTTACAATTTAAGGTTTACCTATAATAAGCTTCAAAACAATTATCTATTTAATAAAAACCTCTTTTTAGCTATTGAAGCAGGTAATGGTAAAAGAAGTTACGCGAACAATACAGAAAACCAAACGCTATTATTTATTGACGCCTTTAAAATTTTCAATCTCAACAAGAAAAACAGTGCTTATTTGAGAGTCAATGGTTCCTCCTTACTTTCTAAAAACTATCTAGAGAATGAATTATTTAGGTTTGGTGGTATAAACTCTATTCGAGGTTTTGAAGAAAACAGCCTTACCGCTTCTCTATACGGGCTTGCAAACACAGAATACAGGTACCAACTTAGCAATTCCCTGTACATACACTCTATTATTGACTTCGCTTATTTTGAGAACGAGCTTACCACACAAAAAGAAAAACTATACGGTTTTGGTTTTGGCTTTGGTTTACTAACCAAAGCAGGTATATTAAAGTTTAATTACGCAAACGGCAAGAGCGAAAATCAAAAATTCAAATTTTCTAATTCCAAAATCCACCTAAGTTTAACAGCGGTTTTTTAACTTAATATTGGGTTTAAAAGTGCTGATTTTAAAAAAAAATCGAAATTTTAACCAATTATTATTGTTTTATTAACTTTTTATTATGATTTTTGGCATAGACTAATTCAAATAAAATATAAAATGAAAACAAAGTTTAGTGGAATTTTAACGCTATTACTGGCGTTTGTTGTGCAATTTACGTTTGCGCAAGGAAAAACAATTTCGGGAACAGTTTCTGATGAAAACGGATTGCCTCTTCCAACGGCAACAGTAATTATCAAAGGAACTACTACTGGGACATCAACCGATTTTGATGGTAACTATTCAATAGCTGCGAATCAAGGTGATGTATTAATTTTTAGTTATGTTGGTTATGCCAACCAAAATCAAACTGTAGGTGCATCTAACAAAATGGATGTTTCTTTACAACCTGACAACTCTTTAGATGAAGTTGTTATTACTGCATTAGGGATTAAGAGAATTAAGGATGAGCTTACAACAGCAACTAAAGTTGTAAAAGCTGAAGAATTAACTCAAGCAGAATCTCCTAACATTGTTGCCAGTTTAACAGGTAAAGTTTCTGGTTTACAGATTAACATGACGAATAGTGGTGTAAATCCTACGACTAGAATTGTACTAAGAGGTATACGTTCTATTACTGGAAACAACGAAGCTTTAATTGTTGTTGATGGTGCTATTTCTACAGCTTCTTATTTACAAGCTTTAGATCCTAAAACAATTGAATCTGTAAACGTTTTAAAGGGAGCAAATGGTGCTGCACTTTACGGTTCTAGAGGTGGTAATGGTGTAATCATCGTTAATACTAAAAAAGGATCTGACGATGAAGATAAATTTAAAATTGACATTAGTTCTTCTGTAACTCTTGAGAATATCGCTTTCCTTCCAGAAAGACAAACTTCTTTTGGACAAGGATGGACTGGTGAGCAGTACACTTATGAAAATGGTTCTTGGGGACCTGCTTTCGATGGTTCTTTACAACCTGTAGGTTTACCTAACGCTGATGGTACTTATAACTACTATCCATATACTGGTGATAAAGATAATATTGAAGAGTTCTTTCAAACAGGTGTAACTTACCAAAACAGTGTAAGTCTTTCAGCTGGTAAAAGTGATAGCTATATTAACTTATTTATAGGTAATCAAGATTCAGAATTTATTATTGCTAACGATACTTACAAAAGAAATACTTTTAGCTTTAAAGCTGGTAAAAAACTTGGTAAGTTCTCTGTAAGTGGTAACGCTACTTATATTGCTTCTAAGCAAAAAAGTGCTACTGGAGCAATTGATGCGGATGGTTTATCTGCAGGAAGTATCTTTGAAGGACTTCTTGAAACTCCAACTAACGTAGTTGTATCTGATTATTCAGATGGATCTAACGAAACGCACTGGAATGGATATTACCTTAACCCATACTGGACAAGAGATAATTCTCGTATCCAAAGTGATCGTGATAGAATAAACGCTACTGCTGAAGTTGGTTATGAAGTTAATGATAACATTAATGTTATCTATAGAGCAAATGCTTTAATTTCTCAACAAGGGTACTACAGAAATCAAAATAAATATGAAGACCCTGATTATATTGAAGATATAGTTGGATCTAAGCGTATTGCGCCTTCTTACTACAGAACATATAACAATAACGTTAGAGATATTTACTCTGATTTATTTGTAAACTTTGATTACATGTTAACGGATGATATCTCATTCAAATCAACAGTAGGACAAAACATTACAGATTCTCGTACTAAATACCTAAATGTAAGTGGATATGATTTAACAGTTCCTGGATTTGCTAACCTTGATAACATTTCTACAACTCCAAGTAATGTAGATACTTCTACAAGAAGTAGAGCTATTGGTGTTTTTGGAAGTATTGATTTAGGTTATAAAGATTTTCTTTATGTAACTGCAACAGGAAGAAATGACTGGACTTCAGTATTAGATCAAGAAAACCGTTCATTTTTCTACCCAAGTGTAGGTGTATCTTTTATTCCTACTAAAGCTTTTCCAGCAATTAAAGGAAACATCCTTAATTACGCGAAATTATCTGCTAACTGGGTAAAAGTAGGTAGTGCAGATGTACAACCTTATGATATTAATGCAACATATGTAGCACCAGCTGGATATCCATTTAATGGAGTGAATTCATTTATACAGTCAACTTCTGCTACAGATCAGTTACTACAAAATCAATTCGTAACATCTACTGAGTTCAACTTGAATTTAGAAATGTTTAAACGTATGGTTACTATTGATGCATCATACTATACTGGTAACAGTACAGAGCAAATTATTGGTACAACACCATCTTATACTTCAGGTTTAGCTTCAGCAACAATTAATATTGGTGAAACAAAATCAACTGGTTTTGAAGTAGATTTAGGTTTAAACCCTATCAAAGCAAAACAAAAAGGTGATTTAGATGTACAATTAAACTTTAGCTATTCTACAAACAAAACTACTGTAGAGTCTCTAACTTCTAACGCTAATCAATTAGCTATTGTAGATTATAATATTGGTTTAGGTATTTTTGCTGTTGAAGGTGAAGAGTATCCATTAATTAAAGGTACAGGTTATGCAAGAGATGACGAAGGTCATGTTATTATTAACGCTGCTACAGGTAACCCAGAAAAATCTGCTGAATATGTTAATTTAGGTAAAACAACACCAGATTATATTTTAGGATTTTCTCCAACAGTAAGCTATAAAGGACTTAGATTAACTGCAGTTATGGATTACAGAACTGGTCATTCATTCTATAGTTCTACTAAAGCGGAATTAGCGCGTTCTGGTTATTTAACAGAATCTGTTGAAACAGGTCGTAATGGTGGATTTATTTTCCCTAACTCTGTAATTGAAACATCTCCTGGAGTATATGCAGCAAACACGTCTGTTCATACAGGTGGAGATTCTTATGCTAGTTATGTAGGTTACTACACAGAACAATACCAAACAACTCCGGAAAACTTTATTCTTGATGCTACTGCTTTTAAAGTACGTGAAATTGCATTATCTTATAGTTTACCTGAAAAACTTCTTTCTCAAACAGCGATTACAGATTTAACTCTAGGAGTAAATGCTAGAAACCTGTTCTCTAAATTTGCAGATGAGAACCAAGGATATAATGATCCAGAATCATCTAATTCTTCAGGAAATGATGTTGGTATTGCAGCACTTTCTCAGTACCCGTCAACTAGATTTTATGGTTTTAGTGTAAACTTAAGTTTCTAATCATAACACAAATAAAAAATATACAAAATGAAAATAAATAAAAAATTAGGAGGGATTTTACTATTAAATTTAATCTTTCTTGTGTCTTGTAGCGATTACTTAGACATAAATGATGACCCGAATAATGTAACCTCTGAGAATATTGTTCCTGAGCTTATTTTATCTGGTGCGCAAAAAAGAATTTTTGATACACAGGCCGTAACGCCTAATCAATTAGGACAATTATTCATGAATAACTGGGGATTAAATGTTCAATCATTTTCTACAGGTTTCGTTCAAGAATTTACGCTTAACATTGATAATACATTTTATGCAGGTATATGGGATAGTTACTACTTAAGAACAGCAAACTTCCATAACTTATCTATAAATGAGCAACCAGTATATACTAATTTTAGAGCTATTGGTTTAATCTTAAAATCTTTCTATATGCAAGATATAGTTGATTTATATGGAGATGCGCCTTATTTTGGTGCATTTCAAGGGGGTGCAAACTTATTCCCTGCTTATGATGATGCAAAAGAGATCTACAGAGATTTATATGCTAACTTAGATTTAGCTATCGAATTAATTGATTCTGCTCCAACAGAAGCTCTTAATCCTGGTGCTAATGATGCTATAATGGCAGGAAATATGGCTAACTGGAAAAAATTCGCTAACACTATTAAATTACGTTTACTAGTTAGAGAATCTTTAGCTACAGATGGTGAATCTATCACTTTTGTTAATTCTAAATTTAATGAATTGAATGCAAGTGGTGCAGAGTTTATTTCTTCTGATGTAGTTATCAACCCAGGTTATACTGCGGATACAGATAGACAAAGTCCTTTCTACGATATCTTCTACAATACAGATGGTACAGAAAAGCAAGGTTACCAATCTAGAAGAGGTACTAAATTTGCTATCGACTTCTTATCTGGTTCATCTACGGGTGTATCTGATGCAAGATTAGGTGAAATTTATGATGTAGCTGCAGATGGTACTTATAGTGGTGTTATTCAAGGAGAAACAAGTGCAACTGCACCTTCTAGTATATCTCCTGTTGGAACTGGTTTAATACAAAGTGCTTCTCAAGATGGATATATCATGTCTTTAGCTGAAGCTAAATTTTTACAAGCAGAAGCAGTTGAATACGGTTTCTTAACTTCAGGAAGTGCATCCGCTCTATTTACAGAGGCTGTTGTTAGTTCTTTTGAAGGATTAGGTCTTACTGCTGCAGATGCAACTTCTTACTTAGCAGTTGCTAACACATCTTCTACAGATGGTATTGGTTGGAATTCAACGAATAAAAGAGAAGCGATTATGACGCAAAAATGGATTGCTTTAAACGGTATCAATGCGCACCAATCATGGATTGACTATACAAGAACTGGTTTCCCTGAGATTCCTCTTTCTATAGTTGCTGAAAAAACGCATAAGCCATACAGGTTAATGTATCCAAATTCTGAGTTAGTAGGTAACTCATCAAACGTGCCTGAGCAATCTCAAGCAGATGTATTTACCGAAAGAATTTTTTGGAACCAATAAAAAAAAAGAAAATTATGAAAAATATATTAAAAAGTATATTAGTAGCATTTGCTCTAATAACGGTAGTATCCTGTTCGGAAGACGACAAAGCAGGTTACGTATATGACGGAACTGGATCTCGTTTATTCGGGTTTCAAAACCCAACAACTCGTGTTCAATATTTTGAAGACCTAGGTGTTTTAGATGAAGTATTACCTGTAGTAATGGTAGGTGGTGCAGATGGTACTGCTAGCACGCAAGATATCATTATCGCCTATACTGTAGATACTGCAAACAGTACTGCTACAGAAGGTGTTGAATTTGATTTTTCTGATACAAGTGGTCTTTTAACAATTCCTGCAGGGGAAGTGTTTACAGATTTTACTTTAAAAATCAATACAGCAAACTTTAGCCCTACAGAGCCAACTAGTTTATTTATTACTTTAACAGAAGTTACAAACTCTAGCAGCGATGTTATTGCTAGTATTAATGAAACTGTAGAAGTTGTATTTATTGGTTGTCTATCACAATTAGATAGTTACACTTATGATGTAACTACAGTTAGAGCTGATGGTGCTACTACTGCTCATGGTACTCAAAGTTTAACTTTTATAGGAGTTAACCAATTTAGAACAGAATCTGTTGGTCTATGGGCACCTGGTGTGTTACAAGGACATGGTGGTTATGACTTCGTAGATGTTTGTGGTGTACTTACTGTTGCTCCTCAAGCTTTATCAGGAATTTATACTAACCAAGTATATACAGATAGTCCTGGAAGTGTAGATGCAGTAACTGGAGATTTCTCTATTACTTATGCTATTACTTTTAGTGGAGTGCCTGATTTTTACACATCGACTTATATTAAACAATAAAACATTATAGATATTATGAAATTAATAACAAATAAAATATTACCTATATCTATTGCTTTATTAGCTTTAGTTTCGTGTAATGAGACAGAAGATACAATTTCTATCCCTGATGATAGGTCTGTTATCACTTCTAGTGTTTCTTCTATGATTTTAGAAGAAGGTGGAGCTGGTCAAACTGTTACTTTAACAGTAGACAAACCTTCAACTAGAGTTTTAGAATATCGTGTGGAACTTATAAATGACACTTTCACTGAAAGTGGTGCAGATTTAACTCTTACTGATGCAACTGGTGGAGCAATAGAATTTGTAGATCATTTATACCCTCCTTTCGATGCTTTTCAAATCGAAATTCCTGCTTATGCAACATCTTACACATTTGATGTAAGCGCACTTAGCGATTTAGATGTTGAAGGAACAGAAAATAAACAAATTAGAATTGTACCAAACAAAAGTCAATTTGGTACTACACCAAACGGTGCTAGTGATGGTATCGTAATCGATGTTCAAATTGATAACTATGCACAACCTAATGATGATTTAATTATTCAAATCGCATTTGAAGATAGTGTATATACTGATGACGATGGAGACTCTGCTGGTGGATGTGATAACGATTTCGATTTTGAATTATACAATTCTTCTTTCGCTCTTGTTGGATCTAGTTACTACGATTGCCCAGAAGAAATCATTCTTAGTGAAACAGCTGCTGATGGAACTTATTACTTATATGTAAGTTTATTCGCTTTAGGTGGTCCATTAACTGCAGAAGCTCAAGATCTTCCATTTAATCTTGTTGTTGCTAAACAAGGTATCTGGTATGAAGAATTTGCGTTCTCAGGTCTTTATGACTCAGCTGCCGGTGGTGGTGAAGATGGTAACCCAAATGCTGGTGATTTATTAGCTTATACTATTCTTAAATCTGGAACAACTTATTCTGTTGTAGATAGCGAAGGAGCAGTTCTTGCTTCTGGAAAAGTAGCAAATGCAAATTTTGGAAGAAGAAAATAATTTTCTAAAATTATAAATAAATGAAAACCATCCTTTTTAAGGATGGTTTTTTTATACCTTTGCATTAATGGAAAACAGTACACAAATATTTGGTATCAGAGCAGTTATTGAAGCAATAAATGCTAAAAAAGCTATTGATAAAGTTTTTATTCAAAAAGGGCTTAATGGAGAGTTATCTCATGAACTAGAAGCGCTATTAAGGAAAGAAGGAATTAATAACTCCTATGTGCCTGTAGAAAAACTAAACAGACTTACTAAAAACAACCATCAAGGTGTTGTTGCACAAATTTCTCCTATTGCATTTTATGACATAGAGATCTTGTACAAAACGTTATAGAATCTGGTAAAACGCCTTTATTCTTGCTATTAGACCAATTAAGTGATGTACGAAACTTTGGTGCTATTATTAGAACTGCAGAATGTACAGGTGTAGATGGTATTATCATTCAGAAAAGTGGAAGTGCTCCTGTTAATGGAGATACTATAAAAACAAGTGCTGGAGCAGTTTTCAAAATTCCTATTTGTAAAGTAGATCATATCAAAGATGCTATGTTTCATTTACAAGCTTCTGGTATAAAAGTAATTGCTGCTACAGAAAAAACAGAGAATACACTTTACGATGTTTCCTTTAAAGAACCATGTGCTATCATAATGGGTAGTGAAGGAAGAGGTATTAATCCTTCCGTTTTAAAACTAGTGGATGCTAAAGCGAAACTGCCATTACTTGGTGAAATAGAATCCTTAAATGTTTCTGTTGCCTGTGGTGCGTTTTTATACGAAGCGATTAGACAACGAAGATAAATTTACTTTCGTAGTAAGCAGTCTTCCTTATCTACATAAGAATAAATATTTACATAGGCTTAATACTATGTAATTGAAAAAGAAGATTCTAATCTTTATTTTCTTTAAAAGTATAGTGAATTGTAGGACCTCCCTCCTTTTGAGTTGTGGTTTCCATTTCTTGAAGTATTTCAGGTTCAGGTTCTACCAATTCTATAAAGTTTCCGTCTGCATCAAAATGTTTTAAGAAAGGATCATCTTCTTCATTAAAATCTTTATGTTCCCAAACATATTTTTTAGGTTTTGCAATCTCTCTTCTAAAAAGGAATGCGAATAATAATCCTGTTATTAAACCAGACAAATGTCCTTCCCAAGAAATACCTTCCTCAATTGGCATGGTATACCAAACCATACTACCATAAAGAAATATAACTAATAGTGAAAGTGCTATTAGCCTAAAGTGTTTAGCCAAAATTCCTTTAAAAAAAGTAAAACTTACCAACACGTAAATAAGTCCGCTAGCTCCTATATGATAAGAGGGTCTACCAAT
The DNA here is from genome assembly GCF_001418105.1 of Lacinutrix himadriensis. Taxonomy (GTDB): domain Bacteria; phylum Bacteroidota; class Bacteroidia; order Flavobacteriales; family Flavobacteriaceae; genus Oceanihabitans; species Oceanihabitans himadriense. Next base: position 120,197 of record NZ_LIQI01000014.1, read on the forward strand.
ACACCACGTTAAAAAACCGGAGAGTAAGATTCCATAACACAACACCTTCCAAGCAATTGGTCTATAGAAATAAAATAAAGCCGTAGAAAGCACAAATAAAGGAATACTATTAGAATACAAGTGCTTTATCCCGGAATGTATAAACGGACTAAAAAATACACCTTGTAATCCGGATAGCCTTTTAGGATAAATACCATGGCTATTTAGATTTACATGGAAGCGTATTTCAAACCAAAAAACAATCCAAAGTACTAACACAAATGCTATTGGATACCCTAAAACTCCTGTTGTAAATTTAAACTGTTCTTGCATATTTTAAAGATAGCAATTTACTATCCAATATAATGTAGTGTGATAAATTGTCAGCACATGATTTTCTAATAAATTTATAATAAAAAATGCCACAGAAGATTCCTGCCTACGTAGGAATTTGTAATTTTACAATTATGAATGAACCATTAGCAGAACGTTTAAGACCAAGATCTTTAGAAGACTACATTAGTCAATCGCATTTGATTGGTGAAAATGGTTCGTTAACAAAACAAATAAAACTAGGTTTAATCCCTTCTTTAATTCTTTGGGGACCTCCAGGAATTGGAAAAACAACCCTTGCCAATATTATTGCGAATGAATCTGGCAGGCCTTTTTACACATTAAGTGCTATAAATTCTGGCGTAAAAGATGTTCGTGAAGTTATAGAAAAGGCGAAACAAAGTGGTGGATTATTTACTACTAAAAACCCAATTTTATTTATTGATGAAATTCATAGGTTTAGTAAATCGCAACAAGATTCCCTATTACAAGCTGTAGAAAAAGGTTGGGTAACTTTAATTGGTGCAACCACCGAAAACCCAAGTTTTGAAGTTATTTCTGCGCTTTTGTCACGTTGTCAAGTATATATTTTAAAAGCATTTGATAAAAACGATTTAGAAACGCTTTTAAAACGTGCAATGGAAAAAGACGAGTACATCTCTAAAAAAAACATAACGCTTAAAGAAACAGATGCTCTATTGAAGCTATCTGGAGGTGACGCACGAAAACTATTGAACATTTTTGAGTTACTCGTAAATGCAGAAGATAGTGATGAAATAATTATAACCAACGATAGTGTTTTAGAAAAAGTACAAAACAATACCGTACGTTATGATAAAACAGGAGAACAGCATTATGATATTATTTCGGCATTTATAAAATCTATTCGTGGCAGTGACCCTAATGGAGCGGTTTACTGGTTAGCTAGAATGATTGAAGGTGGTGAAGATGTGAAATTTATTGCTAGGCGATTATTAATTGCTGCTAGTGAAGATATTGGTAATGCCAACCCTACAGCATTGGTTATTGCTAATAATACTTTTCAAGCGGTTTCTACTATTGGTTATCCAGAATCCAGAATTATATTAAGTCAATGCGCTACGTATTTAGCCTGCTCTCCAAAAAGTAATGCTGCCTATCAAGCTATTGGTAATGCACAACAATTAGTTAGAGAAACTGGCGATTTGTCTGTGCCAATAGAAATTAGAAATGCACCAACCAAACTAATGAAAGAATTAGGGTATGGTGACAATTATAAATATGCACATAACTACGAAAATAATTTCGCGAAACAAGAATTCTTACCAGAGGAGATTAAAAACACAAAACTATACGACCCTAGTAATAATGCTAGAGAAAATGCACATCGTGAGTTTTTAAAACAGCGTTGGAAAGATAAATATGGTTATTAGTGGTTCGCTGTAGCGGAAACTAAAACTTGATATTTAATATTTTTGTTTGAAGCTTTTCATTTTCGTAATATTCCAAAATCCAAGTTGCATCTAACTTATAGATAATCGCATTTTTACCTTCTACAATAAAAACATAAGACATTCCTGTTTCTTTGATTTTGTATACTACTTTAGGAGTATTATCTACTAACTGAAAACCGTTTGCTACTTTTTGTGCATACAAAATATGTGAATTATTTGTTTCTGTAATCACAATAGCTGGTTCTTTTACCACAACCTTTTCTACAACTTCTGGAGCTACTTCTTCTGTAACTGTTTCCTTTATTTCTACTTCCGCTTTAACTTGGTTAGCAGCAACTATATTTTTTTCTTTAATTATCTCAGCGACTTCTACTACAGCTACTTTTTCTTCTTTTAAGGTTTTAATTTCCTCCTTTAATTTTTCAATCTCGGCTTTACTTTCTGTATCGTCAGTTTTACCAAAAGCCAAAATAGATGGGTTCTCTTTATATTGATAAGTAAAGCTCTCAAAAGATTTAAAAGCGGCTCTTAACGCTATGGTATAAGCTACTTGCGAATTTTTATTTTTAGATTCACCAACAGCAGTAGTAAAAACAATATTATTTTTACAATCTTTTAGTTCTACCTTTAATTTAGAATAAAAAAATCCGGATGCATCCAGTACATTCGCTTTTAGAGATAAACAAGGATTTAAAATTGCTTCGTCTGGCATTCTAGATTCTTCCATTACAGTGATAAAACCATATTTCTCTAATAGTAATTTTGTTAATGTATTTAACCTATATTCATCAGGTTCATCTAAAAAGTCAAAAGCATTTGGTACAATTACATATTTGTAATCATTAATATTTGATTGTGCATTTGTAAAATTACTACTAAACAGTACTATGCTCAATAATAGGATAATTTTAGTCTTCATTATATTCAATATAAAATTTTAATTTCTTTACAAATATACAGTTTGCTACACTGTAAAATCAGCTTCGTTTAATAAACTAAGAATCTGCTTTGATTGCCGTATTATTAAAAATAGTTTTTCAATTCTAATAGGCTATCTACTTTCTTAATTTTAGCATCTAACGGAAAGTTATGATAATTAAAACAAATAGCATCGATACCAAAGTTTAAAGCGCCAATAATATCTGCTTCATAGTTATCGCCAATCATGATGCTCTGAGATTTTGTAGTTTTTGCCAGGTCTAATGCATGATTAAAAATTATAGGGTTTGGTTTTTTCACACCAACCATTTCACTATTAGTCACTGTTTTAAAGTAATTACTAATGTTTGCATTTTCTAATTTTTCATTTTGCACTTGATGAAAACCATTGGTGATAATATGCAGATTATATTTTGGTTCTAAATATTCTAGAAGATCTATAGTACCTTCAAATAAATGGTTAAAACTAGAAAGGTGTGTTATATAATCTTCAGATAACTGCAGAATTAATTCTTTTTCTACGGAAATATTTACCGCTTGAAAAGTATCATTAAGTCTAGCAAATCGCAAAGATTCTTTATCTATCTTTTCTTCTCTATAGAGTTTCCAATAGTTTAAATTTATTGGTTCATAATGTTTTAAGAATTCAGAAACATCTATATCTACTTTATTTATTTTGAATATTTTCTCGAAAGTTAAACCCGAGTTTTTATCAAAATCCCATAGCGTGTGATCTAAATCAAAAAAAATATCTGTTATGTTTTTATACATCATTTGGCGATTCTATAATAATATTAAAAAGTTCTTTAAAGCCTTTCCATCTTTCAATATCACTAAACGTATAATTATGAAAAACAGGAATAAAATGGCCATTCACTTTCTTTACTTCTCTCATAATTTCATTTAAAACCTTCTTTTTATCTAAAAGTGAATTGGTTTTAAGTAACGCATAATCTAAAAGCGTGTACGAATGTACTTTTAGAGGGGTTTGCACTTCATAATCTAAATCGTAAAAGAAAAAAGGTGTACATGTTCCTGCTCTAAAACCGATGTGGTTTACAAAGCCCATAGTATAATCATTTGGTACTTCTAACTCTACTAAATTTCTATACGATTCCGGAAGGTTTAATTTAGAAAACGAATTTCGAGAAGCTAATAACGATGTGTTTATTATGGCTTCCATTTTATCCTTTTCTTTTTTTAAGGTTTGAAAGTTAGAGACTGCAAAATAGGATGCTTTTAAACCAACAATACTGTAATCTGCTACTTGTTTTATTAACGAAACAAATTGTGCTTTGTTTACATTTATATTTTTATCGTATGTCGAATAATCTCCAATTAAAAAGAAAAAAATAAATTTAAAATCCGATTGTTTCTGCTTATTTAAAAGGTACTTAAACGTATCAAATGGATCTCTTTGCAATCCAAATAAAACTGAAAATCGAGTATACAGTCTTTTAAACTTAAGGGTCACTAAATCATTAAGTGTTCCTCCAAAACTTCGCATTAAACCTTTTTGTTTAAAAGTATATGCTTCGGGAACATCTATAATAGGTTTTACTTGATAATGCTTTGTTGCAAATACATAATCCGGATAATTTTCTTGTAGTACTTCTTTAAACTTGTACGCCCAAAGATCTACAATTGGTTGTTGTAAAAAACCATTTTTAAAGGCCAGACTTTCTTCTGCTGTAAAGCGTCCGTATTCATCTTTTACATGTGGTAAATATTCTTCATACCTAGAAAGCAAATAAAAGGATGCGGCAAAAATATCATAAGGTAAAACGCTAATTTCTCCTGTAGGGAAAAAGCCTTTTGTGCTTCCCCAATTTTGCACATGAATATCTACATCATTTAAACCTTGCTCAAACAATAACTCGTTACTGCGAATAAAGACCTCGTGACTTAATGGTTGTTTGGTGTACGATATTTTTAAACTATCGTGTGCAATAAAATCTTCAATAGTAGTTGTAAAGGTAACTGGAAGGCCTAAAATTCTAGTACAAATATGCTTAAAAACATACTTTACTCTTGGTGTAATTTTATGTGTATATACTAATAGCATGTTTTTAGTCGCGGTATTCTGTTTGCCGTCTTCAGCCAAAAATAATCAATTTCCATTTTTAAAATCTAAATTTTCAGATTTTAGTTTTTTGCTGCTTTCACAATAGGGATTCATCTGCAAAGCTAAAATATGCTTTTTCGGTTATAATAAGATGGTCTAGCACTTTAATATCTAAACTTTCTGCTGCTATTTTTAGTTTTTTGGTGAGTTGTTTATCAGCTTCGCTAGGTTTTAAAGTTCCTGAAGGATGGTTATGCGCCAAGATAATTCCTGTTGCTCCAACTTCTAAAGCTGTTTTTAATGCCAAACGCACATCGACTAAAGTCCCCGTAATACCGCCTTTACTTAATTGGTTTTTCTGAATCACTTTATTGGAATTATTTAAATATACAATCCAGAATTCTTCATGTGGTAACTCGCCAATTATAGGTTGCATAAACTCGAAAACCGAAACACTAGATGTGATTTTATTTTTCTCTAAAGCTTCTCCTCCTCTACGTCTTCTTCCTAATTCTAAAGCCGCAGTAATACTTATTGCTTTTGCTTCCCCTATTCCTTTAAACGCCATGAGTTGTTTTATAGACAGCTTCCCAAGTGCACTTAAATTATTATCTACACTTGCCAAAATACGTTTACATAAAGCTACAGCACTTTCTTGCCGGTTTCCTGATCCTATTAAAATAGCTACCAATTCTGCATCGCTTAAAACGGCTTTGCCTTTATCGCGAAGTTTTTCTCGTGGCTGATCGTCTTGACTCCAGTTTTTTATAGAAAAGGATTCTGGTTTACTAGACATATTGCTTGTTAATTACTATTTTTATAGAGAATAAATATAGAGAATATTTTCGATAAAAAAAACATGCCGATTTCTAATCTTAAATTAATACATCCTTGAAATATCCACCAAAACACCATCAAGATTCTGATACCCTTCATATGTTGGAGGTTATTAAAACCTATCCGCTTGCGACTGTAATTTCTGTGGAAGACAACCAACCTTACATTACACACTTGCCTTTAATTTATAGAGAATCGGATGGTAAATTGATTGGTCATATTGATATTTACAATCCGCAAACCAAATTAATGCAAGGCAATAAAGAACTTACCATACTCTTTTCTGGTCCGCAATGTTATATATCTCCTTCCATTTATACAACTACGCAATTGCCCACTTGGAACTACATAAAAGTGCACATCAAAGGAACCGTAAAAGCCATTGACAATAAAGATGCTTTAATAGAATCTTTAGTTAAAATGACCGAATTTATGGAAGCGCCAGAACATAAGTATGTGCTGGAAGCAGACAACCCAAGAATGGAAGGTGCTTTAGATTATATTAAAATGTTTGAAATTACTATCGATTCTTGGGAAGGTAAATTTAAACTCTCACAAGACAAAAAAACTGTGGATACTGCTAACGCTAAAGCGGAATTGATTCGTGCTAGTCAGGAAAGTATTCAGGTGTTTTTAGATAGCGTTTTTAGTTAATAATATAAGAATCTAAACGTCTTATCCCTACAGGAAAACCTTGCGATACAAATGATGTTGTATCCGAAATTAAACCAATTCCATCGGAATAATAAAAATGATCTAATCCTGGAAAAGTCTCCGTATTATCGGGCGATTTGGCATAGCTCTCCATATCCAAACAAGGAAACGAACCAGCAACAACTATAACTATTTCTATATTACCTGTTAGTTTATTATAAATATTTCCCCAACTATTTTCAGATACCAAACGCTCATTATAATTAGTATTAGTATAAATTATATCTCCTGTTTCATTAATTAAGTTTCCAGAAAATTCTCGTCTTAATTCCAATTTCTCCCCATTTGCATTAAAATAAGAAACCCCTGTATCATTGCCAGTAGTAACCGTTTTAAACTTAAAGTAAGTTTCTCCATCTAATATTTCTGTGCCTACAATACTAACTTCGTCTAAAATACCTGTATCATCATATTCCATGGTATTAGAATTATATTTAAAATTCTTATACACCCAAGAATTGCCAACAGTTAATGCATAAAAACCAGCTTCTGGGTCAGTTGCATTGCGGTTATCATCGTCCGAATTACAAGAAAAGAAAAGGGCAAAAAAGCATACAGTAAAAAGAATACGTTTCATATTTAATTGGTTTGGTTAATAAATTAAAAACGTAATTTTGCTTTATAAAATACTGGTTTGGTTGGTTTTAGATTAACGTGTAATTGCTTACTTTATTTTATGAAACTAAATAATTTTCAAATTAGATGCTGAATCCGCTAAAAAAAGAGATACTTCGACAGGCTCAGTATGACAGTTTCTTAACCTATAAAACATTTCATAGCATCAAAACCTAAATCTTGTCATTTCGTACTGGATACGGAATCCATTAAAAAAGATACTTCGACAAGCTCTGTATGACAACTTCAAATCGATTAAAGACTTCTTAGCATCAAAACCCAAATCTTGTCATTCCGTACTGGATACGGAATCCATTAAAAGAGATACTTCGACAGGCTCAGTATGACAGTTTCTTAACCTATAAAACATTTCATAGCATCAAAACCTAAATCTTGTCATTTCGTACTGGATACGGAATCCATTAAAAGAGATACTTCGACAGGCTCAGTATGACAGTTTCTTAACCTATAAAACATTTCATAGCATCAAAACCTAAATCTTGTCATTTCGTACTGGATACGGAATCCATTAAAAGAGATACTTCGACAAGCTCAGTATGACAGTTTCTTAACCTATAAAACATTTCTTAGCATCAAAACCCAAATCTTGTCATTCCGTACTGGATACGGAATCCATTAAAAAAGATACTTCGACAAGCTCTGTATGACAACTTCAAATCGATTAAAGACTTCCAAGCATCAAAACCCAAATCTTGTCATTCCGTACTGGATACGGAATCCATTAAAAGAGATACTTCGACAAGTTCTGTATGACAACTTCAAATCGATTAAAGACTTCTTAGCATCAAAACCTAAATCTTGTCATTTCGTACTGGATACGGAATCCAATAAAAAAGATATTTCGACAAGCTCCATGTGAGAGTATCTTACCCAATCAACCCTTTCACAGCATCAAAATCTAAACCACCATAATTACCAGAACTCATTAATAACAAGGCTTTATTATCAAAGTTTTGTTTGAAAAGAAAGTCTTTAAAATCCTCTGGATTGGTATAAATAATTAAATCGTCTCGTTGAAAAGCATTGGCTATTTGTTCATGCGATACTTCTTTTAGCTTTTTAATTTCTACTGCATGCGGACTATAAAATACTACAGCAACATCTGCTGCGTCTAAAGCGCCTTTATATTCTTTTAAAAATTCGGCATTCAAACTAGAATAGGTATGCAACTCTAAACATGCAACCAAGGTTCTATTTTCATATTGCTCTTTTACCGCATTCGTGGTTGCTTCTACCTTAGATGGCGAATGTGCAAAATCTTTATAAGCAACACTTGTAGTACTTTCGGCAATTTTCTCTAATCGTTTGCTTGCTCCTGAAAAAGTGGCAATGGCTTCGTAAAAATCGTCCTCATCAATTCCCATGTGTTGACAAATCCACTTTGCTCCTGCCAGATTGTTAAGATTGTGTTTTCCAAAAACTTCTATGGGTAATGGTCCTTCCGGAGTTTCTAAAAGTGTTTGTCCGTTTTCTACTGTATAATCCGGAGTTTGGTAAGGCAGTTTTCTAATGGTATTCTGACTAGCTTCAACAACGCGTTTTACTTCTGCATCTTCTTCGTTATACGTGATGCTTCCGCCTTTTACAATACTATCTACAAAAATATCAAATTGTTCTACATAGTTTTCATAGGTTGGAAACACATTAATATGATCCCAAGCTATTCCGCTTAACAAAGCAATATTTGGTTTGTATAAATGAAATTTTGGTCTTCTATCTATTGGCGAGCTTAAGTATTCGTCTCCTTCTAAAACAATAAAATCATTTTCTTCGGTAAGTTTTACCATCACATCAAAACCTTCTAATTGTGCACCAACCATATAATCAACATCGCGATCATGATAATGCATGACGTGTAAAATCATAGAAGTAATGGTTGTTTTTCCATGACTTCCACCAATAACAACTCTGGTTTTGTGTTTCGATTGTTCGTACAAAAACTCGGGATAGCTATAGATTTTTAAGCCTAATCCCTGTGCTTTTAACAATTCCGGATTATCTGCTTTAGCATGCATTCCTAAAACAATAGCATCTAAATCTGCCGTTATTTTTTCAGGAAACCAACCAAAGTTTTCTGGTAATAATCCCTTTGCGGCTAATCTAGATTTTGAAGGCTCGAAAATAGTATCATCGCTTCCTGTTACTTGATATCCTTTGTTATGTAATGCTAGTGCTAGATTGTGCATTGCAGATCCACCAATAGCTATAAAATGTACGTTCATAAACTTGTTTTGAAGAAGTACCAAAGATACTTTTTTTGCCACGAATACACGAATGTTTTTTATGGATTATTTCGTAGAGTTCAACTAAGTTTTTACAGAGATTCGAGGAAAAAATGAAAGATAATGGATAACATCTTAAATCAAAAAACCATCTAATTTTAGGAGTAAACAATTCAAACTATTTTATATAACAATTTTACAAATTAGCTGAATTTATCAAATGAAACTATAATCTTTCTGTGTCTGTGTCTGTATGTGACTCTGTGAAAACTCAGAGCATCTCAGCATAGTAACTTAGAAATCACAAACCTTCCTTAAACGCTTTAAAAACTTTAATCTTTGGAAGTTCTAAAATTGCCAAATCTATATACTTTAAAGCCTTTTCTTTATTTTGGCTATGCTTATAAATTTGTGCTAATCTGTAATTCGCCCAAGCAATAGGAACACCATCTTCTGCCGAATAATTTTTTATATACTTCTGTAAACACTGTTCGCCTTTTTGTAATTGCACATTATACTCTGCAGCCACTTTTCCTATTTGATAATGCAATGCGTTGCGTTTGTGTTTTGCTTCCGACTCCACAATAGTTTGTAAAGCTTTTTCTGGCTCCTTATTATTTTCGTAAAAACTAGAAAGTTTTTCGTAACAGGTTAAAGATCCTCCTTCGGTAATGGCTTGCTTATAATATTTTTCCGCACGTTCTGGTTGTGCATCATATTCATAAATATAGCCTTTTGCCAAATAACCATCTACTTTAGATAATGCTTCTAACTCATTTGCATATTGCATGGATTTACTTTGGCTTCCTCCAATAATTCCGGGTAACTGCATATACAATTCTACCAAAGCCCAACGTGTTTCTATATGTTTTGCATCTAATTTAGCGGCTGTTAAAAAAGCTTCTTTCACATCGCCAATTATAGATAAAGCCATTATTTTATTCACACTTAAAGCTTTCATACCTAAAGCACCTCCGTATTTATAATGATAATTTGCTTCTAATGGTTTTGCGGAAACTAATTTTTCATACTGCGTAATGGCATCATCCCATTTTTTTTGATACCCATAAGCATCGCCAAAAAGTTCTATTGCTTTTTCGTTTTTCGGATTTTCAGAAACGTAAACGGATAATAATTGTTCTGCCTTTGCATAGTTTTTTTTTAGTAAATATGCTTCCGCTTTATCCAAGCTTTGCTGACTAAAGCTACATAATGGAAACAGTAAAAAAACAAGTAAAATTCGCATATAATTAGAGTCGATTTAGCAAAGATAACCTTTCAAAAACTAAATGGAAAAAGCAACGTTTCCTTAAAAAAAAGTTAACTTCACTCTTCCGAACACAGTATTCTCTAATTCTGTGTTTTTTGGAACACATTTTGAAGTTAGTTTTACTCAAAACTTGGAATAGGTAATATCCAGAATTAAAACTTGACAACTAAGAACAAGGTTTTAACAGATACTACATGTGACCATTGAAAAACAATAGACTTAACACATGAAACATACCATCTCTATATTTATGATTATCCTTTTTGCAAATTTCTCTCAAGCACAAACCAACAATTACGAAAGTCTTTGGAAGGAAATAGCACAATTGGAGAAAGAAGGATTAACTAAATCGGCTTTAAAAGCTGTTGAAGCAATTAGCACAAAAGCAAAAGCAGCTAAAAATTCGCCACAAATTGTAAAAGCCCTTCTGTATAAAAGCAAATACGCTTTAACCTTAGAAGAAGATGCGCAACTAAAAATTATAAACGATTTTAAAACAGAAATTAAGGAAAGTGTTTCTCCTACCAAAAACGTATTAGAAAATATGCTAGCCAACTTGTATTGGCAATATTTCAATCAGAATCGTTATCAGTTTTATAACCGAACAAAAACCGAAGAGAAAGTAGATGCTACCGATTTTAGAACTTGGGATTTACAAACGCTATTCGCCGAAATTAACACACATTACCAAGCTTCTTTAGAAAACGGTTTACTACTTCAACAAACGAACCTAGACAACTACGAAGCACTTTTACAAGAGCAGGAAAATTCTAAAATTTTTAGACCTACCCTTTTCGATTTTCTAAATCATAATGCATTACAATTTTACAAAACAGACGAGAATAGTATCATCAAACCTGCATATAAATTTGAAATCGATAAAGAAGAATACATTAGTGAAGCAGCTGCTTTTTCTAAACTAAAAATCACTTCTAAAGACAGCACATCTTTACAGCTTCAAGCTTTAAAAATATATCAAGATCTTATTCAATTTCATAGTAAGGATAAAGCACCTGAAGCTTTAGCAGATGTTAATTTAGAAAGATTAAAATTCGTAAAACAACATGCTACTTTTACTAATAAAGATGCTATTTATTTAAAAGCATTACAAACAGAAAGCAAACGATTAAAAGGCAATGCTGCTTCTGGCTTATACGATTTTGAAATTGCTATATTATTCGTAGAACAAGGAAGAGAGTATCAGCCAGAAACGAAAGTAGAAAACCGTTGGAAAAACAAAGAAGCACTTGCCCTTTGCAATGCTGTTGTAAAGGAATTCCCAAAAAGTATTGGGGCACAAAAATGCGAAGTTTTAAAACAACAAATTCTTCAGCAAACACTTCAGATTACAACCGAATCTTACTTATCCATTCAAAAAGATGCTAGGTTTTTAATTCGTTATAAAAACTTGGAGGATTTATCTTTTGTAGTCTATAAAATTTCAGAAAACAAATTCGAAAAACTAAACAAAACCTACAGACAAGAAGAACAACTTGCACTTATAAATAAACTAGATCCAACTACTAAATGGCAAAGCACACTTCGTAACGAACAGGACTACCAAACCCATACCACCGAAGTTATTTTACCTAAATTAAATAATGGTCGTTATGTGATTTTTGCGACACCAAATAACGACACCAACACTTTTGGTTTTGCAACGATTCAAATCACCAATTTGGCTGTTGTAGAAAACGCTTTAAACAACAAAACAACGTTTCAAGTTATCGATAGAAACAACGGAAAACCAATTCCGGAAGCGAAACTTAAAATCACCTATTTAAAGAATAACGATCGTACTTTACAATCCGAAAACGCAGTTTCTAATAACAAAGGAAAAGCTACTATTTCTAAAGATGGTGACCGATATAGAAGCGTAAAAATTGAAGTTACATACAAGGACGAGAAAGCTTATTTTGGTGACTACTACATCTACAGAAACCATTATAATGACACCGAAGACAAACTAAGATATAACGCATTCTTGTTTACAGATCGAAGTATCTACAGACCGGGACAAACGGTTTTCTTTAAAGGGATTGCGATTAAAACCAATAACGATGTCTCGGAAGTATTTCCGGATGCGAAATTGCATGTTCGTCTCACAGATGCCAATGGCCAAGAAGTAAAATCCTTAGATTTTGTTACCAATGCATTTGGTTCCATTCAAGGAGAATTCATTTTACCAAACACAGGATTAACAGGTAATTTTAATATTAGTATTTCTTCTGAAAAAGTACAGATAAACGGAAACGCTAATATTTCAGTCGAAGAATACAAACGTCCTAAGTTTGAAGCAAAATTTCTTCCTGTTACCGAAACCTATAAAGTAAATGACCAAATCACCATAAAAGGAAATGCGCTTGCCTATGCAGGAAGTAACATTACAGATGCTAAAGTGCTATATCGCGTACATAGAAAAGTGCAATATCCGAGATGGTATTATTGGTATCGACCATTTTTCACTAGCGAACCTCAAGAAATTACACATGGCGAAAGTAAAACCAATGATAAAGGAGAATTTGAAATTACATTCGAAGCCCAACCAGACGAAAGCGTAGACAAAACAAGCCTACCTATTTTTCATTATGAAGTCACTGCAGATATAACCGATCTTAATGGTGAAACCCGAAGTGCAAGTACCAACGTAAATGTTGGTTATCACGCTTTATTAGCGAATCTTTCCATTGCTGACAAACTAGATAAAAACAACAAAGCCCATACTTTAAAAATAGACACTAAAAATTTAAATGGCGAATTTGCTCCAGCAAAAGGAAGTATTAAAATTTATAAATTAACAGCTCCTCAACAAGTTTTAAGACCAAGACCTTGGACTGCTCCAGATTATCAAGACATCTCTGAAAATGATTTTAGAACCAAGTTTCCGCATGAAGCATATAAAGACGAACAGGATAATAGCACTTGGAAAAAAGGAAAACTGGTTTTAGACGAAAAATTTGACACTTCCAAAAAGAAAGAATTAGCATTAGGAAACATTAAAAAATGGGAATCTGGCACGTATGTAATCCTTTTAGAAAGCAAAGATAAATTTGGTCAAGAAGTAAAAGACGAAATAAAAACCACCCTATTTAGTAATAAAGATGAAAGCATAGCAGACAATCAGTTATTTCATATTACAACAGACAAAGAGACCTACAAGGCTGGTGAAACTGCTACAGTAACTTTTGCTTCTGCAGCACAAGATGTATATGTTTCAGTTTCCGTAGAAAAAGAGCATAAAATTATTCAGGAAGAAACTATTCATTTAAACAATAACAAGAAATCCATTAGTATTCCTGTTAACAAAGAAGATGTTGGTGGCTTTATTGTGCATTATAGTTTTTCGGCTTTTAATAGCTATCAAAGTGCTAGTATAAATATTGTGGTTCCGTATGCTAAAACCGAATTGGAAATCGAGACCGTAACCTTTAGAGATAAATTACAACCAGGAACCGATGAAACTTGGAGCTTTAAAATTAAAGGACCAAAAGGAGAAAAAGTAAGTGCAGAATTACTAGCAAGTATGTATGATGCTTCACTAGATCAATTTAAAGCCCATACTTGGAGTTTTAATCCAATTAGTCAACAAAATTATTACACACGTAATAGAATAAATGGCAGACAAAGTTTTGGTACAAATGGTTTTAGAGTATATAATCAACATAATAACACCGCATATTATAAACCCCAGAATTATGATCAACTAGATTGGTTTGGATTGCATTTTGGAAATAATTATTATAGAAACGGTCTGCAAATTAAGAGTTCTAATTTAAACAATAAAATAGTTTTAAGAGGTAACTCAAACATCTCAGCTGCTCCTGCAGAAGAAATGGAAGAAGACGTTTTAGATAATGTCACTATAGCTGATGCATTGGGCGGTAAAGTATCTGGAATACAAATTACAGATAACGCTGAAAAACCTAAAGAAGAATCCGACTTCTCTGCTGTTACCATTAGAAAAAACTTACAAGAAACTGCCTTTTTCTTTCCGCAATTACAAACGGATAAAGACGGAAACATAAGTTTTAGTTTTACCACTCCGGAAGCATTAACCAAATGGAACTTACAATTATTAGCACATACCAAAACCTTAGAAAGTACGGTAACTCGTTTAGAAACGGTTACGCAAAAAGAGTTGATGGTAATACCAAATGCACCTCGTTTTTTACGTGAAGGAGATGAAATTGTAATCCGTAGTAAAATTGCAAACCTTACCGAAAAATCTATTTCTGGCGAAGCTGTACTGCAACTTTTTGATGCTACCACTGGCGAACGAATTGACAAAAAACTATTCACTGAAGCTGAAATCCCTAGTCCGAATTATATCGGAAATTACGCTGGCGCATACGGAACAAGACAATTTACGGTAGACGCCAACGGAAACACACAAGTATCTTGGCTACTTTACATTCCTGAAGATGTGCAAGCAGTACAATACAAAGTTATTGCACAATCTGGTGCATATAGCGATGGCGAACAAAATGTGCTTCCTGTGCTTTCCAATAGAATGTTGGTTACCGAAACATTACCAATGTGGATTAAAAGTAACGAAACCAAAACCTTTACTTTAGACAAGTTAAAGAATAGCAATTCTACCACTTTAAAGCATCATAATCTCGCATTAGAAATGACTAGTAATCCTGCTTGGTATGCGGTGCAAGCACTTCCGTATTTAATGGAATATCCATACGATTGTAATGAGCAAACCTTCAGTAGATATTATGCAAATGCATTGGCTAGTCATATTGCAAATAATAATCCTAGAATTCAGGAGGTTTTTAATCAGTGGAAAAACACAGATGCATTACTTTCTAATCTGGAAAAGAATCAAGAATTAAAATCTTTATTAATTCAGGAAACACCTTGGTTACGCGATGCACAAAGTGAAACCGAACAGAAAAAACGAATTGCCTTGTTATTCGATTTAAACAAAATGAATAACGAGTTAGCAACTGCAAAACGTAAACTAGAGCAAAACCAAATGAGTAATGGCGCTTGGTCTTGGTTTGCTGGCGGAAGAGAAAATCGTTACATCACACAACATATTATTACTGGTTTTGGACACTTAAGCAAACTCGATGTCATTGATCTGTCATCTCGAGCGCAGTCGAGAGATCTCGAACCAATGATTCAAAAAGCAATACATTATTTAGATGCAGCATTTGTTCAAGAATACAAAGACATTAAAAAATATAACAAAGACGTAGAACTAAGCAAAGACCATTTAAGCTATACGCAATTGCATTATTTATACATGCGAAGCTTTTTCCCAGAAATTAAAAAAAGTAAAGAAGTACAAGACATAACTGCATACTACAAAACACAAATAGAGAAGTATTGGCTGTCTAGAAGCTTGTATGCAAAAGGAATGATGGCTTTAATTAGTGAAAGATTAGACGATAGCAAAACTGCAAAAGCGATTTTAAAATCGTTAAAAGAAAATAGCATTACTAGCGAAGAACTGGGAATGTACTGGAAAGAAAACACCAATTCTTGGTATTGGTATCAAGCACCAATTGAAACACAAGCTTTATTAATTGAAGCATTTGCTGAAATTAAAAACAACACCGAAACCATAGATAATCTAAAAATATGGTTACTTAAAAACAAGCAAACCAACCGTTGGAAAACTACCAAAGCAACTACCGAAGCGGTATATGCTTTATTGTTGCAAGGAAGCGATTGGTTATCTGTTACAGACATGGTAGACATTGTTATTGGTAATGAAGAAATAGATCCTAAAAAACTAGAAGATGTACAAGTAGAAGCAGGAACTGGTTATTTTAAAACGTCTTGGAAAGGTGCAGAAATCAAACCAGAAATGGCGGAAGTTAAAATCACCAAAAAAGGAAAAGGGATTGCTTGGGGAAGTTTGTACTGGCAATATTTTGAAGATTTAGATAAAATCACTACTGCCGAAACGCCTTTACAATTGAAGAAAAAACTCTTCCTAAAAAAGAATACAGATCTTGGTGAAGAGCTTTCTGAAGTAACATTAGAAACCAAATTACAAGTTGGCGATTTGGTAAGAGTTCGTATCGAATTAAGAAGCGATCGTGCTATGGAGTTTGTACACATGAAAGATATGCGTGCCGCAGGTTTAGAACCTGTAAATGTATTATCACAATACAAATGGCAAGATGGTTTGGGATATTATGAAAGCACTAAAGATGCAGCAACTAATTTCTTTTTCGACTATCTACCAAAAGGTGTTTATGTTTTTGAATATGATTTACGTGTAAATAATTCGGGATACATGAGTAATGGTATTACAACCATACAAAGCATGTATGCTCCAGAATTTAGTAGCCATAGCGAAGGTGTAAAAATCACTGTAGAATAACAAATTCCTGCGAAGGCAGGAATCTTATGTAGCGAAGTGATATTATTATTTTATTATTACACAGAGGTTCACAAAGTTATCACAGAGAGTCACAAAGCGCCTTCCCATAAACGCAAAACATCACAATAGGTTCCCTTCTCTTTTCGCAAGGGAAAGTGCATGAAGGACGGAAGGATTTTTCAATAGAAACGCTTATTTGTTAGTAACCATTTAATAACACGACCTAATGTTAGAAATAGGAAACATTCTATTTTGTATCTTACCATACTAACTAACAAATAATTAACTATGAATTCAAAAGTATTTATGATTCTAAGAATTGTACTTGGAATCTTCGTATTGGTCTTCGGACTAAACAAATTTTTAGGTTTTATGCCAATGCCAGAATTATCTGCAGAAGCAGGAGCCTACTTTGGTGCATTAACTTCAGCAAAAACTATGACACTTGTTGGAGCTGTAGAAGTCGTTGCTGGTTTGGCCTTAATATTAAATAAGTATGGTGCACTATTAGCACTAATATTAATGAGCGTTTCTATAAATGCTGTTTTATTTCATGCAGTTTTAGATCCAGCAGGAATTGCAGGAGCAGCAGTTTTATTAATACTTAACATTGCTGTACTTTATGGTTATAAAGACAAATTCAAAGATTTGTTAGCATAACAAACCATATATCAAACAAAAAAGAGGCTATAATAGCCTCTTTTTTTATGCCTTTAATCAGTAACTTTACATTTGAATTAAAACGAACCTAAAGAATAATACAGCCAAAAGATAATTAACTATGCGTAACCTTTTAATTATAGCTTTCTTGTTTTCTCATTTTAGTAATACATATGCTCAAGTTTTTGAGGTAGAAAACATAAAGTTAGCTGGAGATATGGATAAGCGCATTAACATCGTGATTTTAGGCGATGGTTATCAAGAAAGTGAATTTGCTACATTTGAAGCAGACGCGATGCAAATCACTAATTATTTTTTCAATCAATCTCCTTACAATGAATATTCAGAATACTTTAATGTATATATTATAAAAGTGCCTTCTAATGAAAGTGGAGCAAGTCATCCTGGCAATGCTTCAGATGAAGCTAATTATGATTTACCAGTAAGTGTTGTAGACAATTACTTTGGAAGTTCTTTTGATAATTATAATATTCATAGAGCGCTTTACACGCCAAATTCATCTTTAATTTATAACGTATTAGCAAATAATTTCCCGGAATATGACTTAGCATTAATTATTGTAAACACAGATCATTATGGAGGAACTGGATTTGAATTCTCTATTTCTTCTACAGACCCTAACGCTGCAGAAATAGCTGTCCATGAAGTTGGGCATGTTCTGGTTGACTTAGAAGATGAATACTACCCAGGTGATGCTTGGGCAAACGAAAATATTAATATGACTCAGGAAACAGATCCTGCATTAGTTAGATGGAAAAATTGGATAGGAACCAACGGAATTGGGATTTATCCTTACGGAACATCTGGAAGTGCTGCTACTTGGCACAAGCCTAGCACCTATTGTAAAATGGGTTTTTTGTATGCCGATTTTTGTTCCGTTTGTAAAGAAGGTACCATTGAAAAATTTCACAGTTTAGTATCTCCTATTGATTCTTATTTACCAACTGAAACATCTATTAGTAATGAAACCTTTCCTTTAGAATTTCAATTAGATCTTATTCAAACAACATCCAACACTATAGAAAGTACTTGGACACTTAACAATACTATTATTGAAACGAATGTAGATGTAGTTTCGTTAGAGCTAAACGATTTAGTTTCAGGCACCAATAATCTAACTGTAGTTGTGCAGGATGCCACTTCTTTAATAAATATTGATAATCATAATACAACGCATGCGTATACTGTTTCTTGGTCTATTGATAACTCTCTAGGAATTGAAAATATTGAAGCTAATAATTATAGTATTACCATATATCCTAATCCATCTAGTGATATAATAAATATCGCAATGGAAAATACTTTAGAAAAAGATATTAGTATTGAAATTGTAAGTATAGATGGAAAGAAAATAAAATCACTTACTACTGTAAATAAGGATATCACGCCAATAGACATTAGTGCTTTAAGTTCCGGTTTATATCTAATTAACTTTTACGCAAACAATGCTCTAATTTCAAGTAAAAAGTTAATTAAGGAATAAACGTATTTTATTTCTAGTGGAATTTGAGCAAAATGAATAACCAAATGCTTTATTACGTAACTTTAGCAATCCAAAAAAAGTACTATTTCCAGATGAAAGTTTTAAACATTATAAAAATCACATCCTATTTAACGCTTATCTGTTTTATACTTTCTTGTGCATCAAAAAAGCAAGCAACTCCAAAAAGCGCAATAACAAAAGAAGAAACTATATCTATTTCAAAACCACAAATTATTTTTCTAAATTATTTATTGGTTAAAAATGCCCAAGGCGAAAAAAGCATTACGCTAATAAATCAAATTAAAACGGAAGGAAAATTAAAAGGGAAACCTAAAAACATAGCAAATACCAGCTCTGGCGATTTAGAATATATTCTTTTAGATAAAGACTATAATAGCATTGAAAAACATGCTTTAAAAAATCCGTTAAAAAAAACAGTGGAGTTTGTTAACGATTTTGGTAATTTTGAAAAAAGAACATTAGATTTAGACCGCGTAGAATTCACCATAAGAATACAATTGCCACCGGAAGCTAAACACATGAAAATTATTGAATTAACAAATGCAAGTTCTAAAGAACACATCATCACCAAAATAGATTAAATATGAAAAAATCATTACTTTTATTACTTCTTATATTTAATGTATCCTTGGTTGTAGGACAAATTTTTGATAAAGTTACTATTAAAAATTCAGGCGATGATAACCACCGAATTAACTTAGTTATTTTAAGTGAAGGTTATCAAACTAGTGAGTTACCACAGTTTGAAATAGACGCTACAAATTTCATGAACGATTTTTTTGCTGAAGAACCTTTTGCTAGTTATGAAAACTATTTTAATGTACATATATTAAAAGTACCATCTAACGAGAGTGGATCAACGCATCCAGGAACTGCTGCCGACGAATCAAGTTATAGTATACCAACATTAATAGTGGACAGTTATTTTGATACAACCTATGATTATTATAATGTGCATAGATTACTTTATACAGAAAGCCAAGCTACTATTAGCACGGTTTTAGCGAACAATTTTCAAACCTTTGACCAAGCGCTTATTTTAGTAAACTCTCCGCATTATGGAGGAAGTGGAGGAACGTATCCTATTGCTTCTACAGGGCAAGATGGAGGCGAAATTGCTATTCATGAAATCGGACATTCTTTTGCCGATTTAAAGGACGAATATTACCCTGGAGATAATCAAGTTGCAGAGGCAATAAACATGACGCAAGAAACAGATCCTAGTTTAGTAAAATGGAAAAATTGGATTGGCATAGACGGCATTGGTATTTATTCGCATACTGGAACAACAGATGCTCCTTCCTGGAAAAGACCACATCAAGGGTGTAAAATGCGTTATTTAGGCTATCCTTTTTGTGCGGTTTGTAAGGAAGGTATTATTGAAAAAATTCATACTTTAGTTTCACCTCTAGATTCTTATTTACCAACTGAAGCGACAATAAGTGACCCTACATTTCCTTTAGCTTTTCAAATAAACACCATACAAACACTTCCTACAAATACCTTAGAAAACACTTGGACGCTTAACACAAATAGTTTTGCTACCAATGTAAACTCTGTAAACCTACAAGAAAGCGATTTAAGTGCAGGGACAAACACTTTAACCGCAGTGGTACATGATGCAACTACTTTAATAAATGTAGACAGTCACGAGTCTGTTCACGTTGCTACAGTTACCTGGACTATTGATAATACTTTAGGAATTCAGGATGTTGTTGCTAATGATTTTAGTTTAACCATGTATCCAAATCCTTCAAATGATGTGGTTCATTTTAAATTAGAAAACACTTTGGCCAATACGGTTCTTGTAAAAATAGTAAGTATGGATGGTAAAGAAGTTAAAACAATAAACCTTAGTAATAACCAAAACACAGCAATAGATATTAGTACTTTAAGTCAAGGATTATACATCACTAACTTTTACACTAACAATGTTTTAATCGCTAGTAAAAAACTAGTTAAGAACTAGTCTCTTTATTTTTGTTGTGGAGGATATTTTTTAAACACTTTTTCTACAAGTGCTTGTAAGCTTGCTTCGCGTTTTTCTGGACTAGCATTTGGCTGATAAGTACTTTCACTAGTAGCTTGCCAAAAAAGACCGATGCCATTTTCGTCTATAAAATCGAATATAATTTCTCTCGTGATTTTTGCTGTTCCAACAGGAATACCAATAGAAACACCTCCTCCAATATTGCGTCCTGTTCCACCAACACCTACTCCAACCGTACTATTTTGTTGCGCTTGATACTCTTTACTCTGAATATTAATAAAGAAATCTGGAGTTTCAGAAAGCGATAATCCTTGCAGTTGTAATTGGCTATCTAACACATCCAACAAGCGTTTTGCATCCAATGCACTTAATCCTGTTTCTATATCTGAATAGTAATTATAGGTCTTGTATTTAGAAAAATCGGTGCCTTTTTCGAAATCTGTAGTCAGATAAATTGGCGCACACGAGGTAATGAAAAATGTAAATAGTAGTATTTTAATAGATTTCATAGGAATTGTATTTCTGTAAAAATAATCAAAAACTATTCCAATAAAAAACTACCATGTATATGGTAGTTTTAAAGTAATCCTAAAATAGGATGTATTGCGTTAAGGATTGTAGTGGCATCCTTTTATTTTATTTCAAAATAAAAGATACAACGAAAAGCCTGACACTACGTAGCCAAAGCGTAGTAGTGTAACGCCCAAAAATTATTCATTCAACATATTCCAGAGCTTATCATTAAGTTCTGCTAAACCTTGTTGTGCAACAGAGGAGATAAACAAATAGTCTATTGGTAAATTATTATCTAATTCTACTTTTAATTCGGCTTGTAATTCTGCATCCAGCATATCACATTTTGAGATCGCAATCATACGATCTTTATCTAGCATTTCTGGATTGTAACGTCTTAACTCATCTAATAAAATATCGTATTGTTTTTTAATATCTTCTGCATCGGCAGGAATTAAAAACAATAAAATAGAGTTACGCTCAATATGGCGTAAAAAGTAATAACCAAGACCTTTTCCTTCTGCTGCTCCTTCTATAATACCAGGAATATCTGCCATTACAAAAGATTGAAATTCTCTATGTTTTACAATACCTAAATTGGGTTTAAGCGTTGTAAACTCATAATCTGCAATTTTTGGTTTTGCAGAAGTAATTACAGAAAGTAATGTTGACTTCCCTGCATTAGGGAAACCTACTAAACCAACATCGGCTAGTAATTTTAACTCTAAGGTAATATCTTTTTCTTCTAACGGAATTCCAGGTTGTGCATAACGAGGGGTTTGGTTGGTAGAACTTTTAAAGTGCCAGTTACCACGACCTCCTTTACCACCTTCTGCAACAATTCTTTCTTCACCTTCTTCGGTGATTTCAAAAAGAACTTCGTTGGTTTCTGTATCTCTAACTACAGTTCCTAAAGGCACATCTACATATTGATCTTCACCATCTGCACCAGAGCTTCTTCCTTTACTTCCATTACCACCATGTGTAGCTCTAATGTGTCGCTTAAATTTAAGATGTATCAGTGTCCAAAGATTAGAGCTTCCTCTAAGAATTACGTGACCACCACGACCTCCATCTCCTCCATCTGGACCTCCTTTTTCTAAATATTTTTCACGATGTAAATGCGTGGATCCTTGTCCTCCTTTTCCAGAAGAAACGTGCATTTTTACGTAGTCTACAAAATTTCCCTCAGTCATGTTTTCTTTCCGCAAAAGCGGAAATCTTTTTTAATTAATATATCATTTTTCACTCCCTGTATCTTTTACAATACAGAAGTAAAATCTTTTGTTATTAGATACTAAAGTGCATCAATAACGGTATTTAATCGTACAGTAATATCTTCAATACTACCAACGCCATCCACACCAAAATATCTATTTTGTGCAGAGTAATAATCTTTTAAAATAGCAGTTTCATTATAATAAACTTTTATTCTGTTTCTTATAATCGTTTCATCAGAATCATCTTTTCTTCCGCTAGTTTTCCCTCTTTCTAATAAACGTTGTACTAAAACTTCATCATCTACCTCAAGCGCAACCATAGCATTAACTTGAGAATCTTTAGCTTCTAATATTTTATCTAAAGCTACTGCTTGTACTTCATTTCTTGGAAAACCATCAAAAATAAATCCTTTTGCATCTGCATTCCTATCCACCTCTGCCTCTAACATATCTATAGTTACTTGGTCAGGAACGAGGTTACCTTTATCCATAAAAGATTTAGCTAACATACCTAAAGCTGTTTCGTTTTTTATATTATAACGAAACACATCTCCTGTAGAGATATGTACTAAATTGTATTTTTCTTTTAAAAAATTAGCTTGTGTTCCTTTTCCTGCTCCTGGAGGTCCAAATAGGACTAAATTTGTCATGTGTTGTGTTGTTTTTAATTGATATACTTCTGGCAAATCTCTTCCTAAACCGTTATAATCTAATCCATAACCAACTATAAATTTATCTGGTATTTCTATACCAACATAATCTAATTTATAATCTTTTTTATAGGCTTCTGGTTTAAAAAATAAGGTAGCAATTATTAGAGATTTAGCATTTTCGTTTTTAAAAATTCGATGTACTTCTGCTAATGTTTTTCCAGAATCAATAATGTCTTCTAGAATTACAACCGTACGTCCTGTTAAATCTTGTGTAAGACCTATAAGTCTTTGTATGTCGTCTGTAGATTTTATCCCTTCATAAGAAGCAAGTTTTATAAAAGTAACTTCGCAAGGTTTCGGGTATTTTTTAACAAAATCACTTACCAGCATAAAAGAGCCATTTAAAATACCTATAAATACTGGCACTTCATCTCCTAAATCTGCAGCAATATCATCTGCCATTTTTTGTACAGCAGCATCAATTTTTTCTGCCGAAATAAATGGTTTAAAATATAAATCGTCTAGCTTAATCATGTAAGACTAACTTGTTTTTTATTAATTCTTTGCAAAGATACATATTTGTACTATGATTTACGATTTTGATACGATTTTATTGGCTATATTTTCATATTAAACTGTATTTTTGTTACAATTAAAATAAGACTTATTAATTAAAAAGATTTCCGTTTTCACGGAAAATAAATATGAACTATTTTTCTTCAGATTTTAAACTTGGAATTCTTGGTGGCGGACAACTTGGTAAAATGCTACTTACCGAAACCAGGAAACTAGATATTTACACCTGTATTTTAGACGGAAGCACAGAAGCACCTTGCAAAATAGGAAGCAATGAATTTCATTTAGGAAGCTTAATGGATTTTGAAACGGTTTACCAATTCGGAAAAAAGGTAGATGTGTTAACCATTGAGATTGAAAACGTAAATATCGATGCGCTTGAAAAGTTAGAAAAAGAAGGCGTTACCGTTTATCCGGCTTCGAAAACACTTCGCATTATTCAAAATAAAGCAAAACAAAAACTGTTTTATATAGATAAAAATCTACCTACTGCTCCTTTTTCACGATTTGCATATATTTCGGAAATAGAAGACGCGATAGATAATGGCGGTTTACATTTTCCGTTTGTTTGGAAAGCTGCACAATTTGGCTATGATGGTAACGGCGTAAAAGTAGTACGAAGCCTGGAAGATTTAAAAGACTTACCAAAAGGCGAATGTATTGCAGAAGATTTAATTCCTTTTAAAAATGAATTAGCAGTTATTGTTTCTAGAAATGCAAAAGGCGAAGTAAAAACCTTTCCGGTTGTAGAAATGGAATTTCATCCAGAAGCAAACCAGGTAGAATATGTAATCTGTCCGGCAAGAATAGCTCCTGAAATCGCTAAAAAAGCAGAAGAAGTTGCTTTAAAAACATCGGAAGCATTTAAACATGTTGGTTTATTGGCTGTCGAAATGTTTTTAACACAAAACGATGAAATATTAATCAACGAAGTAGCACCAAGACCACATAATTCGGGACATCAAACTATTGAAGCTAATTATACCTCACAGTTTGAGCAACACATAAGAGCCATTTTAAATTTACCTTTAGGAAGTACAGCAAATAAAGCTGGTGGAATCATGGTAAATCTTGTTGGCGCCGAAGGTTATACAGGAAATGTTGTTTATGAAAATATAGAAGCTATTATGAATATGGAAGGAGTTACTCCGCATATTTATGGTAAAAAAGAAACACGTCCTTTTCGTAAAATGGGACATGTTACTATTGTACATCCAGATATTAACGAAGCACGTAAAATTGCGGAAGCAGTTAAGAATACGATTAAGGTGATAAGCGAGTAAAATCACATCCATCTAATTTAGATACATAGAATCATTCAGAAATTAAATATTTGAAATATATTATGAAAGTAGGAGTAATCATGGGAAGCAAAAGTGATCTTCCAGTAATGCAAGAAGCTATAGATATTTTAAAAAGCTTTGATATTATTGTAGAAGTAGATATTGTTTCTGCACACAGAACACCAGAAAAAATGTTCGATTATGGTAAAAACGCACATAAAAACGGCATTGCTGTTATTATTGCAGGAGCCGGAGGAGCTGCACATTTACCAGGAATGATAGCGTCTTTATCTCCACTTCCTATTATTGGTGTTCCTGTAAAAAGCAGTAATTCTATAGATGGTTGGGATTCTGTTTTGTCTATTTTACAAATGCCTGGAGGAGTTCCTGTAGCAACAGTAGCTTTAAATGGAGCTAAAAATGCAGGAATACTTGCTGCACAAATTATTGCAACTTCTAACGCTTCCGTTTTAGAAAAAGTAATTGCTTATAAAGAAGGTTTAAAAGTTAAAGTTATAGAATCTGCAAAAGGTTTATAACCAAATAACCCCAAGATTTCTCTCAGGGTTATAACGCTATTAATCAATTTCTTAAATATGAGATTGAACTCACATGAAAAAACCTATGCAAAGATTCAACTATTTCATGTTATTCTTATTTTAAAAAAGAAGCAATTCGTTATTTTAGATTAAAAGCAAATAAATCGGTTAAACTGTAAATTACGAGTTTTTACAAATTAAAAAAACCTTGACTTGCATCAAGGTTTTAGCTATTAATCAATAATTTTGTCAATGAGTAACCAACTCTATGAAAAATTCTCAACAAAGGTAAAAAAATATTTATTATGCATGCATAATAAATCACTCTTTTAACAAAACTTTAAAAAATGAACAAGAATATACTTACAGAAAAATTTACAACAGCATTTCAAACGGCTCCTTTTTCTAAAATAGCGACTACAGACTTTCTTCCTGCTTTTATACTAGGTATAAAAAATGCCAAAGCTGAAATAGATGCCATTATTGATAATCCTGAAGCTCCAACTTTTGAGAATACGATTGAAGCTTTAGATTTCTCTGGAGAGCAATTAGATAGAATATCTAGTATATTTTTCAATCTTAATTCGGCCGAAACCAATGAAGATATTCAAAAGATTGCACAAGAAGTTTCACCGCTACTTTCAGAATTTGGTAATGACATCACATTAAATCAAGATTTATTTAAACGTGTGAAAGCGGTTTATAATTCTAAAGCCGATTTAAAATTAACAACAGAACAAGAAACACTTTTAGATAAAAAATATAAAAGCTTTTCTAGAAATGGTGCCAATCTAACAGAAGACAAAAAACAAGCACTTCGCGAAATAGATAAGGAGCTTAGTAAACTAAAACTAAAGTTTGGCGAAAATGTTTTAGCAGAAACCAACAAGTTTGAAATGCTAATCACCAATGAAGCCGATTTAGCAGGATTACCAGAAGGCGCTAAAGAAGCGGCTAAGCAATTAGCAGAATCAAAAGAGAAAGAAGGATGGCTTATCACGTTAGACTATCCTAGTTATATTCCTTTTATGACGTATGCCGACAATCGTGAGTTACGTAAGGAATTAGCTTTAGCTTCTGGAAGCAAAGCTTTTCATAACGACGCTTTAGACAATCAAGATAACGTTTTACAAATTGCAACACTTCGTTTTAAAAGAGCCAATCTTTTAGGTTATAAAACACATGCACATTTTGTTTTAGAGGAACGCATGGCAAAAACTCCTGAAAAGGTAGAAAGCTTTTTAAATGAGTTATTAGAAAAAGCAAAACCAGCAGCTCAAGAAGAATTCACCAATCTTGAAAACTTCGCAAAAGAACAGGATGGTATTGATACCTTACAAAAATGGGATTCTGGTTATTATGCCGAAAAATTAAAACAAAAGCTTTTCAACTTAGACGACGAACAATTAAAACCATACTTTAAATTAGAAAACGTAATTGAAGGTGCTTTTACTATTGCGAACAAATTATTCGGTTTACAATTTGAAGAAATCCATACCATAGACAAATATCATGAAGATGTTTTAACCTATAAAGTAAATGATGAAAACGGAGAATTAGTTTCTATTTTCTATGCAGATTTCTTCCCAAGAAAAGGAAAACGAAATGGTGCTTGGATGACAAGTTATAAGTCGCAAAGCATAAAAAATGGCGTGAATGACAGACCACACGTTTCCATTGTTTGTAATTTCACAAAACCTACAAACACGAAACCTTCCCTTTTAACATTTAACGAGGTAACTACCTTATTTCATGAATTCGGACATGCATTACATGGTATGCTTGCCAATACCACCTACCCTAGTTTATCTGGAACAAGTGTTTTCTGGGATTTTGTAGAATTACCAAGTCAGGTTTTAGAAAACTGGTGTTTTGAAAAAGAAGCATTAGAACTTTTTGCGAAACATTATGAAACAGGAGAAGTAATTCCAATGGAATTGGTAGAAAAAATAAAAGAATCTGCTACCTTTCATGAAGGCATGCAAACCATGCGTCAAATAAGCTTTGGTTTATTAGATATGTCTTGGCATGCACAAGACCCTTCGGCTATTACCAATGTAAAAGCACATGAAAAAGAAGCTTTTGGTGACACGCAATTATTTCCTGATGTTGCAGAAAATTGTATGAGTACTGCATTTTCTCATATTTTTCAAGGAGGGTATTCTTCTGGATATTATAGTTACAAATGGGCGGAAGTTTTAGATGCAGATGCATTTGAATACTTTAAGGAAGAAGGAATCTTTAACAAAACCGTTGCTACAAAATTTAAAGAAAACGTATTAAGCAAAGGTGGAACCGAAAACCCAATGACGCTTTATAAACGTTTTAGAGGACAAGAACCAAAACCTGAAGCACTTTTAAAAAGAGCTGGATTAATTAAATAAGCATATAACCCATTTGTTGTAATAGGAATAGAAGTCCTATATTAGGAATCTAAATAAAAATTCAAAATGAAATTAAAACACAGCCTTACCGTATTATTTTTAATGCTTTCTATTAGCATGATGCAAGCGCAAAAAATTAAAATTAAAAAAGGGGTTATCTATATAGATGGCGAAAATTGTTTAACAACAGAAGGGTATCCTGTAAACACCTCTTTCTATGATGCGGATGGCGAAGAAATTATTTTCATGAAATACCTCAAAACGAATAAAGAAGAAAGCTATGCTAAAGTGACTTTTCTTGATCAGAAGATTTCCTTGACTTCAAAATCTATTGTATTCACTAGAAAAATGCTTTTAAGAAGACTTTTAGATAATAAAGTTATAGAAAATTGCAAACTCAACCCAGATAACATAGAGCGTTTTATTCTAAAGTTTGATGAACAAGTAGAAAAAGAGGATGTTAATGTGAAAGTAATTATTGATAGAAATTAATTTTGTTGCATGAAACTAGAGCTTCCAAATTGGATTATTATTCTTGGCGGAATTGGTCAAATATTCACGGCACTAATCTATCCGTATATAAGACATCAGGTTTTTGATTGGTATAACGATGTTAAGCAACTGAAGCCATTAAATCAAGAAATCGCTAAAACCTATGGAAGATATATTCAAGGTTTAAATTTTTCCTTTGGTTTGATTGCAATAATAATGCCTTCCGATTTAAAAAACCACACCAATCTAGCCATTGCAATTACTGGTTTAATTGCTGCTTATTGGGTTGGAAAAGTACTTACACAAATTGCATATTATCCTATGTATGATATTCCACAGAAAAAAATATTTAAAATCGGAAGCTATTTCATGAATGCCTTATTTGTGTTTTTCGCAGTAGTTTATTCCCTTTTATTTATTGTGAATATTTTAAATCACTAAACCCATGAAAACAATACTTATAGCTGGAGGAACAGGATTTATCGGACAAACATTAGAAAAGCATTTTACCAGTAAAGGCTATTCCGTTAAAATATTAAGCAGAAACCCCAAACGCGATAATGAAATCCTTTGGGATGCAAAAACAATGGAAGGCTCTTGGGTTACCCATCTTGAAAATTTAGATGTGCTTATTAACCTTACCGGAAAAACAATCAATTGCAGATTTACCGACGCTAATAAAAAAGCTATAAAAGAATCTAGAATTGTTGCCACAGCACTTTTAGGACAAGCTATTGACACCTGTAACAATCCGCCAAAAGTATGGATGAACTCCTCCACTACTTCTATATACAAAGCCTCTTTCACCAAAGAAATGACTGAAGATAGCACAGCGTATGGTACCGATTTTGAAGCAGAAGTTGCAACTGTTTGGGAAAATGCATTTTATAAAACGCAAAATCCAGAAACTAGAAAAATAGTACTACGTACTTCTATCGTTTTAGGTAATGAAGATGGTGCTTTTGTGCCATTAAAAAAGCTAACACAATTTGGCTTAGGTGGCAAACAAGGCGATGGAAAGCAAAAGGTAAGTTGGATTCATAAAACCGATTTTGCACGAGCTGTAGATTTTCTAATGCAGAAAGAAAGTGCTAAAGGTGCTTATAACTTTTGTGTTCCAAAACCAACAGACAACGCAACAATGATGAAAGACTTTAGAAAAGCATTGGGTGTTCCTATTGGTATTCCTAGTCCGAAATTCATCCTAGAAATCGGAGCTTTATTTATGCAAACAGAACCGGAACTCATTTTAAATAGCCGGAATGTAGTCCCAAAAAAGCTATTAGAGGATGGTTTTAAGTTTCAATTTCCTACAATTGTTTCCGCCGTAAAAAATTTAATAGATTAAATATAAATCCTTTTGCTTACTTTTGCTAAAACTTAGCTAAAAAAAGAATATGCCAAAGCATCTAATAGATCCTAATAAATGGATCGATTTATATTCAGATTATCTATTCAATTACACCATTTCTCGTGTTAACGATAGAGATTTATCTAAAGACTTGGTTCAAGATACTTTTTTTGCAGGTTTAAAATCTATGAAAAATTTTAAAGGAGAAGCTAGCGAACGTACTTGGCTAATTTCTATTTTAAAACGAAAAATTATAGATTATTATAGAAAAATAAATTCTAACAAAGGAAAAGCCGAAGTTAGAATGAGCTACAACAGTGATGTAGAAACCGAAGGCGATTGGCTAGAAGAACGCGTTGCAGATCCTTTTGATAAAAATGCAGAAAGTGTTATTGAGAATGAAGAACTAGGCGATGCTATTTATAGTTGTTTAGATAAACTCCCTGCGAAACAAGCTACTATTTTTAAAATGAAAACCATTGAAGGAATAGATACCGAAACTATTTGTAATGAACTAAACATTACTGCGTCTAACCTTTGGGTTATCATTCATAGAGCAAGAACAACAATGGCATCTTGCATGGAGAAAAACTGGTTTTAAATTATGAATACAGAGATTAACATAAGTAAAGCTTGCGAAAAAGCAAATCATGTTTGTGATAAATCGCAATACAAAGAAGCTTCTATATTAGAGAAAATAAAACTTACTATACATTTAGCTTTCTGTAGGGCTTGTAGAAATTACTCTAAAAACAATAAAAAGCTTAGCGTTACAATAGAAAAGGCAAAGGTAGATTGTATGCATAAAGATGAAAAAGATGCTTTAAAAGAAAACCTAACGCAAGCCATAAAAGAGCATCAAAATTAGCCATATAATTGGCAATCCTTCTACAAAAAAGGAACTATAATATGTTGCTTGTTGCTTTTTAGAAAACAATACAAACAATAGCGTTATTAGTGTAATCATCACTAAAACAAAAACATTGCTTCTATTTGTTTGATCTTTAAAAAATTCTAAAAAGAAAAAGATTACCAACAAAAAAACACCAATACCCTTTGTTTTACGTATTCCAATACGTTGTGGTATGGTAGATAGTTTTAAACTATCATATTGTAAATCCCGTATTTCAAAAGGAATCATAAGTACTAACACAAAAACAAAACGTTGTAAAGTGGTTATAAGAATATCTGTTGTTATAGCAATTTCATTATCTACAATAGGAAGCAATACCGTTACCGCAGACCAAACCAAACCAATTACATAAATTTTCAATCCGCTAATTTGACGTAAATTCTGGTTACTATCCACAAAAATATTTCTTGGTAAAAAAGGAATCGCATAAAAAAAAGTAATCGCTCCAAGTAGCAATATATACAACCAGGTTTTTACTTCTAGTTGAAAGGCATAATAACACAAAGCGATAAAACAAATAAGTGAAAATATTTGAATCGCCTTTAACTTACTAGCTAAACTTCGATGATGAAATCTCGCTAAACCAAAGTACTTCACAAAATTATAACCGGTAATGGTTGCAAAAAAGTTAAAACACAAAACGGTCTCATCAAAAGAAACACCAAATTCTATAAGGGTAATCCATGTTAAAGCATATACACTTAAAGCCACATGAATACTTGCGTTTATATAAAAATCGAAAAGGTGTTTTACTATTCGCATAAAACAAAAATACGCAATACCTTTTAGGAATTAAATTTACTAAAAAGAAATGTGCTATTATTTATTTTAAAAACAAAGAAAATCAACAATAGCAATAGTTAAGCTTCCTTTTTATTTTGAAGCATAAACGAAAAAACACTATTTATTTGAACATATTTAATTTACAAAAGATGCTACCTGTTAATAACCATTTCATTTGGTTAAAAACTTTCATATTTCAAAACTAAAAAACTCTATTATTTCCGTATTTTTGGGCTCGCAAACAACACGCTTTATTATTTTAATAAAGCTCCTAATAAAATCTCATTCTCACGAAAGTGAGAATATAACACAACTATTTAAGAATGAATACAAACACCTTTGCACTTCGTCATATTGGTCCTAGAGAAGAAGACCAAAAACAAATGCTAAAAACCATTGGTGTAGATAGTTTAGACCAACTTATCTACGAAACCATTCCGGATGATATTAGATTACAAAAAGATCTAGATCTTGCAGAAGCCATGAGTGAGCAAGAATATTTAGTATACCTAAATAAGGTTGCTAAAAAAAACAAAGTATACAAAACATATATTGGTTTAGGATACCACCCAACCATTTTACCAGCAGTAATACAACGTAACATTTTAGAAAATCCGGGTTGGTATACTGCGTACACACCGTATCAAGCGGAAATTGCGCAAGGTCGTTTAGAAGCACTTCTAAATTACCAAACCATGATTACAGACCTAACAGGAATGGAACTGGCAAACGCATCGCTTTTAGATGAAAGTACTGCTGCTGCTGAAGCTATGAGCTTACTATTTTCTGTTAGAGAACGAGCGCAAAAAAAAGCAGGAATAAATAAGTTTTTTGTTTCTGAAAACATTTTACCGCAAACACTTTCTCTATTACAAACCAGATCCAATCCTATTGGTGTAGAACTAGTTATTGGAGATGAAAATACTTTTGATTTTTCTTCGGAATTCTTTGGAGCAATCTTACAATATCCTGGAAAAAATGGACAAGTATCTGATATTAAATCTTTTATAACTAAAGCTAACGAAGCACAAATTAAAGTGGCTGTTGCTGCAGACATTTTAAGCTTAGTAAAACTAGAAGCTCCTGGTAAATTTGGTGCAGATGTAGTAGTTGGAACCACACAACGTTTTGGAATACCAATGGGTTATGGTGGACCACATGCAGCATATTTTGCCACTAAAGAGATGTACAAACGTGATATTCCTGGACGTATCATTGGTGTTACCAAAGATGTAAATGGTAATAGAGCGTTACGTATGGCTTTACAAACTAGAGAACAACATATAAAAAGAGATAGAGCAACATCTAATATTTGTACCGCACAAGTATTATTAGCGGTTATGGCCGGAATGTATGCTGTATATCATGGACCTAAAGGTTTACAATTTATAGCAAACCAAGTACATAGTGCAGCTTCCTCACTAGCAGAAGCTCTAGAAAAACTAGGTTTTAAACAAACCAATACTTCTTACTTTGATACGCTTCAGATTAAAACCAAAGCTAAAAAAGTAAAGAAAATTGCAAAAGACAAAAAAGTAAACTTCTTTTATCCAGATAAGGAAACAGTTACTATTTCTATAAACGAAACGACTTCGGTTAGAGATATAAATGAGATCATTTCTATTTTCGCTAAAGTTGCAGGTAAAAAAGCATTTACTATTTCTTCTTTTTCAGAAGTAAATAATATCGATAAAGAACTTCAAAGAACTACCGATTTCTTAACACTAGATATTTTTAATTCGTACCATTCGGAAACCGAATTAATGCGATACATTAAAAGACTAGAACGTAAAGATTTATCGTTAAATCATTCTATGATTTCACTTGGTTCTTGTACTATGAAATTAAATGCAGCAGCAGAAATGCTACCTTTAAGCCAGTCAGAATGGGGAAGTATTCATCCTTTTGTGCCATTAAAACAAGCTAGAGGTTATGCAACTATTTTAAAAGAATTAGAAGACCAACTTACAGAAATCACTGGTTTCGCTGCAACATCTTTACAACCAAATTCTGGTGCACAAGGAGAATTTGCAGGCCTAATGGTTATTAAAGCATATCATGAGTCTCGTAAAGATCATCATAGAAATATTTGCTTAATTCCTAGTTCTGCACATGGTACAAATCCAGCAAGTGCGGTAATGGCAGGAATGAAAGTGGTAGTTACTAAATCTACAGACGAAGGTAATATCGATGTCGAAGATTTACGTGAAAAAGCAATTTTACACAAAGATAATTTATCGTGTTTAATGGTAACCTACCCTTCTACACATGGTGTTTACGAAGCTTCCATAAAAGAAATCACCAAAATTATTCATGATAATGGCGGACAAGTTTATATGGATGGTGCAAATATGAATGCACAAGTAGGATTAACCAATCCTGGAAATATTGGCGCAGATGTTTGTCACTTAAACTTACACAAAACCTTTGCTATTCCTCATGGCGGTGGAGGACCTGGAGTTGGACCAATTTGCGTTGCAAAACAATTGGCTCCTTTTTTACCAGGAAACCCTATAATTAAAACGGGAGGAAAAGATGCTATTACAGCCATCTCCTCTGCTCCTTTTGGTTCTGCTTTAGCATGTTTAATCTCTTATGGTTACATAAAAATGCTAGGTGCAAAAGGATTAACAGCATCTACAAAAATTGCAATATTAAATGCAAACTACATCAAAACAAGATTAGAAGGTCATTTTGACACTTTATACTCTGGTGAACGTGGTCGTGCAGCACATGAAATGATTGTAGACTGTCGTGCTTTTAAAGCAAATGGTATTGAGGTTACAGATATTGCAAAACGTTTAATGGATTATGGTTTTCATGCGCCAACAGTATCTTTCCCTGTAGCAGGAACTTTAATGATTGAGCCTACAGAAAGTGAAAGCAAACAAGAAATTGATCGTTTTTGTGATGCTATGATTTCTATTAGAAAAGAAATAAACCTAGCAACCAAAGAGGATACAAACAATCCTTTAAAAAATGCACCACATACCATGGCAATGGTTACTGCTAATAATTGGGATTTCCCATATAGTAGAGACACTGCTGCATATCCTTTAGAATACGTACATGACAATAAATTTTGGCCTAGCGTAAGACGTGTTGATGATGCGTACGGAGACCGTAATTTAATCTGTACATGTGCTCCTATTGAGGCATATATGGACGCAAACTAAAGGTTGAACATCGTAAATAATTAATTAAATAAAATTGCCTTTAGTTTTTACTGCTTATCTTAGCAGATAAACAATTAAAGGCAATCCTTTTTTTTATGAATATCAAAATTACCGGAACAGGAAGTTATATACCAAGCACTATAGAAAAAAATGAAGATTTTTATAATCATGAATTTTTAAATGCGGATGGTTCTAAAATTAATAGTACAAATGAAGTTATCGTACATAAATTTAAAGCGATAACAGGAATTGAAGAAAGACGCTATGTAAAACCAGAATTAAATAATTCGGACATAGCTTTTTATGCTGCAGAAAAAGCAATTGCAGACGCCAAAATTGATAAAGAAACATTAGATTATATTATTGTTGCCCATAATTATGGTGATATAAAACATAACACAGCGCAAAGTGATACCGTACCAAGTATTGCATCTCGTGTAAAGCACTTGTTACAAATTAAAAACCCAAGATGTGTTGGGTACGATCTACTTTTTGGTTGTCCGGGTTGGATTGAAGGTGTGATTCAAGCCAATGCATTTATTAAATCCGGATTAGCAAAACGCTGTTTGGTTATCGGATCGGAAACCCTATCGAGAGTGGTAGATGAACACGATCGCGATTCTATGATTTATAGTGATGGTGCAGGAGCTGTTATTATAGAAGAAACCGCAGAAGAAGGTGGTATTATTAGCCATGAAACTGCAACTTTTGCATTAGACGAAGCACATTTCATCTATTTTGGAAAAACCAATAAACCAGAAACTGCTAGCCAACGTAAATACATTAAAATGTATGGGCGAAAGATTTATGAATTCGCGCTTACCAATGTTCCTTTAGCTTTAAAATCGTGTTTAGACAAAAGCGGATATGTTATAGGCGACGTTAAAAAAATACTAATCCATCAAGCAAATGAAAAAATGGATGAAGCCATTGTAAAGCGTTTTTACAAACTTCATGATATGGAAATGCCAGAAGGCATTATGCCTATGTCTATTGGTATGCTTGGTAATTCTAGCGTAGCAACGGTTCCTACTTTATATGATATGATTTTAAAAGGAAAACTTGAAAATCAAGAAATTAAAAAAGGAGATGTTATTATGTTTGCAAGTGTTGGTGCAGGTATGAATATTAATGCCATAGTTTATAAGCACTAGTTATTAAATCACTGACTTTAAAAGGTTTTCGCTTTCGCGGAAAATAAATATGTACGAACAAACATTCCCGCATAAACGCTACAAACTTACCTATCAGTTTTTAGAAAAACACATTTCTAAATCGGAAGCTATTTTAGATTTAGGAGTCGAAAATCCGTTTACCAAAATCTTAAAGGACAATGGTTTTTCTGTGAAAAACACCAAAGGGGAAGACTTGGATACGAATACGACAACCATACAAAACTCGGAAGCAACCGTTGTAACGGCTTTCGAAATTTTTGAACACCTACTCTCTCCTTTTACCGTTTTACAAGCTATAAAAGCAGATAAACTAGTAATAAGCGTTCCGCTTCGATTATGGTTTTCTCCTGCTTACCGAAGCAAAACAGATACATGGGACAGACATTACCATGAGTTTGAAGATTGGCAATTAGATTGGTTATTAGAAAAAACAGGCTGGAAAATAATAGATAGACAAAAATGGACTAATCCTACCAAAAAAATTGGGATTAGACCAATACTAAGATGGTTTACTCCTAGATATTATATAATATACGCAGAACGCGTATAAGATTTCAAAAAACTAAATAACAAATACCAAAAACTTACTCGGTTGGTTTTGGAATTTGAGTTTTTAATATTGTAATTTGTTTTCATGAACATTTCCATTATCATTCCTGCGCATAACGAAGAAAAGTTTATAGAAAAAACTATCGTTTCTTTGGTCAATCAAACGCTACGTCCAAAGCAACTTGTGATTGTAAATGATAATTCTACAGATAAAACCCAAAAGATAGTTTCGTATTATTTATCGAAGTACAGTTGGATTTCTCTTGTAAACATTAATTCTTCTAACGAGCATTTACCAGGAACTAAAATCATCAATGCGTTTTACAAAGGCTTAGAAATTCTAGATACCAACTATGATGTGATTTGTAAATTTGATGCCGATTTAATCTTTCCGAATAATTATTTAGAAAAATTAGCTTCACATTTTAATAGGAATAAGAAGTTAGGAATGGCTGCTGGCTTCTGCTATATTGAAAAAGACAACCAATGGGTATTAGAAAACTTAACACGAAAAGATCATATTCGTGGCGCTTTAAAAGCCTATAAAAAAGCGTGTTTTGAGCAAATAGGAAAACTAAAACCTTCTATGGGTTGGGATACTGTGGACGAATTATTAGCTAAATATTACGATTGGGAACTTTTAACCGACGAAACCCTGCACGTAAAACATCTAAAACCTACAGGAATAAGCTATAACAAAGCATCCAAACACATGCAAGGAGAAGCGATGTATAAAATGCGTTACGGATTTATAATCACCTTAATTTCGGCATTAAAACTAGCGTATAAAAAGCGAAGTTCTACTTTATTTAAAGACTACATGTCTGGCTATTTTAAGGCAAAAAGTAACAAAACAGACTATCTAGTTTCCCAAGATCAAGGTACTTTTATTAGAAAATTACGTTGGGAAGGAATGCTTGATAAATGGAAATAATTAAATTCCAAATTCCAACACTACGCCATTGTCTTATACAATCGAAAAAAAGAGAGATTTCCGTCTTCACGGAAATAAAAAACTACTATTTAGAAACTCCAATTTTTATAATCTGCGGAAGCTTCTAATTTATTTTCTACAGTATCATCCAATTCGGAAAAGAAATCAATTCCGGTTAATGCTTCTACCTCATCTACAGAAACGACAAACTTATATAGCGGCTCTTTAGACTCCTTATGATTCATTAAAAATGCAATCACTTTCGTTTTACCAGAATTGTTATCTATCAACACCTTATAAAACTGATTTGGCACGGATACTTTTTCGGTACCTATGGTTTTCATATTTCCTTTTAAAATTCCGCCAGACACCACAAAAACGCCATTGTACTTACTTGCCCAATACCGTGTTTTCTGCTCTAATCGATTCCAAACACCAGCATTAAAATCGTGTTTTTGCGGAGAAATATTACTTGTTAAAAAAGTTTCGTCATGTGCAGATTTACTATATTTTCTATCTCCTGCAGGACAAAGATGTCCGCGATCATAACCAGATTGCTTATAATTTCGCCAATGTGCAGCTCCGGTTTTCACAGCGTTATCCACTTCAAAATAAGGACGTTTAAAATTAGCACTACTTAAATGTGATTTCTTAAGTTCATAAGCTACCCATTCTGCTTGTTCATGGGGTTCACTATAACTTAAACTATACCCTTCATGATGTACTATCTGTCCGGTGGTACTTGTTGGTAAAAAATATTCGTTGGTATTTGTTTTTACTGTACCTCCTTGTTCAATGATGCCAACTTTAATTTCATTATCGAAATAAGCATCGTATCCATAAACTCCAACAAGGATTAGGATAGCAATTACAGAATATATTTTTTTATTAGCCATTAAGGTTTTACAAATTTAAGCTTTATCTTTTTATTAGATTTATCCGTAATTTCTGCAATATATATTCCTGAATTTAAAAAGGAAAGATCTACATTTTTAGAATTCACATTATTTAAAGATTGTATATTTTGTCCTAACAGATTATAAATATTCAAGCTTTGAATCTCATTTAAATTTTCAACACCATGTAACACTAATGTTTCTTTTTCTATATTATAAAAAACAGAAACTGGATTCGCATTCAAATCTTGTGAAGACAAAACTTGTCCTTTTTGATAAACTATTGAAAAACGAGATACATCTACACTACTATTTAAATTTAAAGTTATCCCATTACCCATTATATCATAAAACATATTTGTCTGATTATCTTTCAAATAAATAGTTTCACTTTCCGGAAAATTTAGAGTTTCTGTAATCTCAAAAGTATAAGTACCAGAATCGGTAATATGGATTCCTAAAGGTATTTCATCTAATACATCAAAACTATTAAGCGCTTGAATACATAACTCTTCATCTGTAATTGCCCAATAAATCTCATTGGAAAGCTCATTAAACGTTCTACTATCGTAACCATGATTAAAACCAGCATTCGCATTCGTATCATATCCTAAAGCAATGGTAGACTCGTTACTAGCTGCATCTCTAAATGCAAGCCAATATTTAATTCGAGTATCTGTTGTTGTTTCATCAGATGTTCTATAAAAAACACTTTCTCCTAAAGATTCTTTTTTAAAGGCCCTTTGGTTATTTTTAAAGACAATTCTACCAGCTGTATGCGCTTTTACAAAAAAGCTCTGTCCTACAGGAATATAATCTTTAGGACCTCCTTTTGAGGATACTCCTCCATTTACTGGTACAGGAATACCAACAGACCCTAATAAATTGTAGGTTGCATAACCACCTTGATATTGGTTTAAAACATGTGTATCATTTGAAGTAAATTGCTCATAAAAATAAAGCGAACCATCTATTACAGAAAGGTTATCATTAATAAATCGAACGGCATCTAATGCGGAAGGAAATGGATTTCCTACTAAAATTTCATCCCCTGCTAATACATCTATAAATATATCGCCATCGTTTGCGATACCTTTAAAAACATATTTTTGATCTAAAACAGATAGGTTTCCAGAACCTTTCATGGTATAACCAAGACCTGGTATAATTGGAGTTGTTGGAGAAACACCATGCCAATCTGCATACGCATCAGCTAAGCCATTAAAAGTATACAACCAGCGACTACTCCATTCCATAGGACTAGCCAATGGATTAGCATTCTTGTTTGTTGTAAATCCAATAGACCCTGTCTCTGTTTCTAAATAATTTACTTGCCAATTACCATTTCTATGCACCGGAGCACTCCAATAATTATAATTATATAAATTATTAGAACCTTCCTGTGTAATGGTTAAATCACCACTTCCCGAATTTAAAGAGGTTCCTGTATGCTTTTGAATTAGTTGCGCTTCATCTACAAACGTAATTGTTCCATTATTCCATATCCCATTTTCAACTTCTAATAGCACACCATCGTTAACCTGTAATGTTGCACCTAATTCTACTTGAACTTCTCTAACATATCCTGCTTCATTTAAAATGCCTATTGCTCCAGATTTTACCGTTAATTTTAAACAGGAATCTGATGCATCTGGTGCATCACCTATACCAGACCCGTTAAAATAAGAAGTCCCATCCCAAACAATTTGGTCTAAATAACTTAATGTAAAATAATCTCCATCAGAAAAAGAAACTCCTGAATGGTTGCTGTAGATCCTGAAATGGTTAAATCATAACTAGTTGCTGTAGAAAAAGCGCTATTACTATCTACAATTAATTGTAAAGGTTGGCAACTTTGTTTAGCTGTTAAATCTAAAGCGGAAATATCAAAACTCATATTTACAGTTCCCAGGTTTCCAATTTTACTCACGCGCCATTTTGAATCTAGTTGCTCTCTATAATTTACTGTTTCTGTAACAAAATTATAGGAAGGATCCTTTTTGTCTTCTCCCCAAAATAAATAATCTCCATTAGATAAAGCAGAAGGTGCATTTATTCTAACAATTCCTGATCCTTGAGAATCGGAATGATTACTACCATCTGAAGCTTGCCCGATTCCTGCTACATGATGATCAAAATCACCATTAGCAATATTATCGTTAGTGTAAAAATTACTAGCTGTTAAAGCGATATTATATTTTGCTGATAAATAATTATTTACAATTATAGTTTCGGCCTTATTCAGCTTATAATTAAAATGAATAAGCTCTGACATTTCTCCTTTAGAATAACGATTATAATCTACATTCATCGTTCCAATGGTTAAAGGCTGATTTGAATTTATAATACTCGTACTATTTTCTCTTGCTGTTAATAGAACGCTACCATTACGAGACATAGAGCTTCTTGAATTAATGGGGTTGCTTCCATCAAAATCAAAACTCAAAATATAATTCTCATCATTAGAAAAAGATGCTGAACTGTTATAACGGTTATTTGAATTTACAATATCGGTTGTAAGTTTATTGTTATAAAGAAAAAAGGTATACGCATAATTCGCACTTACAGAATAAGTAAGTCTTTTACCTAATATCGCGTGTACATTATTACTGGAATAAAGGCCTTTTGGTTTAAAAACTGAAAAATAAGTAATTGCAGTAGTCCCATCTAAAATATCGGCATCATCTACTTTTAACCAATCTCTAACCCCATTAAAATCTACACTAGGGTAATTATTTAAAGAAGAGTTGCTGATAAAAGATGGTTGTTCACCTGTAATCGTTTGATTCGCATCGTTATTATTACCGGAAGCATCTCGCCAATTAGAAACGACTTCTCCATCCAATAATTTTAAATCATCCACTTTTAACCAAAGGCCATTAGTTGATGTATTACCAACGCCACCTGGGCCAGATTGCGAAAATATATAAATAGGGCACAATAAAGCAAAAAGCTTTATTGCTAATAGGTTTTTTTTAAACATGCTATAAATCTTAGGGGCTGCAAAGGTAGGTAACAAAACCACTATTAAAAATCATTTAACAGTGCTCTTAGATCTTATTCGCTAAGATGATATGTATAGCCGATGATTGGAACTCACAGTCCTTCTTTATATGTTTAATAGGCATTTATTTCTAATAAAAAAGCCTTTCCAGATTTGGAAAGGCTTTTTTATTTAAATATTTCGTTTAGTCTCGAAGTTTTTCTAATAATTCTTGGGCTTTACTATAATTATAATTTGAGGTATCGCTAACTAAAACATTTAATGTTGCAATAGCAGCGTCGGTATCATCCATTTTTAAATAGGTTAGCGCTTTATACCAATATCCTTTGGAATTATCGAGACTATTACTTTCTATAAGTTCATTAAATGTAGTAAGCGCATTATTATATTCATTTAATTCCAAGAAGACAATACCTTGATATAATAGAACTGTACCTGCAACAGTATAGCTGTTTTGTATATAAGCATCAAAAAACAGATGTGCTTTTTCGTAGTTTTTATTTACAAAAGCATTTTCAGCTTCTGCTAAGGTTGTATCCTCAACATCCCCTCTACTTATTAGGGAAGGTAATTCTTGCCAAGAGTTATAATTCTCATATAATTCTAAATTACTGGCAGAATCATTAAAAACAAAATAGCCAATTAAAAAGACTACGGAGGCTGCAATTGCCAAATAAGAAAAGTAGTTTTTTTTATTGGAAGGGCTTTCTTTTACAAAACGATCATTTACCTTTTTTATAGAAGCTTTTAAGGCTTTAGCATCGTCACTTTTTAAATAACTCTCCAGCCCTTCTACTTCTGCATCCTTATCTGCAAAAGACCAATCTTCTTCATTATAATGCGCTTGCATTTCTTTGTTAACAGAAATGTAATCTACTAATTCTTGATTATCTTGTAAAAGCAGTTCGAATGCTTTTTTAGCATCTACAGATAGCTTATCTGTTAGATAATCATCTGCTTGGTTTTGTAGGTTTTCAGACAGGCTCATAATTCTTTTAATTCTTTAAATCGTACGTCTTTTTTAATCGTTTCGGTTAATTTATTTTTACACTTAAAAACACGTTGTCTCACTACAGACTCACTATTATAGTCTAATTCTTCTGCAATTTTTTTATAAGGCATTTTATTAAAAAATCGTTTTAAAATTTCTTTACAGTTTCCGGAGACTTCTTCAAGTTTTTCTTGAAAAAATTCCCAACGTTCTTGCTCTAAAATACTACTTGCTAATTCACGCGCTTCACTTCCTTGTTCCTTAAAAGTATCATTTGTTACCAATCTTTTTCTTTTATTTAATTCACGACGCCATAAATTCTTGCATGCAACAAAGAGATATGCTTCAAAAGAAGAGTTGATTTCAAAAGATTTTACAGCAACACGTGTCATAATTTGCAGTAATGCTTTTTGAAAAACATCTTCTGCATCGGCTTGCTGCCCTTTGTTTTGCAATACAAAATGTTTAATGTTAGGAAAAACCTTTTGGTAGATTTCTAAGATCACTTTCTCATTCTTTGTTTTTAGTCCAGTGATAAAGTAATTAGGGTCTTTCATTTAATTGTTTGAAAAAAAATTAATTATTGGGTAACAAATATATATATTTATGAACGAGTATTAAAAACACTTCACATTATGATGACAAAAACATTAAAATTAGCTTTAACCCTAACAGTATTACTTTTTATTGGATGTACAGTAGACCAAGAAAAAGATTCTATAGAAGCAAGTGAAACTCATACAAACTCAAGACTTCTAAAAATTTGCCCGTTATATAACGTACTAGCAACAAATACCTATTATAATCCACAAAAACCTATTACAGTCAATATAGATTATACCCCTATTAACACAAACACTACTTCTTCAAATTATCAAGCAAGAAGAGCTATTATTAGAAATCAGCTTTTAGAAATCAATCCAAATATAGTATTTAAAGAGCTTAGTGAGGATAGTGATTTATTAAAAATAACGAACCAAATTCTTGATTCCATACAAGATTATTTATGTGACGCATATACAACCGTAAAATTAAGTGAGAT
Organism: Lacinutrix himadriensis; assembly: GCF_001418105.1. Taxonomy (GTDB): domain Bacteria; phylum Bacteroidota; class Bacteroidia; order Flavobacteriales; family Flavobacteriaceae; genus Oceanihabitans; species Oceanihabitans himadriense. The sequence goes on from NZ_LIQI01000014.1 coordinate 163,620, forward strand.
TGAAGCATTCTCAAAGGCAACAGTATGCTATAACTCTAATCTAAGTGAAGCAAACAAACAAGCAATTAGAAATGACAATATGATTAATGAAAATTTAATATTAATACAAGAGGTTTCTAACGGTTGCGAAATCTGGACAATGAAAGGTTGTTGTAAGATGGGGGTTACCGGAGGTGGTGTTGATCTTGGTAATGATGATTTTACTTATGAATTTTTATAGTAATTATTAAAACACCTATGCGTTATCTTTTTTTATTTTTATCAATATTTTTATTCAACTATTCTAATAGTTTTTGTCAAAATAATGATTTAATAATCACAAAAAAAGAAGCAAATATAGATTCTCTTTTCCTAGGAAAAGAATACAAAAGAGTGGTGCAGGAATGCACCACTCTTTTTAATACAAATAAAAATTTATCAAAAAACAGAGAGAACAAATACATTAGTTATTTAGCAGATTCTTTTCTAAAATTAGGAGACTATAACAATGCTATATTATGGTATAAAAAAATCATTAACCTCAACAAAAATGATGCTGAAAAAGTAATAGATAATTATTTAATAATTTCTAAAATTTACATTTCATATGAAAAAAAAGAGCTGTACAAGTCAGCAATTGAAGAATTATTAGAGGCAAAATTAATAGTAAACAACAAGAACCTTGACGATTCATATTTATGGAGAATACATAATAATCTAGGAATATTCTATCTATTCTTAAATGACTTACCTAATTCTAAGATTAATCATGAAAAAGCTTTAAAAGTCGCACTTTCATTAAAGGATGATGAAAAAACCCGTATTACATATCTCAACAAAGCCTTATTAACTTATGAAGGGATTGGAACCTCAAAAGAGAATCTTGAAATAACAAAAAAATCTTATTTTAAAGTATTAGAGTACAGTAATCAAAACTATTACAAAACTTATAAGAATATAGGCGTAGTGAATTATCTTCAAGGCAACCTAGAAGACGCTTTAAACTTCCACAACAAGGCTTTAGAAGACTTAACATCAGTTAAGTTAAGAACAAATACCGATCTACCAAAAATAGGTCAAATTAAAAAAAACCATCAAAAAGAGGCATTACTTATTCTATATGAAAAAATATATGCTTGGATAAAACTATCTAAACAATCTAAAAACAAGGAACATCTAAATAAAGCTCTTAAAACTATTTATCTTGCTGATCAAATTTTAGACACTTGTTTTCATCAAGTAAATGATGAAGAGTCTCAATTTTATTGGAAAAAGGAAGCTGCCTCATTTTACAATTTAGGAACTACTGCATGTTTCAAATTAAATTTACCAGAAGAAGCCGTTTATTTTATTGAAAAAAGCAAGTCTAATCTATTACTAGATTACACGATAGAAAATAAGTTAAAGAAAACACTACCTGAAAATTTACTTTTAAAAGAATTGAAGTTAAAAAAAGAAAAAGATTCTTTTTACAATCTAACAACTAGTTCTAACAAACAATATCTTCAAGATATCTTTCTTAAAAAGAAATTAGAATTAAGCCAATTTACAGATTCTTTAAAAAAAGAGTTTCCGGAGGTTTATAAATTAAAACAAAGTAAAAACACGTATTCCTTAAACCAAATTAAAAAACAAATAAAGCCTAATACAACCTACCTTTCCTTTATTTGGGAAAAAGAAGAAAATCAATTTGATGCATTATACGGTTTAGTTATAGCTAAGGACACAACTGCTATTTACAAAATAGATGGTTTAAATAAAATGGATTCTTTAGTCACAGCATATATTTCTTACTTAAAGAAACCACTTACAACAAATGAAGATTTACAAAGTTTTAAAAAGACTTCTTTCAATCTTTATCAATCTTTATTTCCGGATAGAGAAATAAATAAAATTATTAAAAAGAATACGAACCTGGTTATTTTTCCAGATAGTGATTTACAAAGTATTCCTTTTGAATCACTTATAGTCGAAAACAATACAACCAAGTATTTTATTGAAACTCATGATATTCATTATGCCTACTCCATGTCATATCTTATAGAGAATTCCAATATGAAGAGAAATGCAACAACAGACTATGTTGGTTATGCTCCTGTAACTTTTAATTATGAAAACCTAAACACACTACCTAATACGCTGGAGGAGGTTACCAAAATAGAAGATGAAATTGGCGGTAAAAATTATGTAAAAGAATTAGCAACTAAACAATCTTTTTTCAAGAACAGTAGTTCTAGTAAAATTATACATTTAGCAACGCATTCCAACGAAATTGAAAACCCTTGGATAGGTTTTAAAAACAACAAACTGTTTTTACATGAACTTTACACCTATAAAAATCAAGCGGAATTAGTCTATTTAAACTCTTGCAACAGTTCTTTAGGTGAAATTAAATCTGGGGAAGGTGTTTATAGCTTAGCAAGAGGTTTCTTTTATTCTGGAGCAAACAGCGTAATCTCTTCTTTATGGAATGTTAATGATAAATCTACACAAGAGATCACAACCTCTTTTTACAAATACTTAAAAAAAGGGAGTTCTAAAAGCCAAGCTTTAAGACAAGCGAAATTAGAGTACCTAAATACACATAGTTTAAGTGAAGTTTCGCCATATTATTGGTCTTCTTTAATTTTAATTGGTGATAATTCCGCAATACATTTAAGCAACAACCCACTGTATTACATTATTTTAAGTGTTTCACTATTCATATTCTTATTTTTTATTCTAAAAAAATTAAAAATCGTGGGTAACAAATCTTAAACTTCTAGAACAATTAAGAAAACAACTAATTCTTAATTATTTTGAAAGACACTTTATCCTTTTTAGTACAATCGCTTCTTCAAAAAAACAAAATCAAAATTGATGGAGAAGAATTAGATTTTCAAATCCAAAGCCATCCTTCATACCCTAGTTTACATGCAATAACAGGAGTATTAAGTCATTTTGACATTGAAAATACGGCTATTAGAGTTCCCGTAGATAAAGAAACTCTAGAACAACTACCTCCTAGTTTTATAGCACAAATTAAACGTAACGAGGTTACAGATTTTGCTTTAGTAGTAAAAAAAGGAAAAAACTACAAAACCATATATAATAATAAAGAAAACGAAACTATTTCTGAAGCAGCATTTTTAAAGCAGTTTACAGGAATTATAGCTGCTGTTGAAAAGGACGAAACAAAAACTACAGACCAAGAAAACACGAGCAACATTCAAAAACCATTAGTTGCTATCTCACTAGTATTATTCACTCTATTGTTTTTCATTTCAAACCCAAGCTTAAGCACCTCCATTTATTTTATTTTATCATTAATAGGTGCTGGAATAAGCTTTTTGATCATTCAGCATGATTTAGGATTAAGCTCCAAAATAGTAGAAAGTATTTGCTCTCAAGAAAGCAAAATAACTAATTGTAATGCGGTTTTAAACTCCAAAGGAGCTACACTTTACAAAAACATAAAACTAAGTGATGTAAGCCTTATTTATTTTATAGCCATTAGTATTTCTTGTCTATTATTAAGCATCACAAAAACATCATTAAATATACTATACTTTATAAGTTTAGCTGCTTCACCTATAGTTGCATATTCCATTTATTATCAATTGAAAGTGTCTAAAAACTGGTGTGTTTTATGTTTGGGTATTGCTTCCATTTTAGTATTACAAGCTACTGTTTTCTTTATCACAGGTGCTACTATCACTAGTCTAAGCTTTCAATCTGTTTTACTAATTGGTTTCTCTTTTATTACTATCGCTTCCATTTGGTTATTTATTAGTTCTAAACTAAAACAACAACAAGAATTAAATACTCTAAAAATAGAATCTACAAAGTTTAAACGAAACTTTGAATTATTCAATACGCTACTGCAAAAACAAGAAACAATAAATACATTAATTCCTGAAACATCGGAAATAATATTTGGCAACAAAAATGCGCCATTAAATATTACAGTAATCACGAATCCTTTTTGCGGACATTGCAAAAGCGTGCACAGTTTGGTTACATCTATTTTAAAAACACACCATAATGAGATCAATGTCACTATACGCTTTAATATAAACACCAGTAATGCAGAAAGCGATGGCGTATTAGTTTCTAGCAGATTGCTAGAGTTATTTCATACAGAAGGGGAACTAAAATGCTTAGAAGCTATGCATGACATTTACAATAATGCAGATGCAACATCTTGGTTGGCTACATGGAAAAAATCTGCCAATGCAGAAATGTATAAAAACATCCTTGAAGCAGAATACAATTGGTGTTTAGATAACAACATCAACTTTACACCAGAAATTTTAGTAAACGGAAAATCATTTCCACAAGCCTATAACAGAACTGATTTAGCCTTTTTTATTGAAGATTTAAATGAGTTTTGCGCTACAAATGAGCAGGCAACGCAATTACAAAAAACACTATAAAACAGCAAAACCCTTAATGAAAAGGGTTTTGCGTTTTGAACAATATTTCTCTCGCGAAGAATAGACACAAACTGTGAGTGTCTTTAATGTTCACGGCAAATATAATTTATTAAATATTTTTATTATGAAAAATTTAAAAAACTTAGGAAAAGCTTTATCTAAAGCAGAACAAAAAGAAGTTAATGGAGGTAGACCAGTTTGGTGCGGTTACTGCCAATGTACGGGTGGTCCTTGGCCTACAGTGGTATTCACCTGTGGTAATGGAAGCAATGTTTGTAGAGACGCTTGCAACGGATTGGCATAGTACAATTTTATATTAATACCATTCTTTAAATAGTACTATTTAAGGAATGATTATTTAAATGAAAGCCTTTGAAAAAATTTCCAACATACAAACAATTTTAAAACATGTAAAAAAGAAGCTAACGCTTGTTGGGAATTAAATTAACTCTAGAAGAATTGACACAAACTGTGAGTGTCTTTAATGTTCACAGGAGATATAATTTATTAGACATTTTAATTATGAAAAATTTAAAAAACTTAGGAAAAGCTTTATCAAAAGCAGAACAAAAAGAAGTTAATGGTGGATACCCAAAAATGATTCTTTGTATCGATGGTCAAGTACCTTGTCTTCTCACTTACGAAGGCTCTGAACAGGGCTGGTATAAATGCAAAGAAAGATGCTAAAACCAGTAACAAAACATCATAAATAATATTATTTTTTAAAAAGAGCGAGTTTGCTTAAACCAAACTCACTCTCTTTATTTATAATAACTCTAATTTTAGTACTATTTAACTTTAAAAAAATTACATTTTTTTTGAAAAAATTCCCAACATACAAACAAGCAGAATCTAAAGATTGTGGACCAACATGCTTAAAAATTATTGCTAAGCATTATGGCAAAACACTATCTGTAAATCAGCTTAGAAATATTAGCGAAACCACCAGAGAAGGTAGTAGTTTACTTAATTTAAGTGATGCTAGTGAGACTATTGGTTTTAGAAGTTTGGGCGTTAAATTAACTTTAGAGGAATTAAAAAAAGCACCACTACCTTGTATTCTACACTGGAACAAGGATCACTATGTGGTGCTTTATAAAATTAAAAAGAACACCTTATATATTTCAGACCCTGGACATGGTTTAATAAATTATACGAAAGAAGAATTTCTTAAATTTTGGATTGGCAACAATGCAACAGAAACTACACAAGAAGGTATTGCGTTATTATTAGACCCAACACCAAAATTTTTTAATAATGAATTTGAGGAAGACGAAGAACAAAAATTCAACTTCACGTATCTTTCTAAATACCTATTTAAATACAAAAGTTTTATTATACAGCTTTGTATTGGTTTACTAGCTGCAAGTTTATTGCAATTAGTTGTACCATTTTTAACACAAAGTGTTGTAGATGTTGGTATACAAAACAGAGACCTCAACTTTATTTATTTAATCCTATTCGCGCAAATTGCCTTATTTATTGGTAGAACAGGAATTGAAATCATTAGAAGCTGGATTTTATTGCACGTTAGTGCTAGGATAAATATTTCATTAATTTCTGACTTCTTTATCAAATTAATGCTACTTCCAATCTCCTATTTTGATGTAAAAATGACTGGAGATTTAATGCAACGTATTAACGACCATAAACGTATAGAGCAAATACTAACTACCTCATCATTAAACGTATTGTTTTCTATGGTAAACTTCATCGTATTCAGTTTTGTACTGTGCTATTATAGTTTACAAATTTTCACCATTTTTATAATTGGAAGTTTTTTATACTTTCTATGGATTAAGATTTTCCTAAAAAAGCGTGCTACTCTAGACTACAAGCGTTTCTCCGCAATGAGTCAAGAACAAAGTACTGTTATCGAGCTTATAAACGGGATGCAAGATATTAAACTGCATAATGCAGAAAAACAAAAACGCTGGGCTTGGGAGCATACACAAGCAAAACTCTTTAAAGTATCTATAAAAAGTTTAGCATTAGAACAAACGCAAAGTGTAGGTTCTTCTTTTATAAATGAATTAAAAAATATTTTCATCACCATATTGTCTGCCAAACTAGTAATAGATGGCGAAATCACCTTAGGTATGATGTTGGCTATTTCATACATCGTAGGGCAATTAAATTCTCCTGTTATGCAACTTATAGGTTTTGTTAGAGAATTACAAGATGCTAAAATATCATTAGATCGTTTAAGTGAAATCCATAATATGGAAAACGAAGAAATGGATCCACAAAACAAAATAAAAGACATTCCTAAAAGCGGTAAAATCTCCATTAAAGATCTAACCTTTAAGTATACAGGATCAGATATTGAAGTATTAAAAGACTTAAATCTTAGTATTCCAGCTAATAAAACAACAGCAATTGTTGGTACAAGCGGAAGTGGAAAAACCACTTTAATGAAATTACTTTTAGGCTATTACAAACCAAATGAAGGAGACATTTTAATAAATCAGTCGTCTTTACAAAACGTTTCTCAAAAATCATGGAGAGATCATTATGGCGTGGTGATGCAAGAAGGTTATATTTTTAATGACACCATTGCAAATAATATTGCTATTGGTGAAGACACTGTAGATAAAAAAAGACTAGCACACGCGATTGATGTTGCTAATATTAGAGAGTACATAGAGTCTTTACCTCTAGCATACAACACTAAAATAGGTGCAGAAGGTACTGGTTTAAGTACCGGACAAAAGCAGCGTTTATTTATTGCTAGAGCCGTTTACAAAAATCCGGATTATTTGTTTTTTGATGAAGCAACTTCTGCTTTAGATGCTAATAATGAAAAGGTAATCATGGAAAATCTGGATACTTTTTTTGAAGACAAAACCGTAGTCGTGATTGCGCACAGATTAAGTACTGTTAAAAATGCACACCAAATTGTAGTTTTAGATAATGGAAAAATAGTAGAAATAGGAAATCATAATGAATTAGTAATTAAAAAAGGAAATTATTACAACCTGGTTAAAAACCAATTAGAACTTGGGAATTAATGTCAAAAAAACTTGAAGAAATAGAATTAAGAAGTGAGCAGGTACAAGACATATTGTCTTATGTACCTCATTGGATGATACGTTATGGCAACCTTCTATTTTTAGGTTTAATCCTTTTGTTCTTTAGTTTAAGCTGGCTTATAAAATATCCAGATGTCATTGCCACAGAAGTATTATTGACTACTAAAATACCACCTGAAAAACTAATTGCACAAAGTACAGGTAAACTAGAAGCCATTTTAATAAAAGAAAATGACTTGGTTATTAAAAACAGTCCTTTAGCAATTATAGAAAACACCTCAAACTTTGAAGATGTTTACAGACTAAAAGCCATTATAGATACTATAAAACTGAATACCAAATCTTTTAATTTCCCTGTGCATGAATTACCTGTTTTGTTTTTAGGAGATATTGACACACAATATGCTTTATTTGAAAACAGCTACCTTCAATATACATTAAACAAAGATTTAAAACCTTTCTCTAATGAAGCGATGGCTAATAAAAATTCTATTTCAGAATTACATAGAAGACTTCAAAATGCCAACCAACAATTAGCTTTACATCGTTCTGAATTAAGTCTAAAAAAAATAGACTTAGAACGCAACAAAAAGTTATTTAATAAAGGAGTAATATCTAAATTAGATTTAGATCAAAAACAAATAGAATATCATCAAGCCGTTGGTAACATAAAAAGTTTTGAATCTTCCATTTCTCAAATACGGGAATCTATTAGTAATGGAAACAAATCTTCTAAAGGCACAGAAATAAATAGAACCAAAGAAGAAATGATGCTATTAAAAAGTGTCATTCAATCTTTCAAGCAACTTAAAAAAGCGGTTAAAGATTGGGAAACACAATATGTATTAAAATCGAATATAAATGGAAAAGTAGCATTTTCTAATTACTGGAGAACAAACCAAACCGTAAATCAAAACGATCTGATTTTTACTATTATCCCAACAGAAAGCTCCACATTTATTGCAAAATTAAAAACACCAGCTACTAATTCTGGAAAGTTAAAAGTAGGACAAAGCGTCAATATTAAATTAGAAAACTATCCCGAAGCTGAATTTGGAACCCTGCAAGCCAAGGTAAATCACATCTCATTGGTTGCTGATAAAGAAGGTTTTTATATAGTATTAGCTGAGTTGCCAGAGCATTTAATAACCTCTTATAAAAAACCAATAGACTTCAAACAAGAAATGTCTGGTACGGCAGAAATTATAACCGAAGACTTACGCTTAATGGACCGGTTCTTTTACCAAATAAAAGACATTTTTAAATAAAACATTCTCTCGCGAGGAATAGACACAAACCTAGAGTGTCATTAAATGATCTAGGCAAACTTAATTTACAAATATTTTTATTATGAAAAATTTAAAAAACTTAGGAAAAGCTTTAACTAAAGCAGAACAAAGAACTATTAATGGTGGACGTGCTTGTAGAGTAGACCTTCCTTGTCCAGAAGGATATAAATGTGTAACAGACGGTAACCCTTGGGGATTTTGTCGTCCAGCTAGACCAATAATATCTCCATTTTAAACTAGTCAAATTACTTTTAACGTTCTAACTTAGCCAGAACATCTATTTCTTTTTTATAAGAAGCGACTACTAGTTCAATGAGTTAGAATAACAAAAAAAGCCTTTCCAACTGGAAAGGCTTTTTTATTTAATATATGTTCTAAGCGTTTACTTCAAACTAGCCAAACTAGCTTTTAGAGTTTCAATCTTAGCCAAAGCATCTGCTTCTTTTTTACGTTCGTTTGCAATCACTTGTTCTGGTGCTCCTGCAACAAAACGTTCGTTAGATAATTTCTTTTGCACAGATTTAAGAAAACCTTCCGTATACCCTAATTCTTCGGTTAACTTTTTAATTTCTGCTTCAATATCTATAGCGCCATCCATTGGTATAAAATACTCGTTAGATTTTACTCGAAACGTTAAAGCGCCTTCTACAGGTTCTTTTACATATTCTATAGCTTCTAAGTTTCCTAGTTTTGCAATAACTTCATCAAATGTAGTATCCGAATTTTCATTATTAATCACTGAAAAACCAATAGCATCTTTAAACGCAATATTCTTTTCTTTTCTAACCGTTCTTATTCCCGAAATTACTTCCGAAGCAAATTCAAACTGAGAAATAATCTCCTTGTCCACCGGTTTAGATTCTGGCCATTTTGCAATTATTAATGCTTCTTCTGGCGTACGCTCTGCAATATATTGCCAAATATCTTCCGTTAAGAAAGGCATAAATGGATGTAATATTTTTAAGTTATCCTCAAAAGCAGCCATTACTTTATTATAAGTAACCGCATCAATTGGTTGTTGGTATGCTGGTTTTACAATCTCTAATAACCATCCGCAGAAATCATCATAAATCAACTTATAAATAGACATTAAAGCGTCACTTAAACGGTATTTACTAAAGTGGTCTTCAATTTCTACTAAGGCTGTTTGAAACTTTGCTTCGTACCAATCTAAAGCTATTTTACTCGAGTTTGGTTGTTCTATAGTATCACTAACCTCCCAAATATTTGTAAGATTAAATGCATTCCATACTTTGTTCCCAAAGGCTTTTCCTTGTTGACAAAGGGCTTCATCAAACATTAGGTCGTTTCCTGCTGCACTACTAAATAGCATACCTACACGAACACCATCTGCACTATATTCTTCAATTAATTTTAAAGCATCTGGTGAGTTCCCTAAAGATTTACTCATTTTACGACGTTGCTTATCGCGAACCAAACCAGTTAAATATACATTGTTAAATGGCTTTTCATCCTTATACTCGTAACCTGCAATAATCATACGTGCTACCCAAAAGAATAAAATATCTGGTCCAGTTACTAAATCATTAGTAGGATAGTAATATTTTATGTCTTCGTTTTCCGGATTACGTATGCCGTCAAAAACAGACATTGGCCATAACCAAGAGCTAAACCATGTATCTAAAGCATCTGTATCTTGTTTTAAATCGGAAGCTTTTAAATCGGCTTTACCTGTTACTTTTTGCGCTTTCTCAACTGCTAATTCGATAGTTTCGGCTACTACAAAATCTTCTTTTCCGTCGCCATAGAAATACGCAGGAATTTGTTGTCCCCAAAGTAACTGACGAGAGATATTCCAATCGCGAATATTCTCTAACCAGTGACGATATGTATTTTCAAATTTCTTCGGAAATAATTTAATCTCAGCATCTTCCCCTAAAACAGCTTCAATTGCTGGTTTTACCAACTCTTCCATTTTTAAAAACCATTGATCACTTAATCTCGGTTCAATAACAGCTTTGGTTCTTTCTGAAGTACCTACTTTATTCATATGTGTTTCAGTCTTCACTAAAGCACCTATTTTTTCTAATTCTTTGCTTACTGATTTTCTAGCAACAAAACGATCTTGACCTTCAAATTGCAATCCGAAGCTATTTAATGTCGCATCTTCATGAAAGATATCAATCACTTCTAGTTTATGCTTATCTCCAAGATTTTTATCATTCTCATCATGTGCAGGTGTTACTTTTAAACAACCTGTTCCAAATTCTACATCAACATATGCATCTTCAATAATAGGAATCACACGATTACAAATTGGTACAATCGCTTTTTTTCCACGTAAGTGAGCAAAACGTTCGTCTTCCGGATTAATACATATTGCTGTATCTCCAAAAATAGTTTCCGGACGTGTAGTTGCGATCGTTAATGTATCGTCGCTTCCTTCAATTTTATAATTGATATAATATAGGTTTCCTTGGCGTTCTTCATGAATTACTTCTTCATCAGACAAGGTTGTTTTTGCTTCTGGATCCCAGTTTACCATTCGGTAACCTCTGTATATTAATCCTTTTTCATGTAAGTCCACAAAAACCTTAATTACAGATTCAGACATATCATCATCCATTGTAAATTTAGTTCTGTCCCAATCACAAGAACACCCTAATTTTTTAAGTTGTTCTAATATTACTCCTCCATATTCTTCGGTCCATTCCCAAGCATGTGCTAAAAACTCTTCTCTTGTTAAATCGTTTTTATCTATTCCTTGTTCCTTTAACTTTGCAACAACCTTAGCTTCTGTAGCAATAGATGCGTGATCTGTTCCAGGAACCCAACAAGCATTTTTACCTAACAAACGTGCACGACGTATAAGCACATCTTGTATAGTATTGTTAAGCATGTGTCCCATGTGTAAAACTCCAGTTACATTTGGTGGCGGAATTACAATGGTATATGGTTCTCTTTCATCTGGTGTGGAATGAAAATAATTATGTTCTGTCCAGTAGCTGTACCACTTACTTTCTACACTATTTGCATCATATTTTGATGGAATGTTCATACTTTGGAATAGTTTTTGAATAATATTATGCAAAAGTACTTATAATTTATATTTTGAAAAATATTAATGGGGTTTAATGTACCTTTAAGCCTAAAGTTTATGTTAAGATTTATGCATTACATCCATTATTTTTGTAGAATGTGTGAAAAGTAAGTAAATTTACAATAGAAATAAAAAACAAAATAACACAAAATACTGTAAATCAATTATTTGTGTTTTAAAATAAGAATAATTTAAATAAAAAAATGATGAAACAAATACTTACAATTTTATTTATCGGAATATTTAGTTTTTCAATGACTGCTCAAGCAAAAATTGAATTTAAAGAAACGACAGTAGATTATGGTACTATAGAAAAAGGTGCCGATGGTATTAGAACTTTTGAATTTACCAATACTGGAAACGCGCCACTTATTATATCTAAAGTATCTTCTAGTTGTGGTTGTACCGTACCATCTAGCCCTAAGGAACCAATTATGCCTGGAGCTACTGGAGAAATACAAGTAAAATATGACACTAAGCGTGTAATGCCTATTAGAAAAACAATTACGGTTCTTTCTAATGCGGAAACACCAACGGTAGCATTAAAAATTAAAGGAGAAGTTATTGATCCAAGTAAAACAAGCGTTCTTGAAAAAAGAGAAAAAAGCGTAATGGAAAACTAATTTTCTATAATAACACAAATTAAAAAAGGTTGTTTACTATAAAGTAGACAACCTTTTTTTTTATTAAAACATTCCTTCTAATTCAAATTCAAAATCGAATTCTTTACCTAGCCTATTTATTTGTAGCTTTATAATTTTTCCATCTTTTTCATAAAAATATTGCGTGATATTTTGCAGGCTAAAATCTGACGTTTCTTTACCATTTATCTTCAATATAATATCTCCAACCTTTAGTCCTACCCTTTCTGCAGGAGAACCTTCTCTAAGTTCTACTATAGTATAGGAAGGTTTAACATACAACTTGTAATCATTATTATACGTAAACCTTATTCCCGAAGTATTATTTATACTATTAACATTATCTGTTTTTGTTCTTTTTGAGCCTCCAAAACTTCTTTCTCTAATTAGCCTAATGCCGTTTTGCTCTAACTCAATACCGCTTTTATTATAACTAAAAGGGGCTTTAAAATACTTGCTTTTTTTTAACTGAAGCATAGACCTTTCATAATCAAAAACAACATGAAATCGTTTTAAAATATTACCTGCAAGACTGCCATTTCTATCTTTATGGTTTTTCGCAAAGGAAATAGAAGTCGAATCTGGAAAGGCTACATTGGCATTTTCTAATGTAAAACTTCCAATACTAAATGCATCTACCTTAGATCTCTTCCCATATACACTTCCGTTTAATCCATGTCCTAAAAAATCAACAAAATGCGCTTCATTTGCATGAATTCCTAAAGAAACATCTTCAAATAACCATAGCGAATCACTACCGCCAGAATCTATTAAAAGTTTTACAGGAATTTCTTGATCTTCTATAGTAACATTGGCGTGTATATAAGGTTTCTTATTATAAAAATTTAAAGGGATAGATTCACAGTTTTTACAATCGGAATAACGATACACTTCATTTTCAAAAAACTTTATCGTTTTTGAAGAATAATTGATATCAATAACAAAGTCTTTAAAAAAATCATATCCAATAATACCATGAATTGGAAACCCTAACTTTGGCGCAAAATTTAGTTTAGAATTATACACCACGTATAAATCTTCATTAATATTTATCGCATCTCCAATTTCAATTATATTATTTCTAGATCGCAATGCCTCCACAGGTTCTCCTTCTCCTAAACCACGAATTACAATTTTTTCAGAATTATTAATCTTTAAAGTTTCATTAACATTAAAGATGTTAAACAAAATAGGTTTACTCACTCCTGTATCTAAAATAAAAGAGAGTTCAACGCCATTAATTTTTACAGGAACTATGATTAAATTATTAATTAATTTAAACTTTATCTTATCGCTTTTCTTTTTATTTTGAATCACAAAAGTGCCTTGAGAAAAACCAAAAAAAGGCAAACTGAAGACGATCAATAAAGTAAAAACTATTTTTTTCATAAGGAAACAAAATACGGCGCGTATCAATTTACAAATCTTTCTTCTTAAATCTCGATTTTGTATTACTTTTAAAAAAACTTTGATTTAATTTTCGCAACTTTGTATCTCAAATACATATAAAATGCCAGCTATTTCAAAAAAAGGGCAATTAATGCCACAATCTCCTATTAGAAAACTAGTTCCATTTGCTGAAGAAGCTGTAAAAAATGGAAAATCCATATACTATTTAAACATTGGCCAACCAGATATTAAGACGCCACAAATAGCATTAGATGCTATAAAATCTATTTCTTTAGAAGTATTAGCGTATTCTAGATCGGAAGGTTCTGAACAATACAGAAAAAAAATAGCAAATTACTATGCTAAAAATGACATTCAAGTTAGCCATGAGGACATCATTGTAACCACAGGAGGAAGTGAAGCATTGCTTTTTGCTTTTGGAAGCATTATGGATGTAGATGATGAAATTATTATCCCAGAACCTTTTTATGCAAACTACAATGGTTTCTCTACTTCTTCTGGAGTAAAAGTAGTTCCTGTAAATTCTAAGATTGAAGACAATTTTGCATTACCTCCAATTGAAGAGTTCGAAAAACTTATCACACCAAGAACCAAAGCAATTCTTATTTGTAATCCAGGAAATCCAACAGGTTACTTATATTCTAAAGAAGAAATTAAAAAACTTGCGGCAATAGTAAAAAAGCATGACTTATTTTTAATTGCAGACGAAGTATATAGAGAATTTGCTTATGATGGTAACACACATTATTCCATCATGCAAGAAGAAGGATTAGAAGAAAACGCCATCATGATTGATTCTGTATCTAAAAGATATAGTATGTGTGGTGCAAGAATTGGTTGTTTAGTATCTAAAAACAAAGAAGTCATTCAAACTGCACTAAAATTTGCACAAGCAAGATTAAGTCCGCCAACCTTAGCACAAATTGCAAGTGAAGCAGCTTTAGACACACCTCAAAGCTATTTTGATGATGTTATTGAAGAATACGTAGAAAGACGTAATGTTTTAATAAGCGAATTACAAAAAATAGAAGGCGTACAAGTAGCAACCCCAAAAGGAGCGTTTTACTGTATCGCGCAATTACCAATAAAAAATAGTGATGCTTTTGCGCAATGGCTTTTAGAAGAATTTGAGGTAGATGGAGAAACGGTTATGGTAGCTCCTGCTGGCGGATTTTATTCTACGCCAGGCGTTGGTTTAAACCAAATACGTATTGCTTATGTTCTTAAAAAAGAAAGCCTTATTAAAGCGGTACAGATTATTAAAGAAGCTCTTAAAGTGTATAAAGACTAGTGCAAATACAACATAACATATCGCTAAAAAAATATAACACTTTTGGTATCGATGCTAAAGCAAATCACTTTGTTTCCATTAATACTATCAAAGAGTTAAAAGAAGTGCTTCAACTGTCAGAATATCCTAAAAGATTTATTCTTGGTGGCGGAAGCAACATGCTACTCACCAAAGATGTAGAAGCATTAGTTATGCATATACATTTAAAAGGAATTGAAATTGTTTCGCAAGACGATTCTTCTGCTTTAGTAAAAGCGCAAGCTGGTGAAAACTGGCATAACTTTGTACTTTGGTGTTTGCAAAATGATTTTGGAGGATTAGAAAACCTATCCTTAATTCCTGGTAATGTTGGTACAGCCCCAATTCAAAACATTGGTGCTTACGGCGTGGAATTAAAAGACGCTTTTGTTTCTTGCGAAGCCTTGGAAATAGCAACACTAGAAACAAAAACATTTACCAACGAAGCTTGTAATTTTGAGTATCGAAATTCTGTTTTTAAACAAGCATTAAAAGGAAAATATATTATTACAAGTGTTCTTTTTAAACTAACCAAAAACAACCATATCCTTCGTACAAATTACGGTGCAATCGCTTCGCAATTGGAAGTAATGAAAGTGGAGGAGCCAACCATACAAGAAGTTTCTAAAGCGGTTATTGCCATTCGTGAAAGTAAATTACCAAACCCAAAAGAAATTGGAAATAGCGGAAGCTTTTTTAAAAACCCGGTGATTTCTTTACAAGATTTTGAGAAATTAAAACAAAATTTTCCAGAAATACCAAACTATCCAGTTTCTAGTTCATCTATAAAAATACCTGCAGGTTGGCTTATTGAAAAAGCTGGTTTTAAAGGAAAACGTTTTGGCAACTATGGTGTACACGAAAAACAAGCATTAGTTTTGGTGAATTATGATAATGCAAAGGGTTCCGAAATTTTAAAACTTTCCAAAGTAATACAAGAAACAATAATGCGTATCTTTAATATTTATATAGAAGCAGAAGTAAATATTATTTAATCTTAAAATAAATCTATAACTTTGATATCCCATAAGTTAGAAAAACACTAAACAAATCATCTTTTGAGTACACCAATAGAACAACAAATAGTTAGCTTACTAAAACAAGGCGATAAAAAAGCCATTACTTTGTTGTACGAAAACTACTCAGATACGCTATTTGGTGTTATTTCTAAAGTCATCACAGATCCCGAGTTGGCTCAAGATGCATTACAGGAAACTTTTATAAAGGTTTGGAAAAAAGCCAAAACCTACGATGCTAAAAAAGCAAAACTCTTTACTTGGTTATATCGAATTGCATACAATACCGCAATCGATAAAATACGCTCTGTGTCGAATAAACAAAGTAAAGAAATCCAAATAGAGAATTCAAACGTATATAAATTAACAAGCAATAGCTTAAATCAAGACGTTATTGATATTCAAATACATCTAAAAACAATAGATGTAAAATATCAAACAGTAATTAATGCGCTCTTTTTTGAGGGCATGACACAACAAGAAGCAAGTGACGAATTAAATATTCCGCTTGGTACAATTAAATCAAGATTAAAAATTGGATTACGTGAATTAAAAAAGATTTACGATCCAGAATTGAAAAGCAATGAATGATAAAATAATTTCATTTTTAAATTCAGATCTATTAGACAAATACCTAGTAGGCAATACCACTACAGAAGAAAATGCAAAGGTAGAAGCTTACATTACTAAATATCCTGAAGTTAAAGAAGCGTACAATACCATGCAGCAGCATCTAGAGATTGTTGCTAAAAGTAATGCCATTGAAGCACCAGAACATATATTAAACGATATACTTTCTGCGCTTGACGAAAAACCAGTAATTGCGCTACAAACGGTACCAAAACAAAAATCTTGGTATAAGTTTAGTATAGCAGCAAGTATTACTGCCTTAGTTTTTGCAGGTTCTACCTTTATGTTTTACATAAACAATCAAGACCTAAAACGTGAAAATCAAGTTATAGCAGACGAAATTTTTGATTTACGTAGCGACATCGATCAAAACAATCTCATGTTAAGCGATATTATGCAACAATTTAAACAGCTTAATAATCCGGAAACACAAAAATATATAATAAAAGGAAACGCTAGAGCTAAGAATTTAAAAACGGTTGCTTATATAAACCCTATAGACAAAACCTCTATGATAGATGTGGTTTCCTTACCACAATTACCAGAAGAGCAATGTTATCAAATCTGGGCAGAAGTACAAGATAAAATGGTTAGTTTAGGTATCTTAAACGAAACAGACAGCCAACTTATACCTTTACCTTACACAGAAAATGCTTTAGGTTTAAATATTACTATTGAGCCAAAAGGAGGTAATAAAAATGCTTCTGTTGAAAAATCTGTAGCAGAAATTAGCTTAAAAAAGTAAATTACTTTCCACGATACATATTTAGAAGCCTCGTTTTAAAAAGCGAGGTTTTTTAGTACACCCATTTCGCAAAAAGTAGTATCTTTGTAGAAATTATTAAGATCAATACACACATGAAATTACTAGCAATTACATTAGTACTTTTAGGTTTAGCAATCGCTGGAATAGCTATAAAAATTTGGGCAAAAAAAGACGGAAAATTTGCTGGTACTTGTGCTAGCCAAAACCCAATGTTAAATAAAGAAGGAGAATCTTGCGGCTTTTGCGGAAAAACTCCTGAACAATACCAAGACTGTAGCGAACCACAACATTCTTAAAGTACATGATTTTACTGAATATTGCCTTCTACGCATTTATAGCCGTAGTAACTATTCAAGTTATATATTACCTTTTCTTATTTTCAAAGTTTGCTTTTTTACATCCGAAGCAGGAAACACCAAAAGACATTGCTGTTTCTATTCTTATTTGTGCTAAAAATGAAGCCGATAATTTAAAGAAATTTCTTCCGTATATATTAAATCAAGAATATCCAGATTTTGAAGTTGTTTTAATTAACGACAACTCTCATGATGATACACTAGACATCATGGAAGATTTTGCTGCAAAAAACAATAATATTAAAATTGTTAATGTAATACCAACCGAAGCGTTTTTTGGAAACAAAAAGTATGCATTAACCCTTGGTATAAAAGCATCCAAAAATGAGTTCTTACTTTTTACCGATGCAGATTGCCAACCCAATTCGAAATACTGGTTACAAGAAATGAGCGCACATTTTAACCAAACAAAAACTATTGTTTTGGGCTATGGTGCTTATACCAAAATTAAAAATTCGTTTTTAAATAAATTAATCCGATTTGAAACACTGCTAACCGCTTTACAGTATTTCTCTTATGCCAAATCTGGAATACCATTTATGGGAGTTGGTAGAAATTTAGCATACAAAAAAGAAGTATTCTTTAATGCAAATGGCTTTATTAACCACATGCAAGTCCGTTCTGGTGATGATGATTTATTTATCAATCAAGTAGCAACGAATAAAAACACAAGCATTTGTTTTACAAAAGAAAGTTTTACTATTTCTAATCCGAAAACAACTTTTAAAGACTGGCTTTTACAAAAAAGAAGACACGTATCTACCGCAAAACATTATAAAGCAACACACAAGACCTTACTTGCGCTTTTCTATATTTCACAATTTCTATTTTGGACTTTAGCAATTACACTTCTTATCACAACATATTCCTGGCAAATAGTTTTGCCTATATTCCTCTTAAGAATACTTATCTTTTATATCGTATTTGGTAAAACCTCCAAAAAATTAGACGAAAAAGACCTTATTATTTTTCTTCCTTTTTTAGAGATTTTTTTAATTGGCATGCAATTAACTATATTTATAACTAATCTTATTGCAAAACCTAAACATTGGAAATAGAAGAAGCCATACAACAAGCAAGAAAAAACGAACAAAAGGCATTTAATTTTTTACTAAACACCTTTTGGGATGACGTATATGGTTTTCAGTTAAAACGTATTCAAAATGAAAACGATGCCGAAGACGTTACCATTCAAACCTTTTCTAGAGCTTTTGACAAAATAGAGACGTACAACACCGAATATAAGTTTAAGACTTGGCTGATTACCATTTCTAAAAACATTCATATCGATTTATTGCGAAAAGAAAAACGTTCTATTTCTGCAGATATGTCTAAGGACGATGAAAATTCGCTGTTTCAAATTTTAGACGAAACCCCTTCTGCGGAAGACAAACTTATTACAGAGCAAAACTTAGCCAAACTACTTCGGGATATCAAAAAATTAAAACCACATTATCAAGAGGTGATTAATCTACGCTACTTTCAAGAGTTAAGTTATAAAGAAATCTCCACCCAATTAAACGAACCTATTAACAACGTTAAGGTAAAACTCTTACGTGCTAAAAAACTTTTAGCAGAAATTATTCAGAAAAAATAATCCCACTAAAAATTGGCTTTAATTTATAGTATCTCACTATTTGATAAAGGCTTTTTTAATAGAATACTTTGTATCTTTGTATTTAGAAATAACAAACTAAATGAATACAGATACTGCTTCAAACATAATTCCGGAACGAGTAGCAAAACCAAAATGGCTTCGTGTAAAGTTACCAACAGGTAAAAAGTACACCGAACTTCGTGGTTTAGTAGACAAATACAAACTGAATACTATTTGCGCATCAGGAAGCTGTCCGAACATGGGAGAATGCTGGGGAGAAGGTACCGCAACTTTTATGATTCTTGGTAACGTTTGTACACGTTCTTGTGGTTTTTGTGGTGTAAAAACCGGAAGACCAGAAACGGTAGATTGGGACGAACCAGAAAAAGTAGCACGTTCTATTAAAATCATGAATATTAAGCATGCCGTTTTAACTAGTGTAGATCGTGATGACTTAAAAGACATGGGAAGTATTATGTGGAGTGAAACGGTTAAAGCGGTTCGCAGAATGAATCCGGAAACGACATTAGAAACATTAATTCCAGATTTCCAAGGTGTAGAATTACATATTGACAGAATTATAGATGTTGCTCCAGAAGTAGTTTCTCATAATATTGAAACCGTAAGACGCTTAACTCGTGAAGTACGTATTCAAGCAAAATACGATAGAAGTTTAGGCGTTTTAAAATACCTAAAACAACAAGGACAAAGACGTACAAAGTCGGGTATTATGTTAGGTCTTGGTGAAATGCGCGAAGAAGTTATAGAAACTTTACATGATTTAAGAGCTAATGATGTAGATGTAGTAACTATTGGTCAATATTTACAACCAAGTAAAAAGCACTTACCTGTAAAGCAATTTATTACTCCAGATCAATTTGAAGAATATAGAGAAATTGGTTTAGGTCTTGGTTTTCGCCATGTAGAAAGTAGCGCTTTAGTTCGTTCCTCTTACAAAGCACAAAAACATATTAATTAATGATTCATGTTGCAATAAATGGATTTGGAAGAATTGGCAGACGCGTTTTTAGACTGCTTCAAAACAATCCAAACATACAAGTCGTTGCTATAAATGATTTAGCAGACGCAAGAACATTAAGCCATCTTTTAAAGTATGATAGTATTCATGGCATTTTTAATGAAGCCATTTCTTATAATGAAAATCACATTATAGTTAACAATAAAAACATTCCTTTATTAAATAAGCAAAAGCTAGAAGATCTTAATTGGAAACCTTTTGATATCGATTTTGTTATTGAAGCTACAGGAAAGTTTAAAACCAAAGAAGCGCTAAACCTTCATATTAAAAATGGCGCAAAACGCGTTATTTTAAGTGTTCCTCCTTTAGAAGACGATATAAAAACAGTCGTTCTAGGTGTTAATGAAGCTATTTTAGATGGCACTGAAAAAATAATATCTAACGCATCATGTACCACAAACAATGCGGCACCAATGCTTGCTATTATGCAAGAACTTTGCGGTATTAAACAAGCATATATTACCACAGTCCATTCCTACACCACAGATCAGAGTTTACACGATCAGCCACATAGAGATCTACGTCGTGCAAGAGCAGCTGGTCAATCTATTGTACCTACTACTACTGGAGCTGCAAAGGCACTAACAAAGATATTTCCAGACTTAGCAAATGTAATTGGAGGTTGTGGCATAAGAGTTCCTGTAGCGAATGGCTCTCTTACAGACATCACATTAAATGTGGAGAAAAATGTAACCATTGCGCAGATTAATGATGCATTTAAAAAAGCTTCGCAAAATAAATACAAAGGTATTTTGGAATATACCGAAGACCCAATTGTATCTATAGACATTGTAGGAAACACACATTCCTGCATATTTGATTCACAAATGACTTCAACCATTGGAAATATGGTAAAAATTATTGGTTGGTACGATAATGAGACAGGCTATTCTAGTAGAATAATCAATTTAATTAGCAATTTATCGGTAAAAAGTTAACTTTTATCGAATAAATATTTATATTTGCTTATATCATTGTTAAAAAAATGTTCCGAATCAACTACTATATATGTGCTATTATCATGGTGTTGAGTTGCAGTGTATTTTCTCAGGAAATCACTACTCAAGAGAGAGATACTATACAACAAAATGTAAATAACCTAATAAGGTTAGCACAAAAAAACATTGAAAACTCCAATTATTTTGAAGCACAAAAAGAGCTTGAAAACGCTCTTATTCCGGCTACTACCATTGAAGACAATAAAAGCATAGGGTTAATCTACTCGAAACTTGGAAAAATTGAATATATCATTGAAGAACCAGATGAAGCAATTAAGCAATTAACAAGAGCAGTTGCAACACAACGTCTTTCTAATGATAAAATTAACCTTGCAGAATCTTACAAAACCTTTGGTAATGTTTATGTTGCAAAAAAAGATTACCAAACTGCTTTAGACTACTATAAATCTTCAAAAAACCTTTTTGAACAAGAAGGTTTAGATGATTTTGTTGCAGAAGTTGACCTTAAAAAAGGACAAACATTCTTAGCACTAGAAGACTACGAACAAGCCAAATTACTATTTGAAAATGCTATCGCTTTAGCTAATAGATACAATTTAAAAAAAATACATAGTAGTGCGCAAATAAACCTAGGAGTTGTTTACGCTAAACTTAACAATATTGACAAAGCTATTGAAATCACCAACGAAGGTGTCAATGAAGCCATTAATAATGATTTTCACAATGTTATAAGTGAAGGCTATTTAGTTTTAAGTGATTTAAACCAAGAAACAAAGAACTACAAACTTGCTAATGCTTACTTAAGAAAACACATTAAATTATCAGATTCCCTTTTAAATGTAAAAAGACAAAATCTGAATCCAGAAAGAAGGTTTGAATATTTATTAAAAAACCAAACAGAGTACCAAAAAAAGCAAGCTGCAGATCTTGAAGAACTTCAAGATTCAAAAAACCTTAGTAAACTAACAGCTATTCTAAGTGTTGCTTTAATTACTATTTTATCGTTATTAACTTTGTCGTTATACAAAAACAACAGAATAAGGTTAAAAACAAACAATATGTTGCACAAAAAGAATGGCGAACTTATTCTTGCAAAAGAGAAAGCAGAATTAGCTTCAAAAACAAAAGCCAACTTTTTATCTACGGTAACCCATGAATTGAGAACACCTCTATATGCCGTTACTGGATTAAGTAATATGCTTTTAGACGAAAACCCTAAACCAGAGCAAGTACAGCATTTAAAGTCTTTAAAATTCTCTGGAGATTACCTATTAACTTTCATTAATGATATTCTTCAAATAAATAAAATTGAAGCGAATAAAGTGGAAGTAGAACCAGAAGTATTCAATTTAAAAAAGAAAGTAGCGAATGTTATTGCTGCGTTAAACAATTCTGCAATAGATAATGGCATAAAACTCCATTTTGAATACGACAAAGACTTACCAGAAAACTATAATGCAGATCAACTTAAGATTTCTCAAATACTAATTAATCTTATTGGAAATTCTATTAAATTCACCAAAGATGGAGATATCTGGGTTAGAGTATATAAACTTAACCAAACAGGTAAAACCTACTCTATACGATTTGAAATAGAGGATAACGGAATTGGTATTAGCAAAGAAAAGCAAGAACACATGTTTGAAAGCTTCTCACAAGGTTCTATTCAAATTAACAGAAAATATGGAGGTACTGGTTTAGGTTTATCTATTGTAAAAGGATTAATAGATATCTTAAAAGGGAAAATTTATCTTAAAAGTGAATTAGGTAAAGGTTCCAACTTTATTTTTGAAATCCCTTTAAACTATACCGACCAAGTAATTGAAGAAGAAACTAAAAAGAATTATTTTAAAAACATAAGCGAGATAGAGTTGAGCACGATAAAAATATTAGTAGTCGAAGACAATAAAATCAACCAAATGATTACCAAAAAGATTCTAAATAAAATGAATCTGAATTGTGACATTGTTGATAACGGAGAAGATGCTGTAGAGCAAGTTAAAAACACCAATTACGATGTCGTTCTAATGGATATTCACATGCCAGGAATTAGCGGATTGGAAGCAACCAAGATCATTAGAGGTTTTAAAAAGGACCTAACCATATTTGCTTTAACGGCGGTAACCTTGGAAGACAAAATGCATGAATTTGAAGAAGCTGGATTTGATGACATTATATCCAAGCCATTTAAGCAAGAAGACTTTGAAAAGAAGTTATACCAAGCATTAATAAAGGAAGAAGTTGCAATAGTTAAATAGTTACAAACTCTAAAACGCTAGTATTAAAAGCTTCCGGTTTATCTATATTTACAGTAATAGGTAGATAAAATACTTTATCTTTTAAAGCATCAAACTGTAACAACCTTACATAATCTTTTTCCGTAGTAATAATAAGTGACTTACTTTTAAACAGTTCTATATCTTGTGCTGTAAAGTCATGATGATCTTTAAAATTTAAATGATCAAATTGCAAACCTTCCGTTTTTAAATGATTTACTAAAGGCGTTGCATTTGCAATTCCGGTGACCAAAGTAAAATCATGTAACGTTTTTAATCCAAGTTTCTTTTCTTCAGAAAAAACACTATCTGCATAACGAATAGCACTAAAAAAAACACTTTGATTTGCTTTCGGATTAATACTTCTTATAATTTCATCTTTTTCTATAGCACTTAAGTTATCAGGACATTTAGTTACTACAATACAATTTGCTCGCTTCGCTCCTGCCCTTGGCTCTCGTAAATCTCCCGTTGGTAAAACCCAATCCTTCGTATATAAATTACTATAGGTAGTTAATAAAATATAAAACCCCGCTTTTACTTTTCTGTGTTGGTAGGCATCGTCTAATAAAATAACTTCTGGAGCCGTTTCTTGTTGCATTAAATTTTTAATTCCGTTTTGCCTATCTGCATCCACGGCAACTTGAATATCTTTTTTAAATTTTCTATAAAATTGAAAAGGCTCATCCCCCAATAATTTTGCATCGGCATTATTATCTGCCAAATAAAAACCTTCACTACTTCGTTTATACCCTCGACTTAAAGTAGCCACTTGTTTTTTATCTTTCAGTAAAACGATTAAATACTCAATCATTGGTGTTTTACCAGTACCACCAACACTTAAATTACCTACAGCTAATACCGGAAAATCATACGATTTAGACTTAAAAATGCCTCTATCATAAAACACATTACGCAACCAAGTTACTAGATAGTAAATTGGTACAACAGGAAATAAAAGGTATCGCAATAATTTCATATAAAAGAAACCAAAAAGGGTTGACAATTTTTTAAAAATCGAAGATAATAATTATTTAAACCACATAGAGATTACAGATACTATTTAAAAAATAATAAATACAAGCACATGACGTAAATATTTTATATTTGTTCTAAATCCAATACGAAAAAACATGATTATTCAAGATGTTATAGATTCCCTTGAAGAGTTTTCACCTTTAGCATACGCCGAAGGTTTTGATAACGTTGGTTTACTTGTAGGAAACAAAAACACCAAACTAACAGGAGTTCTAGTAACACTAGACACTTTAGAAGAAGTAGTAGATGAAGCAATTAAAGAAAATTGTAATCTTATTGTAAGCTTTCATCCTATTATTTTTAAAGGTTTAAAAAAGATTACAGGAAAAACCTATGTAGAGCGCGTAGTTATTAAAGCCATAAAAAATGACATTGCTATTTATTCTATGCATACCGCATTAGATAATGCATGGCAAGGTGTAAATAGCATGATTTGCGACCAATTACAACTTAATAATAGAAGCATTTTAATACCGCAAACCCAAAGCATCAAAAAGCTAACTACTTTTGTTCCTAATGAACAAGCCGATAACGTGCGTAAAGCATTATTTAAGGCAGGAGCAGGAAATATAGGTAACTATAGTAATTGCAGTTTTAATACCGAAGGAGTTGGTACGTATAAAGCCAATGAAAATGCGAATCCGACATTGGGTAAAATAGGAGAAACACATCAAGAAGCAGAAACTCAAATTTCTGTAACTTTTGCAAAACACTCACAATCCACCATTTTACAGACACTTTTAAAAACCCATCCTTATGAAGAAGTGGCCTATGAAATAGTCACTTTAGAAAACAATAATCAACATATAGGAATGGGAATGCTTGGCGAACTAGAAAACGCTATGACAGAAGCAGACTTTTTAAAGTATTTAAAAACGAAAATGCAAGCTAGTTGTATTAGACACTCTAATTTACGCAACAAACCAATAAAAAAAGTAGCTGTTTTAGGTGGCTCTGGCAGTTTCGCTATTTCTGCTGCAAAAGCTTCAGGAGCAGATGTATTAGTGACTTCCGATTTAAAATATCACGACTTCTTTTCTGCCGAAAATAGCATTGTTTTAGCAGATATTGGCCATTATGAGAGCGAACAGTACACAAAAAACGGTTTAGTAGCGCATCTTACAAAAAAAATTACTAATTTTGCAGTCGTTTTATCAAAGACAAACACCAATCCTGTTCAATATTTTTAAAGTATGGCAAAAAAGAAAGAAGTAACTGTAGAAGATCGCTTAAGAGCGTTGTATGATTTACAACTCATAGACTCTCGTATAGACGAAATAAGAAATGTACGTGGAGAACTTCCATTAGAAGTTCGCGATTTAGAAGATGAAGTTACTGGTTTAAAGACAAGATTAGAAAAGCTTGAATTAAGCTTAGAAGCTACTAATAATGACATTGACTCAAAAAAGAATTTAATTGAAGAAGCAAAATCTTTAATTAAAAAATATGCTGAGCAACAAAAAAATGTTAGAAATAACAGAGAGTTTAACTCACTGACTAAAGAAGTTGAATTTCAAGAATTAGAAATTCAATTAGCAGACAAGCACATTAAAGAATTTAAAGCGCAAATAGATCAGAAGAAAATAGTAATTTCTGAAAACAAAGATCGTTTGAAAGCTCGCCAAACACATTTAAAACACAAACAAGGTGAATTAAATGCCATTTTAGCAGAAACAGAAAAAGAAGAAAAAGCACTTATTAAAAAATCGGATGATTATAAAGAATCTATCGAAGATCGTTTAGTTGCTGCTTACACTAGAATTAGAGTAAATGTAAAAAACGGTTTAGCTGTTGTGCCAATCGAAAGAGGTGCTGCTGGAGGTTCTTACTTTACCATTCCACCACAAGTACAAGTAGAAATTGCTAGTCGTAAAAAAATTATTACCGATGAGCATTCTGGACGTATTTTAGTAGATGCTAATTTAGCGGAAGAACAAAAAGAAAAAATGGAAAAAATGTTTGCAAAACTATAATCCATTTTTAAATTATATTTAAAAGCCTTTACTTTTGTAAGGGCTTTTTTTATGCTTTTTTTTTTAAGGAACAACACTTGTTTCCGACTGAACCCAAAAACCTATACGTTATGAAACTGCACAAGACCTTTTTATTATCCTTCTTACTTATAACTTTATTCAGCTGTAAAAACACAGCACAAGTTAATGAAGATCAACAAACTGTAATTAACGCAGAACCTATAGAAGTTGCATTAGAAAACGGAAAAGCGAAAGCATACTTTGCTAGTGGTTGTTTTTGGTGCGTAGAAGCTGTTTTTGAAAGCGTAAAAGGTGTAGAGGAATCTATTTCGGGATATGCTGGCGGACATACTAAAAACCCGACCTACGAGGCTAGCAACACAGGAAGAACAGGTCATGCAGAAGCTGTAGAGATCATTTACAATCCAGAAGTAGTATCTTTTAGCACTTTAGTAGATGTGTATTTTGCATCACAAGACCCAACACAAGTAAATGGTCAAGGTCCGGATAGAGGAAGTCAATATCGTTCTATAATTTTTTATCAAAACGAAGTGCAAAAAGAAATCATCTTAAAGAAAAAAGAAGCATTAGCTAAAAAATTAGGTAAAACTATTGCAGCAGAAGTATATCCTTTTCAAAAATTTTGGATTGCCGAAGACTACCATCAAAACTACGAAAGACTACATCCAGAAAACAGATATATTCAAGGTGTTTCTATACCAAGATTAAGACGTTTTCAATCTTTAATGCCCGAAATATTAAAAGATAAGCATTAGACTTTTTTAAGCTGATTAAACCCATTGCATACAATCTTAAAAAAAAAATCTTTACGGGATAACATCAGCACAAAAACCACTATATCCCGACTTATTTACGAAATAGGTTTCATAAGAGTGATGATATAATATGTTAGCAATAATTAAGACCTACACGATGAAAAACATACTCCTTCTTTTATTTTTAATTCCAGTTTTGGGTTTTAGTCAAAATTTCGAGGGAACACTTGTGTATGAAAATGACATTAAGATTGCTGAAAAATTTTCCAAACAGTTAGGAATGACAAAAGAAAAGATGATGGAAAGCGGCAAATTCTTAGAGGAAACTCTGATTACCTATAAAAATGGAAACTATTTGAGCAAACCGAATAAAGGAAAAATTAAAGTTGTTTACTTATCAGATAGGAATGAGATTTTAACAATAGACAAAAAATCGGAATTAGTTCCAGCAATTAAAGCTGAAATAGATTTAGAAACGGAACTGAAAGAAAAAAGCCCTAAAATTACAGTAGAACAAACAGATGAAATTATCCTGAACACAAAATGCTCTAAAGTAATTGTGGTATGGGAAACAGGTACTTATGAGTATTTTTTCAATTCAGATTATTTAAAAATGGATTCGACTTTATACAATAACCATAAATACGATATGTGGTCGGAATATTTAAAATTATCGAATTCATTACCATTAAAAATAGTGAAAAGAATGTACGGAATGATGACAATTACTATGACTCTTAAAGAAATAAAAAAGCATTCCGTAAATGACAAAGTGTTTAAACTTCCTAAATTAGAATTAAGCAAAGAATTTGTGTTCTCTAAAGGGAATCAAGTTTATTATGTAAAAAAATAACTATTGCCAACAACGTTTATAATTAATGGCTAGTCCTCGCCTACTTACGAAAACCCTTGCGGATTTTCTATTCGATTTTTATTTGCTAAATTAGTTACTTAAATACGTCACTAATCATACAGAAAATAGGTTGTAACCAATATATGAAAAAGATACTCGCAGGAATTACATGCCTTTTACTTCTAACACAATGTTCTCCAAAAAACACAGAATACAAATCAACTTTAGAATTAAATCAACTATTAATTTCACATAGTATTTCTCTTTGGAAAGACGGACTTAAATCTAAAGATAGTTTTACTTCCGGACGCATACACCAGTTCAATAAAGATATGTCTTTCTTCTACCAAGAGGACTATTCAGGAAACACTAAACAATGGAATCCGTTTTACTACAATACGCTAAGTCCGTATCATTATGGCAATGGAAAGAGTAATACAAACGTGCTTAAGTATATTTTAGAAAAAAATCAGATTGCAATTTTAGACAGTCTTACTTTTAATAAGAAACTAAGCTTTGAAAGTAATAATTCAAAATTAATGTCCTCGAATATCACCATTACGATGTATAAAACGGAATATAATAATTCCGACACTTGGTTTGTTGGCAAAATAGATCATGAGGAATTTTATAAAGATCCAAAAGAATTTTCGATACCCATTTTTAGTTATAAATACACCATCAAAAACAATCGCATTTTATCTTATATAACGAGTAATATCCATTTTAAAATGGACGAAAAAGAAAATAATTTTATAATTAAATTAAACGAAATAGATGTTATTAATGACAAAGTTAAATATGAAGATTTCACTAAAAAATTTCTTCACCTCTATACTGATAATTTAAAAAAAGAAGATCTAAATATTTCTTATGAATAAAAACTAGTTACAAAAGCGCATAAAAGAACAACGAACTAAAGCTTCCTTGTAAAAACCCTCGCTTACTCCCTACTTTCCAACCAACAAGCAATAGTTTTCAAAAAAGTAGATTCTATAGATTTCTAATAATCTAAAATGGAAATAAACACAATCTAAAAACAAGTAATTCGTCTTCCAGAAGGCTCATTGGAACGAAAAGGAGCACTTTTAATTAATTCGAACAATCTTTCAAACCCCATTGATCCAAACTTCTTAAAATATCCTCAAGAGATTTCCCTCGAGTTGTTAATCTGTATTCTACTTTAGGAGGAACTACAGGATAAACTTTTCTAGAAATAAGCCCGTCTTTTTCTAAATCTCTTACGGTTTGTGTAAACATTTTATTTGAAATGCCTGGGATTTTCTTTTGTAACATTCCAGAACGCAAACTACCTTCCAATAAATGGAATAGAATTAAAGGTTTCCATTTGGTACCTATTAAATTCATGGTGTAATTTAATGGACAACTATTATCTTTATTCAAAATTACGCTATTATATTACTGATTATCATTATTTTACTCGTTTGGGTAACTATACCACTTTTAAGTAAGTTATTGCCAATTAGGCAAATATAGATTAATTTTGCAATCTAAAACAGAACTTATGACAACTAATAAAAATTATCCAAAATCATTTTCGCATATCGGAATAACAGTTCCAAACATAAACGAAGCAGTAAAATTCTATTCAGAAGTAATGGGTTGGTATGTAATTATGGAGCCTTCAAAAGTGAAAAAAGAAAAAGAAACTGCTATTGGCCAAATGTGTATTGATGTTTTTGGAAATGATTGGACGGAATTTGAAATTGCTCATTTAGCTACTTCCGACGGAATTGGAATAGAATTATTTTCTTTTCCGAATGGTATTAAAGAAGCTCCTGAATTTAACCCTTTCAATACTGGTCTATTTCATTTTTGCGTTCAAGATCCAAATATTGAAGAACTTATCGCTAAAATTTTGGACTATGGAGGAAAGCAAAGAATGCCAATTAGAGAATACTATCCAAAGGACAAACCTTTCAAAATGTGTTATGTTGAAGATCCATTTGGAATTGTATTTGAAATCTATACGCATAGCTATGAGCTTACCTATTCTTCAGGTGCTTATTCTAAATAAAAGATAGGCTGGATATGACAATTATCATATTTCAGTTTAAAAACCAATCGTACATTTACGATAGAGAATATGAAAAGAAGTTTAGAACATATAGAGTACAAGGAAGACACCGAGTCTTTGGCTAAATTTGCAAAAGCGCTAGGACATCCTACTCGCATTGTCATTCTAAAATATCTTGAAAATCAATCCTGCTGTTTTACGGGAGATTTGGTAGATGTATTACCCATTTCTCAATCCACAGTTTCCCAGCATTTAAAAGAATTAAAAAACGCAGGTTTAATTCAAGGGGAATTGAAACCACCAAAAATAAAGTATTGTATTCATCCTGAAAACTGGAAAATTGCAAAAACTTTATTTCAACAATTTTTTGATTGATATTTTTTTATAATCACATCGCTTATTGCCGATAGACAAATACAAATATTATGAGCAAAGTAATTAAAATTTTAGGGACAGGTTGCCCAAAATGCCAATCCATGACAGCTGTTGTTAAGGATGTCGTTGCTGCAAACAACATAGATGCAACCATTGAAAAAGTAGAAGACATCATGGAAATCATGAAATTCAATATCATGACAACACCTGCTTTAGTAATAGATAATGTGATTAAAATAAAAGGCAGAGTACCTTCTAAAGAGGAAGTATTGGCACTTTTAAACTAATTCAATCCAACTATGAATTATCATATCCAGGCTTCATCCATTGTAAAGCAAGATGCTACTCTTCATATAAAGCAATCGAATATAGATTTTGGAACCACTTCAAAAACTGCCGAATCCTTGCCAAATCCTGCCGAATTATTCTTGGGTTCTTTTGCTTCCTGCATATTGAAAAATGTAGAACGTTTTTCAACGATGATGAAATTCACCTATTCCAAAGCTGCAATAGAAGTAAATGCTACTCGTCTTGAAAATCCGCCAAGGATGGAAAACATCCTGTATAATTTGACCATTTATAGCAACGATAAAAAACTCAATAAAGAATTACTTAAAAAGAATATTGAAAAGTTTGGTACAATCTATAATACGGTAAAATTGTCTTGCACCATTTCAGGGACCATTAGCACGATTGAAAATGTTTGATTGGTTACAGCATATTGCCGATTGGTTAATCTATTCCGTTTTTGGGATTGCTGCGGAAACTAAATTGGGTACATCCCTGAATTTCTTTGTGTATGATACACTTAAAATCCTCATACTTCTATTTTTTATTGTGTTTTTAATGGGAATTGTAAATGCATATTTCCCTATTGAAAAACTCAAAAATTATTTAAATAAAAAGAAACTTTACGGATTAGAATATTTTTTCTCCGCTGTTTTTGGTGCGGTAACCCCTTTTTGTTCGTGCTCTTCCGTTCCCTTATTTATTGGTTTTGTTCAAGGAGGAATTCCGCTAGGGGTAACTTTTTCTTTTTTAATCACTTCCCCTTTAGTAAATGAAGTTGCTATTGCAATGTTTCTTGGAATGTTTGGTGTAAAAGCTACGCTAATTTATGCTGTTTCAGGTATTTTATTAGGAACTATTGGTGGATGGCTACTTGGCAAACTCAATTTGGAACCTTTACTTTCCGATTGGGTAAAAAAGATTCTAGATAATAAAATGAAACAAGCAGAATATGAAGAAGAAAAACAAACTTTCAGCCAACGCTTACCAGAAATCACTCGTGGTGCTTGGGACATTGTAAGAGGTGTTCTTCTTTATGTGATTATAGGTATTGCCATTGGCGCAGCTATGCATGGCTATGTTCCAGAAAACTTTTTTAATCAATATCTTGGTGGTGGCGAATGGTGGACTGTTCCGCTTGCAGTAATTCTTGCTGTACCTATGTATGCTAATGCCGCGGGAATTGTTCCTGTTATTGAAGTATTTGTTGCAAAAGGAGTCCCGCTAGGTACTGCCATTGCCTTTATGATGGCAACCGTAGGCTTATCCATTCCCGAAGCTACCTTGCTAAAAAAAGTAATGTCATTACGATTAATCGCTATCTTTTTTGGAGTCATTACAATCGCTATTATCTTTTCAGGATTTCTATTTAATATGATTTTATAAAACGAAAAAAAAAGGTAGACATTAGTCGGACTGAAGAAAATCATTGCTAAGAAAACAAGATAGCAAGACGCGTAAACGGAATACTAAAAGAAGAATTTTATCTCGATCAAACCTTTGAAAATAAAGCACACGCAAAGAGAGCTGCAAAAAGTGCTATTATTTTATACAATGAAGGAAGATTACATTTATCTTTAGACTATAAAACATCAAATATGGTATATCTGCCCGTTCGGCAGGTGGGCAAATTATCAGCGTAAAATCAATTATAACCTGTAACCGTATTTCAGGACTAGACATAAAAACCCAGTTTCAAACAAAAATCAACAAAGCACAAATTCATAGATGAATCCTTATTATGATAACTACATTACATAAAAAAATAAGTTACCATGTTCGTAGAATAGGCATTGATGTTATCTCTCGATTTTTAGGAAACAACTGGCTATTGCGTGATCGACCTGGAAAATGTATTTTACTATATCATGGTATCGATTATGTAGGACAGACCGATATCAATGGACGTTTCATTTCGGCACAGCTCTTTGAGAAGCAATTAGATTTTTTACAAACACACTATAACCTTGTTTCGTTATCTGATTTGTTATCCAATAAAACCGACCAAAACCGAATGAATATTGCCATTGTGTTTGATGATGGATATAGAAACAATTTACAACTTGCATTACCCATACTAGAAAA
This sequence comes from Lacinutrix himadriensis, assembly GCF_001418105.1. Lineage (GTDB taxonomy): Bacteria > Bacteroidota > Bacteroidia > Flavobacteriales > Flavobacteriaceae > Oceanihabitans > Oceanihabitans himadriense. The sequence continues at coordinate 196,821 of NZ_LIQI01000014.1, forward strand.
AAAGCAAATACACGGAACATTTTTTGTTACAGCAATTAACGACACCCAACAACCAATGCTCTGGGCAGACTATTTAGATCTCGCATCTAACTTAAACACTGGAAATATAGTTGTAGCAGGTGTTACTTATAATAAGAAAAATGGAACTTATCAAAACCCAGATGGTGTAAGCTTAAAAAACATGTGTAAAACACATAATTGGGCTTTTAAAAAGCAGGTCTATTCTGCTTTTCCGATAATAAAAGATTTTATTAACGAAGAAAAATGGGAGATTTATTGGAAAAATTTATCTGATGAAGAAATCATTAAACTCGATAAATCAGATTATGCATCTGTAGAATTACATGGCTATTATCATGAAAATCTTGGGGTTTGCACTCATGAAGAAGCTATTAAATTAATTAGTAAGTCTAAAACATATTTAGAAAATTTACTGGAACGCGAAATTAAAAACATTGCATATCCAGATGGATCATATACTAGAGAACTAGTTCAATATTGTTCCGAAATAGGTTTAAAAAATCAATATGCAGTAGACTATCTATTCCCTGAAGATGTTAACGATTCTAGAATACATTCCAGACTTACCCTTAACCCTTTCACCAATTTATCACATCAAGCTTGGGCTATATTGAATAATAAATATTAAGTAATTGAGCACAGAAATAACCATAATAAAACTTAGTGAAAGTAGATTAGCTGATCTGGCTAAACTGTTTAAATTAGTTTTTAATGTTGAACATTCTATTGAATATCTCAAAAGAAAATACACTCCTTCTAATTCGTTACCCTCATACAGCGGATTCTTTGCATATATTAACTCCGAGCCAATAGCCTTTTGTGGAGGCATCCCTTGTAATATGTCTTTTAATGATTATGCATTTAAAGGAATGCAGTTTTGCGACACTATGACCCTGCATAATTGGTCAGGAAAAGGAGTTTTCCATAAAGTATCTAAAGCATTAGAGCAGTATGCATTAAATCACAATATCGTTTTTCATTATGCTTTTCTAAATGAGCATTCCTATTGGGCTTACAAAAAGAAATTAGATTGGGAAATTATTGGAAATATGAGGCGCTATACCATCAAAGGCAGTAATATTCCATGGTATAAATTTTTTAGCAAAATAAAGTCCATAGAACACTGGCACAATAGTTATGTTCAAAAAAAACTAGCTAACCATTTGTTAATCTCTACATACGAAAACAAGCCTATTACAAAAAACACGTGCTACATCGTTAAAGAGGACAACTTTTTTAACAACCTACCATCAAATCACTATTTCCTTGACATAGATGGCAACTCCATTTGGCTTAAATTAAAAAATGAAGGGCATTTAGGTGCTATAAATTTCACATCAAATACAAATGTTCCTAAATTTTTAAAGACACTAAAGCAAGCGCTGAAAGAATTAGGAATACAAAAACTTTATATTCAACTTTTGGAAGGTACTCCCAACCAAATACTAATGGAAAAGAGTATTCAAAGTTTGGACTCTTGGCATATTGGTGCAAAAAGTTTTGATGACAGAATTTCTACTAAAAATATCCACTTAGTTTATGGAGATATTGATACTTTTATCTAATACAATAACGGATAACAGAGAGAAATGAGAAGCAAAACTCCTTTAAAACACATTCTAACTAGACCGCTAGCTAGAATAACCACATAAAACAAATAACACGTTAAATCTTTGTTGCCTTTAACTCAAAAATCAAAGGATACAATTTATCTTTTGTAACATACATTCCAGATGCTGTTTCTTCTAGACCCGGCAAGACATTATACGGTGACTCATCATGTTCGTTTAGGTATTCAATTTTCAAACCAGCTTCGGTTAGCGCATTAATCACTTCGCTTAATCCATGATTCCAACCATACTCTTTGCTTACCATTTTGGACTCTTGATTCGCATACGTACCCTCGTATTCTTCATAAATAACTTCGTCTTGCATATAGCCATATTTCATAATAGGCTGCTCTTCTAAATAATCAAACATCCAAACAATGGGATGAAATTCTGCCATATAAAAGGTTCCTCCAGTATTTAGCTTTTCGGCAATCATTTTTCCCCAAGGTTTTAAATCTGGCAACCAACCAATAACACCATAACTGGTAAAAACAATATCAAAAGTTTCCTTTACATGTTTTGAAGTATCTAAAACATTACAACAAACAAACTTGGCATTTAGCTTTAATTCATCATTTAATTCTTGCGCTAAAGCAATTCCGCCATCACTTAAATCTACACCAACACAAGTTGCTCCTAGCCTAGACCAACTTAATGTATCTTGTCCAAAATGACATTGCAAATGCAAAAGAGACTTTCCCGAAACATCACCAAGCGCTTCCGTTTCGTATGACGTTAAAGAAGATTTACCATCTTTAAAAGCTTGCATATTATACATATCGCTTTTAGAATGCACTTTTACCTTATCATTCCATGTTGCTTTATTCGCCTTAAAATAATCTTGATTCTTATCCATAATACTAAATTGAATGCCTAAGATAAAACTTCTCAACTAATCTTCTTTATCTTTGTTGAAAATTAGAAAAATGAAAAACACATTCCTTGTACTCTGTGCGCTTATAACTTTAATTTCTTGTAAAAAAGAAGAAAAAAAAGAAGCAATAAAAGAATTATCTGTAGCAGAAAAAATTGCAAATGCACACGGCTTTGAAAACTGGGATAAGGTTTCAGAAATAGCTTTCACTTTTAATGTAGACAAAGACAGTACGCATTTTGAAAGATCTTGGACTTGGAAACCCAAAACAAATGATGTGCGCTTAATTAGCAATCTAGACACTATTTATTACAATAGAAAAAACGTAGATAGTATTTCCATTAAAGCAGATCAAGGCTTTATTAATGATAAATTCTGGTTGCTTGCACCTTTTCAATTGGTTTGGGATAGTGGCACAACGATTACTGAACCGACAAAGGAAAAAGCACCAATTAGTGAAACGCTTTTAAATAAAATCACACTAGTATATGCTAATGAAGGCGGCTATACTCCTGGTGATGCGTATGATTTTTATTATGATGATAATTATATGATTAAAGAATGGATTTATAGAAGAGGGAATGCAGGAGAAGCTTCTATGATTACTTCTTTTGAAAGTCAAAAAGATTTTAATGGTCTTAAGATTGCCTTAGAGCATATTAAAAAAGGAGAAAATTGGAACCTTAACTTTACTAATATCCAAGTAGATACAAATTAGTTTTAAAATAAAACATCTAAAACGAATCTTCTACACGTATATATTATACCCTCCGCAATATTAGTATTGCGTCTATATATAAATTGAAAAAAACGCCTTGTAATACTTTTTACAAGGCGTTTTTTGTACTTCATTTCGAGATTTATTTCTAAACGAATAATTCTTTTTTTAGTGCATATTCGCTTCAATAGCTTGTGCTCCTTTTTTAATTATGGATATATAACTCTCAATATTTTCAAGCTTAAACCTACTCGACGGACCAGAAACACTAATACTAGCGATAACTTCACCTCTATTATTATAAACAGGCATGGCGATACAAATAAGACCTAATTCCAATTCCTCCATATCTAAGGCATATTCTTGCGCTCTTATTTTTTGCAACTCCTTCTGTAAAGTTTCGGGATTTGTAATGGTATTTTCGGTACATGCATCTAAAGAAACTACTTTTAAATATTCTGCTATTTTTTGTTCCGGTAAAAAAGCCAAAAGCACTTTTCCTATTGCAGTACAATATGCTTTTTGATAAGAACCTATTTGCGTGCTTACTTTAAGTCCTTGCGGACTTTCGGTTTTATTCAAATAAAGCACCTGGTTTTTATCCAAAACACCAAAATGCACGGTTTCCTTAATTTCTCTAGCAATATTTTCTAACGGTGTTCTAGAATATTTTCGTAACGTTTTATGTATCGCTACTAAGTTTCCTAATTCAAATAACTTCAGTCCTAAAAGATATTTATCATTATCATTCTTCTGCAATACCCCTAAGGATTCTAATGTGTTCAATAATCTATATGTGGTGCTTTTGTTATAGCCTTTTTTTATTGCTAGTTCGCGAACACCCCATTCTTGCTTATCCATAGTAAAGGCATCCAACAGCGTAAAAGCTTTCACCACAGATAAATTGAGATCTTTAACATCTTCATTCATAAACTTCTAACCGTTTAAGTACTATTATAAAACAGGAACGAATTCCTTTATTATCTTTTAGGAAATTCATTTCATTATTCAAAAATAATGTTTATTTTTGAAACAGTGTTTCATATAATGAAACGTTTTAGATTTTTTTCAAATCCAAAAAGACTTTTTTACTTTAAAAAATGAATAAAACCACTTTAAGTTACGCACAGCAACAAGACCAAAACGATCCGCTTTCTAAGTATAGAGATGCATTTCACATTCCTAAAGACAAGGACGGAAACGATTGGTTATATTTTACAGGAAATTCTTTAGGCTTACAACCAAAAGCTACAAAAGAATATATTAAGCAAGAGCTAGAAGATTGGGCTAATTTTGGAGTAGAAGGTCATTTTGAAGCAAAAAATCCTTGGATGCCATATCATGAGTTCTTAACCGAATCGATGGCAAAAGTGGTAGGTGCAAAACCAATTGAAGTAGTTATCATGAATACCTTAACTACCAACTTGCATTTGCTAATGGTAAGTTTTTACCAACCTACTAAAAAGAAATATAAAATTGTAATCGAAAGTGATGCGTTCCCAAGTGATCGTTATGCAGTACAAACACAATTAGATTTTCATGGTTTTGATGCTAACGAAGGTGTTATAGAATGGAAACCTAGAAAAGGTGAAGAACTTCTTAACATAGAAGATTTAGAAACCATTCTAGAAGAACAAGGAGATGAAATCGCTTTATTACTTATTGGAGGTGTAAATTATTACACCGGACAATATTTAGATATCAAAAAAATAGCAGAATTAGGGCATGCCAAAAACTGTATGGTTGGTATTGACTTAGCACATGGCGCAGGAAACATACAACCCGAATTACATGATTCTGGTGTAGATTTTGCCGCTTGGTGTACGTACAAATATTTAAATTCTGGACCAGGAAGTTTAGGCGGACTATTTGTCCACGAAAAACACGCACATAATAAAGATTTAAAGCGATTTGCTGGTTGGTGGAGTCATAATAAATCGACTAGATTTAATATGCGACAACCATTAGATGTGATTCCTGGTGCCGAAGGTTGGCAACTTAGTAATCCTCCAATTTTATCCATGGCGGCAATTAAAGCGTCTTTAGATATGTTTAATGAAGTAGGAATGGATGCGCTTCGGGAGAAGTCTGAAAAACTAACGGGCTATTTCGAATTTTTAATTAACGATCTGAATAACGATAAGATTAAAATTATAACACCTTCCAATCCTAAAGAACGTGGTTGTCAATTGTCTATTCAAGTAAAAGATGCAGATAAAACTTTACATAAAAAATTAACGGAAGCACATATTATAACCGATTGGCGCGAACCAGATGTAATACGCTGTGCTCCAATTCCATTATACAACACCTTTGAAGATGTGTTTAGAATGGTTAGCATTTTAAAAACCTTATTATGAAACTAGACGTAAAAGTAAAAGACATTATCTATAAAGACATCGGCACTGTTTTTAATGCCATTGTAGACAAAAATGAAATAACAAAATATTTTGTTACGCATGCCGACAACAACATAACGCAAGGAGCTAAAATAGCTTGGGAATGGAAAGATTTTAATGCAAGTTCTGTTGTCCATGTTATAAAAGTGGAAAACAACAAACAGATAATTTTTACTTGGGAAGGAAACAACGCGCAAACAGAAGTAGAAATACTTTTTAAAGCAGTAGAAGAAAATAAAACAGCACTTGTTATCACTGAAAAATCCTTTAACAAAGATGATGAAGGCATAAAAAAAGTGATGCAACAAACACAAGGTTGGACAGATTTCTCCTGTTCTCTAAAAGCCTATTTGTACACAGGAATTAATTTAAGAAACGGTAAAAGGAACGAATAACATTCATGAGCAAAAAGAAGCAAAGAAGATGTTATCAAAATGAAAATTAATTTTAAATAAACTTTAACATTACAAATAATCAAGCCCTACATCAATTCGAAGAATTGAAAGTCAAGGCGAAGAATAGATGAAGAAAAGCTCCGAAACACAGGAGAACGTAGTTCGACGCGGAGTTTTCAAATCGGTTTCAGTTTGCAAAACTGAAAATTCCTTGGCTTGACCTTGATCTTTTGGTTCGTTTTGTATCAAGACAAAATGAACAGAAATAAAAAAAAGGAGATTTCCGCCTTCACGGAAATAAAAAATATGAGTAATAAAAAAGACAACATACTAATCATTGGAGCTGGACTTTGTGGTTCCCTCCTAGCTTTACGTCTAGCACAACGCGGTTACACCGTAAACGTTTACGAAAGCAGACCTGATTTACGCACTACAGATATTTCTGCAGGCCGTTCTATAAACTTAGCCCTTTCCGATCGTGGTTTAAAAGCTATGCGATTAGCAGGAGTTGAAGACAAAGTAAAACCGCTTTGCATTCCCATGTATGGCCGATTAATGCATGATATAGAAGGAAACACCTTTCCCTCAAACTATTCCGGAAGAGATAACGAATATATCAACTCCATTTCTAGAGGCGAACTAAATGGATTGCTTTTAACTGAAGCCGATTTATACGATAACCTTACCATTCATTTCAACAAAAAATGCAACGGAATTGATATCGAAAACAACACGGCTAGTTTATACGATTACGAAACCAAAACCGAATTAGAAGTTACAGGAGATGTTATTTTTGGTACCGATGGCGCAGGATCTTCTCTTAGAAAAAGCTATTATTTAGAGCGTAAATTCCTATTCAGTTATTCACAAAATTATTTAACGCATGGTTATAAAGAGCTAGAGATTCCCGCTTCCGCGGAAGGAAAACACCTTATAAATAAAGATTATTTACACATTTGGCCAAGAGGTGATTATATGTTAATTGCGCTTCCTAATTTAGACGGAAGCTTTACAGTAACCCTATTTTTAAGTTACGAAGAAGGAAAATACAATTTCGAAAATCTAACAACAGAAGAAACCATAAAAGAATTCTTCGCTACGCAATTTCCGGATGCATTAGCATTAATCCCGAATATAGCAGAAGAGTTTGCCAACAACCCAACAGGCGCTTTAGGAACCGTAAAATGTTCGCCGTGGCATTACCAAAATAAAAATGTTTTATTAGGAGATGCCGCACATGCTATTGTTCCGTTTTACGGACAAGGAATGAACGCATCCTTTGAAGATGTTACCGTTTTTGATGCTATTTTAGAACAACACGAAGGCGATTGGGAAACCATTTTTAAAGTATACGAAAAAACGAGAAAAGCAGATACCGACGCTATTGCAGATTTAGCTATCGACAATTATTACGAAATGCGTGATCATGTTGCCAATCCTATTTTTAAAGTAAAACGTGCTATTGAAATGGCTTTAGAGAAAGAATTTCCAAATGACTATTTTTCAAAATACTCGATGGTAACTTTTAAAGAAGATATTCCGTATCACACAGCAATGACCAAAGGAAGAGCGCAAGACAAAGCGATTCTAAACCTAATAGCAAATAAAGAAATTGATACCAACGAAGATTTAAATACTATCTTTAAAAAAGTACAACTAGAAACCGAGGCGATTTTGAAAGATGATAGAATTGCAGGACTGAAATAGTGAGCAGTGAGCAGTCAGCAGTCAGCAGTCAGCAGTCAGCAGTCAGCAGTCAGCAGTCAGCAAAAATGAAAACAACTTGGGACAAACAAGAACAAAAGAAAAATAAAAGTCCCAAATCAATTCGGAAGAATTGAGCGTCAAGACAAAGAATAGATGAAGAAAAGCTCCGAAAACAGGAGTGCAGACTTTTTAGGCTGGACGACACGGAGTTTTCAAATCGGTTTCCGTTTGCAAAACTGAAAATTCCTTGACTTGACTGTGATTTCCTGCCTGCCGGTAGGCAGGTTTGGTTTGGTTTTGTATTGATATTAAAATGTCTACCAGACATTTTAATATCAATAGTGTATCAAGACAAATGCAAAGCATTCATGAATACCTATTTAACAAAATAGAAAACCATGAACTAAAATGAACAGAAAGAAAGAAAGAAAGAAAGAAAGAAAGAAAGAAAGGATAATGACGAGACAATAACTTAGAAAATTCCTTGGCCTGAATATCTTTTTTTGATTTGTTTTGAAACAGCAAAAAAAGGAGAAGTAAAAAAGCACTTCGACTGCGCTCCGTGTGACATTTTACAATAAAAGAAAACCAATAAATACTAGGTCCTGAATCAAGTTCAGGATGACAAAAAATAAAAAGATGAGTGACAATAAAAACGAGATTTCTGCTTCTGCAGGAACAAAGGTAACACCAAGAGGAGCATATCCACATGTAAAGCAAGTTGGCGATTTCATTTTCGTTTCCGGAACCAGTTCACGTAGAGCAGACAACAGCATTGCTGGAGTAGATATTATTGACGAAATGGGAACCAAACGTTTAAACGCTGAAGTACAAACACGTGAGGTTTTAAAAAACATAGATACGAACTTAAAAAAAGTTGGAGCAAGTTTAAAAGACGTGGTAGATGTTACTTCCTTTTTAGTAAACATGAATGACTTTGCAGGTTACAACAAAGCCTACGCAGAGTTTTTTGAAAAAGAAACAGGACCAACCAGAACAACCGTTGCTGTACATCAATTACCACATCCAGATTTAGTGGTTGAGATAAAGGTGATGGCTTATAAAAAAAAGTAAAAAGTTAAAAGGCACAAGTTGCTCACTCTATTCGCAAATCGCTAAACAATGAACATTCAAAACTACATAAACGGAAAATTTATGCTTCCCATTGCTAATGGGTGGATAGACAACTACAATCCTAGTAACGGAGAAGTGTACGGAAAAATACCAAACTCCTCCAAAGAAGATGTAGAAAACGCATATATCGCTGCAAAAGCGGCTTTTCCAAGTTGGTCACAAACCAGTATAGAAGCACGTAGCAGAATATTAATAAAAATTTCAGAGTTACTAGAAGCGAACTTACAGCGTTTTGCAGAAGCAGAAAGTAAAGACAACGGAAAACCGATTAGCTTAGCAAAAGCAGTAGATATACCAAGAGCTGCAAGCAACTTTCGTTTTTTCGGAAATGCGATCACACAGTTTGCAAGTGAAAGTCATGAAAGCATCGGACAAGCCATAAATTACACCTTACGTCAACCTATTGGTGTTGTCGGTTGTATTTCTCCTTGGAACCTTCCACTCTATCTTTTTACATGGAAAATCGCTCCAGCAATTGCTGCAGGAAACTGCGTAGTTGCCAAACCAAGTGAAGTAACTCCAATGACCGCTTATTTATTAGGTGAAATTTGTAACGAAGCAGGTCTCCCAAAAGGTGTTTTAAATATTGTTCACGGACTTGGCGGTTCTACAGGACAAGCCATTATAGAACATGAAGATATCAAAGCGATTAGTTTTACAGGAGGAACAGCAACAGGAGCACATATTGCAAAAGTAGCCGCTCCAATGTTTAAAAAACTATCCTTAGAATTAGGTGGAAAAAACCCAAATATCATTTTTGCAGATTGCGATTATGACGATATGCTGGACACCACAGTTCGTTCGTCTTTTGCGAATCAAGGTCAGATTTGTTTATGCGGAAGCAGAATCTTTGTAGAAGCTTCAATTTATGAAAAATTCAAGAAAGATTTTGTCGAAAAAATAAAGGCTTTAAAAGTCGGTCATCCATCGGAAGCAACCACAAATATTGGAGCATTAGTTTCTAAAGCCCATTTAGAAAAAGTAAAAGAATATATAGAAATAGCCAAAACAGAAAACGGAAAAGTGCTTTGTGGCGGAAAAGAAGTTACGGTAAAAGGCTATGAAAACGGCTACTATTTAGAACCAACCGTTATTGAAGTACCAACCGACGAATGTCGCGTGAATCAAGAAGAAATTTTCGGACCAGTAGTAACTATCATGCCTTTTAATACCGAAGATGAAGTCTTAAAAATGGCTAACAAAGTGAAGTATGGTTTATCGGCTACCCTTTGGACGAACAACTTAAAACGCACCATGAAAATGAGTAACCAATTACAAGCAGGAATAGTTTGGGTGAATACTTGGATGATGCGCGATTTACGAACGCCATTTGGAGGTGTAAAAGCTTCTGGTGTTGGACGTGAAGGTGGTTTTGAAGCCTTACGCTTTTTTACCGAAGCTAAGAATGTTTGTATAAAATACTAGTTCCCACGAAAGTGAGAATCTCATAAATTGAAACGAAATTATTAATAATACGTCATTCTGAGTTTATTTCAGAATCACATTAAATAGATCCTGAATCAAGTTCAGGATGACAGAAATATGGATTTACAACTTAACAACAAATACGCATTAGTTTGCGGAAGCACAGCAGGAATAGGAAAAGCAACAGCAATGGCTTTAGCGGAAGAAGGTGTACAAGTAACCCTTATTGCTAGAAATGAAGACAAATTAAAAGCAACGTTAGCCGAGTTACCTCAGCATAGAAATCACGATTATATTGTGGCTGACTTTTCTAATCCGAAGGAGTTAAAAGAAAAAGTAGCGGCCTATGTAAAAGAAAATCATGGTTTTCATGTATTGGTAAATAATACTGGCGGACCAAAAGGAGGCCCTGTTTTTTCGGCAGACCTAGAAGAATTTGAAAGTGCTTTTACACAACATTTAAAATGTAATCACGTGTTGGCACAAGCTGTTGTTCCGTTTATGAAAAGTGAAGGATATGGTAGAATTATAAATGTCATTTCTACTTCGGTGAAACAACCTTTAGACGGACTTGGTGTGAGCAATACCATTCGTGGTGCTGTTGCCAATTGGAGTAAAACCTTAGCGAATGAGCTTGGTCAGTTTGGTATTACCGTAAACAATGTGTTACCGGGAGCAACAGGAACGGATCGTTTGGCAGAGATTATTAAAAACAAATCGGCTAAAACTGGCAACACAGAAGAAGAATCTGCTAATGCTATGAAAAGTGCTGTACCAGCAAAACGTTTTGCAAAACCTGAAGAATTAGCAGATGCGATTACCTTTTTAGCGAGTGCACGTGCTGCTTATATTAACGGAATTAATCTTCCGGTAGATGGAGGAAGAACGAAGTCTTTATAATTCTTTATTTCGTTTTTTATTCCTAATTTTATTGCATTGATGAATCTGCGTTAAGGATAGAGGCATTGTTGGAGCTCCTTGCAAAGAGCGACTGCCGAAAGCCTGACACTACGAAGCTATTGCGAAGTAGTGTAACGCCCAAAATACAAAACCATGAGTAAATTATTTCCGCCTATAAATTTTAAAGCTTGGATTGAAGAAAACAGACATCTTTTAAAGCCACCAGTTGGTAATAAAGTGGTGTGGAAAGATGGTGATTTTATTGTTATGGTTGTTGGTGGACCAAACAGTAGAAAGGATTATCATTATAACGAAACACCAGAATTTTTCCATCAAATTGAAGGAGATATGGTCTTAAAAGTAATTGATAAAGGCACACCAAAAGATATTCATATTAAGGAAGGTGAAATCTTTTTGTTACCTCCAAAAGTCCCGCATTCTCCGCAACGTGGCGCAAATACGGTTGGATTAGTCATTGAATATCCTAGAGATAAAGGAGTTCAAGATGCATTGCTTTGGTTTTGCGAAAACTGCACTACCAAATTATATGAGGAAGATTTTACAGTCGAAAATATTGAAACCGATATGCCTAAAATATTTGACAAATATTATGGTGATGAAGAAAAGCGTAGCTGCCCGAATTGTAGCGCAGTAATGCAACCACCAAAAAAAGTAACATTAGATTAAACAAAAACAAACCAGTCATTGCAAGCCTTTTGGCGTGGCAATCTGTTTAATAAGACAGAAGACATTAATAAGATTCCTGCCTCCGCAGGAAAGACAAAATGGAAAAACGTAAACTTAGAATTAACGGTCACTCACACTTATTGCCATATCCTGAAGAAATCCCTCAGTTTATGCAAGACAAAGAGATTTTTTGGGTAGATAAAGACCGAAAATTTATGCTTCAAAAAGATTGGAACCGACCAATTACAGATTCTAGTTTCTTTTTAGATGAAAAGCTAGCTTGGATGGAGCGTTTTAAAATTGACCATGCGGTTGTTTTAAACTTATCGCAATTATATGGAAATGGTTTGCGTGTAGAAGAAATGAAGCAAGCGCTAAAATTTCAGAATGATTTTAATGCCAAAGTACAGCGTGAAAATCCAAGTAAATTTACCTGTGGTTTTGTGGTTCATCCTGGTTTTGTTCGTGGTGCTTGTTGGGAAATTGAACGTTGTGTAGAAGAGTTAGGTTTACGCTTATTATGTTTACCTACGCATTACATGGATACTATTGGTACTTGGCGTTGTATTTTTGATGAAGAAAACGAGCCTATTTTTGAATTGGCAAACAAGTATAATTTAGCGGTAGAAATTCATCCTTATGATGGAGAAAAATTTATAAAATTAGAAAATACTTCTTGGCGTTTTCACTTAATTTGGATGCTTGCACAATGTGCAGATGCCTATCACTTTCTAACTTTAAATGGGTACCAAGATAAATATCCGAATATGCGAACTTGTTTTGCGCATGGCGGACAATTAGCACAAATAAACTTAGGACGACGTATTCAAGGTTTTGATGGAAGACCCGATTTATTTGAAGGTAAAAGTCACCCAAGAAAAGCGGTTGGACATAAAAACATCTTTTTTGACACCTTAGTTCATGATACTGGAGGATTAGATTTATTATTAAAAAACCAAGGATCTAAACAGGTTATCATGGGATTAGATGATCCATATCCGCTAGGAGAAATGGAAAGTGAAAAACAAAGTTCGTATCCAGGTAAAATTTTAGATTTAGCCATAGAAAGAAACATTATTACAGAAACCGAACGTGATGATATTTGGGAAAACAATGTGATACAATGGTTGTGTGGTGATGACCAAGACGCTAAAGACAAACTAGTAAAACGTATTTTAGGATAATGTATTTTTTACCAGAAAAACTAGACGAATACGTTGTTGCTCATTCGCAAGAAGAACCGGAATTATTGCAAGCGCTAACCCGCGAAACGTATCAAAAAATACTGCAACCTATTATGCTTAGTGGTCCGTATCAAGGACGCGTATTAAGTATGCTTTCTAAACTAATTCGTCCGAAATCTATTTTAGAGCTTGGTACTTTTACGGGTTATGCGACTTTATGTTTAGCGGAAGGCTTACAACAAAAAGGAGAGATCGATACCATTGATGTTAATGAAGAGTTGCTAGACTTTCAACGAAAATATTTTGATAAGTCTGGTTATGGTTCGCAAATACAGCAGCATTTAGGAAGCGCTATTGATATACTTCCTACTTTAGATAAAACCTATGATTTGGTTTTTATTGATGCCGACAAACCGAATTATAGCAACTATTTTCATTTAGTGATTGATAAGTTAAACCCAGGAGGAATAATACTTTCAGATAATGTTTTATGGCATGGTAAAGTGGTAGAACCTCTTAATGATAAAGATATTTCTACTAAGGCTGTTTTAGACTTTAACACGCTTCTTAGAAATGACGATAGAATTGAAACGGTGTTGTTGCCAATTCGTGATGGATTGACTATTAGTAGAAGGAAATAAGATTTGATAGCGGTGTTTAATTTATAATATGTTGTAACACATTCACAGTATGACTAAAACGGAATTAATTTCTTTGGCTAACAAGCTAATTTTATATAATTTCATGAATTAAAAATTGACATTAGTCAGAATTTTATAAACGAAATTGAAATCTAAAAATAATTTAAGAGGACATCTTTTCTTGCCAGCAATTCTTCTTGCAATTGTGATTATTGTTATAAATCAAAAGTTTATTGATAAAAAATTTGATTCTTCAAAAGAAGTAACAATCGGAAAAGTAACAGACGTTTATTATCGCTATAAACAAGGAGGAAATATCAAGTTTAAATTTTTGGTTGATGGAAAATGGATTAATGGACTAGACCCTAAAAACCCAGCATTTCCAAAATATGTAAGAGAAGAAGAACCAATAATAGGCAAGTATTATAAGGTTGAATATAATCCAAAAGACATTTCTGATTCTAAAATAATTATCGTCCAAAAAAAATTCACTCATAGTGAACTTAAGTCATTTGGAATAGAATAAAAAAGTGTTACAACAAAGTAGATAATCCATTGCTAGTTCTAGCCTATTTACGAATATTCCTGCGGAATATTCTATTCGGTTTTTATTTACTAAATTAATTACTTATACACGCAACGTATCATATACAAGACCGTTAGAAACCAGTTAACCAAAACCATATGAAATTTAGAATTTTTATACTGATGATAGTCTGTTTTAATTGCAAAAATAAAACGGAAATTACGGAAGAAAAATCAATGCAAATAAATATTTCCTCGCTTACCAAATCAGAAAGAATGGAGATTGTTTCTGAAGGAAAATCAAGTCCGAACGGTATTTTAAAAGACATCAACGAATCTACAATCGATGTAAAATATTTTAGAGGAAAACTATTAATTATTGATTTTTGGGCTACTTGGTGTGCACCTTGCATAAAAGAAGCACCGATTTTTAAAGAAATAGCCGAAAGTTATAAAAATTCCAATGCGGAATTTATTTCAATTTCAGTAGACCAAGACTATTTGGATTGGCAAAACTATATTTTAGAAAAAAGTTGGAAAGGAAAAAATTATTGGTTTGGTATGCAAGTGGACCAACCATTTTTCTCTTTATTATATTCAAAACACAAAATGGGTGATGCTAATGAAATGGTATTAATGGGACTTCCAAAATATGTAATCATTTCGCCAAATGGAGAAATTTTAAGTAATTCGGATTTAAGACCAAGTAATCCAGAATTTGAGCTAGCAATAAAAAGACATTTAAAATAAAAACGTCTTACAACACAGTAGATAAAAAAAACCGAAGCAAATCTGCTTCGGTTTTTTTTGTTTTTAAAAGGAATTATAATCCTTCAGAATAGCTTAATACTCTAAAATTTCAAATTCACTACGTCTATTTAATTGATGTTCTTCATCAGTACAGTTTAGCATCGGACAAGGCACAATTGGAGACAACTCTCCAAACCCTTGAAATTTCATTCGTCTGGCATTTATAAAGCCTTCTAATGCGATATAATTCCTGGTTGCTTCGGCACGTCTTTCGGATAAAATCTGATTGTAACGAACCGTTCCTCTACTATCGGTATGCGCACTAATTTTTAAATGAATATCTGGATAGCGTTCTAATTTTGCAGCAAGTGCATCTAAAACTAGTTTAGAATCTGCACGAATACTCCACCTATCAAAATCGAAATAAATAGGTTCTAATTGAAAAAATAACTTTCCGTCTTTTTCTATAACTGGAGGGCCTTCAACATCGGTAAGTAATTCAAAACGCTTAGGATCTTCTTCTTTTAAGTTTTTATCGATTCCTTTTTCCGCAATTAAAACCTCCACAGGATCTAATGGCTTTGGCGGTTCTGGTGGTAAAACCGGAGGTAATTTGGTTAAATACAAAACATGTTTCTGGTCTTGCTCCTCTAATACCTTCACGTTAATTACGCCGTTTTCATAAGCATCGTTTGCTGCTTTAAGCACATAATTACCTGCTAATAGGTTTTTATTAAAACTCGCTATACTATCTAAAGTATTCGTGTATATTTCATTTCCTTTTTTGTCTAATAAGGTCACCATAGCATTAGGAATGAATTCCTTGGTTTCTTTATCTCTAATTTCAAACAGGTTGATATATTCTCTAATAAAAATTTCTCCTATTTGGTTGAAACTATAAATATTATCGTCTAATCTATTTCTATTCGAAGCGAAAAAACCTTCCGTTTCATTGTAATAGTTTAGGTTAAAATCATCGTATTGGGAATTAATTGGAGCTCCTAAATTTATAGGTTTGCTGAATGTACCATCTACCAATTCGGAAACAAAATTATCTAATAATCCTAGTCCGAAATGTCCATTAGAAGCAAAAAACAAATTACCATCGTCTGAAATAAAAGGAAAATGCTCTCTGTTTTCAGTATTTATGGTTTCGCCTAAATTCACAGGTTCACCAAAAGTACCATCTACATTTACGGTTACATAGTATACATCGAAGCTTCCGAAACCACCTTCTTGATTGGAAGAAAAATACAGCTTTTTACCATCTGGACTTAAAGCTGGATGTTGGTATGAAAATGCAGGTTTATTAAAATCTAGTTCTTCTAATGCAGACCATTCTCCATTTGTACGCGTTGCAACATATAAATGAATGTTATTGTTCACATTGTCATCAAACTCCTTTTTACCATCATCAAAATTACTTCTGGAAACATATATAGTAGCACCATCTTTACTAAAACAAAAATTCCCTTCGTGTAATTTAGAATTAATGTGCTCTGGTAACAATCTCACCTCACCTAGCATTTCATTTTTATCGGATACGGAAACCGCATAGATATCTAAAAACGGTTGGTGTGTCCATTTATATTTTTTTGGTAGCAGTTGCTTATTATCTCTATCGGAAGTAAAATACACCTCATCCTTTAACTTTACAGCACCAAAATCGGATGCAGGGGAATTAAAAGAAGCTAACTTTATGGTATAGTCGGCATTCATTAATTTGAAAGCCTCAATAGTTTCAATTGCTTCGGCTTTATTAAGGGAAGCAGATAGATTTTCTTTATATAATTTGAAATAATCTAGACCTGTTTCATAATCCCCTAAAACAGATAAAACTTGGTATAACTTAAAGTTAAATTCGTTGTCATAAGATTTATCTTTTTCTCCGAACTTTCCGTTTACCAGTTGTTTTAAATACCGGGAAGCGTTGCGATATTGAAAAGTATTATAATAAGCAACCGAAATATTTTCTAAGGCCTTTTTATGATACTCTTTTGCTAATTCTTCTTCATAATACTTAGCAGCATTGGTATAATCTCCTTTTTCAAAAAAGCGATCTGCTCTTGTTTTTTGTTGCGAGAATGACGTTTGTGCTACAAGTAGCAAAGTCATTAGTATAACTATTTTCTTCAGCATATTAATAGAATCTAGGAGATGAATATTTTTTACTTAAACCGAGCACATCAAACCTATAGGATAATAGGAACTCGTGACTGCCATTATTATACGTTTTTAATGCACTCGTATTAAAATCATATGCATAACCGATTCTTAAATCCTGTAATACTTCAATTCCCGCCATTGCAGTAATAGCATCTTGGTATCTATAAGAAACCCCTAATTCGAATTTTTCTTTAAATAATGCATTTGCAGAAATATCAAAGGATAAAGGCGCACCCGCAGTTTGCTTAATAACAGTGGAAGGCTTTAGTTTTAAATCGTCATTAATATCAAACACATAACCAGCAATTAAAAAGAGGTGCATTTTGTTTTGATATTGCACTTCCTCATTGGCATCTATTTCATTAGGAAGTAAATTTGGTGCAGACAACCCAACATAGTATTTTTCTTGAAAAAGGAATACTCCTGCACCTATGTTAAGCACTGTCTTCTTCGTATTGGCAAACAAAGGATCACCACTTACATTACTTTCGTTAAAACTAGTACTTAAATGATCAAAACCAGCTTTCATACCAAAGGATAAATCTAAGGTTTCATTAATTTTCATTTTATAAGCAGCATCCACATTAAACACATTTTCTGTTTGTTTAATACTTTGTCCAATCTCATCATTTAGATAGTTGATGCTTATTTCTATTCTATCGCTTAACGGAATATTAGCAAATACATTTCCTGTTTTTGGCGCACCATCGATACCAACCCATTGTGTACGATACAAAGCACCAACTTCAACTAGGCCCGGTTCGTTAATCATATACGCAGGATTTATAATATTCATGTTGTACATGTACTGCGTATAATGCGGTTCTTGTTGCGCGTAAAGAGATGCACTACATAACAACATTATGATATATATTTTTAATTTCATGCTATATAAATTATCTACTTAAATAAACGTTTCCTTGAAAAGGCTCGGTATTACCATCTTTAGGGTTAAACACATAGAAATAAATACCCGATGGTAAAGCATCGCCTAAGGTTAGTGACACATTAGATGTTCCGTCAAAAAGAGGTGTATTTTTATTTCCTTTAAAAACTATTGTTCCGTATCGGTTAAATATTTCAATTTCATAATCTGGAAATACTTCCGGTAGATTACATAAATCTAGTACTTCATTTTCATTATCATCATTATCTGAAATTCCGTCATTGATAATACAATCGTCACAAGAAGGATCATTAAGTGTTAATAAGGAAACTGTAATTGGAGTTCTTCTAGATTCACATCCATTAGCATCTACTACAGAGACATGGTAATCTTCTCCATTTATTAATAATTCGTCTTCCGACAAAATTATTGTAGAGGTTGCGGTATCATACCAATTAAAATCAAAACCAGAACTATCTATTTCTAGGTCTGTGATTTTAGCTGCATCAATAAGGCAGAATACTTGATTTTGAGCAGAAGGTGCATCCACATCAATAATACTTAACATGATGTTTGCTGTAGCGACAGTACATACGGGACTTCCTTGAATTTGATATTCAAAATTATAAGAACCAACATTAAAATTAGACACATCTACTATACTACCGTTTAGCGCATTTGTATTATCTGTATCTATAAACGTTCCGCCTAAATCTGCCAAAGGATCTAATAAATCTAAAAGATCTATCTGTAAATCAGATCGACACAAAGTGGCTTGCATAGCACTTCCTGCGTTCGCATTCTGGGTAATATTAACGGTAACTATTGCTTGATTCCCGGGACAAATAACGTCAGCACCATTTCCATTATCAGGAACGGTATAGATATAATCTCCTACCTCAAAAGTAGCAGGATCAAAATTCACATTGTTTGTTGTTGCTGAAAATCCGTTTGGTCCAGACCAAGTTCCGTTGGTGTTTGGGTTTCCTGTTAATGTATCAAATAAATTAAACGCTGTACTATCGTTACATATATCTAAAGTTGCACCAATTCCGGATTGATACTCTTCATAAATTAGAAAAGATAAATCTGCGGTATCCTCACAATTATTTTCGGTGGTAGTATTGTATACCAAATTAAAAGTTTGTTGTCCGTTAATTTCTGGAACTGTAAATGGATTAGCAATAGGATTTCCTGAATCTGCATCTAGCCAGGTTCCTAAATCACCTACATAAATAGGATCATCAATACCATTAGTAGTTAATAAGCTTATTAAATCTATAGGACTAGTAATGCTAGACTCGCAAAACTCTAAAACCCCTGTATCTTCTCCTGCATAATTTTTTGGATGAATAATTATGGTTACTTGTGCTGTTTCTGACTGACAAGGATGTGCTGTATCCATTGATGAAGCACAACCATCTGGTGTTACATAAATTGTTTCTGGTGTTCCAACTGGACAATTATAGTCTGATGAAACCGAATATTCAAAGGTGTATGTTCCTGCATCTGCATTGGTTAAATCGGACAAACAAATAGTTCCCGAAGAAGTATTCACAGCATACGCACCACAAGGGCTATCTATGTTATCATTTAAACCTAAATGTGAAGGTCCGGAAACTAAAGACCAAGTAACACCTACATCATTAGGGTAATCATACAACACGCCGTTTTCGGTTGTAAAACCTAGCAAACTATATAGATTAAAAGTGTTTATACTTTCGTCACCAACACAAAATTCTGGCGTTGGTTCTACTTGTGAAAAAGGTCTTATATACTCGAAAAAAGTAAAACTTACCGTACTTGTTTTATCGGTACAAACGGGCGAACGACTTTCCACAAAATAGGAGAAATCATAAGTTTCACATCCAAATCGTTGATTGCTTTGGTATAGATCATTGTATAGGACACTTAGATCTATAATAGAATCTCCCGGACCAGAAAGCTGTCCTGTAGGATCCTCTCCGTTTAACCATATACCTTCAATGTCTTCATTTACTAAATAGGCATCATCTCGTAAATCTATAACCCCATAATTACCAGCAATCAATTCTGTTTCACAAATATTAAAAATATTTGCTGCTCCGGAAAACACTTCTCGAATAACAGAAATTTTAACTCGTGTTTCTGCCAAAGGACTCGTACACGGACTAATACCTGGAACGGTATATACTAGCTCAAAAGTTTCTTCATCTACCAAAGGAACTCCTGGTTGGTAAGGTACATCTGCTAGAAAAGTACTCCCTTCTATTCCTAGAAAATTAGGACTAGAACCTTCATAAGACCAAACTCCATTTGTATGTGCGCTTGGTATAGATAAGAGTGCTTGATTTAAATCGAACATGGTTGTTGACCCGCATGGATCTATTCCTTCATCACAAATTTCGACATTAACATCGTTGCTTCCTACTGTAGGAACTGCAAAACCAGAAAAAGGCCCTAAAACCACATTTATGGTTAATGCAATGTCATCTGTACCGCAGGTTGCGTTTGTAAGTTGAAACTGATAATCTGTATTTGTTTCTGAAGCACTATCTAAATCCCACAAATAAAGGTCTCCTGTACTATTATCTAACGCAAAATTAAATCCAGGGTCAAACCAAGTACCTGGCTGAATTGTATTTCCTGTTAAATTTGTGTATTCTTCATACAGATTTATAATGCCATCTAAAGTGCCATCATTATTACCATCTATTTGTGTCATTTCACAAATAATTATGGTTTCTTCTAAATTACATTGCGCTTGAATTTTAGCAAAAGAAGATACGAGTATAGCAAACGCTATATATTTAAAAATATTCAATTTGGTTTCGTTTAATTTTGCGCAAGATAATTAATACAAATCAAGAACAAGGTTATTAATTTTCATCTAATCAACAGTAACTTATTGATTTTTAAAGTTACATAAATACGCATTAAAATAGCAGGAACAAAAATTTTATTGCATTATACTAGGAATAATTCTTTCGTTTAGATTCTTTATAATCGTTTTAAAGAATTCATAATCATCATAGGGTTTTATAATAATATCATTGAACCCATTAGAAAACACTTGTTCTTTAACCTCTTCAATATTGGAAGCTGTAAGTGCAACAATTGGTATTTCTTTATTAAAATCTCGAATCGCTTTGGTTGCCTGAAAACCATCCATTACAGGCATGTTTAAATCCATAAGAATTAAATCATAATCTTTTTCTTTCACAGCCTCGACTGCTAGAAGTCCGTTTTCTACAACATCACTTATGAAGTTTTCTTTTTTAAGAATATTCTGCGTAACTATTTGATTAATCTTATTGTCCTCCACGATTAAAATGCTTCTTCCTCCGTTTTCTAACAAACGTTCTTTAAAAGATTTTTTCTCTTCTTTAGCTTTGGCTTCTTTATCTATTTTAAAAGTAATATTAAAAGCAAATTTAGAACCTAAACCTTCCCCACTTACTAATTCTATTTGACTTCCAAATAAATCTACTAGGTTTTTAGCGATGGAAAGCCCTAAACCTGTTCCTTGGTAATTTTCATTGTGATTTCTTTCTAACTGGGAGAAGTTATCGAAAATCATTTTCTGTTGTTCTATAGGTATTCCTGGTCCGTCATCAATAATTTCAAAACGTATGTTTGCTAAATTATTATTTTTCTTTAATAATATGAGCTTTAAAAAAACGTGTCCTTTGTTTGTAAACTTTAAGCTATTCCCCAACAGGTTAATGATAACTTGACTTAATCGAATATTATCTGTAAAGATGAATTGCGGTATCTTATTATCATATTCTAAATATAACTTATTCGCTGTTTCTTCTAGCTGATATTCAAAGGAATCGGTTATACTAACAACCATTTTCTTTAAGTTTAATGAATTGTTTTGCAGTTCTATTTTTTTGGATTCAATCTTACCAATTTGTAATACATCATTAATTAAATTTAAGAGATAATCTCCTGAATATTTTAACGACTTTAAATATTTTTGATCCTGTTTATTTAATCCATTATCCTTTAACAGTAAGGAGGTCAACCCTACAACACCATATAAAGGTGTACGCAATTCATGACTCACATTAGAAATAAAACCCGATTTTAATTTAGAAATTTTTTCGGCCTGGTTTTTTGCTATTTCTAATTCTTGGTTTCTTATTTGAAGAATAGTACTTAATTTTCTTTTAGATAAATAATTTATGAATAATGCAACTAGACTAATAACCAAAAACACGAGTGCTACAACAAAAATGGTATTAGCTTTTTGGGTTTTTTCTGTTACTTTAACTAATTCGTCTTTTTCTTTATTTGCAACAGTAGCATCCAATTTATAATCTACTATATCGAACTTTATTTTAGCGAATTTAGATTGTTTAACCTTTTCTTTATTAATAACCTTTTCTCTATATATATTATGTTTTAATAGCGCAGCATAGGCCCTTTCATTTTTATTTAAGCTTGCTAATGAGGCAGCATATTCTTTATAGATATTTGAAATTAATAAATTTCTTTGATTATTGGTTTCATCTAACTTTTTTAGAATGATTAAAGCATTATCAAAATTAACAATGGAGTTATATAGTGCTTCTTTTTGTGCATAGTATTTACCAAACATAAACAACATTTGGCTTTTTTCTATTGGTGAAACCTCTATGGAATCTTGTAATTCTTTAGCTCTTAGCATCAACTTAAAAGCTTGATCCGTTTCATTATAATCTAAATGGATAGAACTAATACTTAAAAGAATATTGGAAATGGTATGTATTTTTTCTCTCTTATCTTTTTCGGCTAATATTTCTATTTTTTCGGCAAAACTTAAAGCTTCTTGGTAGTAATTCATGGCTTCTTCTTTTTTAAGAAAACCTTGAGAATATACCTTACCAATATTTAAATATGCATTTGCTATTAGATAGTTTTCGTCAATACGCAATGCTGCTTCTAATGCTTTTAAATACGATTTTTCCGCATCTGCATTTTCATCCATCCTACTATAAATATTACCTAGAGTACTATTAGCTATTGCTTTACCATAATTATCATCTATAGAATCAGATAGCTTTATTGCAACATTAAAGTAATCAATAGATTGTATGATTTTATCATTATCATACAACTCTGTTCCAATAGTATTCAAACTATCTATTTTACTTATGATAGCCCTTTCATTCTGACTGAATAAAGAGTTAAGCGCTAAAAAGAAGAAAAATATATGTAGGTGATTTTTCAATTTTAGTTAATTTGGGTGGTGCCAAATATATCAAAAGGGAAATGGAATACCAAATAAAAAATCGATAAAACTACATAAAAATCAGTTTATCTGCAAAATATCAGTGATTTACGTGTAATACGACTCCTACTCTTTTATTTTATATTGAATATGCTTAACCATTTTACAAGCACTATTTTGGACTACACTTACATTTAAATATGTTTGAAAAAGCATCATATAAAAAAACCCTTCTAATTTATAGAAGGGCTTTTTTTCATATTATGCTACAGTCTATATTTTATTGTACCGCTTGTAGAGCATCAATATTACCATAACCAAAACTACTATTTTTATTAGGGTAAAATTCTGCAGATTGTTTTAATTTGTTTAGCACTTGTGTCTTTGTCCAAGTTGGGTGTTTTGCCCAAACTAAGGCTGCAATACCTGCAGTAGTTGCTGTTGCTACAGAGGAACCACCAGTATAACGTCTATCTCCATTATAAAATCCTAAAACTGGAGGCGCTTTACTTGTATTATTATCCCCTTCCATAATTATAGTAAAATCAATTTTACTTCCGCTATGGCACACTTCACATCTCTCATAATTGGATCCATCGTCTACTCCTGTTACCGCAACAGTTTCACTCATTGTTGCTGGAAAAATAACACCATAACCATTGGTAAAACTTGTGGAAGTTCCTCCTGCTGCAAAAATTAATTTCCCTTTGCTATTTGCATATTTTACGGCATCTTTAATATTACCAATAGACCATAAATAACCAATAGACATAGAGATTATTTTTACATCACTTCTATTTCCTAACGCTGTTAATGCAGAAGAGACACCTTTACGTTCGTGATAATCATTTAATAAAACATCTTCGGTTGCTCTATACGCTACTAAATTAGCATTATAAGCAACACCAACTGGCATACCATTATCATTACGAGGAGCAGCCATTGTAGAAGCCATAGCTGTACCATGTCCACATTTATCATCCGGTCCATCATAATTACTGGACCACCACCAATTAGAATCTATAAACGTACCGTATTTTTGCACAAAACGTCCACTAGAATATCCGTCATTAATCCCTGAAGAATTCAATAAAGGCTGGGATGCCGAAACACCGGTATCTATTAAACCTATAGTAATACCCGACCCGGTGCTATAGTTCCATGCTTGTGGAATATTATGTTGGTGAAAATGCCACGAAACTTGTGCATTATTTGGACTTATTGTTGTGTAATGTGCCGGATCAATATAAGCTCCGTTTTTATCACATCCAGAACTAGAACGTGCGTTATTTACAACTTCATAGTGATTATAACCATTTGGTTCTAAATAACGAACACCTTCTTTATTAAATAATTGTTTGATAGTTTCTAAGTGCTCTACTTTTACATCTACCACATTAATAATATCATGCTCTACAACGGATTCTCTATTTCTGGTGTAGCCTTCGTTGTCTTCGACTATTTGCAAAACATCTTCTAAAGTAGACTTTAACCGATCTGTTTTTAACTCTGCAAAACTTTCACCTTCTTGTCCGTAACCAATTGTTAAAATATTATTTCCTCTAACTACGGCACTCCAAAGCGTATGCTCATCCACATCTTTCCAGTCAAATGTTCCTGTGGCAGTTAGGCTTTCATTTATTATAGCGTTTAATTCTGAAATGGTTAACGCTTCTTTTTGTTCTTCAAGGATTATGCTTTCTTCTTTATTTTCTAAATAGTCTTCATTTTGACAGGCATTAAAAAAAGTAAAGGCTACCAAAAGAATAGATAGCTTAAGTAATGGTTTTTTCATTTTATATAATTTAAGGTTAGTCCTTAAATATATGGATTATTCTTAAAAAAAAATAAAATAAATAGAGAACTGACAAATAAACCGTGTTAATAATAACAAATACACATATGTATGCTTGTGCATTTGAAGTTTAATAATAGTTCTGAATTTGCGTTAGCGGTAGAAATGGCATCCTTTTTTTGCTTTCATATATGGCAAAAAAAGATATAATGTATGACGCGACCCTTGTGGTAACGCCCAAATAATTAATTTATAATTTACGACGTACAGAACCAGTAAAATCTTCTAGATCTTCTTTTACTTTTTTAAGCTCATCATCCACATCTTTGGTAATGCTGGTGTCGATACCATTTTTCTCTGCACTTTTAGTTATTTCATGCTTAATATCATTGGTTGCGTCTTTAAGTGTGCGCATACCTTTACCTAAACCTCTAGCGATTTCTGGTATTTTATCTGCACCAAATACCATTACCACAACAAATAGTATTAAGACTATTTCTGGGCTGCTAATGAATAAAAATGTTGTTTGTAGTATCACGGTACAAATATAGTGAGATGTTTATTAGAAATAAAAAAAGCCGACTGTTAAAAGTCGGCTTTTTAAAAAATATTTTAAAATTAGTTTTTTACTTCTTTTTTAAATTTGTCGAATTTGCTTTCCGTTACTTCTCTTGGCCAAGCATTATTAGAAGTATCTACATCTGCAGTTTCAAGATTTGGATCTACTTTAATAGATACAATTTCTTTTTCTGAAGCGATAGCTTTGCTAACTTCTTTATCGTTTAATCTCCAAATTTGCGCAGGATATGTTACTGTTTTAGATGTACCATCTGCATAGGTATATTCTGCAATAATAGGCATTACCAATCCTCCTGGTTTCTCGAAAGTTACTTTATAAAAGAATTTAGGTTCTTTTATTTTTGCTCTTTCTTCTGGAGTAAAGTTATCCATTACATACTCATTTAATGTAGGAGAGTTTTCTAAAGCAGATTTACCTTTTAATGCATCATTAAAATCTTCACTTCCTTCTTCTACGAAAAACACTAAAGGTGGCAAGTCACTTAACTGCATTCCTCTTTGTTCTGCAATTTTTTTAATTTCTGCATTTGGCTCATTAGAAACGTAATATTTTTTCACATCTTTAATTCCCATATCTACGTAGTCTGTTGTATAGAACCAACCTCTCCAGTACCAATCTAAATCGAATGCAGAAGCATCTTCCATTGTTCTAAAGAAATCTTCTGGTGTAGGGTGTTTAAACATCCATCTTCTTGAGTATTCTCTAAATGCATAATCAAATAATTCTGGTCCCATTACGGTTTCTCTTAAAATGTTAAGAGCCGTTCCTGGCTTACCATACGCATTGTTACCAAATTGGTAGGTATTTAATCCTTTGGTCATGATTGGAGCAATAAAATCTTGATCTCCTCCCATATAGTTTACAATTTTAGCGGCTGGACCACGACGAGAAGGATATGCTGTTTGTCCTTCTGAAAGTGCTGCTGGATACCATTTACCAAAGTCTTGTTCTGCTACGTATTGTACAAAAGTATTTAAACCTTCGTCCATCCAAGTCCATTGTCTTTCATCACTGTTTACAATCATTGGAAAGAAGTTATGACCAACTTCATGAATGATTACAGACATCATACCAAATTTTGTTCTATCGCTATAGTTACCTTCTGCGTCTGGACGACCATAATTCCAGCAAATCATTGGGTATTCCATACCTTGTTGTTTTGCGTGAACTGAAATTGCTTTGTGGTATGGATAATCGAAAGTCATACGAGAATACGACTTTAATGTACTTGCTACTGCTTTAGTAGACCAATCTTCCCAAAGTGGGTTTCCTTCTTTTGGGTATAAAGAAACAGCCATTACATCTTTGTTTCCAATTTTAACAGCCATCATATCCCAAATATACTTTCTTGAAGTAGCAAAACCAAAGTCACGAACGTTTTCTGCGTATAGCTTCCACGTTTTTGTTTTGGTAGATTTCATTTTTTCGGCAGCTTCTGCTTCCGCTTGCGTTACAATTACAACAGGCTCATCATAAGATTTTTTTGCTTTCTCATAACGTTTCATCATTTCTTTAGAAAAGACTTCTTTTCTGTTGGTAAGTTTTCCTGTACCATCTAAAATATGATCTGCAGGAACGGTAATATTTACTTCAAAGTTTCCGAAAGGTAAAGCAAATTCATCTCTTCCCCAGAACTGTGAGTTTTGCCATCCTTCTACATCGCTATACACAGCCATTCTTGGGTAGAATTGGGCTATAACGTAGTTTCTATTATCGCTATCTGCAAAGTACTCGTAACCAGATCTTCCTCTTCCGTTTACGTGATCGTTAATATTGTACCACCATTTTATAGAGAACGAAAATTTTTGTCCGGTTGCTAATGGAGTTGGTAACTCTACACGCATCATTGTACGGTTTATCATGTGCTGTAATGCACGACCGTTGGTATCTTTTACTTCTTGAATGTTAAATCCGCCATCAAATGCTTCTGTTAAGTATTTATTTGCGAAACTTCCTGGTGTTTCTGCTGGCTGTGAAGCGTCATCACTAATTAAAGGTGTTTTAGAGTCTTTAGCTCTCATGTTTTGATCTAACTGTACCCAAAGATATTTTAATACGTCTGGAGAATTGTTAGTATATGTTATGGTTTCATAACCAGATAATTTAGCATTTACATCGTCTAATACTAGATCCATTTTGTAATCTGCCTGCTGCTGGTAGTAAGCAGCACCTGGAGCTCCAGATGCGGTTCTATACATATTAGGTGTAGAGAACTCATCATAGAGTTGTTTAAATTTGTTGTTGTTTGTGTGGCCTTGCTCTCTTTCTACAGGTTCTTCTTCTTGTGCGAACACACCAGCAGTAAGAAATAAAGCGGAAAGGAATACGTACTTTAATTTATTCATTGGATAAAATTTGGTTAGAAATCATGCCCAAATTAGTAAAATTTTAAAAATATTAACCTTTTTTTAATTAAAGTTTAACACGCCTTTGGCATTTCCTTTTCTTAATAGAAGACTTTTATTTTTACCATTAATGTTGGTTCTAATAATATTTTCTTGCTCTGCAAATAGATCCATTAAGACTTTATTAGTTATTTCAAAACTCTTAACCTCCTTAACACCTTCCATTTCAAGGTAGACAAAAATAATTTCATCCTCATATTCCTTACCTAGATAATGAAAAGGCATAAGTTCTCCATTTATTGCTATTTGTATTTTTTCCTTTAGATATCGTTCTACATACATATCTATTGTAGATAATTCATTTTCAACATCTAATGTAATTTTTGCATCGTAACGTTCCCGAAGTAATCTTTCAAAATCGTCAATAAAAATTCTAGAAGTGATTTGTATTGCTTCTTTTTCTTTTACATATTCTACACTTGTTACACTTACGTAGTATTTATGCACTGTTGTAAATGCCAGCATAGGTAGCACGAAAAATAGTAAGGCGATTTTTAGATTCTTCATATTTATTATTGTGTCCGCTTGCGCTGAAGTTATTACGATGGCGTAAAACGGAAATCTTTTTTATTAAACGTAAAAGTAATTATTTTTTAGATGAACTAGGTTTCAAAAAGCATTCCAAAGCAACTTAATCTTCTTTGCTATTCATCATTAATTTATAAGCCGTTAATTTTTCCTTCAAAAAAACCAATATTTCTAAATCGCTTTTCCCATTACAAATTTTGGTGAAATTAGTATCCTCTGAAACAAAATAAAAGTAATCCATGATTTTATCTTCGTGTAATGGGTTTTCGACAAATAAATCTTTAGAGAATTTAGTTTTCATTTGATACATTAACGCTTCATTACGTTCTATTTTTACAATATTTTTCAATTTTTTTGTTCTTCCTGAAATTTCATTTAAAATAGGATTTAAATTGAGTCCACCAGCCAAAATACCTAATAAATGAATTGGTTTAAAATCTCCAGCATCATAAAGTATTCTTTCATTTTGTGTCATTCGTGGTCCTTGATAACTTGGTATACCAAGGCTTAACGACGTTACAGGCCTTCCTTCCACAGCATTTAAATCTGTCATTAAATCACCGGTTAGCATTTTACCGATTACCACTTCATCTAGCTCATTGACTTGCTCTTCTAGTGTAATGGTGATTTTTTTAGACAAAACATGCTCTATACCAATTACTATAGTTTCTAATTTGTTTTGAATAGAGGAAACGATCAACGTATCATTCCGTTTTACAGGAATTACAAACTTTCCTTTTGCATTTGTAATGGTGAACTTTTGCGAAGTTTTATTTATGATATGGATATTTTCTACATCGTCTATGCTCTTAATTTCACCATGTATTTCAATGGTTTGTGACCAAGAAACACAAATACTAAACAGGCTAAAAACAAATAAAATTATATTCTTAATCCTCTTCATTTAGCATTTTTAAAAACAGCTTACTTTGCGTTAGCAAAAACTCTAAAAGATGTACTTCGTTTTCTTTTTTAAGCAATTCATAATCCAATTGATTTACTTCTAAAAAGGCATAGAAAGCTTCCACTTTATCCAATGGAATATTAAAATTATCACTAATATACTTTGGTGCATATACATCTGCTAAATCATATATTTTTTTAGCATCTCTTGCTTTTAACTCTTCGTAAGTGAGTTTCTTTTTCTTTTTAAAGGAAACACCAAATAGTTTTAATATTTCCACTGGATCAAACCCATTATAAAGCTCTCCTTTCTTTACTAAAACATTATCTGGTTTATTCATTCTAATATCCTCAAAGTCCAAATTATCCATATTTCCCATACTAATAGGAATAGGCTGAAAATAATCTGCATTGTCCACATCTACAACTAATTCTCCCGATAAATTATGCGTTAGAATAACAACCTCATCTAAAGTATTCACCTCTTCTTTTACTAGAATGATAACTGCTTTATTTTTAATTATTTCCTCACTAATAATTACTTTCACCTCTTTAAACGAAATAGCAGAAATAACCAAAATATCCTTTGGTTTTACAGCAATAGTAAATGCTCCATTTACATTTGTAATGACTCCTTTTTTTGAAGTACTATTGTACACATTGATATTTTCTAAATCTGAAGATTCTGAAACTATTTTACCTTGAATCTCTACGGTTTGTGCCCAAGAGGTTTGTAAACAAATAATTAAAAGAAAAATAAGCTTAATTCCTGTTTTTTTCTTCATTTAAAAACAATTGACTTTGGGTTACTAAGTATTCTATTAACTGTATATCTTTTCCAGCATCTAAAAGCCTTTTATCTGTATTATTTTTTTCAACAAAAACAATAAAGGCTTCTACTTTTTCTTTTGGTATTTCAAAATTTTCACTTATAAAATCATGTGTGTAGCCAGTCATTAAATTATTAAAATTTGAAAACTTTTGGTCGTTTTTATCCTTACTGTTTTTAGATTTTAATCTTGGCTTAATTAACCAATTAGTAATTTTTACAAAATCTACCCCATTATAAAACTGATCTTTTTTAAGTATCATATTTTCAACTGCAGCATATTGTCGTTCTGTATATTGAAAGTCTTCTAAATTTTCAACATCAGAATAAATGGCATCCATATCTAAATTAAAAGCTCTTAGCTTATTTAAATCTGTAGTTAAGTTACCCGAGAGCCCAAAGGGTAAAATAACAACCTCATCTAAATTATTTATACGTTCTACCAAAAAAGCAGTAAGTTGTTTAGAAGCAATAATATCTTTATTAATGCTTACCATAAAGGTTTTAAACTGTAAAGCGGATATTTCTATTTCATCATTTAAAGCAACATGTATTTTAAATTCACCATTGCCATCTGTTAAAGTACGGTTGTTTGAAGTTTTATTGTAAACCACTAAACCTTCTATCTCGTTAATTTCAACAATAACCTTTCCGTTTATCTCAATTCGATCTAGGACTTGACCGAATGCAGTATAGGAAATAGAAAATAAAAAAGTAAATAATAGTAATAAATGCTTCATAGTATATGGTTTTATCGAGTTAAAGAAAGGAATTCAAATCTTAAAAAAAACACAAGAGTCAATTAAACTTTTGTTAAAACTCTTTATTACTTAAATTTACAATAAATTAATGGAATTAAAACGATTTCTATTCCTAGAAAAACCACGATGAAAAACATAATTATAGCCAGTACTTCTACCATACATGACAGCGATTATTTAGAATACCTTTTAGAAGAATTAGCTCTTTTTTTTAATAATGTCTCTACTATTTTATTTATCCCCTATGCAAGACCTGGCGGCATTTCGCATGACGAATACACCCAAAAAGTAAGGGTAGCCTTTTTAAAAATAAACAAACAAATCACTGGTATACATACATTTAAAAACCTAACGGAAGCCATTAATAATGCCGAAGCTATTTTTGTTGGTGGCGGAAACACCTTTGTATTAGTAAGTCAGTTACATAGAAACAAACTACTTTCTATTATAAAAGAAGTGGTAGAAAACGGTACGCCCTATTTAGGTACAAGTGCTGGAAGTAATATTTGTGGCCTAACCATGAACACGACTAATGATATGCCAATAATACAACCGCCAAGTTTTAAAACGCTAGGCTTGGTACCTTTTAATATCAATCCGCATTATTTAGACCCTATCCCAAACTCTACACATAAAGGAGAAACTCGAGAAACCAGAATTAAAGAATTTCATGCCTATAACTCACAACCTGTGGTTGGTTTAAGGGAGGGAAGTTGGTTAGAAGTATTAGGAAACACCATAACTTTAAAAGGAAAATTACCTGCAAGAATCTTTGAACACAATCAAACTCCTTATGAGGTAGATACAAATACAGATCTTAGTGATTTAAAATAAAAAAGCCTCATCATTAGATCAAGCTTTAACACTATAAAACGAAAAATCTTCATCTAATGATGGAGCTTTTGAGCGAGAGACCAGGTTTACTCCGTCTACGCTCAGCATAAACTTCTCACCTTAAATTTTCAATACCTAAAACCATATAAAACAAAAAAGCCTCATCGTTAGATGAAGCTTTTGAGCGAGAGACCAGGTTTACTTCGTCTACGCTCAGCATAAACTTCTCACCTTAAATTTTCAATACCTAAAACCATATAAAACAAAAAAGCCTCATCGTTAAATGAAGCTTTTGAGCGAGAGACCAGGTTTACTTCGTCTACGCTCAGCATAAACTTCTCACCTTAAATCTTCAATACCTAAAACCATATAAAACAAAAAAGCCTCATCGTTAGATGAAGCTTTTG
Source organism: Lacinutrix himadriensis (assembly GCF_001418105.1). Lineage (GTDB taxonomy): Bacteria > Bacteroidota > Bacteroidia > Flavobacteriales > Flavobacteriaceae > Oceanihabitans > Oceanihabitans himadriense. The sequence continues at coordinate 229,082 of NZ_LIQI01000014.1, forward strand.
AGCGAGAGACCAGGTTCGAACTGGCGACATTCAGCTTGGAAGGCTGACGCTCTACCAACTGAGCTACTCTCGCATTCGGATGGCAAAAGTAACTATTTTTATCATATAAAAAAGCTTTTTCAAAAAAAATATCATGTTTTTCGTCGAGAATAAATAACCTTTCATCGATAAAATATTGTTTTAATGCTCTAAATCACACAAATAGGGCTTCATCAAATACTTTTGTTTTTTGAATTAAAAGTCTATAAAATGAAAAATGCCCTAATATTATTTACTTTCCTACTTTCTTCTAGTTTATTTTCTCAAGTTAAAATTGGAGACAATCCTAACGCGATTGACAATAATTCTATTTTAGAATTAGAAAGCACAGAAAAAGTCTTTGTGGTTACTAGAATAACAAGTGCACAGATGAATGCTATTACTCCTATTAATGGAGCAATAATTTATAATACAGAAGAAGATTGCTTATACCAATACAATAATTCTTCTTGGACAAGCTTATGTGTAGATGTAATGGCAAATGAGACCATAACTACATTGATAGACAATAATGATGGTTCTATAAGTTATACAAACGAAGAAGGAACCGTTACTGCCATTATTAAATCAGCACTTACAGACAATGGTGATGGAACTTTTACATTTGATAGCGGAAATGGCGCTCCACTAACATTAGACGTCTCTGCATTGGAAACTATTACTTCTCTTTTAGATAATGCAGACGGGACTTTCACTTACACTTCCGAAAACGGGACAGTTACAACCATCGACACAAATAGTGCAGAAACAGTAACTTCCATACTATTAAACCCAGACAATACAAATATCGATTATACCGATGAAGATGGTGTTACTACACAATTAGATTTATCGGCAATCGTAGCAAACCTAGAAGCTTTAACAACTTTAGTCGACAACAACGACGGAACATTAACCTAACCGATGAAGATGGAAACCCAACCGTTTTAGACGTTGCAAACTGGAAACACTAACTTCATTGCTTAAACCAGATAATACAAATATCGATTAACCGATGAAGATGGTTACACACAATTAGATTTATCGGCAATCGTAGCAAATTTAGAAGCACTTACAACTTTAGTAGATAACAACGACGGAACATAACCTAACCGATGAAGATGGAAACCAACTTTTAGAGTTGCAACTGAAACTAACTTCATTGCTTAAACGGACAATACAAATATTGATTATACCGATGAGATGGTTGATACACAATTAGATTTATCTGCAATTGTAGCAAATTTAGAAGCACTTACAACTTTAGTAGATAACAACGACGGAACATTAACCTACACCGATGAAGATGGAAACCCAACTATTTTAGACGTTGCAAACTTGGAAACACTAACTTCCATTGCATTAAACCCAGATAATACAAATATCGATTATACCGATGAAGATGGTGTGATTACACAATTAGATTTATCGGCAATCGTAGCAAACCTAGAAGCTTTAACAACTTTAGTCGACAACAACGACGGAACATTAACTTACACCGATGAAGATGGAAATCCAACCTTTTTAGATGTTGCCAACTTAGAAACTTTAACTTCTATTGCATTAAATCCAGACAATACAAATATCGATTATACCGATGAAGATGGTGTGACAACACAATTAGATTTATCGGCAATCGTAGCAAACCTAGAAGCTTTAACAACTTTAGTCGACAACAACGACGGAACATTAACCTAACCGATGAAGATGGAAACCCAACCGTTTTAGACGTTGCAAACTTGGAAACACTAACTTCTATCGCATTAAACCCAGATAATACAAATATCGATTACACCGATGAAGATGGTGTTACTACACAATTAGATTTATCGGCAATCATAGCAAACCTAGAAGTACTTACAACTTTAGTCGACAACAACGACGGAACACTAACTTACACCGATGAAGATGGAAACCCAACCGTTTTAGACGTTGCAAACTTGGAAACACTAACTTCTATTGCTTTAAATACGGACAATACAAATATCGATTATACCGATGAAGATGGTGTGACAACACAATTAGATTTATCTGCAATCGTAGCAAATTTAGAAGCACTTACAACTTTAGTCGACAACAACGACGGAACATTAACCTACACCGATGAAAACGGAGCGCAAACCATAATTAATGCTGCAAATTTAGAAACACTAACAACTCTAACGAATAATGGTGATTTAACCTATACCTATTTAAATGAAGCTGGTACACCTGTTGTAATTTCAGTAATAGATAATGACAACGATTCTACAAATGAATTACAAGATTTGTTTTTAAATGGAACCGAGTTACAATTATCTAATCCTGCTACTCCCGGAAATTTAGTGGATTTAACTAGTCAAATTACTTTAGAAATGTTTGCTGATGCACCAAATCCAAATAGCGAAATATATTGGAATGGTACACAATGGGTTTATGGCACACGAGTAGTTTCGGTTAATAACTCGGTACCAGATCCAAGTGGAAATATAAATATCCCAATTGGAAATGTATATACAGGTCCAACAACAAGTACTGGAGATATCGGAGTAATTGAAGTTGGAGGCACACCTCAAGAAGGAGATATTTATGTTGTAAACAGTGATGCTCCTGATCCAGCTCAAGTTGGAGCAACTTATATTTATGATAACGATTCCTCCGATTGGATTGCAATAGACCCTTTTAATGCGGCACTTTACGATCCTAGATATGTAAATATTTCCGGAGACACTATGGTTGGAAACTTAGATATGAACGGAAACACGGTAACGGATTTAGGTGCACCAACTGGCCCAAGTGATGCGACTCCGAAATCTTATGTGGATGCAATTGGCTTAGTGGATAATGGAGACGGAACTTTTAGCTTACAAAAACCAGATGGAGCTATTGACACTGTTAGTAAAGCGACATTAACAGCTAATTTAGACGGCACTTATACTTTTGATAATAACGACGGAAACCCAATAATAATAGATATTTCAGCATTAGAGACTTTAACTTCTATTGCTCTTAATACAGATAACATTAATATTGATTATGTAGACGAAAATGGTATAACAACACAATTAAATTTATCTGCAATCGTAGCAAATCTGGAAGCTTTAACAACACTTGTCGACAACAACGACGGAACGTTAACCTACACAGATGAAGACGGAAATCCAACGATTTTAAACGTTGCGAACCTGGAGACACTAACTTCTATTGCATTAAACCCAGACAATACAAATATCGATTATACCGATGAAGATGGTGTGGCAACACAAATAAACCTTTCTGCTTTAGTTAATAACTTAGAAACTGTAACGACCATTACAGACAATACCAATGGTACTTTTACGTATGTGGATGAAAACGGAAGCGCAACAGTCATATCCATTACAGATAATGATAATGATGCGACTAACGAAATAACAACAGTTACGGATAATGGAAACGGAACAACTACAATAACAGACGTCAACGGAGGAAACGTCACTTTAGATAACGATGGCATAGACAATGTTGACGATGCAGATAATGATGCAACGAATGAAATCCAAACCGTAGAATCTACAGATGGGTCGGTTGCAATTACCGCGAACGGAAATGATTTTGATTTAAGCGTTACTCCTTTTGACGAAACGGGGTTACAAACACAAATCACCACAAATACAAATGACATTGACACTTTAGAAGCAGAGCAACTAACACAAAATGATGCTATTGCAGATAACGCAACTGCAATCACAGATCATATTACTGCAGATGAAGATATCGATGCAACGAATGAAATCCAAACCGTAGAATCTACAGATGGTTCGGTTGCAATTACCGCTAACGGAAATGATTTTGATTTAAGCGTTACTCCTTTTGACGAAACGGGGTTACAAACACAAATCACAACCAATGCAGATGACATTGATACTTTGGAAGCTGAGCAAGTAACACAAAATGATGCTATTGCAGATAACGCTTCAGATATAACAGATAATACAACTGCTATCACAGATCATATTACGGCAGATGAAGATATCGATGCAACGAATGAAATCCAAACCGTAGAATCTACAGATGGTTCGGTTGCAATTACCGCTAACGGAAATGATTTTGATTTAAGCGTTACTCCTTTTGACGAAACGGGGTTACAATCACAAATCACAACCAATGCAGGTGATATTGATACTTTAGAAGCAGAGCAAGTAACACAAAATGATGCTATTGCAGATAACGCTTCAGATATTGTAAACAACGCAACTGCATCACAGATCATATTACGGCAGATGAAGATAGAGCAAGAATGAAATTCAAACTGTTGAATCTACAGATGGTTCGGTTGCAATTACCGCTAACGGAAATGATTTTGATTTAAGCGTTACTCCTTTTGACGAAACGGGGTTACAAACACAAATCACAACCAATGCAGATGATATTGATACTTTGGAAGCAGAGCAACTAACACAAAATGATGCTATTGCAGATAACGCTTCAGATATTACAAACAACGCAACTGCAATCACAGATCATATTACGGCAGATGAAGATATCGATGCAACGAATGAAATCCAAACCGTAGAATCTACAGATGGTTCGGTTGCAATTACTGCGAACGGAAATGATTTCGACTTAAGCGTTACTCCTTTTGACGAAACTGCTTTACAATCACAAATCACAACCAATGCAGATGACATTGATACTTTGGAAGCTGAGCAAGTAACACAAAATGATGCTATTGCAGATAACGCTTCAGATATAACAGATAATACAACTGCTATCACAGATCATATTACGGCAGATGAAGATATCGATGCAACGAATGAAATCCAAACCGTAGAATCTACAGATGGTTCGGTTGCAATTACCGCTAACGGAAATGATTTTGATTTAAACGTTACTC
>NZ_LIQI01000015.1 GCF_001418105.1 Lacinutrix himadriensis
TACACAGCTTTAAATGAAGTTCAGAGTGAGTGCTTGCAACTCTTTAGATTGCTGGATAGTTACATAAAATACCGAACGGCATCGAAGAATAAACTTCATGGTGAAGAAACCTTAGGAATACCTTCCAAGTTTGTGTATCGTTCTTTAAAGCGAAACGTTAAGCATTTGCAAAAGGAGATTACCGCGATAGAAGAGCGTCTATTAGATTTAGTTAAACAAGAGCAGCAACATCAACTGACATTATTAAAAAGCATCCCAGGAATGGGTGTGAAAACAGCTTTGTTTTTAATAGTAGTAACTGATGGATTTAAAAAATTTGAAACGGCATCACAACTGTGTAGTTATGTCGGTATTACACCAACTATACGAAAATCAGGAAGCAGTGTTCGCGGACGAAGTAGAATAAGTAAAGTAGGGAATAAGAAACTAAGAAATCTGCTATTTTTATGTGCATTTTCGGCATGTAAGTACAATAAGGCTTGTAGAGAGATTTATGAACGATTGGTGGCCAAAGGAAAGAGTAAAAAACTTGCGTTAATAGCAGTTGCAAATAAGTTATTAAAGCAAGCATTTGCTATTGCTAAATCAGGATTGCCATATTGTGAAAATCACGTTTCAGTATTGCCTAAATAGTAAAGAATTACATAAAATATAAAAGGCGCAAAACAATAAAATTATTTTGAGCCAAAACTAATAATGTCTAAAATTAACGAAGAAAAGAGTTGTTTTTTACCTCAGTTCTTTGTTGTAGCACGTTTTTATTTCTAATCAACTAAATTCAATCCATAATTTGAACATTCAATTGTTTTGTCCGAATCTGTATTTTGGCAAGCTGGATATAAATCCGTTATCAACATAGTTTAAGTTTTATAACTTTCCAAACCTTAAAATTCCGACATAGTTGAATTCGATTGCTTTTGTTAGTTCTTTATTCCAGAGATAAAAATTCTTATTTCCAAGAATTGATTTAAACAATTTTTGAAATTGTTCTTCTTTAAATATACCAGAATTTGTTCTATCATAAACCAAGTATATATCTTCTCCGCTTAAATATTCGGAGATGCTTTTATTGACTATATTATAATCAATATCATTTCCAGTTCCGAAATGAATCCATTCTTCATTATTAGTCTTTTTCCAAAGAAGTTTAGACTTTAAAAAATCAGTTGCGCTATATATTAATCTCGGTTCCAATGTTTTTCTCAAATGTGCTACAACGGTCTTGTATAAAAAGAGTTGCGTTTTTGCGTGCGAGGATTTTCCGAAGGAAAATCAGAAGTAAGTAAAAACGCAACTTCCTTTGTTTAAACACTAATCTAGCAATTTTTTTTATGCGTTGTTAGCTTTTAGTGCTTTTTTGTTCGCTTTATATATCTATGTTTCATAAGTTCCGCAATCTTGCTTAAAATTCCGATTGAGTGATTCTCCGATTTTAGATCAGAGTTTGAGTAAATAATTCCGCAATTAGCTAAATTCCGATTGAGTGAGATTCAGTTATTTCAATTCCGTTTATAATTCCGCAAACAAGCTAAAAAATCCGCAAAGTATTTTATTCAGAAAATGAGTTAGAACTCAGTGAAATTTTAAAGATTCTGGAACGGTTTTTTCGATTCTTACTTTCTTAAAACTCAAAAAAAAACGGGAATTAAACTACGCTTTTTTTATTTCCGCAAACTTGCTCAAGCATTAAAGCTAACGGTTTTGTATAAAAAGAGTTGCGTTTTTGCGTGCGAGGAATTTCCGTAGGAAATTCAGATGTAGCAAAAGTGCAACGACTTTTAAAATTAGTTCTAAATATAGCAATTTTTTTTATGCGTTGTTGCTAACTGTTGCGAGACATTTGAGTAATCACGTTTTTTAATTCCGCTTAATGGATCAATTCCGAGTGAAGTCAGCAAATTGATTTTGTTTTTTTAATTCCGTTTGAGTGGCTTTTCCGAATCAGGCTAAATTCCGCAAGAGTAAATTCAGCAGCTGAGTAAATAATTCCGCAATATTTAATTCCGATTTTGAGTGATTTTTTCAGCGTAAAGTTTAGATGAATTCCGTTCGGTATTTTTTCCGAGTTATAGTTAGCAACGGTCTTGTATAAAAAGAGTTGCGGTTTTGTATGCGAGGATTTTCCGAAGGAAAATCAGATGTATCCAAAACAGCAACGACTTTCCGATTAAACACTAAATTAAGCAATTTTTTTTATACGTTGTTGTGGCACGTTTTTTTATTCATTAAGGTAATATTTTTGGTCCGATTATATTCATCCAAAGAATAAATCCTACTATTCCACCAATAAATCCGCTTAAAATAAAAGTCAGACGTATCTTTTTAGGTATTATTCTGAAAACTACATAAATAGTAATTACAATTCCAATAGTTGCTAAAATTAATGGAATTGTTCCTGACCATAAATTCAAACCTTGTGAAATGTGTAACTCATCTCCACTAAACCAAGTTCCGTTTGGCGAAATTAATTCTCCACCAATTGAAGTTACAAGATTAAATATTTCTCGTAGCCAGAATAATGAAAGGAAAATAGCAAGCCAATCTAAAACTTTCAATCCGTTTTTGTAAATTGATTTCCTACGCCATATTAAAATCAATAACCCAATAGTTCCTGTCAAAGTTGTTTGTAAAGGACCTCCAACTGTAACAAGTAAACCACTATTTGATTTTTTATTCCAATAGCGTTTCTGTAGAATATTATTGTATTCTTCTGTTTTTTCTTTAATATCTATTGGCCAAGAGTCATATTCAATATCCACATAATCTTTTGTTAAATATCTAACCGCTATTACATCTTTATCTTCTAAATATCCTTTTGGCAAATAATTCATACTTCCATAATGTAGTGTAGTTTCATAGCCAAAGGATTTAGCTACAATTATATGTCCATATTCGTGACTTATCGTTCCAATTACTGTGAACAGAATAAATCCGATTGTCAGAATCAAGAGTGATTTTATGTTAGTCGGTATGTTCATTCAAATGTCTTGTCCTGAAATACGGCTACAGGTTAAAATTGATTTTACGCTGATAATTTGTATACCATATTAGGTGTTTTATAGTCTAAAGATAAATGTAATCTTACTTCATTGTATAAATTAATTGCACTTTTTGCAGCTCTCTTTGCGTGTGCTACGTTTTCAAAGGTTTGATCGAGATAAAATTCGTCTTTTAGTATTCCGTTTACGCGTTCTGCCATCGCATTTTCGTAGCAATGATTTTCTTCAGTCATACTAATATCTATCTTTTTTCTTTTGAGTATTTGTGTGTATACATTGCTACAATACTGTATTCCTCTATCTGAATGATGTATTAGTCTATTAATGTTTTTAGCTTGGTAAATCGCTTTATTAAGTGCTCTCACGCATCCTTTAAGTTCTAAGCTATCACTTAGATCATAACCAACTATTTTCCTAGAGTACATATCTGTTATTAAAGCTAGGTAACAAAACCCTTTAACTGTTCTAATGTATGTGATATCCGATACCCAAACTTGGTTAGCTCTAGTTACTTCTAAGTCTTTTATGATGTTATTATATTTATAAAATCGATGATAAGAGTTAGTAGTTCTAGCGCTTGTTTTCTTTCTAAGTGTTAGCATATTATGCTTTCTAAGCACTTTAAATAGTGTATCTCGGCCTACTTTAATGTTAGCTTTAACAAACTCTTTGTCTAAAGATCTGGTAAGTTTACGAACACCTTCTCTAGGAAGGGATTTGCGTCTTTTTCTAACAATATTTATAATCTGTTGTTCTAGAATTAAACGTTTATCAGCTCTGTTTTTATGCTTATAATAAGCATTACGTTTAAGTCCAAAACAATGAGTTATAGTTGTCAGAGAAGCAAATCCCGTAGATTTCTTTTTAGCTTTAATTAAGGCTTTATACTTAGCTTTTTTTTTAGTTCATTAACCGATTTATAGCCAAGATCTTCAGCAGCAACTTCAAGATAACAATCCTGTACCATAGCATCGAGATCCTTTTTAAGTAGTAGTTTTTTTAGCAGTTCAACCTCTTTTTGAAGTGCCTTAATTCTAGATATTTCGTCTTTCGTTTCCACTTTTACTCTGGTGTTCATTAAGTCTTTACGATTGTACTTTTTAATCCACTCGTTAACAGTTGTAGGTGCGATAGAGTAGAGTTTACAAAGTTCGCTCTTTGTGTGTTTTCCGGTTGTAAGTTCGGCTAAAATTTTTAATTTAAAAGGTTCGCTGTAACGTCTAATTACTTTGTCATTTCTGTACATAATGTTTAAAATTATGTAGCCTTATTTTAGGACGGGTCATTATGTGTGCACAACG
>NZ_LIQI01000016.1 GCF_001418105.1 Lacinutrix himadriensis
GCTAATGTCTAATCCAAAAATTTCACTATATTTATTCATAAGAATTGAATTTTGGAAAGAACGAGCTACTGATGTTTCAACAACTTGAAATCGAGATCTAAAGTCTCACAGAACTGAACGAAATATTAGTAGAAAAAGAGAGAGGATTATCAATGTTGTCGAAGTCTAATGCTTCACCGTGTATACTAATCTTATTTCTCTCTTTTGTTCTTTCTGATTTATATATCTTAATTTAATGTTTTATTTAAAATGTAAACTTAAGACGTGTATAAAAAATTGCTAGATTAGTGCTTAAATAAAGTCAGTTGCACTTTTGTTACTTCTGATTTTCCTACGGAAAATCCTCGCTCACAAAAACGCAACTTTCCATACACAAGACCGTTACATAAAATACCTCCGAAAATCGCAACTCCTATCAAAACCGAATTTCTAAAAAATTAAATTTAGCGGAATGTTTATCACTCAATCTCTGAATAGTTGCTTACTCGAACTCTGAATTTTATCCTAAATTGGATTCTCACTCTTGCGGAATTTCTTACTCTAACGGATTTTAGAGCTAGTTTGCGGAATTATTAAATCAAAGGTAAATATTGATCACTCAAACTCGGAATAAACCACTCTTGCTTCAAAGATCTAAGCACACGTGATTACTCAAATGTGTCGGTAAATTATGTAACAACGCATAAAAAAAATTGCTATATTTAGAACTAGTTTTAAAAGTCGTTGCACTTTTGCTACTTCTGATTTTCCTACGGAAAATCCTCGCACGCAAAAACGCAACTCTTTTTATACAAGACCGTTGGCACAAATGCTGAACAATGGAACTAAAAGAAACAGATATAGAAGACATTGAAGATTTAATTTTAAAAATTGAGAATACATTTCAAATTCAATTCGAGCAAAATGAATTTGAAAATGTAAGAACTTACGGAGATTTGTGTGATAAAATCACAAAGAAAATTGAATTGCAAAGTGTTGATGATTGTACATCTCAGCAAGCTTTTTACAGATTACGAAACGCAATAAATAAGTTTACGGAGTCTGAAAAAAATGAAGTTATTCCGAAAACCAAATTAATTGATCTTTTCCCCAAAAAAAACAGAATTAGCAAAATTAGAGAAATCGAAAAAGAGTTAGGTTTTGAATTATCGATATTAAGTCCAACCAAGTTTGTTAACGGAATTATTTCTCTACTAATGTTAGTTTCATTTATCGGAATTTTCTTTTCTTGGAAACTTGGTTTTCTCGGAATTGGAATATCAACTTTTGGGTTTTGGATTGCTCAAAAAAGTGGAAATACTTTTACAATAAAAACAGTTGGAAATTTAACTGATAAAATAGTAAGAGATAATTATTTAAAATCCCGAAGGAATTCAAAAACAGTAAATAGAAAGGAAATTGAAAATGTTATTTCGGATTTATTTTCAGACTATCTCTATTTAGATAAGTCGAAATTAACGAGAGAAGCCGAACTTTATTAAGAAAAGCACGTTGAGCCAACATCGCATAAAAATAATGCGTAGATTAGTGCTTAAACAATGAACAGTGCATTTTTGTTACTTCTGATTTTCCTACGGAAAATCCTCGCACACAAAACCGCACTATTCTTATACGTAACCGTTACCTGCAAGCTGAAAATCAGAACTCAAAATGAAATCAAGAACTGAAATTGAACAGTATTATTTAAGTGGAAAAAGATTCTTCAGGAATATTGATTTTGATTTTGGAGAGAGTTTTGAAAACTCGAGTTTTGAAAACGCAATATTTGAATACTGTTATTTTGGAGTTGAATTCAATAATTCAAATTTTAAAAACGCCAAATTTATTGAGTGCAATATGAAATCAACGAATTTCACTAATTGTGACTTTTCGAATGCCGAAATTAGAGAAAGTTTAATGGAAGCGATTGATTTTAAAGGCTCTAAAATTCCGAATCTAATATTTGAGAATAATACAAGTTACGGTGCAAAAGTCAAATTGAACTCTGAAACTTTGGAAATTGAATATAATATCCACCAACTGAATTCTGAACTATATAAATATATACCTGAATTTGAAAAAATTACTGACCATTCAAATGATGAGAATTTATATTCTGTCTTTGGAGATTTAAGTATTGTTCTTGTAAAAGAAATTATTAAAAACGAAAATTTGTCTGATTTAATTACAAATTCTTTTAGATTTTTTAATTATTTAAGTGATAAAAACGATAAAGAAATTGATAATTTATTAGTCGTGGGTATTTACGAAGGATTATATCATTCTGAAAAATGTAATGACATTGCGAGAAAATTATTAAATGAAAAAGCAAAAGAAACTTATGAATTTAATTTAGAAAACGGAATAATGAATAAAGCCAGCAGGTAACATCGCATAAAAATAATGCGTAGATTAGTACTTAAACAAAGAACAGTGCACTTTTGCTACTTCTGATTTTCCTACGGAAAATCCTCGCACACAAAATCGCACTATTCTTATACGTAACCGTTACCACACATTTGAGAATGACGCAAAAACAACGTAAAATATTCTATCCTATAATTTTCTTTCTTGGAGCAATTTTAATTATATGGGAAATTAATATTTACAGAGAAACCATTATCAATTTAATGATTCCAATCGGAATTATAATGGTTGTTGGAGTAATTGCGTTTATTCTCGATTTTAAGAATTATAAGAGCACTTATGAATATAGCGGAATTGGACTTTACCTCTATTCCGCAATGCATTATGTCGTCGGATTTGGATTTATTGCTTGCTCAATCTTCATGTTATCGAATTATTATTTCGCTGACCAAAATACAAGAACTGAATCTTTTGAGATTATTCGGACTTCATCGTTGGCTTCTGGAGGCAAATATAGAATTGATGTTGAAACACCAACGTTTAGAATTAATTATAATGGGAAAGTAAAGGAATTAGTCTTTTCATCTGAATTTTATGAAAAAAGGAAATTCTACAATAATGTGGAATTGGAAATTCGACAAGGACTTTTTGGATTTGACATTTTAGAAAACAAAAAACTGAATTGAAAACAACGGAATTTTTAAAAATAAAGACAAATTATATCGGAATTGGAATTAGGTCAATTCTTTTTTTCGGAATTCTGTTACTTTTGATTTTGATTGAGATACTTGCTTTTTTCCTAATATTTGGTTCGGGAGCTGGTGCAAGTCGAATTTCAGAACTATGGTACGTTGATTTAATTTTTAATTATTTACCGATTTTACTCGTTGGTGGATTTTTGATTTATAGAATAGTAAAAGAGTATCTTAAAAAAGAATATGTAAAATTCAAAACGAATTTAATTACACTATTGATTTTGATTTTTCTATTCTCAATCAGGAATCAACTCGAACGACTGATTTTCTGAATGGAAAAATAAAAACGTGTGGTAACAAAGAACTGAGGTAAAAAACAACTCTTTTCTTCGTTAATTTTAGACATTATTAGTTTTGGCTCAAAATAATTTTATTGTTTTGAGCCTTTTATATTTTATGTAATTCTTTACTATTTAGGCAATACTGAAACGTGATTTTCACAATATGGCAATCCTGATTTAGCAATAGCAAACGCTTGCTTTAATAACTTATTTGCAACTGCTATTAACGCAAGTTTTTTACTCTTTCCTTTGGCCACCAATCGTTCATAAATCTCTCTACAAGCCTTATTGTACTTACATGCCGAAAATGCACATAAAAACAGCAGATTTCTTAGCTTCTTATTCCCTACTTTACTTATTCTACTTCGTCCGCGAACACTGCTTCCTGATTTTCGTATAGTTGGTGTAATACCGACATAACTACACAGTTGTGATGCCGTTTCAAATTTTTTAAATCCATCAGTTACTACTATTAAAAACAAAGCTGTTTTCACACCCATTCCTGGGATGCTTTTTAATAATGTCAGTTGATGTTGCTGCTCTTGTTTAACTAAATCTAATAGACGCTCTTCTATCGCGGTAATCTCCTTTTGCAAATGCTTAACGTTTCGCTTTAAAGAACGATACACAAACTTGGAAGGTATTCCTAAGGTTTCTTCACCATGAAGTTTATTCTTCGATGCCGTTCGGTATTTTATGTAACTATCCAGCAATCTAAAGAGTTGCAAGCACTCACTCTGAACTTCATTTAAAGCTGTGTAAAGA
>NZ_LIQI01000017.1 GCF_001418105.1 Lacinutrix himadriensis
GGCATAAGGGAGCTTGACTGAGAGACCTACAAGTCGATCAGGTACGAAAGTAGAGCATAGTGATCCGGTGGTTCCGCATGGAAGGGCCATCGCTCAAAGGATAAAAGGTACGCCGGGGATAACAGGCTGATCTCCCCCAAGAGCTCATATCGACGGGGGGGTTTGGCACCTCGATGTCGGCTCGTCACATCCTGGGGCTGGAGAAGGTCCCAAGGGTTGGGCTGTTCGCCCATTAAAGTGGCACGCGAGCTGGGTTCAGAACGTCGTGAGACAGTTCGGTCTCTATCTACTGTGGGCGTTAGAAATTTGAGTGGATCTGTTCCTAGTACGAGAGGACCGGAATGGACAAACCTCTGGTGTATCTGTTGTTCCGCCAGGAGCATTGCAGAGTAGCTACGTTTGGAAGGGATAAGCGCTGAAAGCATATAAGCGCGAAACCCACCACAAGATGAGATTTCTTTAAAGGGTCGTAGGAGATGACTACGTTGATAGGTCATAGGTGTAAAGGCAGTAATGTCATAGCCGAGTGATACTAATAACCCATAGGCTTATTGTACGCCTGTTTTTTTAGAGTACATACAATACAATTCATGTAATTTTTTCAATATGTTAAGATATTTGCAGGTGATCTGCAGTTAAGAATCATAGATTCCTAACTTTAAACTTAAGGTGATTATAGCGATGGGGCTCACCTCTTACCATTCCGAACAGAGAAGTTAAGCCCATTTGCGCCGATGGTACTACATTGTGGAAGAGTAGGTCGTCGCCTTTTTTAGAGAATCCTCAGCATTTATTTGTTGAGGATTTTTTTATGCAATAAACTGAAATGAAAATATAGAGGTTATCCCTTAAAAGGAACTGGAAGGGTAGATGCGAGAGTGATAGTAACGGCATCCTTTTTTTATTTAAATAGGAATAACATAATATCTTGATGATTTTTATAAATGGTTTCACTATTTATGAGTAGGTATAAGTAAAAAAAGATATAGTGGATAGCACGGTTTTTAATTTTTATTAAAAAACTCGCCATAATAACTATTCATTTTATTTATCTTCAAGTTTTGTATTCAAACACTAATAATGGCAACAAATAAGGAATTAGATTTAGCTTGGGATTTTGTAAATAACACAGATAGAAATGTGTTTTTAACAGGAAAAGCAGGAACTGGAAAAACAACGTTTTTGCACAAGTTGAAAATGAATTCTTTAAAACGAATGGTAGTTGTAGCGCCAACTGGAGTTGCAGCTATTAATGCAAAGGGGGTAACGATACACTCGTTTTTTCAAATGCCATTTGGACCTATTTTACCTAATGAAGATTTAAAAGGATCTGGTGGTTTTAACAGAAAATTTGGGAAGACCAAAATCAACATTATTAAGTCCATGGATTTATTAGTGATTGATGAAATTAGTATGGTGCGTGCAGATTTATTAGACGGTATTGATAAAACACTACGAAGGTTTAGAAATAGAGATCAAGTTTTTGGTGGTGTGCAATTATTAATGATTGGCGATTTGCAACAATTATCTCCTGTTGTAAAAGAGAATGAATGGCATTTATTAAAACCTTTTTATAGTAATGCTTTCTTTTTTAGTAGTCTTGCGTATCAGCAAAGCAATGCGATTACTGTAGAATTAAAACATATTTACCGACAAGACAATCCGAAGTTTATAGATATTCTAAATGAGATTAGAACCAATACATTAACGCAGGCTTCGGCAGATGAATTAAATAAAAGGTATCAACCCGATTTTTCACCTACCGAAGATGAGGGATATATTTCATTAACTACACATAATAACAAAGCAGAGCGAACCAATCATTTAGAATTAGAGAAATTAAAAGGAAAGAAGGTAACGTATAATGCTTCGGTAGAAGGTAAGTTTCCGGAGTTTTCTTATCCTAATAAAGAAGAGCTCATATTGAAAGTTGGTGCTCAGGTGATGTTTATTAAAAATGACAGCTCTACAGAAAAACGTTATTTTAATGGTAAGATTGGAAAGGTCATTTTATTAGATAAAGATGAAGTGGTTGTAAAATGTCCGGATGACGATTTTAATATTATTACTACTCCAGAGATTTGGGAAAACATCAATTACGATGTAGACAAGGAGACCAAGGCGATTACAGAAAATAAAATTGGCTCATATACGCAAATGCCTTTGCGTTTGGCCTGGTCGATTACTATTCATAAAAGTCAGGGTTTAACTTTTGAGAAAGCAATCATTGATGCAGAAGGTGCTTTTGCTCACGGACAAACCTATGTAGCGTTGAGTCGTTGTAAAAGTTTGGAAGGTTTGGTTTTAAAAAGTAAAATTAATTCCAGTCAGATTATTAGCGATAGTAATGTGATTTCGTTTAACAAAACAGCGGAAGAAAATCAGCCAGACGAAGCTATTTTAAATCAATCGAAGTCTGAATTTCAACTAAATTTGATTTCTGAAATTTTTGATTACTACAAGTTTCTGTATCCTGTGAATCGTGTGCTGGATGTTTATTATAAAAACAGAGGAATTATTGAAGGGAATGTGGAAGCTCCTTTAGTTTCTATTAAAGACTGTGTTGCTAATTTACTTAAAGTCGCGAATGGTTTTAAAGCACAACTGAGAGAACTTTCTGAAGCTACGCAAATCCCAGAATCGAGTAAAGAAATTCAAGCACGTTTTACAAAGGCTTTAGCGTATTACAAAATACAAGTAACCACGAAGATTATTGAACCTTATAAAACCTTTGGTTTTACTACAGATAATAAAGCGGTAGAAAGTGACTTTACCAAAGCATTAGATGTATTTGAAGAATTATTAGCTACAAAACAATTATATTTTACTGGTTTAGCGGAAGGTTTTCAGGTAAAGCCATTTCTAGAATTACGAGCTAAATCTGTTTTTTTAGCAAAAGAAGCACCAAAGAAACCTAGAAAAACGGTGATTGATGGAACGACTAATGTGGAATTATTTGAATTACTTCGTGAGTTAAGAAATACGATTGCTAATGATAAAGAATTAATTCACTATCAAGTTTTCAATCAGAAGTCTTTATATGAAATGTGCGAAACCTTACCAACCAATAAAACCGAATTACTACAAGTAAATGGTTTTGGTAAAACACGTGTTGAAAAATATGGAACCGAAATTATAAAAGTGATTCGAGATTATTGTGATGAAAATAATATAGAAACTTCTAAGAATGCTGAAATTTTTGATGCTCCAAAACCAAAACCACAAAAAGGAGATACTAAGAGAACTTCGTTAGAATTATTTAAATCCGGAAAAGCTATAGAGCAAATTGCTATGGAACGGGATTTGAATGTAAATACCATAGCAGGACATTTAGCAAGTTTTTTAGATTCGGGTGAAGTAAAAATTCTTGACTTGATTTCCGAAAAGCATTATAAAGAGTTGAAGAAAATTATTCCAAAACAGAAGTTTGAAAATATTTCTGAATTGAAACATCAAATAGATGATAAGTACACGTATGGAGAAATACGTTTGGTGTTAGATGATTTAAAGAAATAAAAAAAGGAGTTTAATCGGATGGAATAACCATCCGATATTATTTCCAGCCATTAACACTATATGTCTAACTACCAACTTTAATAATTACTTAATGCACTACCAATTTTTTGTTTATTTTTGATTTTTTGAAATGAATTGTAACTAAATATACACCTGAAGGTAAATGGCTTACATTGAATTTGTTGTTATTTGTTTTTACGAAAACTTGTTTTCCTAATGTGTCAAATAATTCAATATTAAAAATTTCTTTGTTATTTGGGACACTTATTTGTACGTTATCTTTTGCAGGATTCGGATATAAAATTATTTCCGTAGCTAGGATTTCTAAATCTTCTATGCTTAAAGTTGAAAACATAAAATTGCCTAATCCTATTGCGATTCCCGTAAAATAATCTTGTGTTGTTGTACTATCAATATTTGAGTTATAAAAACTATCTAGAACACTTACAGCTCCTATTGCAATTGGATCAGTGTTTAATAAGAAGTACATTTCATCTGTTAAAGGCATATTACTAACCTCAAAACTAATTAAATCTATTAAATCTCCAGCGTTGTGAGAAATAAAACTTTGACCAGGAGGATTGTTGAATAAGAATATATCTTTTGTTCCATCTCCTAAACCTTCACCTGTTAAAAAATTTGCATCAAATTGTTGTACTGTCCAAATTCTACCAGATAGAAGACTACTTTCATTAATGATATCAATTTCTCCAGTAGGTAACACTAATGAAAAACCAATATCTGAAGCATCCGTGTTTCCTGTTGAAGTAAAATCTGGTATTGCTACAATTTTAAAATTATGTCCAAAATTATGCATTATACCAAACTGGTATGATTGAGCATAAGTAAATATGCTAAATGTTAATAGATATATGAGAATATAATTATTTTTCATTTTTCTAGTATTTTAAATTAATTTTCTGGTGGTACTGTATAAAAAATAGTAAAACTCAATGCGTTAAATCCATTAGATGGGTGATTTATTACATTATCTTTTATGTAATTACTATCATTATTCGATCCCGAGAATTTTGCAAATCCATTTAAGTCTACGTCTTCCAATAAATATCCAGATGATGGGAATGTTACAGAATGAAATCCATTAGCTGGATCTAAAAGCACATAATCTTTTATTGGATTGCTATCATTATTTGAACCAGAATACCGTATTTCTCCTAAGCCATCAGTATCACCAGCCCAAAGTGCCATTTCACCTGATAAAAGTTGTACTTGTGCATGACTACCATAAGTTGGTGTGGTGTTACTTGTAAAGTTTAAACTTACTGGCGCAACGGATAAAGCAATTGGTGAGGATGTCATTATCCCTAAGTGATTTCTGTGTTTTACCACTACAAAATAACTATTAGTTCTACCTGGTATGGTAAGTTCTGAAACTCCGTCTAAACTTACAATGTCTCCATCACGTTGCAGAAGGGCCGATTTACTATTTATTACATTGGTATTGTCTGCACCATCTCTAATTTCAACCCAAATCCAATCTACAATGTCTTCCGAAGATAATCCGGTTCCAGTTGTTCCTCCATTATTTAAAATGGAAGCGTTAATGGATGCTAAATCGGAATATGGACTAGATGTAGGCAGTTTTCCATCTATACGTAAATTATCATTCATCAATCCTGAGTTTATCGGAATCAATGCTGGTCCTTGAAGTATGATTTTGATGTTAATTTTTAAGTCAACGACCTGGTTAGGATCTATGATAACGTTTACTTGACTAGTTGAAAACCCATCGCCATTTCCACCAAAATAAATAGCTACGGATTCATTTGTTAGTAAATTTTTGATAGATTCGCTCACTGCAAATCCATCACCATTTCCACCCAAATAAATAGCTATAGGATCACCAGTTAGTAAATTTTTAATAGATTCATCTACTGCATACCCATCACCATTTCCTCCAAAATAAATGGCTAAAGCATCACCAGTAAGTAAGTTTTTGATAGATTCATCCACTGCAAACCCATCACCATTTCCACCAAAATATATTGTAACAGCATCACCAGACATTAAGTTCTTAATAGATTCACCCTCAGAAAATCCATCACCAATGCCTCCAAAATAAATGGCTATGGCATCTCCTGTTAGTACGTTTTTAATAGACTCATTACTTGCAAATCCATCCCCGTTTCCGCCAAAGTATATTGCTATAGCTTCATTTGATAATAAATTTTTAATAGATGTATCTACAGAAAAACCGTCGCCATTACTTCCTTGAAACTGTGCTTTAGCAGAATAAGAAAAACAAAACATTATGCATAATATGTATAGTTTATGTTTCATAATAGAACTTTTATTGCGCTGTTCTGCCAGCTCGAAACCCTATTCTACTACTTGAACCTGGGATTAGCGAAGCACCATCAAATCGATCGGAAATACGAAGAAAATTTGCTCCATTAAAATAACCACCACCACGATAACTAAACCCATCACCAGTTGCAAAGTTTGGCCAAAAACTAGCTGTACTATTACCTGTAGAACTTATTATGCCATTACCATGATTTCCTGTAAACAGTCTCCCTCTAAGAGTACCAACACTTACACAACGTTCATAAAGATTACCAGAGAGTTCCATAACGCCATAATAACTTCCACCTGTTTCTTCCCGGTTTTTATTTATGGCACTAGCAGCGAAAATTCCATTTCTGACAGGTCCTACTGAGCCAGTAGTAGTTACATACGAAGCATTTCCAGTACTTTGTGGTGGGTTAGAAATCATTTCGTTGGATGCGCCACTATTCGTAATAGTATAGCTGCTACCACTATATATATTAGCATTTCCCCATGCAAATTCTCCTGGTTTCGGAAAGGCGGTACCTCGACATGCTTTTTCATATTCTAGTTCACTTATTGGTCGTAATCCAGACCAATCTAAATAGGCACTCATATCGCCAGATGTTAAATATGCAATACTCCTATCTGGAGCTGTGGTTGTTGCATTGGTAGAACCACCAGTCCAAGATATTGTGTTTCCGTTCACAACATTATCACTGTTTTTTCCATCAGGACCAGTAACATCTCTGTTTGCTTTTTGAGTTTCACTAAGTGAATTAAAAAAACCGAGCCATTGCGATTCTGACACTTCATATTTCATGATATAAAAAGCATTAAATCCTTTAGGGAAAGCAGCTGGAATTGGCCCTAAACCATCACCACTATTTCCAGCAACATTATAATTTAAAAAGCCATTTGTTGTTCCAACAGCAATTTCAGCTTCCGAGCTTATTTGATATGAAGAGTTTGTACTTGGATACTGATAAAATTTATTTGTTTCAGTTCCGCTTGTGCCACCTACATAAAAAGGATCTTCAGGTATGTAAACCATTTCTATAGCGTATACCTTAATATCAATGATATCGTCATCTTCCACTCCGTTTAATCCATAATTCCAACGGAGTTGCATATCCTGTAAATTAAGATCTCCCGAGCCATCTGCGTCTCTATGAACAAGAACACCGGTAAAATCGGATGCAGTAGTAATAGTAGTACCAGGAGCAGGAATATGTTCGTCATTTGTTCCATCCACATAGTTAATACGAGCATGTGTCCATGGGCCACTATTAACTCGGAATTTTGCAAATACCCAAGCCGCATCCCAATTGGCAGGTCCACCGGTTACACGCCAAGAATTTTCCCAGCTTAAGTCAAATTCAATAAATACATAATTACTTGCACTATTCACATTTTCTAATGAAATATTGCTGACCGTAATATTGTTTGCAAAACTGAAATAGCAGAAAAGCAGACCAATGAATGTAGTAATTCTAGTTTTCATAATGTTTGGTTTTTAATTATATTTGGTTAATGGTTTATTATTTATAAGGTTAACCTTTGGGGAAGATTTTCTTTAAGTTTAGTAGGATTACTAAATTTAGTTAGGGCGAACGATAAATATGTAATATTACTTATTACACCATTGAAATTAGTGGTAAGGAAACTAGAATGATTTACGGTGAAAAACGTGTAAAT
Source organism: Lacinutrix himadriensis (assembly GCF_001418105.1). Taxonomy (GTDB): domain Bacteria; phylum Bacteroidota; class Bacteroidia; order Flavobacteriales; family Flavobacteriaceae; genus Oceanihabitans; species Oceanihabitans himadriense. Next base: position 7,504 of record NZ_LIQI01000017.1, read on the forward strand.
TATTGATGTTCAGTGTTTAATACTGTTTAAAGATAAGGATTCACGTGATTGTTTTGATGTGTAAATGTATGATTTAACTTGAATCAGATGTTTTTGGTAGTAAAAACTGTATAATTGGTAAAAAAAAAGATTCAACGTTTAGTTGAATCTTTAAAAATATAATAAATTACTTTTTTTTATCCTTTAATCAATCCTCTAGAAATTACAATTTTTTGTATTTCAGAAGTACCTTCATAAATCTGTGTGATTTTTGCATCACGCATCAAACGCTCTACATGGTATTCTTTTACAAAACCGTTTCCTCCGTGAATCTGAACCGCTTCCACTGTATGTGTCATAGCAACTTGAGATGCATATAATTTTGCCATTGCGCTAGACATATCATAATTATTTCCTTGGTCTTTATCCCAAGCAGCTTTCATCACTAACATACGTGCCGCTTCAATTTCGGTATACATATCTGCTAATTTAAAAGCAATCGCTTGATGGTTACAAATTTCGGTACCAAAAGCTTTACGTTCTTTCGAGTATTTTAAAGCCAATTCGTAAGCACCAGCTGCAATTCCTAACGCTTGTGCTGCAATACCAATACGTCCACCAGATAGAGTTTTCATAGCAAATCTGAAACCAGATCCGTCCTCACCAATTCTATTTTCTTTAGGAACTTTTACATCATTAAATTGTAAAGTATGTGTATCACTTCCGCGAATTCCTAATTTATCTTCTTTTGGTCCAATATCAAAGCCTGGCATTCCTTTTTCAAGAATAAAAGCATTAATCCCGTGTGAACCTTTATGGTTATCTGTTTGGGCAATTACTATATAAATTCCTGCACGTCCACCATTAGTAATCCAGTTTTTTGTACCGTTAATTAAGTAGTGATCTCCTTTATCTATAGCAGTTGTTTTTTGCGAAGTTGCATCACTACCAGCTTCAGGTTCACTTAAACAAAAAGCTCCAATTTCTTCTCCAGTAGCAAGTTTTGTTAAGTATTTTTGTTTTTGTTCTTCATTTGCATAAGCTTCTAAACCATAGCAAACTAAAGAGTTGTTTACAGAAACCATTACAGAAGCAGAGGCATCAATTTTAGAAAGTTCTTCCATAATTAATACATAAGAAATGGCATCCATTCCGCTTCCTCCATATTTAGGATCTACCATAATTCCCATAAAACCAAGATCTCCCATTTTACGAACTAATTCTTGCGGGAAAGTTTGTGCATTGTCACGTTCAATAACTCCTGGAAGTAATTCCGTTTGAGCAAAATCGCGAGCTGCATCGCGAATCATTATATGTTCTTCTGTTAAGTTAAAATCCATAGTTCTAATTAAATGTTTTTATGATAAAAAATGAGTACAAATATAACTTTTTAATAGCATATTTTCAATAGAGATTACTATTTTTACAAATATGATAAAAAATGAATATAAAGTGCTTGGCGTAATGTCTGGAACATCATTAGATGGAATAGATTTAGCTTACATCACTTTTAATTTTGAAAACTCTTGGAAATTTAAAATTGAATGCTGTACAACCGTTGCTTATACGGAAGAATGGTTACAAACACTTAAAGGTTTAGTGTTTAATTCTTTAGAAGAATTACAGCAGATTGACATTCATTATACGGCATATTTAGCAGAAGTAATTAATACTTTTATAGCAGCAAATAATATTGAAAATATAGATGCTATATGTTCTCATGGGCATACCGCATTGCACCAACCAGAAAAGGCTTTAACCTATCAAATAGGAAATCTAAAAGAACTGGCTACTTTAACGAATAATAAAGTGGTTTGCGATTTTAGAGTGCAAGACGTAGCATTAGGAGGTCAAGGTGCTCCTTTGGTACCTATTGGGGATCAATTATTATTTTCAGAATATGACTATTGTTTAATTTAGGAGGATTTGCAAATATTTCTTCTTCAGAAAATGAAAAACGCATAGCTTATGATATTTGTCCGGTAAACATAGTCTTAAACAAATACGCAAATCAATTAGGTGTCCCTTATGATGATAAAGGTGAAATCGCAAAATCTGGAATCTATTTATTAAATTTAGGAAATGAATTAAGAAATTTACCATACTATAAACAAAGACCACCAAAATCTTTAGGACTAGAATGGGTGGAAAAAGAAATAACTCCAAGACTAGAAGCTTCAAAACGAAAAGAAGCAGATGTACTTCGCACATTTACAGAACATATTGCAAGTGAAATAGCAAAAAATGTTAATATTAGAAGTACTATTTTAGTAACTGGAGGCGGTACATATAATGACTATCTTTTATCTCGAATTTTATATAACAAGGAAATAAATCTTATTACACCTTCTAAAGAAATTATAGAGTTTAAAGAAGCTTTGATTTTTGGGTTTCTAGGAGTTCTAAAAATGAGAGAAGAAATAAATTGTTTAGCAAGTGTGACAGGAGCGAAACAAGATCATAGTTCAGGAAAAATTTATCTTCCTTAAAAAAAATATAAATATAATATAAAGCACTTTTTGTTTTTTATATTTGTTAACACTAACAACGAACCAAATTAATGAAAGATTTACTTAGTAAGTACGAAAATAAAGAACCTGAAATTGTATTTAATTGGAAAGATGCGGAAACAGATGCAGAGGGTTGGACAGTAATAAACTCACTTCGTGGTGGAGCAGCTGGTGGAGGAACCAGAATGCGTAAAGGATTGGATATGAACGAAGTTTTATTTTAGCCAAAACAATGGAAGTTAAATTTACCGTTTCTGGACCAGCAATAGGTGGTGCAAAATCAGGGATTAATTTTGACCCAAGCGACCCAAGAAAAAAAGGCGTTTTAGAACGTTGGTATCGCGCAGTTTCCCCTTTACTTAAAAGTTATTATGGTACTGGTGGCGATTTAAACGTGGATGAAATTCATGAAGTAATTCCAATTACCGAAGAAAGTGGTGTTTGGCATCCGCAAGAAGGTGTTTTTAATGGACACTTTAAACCAACGGAAGCAGATAAAATTAATAGAATCGGACAATTACGTCAAGGTGTAATTAAAGTGATTGAAAATCCGAATTTTTCACCAAACGTATCTAGAAAATATACCATTGCAGATATGATTACAGGTTTTGGTGTTGCCGAAGCTGTAAAACAATATTACGCTATTTACGGAGGATCTGTAGTTGGTAAAAAAGCAATCGTTCAAGGTTTTGGTAATGTAGGTTCTGCAGCAGCATTCTACCTTTCTCAAATGGGAGCAAAAGTTGTTGGTATTATCGATCGCGAAGGTGGTTTAATAAAGGAAGACGGTTTTTCTTTTGAGGAAATAACTGATTTATTTTTAAATAAAGATGGTAACACATTAGTTTCCGATAAACTTATTCCTTTTGAAGAAATTAACGAGAAAATCTGGTCGTTAGAAACACAAATATTTGCACCTTGTGCAGCTTCTAGACTAATTACACAAGATCAAATTGATCAAATGATAAACACTGGATTAGAGGTTATTTCTTGTGGTGCAAATGTACCATTTGCAGATAAAGAAATCTTTTTTGGTTCTATTATGGAACATACCGATAATCGCGTAAGTCTTATTCCAGATTTTATATCGAACTGTGGTATGGCAAGAGTTTTTGCTTACTTTATGGAACGTAAAGTACAAATGACAGATGAAGCTATATTTAACGATACTTCAGAAATCATCAAAAAAGCAATTCAAAACGTACACAGCAAAAACCAATCAAAAACAGGAATTAGTGCAACTGCTTTCGAAATTGCATTAAGCCAACTTATATAACACAATTTTATGGAAACAGTAATTATTTTAGTATTTGTATTAGGCTATTTAGCCATTACATTAGAACATAGCATTAAAATAGATAAGCTTATTCCTGCATTAGTCATGATGGCTATTTGTTGGGCTTTAATTTCTTTAGGTATAGATAATTTTCCGCAGTGGTTTGATTCTGCCAAACACCATTTAATGGATAATTTTGGTTTGCTTGGTCATGAAGAAAAAATGCACATGATGGAAGAGACTCTGCTACACCATTTAGGTAAAACAGCAGAAATATTAGTATTCTTATTAGGAGCAATGACTATTGTTGAAATCATTGATTATTTTGATGGTTTTGCAACGATTAAAGGCTTTATTAAAACAAAAAAGAAATCTAAAATCTTATGGATTTTCGCGTTTTTAGCGTTTATACTTTCAGCAATCATAGATAACTTAACAGCAACTATTGTTTTAATATCTATACTTCAAAAAATAGTGAAAGACAGAGATGTACGTATCTGGTATGCGGGTTTAATCATTATTGCAGCAAATGCAGGTGGAGCATGGTCTCCAATTGGAGATGTTACAACAACCATGCTTTGGATTGGTAAAAAAGTAACCACAGGACATTTAATAGGTTATCTATTTATACCATCGTTATTATGTATGTTAGTTCCTACTTTTATAGCTTCGTTTTTACCAGCTTTTAAAGGAGATTTAGAAAAAGTGGAAGATGATAACGATAAACCAAAAAGTAAGTACAGTGCAACCATGTTGTATCTTGGTTTAGCAGGAATTGTATCTGTGCCAATTTTTAAAACAGTTACACATTTACCTCCGTATGTTGGTATGATGTTGGCTTTAGGTATCGTTGCTATTTTTGCCGAAATCTATAGTAATTCTAAATTTAGTATTTCTAGTCATGATTCTGACGAAAGCGATGCGCATGCACACCATAGTCCTGTACATCATTCGCTTTCTAAAATTGAGATGCCAAGTATTTTATTCTTCTTAGGGATTTTAATGGCAGTTGCAGCTTTAGAATCTTTAGGAATTCTATTCGGATTTGCAACAACATTACAAGATACTATGCCAATGTTAGGTACAGAGTTACATCATGGTGGTGTTTCCGATTTAGTAGTATTATTATTAGGAGTAGGATCTGCAGTAATAGACAATGTTCCTTTAGTAGCAGCAAGTTTAGGTATGTTCTCTGAGCCTATGGATAACGAACTTTGGCACTTTATTGCATATTCTGCAGGAACAGGTGGAAGTATGTTAATTATCGGTTCTGCAGCAGGAGTAGTTGCAATGGGAATGGAAAAAATAGATTTCTTTTGGTATGTAAAAAAAATATCTTGGTTGGCATTAATCGGTTTCCTTGTAGGATCTGCCGCATTTATGGTCACAAGAACTTTGTTTTAATCAAAAAATAATTCCTCGAGTTTTTTTCGAGGATTCTATTAAAATTGTCAATCTCGCGAAAGCGGGAATCTATAATAAAGATTCTTTTAAAAATCTTTATTATACTTTAGTAAAAAAACCAACGTTAATACATTAGTCAAAACAATTTTTTTATGTTAAATACAATATTACAAGATGCACAAGAAGGTGCAGAATTATTAGTGGATGGAGAATCTGCTAAAAAAACACTTTCCATAATAGAACTTATATCAAGTGGTGGTACAGCAGGAATGATAATTATGGCCCTACTATTTGTACTACTTATAGTTGCTATCTATATTTATTTTGAAAGACTATTTGCTATCAAAGCAGCATCACAAGTAGATGCCAATTTTATGAATCAAATTAAAGACCATGTCTCTAACGGAAAAGTAGATGCAGCACAAATGCTATGTGTACAACAAAATTCACCAGTTTCTAGATTAATAGGAAAAGGAATAAGTAGAATTGGTAAACCGTTAGAAGATATAAATACCGCTATTGAGAACGCAGGAAGATTAGAGATTTACGGATTAGAAAAAAACGTAAGTGTACTAGCAACTATTTCTGGAGCAGCACCAATGATTGGTTTTCTTGGTACCGTAATAGGGATGATTCTTTCTATTTTCGAAATAGCAAACTCCGGAGGTTCTATAGATATTAAAACATTAGCCGATGGTTTATATACCGCAATGACAACTACTGTTGGAGGATTAATTGTTGGTATTATCGCTTATGTTTCATACAACCATTTAGTTGTGAAAACAGATAAGGTGGTGTACCAAATGGAAGCTAATTCTTTAGAGTTTTTAGATCACTTAAACGAGCCAGTTTAAAATATTATAAAGGTTTATTGGAATAGAAATTTCTATAAGTCGATAAATAAATAAGTATTAAATTTTTTAATCCTTTCAATAAATACGTATGAATTTAAGAGGAAGAAATAAAGTAACACCAGAATTTAACATGTCTTCTATGACAGACATCGTATTTCTGCTGCTTATATTTTTTATGATTGCATCTACACTTGTTTCGGCAGAAGCTATAGATTTATTATTACCAAAATCTTCAAGCAAAACAACGCAAACAAAAAATGTATCTGTAAGCGTAGATAAAGATGTAAACTATTATGTAGATATGAAAAAAGTATCTAAAGATAATTTAGAAGCAGAAGTTTTAGCAAAAGTAGGGGATACCGATTCGCCATCTATTACCATTCGTTCCGACCAAGATGTTGAAATGAAAAATGTGGTATTTATAATGGATATTGCTAACAGAAATAAAATAAAATCCACTTTAGCAGTAAAGTCACAGTAATAACAAAAACACCTTTTCTATTTTTTAGGAAAGGTGTCTTTAGCTTTTTTAGCTGAAGAAACAAAAGTCAAATAACACTTCTTTAAGGAAGAAGTTAAGTTTTGAATACACATTCAATACCAAAAGCATAATGAAATATTTCACAACCAAACATGAGAAGAATTCTGCAAAAATAACAACATTAATAATGTTGATTTTTGTTTTGTTGCTTTTTGTTGTTGGTCAAGAATATCAAGAAGAACCAGAAGAGTTTGGCGTAGCAATAAACTTTGGTAATGCAGCACCTGCAGGAGGAAATGTGCAGCCTAATAAACCAATAGTAGAAGAAAAATCTCCTGAGGAACCTACAGAGAATGAAATTGATGAAGAAGCAATAGAAGCGGCAAAAGCCGAAGAAGCGGCGGAAGCAGCAAAAGCAGAAGAGGAAGCTATAGCAGAAGAAGAAGCCAAAGCAGAGGAAGAAAGAGTTAATGAAGAGTTGCTCAAAGAAGAGCAATTAAAAGAAGAAAAAGCAGCGGAAGAAAAAGCGCTTAAAGAAAAAGAAGATGCTAAAAAAGAAGCTGCAGAAGCTGAAAAAATATTAAAAGAAGAAGCGGAAGAAGCAGCGCGACTAAAAACAGAAAAAGAAGCAAAGCAAAAAGCAATAGCCGATGCTAAAACTAAAGCGGAAAAATTAGCAAAAGAGGCTAAAGACGCAAAGGAAGCTAAAGATGCAAAGGAGGCTAAAGAAGCCAAAGATGCAAAAGATAAAGCAGCAGCAGCAGCTAAAGCAAAAGCAGCAGCCGCAGAAAAGTTAAAAAAAGAAAACGAAGCGAAAGCCAAAGCGGAAGGAGAAGCAAAGGCAAAAGCAGCAGCAGACGCGAAAGCAGCAGCGGCGAAAGCAAAAGCAGCTTCAGATGCAAAAGCAGCAGCAGCAAAGGCTAAGGCAGATGCCGCAGCAAAAGCAAGTGCAGCAGCCAAAGCGGCAGCAGATGCAAAAGCGGCTGGTGAAGCAAAAGCAGCAGCAGATGCAGCAGCTAAAGCCAAAGCAAATGCTGGAGGTGGTGAAACATCCTTTGCATTGATTGAAAATGTACCAATCTATCCGGGTTGTGAAGGCGGAACTAATGCAACTAGAAAACAATGCATGAGTGATAAAATAAAAGAGTTTATCATGAATAATTTTGATACGGACTTAGCTTCAGATTTAGTAGGAGTACAAAAAATCAATATCTCATTTAAAATTAATACTTCCGGTAATGTAGTAAGTATTGGTGCAAGAGCTGCAGATCCTAAATTAGAGGCAGAAGCAAAACGTGTAACTCGATTACTTCCTAAAATGAAACCAGGAATGCAACAGGGGAGTCCTGTAACAGTTTCCTATGGATTACCAATTAGAATTAAAATGAGCGAATAGTTTTTATACTAATCGCTTTGCAAGCAGGATATCTACATGAAATACTTTAATACCAAACACGAAAAAGATTCGGCAAAAATAACAACGCTTGTTGCGTTAATCGTGTTATTGCTCATTTTTGTGGTAGGTCCAAAATATATGGATCCTCCAGAAGAGTATGGTGTTGCTGTAAATTTTGGTACTACAGATTTTGGAAGTGGTAATGTACAACCTACAAAACCAATAAAATCGGAAGATGTAAATATAGATCGACCAGCAGAAGTAGTGCCAACCGAAGCAGAACCTACAAAAGCTACGGAAGCTACAGAAGAAGTCTTAACCCAAGAAACCGAAGAAGCTGTTGCCATACAAAAACAAAAAGACGCAGTAAAAAAAGCGAAAGCTATTGCAGATGCTAAAGCGAAAGCCGAAGCAGATAGAATTGCAAAAGAGAAAAAAGAACAAGAAGAGAAAAAGAAAAAGTTAGATGCTCTAATTGGTGGCGTTAGTAACTCTGAAGGAAGTGAAACAGGTGGTGAAGGTGATGATGACAAAGCAGGAGACAAAGGACAATTAAATGGCGATCCGTATGCGCCAAGCTATTTTGGAAATACAGGATCTGGAAATGGAGGCGTAGGTTATGGTTTAAACGGAAGAGGGAAACCTTCAAAAGACGTTTTTAAACAAGACTGTAATGAGTCTGGAATGGTCATTGTGAAAATAGTAGTAAACAGAAGTGGCAATGTAGTGGAAGCAGAAGCAGGAGTAAAAGGAACCACCAATACAGCAGATTGTTTATTAGAACCAGCTAAAAGAATCGCTTTATCTCATAAATGGCGAGCAGACAATAAAGCACCGGCAAAACAAGTAGGTTTTGTAAAAGTTAACTTCAATTTAGGGCAATAAAATGACATATCAAGATACTGTAAATTGGATGTTTTGCCAACTACCAATGTATCAACAACAAGGTAAAGCAGCGTATAAAGTAGACTTAAATAACACGCTAATCCTTGCAAAACATTTAAAAAATCCGGAAACTCAATTTAAAACCATTCATGTTGCTGGAACCAATGGGAAAGGTTCTACAAGTCACATGTTAGCCTCTATATTACAAGAAGCTGGTTATACGGTTGGATTATACACTTCGCCGCATTTAAAAGATTTTAGAGAGCGTATTAAGATTAATGGTAAAGAAGTTAGCAAACAGTTTGTCATTGGTTTTATTAAACGAAATAAAACATTTTTTGAAAAGCATTCCCTTTCCTTTTTTGAAATGACCGTTGGAATGGCTTTCGATTATTTTGCAAAACAAAAAGTAGATATCGCCATTATAGAAGTTGGTTTAGGCGGACGATTAGATTCTACCAATATTATTACTCCAGAAGTTTCTGTCATTACAAACATAGGATTAGATCATACACAGTTTTTAGGAAATACCTTGCCCGCTATTGCGGAAGAAAAAGGAGGAATCATTAAAAAGAATATTCCTGTAGTTATTGGTGAAACACAAGGCGAAACCAAATCCGTTTTTAATCGTATTGCAGCGGAAGCTTCTTCCAAAATAGATTATGCAGATCAATTAATTACTACATCTTATACAAGTGACTTAAAAGGAAGTTATCAAGAAAAAAATATAAAAACCGTTTTGCAGACCATTAGCGTTTTACAAAAACAAAATTGGAAGATTTCGCAAAGTAACATAGAGAAAGGCTTACAGCAAGTAGTAAAAAACACAGGTTTAAAAGGAAGATGGCAAATCCTAAATGAAAACCCAAAGGTTATTTGTGATACTGCACATAATAAAGAAGGGCTTGCTTATGTGATGAAACAATTGCAAGAAGAATCTTTTCAAGCGCTTCATATTGTTTTTGGAGTGGTAAATGATAAAGATTTAGACTCCATAATTGCTCTTTTACCTAAAAAAGCAACCTATTATTTTTGTAAACCAAATATTCCTCGTGGAAAAAATGCCGAAGAGTTGTTCACTTACTTTAGTAAAAAAAACTATGTCGGAAATGTTTATGATTCTGTAAATGAAGCATATAAACAAGCGCTAATTCAAGCTAAAAAGAACGATGTTATTTATGTTGGAGGAAGTACTTTTGTTGTTGCAGAAATTATTTAAAAAAAACTTTAAAAAAGTTTTTGAGAATCCAAAAACTAATCTATATTTGCAATCCCAAACAATAGGGCTTTAGTCATAACGATTAAAGATAAGGTTACCGAAACCTTAAAAAATATTTCGGGCGACTAGCTCAGTTGGTTCAGAGCACTTGGTTTACACCCAAGGGGTCAGGGGTTCGAATCCCTTGTCGCCCACAGAAATTAAAAATCCTGATACTTAGTATCGGGATTTTTTGTTTTAAAAAAGATTGTATTTAGTGACTTCTTTTCTCAAATATCAAGAGAGAGTAGGGCAAAGTAATACTAACAATTTATTATAGGCATGCTTTCGTTTTAACGAACTTAAAATAAGTAATACTGTTAGAAGATATCTAAAACGCTTTATAAAGTTATGCCTTGACATTTATTTAATAATAAGCTGTTATGTTTAAGTTTTGTGAAACTATTTTCTAAATATTTGAAAGACTTGTGTTTACATATACTTTCCTTTGTAAAGAGATTTTTGCTTATTACGTAGTCATTCTTTTTTTTAAATAAAGTAGCAATGTTGTTGTAAAAAGTTTTTGAGAATCCAAAAACAGGTGTATATTTGCAGTCCTGTTAAAAGGGACTCGAGACAAAAGTAGTTTAGAGTATAGGTTACCGAAACCTAATAAAAATATTTCGGGCGACTAGCTCAGTTGGTTCAGAGCACTTGGTTTACACCCAAGGGGTCAGGGGTTCGAATCCCTTGTCGCCCACTTAAAAAAAATCCTGATACATAAGTGTCAGGATTTTTTGTTTTAAAAAGAACGAAGTTAGATGTTCTTTCTTATATCGTAAATACGTTTTGGATTTCAGATTTTAAGCGCTTGTTACTAATAAAAAAAGCTTCTCTTTTAAGAGAAGCTTTTTTTTATGCTTTTATAAATAGATAATACTATTACATGAGATCTAGGGTTCTTTCTAAAGCCATTCCGCGTGATCCTTTTATTAAAAGTGTTGCATTCTCTGGTTTTGTAAAACTGTTTTTAAAAGCTTCAAAAGAGATGTGTTTTTGCAATTTATTAGAAAACGTTTCCGTGTTAAAGAAATTTTCACCTACTAGATATATTTTGTCAAAGTTTAAATCGATTGCCAGTTGCGCTATATTTTCATGTTCTTTTTCCGCTTCTGTTCCTAATTCAAACATATCTCCTAAAATAACGATTTTGTTATCGTCTTTTAAATTAGAAAAATTAGTTAGTGCTGCTTGCATACTTGATGGGTTTGCGTTGTAAGCGTCTAGTATTACTTTGTTGTTTTTTAAATGAATGATTTGCGACCTATTGTTTTGAGGTGTATAATTTTCAATCCCTATTTTGATGTCTTTTAAAGGTACATCAAAGTATTTTGCAATACTAGTTGCAGCACAAAGGTTTGTGAAGTTATATGCACCTATTAGGTTCGAGGTGATGGTATAATCTTCCACTTTTAGTTTTACAAAAGGATTTGCCTCTAAAAGCTCAATCTTGTAGTATGTAGCATTGGTTTGGGAGAAACCAAACTTATTAATAGAGCCACTTAGTTTTCCCGCTTGAATAGGATCATCCGCATTAAAAAAGATATGCTTGTTATTTTTTACCAAGTAATTATATAATTCGGTTTTGCCTTTAATTACGCCTTCCATACTTCCAAAGCCCTCTAAATGTGCTTTGCCAAAGTTTGTAATGTAGCCATAATCTGGCTGTGCAATATTACATAGGAACTCAATTTCTTTTAAATGATTTGCCCCCATTTCTACAATACCAATTTCGGTATCAGTGTTCATCGATAATAGGGTTAAAGGAACGCCAATATGGTTGTTTAAATTACCAATGGTAGCTACTGTTTTATATTTTTGAGAAAGTGCTGCGTTTATTAATTCTTTGGTTGTTGTTTTTCCATTACTTCCTGTTAAAGCAATGATTTTAATTTTTAGGTAATTTCTATGATAGGTTGCTAATTCTTGTAGTGTGTTTAGAACGTTATCTACAAGTATGGTTTGCGTATTAATAAGAAAGGCTTCTTCATCAATAATCACAAATTTAGCACCATTTTCTAGTGCTTGTTTAGCAAAAGTATTTCCATTAAAATTATCGCCTTTTAAAGCGAAAAACATACCGTCTTTTGTGACTTTTCTTGTATCTGTACTTACGGTATTACTTTGTAAGAACAGCTCATGTAATTGTGCTATTTTCATGTGCTTTGTTTATTCTTTTTTGCTGTCACATGCTGTTTGCTATTCATTATTCCCTTAAGCGATAACGTTTTTTAACATGCTCGTTTCATAAAATAAATGTATAAAAAAAAGTCCTGACTATTGTCAGGACTTTTTTAAATTTTATAAAAGAATTATTAATTCTTTGTTTTGTTTTTTCCTTTAGATTTTGAACCTACACGAGACATTGCACATCTAAACCCAATATAATCTGTTGCCATATCTTGAGGGAAGTAACGTCTTTGTGCTGGATCTAACCAGTACTCTCTGTCTTTCCAAGAACCACCTTTGTAAACTCTTACTTCATCATTAATTAAAGAAGTACGTTTAGCAGATTGGTCATACTCACGAATCATAGTTCCAGTAGAATCCATTTCTACATTATGCTTTGGAGAGTTATACATTTTTCTAGTTATTTCAGAACTTTCACTTTCTTCACCTTCTTCTTCATCAAAAGAATCAGCATATTGTCTAGAAGAACGTTTATCACCATCTCTAAAGTTACGGTTATCACTTCTATCGAAGTTAGTTCTTAAGTACGTTTCGTTTTCATCAACACCAACTTGTGCAATTTCACCAGGAAGGTTTCTTGCTACAATTTTTCCGTTAGATAAAGTATCATATACTATTTCATCTGAAGTAACAATTTTTACTGTTCCGTCATCATTAATAGCGTTTTTAGTATACACATTTCCTCTATAGTAGTTAAAGTCATTAAACTCATCATCTACAATAGGTCTGTAAACATCGGCAACCCATTCAGCAACGTTTCCAGCCATATCATATAAACCATAATCGTTTGGTGCGAAAGACATTACTTGTTTTGTTATATCTGCTCCATCATCACTCCATCCAGCAATACCACCGTAATCACCTTTACCTTGTTTAAAGTTGGCCATTTGGTCACCACGAACTTTACGTTTTCCTGTACGAGTATATTGTCCACTCCAAGGGTATTTTTTTCTACCTCTGTATGTGTTATAACTTCTAATATCTGACATACCTAAAGCAGCATATTCCCATTCCGCTTCTGTAGGAAGTCTGTACATAGGTGAAATTACACCAGTTTCTCTAGTAGCGTATTTGTTAATAGTATCTCCAGTCGCTGTAGTTTGTACACGACGTCTTGATCTTTCCGGATTGATAATACTGTCGTTACCACCATATGTTTGCGTTGGCGCATTGATATAGGTATCTGTATTAAAGTTGGCATCCGATGTTGCAGTTAATTTAGCATCTCTTGTTAACCATCCGGCTTGTTCAAGATTTAACTCATTATATCTGTCAGATCTCCAGTTAGCAAATTCAACTGCTTGAATCCAGCTAACACCAACTACAGGATATTCTGCATACGCAGGATGACGCAAGTAATTGTTTGTCATAACTTCATTGTAACCTAAACGGTTTCTCCATACCAATGTATCTGGAGCAGCACCATTATAAATTGCTTTGAAATTTTCTTCAGATGGAGGATAAGTTGATTTTAACCAATATAAATATTCTGAGTACATAAAGTTTGTAACTTCAGATTCATCCATATAAAAAGATTGAATGTGTTGTTGATTTGGGTTGTTGTTCCAATCATGCATTACATCATCTTGTACTTTACCCATGGTAAATGTACCTCCTTCAACAAAAACTAATCCAGGAGCAGTTTCCTGTTCTTTAAATTTTTCGTTGTATTGGAAACCACCTTCTTTAGAATTGATTTTCCAACCTGTTGCTCTAGATGTATTTTTAGAACTAGATCTTTTACAGCTAACTGCAGTTACAGATACTGCTAAGATTAATAATAATACTACTTTTTTCATGTTCATACTTTTAAAGTAAGCTACTTGTTAATTTAGTGACGCAATATAAGAATTAAAGCCAATACTACAAGATAAATTGTAAAAATTGATTAAAAAAAATTGCAGTTCACCCTAGTTATTAAACCTTATAACGATGTTTTTTATAATTTCATCGTTCATTTGTAAAGCTAATAACGAACATTTTTATAAAATAGTATTGTTCTTTCGATGTGATTTTTTAAAATTGTATGTTTTTTAATAATAACATTCAATTATTCACGTTATTTATGCAATGAAAAAGAAATTACTTATACTCACACTAATAATGCCGTTGATGATGTTTGCGCAGCAGCAAACATTTAAAATTACCTGGCAAGACTACAAAACGATATCCAACGAAAAATTTTCTATAGAGGTTCCTGCCTTTGATAAAGAACATTTTAATTATACTTTAAAGGATGGCTTACAGTTTGTAGCACAATGGAATACTTCCAGCCTTATTAATGAAACTTCTGCAACTTTATCTAAAGTAAGTTACGCAAGTATCTCTTTAAACGAGTTAAAAGGAGTGGACCTTAAAACAATTCCAAATAAATTAAAATATAGCTTGGCTAATTCTATTGCTAGAGATAAACGTAATGCGTATTTAATTGTTTCTCCTATAATTAAAGAAAATGGCGTTTATAAAAAAATAACATCGTTTACTGTAAATTATAATAATAGTAATGGCTCTAGATTTTCTAATACATCAAGAAGAGCGATTACAAATTCTGTTTTGAGTTCTGGTGAATGGTACCGTTTTTATGTAGATACGACAGGTGTTTTTAAAATTTCTAAAAACTTTTTAAGTTCTTTAGGTGTTAATGTGAATAGTGTGGACCCTAGAAATATTAAATTATTTGGTAATGGCGGACAAATGATACCTTATAGTAATGCTGCCGAACAACACTTTGACATTAAAGAAAATGCCATACGAGTTGTAGGTGAAAATGATGGAACATTTAATAATGAGGATTATATTTTGTTTTATGCGAGAGGTCCAAGAGGATATGAAGCGGAAAGTAAAACCAACATCAACTTATATACAGATAAAACATACTATTATATAAACATAAGTAATGGACAAGGTAAAAGGGTGCAGCCTTTTATACAACCAACAGGTACTGTAGATTTAGAAATTAATCAATTTCAAGATTATCAATTTCATGAAGTAGATGAATATAACCTAGTAAATGTAGGCCGAAGATGGTTAGGGGATAAGTTCGATATAGAAAGTAGTAAAACATTTACCTTTAGTTTTCCGGATTTAGTTACAAGTGAACCAGTAGCACTTAAAGTTTCTGTTGCATCAGATTCCGAAACGGCTTCAAGTATGCAGATAGATGTAAATGGAAGTGCTATAACTACTTTAAGTTTGTCGGCTGTTGGAAGTCCGAATCTAGCTGTTGAAGCTCTTTTTAATGGAAATGTAAATCTTAATTCTTCAGAAATTTCTGTAAACCTTAATTATGATAATGGAGGGAATCCGAGCTCTAATGCATATTTAGATTATATTTCAATAGAAGCAACTCGTGCATTAAATTTTTCAGGAAATCAATTTGTTTTCAAAAATGATGACGTTGTTCGAAGTTCAGGAATTGGAAGATATACTTTAACCAATGCTACAAATGTTTCCGAAGTTTGGGACATTACAGACAGGTTTAACATTACTACCGCTGTTAATACAGATGCAAGTGCCTCTTTAAGTTTTACTTCTGTTTTAGGAAGTTTTAAAGAATATGCTGTCGTTACCAATGCAGATGTTTATCTTCCAAAAAGAGATGGTAATACTACGGTAACCAATCAAGATTTAAAGGGAACTATTTTTTTAAATGATCAAGGGAATTTTCAAGATGTAGATTATTTAATTGTAACACCTAGTTATCTTTTAACACAAGCAGAAAGACTTGCCGATATAAACAGACAACAATATGGTTTAAATGTAAAAGTAGAAACATTAGATAATATATATAAAGAGTTTAGTACAGGAAACCAAGATATTGGTGCTATTAGAAATTTTGTCAAGTATATTTACGATAATGCAAGTACGCCAGAAAATAAAATAAAGTATTTATGCCTTTTTGGAGATGGATCTATAGACTATAAAGAAAGATTATCAAACAATACCAATGTGGTTCCTTCTTGGCACGCGATAGAAAGTTTTAACTTAACAAACTCTTTTGTATCGGATGACTTTTTTGGAATGATGGATGCAAATGAAGGAACTATGGAGCCTTCAGAAAAACTAGACATCGCTGTTGGTAGAGTTCTTGTAAACTCATCGCAACAAGCAAAACAGATTGTAGATAAAATTATTTCCTATCACAATGAAGCAAGTTATGGTAGTTGGAGAAATAATTTTGTTGTGGTGTCCGATGATGTAGACGAATCCTGGGAAAGAGTACTTCAAGAAACCACCGATCAATTAGCAAATACGATAGCTGAAAAGAAACCGTTTTTAAATCCAATAAAAATACATTCGGATGCTTATTTACAAGAAGCTTCGGCTGGTGGTGCACGTTACCCTAAAGTAAAAGAAGCTTTAGTTAGTGCCATAGAAAATGGTGCACTTGTAGTTAATTACTTTGGCCATGGTGGTGAAGACGGACTTGCACATGAACATATTTTTGAGAAACCAGATGCACAAGACGTAAATAATGTTTGTAGACTAAATTGTTTCGTAACCGTTACCTGTGAATATACTCGATTTGATAACCCGTTAAGACCAACTGCAGGAGAATATACTTTTTGGAACGAAACAGGAGGTGCTGTAGCTTTAGTAACAACCACAAGACAGATTTTTGTAAGTGTTGGTATTACTTTTAATGAAGTTTTAGGAGAATATATGTTTTCTTATAATGATACAGATGATTATGCCGATGACGAATATCCTTCCATTGCCGAAGCACTTAGACTAACAAAAAATGATCCTTCTATTTCTAATATATCACAAAGAAGATTAGTGTTTTTTATTGGCGATCCAGCAATGAAATTAACCTTTGCAAAACCTAATATAAGACTGACTAAAATAAATGATGTACTTATAGAAGACGAAACAGATACTTTGGAAGCTTTAGGGCGTGTAAAATTATCTGGAGAGGTAACCGATGTATCTGGTAATTTGCTTACTAACTATAACGGCGTACTATCTACAACTATTTACGATAAAGAAATAGATAGAAGAACACTAGCAAATGATGGAACTCGAGAAGGAAACCAATTGATTTATTTGAACTATAAAACATTAGGTGAAATCATTTTTAGAGGACAAGCTTCTATAACCAATGGTTTATTTGAATTTGAGTTTGTAGTGCCAAGAGATATTGGTATTCCTGTAGGATTTGGTAAAGCTAGTTTTTATGCGAAATCTGAAATTCCATTTCTACAAGACCAAACAGGAGCAAGTGTAGGAACTATTAAAATAGGAGGTATCAATGCCGATGCGCCAGAAGATAATGCTGGACCTCTAGTAACCCTTTATATGAATGACGAAAGTTTTGTTTCTGGAGGTATAACGAATGAATCTCCTTCACTATTAGTGAAATTAGAAGATGAAAACGGAATCAATACAGCCAGCGGAATTGGTCATGATATTGTTGCTATTATAGATGGAGACGAAACAAACCCTTTTGTTTTAAATGATTATTACCAAACGGAAGTAGATGATTATACCAAAGGATTAGTAAATTATCCTTTTAGAGATTTAGAACCTGGTTTACATACCTTAACACTTAAAGCTTGGGATGTTTATAATAACTCATCCATACAAGAAATTCAATTTGTGGTGTATGATGAAGACGAAAAACTAGTAATTAATAACGTCTTAAATTATCCAAACCCTTTTGTAAATTATACAGAATTTTGGTTTAACCACAATAGTTCAGAGTCTTAGACGTTTCAGTACAAATCTTTACAGTTTCAGGTAAATTGGTGAGAACCTTAAACGGGCAAACCAATAATTCATCCGAATGTTGTGGTAAAGGAGCATCTGCATTATCTAGAGATATTGTTTGGGATGGACGAGACGATTTTGGAGATAAAATTGGAAAAGGAGTCTATGTTTACAAACTAACAGTGCGCTCTAATACCCTAAATAAAAAGGTCGAAAAAATAGAGAAACTTGTAATACTATAATATTAATTTATATTTGTCAAATAAAAGATACCAAATGAAGAAGTCAATTTTAACTATAGCATGCTTATTATTAATTGCTAAAATAAATGCCCAAACTACTGTAATTGCCCACTCTAACGATTCTAGGGTAATAACAACTGGTATGCCATTTTTGCTTATTGCACCAGACGCAAGAGCAGCTGCAATGGGAGATATGGGAGTTGCAACCTCTGTAGATGCTAATTCACAACAGTGGAATCCATCTAAATATGCATTCTCAACATTTAAACAAGGAGTAGGATTTAATTATACGCCTTATTTAAGCAAATTGGTTAATGATATTTCTATTTCATATGTTTCCTATTATAATAAATTAACAGAAAGAAGTGCTGTTTCAGCTAGTTTAAAATATTTCAGCTATGGAGAAATAGAATTTGTTCAAGATGAGTTTTCGGAACCTTTAATTCAAAAGCCAAATGAATTTGCATTAGATGTCGCTTATTCACTTAAGTTAAGTGAACAATTTGCCATGTCTGTAGGTATGCGTTATTTAAATTCAGATTTAAAGTTAGACGGTTTTGATCCTGATGCAAAAGCAGCTAGCACCTTTGGTGTAGATATTTCAGGATACTACCAAAGTGAAGAAGAAGCGTATGATAGTTTTAATGGTAGAACACGTTTAGGATTCGCGATTCAAAATATTGGACCAAAATTTAAATACGCAGAAGGTGGTGTAGAGAACTTTCAACCAACAACCTTACGTTTAGGTGGTGGTTTTGATTTTATATTAGACGATTACAATAAAGTTGCCGTAACAGGAGAGGTTACTAAATTATTAGTGCCAACACCACCAGTTACTGGTGATGAGTATGAATATACAGATGTAGATGGTAATGGTGAATATAATGAAGATATAGATGGTCCTAAAGGAGATCTAGTAAATGATAATTATATTATAGATGGTAAAGATCCAGACGTAAGCTTTATTTCTGGTATGTTTCAATCTTTTGGAGATGCTCCAGGAGGATTTAGTGAAGAAATTAAAGAATTTACATACGCTATTGGTGCAGAATATTCTTATCAAGACTCGTTTGCTTTTAGAGCAGGATATTTTAACGAGGCAGAAGAAAAAGGAGCAAGAAAGTTTTTTGCTATTGGTGCCGGATTTAAATTTAGTGCAGTAACTGTAGATTTATCGTATTTATTCGGTGCATCTAAAGTGGCAAGTCCTTTAGAAAATACATTGCGTTTTTCTTTAGCCTTCAATCTTGGTGCAGATACGTATACAGAATATTAATACTTAATATAGAAATACCAAAAAAAACTATTGCCAAAAGCAATAGTTTTTTTTGGCTTATACCAAATGGGATTTAAAGGAAATAGAAACGAATGCAGTCGATTGTTTTTAAAGTTTTTTTGGTATACTAGAGTTTCTTATATTTAAACGCTAAAACAGGTAGGATAAATACCTAATTAAAAAAGGATGTATTTTTTATAAGGTTACATCTTTTATATAAAAGGCAATAAAAACGAATAGATGAAAGAAATAAAAATAGAATCTACTTTAACCGTTTTTGATGATTTTAACGAATTACCAAAAAACATCGCTTCTTTAATGGAGCAAGCAATGGAAGCTAGATTAAATGCGTATGCACCTTATTCTCAATTTCTTGTTGGTGCTGCAATAGCATTAGAAAATGGAGAAGTAGTAACAGGAAGTAATCAAGAAAATGCATCGTATCCATCGGGCTTATGTGCAGAACGTACCGCAATTTATTACGCAGGAGCAAAATATCCTGGCGTTGCAATGAAAACGATGGCAATAATAGCAGGATCTGTGAAAAATAAAACGACAGAGCCAATTCCTCCATGTGGCGCATGTAGACAGCCATTGCAGAATACGAAGTAAAACAAGAGGATGCTATAGAACTTTATTTCATGGGAGAAACAGGAAAAATAGTAAAATCGAATTCTCTTGCTAATTTGTTACCTTTAGTATTTGATAAATCGGTTCTATAGACCTTTCGAAATCGTTTTCGAAAAACTTTACGATTTTCAGCCTTTTTTATTCCTAACTAAAGTATTACTTTTGTTAGTGGAACTTATTTTTGAAAAATTTATTTTTATAAGTATTTCCATATAACAAAGCAGCAAAGGCCAATTCAATATTGGTAATAAAAACAAAAATTTTATAATTTCTTTAAAGTAGCACTACCAATGCAAAAAATCACCAAAGAAGTATACCTTAAATGGTATGAAGATATGTTATTCTGGCGAAAGTTTGAAGACAAACTAGCAGCAGTATACATTCAACAAAAAGTAAGAGGTTTTCTTCACCTTTATAATGGCCAAGAAGCAGTATTAGCAGGAGCTTTACATGCAATGGACCTTTCTAAAGATAAAATGATTACTGCATATAGAAATCACGTGCAACCAATAGGAATGGGAGTAGACCCAAAACGCGTAATGGCAGAACTATTTGGTAAAGCAACAGGGACTTCTCAAGGTCTTGGTGGATCCATGCATATCTTTTCTAAAGAAAAAGGTTTTTATGGAGGTCATGGTATTGTTGGTGGTCAAATACCTTTAGGAGCTGGAATGGCTTTTGGAGATAAATACCACGAAACAGGAGCTGTAACTATTTGTTGTTTTGGTGATGGAGCTGCTAGACAGGGTTCTTTACACGAGACATTTAACATGGCAATGTTATGGAAATTACCAGTAGTTTTTGTTTGTGAAAACAATGGGTACGCCATGGGAACTTCTGTAGAACGTACTGCAAATCATACCGATATTTGGAAACTAGGATTAGGTTATGAAATGCCTTGCGGACCAGTAGATGGAATGAACCCAATAAAAGTTGCTGAAGCTTTTGATGAAGCACTAGAACGTGCTCGTCGCGGTGACGGACCAACATTTTTAGAATTAAAAACATACCGTTATAGAGGACACTCTATGAGTGATGCGCAACATTACAGAACAAAAGACGAAGTAGAAGAATACAAAAAAATAGATCCTATTACGCAAGTAAAAGAGGTTATTTTAGAAAAAGAGTATGCTACTGAAGATGATATTGCTGCTATTGCGAAGCGTGTGAAAGCGTTAGTAAGCGAATGTGAGAAATTTGCAGAAGAATCTCCATATCCAGACAAAAGCGTAATGTACGATGTAGTTTACGAACAAGAAGATTATCCATTTATACAACATAAACTATAAGCTATGGCAGAAATAATTAATATGCCTCGACTGAGTGACACGATGGAAGAAGGTACCGTTGCAACATGGCTTAAAAAAGTAGGAGATAAAATTGAAGAAGGAGATATTCTTGCAGAAATTGAAACCGACAAAGCTACCATGGAATTTGAGTCTTTTCACGAAGGTGTTTTATTACACATTGGTGTTCAAGAAGGGGAAACTACTAAAGTAGACGAGCTTTTAGCAATTATAGGTGAAAAAGGAGAAGATATTTCTGCAATACTTTCAGGTGCAAAAACCGAAGAGAAGGTCGAAGAGAAACCTGATACAGAAACAAAAACAGAATCGGCAACAGGTGTTGCAATTCCAGAAGGAGTAATAGTGGTTACTATGCCAAGATTAAGCGACACGATGGAAGAAGGTACTGTTGCTACTTGGATGAAAAAAGTTGGTGATGTTGTGGAAGAAGGAGATATTCTTGCAGAAATTGAAACAGACAAAGCAACCATGGAGTTTGAGTCTTTTCAATCTGGAACTTTATTATATATAGGATTAGAAGAAGGAGATTCTGCTAAAGTAGATGCTCTTTTAGCTATAATTGGCCCAAAAGGAACAGATGTTTCAGATATAGCCAAAAACTTTAATGCAGAGGGAACTCCTGCGGAAAAAGTAGAAGCACCAAAACCTGCGGAAACTAAAAAAGAGGCTCCTAAAAAAGAAGCTTCGAAACCTGCTCCAAATTCAAACGCTAATTTAAATGCTAATGGACGCGTATTCGTTTCTCCTTTAGCGAAGAAAATGGCAGATGAAAAAGGAATAAACTTATCACAAGTACAAGGATCTGGTGAAAACGGAAGAATTGTAAAACGTGATATAGAAAACTTTACACCTTCTGCAGCTACTGCTTCGGTTGGTAAATTTGTACCAACAGGACAAGAAGATTTTGATGAGGTACCAAATTCAAACATGCGTAAAGCAATTGCTAAAAACTTAGCGAAGTCTAAGTTTACAGCACCACATTATTATTTAAATGTGGAGTTTGATATGGAAAATGCAATGGCATTTAGAAAACAATACAATTCTATTCCAGATACAAAAATATCGTATAACGATATGATTGTTAAAGCTTGTGCTTTAGCATTAAAACAACATCCTCAAGTAAACTCACAATGGTTTGATGATCGTATGCAATTAAACAACCATGTACATATTGGTGTTGCAGTTGCTGTACCAGACGGTTTATTAGTTCCTGTAGTTAAGTTTGCTAACGAGCAAAGTTTAACGCAAATTGGAGGAGCGGTTAGAGAATATGCTGGTAAAGCAAGAAACAAAAAACTAGCTTTAGATGAAATGGAAGGAAGTACTTTTACTATTTCTAACTTAGGAATGTTTGGTATTGAAAGTTTTACATCTATTATTAATCAACCTAATTCTGCAATTCTGTCTGTTGGAAATATTGTTGAAAAACCTGTAGTTAAAGAAGGACAAATAGTAGTGGGTAATACCATGAAACTTACTCTTGCTTGTGACCATAGAACAGTAGATGGAGCAACTGGAGCGCAGTTTTTACAAACGTTAAAAGGGTATATCGAAAATCCTGTTACCATGATAGTATCATAAATAATGTTTAGAAATTTTCTTGTCTGCTTCGTTTTCTTAATTGTATTTAAAGTTCAATCTCAAAATACAATGGGATTACTGTATCATGACGAGGAAGTTTCTGACGGTTATTTGCTAATGAGTTATAAACAAGATAGTGATTTATACTTATTAGATACTTGTGGTCAAGTAGTAAATAGCTGGACGTTTAATAGTAATGTATCCGTGTCTTATTTATCTGAAAACGGAGAAGCTATTAAATTTGCAAGTAATGAAATTGAGATTAGAGATTGGGATGACAATTTAGTTTGGCTTCTAAACTTTGATACTCATGGAATTAGTTTGCATCACGATATAGAGCTTTTACCTAATGGTAATATTTTGGTTTTGGCACGTGATTTTTATAGTCCAGCAGAAGCAACAGCCCAAGGTAGAGATACAGATTTTTTATTGCCACTTAATTTTTCTTCGGAAAGAGTTTTAGAAATAAGACCTATTGGAACCAATGATTTTGAAATTGTCTGGGAATGGAAATTTTGGGATCATTTAATTCAAGATTTTGACAATACCAAACCTAATTATGGTGTAGTTGCTGATCATCCAGAATTAATGGATTTAAATTTCGATTCGCAAACATCTACTAATTGGCTCCATACAAATGGGATTGATTACAATGAAACCTTAGATCAAATAGTAATATCTTCCCGTACATCTAGTGAGATTTATATCATAGACCACAGTACAACTACTCTAGAAGCATCCTCAAGTAGTGGCGGTAATTCTGGAAAAGGAGGTGATATTTTATGGCGTTGGGGAAATCCTGAAAATTATAATCAAGGAGACGCTAATTCTCGTTTGTTATATGGACAACATGATCCTCGTTGGATTCCTGATGGTTACCCAAATGCAGGAATGATTTCTGTGTTTAATAACGGTTTAGGTCGTCCTACTAACTTTTCAACAGTAAATATAATAGAAACACAATTCGATGTTAATGGTCAATATACAGTAACGGGAAATGTATTTGCTCCCTTAGATTTTGATTGGACTTGGAGTGGAGATATCCTTAATGTTACCATGTATAGTAACTCTCAAAGTGGCGCTAATATGCAGCCAAACGGTAATTTTGTTATATGTGAAGCTACTACAGGACGTATTTCTGAAATAAATTTACAAGGCGAATTGTTATGGTCTTATAAAAATCCTGTTGCAGCTCAAAATTATGCCCAAGGAAGTGCTATTCCATTAAATCAAAATGTCGTTTTTAAAGCCCAAAAATATCCTAGTACTTTTTTAGGCTTTCAAGGCAATGATTTTAATCCGCAAGGAATCTTAGAAAATGAAAACACCATCTCTCAAGATTGTATTTCTAGTTTAAGTATTAATGATATTGAAGTTGCTAGTTCTAAATTATATCCAAATCCTTTTATAGATAGGGTACATTATATAGATACGAATAATCGCAAAATAGAATCTGTAATTGTTTATGATATTTCAGGAAAACAAGTATCCAATATTAACCTTCAAGAAAATCAAATAATATTTAATAGTGATTTGTCTTCAGGATTGTATTTTATACGTGTACAAATGGAGGATTATTCATCTGCGGTTTTCAAAATAGCAAAAAAATAAAATAGGTTTATTCTTAAAAAAAGAGCTATTAATTATCGGAAAGATAAACCAAATGCGAATCCTGTTACTAACAGGATTTTTTTATATTTATACTCTAAATGTATCTCATGAAAAAAATACTAATAACATTAATTTTTGTTTCCATTTTAAGTTGTGGTTCTTCAAAAGTAGTTACCAATACAGAAGCTACTTCAGAAAGTGCTATAGAAGCATCCATTACTTTAGAATCCATTCAGAAAAGTATGGAGTATTTAGCTTCCGATGAACTAGAAGGAAGAGCAACAGGAAGTGTGGGTATTGAAAAAGCCGCTGTGTTTATAGAGACGTTCTTAAAAGATAATAATATCAAACCATACTTTGAAACCTACCGTGATGATTTTGAAATAGCAAAAAAAGGAACTAAAGATGGAGTAACCAATAAGGAAACTATAAAAGGATTTAATGTTGTTGGTGTTGTAGAAGGGAATGATCCAAAATTAAAAAACGAATATATTATCTTAGGTGGTCATTATGATCATATTGGTTTTGCAAAAGTAGTAGATGGAGATAGTATTGCTAATGGAGCAAATGATGATGCATCAGGAACTATAGCAGCAATGGAATTTGCAGCATATTTTGCAAAAACAAAAACCAACAAACGCAGTATTTTAGTGACGCTTTATTCTGCGGAAGAAATGGGATTAAAAGGTTCTGCTCATTTAGCAAAAAGACTTCAGGAAGCAGGATTAAATGCCTATACCATGATTAATTTTGAAATGATTGGCGTACCAAGAACCGCTGATAAATCGATAGCATATATGAGTGGCTTTGAACGATCTAATTTTGCTGAAACTTTAAACCGATATGCAGGAGAAGAAATCGTTGGTTTTTTTCCGAAAGCTAAGGAGTTTAATTTATTTATGAGATCGGATAATTATCCATTCTTTAATGAACTTAATATTCCTGCACATGCCATTTCCACTTTCGATTTTACAAACTTTGAATATTACCATCATGTAGATGATGAGGCTAGTGAAATGGATTATGAACACATGTCTAGTTTTATGAATAAAATGATTCCTGCACTAGAAGGAATGATGAATGCACCAACTAAAGAAGTCACTCTAAAAGGAAAATAAACACCGTATAATAGCAACGATAAACAGAAGTGTTTGTACTATAATACCTTTGCTGTTTGTTCTTGTAACCTCATAATTTTACACCTCAAATTTTAATCAATAAATTGAATACATGGATTTAATACCAGAAAAAACTACATCACATAAATTTTCATTTTTAGGAAAAGGATCGGAATATGCGATTATATTTTTTAAAAATTTACTACTAAATATTGTTAGTTTAGGATTATATTATCCTTGGGCAAAAGTAGAAAAACTAAAGTATTTTTATCAGGCTACCGAGTTTAAAGGAAATCGTTTCACCTTTCATGGAACAGGAAATGAAGTTTTTAAAGGCTTTATCAAGGTCTATGTTTTATTTGTAGCGCTATACTTATTTTTATTATATGGAGCATCTTCTGGAAATGGTACAATAACAGCAGTTGCACTTTTGTTTTTCTATGGATCTATTATTTTAATCATACCATTAGCTATTCATGGTTCTGCTAGATATCGATCTTCTAGGTCGTCTTGGAGAGGTATTCATTTTAAATATTTTGGAAACAGAAAAGAGTTATATAAATTATGTGTGATTGGATTTTTGTTAACGATACTAACCTTTGGAATTTATTCTTCTTGGTTTAAAGTAGATTTAAAAAAGTACATCACTAAACACCTGAAATTTGGTAACATTACTTTTAGCTTTAAAGGTGATGGATTCGATTTATTTATCATTCATTTTAAAGGAATCTTCTTGACGTATATCACCTTAGGTATTTACTCTTTTTGGTATATGCGCGAATTATACCAATTTAATATTCAGAATATCGAATTGTTTCAAGATGAAAAAAGAATAAAAACAAAGTTTAATATTGCAGCAGGTGATGTTTTTGAGTTGGTAGTTATTAATGCCCTTTTAATCGTTTTCACTTTAGGATTAGCTTCTCCTTGGGTAGCAACAAGAACGCTTGGTTTTTTTATTAATAACCTGGAATTAGAAGGTGCATTTAATGAAGACGAAATACAACAAGCGGAATTAGATAATTATAACGATGCTGCTGGAGATGATTATTTAGATTTCTTTGATTTAGATCTTTTATAATGAGAACCTTTATAGTAACATATTTTGACGGAAAGTCCTCTAAATCTAGCGAAGCTACCTTAGTGGTGTTTCCTCAGTATTGGAAAATTAGTATGGACAACACTAGTCCTTTTTCAAATAGCATACGTTGGGATGTTACTAATATAAAGTCCTCTAAAGTCTATACTAAAAATATTAAAAGCTTTAGTTACGGCGAGTATCCTTTTCAATATATAGAATGTGAAGATGATTTGCTAATACCAGAAATAGAGAAACATCCTGAGCAAAAAAAGCTTCACAGTAAAGTGGATACTTTTTTACATCAATTTAAGCTAAAGTCTATTGCATTACTAATGCTATTAATTGTGGGTTTCAGTGCAGGAATGTATTTTTATGTGATTCCTAATGTCGCTGAAAAATTTGCACAGAATGTAAATAGTAAATATGTAAAGAACTTTGGTGATTTTGTATTTAATACTATAAAACCGGAATTAGAAATAAATGAAGAGCGCTCCAAAATATTACAAGAATTCGCAAATCAATTAGACTTAAAGGCAGAATACCCTTTAGATTTATATGTGGTGGATGAAGATGCAATTAATGCATTTGCTATTTCTGGAGGTAAGATTGTAGTCTATTCTGGATTGTTAGATAAGCTTACAGAAGCAAATCAATTAGCTGCATTATTAGGTCATGAAGTATCGCATATCAATAAACGGCATGTTTTAAAAAATGTAAGTAGAGATCTATCTGGATATATTTTTCTGTCTGTCGTATTTGGGGATATCAATGGTGTCACTTCTGTTTTTATAGAAAACGCACACTTGTTTAAAAGAATGAGTTATTCTCGTGATTTAGAACAAGAAGCAGACCAAGGCGGATTAGAATTATTATATGCAAATAAGGTAAATCCGGAAGGAATGATAGCACTTTTTCAGGTTTTAAAAGAAGAGACAGAAAGTGAAGATTTTGAAAGTTTAAAATATATTAGTAGTCATCCATTAATAAATGAAAGGATTACGTATACTAAGGAGCAGATTAAGGAAAAAGCGAACACTTTTATAGAAAACAAGAAGTTAAATACAGTATTTGCTGAACTTCAAAAAAAGTAAATAAATGAAAAACATAATAATTACAGGAACAAGTAGAGGAATTGGTTTTGAACTAGTACACCTTTTTGCAAATGAAGGACATAATGTATTGGCATTATCGCGAAATGCACAACCCGTAAATAATCTGCATTTTGAAAATATTACTTCTATGGCTTTCGATTTATGCAATGCAGAAGACTATAAAAAAGTAGCGGCATTTATTGAAACCGAATGGAAGCAGGTAGATGTTTTGATTAATAACGCAGGAACTTTATTAAATCAACCTTTTGCCGAAACAACTATGGAAGATTTTGAAAACGTCTATAGAACCAACGTTTTTGGTGTTGCCGAAATGACTAGAACCGTTTTACCATTTATGAAACAAGATAGTCATGTCGTAACTATAAGTTCTATGGGAGGTGTTCAAGGGAGTATGAAATTTCCGGGACTTGCAGCATATAGCTCTAGTAAAGGAGCCGTTATTACATTAACAGAGCTGCTTGCCGAAGAATATAAAGAAACAGGTCCGCAATTTAATGTGTTGGCTTTAGGAGCCGTTCAAACCGAAATGCTAAAAGAAGCTTTTCCGGATTATCAAGCACCAACAACAGCAGCGCAAATGGCTGCATATATTCATGACTTTGCACTTACAGGAAATAAACTGTATAATGGGAAGATGCTACAGGTTTCTAATTCTACGCCTTAATTTTAAGGCTAGAAAAAGAATTTTAGCTATTCTATAATTTCGTAGTCAATACTTAGTTTACGTAAAGATCGTAAAGCCGAACCAGAATTTTTATCCTGTACCTCAATATCTACAGCATCGCCTTCTAGAAGGATGTCTGTTAGTTCGTGCGCTAAAGAATCACTTATGTTAGAAGAAACTTCTGCTATACATTGGGCTATTGCTCTTTTATCTGGTCGCTGTGCATCACAAGACAATAAGTTTAATTTCATAATTATAATGTATTAATGTAATGCCAGAGCTGGCGTTAGACTTTGGTTTAACGAATTTAACTGTTTTTTGTTAGAAAGCCAAGCTATATCCTTACTGCAAGTTACGCAAACCTTCATAAACAACAATACTTACTGCATTGGCTAAGTTTAAGCTTCTAACATGTTCGCTGTATAGAGGGATCTTAAATAGCTTGTCTTTATTGTTTTCTGTAATGGCTTTAGGTAAGCCTGCCGACTCTTTACCAAATACTAAAAACATATTATCTTCAAAAGCAATATCCCAATGATCTTGCGTTCCATGACTAGATAGAAACACCATATTGGCATCTTTATTTTTATTTAGAAAGTCCTCTATATTGTCGTAATAATGTAAGTTGAGGTGTTGCCAATAATCTAATCCGGCACGTTTTAAACGCGCGTCTGTAATTTCGAAACCAAAAGGTTTCACCAAGTGTAAATTGGATCCAGAAGCTAATGCTAGTCGGCCAATGTTTCCTGTATTGTTGGGTATTTCTGGTTCTATGAGTACGATGTTAAGCGGCATTTTTTGAAATAAGTTTTAATAGGATTAATCGTATAAGTAATATAAAAGGAAAGCCATGTAAAACAACATCAAACCAATCCATAAATTGCATTCCTTTTGCACCACCAAAAACCCATTTTAGTTTTCCAATAATATGAGGTTCGGGTAAAAAAGGAGCTAGACCTAAGGTTAAACATAATAATGTTATAAGTTTCCAGTCGTTTAGTAATTTCATGTTTTCTTAACTATTCGTTTTCTTCTTCAAATTCCAAAATATTTACATCAAATTCTGCATCAATAAATTCATCTCTACTCATCCAATAGTCTGAAGTGGTTAACGCATAGGTGTTATTTTCTTTGGATTCTAATTTCCAAATAATATCTTCAGCCTCATCAAATGCTTCTTTTCCTGCTAATTGATCTACAAATAGCCTTTTTATTACATTGTTATTTGCAAGTGTAACACACAACGCTTTTAACACAATCTCTTTGGTAACTTCTTTATTTGGTGTGATTTCAAAAGTAATGATGGTTGCTTTTGCATTAGGAAATGTTCCGTTATATGCGCTGTTTAACAATTGATTAATATTGTATAATTCATGGTGTAATGTAATATCTGCATATTCTTCAGAAATCTTATCTAATAACATTTCATGCGAAATTTCGTCTATTTGGTTTTTGTTTAAATGATTAGATAATTTATAATCTAGTACAATTGCTGCCGCTTCTTCTGGCTCAAAATCTGAAATTGCAAGATATAGTAGCTCTAGTAATTCTTCTGGTTTAGAAGTTTCTGCATTCGCTAATCCAAACCTATCTAATAGATTTATATAATCGGAATCTGACCAAGCATTTTCTAATTTTTCAACGGATTTTACACTATTTATAATAAGATGATATTTCATATATTTAAATTTTATAAATGTTAATTTATATAAAATGCCTATTCAAATATACTGAATAGGCATTAAATAACGAAGCTAAACGTAATTAGCTATTCGTTTTATTTTGTTGTTTTTTAATGGTTTTTTTATCTATATCAAAATCATTAGTTTCCATCTTAGAATATCCTTTTGGATTAGTTGGATTGGTTTGTCTTACTGTAGTCTTAAATTTCTTTCTATCTCTAATCATTCCCATTATCTAAAGTATTTATATTGGTTCAATTTTAAGATACTATTTAATTATAAAACTTCTCACAACATTGCGTTAAACTATTTTAAAATGTTAGAAACAAACGCGTCCATATTAGCAACCCCTTTATTGGTAAGGTGTTTTATAAAAGCAGAACCAATAATAGCTCCTTTTGCATGTGTGGTTGCTTGTGTAAAAGTTTCATTGTCCGAAATACCAAAACCAATGATTTGCGGATTATTAAGTTTCATATCTGCAATACGTTTAAAGTAATTGGTTTGTTCTTCTCCGAAACCAGAGCTACTTCCTGTTACACTTGCGCTACTTACCATGTAAATAAATCCGTTAGAGATAGCGTCTATAAAGTGGATGCGTTCTACCGATGTTTGCGGAGTTATTAAAAACACGTTAATCAATCCATATTTTTCAAAAATAGCTTTGTAATCGTCGTTATATACATCTACCGGTAAATCCGGAATTATTAATCCGTCAATTCCAATTTCTTGACATTTTTTACAGAAAGCCTCTACACCATATTGTAACATTGGGTTGAAATAACCCATGATGATTAACGGAATAGAAACGGTTTTACGGATATCTTTTAACTGATTAAAAAGTACTTCAGTAGTCATGCCGTTTTGTAAAGCTTGTGTAGAACTCGCTTGAATGGTTGGTCCATCGGCTAAAGGATCACTGAATGGTAATCCGATTTCTACCATATCTACACCACTTTTTTCTAAGTTTTGAAGGATTGTTGTAGTATCGTTTAAACTTGGGTATCCTGCTGTGAAGTAGATGGATAAGAGCTTTTTGCTTTCTTTTAGTTTTGTTTGAATGCGATTCATTGAAAATGTGTCTTTTCATTTCCGCGAAGGCGGAAATCTTTTAAATTTTAGTGATGGTTTTTTTATAGTAAATCTGATAAGTCCTTCCAATCTGGATTCATATCATTTATTAAATTTCTTTCCATTCCCGATTCCATTTCTTTATTTGTCTTTCTCTTTTTATAGAATTGTTTACATATTTGGTAGTTTCAAAATAGACAAGTTTATCTACGTTGTATCTTCCAGTAAAAGTTTTTAAACTATTGTTTTTATGTTGTTTTATTCTAATTTTAGGTTGCTTAGATCTGCCAACATAAAGAACAGTATGATTTTTATTTGTTAATATGTAAACATAATGTAATTCCATTTTTAATTCATGAGATTTCCGCCTTCGCGGAAATGAAAAAACTATAGTTCGAAATAGTCTATATAATTCTGTAAATCCTTATCCCCACGACCAGATAAACTAAGCACCACAATATCTTCTGGTTGAAACTTTTTCTGCTCGAAAACAGCAAGTGCATGCGAACTTTCAATAGCTGGAATAATACCTTCTAACTTGCATAATTGCAGTCCTGCCTTCATGGCTTGATCGTCTGTAATGGCAATAAATTCTGCACGACCTGTTTTATATAAATGTGCATGCATTGGTCCGACACCAGGATAATCCAATCCTGCCGAAATGGAATATGGCTCTGTTATTTGTCCGTCGTTGGTTTGCATCAATAGTGTCTTACTACCATGAATAACGCCTTCTTTTCCTAACACAGAAGTTGCAGCACTTTCGCCAGAATCTACTCCTAAACCAGCAGCTTCTACAGCAATTAGTTTCACGTCTGTATCTTGTAAAAAGTGATAATATGCACCAGCGGCATTACTTCCGCCACCAACACAAGCGACTACATAATCGGGTTGTGTTTTGCCTTCGTGTTCTTGTAATTGCCATTTAATTTCCTCGGAAACTACAGATTGAAAACGAGCGACCATGTCTGGATATGGATGCGGACCAACAACACTACCAATAATATAATGGGTGTCTACTGGATTGTTAATCCAATCACGAATGGCTTCGTTGGTTGCGTCTTTTAACGTTCTACTTCCTGATAATGCAGGAATAACCGTTGCGCCTAACATTTTCATTCTAGCAACGTTTGGTGCTTGTCTTGCAATGTCAATTTCGCCCATATACACAATACACTCCAGACCCATTAATGCACAAACGGTTGCGGTGGCAACACCATGTTGTCCTGCTCCAGTTTCGGCAATAATTCTGTGCTTGCCCAAACGTTGTGCCATTAGAATTTGCCCGATGGTATTGTTGATTTTATGCGCTCCGGTAT
This sequence comes from Lacinutrix himadriensis, assembly GCF_001418105.1. Classification (GTDB taxonomy): domain Bacteria; phylum Bacteroidota; class Bacteroidia; order Flavobacteriales; family Flavobacteriaceae; genus Oceanihabitans; species Oceanihabitans himadriense. The sequence continues at coordinate 40,140 of NZ_LIQI01000017.1, forward strand.
GGTTTAAATCTTCACGCTTTAGATATACTTTAGTATTGTATTTCTCAGAAAGACGTTTTGCGAAATAGAGCGGAGAAGGTCTACCAACATAATCTTTTAAAAGTTGGTCGAACTCTTTTATAAAGTCGGGTTCTGCCATCACTTTTAAATAGTTTTGACGTAACTCTTCTACATTAGGATACAGCATTTCTGGAATGTATGCACCACCAAATTCGCCGTAGTATCCTTTTTCGTTAATATTATAATTCATGGTTTTTCAATATTCTATTCCTAACGGATATAGTTGTTAATAGCCAATTGGTGTTTAAATTCTTTTAGTTTGCTAAGATCTTTTACTCCTGGTAATTTTTCAAATTTGCTGTTTAAATCGAGAGTACAGCATAAATCGGATTCTGGACGCTTTAAGAATAATAATAAAGGTTCTATTTCTTCAGGACCAATTCCGCCACTTAAAAAGTATGGTTTTTTAGAAGGGTATTTTTTAAATACATTCCAGTTAAAAGGATATCCATTTCCTCCGGGTTCTTTGCCTTTGGTATCGAAAAGGAAGTATTTACAAACATCTTCATAAGGTTCTAAAACGCTAAAGTCGAATTGATTCTTTACCGAAAATACTTTTATAACGAATACATCATATTCCTTCAACTGCTCGCAAAATTCTGGAGATTCATCGCCGTGTAATTGTACCCCTTGTAAATCATATTGTTCAATTTTTTCTACAATATAGTTGAGCGATGCATTTACAAAAACTCCAATTTTCTCAATGCTTTCTGGTAATTCAGGAATTTCGGTATTTAGGTATCGAGGTGATTTTTCATAAAATATAAAACCTAGATAGTCTGGTTGTATTTCGGCAACATCTAAAATGTTGTTTTCGGATTTCATTCCGCATATTTTTAGTTTCATAATTTTTGTCATTCTGAACTTGATTCAGAATCTTTTTTATGTTAGTACTATTTAGAATGGATTCCGCATCCAGTGCGGAATGACAAACTAATTGTTTAATTCTTCAATAAAATGTTTTGCGCTTTCGCCAGCGTTTTCTGTTTTCATAAAGTTTTCTCCAATTAAGAATCCTTTATAGCCATAAGGTTGTAATTCTTTTATAGCTGCTACAGAACTAATTCCGCTTTCTGAAACTTTTACAAAATCGTTAGGTATTAATGTACTTAGTTTTTTACTAGTTTCTAGGCTGACTTCAAACGTTTTTAAATTTCTATTATTTACACCTAACATATCTAGACTAGGCATGATTGATTTGTGTAATTCTTCTTCGTTATGTACTTCTAAAAGCACGTCTAAAGATACGCTTTTTGCAAATTCTGAAAATTGCTTAATTTCTTCTCTTGTTAATATAGCAGCAATTAATAAAATAACATCTGCGCCATACGCTTTGGCTTCTAGAATTTGATAGGTGTCTATGATAAATTCTTTACGAAGCAAAGGTAAGTTGCAACTTGCTCTTGCGGTAAGTAAATCGTCTAAGGAACCTCCAAAGTATTTTCCGTCGGTAAGCACAGACATTCCACAAACTCCAGCATCTTCGTATCCTTTAGCAACATCAAAAATGTTTAAATCATGATTGATTACTTGTTTGGATGGCGAACGACGTTTGTGTTCTGCAATGATTCCAGAGGTACTATTTCTTAAGTTTTTTGCTAAGGAAATGGTTTGTCTTTCAAACAAAATAGATTGCTCTAATTGTTGGATGGGAATTAGTTGCTTACGAAGGCTTACTTCGATGCGTTTGTCTTTTACTATTTTTTCTAATATATCCATATTTGTTTTCCTGTAATTCGGAAACCTGTTTATGTTAATCTTTATTTTTTTGTTCCGAATTAGATTCAGGAACTTGGTTTTTTATTTTCTTTCTGTTCATTTTGCCTTGATGCAAAACGAACCAAAAAATCATATTGAAATGAGGAAATTCCTGCGGAACATTCTCTTTCGGAATTTCGTGCTTAAAGCTTCGTTTTGCATCTCCATTCCTTCGCTCATTATTTCTGCATTTCAATGTTCAATTCTACGAATTGATTCAGGGCTTTCTTTTTTGTTATGTTCTTGTTTCTTCTTAACCCTTTTCATTTTTGCTAACTGCTAACATTATTTACTTAATGCAATCAAAGCATCTAAGCTCGCTTTTGCTTTTCCGCTTAGTAGTGATTCTTTTGCTAGTTCAAATCCGGTTTGATGATCTATTTTATTTACGGTAGCAATTGCTAATCCTGCATTGGCGCAAACCACATTATTTTGAGCTTCGGTTCCTTTTCCTTTTATAACATTTAAAAATATTTTAGCGGAAGACTTTACCGTATCACCACCAAAAATATCACTTTGATTAATCTGTTCTACGTTTAAGTTTTTTGGCGTTAACATGGTTTCTGTGGTATTGGAAATAATTTTGGTATTCCCAGTTAATGAAATCTCATCATAACCATCTAATGCATGAACAATGTTGTAATTGGTATCTGTTTCCTGATATAAATAGCCATAAATACGTTGTAATTCTAAATTGAAAACACCAACTAATTGGTTTTTAGGAAACGAAGGGTTTACCATTGGGCCTAACATATTAAAAAAGGTTTTCACGCCTAGTTCTTTACGAATTGGAGCCACATTTTTCATGGCAGGATGGAATAATGGTGCATGTAAAACACATATTCCTGCTGTTTCTATGGAATGTTTTAAGAAATCTTCTTGGTTTGAGAATTTTATACCTAAAGCTTCCATGACGTTTGAAGATCCTGAAGCCGAAGATACACCGTAATTACCATGTTTAGCAACATGTACGCCAGCCCCAGCAGTTACAAAGGATGCTAGTGTAGAAATGTTGAAGGTGTTTTTTCCGTCTCCACCAGTTCCGCATAAATCAATAGCATTATAATCGGATAAGTTTACAGGAATACACAACTCGAGTAATGCATCTCTAAATCCTTTTAATTCTTCGGTGGTAATGCTTCGCATCATGTACACCGTTAAGAAAGATGCAATCTGACTTTGGTTATAATCGCCTTTTGAGATATTTACTAAAACCTGTTTCGCCTCTTCTGTAGAGATGTTTTCGTGGTTTATAAGTCTGTTTAATATTTGTTTCATTGATAAATTTTTATTTATCATTTCCGCGAAGGCGGAAATCTTTTAAATGGATCTTTTGTTACTTTATTTTTCGTCCGTTCGAGTGATTTTAATTTTTTCTTGCAATGGTATTTAGAACTTATAAAAGCTTCTCGATACTATTTTTTCATGCTTCAAAAATCACTCGAAGTGACATCTTATATTTATTTTTATATTCAAGATTCATTGGAGTAAGTACTATTTACTACAACTGCTTACTGAATACTAGTTTTTAACCCAATTCTCTAATATCTGTTTTCCGTTAGGAGTTAAAACCGATTCCGGATGATATTGTACACCGCGAACATCATAAAATTTATGACGTAGCGACATTATTTGTCCGTTTTCATCCAAAGAAGTCGCTTCTAATACTTCTGGTAAATTAGGATCTACAACCCAAGAATGGTATCTGCCAACGGGGAATGTTTTATCTAATCCGTTAAAAAGGGATTCGTCATCCACGGTTACTTTTATATTGGTCGCAACACCATGGTAAACCTCTTCTAGGTTAATTATTTTTCCTCCAAAAACTTCTCCAATAGCTTGCTGACCTAAACAAACCCCTAAAATACTTTTTGTTGGTGCGTATGTTTTAATGATTTCTTTTAATAAACCAGCTTCATCTGGAACTCCGGGACCTGGAGAAAGTACAATTTTTTCAAAAGCATCTACTTCCTCTAAAGTCAGTTTGTCGTTTCTTTTTACAGTTACTTCACAATTTAAATCTTCTAAATAGTGCACTAAATTGTAGGTGAAACTATCGTAGTTATCTATTACTAATACTTTTATTTTCATATGTATTTCCCACGAAAGTGGGAATCTTATTAATTATACTTTATTTTTTATTTCTGTTCATTTTGCCTTGATGCAAAACGAACCAAAAAATCAAAACGATTTGTTAGGAAATTGCTAAAGCACCATTCGCTTTCAAAGCTGCATACTTGAAGCTACGCTTCGCAGTTTCGCTTCTTCGCTCTTTATTTCTGAAAATCGTTGATTCCGACTATGTCGGAAATAAGGACATGATTTCCTGCTGTTTTTTGACCTTTTAAAATTTATTATTTAGTTTTCTTAATTCTTAATTCTTAATTCTTAATTCTTAATTCTTTTGCGTTAAGGATTGAAAGGTTTGTTTGAGCTCATCTTTGATAGCGAGCCTAGAAAGCCTGACCCTTGTGGTAACGCCAAAATTATATTCTTTCTGCTAATTCTATAGCTTTTGTTAATGCACCTAACTTATTGTATACTTCTTGTAATTCGTTTTCAGGACTGGATTTGGAAACAATTCCAGCACCAGCTTGCCAATGCAGTTGATGGTCTTTACTTAAAAAGGTTCGAATCATAATGGCATGATTAAAGTTGCCTTCAAAATCCATAAAACCAATAGCGCCACCATAAAAAGCACGACTAGTTTTTTCGTATTTTTCAATAAGTTGCATGGCTTTATGTTTAGGAGCGCCGCTTAAAGTTCCCGCAGGAAACGTATCTGCAACCACTTGCATGGTAGAAACATTTTTGTGTTTTTCGCCAATGACTTTACTTACTAAATGTATGACATGGGAGAAAAATTGAACCTCTCTGTAGGTTTCTACTTTTACTTGGCTTCCATTTCTGCTTAAATCGTTTCTTGCTAAATCTACTAGCATCACGTGTTCTGCATTTTCTTTATCGTCTACGGCAAGTTGTTTTGCTAATTCTGCATCTTTTTCATCATTTCCAGTACGTTTAAAAGTACCAGCAATTGGATGAATCTCAGCTTTGCCATCCGAAATTATTAATTGCGCTTCAGGCGAGCTTCCAAAAATTTTGAAATCCCCATAATCGAAATAAAATAAGTAAGGCGAAGGGTTTACGTTTCGCAAAGCGCGATAAACATTAAATTCATCTCCTTTAAAATCTTGTGAGAATTTTTTAGAAAGTACTAGTTGAAACACATCACCTCTCGCACAGTGTTTTTTTGCTAATTCTACATGCGATTTATATTCTTCATCACTAAGATTAGAATGAATCTCTCCATTTTTTGAAAATTTATACGATGCAAAATTCTTCGCTTTTATAAGCTGCAGTATTTCGTCTATATTATTTTCAGTATCATGACAATGCGCAAAAATATAAGCTTCGTTTTTAAAGTGATTAATTGCTATGATGTTTTGATACACGGCGTAGTAAATCTCAGGAATTTCTATAGAGTTTTCTTTTTTTGAAATTTCTACATCCTCAAAATACTTAACAGCATCATAAGCAGTATAACCAAAAATACCATTATTGATAAACTTGAATTTCTCTTCTGAGTTTACTTTAAAGCGCTGTGTGAATTTGTGAATTTCTTCGGTAACCGAAACGTTTTTGGTGTAATTTTTTTTGAAACTTCCATCCGGGAAATGTTGTTCGATTTCATTATTTTCTACTTTAATAGACGCAATAGGATTAAAGCATATATAAGAGAAACTATTATCATTAGCATGATAATCACTACTTTCTAACAATATACTGTTAGGATATTTATCTCTTATTTTAAGATAAATACTAACAGGAGTAATGGTATCTGCTAATATTTTTTTGTGATGTGTATAAAGACTGAATGTTTTCATTAAGGTTATAAATTAAAAAAAGGCTTGTCGTGAATGACAAGCCTTTTTTGATATTTTGGTTAAATATACGGTATAGCGTTAGTTCACGAAGATTGTTTTTCGAGAGTTCCACCACCAAGTATTATTTAAAATTGTGTTCAATTGTTATTAATTTACTTCAAAGATATAAATCTAAATATAAACTACCAATGTTTTATAAAAAAAAAACTACCATTTTCATGGTAGTTTGTGCAGTTACTAGATATTAAGAGTGAATTGTTGGCTATTAATCGAATCTTATCTAGTAACCGTATTGTCAATTAGATTGTATTTCAGTTATATAATGTTTTAAAAGTGTTACTAAATGTAGAAAAAATAAACAGAAAATTCAAATTAAATTTATGTTAAACACACTTGTGCTTGTTATGGTAATGTATAATTTTATATTTATGAATTTAAGAGTTTTATTTATAGTATTTGTTTTGGTTGTAAGTTGTAAGCAAGAAGACAAAATAAAAGCGGTTTCTTCTAATATTGAAAAGGAACAAGTTGTGGAACCGAAGCTAAATGTGGAGGAGTATAATTTTACGGCATTTGAAAAATTTTTAAATCGGGAAGATGATAAAATATACGTGATTAATTTTTGGGCAACGTGGTGTGCTCCTTGTATTAAAGAGTTACCTCATTTTGAGAAAATCAATGAAACCTATAAAAATAAAAGTGTAGAAGTATTATTGGTTAGTTTAGATTTTCCGAAACAATACGAGAAAAAGCTAATACCTTTTATAGAAAAGCATCAATTGAAATCTAAAGTGGTAGCATTAAATGACCCAGATTCCAATGCATGGATTCCCAAGGTGAGTGAGGAGTGGTCTGGAGCATTACCAGCAACTGTTATTTATAACAAAGATAAACGTGCGTTTTACGAACAATCTTTTAGTTATGAGGAGTTGAAAGCGGAAGTAGATAAGTTTATTAAATAGATGTAACTTTAACTTCTATGCTTCGGAAGAACTAGAATTAAAAAAAACCAATCGTAGACAAGAAAATAATATACCATTAAATAAAAATAACAATTATGAAAAAGTCGATTAAAATAGTTTCCGCATTAGCGATAGTATTGCTTGTAAGTGCATTTACTTTAAATAAAAATAATATAAATCCTGGTTACCAAGTTGGCGATATAGCAACAGATTTCTCTTTAAAAAACATAAATGGTAAAATGGTTTCTTTAGCAGATTTCAATGAAGCAAAAGGATATATTGTCGTTTTTACATGTAATACTTGTCCGTATGCAGTTGCTTATGAAGATAGAGTAGAAGCGTTAAATAAAAAATATGCAGATAAAGGCTATCCTGTAATTGCTATTATGCCTAATAATCCGGAAGTACAACCTGGAGATAGATTAGAGGCGATGCAAGCAAGAGCAAAAGCAAAAGGATTTACTTTTCCTTATTTAATGGATAGCGGACAAAAAATATATCCGCAATACGGAGCAACAAAAACTCCGCATGTTTATATTCTTCAAAAAACGAAGAAAGGAAATGAAGTTAAATATATTGGAGCAATAGATGATAATTACCAAGACGAAACTGCTGTAAATAAAAAGTATGTGGAGAATGCTGTGGATGCTTTATTAAGTGGAAAGGAAATTAAAGAAAAGCAAACAAGAGCAATTGGGTGTTCTATTAAAGTGTAGAACGGACTTGAAATTAATAAAAAAAAATCCGAGGTAGTAATACTTCGGATTTTTTTTCGTCTACTAACTAAAGAAATCTTAATTTTGTAAAAAAATAAAAAATGGCAGATTTAACACAACAAGAATGGCAAGAAGAATTACAGCAAGATGAAAATGCTGTAATATTAGATGTTAGAACAGAAGAAGAAACAGACGAAGGTATTATACCAAATGCAATAGTAATAGACATTTATCAGCCACAAGAATTCATGAGTAAAATTCAAGCTTTAGATAAAACTAAGACCTTTTACGTATATTGTAGATCTGGAGGAAGAAGTGCACAAGCTTGCGCTATCATGAATCAACTAGGTATTGAAAACGCACACAACCTACTTGGTGGATTTAGTGAGTGGACAGGAGAAGTAACTAAATAAAAAAATAACTAACTAATGAAACATGTATCCATACTATTAATTGCTGTACTAACTTTAAGTGTTTTTAGCTGTAAAGACACAGATAGAACGAATATAGAAGTAGTCTCTACACAGGAAATGCAGGCGCTTTTAAAGATGGATAAAGTGCAGTTGGTAGATGTAAGAACTCCAAAGGAATTTAAAAGTGGTTATATTGAAACTGCTCAGAATATAGACTTCTTTTCGCCAACTTTTGATGAAGACATTTTAAAGTTAGATAAAGATAAACCAGTATTATTATATTGTAAGTCTGGAGGGAGAAGTGCCAAATGTGCAGAAAAACTTCAGTTAGCAGGATTTACTAAAATCTACGATTTAGAAGGCGGCATATCCCGATGGAAACATGAAGGGTTGGCTGTTAAGTAATGAGCTGTCCAGAAATAGTTTGACCGATTTAATAAATTATAATAAAAAACCAGAGAAATTAACTTCTCTGGTTTTTTTATGTTTTCAAATTGGATGATTTTTTGTGTTCTAGTTTATATGTGAATTTTAAATCAATCTCTTATTCCTAAAAGCAATTCCAGAACTCATTTTTAAATAGCGTTCAAAATCGTAAGCTTTTTGTTTGTCTATAAATTGAGATAAATGAACTAACTCAATAGGAAGTTTGTCTTTTGTATAATGTACTTCTTTATTCTTATGCGCTTTTAATCTATTCTTAATATTAGTAGTGAAACCCGTATAATAGGTTTCATTATTACATTTTAAAATATAAACAGCATAAGATAATTCCATATCTCTAAATTAAGGAAAATATTCTGCTTCGATTCTTTAATTTTGAAACTTTGTAAAAAAAATGGACGAGTCCACCGAAGTCCTAAAGATTTAATATCCAATAAGAATTAAACATAAAAAAGCCCTACTTCGCTTCAAAAAAAAATGAAGCTTCGTAGGGCGAAGGTGGAGTCAGAGAGAATAACTTTGTTGTTCTCTAGTGACTTAAAAGGTGCAATTACAACTGCCTGTCTTTACAAGGCAGAGGATTAAAAACAACGAAATCCGTTCAAGCAAACTTGACGGATTTCTTTTGTTTTCATTCACAACGCAGTTGTGAGTGTTGTGGAGTCGGAGAGAATCGAACTCTCGTCCAAACAAGTAACCAAAGAGCTTTCTACACGTTTATTCTTTTCTTAGGTTTTCGATTGCAAGCTGGTTAAAGACAACCCACTTACAACTTATCTTCTTTATCTCGAAAGTGCATCAAAGCGCTACACAATCATAGTCAATTTTTACGATATCTCAAATGGAACGCCATTAACTAAGGCTTTCCGGAGACATAAAGCTCGCTCACCTAGTGAGCCGAGGCTTAATCCTACTATAATTCGGATTAGGCAGCTAAAGCGTAGTTATTCTCGCCGTTTAAAAAGTTGAAATAAGTATTTACGAGTATAATTTCATTACTCGACGTGCTTACCGTTTCGTTAATCTCGCTGTCAAAACCAGTCGACCCCAAAATTTATAATGGTAATTAGTGCGTTACCTTTTATTCATACCTCCCAGGTTTTTAAAACCTGTCAGGATCATAAAACGTCAGGCTTTCGGCAGTCGCTTTTTTTGGGAAAAACAAAAAAGAGCTTCAACAATGCCTCAATCCTTAACGCGCGCAAACCTACACAAAAGCATCGGTTTACAAATGCAAAGTTATTAAAAAGTTTGTATAACCTCGCAATTCCTATTACTTTAGTGCAAAAATTATTCCAACCACACGTTCCTGACAAATATTCGTGAACTCGTAGCTAGAATAAATCCAATAGTATAACCATCAGACTCCCACTTATGTGAGAATGAAAAAATAAATTTTTAATGAAATTCGCCATCATAAAAGAACGCAAAAACCCACCAGACAGACGTGTGGTTTTCTCCCCAGAAAAACTAGCCGAAGCTCGTGCCCAATTTCCACAAGCAACTTTTGTTGTAGAGTCTAGCGATATTCGCGTATTTCCAGATGCAGCATACAAAGCATTAGGTTTTGAGGTGACAGATGATGTGTCAGATGCAGATGTCATGATTGGTGTAAAGGAAGTGCCTATTGAAAATTTAATTCCCAATAAGAAATATTTCTACTTTTCACATACCATAAAAAAACAACCATACAACCGTAAGTTACTTCTAGCAATGCTAGAAAGAAACATCGAGATGTATGATCATGAAACTATTGTAAAACAAAGTGGCGCAAGACTTATTGGTTTTGGGCGCTATGCAGGATTGGTTGGAGCATACAACGGGTTTAGAGCACTAGGTTTACGTGATGGATTATTTAACTTGCCTAAAGTAGAAGGTCTTGCCGACTTAGATGCTGTAAAAGCAGAACTAGATAAAATAACACTTCCAAATATAAAAATACTACTTACAGGAACAGGAAAAGTAGCACTTGGTGCTAAAGAAATTCTAGACCATTTGCAAATAAAAGAAGTAAGTGATGCACTTTACCTAACCTCTAAATTTACAGAACCCGTTTATGTAATGGCAGATGTGATGGAATACGCAAAGCGTAAAGATGGTAAAGTAGGTGATAAGTGGGCTTTTTATAAAGATCCAACAGGATATGAAAGTAACTTTATGCCGTATGCCAAAGAAACCGATTTCTTTATCGCTGGACATTTCTATGGTAACAATGCGCCTTATTTGTTTACCCGAGAAGATGCTAAGTCACCAGACTTTAAAATTAATTTAGTAACAGATATTTCTTGTGATGTAGATGGACCAGTAGCTTCCACATTAAAAGCATCCACTATTGCAGATCCTTTTTACGGATATGATGCTAAAACCGAAAGCGAAGTTGCTTTCAATGCAAAAGCCGCTATAACGGTTATGGCTGTAGATAATTTGCCTTGTGAATTACCAAAAGACGCAAGTGAAGGTTTTGGCGAAATGTTTTTAGAACACGTAATTCCTGCATTCTTTAATGAAGATAAGCGTGGTATTTTAAAACGTGCAAAAATCACAGAAAATAAAAAACTAACAGAAAGATTCTCGTATTTACAAGATTACGTAAACGGAAAATAATTTTAAGATTTAAAACCTCCCATGACCAAAACAGCATTAATAACAGGAGCAGCATCTGGATTAGGCTATGAACTAACTCTTTTATTAGCGAAAGATGCTTATAAATTAATTCTAGTAGATATTGATGCAGAAAATCTCGCTAAAGTTAAATCCGAATTAGAACGTGATTTTAAAGTCGAAGTAATAACGCTAACTAAAGATTTAAGTCTTCCAAATATAGCACAAGAAATCATGGATGCTATAGATAATGCACCAGTTGATGTACTTGTAAATAATGCGGGATTTGGTTTGTTCGGTAATTTTTATGAAACCAATTGGGAACGTGAATCTGCGATGTTACACGTGCATATCATGACTACAACCCATTTAACCAAATTAGTGTTAGAAGGGATGGTAGAACGTGGTTCTGGAAAAATATTAAATATGTCGTCATTGGCAGCATTTCAACCAGGACCTTTAATGTCTATTTATTATGCGTCTAAAGGATATATGCTTTCTTTTTCTGAAGCTATTGCTTGTGAGTTAAAAGGAACAGGAGTTACGGTTACGGCATTATGTCCCGGACCAACAAAAACGCATTTTCAAGAAACCGTTTCCGAAGATAGCAAAGACAATAAAATAACCTTTAATATGGCTTGTGCAAAAGAAGTAGCAGCTTATGGTTATAAAGCCATGCTTAAAGGAAAAGTATGTGCTATTCCGGGTGGCTTTAATAAGTTCTTGGCTACCTTACCAAGATTACTTCCTAGAAAGGTTGCAGCCAATATTGTTAGAAAACTACAAGAAAAGAACAGAGAAGATTAAATTTTTTCTGTTTTTTGAAATACTTGAAACATTCGAAAGCTAATTGCTAAAAAACTACCAAAAGTAATTGTGAATAGCCAAACTTCTAAATGTTGGTATGGTTGTATAATCATGTTTAAAATATCGTTAAAAAGGGTAATAGGGTTTTGTAAAATATCCCAAGAATTATATCTTAAAAATCTACCTAAGTAAATCCCAAAAGCGGTTAGCGGAAAGAGCGCATAAATAACATAGCTTACTTTGGATGTACGGATATGCATTTGTAATACTTCTTTTATATCTGCTAGACTTAAAAAGAAAAGTATTAAACCATTATATGCAAAAGAAGTTATTACTAAAACATCTAACCAAAAGTATGGGTTTTCGCTTATTTTTAAATGGATTAAGTCGGTAACAATATAAGGTGCATTTGGCAAAAAGAGTAACCAAATGCCAAACCAGATTGCAAGCTGCCATTTATTGGTTTTCTTTTTACTTTTTAAATAGGTGGTTATAGCATAAGGGATCACGGCTAGAAATAGATTCCATATTAAGAATATGAAGAAAAAAGTATGTGTGATTTTCATGCGTACCATGAGCAAGAATATGCTTAAAAACATAGACACGCTTAGTATCGCAATGACTTTGAATTGGCTAAATAAAACGGGTTTTAAATTATGCATGTTTTTGTGTTTTGAATTCGAATATGAGGATGCTAATAAAACCTAGTGTGTATGCTATTAGATCGGAAAGGCTAAAAGTACTTCCTAAAATAATTTTTGCTAGTTTGTTGTTGTCTAGGTTTGTGATTTCTAGAAAATTGGTGAGTTGTAAAAACTCGATGCCGTAAGAAATAATTAAAACTACTATTGCTATATAAAAGGGTTTGGTTGTAATGCAGCTTTTAAACATACAATAGAGTAGAATTACTGCTAGGTAATCTCCAAAAGTATGGCGTATAAAACCATCTTTTAAAAAGATAGCGATTAAAACTTCTACTATAAAAAGGATTATAGAAGCAATTAGGTAGGTTTTGTTGCACTGTAGTTTCATGATTAAAAAGTATTACCCGAATCTAAAGACCATATTACCAAAAGAATATATCCATATGCTATTGGAATGTTTAATAGCATGATGCCACAAGTTTTTAGTATTTCTATTTTAAAACGTGGAGATACAAATGCCGAGATGATTAGGATTATTAATAAAATGAGGTTTACCCAAAATGCAATTAATGTAAAGCCAAATCCGATTTTTTCTATTCCAAAAGGATTATCAAAATATAGATAAACAGCCAATAATAATGTACCAATTATAAAACTAGATGCTGCTGTTATTTTTCCTGTTAAAATTATATTTTTCATTGTAGTTATTATTTGCGTTAGGGATGGAACGGTTTGTTTGAGCTCTTTTTGTGATAAAAGATTATGGATTACGCTTAAGTTGAAATACAAAAAAGCGAGTAGTGAAAGCCCGACCCTCTGAAGCTTTTTGCGAAAGAGGGTAACGCCCTAGTTATTAATTATCCGTTAGTCCAATCTATTTTTCTAGATACAAACATGACGGTTGCAAGTATGATGAATAAACCAATGCTACCAACTAATAGTGCGTAGTTTTCTAACTGAATGATTACGTAAATAAAGGTGTATAATGCGGTTAGTGATAAACCGATAAATAATGGGAATTTAAAGGTTTTTAGGATGGATTTAGAGTAGAGCGTGATGAGCGCAATTACCGAGATTCCTGCGATGAGATAGGCTTTTAAAAAGTTACTGTGTTCGGATATGGAAACGAGTAAGGTGTAAAACATGGTGAGTGCAATACCGATCATTAAATATTGAAATGGGTGAATATTTATTTTGCTCATGGTTTGGATGAGGAAGAATATAAGGAAGGTTAAACCGATTACTAGGAAACCGTATTTTGCCGAGCGTTCGGATTTTTGATACTCGTCTACCATGACCATAAATTTGGTCCCAAAAGCAAAAGAGTTGAGGTTTGGTATTTTGTTGAGGTGTTGTTGCGAGAATGCTCGGTTGATATGTAGGATTTTCCAGTCGGCTTGAAAACCGTCTTTGGTGATGGTTTTGGTTTCGTCGTTTGGTAAATAGTTTCCAATAAAACTTGGGTCTGCCCAATTAGAAGTCATGCTCATGGTGGTTGTTTTACCAATTGGAATTAACTCTATTTGCTGACTACCATTAAAGGACATGGTGATACTAAAATTGGTGTTTTCGGTTTTGGTAATATCCTCTTCTTTTAGAAAACCAGATTCTAAAATATCTAAATGGTTATTGCTATTTGTATCGTTAAAATTGGTTTGAAACGTATAGGTGTTGCTGTTTAGTTTTAAAAGCATTTCACTTTTAATTCCTTTTAGGTTCGAGGTTTTAATGATTACCGTTGCTTTGTCCCAAATGATGTCTTCTTTTTTTATTCCTTTAGCGGAAAGATCTGTAGGAATGTAGTTTCCTGAAAAGTCCATATTGGTTGAAAATACAGCAGATTCAAAGTTGCCTCTGTTTAGCGTTTTAGATGCTACAGTTGTTTTGGTATCCAGTTTTTCTGGAAAAATATACGCGTAATTGGTATGCGTTTGGGTTTCTTTAAAATAGGTTTTTGTCTTTTCGTTATAGGTTTTGGTTTCGCTATAGGTTTTGTAAGGCACTTTTAAAATGGGTCCGTATACTAAAACATGATTTCCCCATTTCTGGTTTATTTCACTTACTACATCTTGTTGCCTGAAGGAGCGTTCCTTTATTAAACTTTCTATAAAAGATAAAGGCACTAATAATACTAAGGTTAAAAAGCCAATCATTAGCATTCTAGCTGTAATGGATGTTTTTATCCAGTTGCCAAATTTGTTTGTGTGTTGTTTTTGTATTTCTTCCATGATAATTGAGTTTATAAAGTACTTTGAATTTCAAAGTAAAAGATTCAAAAAAAAAGCCTGTGCTTTTTTATTATCCCCTAAAAGGAGGGAAACTATTGTTTATTAATTATTTTTTCTAGGGCTTCAATATGTTTTTTAAATGCTGCTCTACCAAGTTTTGTGGTTGCATAACGTGTGTTGGGTTTTCGGCCAATAAACTGTTTTTCTACGGTAATGTATTCTGCTGTTTCTAACGCTTTGGTATGACTTGCTAAGTTACCATCTGTAACTTCTAGCAACTCTTTTAAGGTTTTAAAATCGGCATACTCATTTACCATTAAAATAGACATGATGCCTAATCTAATGCGATGATCGAATGCTTTATTTATGTTTGTTATTATGCTCATACATTTCCTGTGTTGGCAGGAATCTTTTTATTTAATTTTGGTGTTGCAGTACTTTGGTTACTTTTCCATTTTCAAAATAGATGTCTAATACGTCTGGATCTATATTAAAAAGTCCAGGAACAAATCCAATGCCATAGGCAATGTGATTTTGGTTGTAGGAGTAAAAATCTTTTCCTAATAATTCCGTTATTTCTTCTTTCGTTTTTCCGATTAATATTTTGCTTTCCATGATATCTTCAGACATTTTATATCTTTCCTCAATATTTGTTTCCCATTCTTGTTTATCAAAATCATTTGAAGGATAATACGAAACCGAAAATATCCATAAATAAATTAATCCGAAATAAATTATAGGACTCAAAAATATAGCTGGAATTATGGCTATTAATTTTCTGTTTTTCTCGTTTCCTAGATGTAGCTTTTTTAAAACATACTTCGATAAAAAGTAGGATGGAATTGCTAGAATAAGAATTATTAGAATACTCATCTACTGATAATTAATTTCATTATCATCAATAGTTTTCATCTTATTAAAAAGAATAGCCATTGCAAAACAAATAAAACCAATTAGTATAGAAACTGGTATTAATATAATAATTCCTTGGTTTGTTGTTTTTCGTTTCGCCATTTGGCTGAGGTATAATTCTGCTTGTATAGAATTTTCATAATCATCAATAGTACCATTTTTGTCTATATCAAAACGTTCAAACTGCTGACTGAATTTTTGATTGGAATAGTACGTGTACGTTACTCCAAGTAGATAAACTAGTATCGTTGCTATGAACCCAATTTTTATTGCTTTACTCATTTTTTATCGTATTTAATATACATGATGGTTCCGTAAATAATGTGTAAGACACCAAAACCAAGAACCCAAAGGATAAAACCGTATCCAGGTAATAGTGCGCAAATTAAGCCTAAAATAATTTCTATGAAACCTAAATATCTAATATCTCCAATACTGTATTTAGATGCGTTGACTAAAGCAAGACCATAAAATATTAGCATTAACGCTCCTGCTTGTCCGTATTTTTGTTGTGCTAAAATGATTAGTATATAAATACCCCCAGTAACAAGCGGTATTAAAAAATTAAGAATAAGACGTCTAGAAGTGCCATCCCAAACTTTTTCGTTGTTCTTTTTTGCTTTTCTGGTGGTTAAAAATATTGCTGTTGTAATACTAAAAAAAGCAACTAAAGCTAAAATCAACACACACGTTTTAAAAACCCAACCATCTACAAGTAATGTACCATAACTATGATTGGTAACCAACCAAAAAGCTACAGCTGCACCAATAAGTGCATAGACTCCTGCTAATATTCCAGATAAACCACTTAATGAAATAAAACGGGAGGATTTATTCATTAGGTTTTTAATCTCACTGATGTCTTTTAAATAATCTTTGGCTTCCATATAAAAGTACTTTGAATTACAAAGTAAATAAAATTAAAGGAATCTACCAACATAATTTTTTGTTAAGATTTATAAATTGTTGTTTTGAGTTTCTATTTTAAAACCAATAACTGCTTCTCCATTATTAAATATGGTAAGACTTTTAGCGTTTTTGTTTTTAACTTTTAATGTCACCAAATACCCACTTATTTTATTCTTTTTAACGACTATTTTTTTTGCTCTAAAGTCATTATCCATTAGTGCGTGCAAATTGGTTTTTTGGGGTATGGTGTCAAAATGTAAAGTGATAGTCTTTGTGTTTTTAGTGATATAAAGTATGCCACTATGTTGCTTGGCTATTTTTAGATTCGAATTAAAATAAGCAGAATATAATATAGGAGTAGCAAAGAATTCTTCAAGATTGATGGTGTTTTCTATTAATTGCCATTGCTTTTTCGCAGGAAAATGATCGTTTATTAATTCTTTTGGAGAAGTCAAGAAATAGAAATCATTAAAGCTTTTAATAAATTTTTTGGTTAGCATGTCTTGATATCCTGCAGACCAGGTAACATCAATAAGTTCCCATTTGTTATTTATTTTTACAGAATTCCATGCGTGATCTTTAATTACTCTATCTATACCAATATCATTAATACTAGATTTCGTTAAACCATAAATTATTTGAGATTCTATATGTAGTTTGTTGCATAACGTTTTATATAAAATCGAGTACCCATAACAGTTCGCCTCTTTGGAATTAAAAACGTATTTTATTATATCGGCCTCTTTTTTTTGTCGGGCTCTATTTTTTTGATATTCTGAAAAGTAAATGTTATGTGTTTTATTGATGTATATACTATTGTAATCATCATTGTATTTTACATTTAACGCAATCCAAGTGAAAATAGCTCTAGCTTTTTCGATGTCGGTTTTAAAATCATTAGAAATTCTAATGGTTAAAGTTTTTGCATCTCTGAAAGTAGGATAGCTCGCTACTTTTTTATCTATAGAGTTATACTCATATATATTAGAGTTATACTCATATATATTAGAGTGACACGCTAGAGAAATTAGGAAAAAAAATGTAGATATTAGTAGTTTCATAATTACAATTTACATAAAATAAAA
This sequence comes from Lacinutrix himadriensis, assembly GCF_001418105.1. GTDB lineage: Bacteria > Bacteroidota > Bacteroidia > Flavobacteriales > Flavobacteriaceae > Oceanihabitans > Oceanihabitans himadriense. The sequence goes on from NZ_LIQI01000017.1 coordinate 57,566, forward strand.
CTATGAATCCAGCAGAGCAATATATAATCAATCAACCAGAACCATATCGTTCTATCTTAATGCATTTGCAAGTAGTTATAGAACATACCTTACCTGAAGCAGCATTGAAATATAAGTGGCGCATTCCGTGTTATTATATAAATAGCAAACCTATTTGTTATTTAAATGCAAGCCATAAAAAGGAGTTTGTAGATGTTGGTTTTTGGCATGCTGCTCATTTGCCTAAAAAATACGAAGCACACTTGGTTAGTGAAAACCGCAAATTAGTAAAGTCCTTACGATATAAAACCTTGGAAGAAATTGAGGGTGCTGTTTTTATAGAAATACTTCAAGAGGTCTATAAAAATAAAGACAAAAGCTTTTATAAATAGATAGTAAAAGAAAAGCAACTCTTTCTTTAAAATTCATTCTCCTCCTTGAAAGAAGGAGGAGCGTTGTTTCTTTATTTTGGAAACTTTTAAACGGAAATGTTTAATAATTAAATTCTAAACCTTCCTCCAACAGAAATAACACGTTGTAAGTACCAAAAGTGTTGTGATGCTTTTTCATTAGTATTGCTAGTTGTTCTAATGTCTGGCATATTAATAAAACCACCTCTTAAATCGGTTTCAATAAAAAAGTATTTAAAGAAAGTAAGGTTTAATCCTACGTTTAATGAAACACCATAACCGGCAAGATGAAACTCATCATATCTATCTTTTTGTAAAAGTGTCGTGTTTGTTTTTGGGTATAAAACTCCTGCTCCAAAACCTTCGGTTATATTTATTTGAAAAGTATCGGTGTTATTGATTTTTAAAAGGGATGAGATATCATCAAATCTATTTAATTCTAAATACACATAGTTTAATCCGTTAGTGTGTTCGAATTTTAAGAAATCTTTGGAAACAAAGTATTCGTCACCAGTAAATTCTTGATTGTAAATACTGCCTTCTTCCTCTTCTGGAAGGTCTATATAACCACTCACGTTTTTGAATTTATTTCTTTTCATTACATATTTCATGTGGTCTACACCAAATGCAACATTGTATTTGTCGGAAATAAAATAACCAACCTTTACGTTGGTTTGTGGTATGGTCATCCTTGTCGGATTTATATAATCGACATGCCAACCTTTTGGTTTGTCTTTTGCAGAAGCATCATGAATAGTGAAATCATAACCATCACCTTGAAATCTAATATCCGATTTAGAAAAGGTTTCTCTGTTTCCTCCCCAGCTTATAAAGAACTTTCCTTTATTGTTAGCGGTATATTTTTCTGGAGCAATAACATCTTCTTGTGCAATTGTAGTAGTTGAAAGTAATATAAGACTGAATAGTGCTAAATATTTTAGCGTTGCATTTTTCATTAAAAAGAAATTTGGGGTAATTATAATGCGTTTATGGTTTTTCTAATAGCTACCAAGTTGGTAAGCAATTTTTCTAAATTATCGAGATGTAACATATTTGCACCATCGCTTTTTGCGTTAGCAGGATCAAAATGTGTTTCAATAAATAAACCATCTACATTGTTTACTATTCCAGCGCGTGCAATAGTTTCTATCATATCTGGTCTTCCTCCGGTAACACCAACGCTTTGGTTGGGTTGTTGTAAAGAGTGTGTAACATCTAAAACGGTAGGAGCGTATTGACGCATGGTTGGTATGCCTCTAAAATCTACAATCATATCTTGGTAGCCAAACATAGTTCCTCTGTCTGTTATCCAAGCTTTATCGCTTCCGGAGTCTTTTACTTTTTGCACCGCATGTTTCATGGCTTCCGGACTCATAAATTGTCCTTTTTTTAAGTTTACCACTTTACCTGTCTTTGCAGCAGCAACCACTAGATCGGTTTGTCGGACTAAAAATGCAGGTATTTGTAAAACATCTACATATTTTGCAGCAAGAGCAGCATCGCTCACTTCGTGAATATCTGTTACTGTAGGTACATCGAATTTTTCAGAAACTTTCTTTAAAATTTCTAATGCTTTTTCGTCTCCAATACCTGTGAAACTATCAATTCTACTTCTGTTTGCTTTTTTAAAACTTCCTTTAAATATGTAAGGTATTTCTAATTTATTGGTTATTTCTAATACTTTTTCTGCAATACGAAATGCCATTTCTTCACTCTCAATAGCACATGGTCCTGCTAAAAGGAAAAAATTGTTAGAATTGGTATGTTTTATCTTTGGAATATCTTGAAGATTCATCTACTTAAAATTTAAGCGACAAAGATAATCAAATTAAAAACTCTTTTTCATACTATTTCTCATAATCCATAATGCCATGATAAAGTTAGCGGCTACAAACAATCCGCTATAAACGGCAACCTGTTTTGTAACGTTTGAAAAATTAACAATCTGAAGAGATTCAGAAATATAGGCAATTATCATATAAGAAGATAAACACACAAAAGTGATACCTAAACCAAAATTTAATCTGTTGTTAGGTTTTATTATTTGCCATATAAATGGAATGCCAAACAATAATATAGGGTAGGCAGAAACACCTTCTATTTTGTTAATGTCTGTAAACCAATACGCTATTATAGTTAGGAAATATAAATATGGGACAAATTTGGAGTACTTTGTAATTAGGTTCATAATGCTATTTTTTTCAGTTAGGGAAAAATTAAAATTTTGTTTTAATTACTTTAGGGGGTAATTAAATATTAGAACGAAAAATAGGAATAAAAATTACATTGTTTTGCTATTATAACAAATAATTAACTAAAAAAAGAGGTTATGTTAATTTATGGTTTGTTAAAGTGTTAAAATCATAAAAACGGACTTTTTTACAGTGCTATTTATAAGCGGTTGAGCGTCAGTATATTTTATAGAAATTATAAATACTTAATAAGATGCATATTATCACAAGAATTTAATGTACCTTTGCACGCTTAAAATAAGGCACTATTATGGCTAATATTAAAAATATCGCAATTATTGCACACGTAGATCATGGTAAAACTACATTAGTAGATAAGATCATGTACCATTGTCAACTATTTAGAGAAAACCAGAATACTGGGGACTTAATTCTAGATAACAACGATTTAGAACGTGAAAGAGGAATTACAATTACTTCTAAAAACGTATCTGTAGTTTACAAAGACACAAAAATTAATATCATTGATACTCCTGGTCACGCCGATTTTGGTGGAGAAGTAGAGCGTGTATTAAATATGGCTGATGGTGTTGTACTATTAGTAGATGCTTTTGAAGGTCCTATGCCTCAAACACGTTTTGTATTACAGAAAGCGATTGATTTAGGATTAAAACCTTGTGTGGTTATTAATAAAGTAGATAAAGAAAACTGTACTCCTGATGAAGTACATGAAAAAGTTTTCGATCTAATGTTCGAATTAGGAGCTGAAGAATGGCAGTTGGATTTTCCAACCGTTTATGGTTCTGCTAAGAACAACTGGATGAGTGACGATTGGAAAAATGAAACAGACAATGTAGAACCATTATTAGATATGGTTATAGAGCATGTTCCTACTCCTAAATTTGAAGAAGGTACTACTCAAATGTTAATTACATCTTTAGATTTCTCTTCTTTTACAGGTCGTATCGCGATTGGTAGATTACAAAGAGGTACTCTTGTAGAAGGACAACAAGTTTCTCTAGTGAAAGCAGATGGAACAGTTACAAAGACAAGAATTAAAGAATTATTTATTTTTGAAGGTCTTGGACGTAAGAAAGTAGAAAGCGTTCAAACTGGAGATATTTGTGCTCTTGTTGGTGTTGAAGGATTTGAAATTGGTGATACCATTGCAGATATCGAAAACCCTGAAGGTTTAAAATCTATTGCAATAGATGAACCTACAATGAGTATGTTATTTACTATTAACGATTCTCCTTTCTTTGGTAAAGATGGAAAATATGTAACATCTCGTCATATTAAAGATCGTTTAGAAAAAGAATTAGAAAAAAACTTAGCACTTAAACTTGGTGAAACCGGTAGTGCAGATAAATTTATGGTTTTTGGTCGTGGTGTATTACACTTGTCGGTTTTAATCGAAACGATGCGTCGTGAAGGTTATGAATTACAAATTGGACAACCACAAGTAATCATTAAAGAAATTGATGGTGTTAAATGTGAACCAATTGAAGAATTAACCATTGACCTTCCAGAAACAGTATCTGGTAAAGCGGTAGAGTTTGTAACGAAGCGTAAAGGTGAGTTATTAAGTATGGTCGCTAAAGGTGAACGAATGATTTGTGAGTTTATGATTCCTTCTCGTGGTATTATTGGTTTACGTAACCAATTACTAACAGCAACTGCTGGAGAGGCTATTATGGCACACCGTTTTAAAGAATACCAACCATTAAAAGGTGATATTCCTGGACGTATTTCTGGATCTTTAATTTCTATGGAAAACGGAACAGCGATTCCTTACTCTATTGATAAATTACAAGATAGAGGTAAGTTCTTTATTGAGCCAGGAGAAAGTGTTTATGAAGGTCAAGTAATTGGTGAGAACTCTCGTCAAGATGATATGGCTGTAAATATTACTAAAGCTAAAAAGCAAAGTAATGTACGTAGTTCTGGAGCAGATGATAAAGCTAAAATTGTACCTGCAATTAAATTCTCTTTAGAAGAAGCTTTAGAATACATCCAAAAAGATGAGTATGTGGAAGTAACGCCAAACCACTTACGTTTACGTAAAATTTGGTTATCGGAAACAGATAGAAAAAGAAACAAGATCGCTTAAGTAAGAACTTAAGTATCCAATTATAAAAATTACGTCAAATAGTTCACGCTAATACTGTGAATCTATTTGGCGTAATTTTGGTTTTAGGTATATCTGTATTTTAAAACTATCTAGTTTTAAATGAAGCCATTGTAAGTAGCTTTTCTATTGGTGTAGAAATACATTAGAGATATTTAAACTAAAAAATTAAGATAATTGTAAAGTTTAAGTTTAGTATATTTACAAAAAATTTCAATATGCATTTATTATATTTCGATCCAGGTTTAGGCGCAATGATTATTCAAGCAGTTGTAGCAGCAGTAGCTGGTGTTATATTATTTTCTAAAGGTTTAATGTATAAGATTAAAACCTTATTAGGTTTTTCTAAAAACCAAGAAGAAGATATTTTTGACGATATCGAAATTAAAGATCAAGATTCAGAAACAAAACTATAGTTCGTGATAGATAACAGCAAGCACGCTTCTTCGTTTAGAGATCCTTCTGGTTATATTTTTACGGAAGAAGGAGTTATTAAGCGAGCAATATTTCCTATATATTTTAAACAATACAACGCCTTAACATCCTCTGGTTTTTTTGATAGTTTATTTAAAAACAAACTATTAGTTCCGCATAGCGAAATAACAAAAACCGAAGATAAGATTGTTATACAACCAGATAATATTCCATTTATAACCTATCCTTACGAGTGGAGTTTTAACATGTATAAAGAAGCTGCGTTATTAACGTTAAAGCTTCAGAAATACAGCTTAGAAAAAGGATTTTCACTTAAAGATGCAACAGCATTTAATGTGGCCTTTCATGAGGGGAAAGCTATATTTATAGATACGCTTTCTTTCGATTTTTATCAAGAGAATACACCTTGGCGAGCATACAAACAATTTATTACCCATTTTTTAGGACCATTAGTTTTGGCTCATTATCACGGCGCACAATCTTTAAAGTTGATGAGCAATTTTATAGATGGAATTCCTATTAAGATGTTAGCTTCTATGCTTCCGTTTAAAACAAAAATGAATCCGTTTTTATACTCTAATATTCACTTATTAGCAAAGTTTGAAGACAAGCATAACGAAGATTATAAAGGCGAATCTAAAGCTACTGCATTATCTAAAAAAGGACAATTAAACATCATACAAAGTTTGTATGATTATATTAAAAAACTGTCTTTAAAAGAGCATAGCGAATGGGGTAATTACTACGATAAAACCAATTATAGTACAGATGCTTTTGTAGAAAAATCTGCAATAATTGATATGTGGATAGAAAATGTACAAGCAAAAACGCTAATTGATGTTGGTGGAAATGATGGTACTTTTGTTAGAAAAATAAATACAGATTTAAAGCAAGCCTTGGTTTGTGATATTGATAATAATGCAGTAGATTTTAATTATAAAACCATTAGAGAAAATAAAGAAACCTTTATTACTCCTTTTGTTTTAGACGTTTTAAATCCTTCTGCAGCTATAGGTTTTCAAAATAAAGAACGAGATTCTTTTATTAATAGAATGAAAGATTTTGCTCCAGATGTTACATTAGCTTTGGCAGTAATTCATCACATGTCTTTATCTGGTAATGTAACTTTTGAAATGTCTGCGCAATTTTTTGCTTCGTTTTCTAAGCACTTGGTTATCGAGTTTCCAAAAAGAAACGATTCTTGGGTACAACGTTTGTTAAATAGTAAGGTAGATTTTAAAGACCATTTTGATTGGTATTCTTTAGAAAACTTTGAAGCAGCTTACACAACTTATTTTGAGGTTATAGAAAAGAAACCTATTGCAAATAGTGAACGGGTAATGTTTTTACTAAAGCCAAAACATGTTAAGTAATTTACGGAAAAAATTCATTTCATTTTTAGGAAGTAATAAAGAAACACCAATTGTCGCGGCAATAGCGGCAGGTTTTTACCCTTTAGTTTTTAATTTTGAGAAAAATTTCACTTTAGTAAATTCTTGGTCGCAATTTTACTTTTATTGTTTATTCTATTTGTTATTTCCCATAGTGCTTTTTGCTTCTTTGCATTTTTTGTTTAAAAAATATGATGTACTAAAAACAAAAAGAAAGTATTTAATTCCTGTTTTAAACTTTACTTTTTTTACCTTATTGCTATATGTAAATACTAATGGAATAAGCAAAAAAAAACTAGGTTTACTGTTTGTTTTTATAGCCGGTTTTTTAGCTTTATTGACCTATAAACACTTTAAGAAAATTGTAGTTATTCAATTAATTTTAGGAATTATTGTCATTCCTTCATTGATAAGTAAGATTAGTGGATTTGTTTCCTACTCTAGTAAATGGACACAACAACCAGATGCAATAGAAGAAGTAGTCTTTAAAAACACGCCCAATATTTATGTCATTCAAGTAGATGGATATGCTAATTTTTCAGAACTAGATAAAGGACATTATAATTTTGATAATAGTGCGTTTAATGCATATTTAAGCGATAATGATTTTAAGAAATATTATAACTATAGAAGTAATTATTTTTCTACTTTAAGTTCTAATAGTTCTTTTTTTTCGATGAAGCATCATTATTATAATTCTCCAAATAAAAGTCAAACAGAATTATATAATTCAAGAGATATTATTGTTGGTGAAAATCCAGTATTATCTATATTAAAAAAGAACAATTATAAGACAAATCTATTATTAGAATTTTCTTATCTATTAGTAAATAGACCGAAATTAGCTTATGATTATTGCAATATAGATTATTCTAATTTATCTTATTTTTCTAGAGGATTTGAAAAACAATATGATATAATTGCAGATTTAGAAACGGCATATAAAAATAATAAGGATACTTCTAACTTTTATTTTATTGAAAAAATATCTCCTAGCCACGTTAGTACTTCAGAATATGGTACAGATTCTAAAGAAGAAAGGGAAATATATTTAAATCGTTTACAGGAAACCAATGTTTGGCTTAAAAACATAATCAGAACTATTGATACTAATGATAAAAATGCACTTATAGTTATTAGTGCAGATCATGGAGGCTTTGTAGGTCTAAATTCTACTTATGAGGCTAGAACAAAACAAGACGATTCAAAAATTATAAAATCTATATTCACTAGTATGTTGGCGATTAGGTGGCCAAGTGAGGCACCTAAATTTGACTCTAAATTTAAAACGCCAGTTAATTTATTTAGAATATTATTTGCCCATTTAGCAGAAGATGAGTCGTATTTAGAAGACTTACAAGAAGATAAAAGCTATATGGTAATAAAAAAAGGTGCCCCTTTTGCAGTTTATGAACTAATAAATGAAAAAGGAGAAGTTGTTTTTAATAAATTAGTGAATTAACCTCCCGATAAAATGATTAGTGCTATAAGAAACAAGGTTTTAGATTTTTTAGGCAGTAGTAAACAATTTCCGGTAATTGCCGCTATTGCTGCAGGATTATACCCGTTATTGTATTATTACGACAAGAATTTTACTTTAATAAATTCATGGAGTCAGTTCTTTTTCTTTTTATGCTTCTATTTACTAATTCCAATAATTTCATTTTACTTACTTTATAAGGTTTTCATAAAAATACCGTCTGTCCATAAGTATACAAAGTATTTAATTCCAGTTTTAAATTTGTGTCTTTTTGTATTTTTAATAGTTATTAGTACCTATGGTTTTAATTATAAAATACTAGCTATTGTGTTCGTTTGCGCTTTCATACTTGCAGTCTTTTTAAAAGATCACTTTAAAAAAATCATCATTTTGCAATTCATCCTTTCAGGATTAGTTTTTGCGAAGTTAGTGCCAGATTTAATTAGACATATTACCTATTCAAGTGATTGGATGGAACAAGCAGACAATATTGAAGGTGTTGTTTTTAAAAAGAAGCCGAATGTTTATATAATACAGGCTGATGGATACGCGAATTTTTCAGAATTAAAAGAAGAAAATTATAATTTTGATAATAGTGATTTTGAATCTTTTTTAGAGGAAAAGGATTTTAAGCTATATGAAAACTACAGAAGTAATTATATTTCTACATTAAGTTCCAACAGCTCCATGTTCGCCATGAAGCATCATTATTATAATACTCCTAAACCAGGATTGAACGAACTCTATAACGCTAGAAATATTATTGTTGGTGATAATCCTGTAGTTTCTATTTTTAAAAAGAATAGCTATAAGACTTTTTTATTAATTGAAACGCCTTATTTATTAGTCAATAAACCTGAAATTGGATATGACTATAGTAATATTGGTTTGGAGGAAGTTGCTTATATGGCAAATTCAAAAAGAAAAAGGAGGGACCTTTTAAAGGAGTTAAAAGAAGTGGTCCCAGAAAATAAGAATAGTAACAATTTTTATTTCATTGAAAAAATTAGTCCGGGACATGTTTCCACATTTAAAAGCGGTTCTTCTGGAATAGAAAAGGAAAGATTAGAATATATAGAAAACCTAAAAAATGCAAACAACTGGCTTAAAGATACTATTGATTATATCGCGAAAGTGGATAGTAATAGTTTAATCGTTGTTGTGGCAGATCATGGCGGTTTTGTAGGTTTAGAATATTCTTTGCAATCTAAAGAGAAACTAACGGAAGACCATTTAGTAAAGAGTATTTTTACTTCAGCATTAGCGATAAGATGGCCAGAACAAGAACCTGATTTTTCTAACAAATTACAAACAAATGTAAACCTGTTTAGAATTTTATTCGCCTATTTATCTGAAGACGAAAAATATTTAGAAAATCTTCAAGAAGATAAAAGTTACTCCGTAATGGAAAAAGGAGCACCTTTTGGTGTTTATGAGCTTATAAATGAAAAAGGAGAAGTTGTTTTTAATAAGTTTAAGTAGTACTTATTAATATAATTAGTATTTTCAACCGTAATTAAAAAACAAGACCTATTAATATAAAAGCCCAAAAATATAAATCGGAAAATAAAGCACTTTGGAATGATTTTATAGCCAAAGCTAAAAATGCTACTTTCTTGTTTGATAGAGATTTTATGGAGTATCATCAAGATAGATTTGAGGATTGCTCATTAATGATTTATAAGGATGAAAAATTAATTGCAGTTTTACCCGCAAATGCTGTAGATAAAAAAGTCTATTCACATCAAGGATTAACGTACGGAGGTTTAGTAGTCTCAGATAAACTTAAACTAAAAGATGTTGCAGAATGTTTAAAGGTTGTTTTGAATTACTATAAAGAACACGGATTTGAAACGCTTCAATTAAAACAGTTGCCTGCTATTTATAGCCCTATTCCTAATGATGAAATGCAGTATTTGTCATTTATATTAAAGGCCGATTTAATTAAAAGAGACACCCTTGCGGTTTTAAACCTAAAACACAAGCCAAAGCTATCTAAAGACCGAATTGCTGGAAATAAAAGGGCTTTAAAACAAAACTTGGTGGTTAAAGAAGTTGAAGCATTTGATGCCTTTTGGAATACCATTCTTATTCCAAATTTGAATGCAAAACATGAAGCACAGCCAGTACATTCTTTACAAGAAATTATAAGTTTAAAAAGTAAGTTTCCAAAAAATATTAGACAATTTAATGTGTATCAAGACAATGTTCTTGTAGCAGGGACAACTATTTTTGAAACCAAGCAAGTGGCACATTCGCAATATATTTCGGGTAATGCAGATAAAAATATCATTGGAAGTTTAGACTTCTTACACCTTCATTTAATTCATGAGGTTTTTAAAGATAAGTCGTATTTTGATTTCGGAATTTCTAATGAAAACCAAAGTAAAAATATAAACCAAGGACTTCAATACTGGAAAGAAGGTTTTGGAGCAAGAACAATTACGCAAGATTTTTACGAAATAGATTTAAATAATATAAATAAACTAGATGCAGTTTTTATATGAATTCGTTTTTAAAAAGTTATAGTTTTAAAAGTGTTATTACAACAGTAGTAGCATCTGGATTATATCCTTTACTGCATTATTATAGTAATAATTTAGATTTAGTAGGGGCTAGTACACAGCATTTATTTATGTTAGGTGTCTGCTTTGTCCTACCGTTAGTGCTCGTAATAGTTTCTTTATTCTTTTTAAGGTTTAAACTATTTGTAAAATCAAAAAAGTATCTTTTAACAGCAATCAATCTAATGACCTTTTTTGGATTATTAAGTGTTGTTATTTTTCATTTCGAAAAGAAACCGGTTTTTTTAATCCTTTTAATTTCAGGACTAGCTAGTTTAGTGCTATATAAGTATTTAAATAAAATTATTGTTTTACAATTTTTACTCGCATTTATGAGTGTATTTACTTTAGTACCAAAAGTGATTTTTGCTAGTAATTACAAAAACGATTGGGTTGCTTTAACAGATGACATAAAAGCTGTAAAACTAGTACATACGCCAAATATTTATGTGATTCAGCCAGATGGTTACGCAAACATAGAGGCGATAAGTAAGCCTCCCTATAATTTTAATAATGCAGCGTTTAATAATTGGTTAGAAGCAGATGGATTTGTTAATTATAAAGGATTTAGAAGTAATTATTATTCTACGCTAACCTCTAATGCTTCTATGTTTGCAATGAAACATCATTATTATTCTAATACGTTTAAAGGAAATTTAAAAACCTTCCATGCAAATCAAGTTATTAGTGGAAAACAGAATAATGTTTTAAATATTTTAAAGAATAATAACTACAGTTCTTACTTGTTAACAGATAATTCTCATTTTTTAATTGATAGAGTGCCTTTACAATTCGATTATTGCAATGTGCCAGAAAACAAAATTTTAAAGTACGATTCTGGTTACATTCCAGGAATTGATATTGTTAATGATTTTGAAGGCGTTTTGAAGGAAATGGATACAAGTTCCAATAATTTTTTCTTTATAGAAAGCACTATTCCTAGTCACATAGCATACCGTAAATCTAGTACTTTAGGTATAGATGGAGAGCGAGTTGCGTATTTAGAAAGGTTGCAGGATACAAATATTTGGCTTAAAAATTTAATTGATAATATTAATAGGTACGACAAAAATCCAATGATAATTATAGTTGCAGATCATGGAGGTTTTGTTGGTCTAAACTATGTTTTAGAGGTCTTAAATAAAAAGCTTAATGAAGAAGAAATAGTTTCCGCATTTAATAGCATGCTAAGTATTAAATGGCCAAATAATATAGATGCTAGTACTTTAGAATTTAAATCCAATGTGAATTTATTTAGAAATATTTTTTCTGTATTAGCAGAAGATACTACCTTACTGAAATCTAAAGAAGCAAATAATTCTTATATTCCACTAAAGGAAAACGGAGAAGTGATTTTTTACCAATGTATAGATGAAGATTATAATGCAGCTTATAAATTAATTAACAATGATTAAGTTTCTAGACTTACATAAGATTAATGCACGTTTTGATATTCCGTTTCAAGAACAATTTAAACAGTTTTTAGATTCTGGTTATTATATTTTAGGAAAGCAAGTTGCTACTTTTGAAACCAATTTTGCAAGCTATTGTGGTACCAAACATGGTATTGGAACAAGTAATGGTTTAGATGCTTTAATTTTAATTTTTAAAGCCTATAAAGAACTTGGTTTGTTACAAGATAATGATGAAGTACTTGTGCCTGCAAACACCTTTATAGCAAGTTTTTTAGCGGTTATGCATTCTGGTTTAAAACCTGTTTTTGTTGAGCCAGATTTGGAAACGTATAACCTTTCCCTTTCTGAAATAGAAAAACAAATAACACCAAATACCAAAGCGATTCTTGCGGTGCATTTATACGGACAAATAGCAGATATGCAAAGTATAAATACACTCGCAAAAATACACGGTTTATTGGTTGTTGAAGATGCAGCACAAGCACACGGAGCAGTATATAAAAACAATAAAAAAGCAGGAAATCTTAGTGACGTAGCTGCATTTAGCTTTTATCCTGCCAAAAATCTTGGCGCATTAGGTGATGGAGGAGCTATTACTACAAATAATGATGCCTTAGCTGCAGTAATAAGAAAACTGAGAAACTATGGGTCTACCAAAAAATACGTGCATGACTCTATTGGTTTTAATAATCGGTTAGACGAAATACAAGCCACTTTTTTAAACATAAAGCTTCCAAAGTTAGATGCAGATAATGAAAAACGACGAGAAATAGCAAAGCGTTTTATTTCAGAAATTAAAAACGAGAAAATAACACTTCCATTTTATGATAATTCTAAAAATCATGTGTTTCATCTTTTTGTTGTTTTAGTAGAAGATAGAACTCATTTTACAAACTTTTTAATGCAAAATGAAATAGAAACACTAATACATTATCCTGTTGCTCCACATAAGCAAGAGGCATTAAAGGATTTTGCTTCTTTAAAATTACCAGTAACAGAACTTATTCATAAAAACATTGTAAGTTTACCAATAAGTCCTGTTTTAACAGAAAAAGAAATTACCCAAATTATTCAAACTATAAACGCATATTAATTGAAACTGTTTTATCTGTATTTAGAATCATAAAGATCTAAATACAATAAAAGAACATACTTAAATATTTGAAACGCTTATTAAATTATATAAACTCTAATGTTCTATTTAAAGTTGCTTCGTTAAATTCGGCAGCAGTTTTAACGAAGATAATTACAGGTTTTTTAACCTCTAAAGCTATTGCATATTTTATAGGTGCAGAAGGAATGGCTTTAATAGGGAATTTGCGTGATTTTTTACGATCTGCACAATCCATTTCAATTCTAGGTCTTTACAATGGTGTTGTAAAATATGTAGCAGAATTTAAAGAGAATGCTTTAGAGTTAAGTAAAACTTTATCTACCGTGTTCTACATAGGTTTTGTTTCTACTTTTCTGGTTTCTTTTTTGTGTTACTTTAATGCAGATTACATTAATGATTCTCTGTTTCCGGGATATAGTGACTATGCTTATGTTATAAAAATATTTGCAATTGCATTGCCTTTTTATACCTTAAACATGTTCGCTTTTTCCATTTTAAATGGCTTTTCTAAGTATAAAATAATACTGATTATTAATATAATAGGTCAAGTTCTCGGGACCGTTGTAACCGTTCTTTTAATTTGGTTGAATAGAATAGATGGCGCATTAATAGCAATTGTAATTGCAGAATCTTTAATCTTTTTAATAACCTTAGTTGGTGTTTTAAATCAGCGAAGTCTAATCCCATTAGTCAAGGTTAAAAACGTTAGACTTTCTTCTATAAAAAAATTAAGTTCTTATTCTATTATGGCACTGTTTTCGGCCATCATTTTGCCAATAATCTCTGTTGTTGTTAGAAATTACATCATAGATAACGTTAGTTTACAAGCAGCAGGTTTTTGGGAAGCAATGACACGAATATCTAAATATTATTTAATGTTTGTAAGCTCCTTATTAACATTATACATCTTACCGCGTTTGTCTGAAATTGATAACGTTAAAGAATTTAGAAAAGAAATTTTTGGCTTCTATAAAACCATCGTTCCAATATTTGCTTTAGGTTTGGTTGTTATTTATGTGCTTCGATCTTTTATAATAGCAGTTGTTTTTACTGACGAATTTAAACCCGTCGAAGACTTGTTTTTCTGGCAGCTATTAGGTGATTTTGTCAAAGTATTATCGGTTGTAATTTCCTATCAATTCTTAGCTAAGAATATGTTTTGGCACTATATCATAACCGAAGCTTTTTCTGTGCTTTTAATGTATCTAGCTAGTATTTATTTTATAGATTTATATGGTGTAAAGGGAGCAGCAATTGCACACTTTGTTAATTATGCAATTTATTATATTATCATTTTATTAATCTTTAGTTCTTCACTTTTTGGTGTGATTCCAGATGAAATTGAAGAAGACGAAAAAGACTTAGACGTTTAAATCATGAATACAAAAACCTGTCATATTTATTTAGATAATATACCTTATGCTTTTAAAGTGAAAGGTGATTTTTTCTGGGGAAAAGAAGAATTGCTATACAATAAAGACGATAGTGTTTTATCCAAAATGTCTTGGGAAGCTGAAGGCTATAAAGTGGTTAATGCTTTTATAAATGATGAATTTGAAAGATTAAAGAAGTCCTTAACCCAAAATATTATAGATGCCATAAAAGCGAATAATATTTCTTTTAACGAAGAAACGTTTACGCTTGAAAAATACCATGAGGTTGTTAATACCAATGAATTACATAATCAAGTTATTGATATTACTAGAAATTTAGAAAACAAAGATTTCGATTTTAATATAGATGCCTTGGCAGAGCGTTTTGGTGATATTTTAGGGTATAAGCTAACCTCTTGGGTAGAAGAATTGCAAAAATCACATATACAGATTAGAATAAGTAGACCAAACTCGTTAGATATCAATCCGCCACACAGAGATGGGTATTTAAGCTATTGGGAAGACATTATTAATGTTTGGATACCAATTGTTGGTTGTAATGAAAAGGCGTCGTTACCCGTTCTTCCTGGAAGTCATTTAATTCCGGAAAACGAAATTTTAAGAACCGAAAGCAAAGGAGCAGAGATAAATGGTAATATATATTATGTGCCATGTATTTTAGAAACCAAAACCGGAAGTATTAAAATGATAAGGCCAAACCCAAAGCAAGGGGAAGCTTTAATTTTCACCCCTTTCTTAATCCATGGTGCTGCCGTAAATAATAATGAAGATATTACTAGAGTATCTTTAGAGTTGCGTTTCCCTAGAATTTTAGATTAAATTTTAGATTGCCATTTTTCTAAATATATTTTTGCAGCATCTACATAATGATGTTCTTTTTCTATAAAAACTCTAGCGTTTCTAGATATTTCTTTAATTTTTGTCGGATTTAAGATTAGCCACTCCAGTTTTTCAGCAATTTTTTCGGCATCCGGTAAAGCGTTAATCGCAATAGTATCTTCTTCAATATTAAAATAATCTAGCCATTCTTGTTCGGCTCCTGTGAAAACCACTTTTCCTTTTGCCATAGCTTCTAATGCATTAAAACCTTGGTCGTAAGCAAATACCTGATCTAATAAAATATGTGCGGTATCAAAAGCCTTAATATACTCCTTGTACGGTAAGCTTTTTACAGTAATAATTTCTATTTTATCCGCATGTTTTTTATTTAAAAGAACTAAAGCTTCTTCAAAAATGTCGTTCCCTTTTTTGTAATAATTAAAAGAATTAATACCATGAAAAATAACAATCTTACCAGATACCTCTAAATCTATATATTCCAATTTTTCTAGATTAATAGGGTTAGGAGCCATTCCTAAATATTTTTCATTTCCTATTAAAGGGATGTGGTAATCCAAGTCGCTAGCAATAACCCCTTTTATATTTTTATAGACATATTCATGCAGCTTTACATAAGGAGTAGTTAAGTACATTAAAGCATGCCAGAAATCTTTTTTCGTGCTTTTGTTATTAAAATAGGGCGTGAGTATGGAGTATCTAAACTTTTTATCGTGTGCATATTTTATGCTAACATAGTCTGTACCACAAGAAAGTAAAAAAACATTTTTATTGTTTTTAAAAATAAAATCCAACAGTTCCTTTTCTACTTTAGGTATGGTGTTAAAAGGGGTTTCGTTAATTAGTTGTACAATATCAAAGCCAGTTAGTTGTTCTTTAAAACCATTAAATTGCTTTTTAACACTTAACGAAGTAATGTCAAAACCAAATAACTTATATATGGCTATTTTTACTTTACTAGAAAAACCGGTGGTGTATTTTAAAGAATAAGATACATCTACTTTTCTTTTTTTAAATCCATCGCCATGTCCTACAACCAATACTTCATGGCCAAGTTTTTGCAATCCTTCTTTTAAAGTATAGTGTGAAGAGTTATATTCTCCTAATAATAAGATTTTCATTTACTATATTTGGTTTCTAATAAATTATCCATTGCAAAATAACAATAAAAAAAAGATTTGCGTAGTTACTTCTTCACTTGCAAAAGGAGGAGCAGAAAAATCTTCGGCAACCCTTACGCATATTTTGCATAATTTAGGTTATGATATTCATGTTGTAACAATGTTATCGCAAGTAGAATACGCATATTCTGGTACGCTTTTTAACTTAGGGGAATTTAAAGATAAAAACGATACTTTTTTAGGAAAAATCAAAAGATTCAGAAAATTTAAGAAATACCTTAAAAAAGAAAACTTCGATGTTGTTATTGATAACAGATATCGTGTGTTGGCGTATAGAGAATGTATCTTTACTAAATATTTGTACAACAATATTCCTGTAATTTATGTGCTTCATAATTACGTGCAAGAAAAAACGTTTACACCTTATAAATGGCTGAATAATTGGTTGTATAAAAAGGAAACATTTACTGCTGTTTCAGAAGAAATTAGTCAGAAATTTAAAGAAGAATTTCAAATTAAAAAAATGCATACCGTTTATAATGCGTTTAACTTTAAAGAGATAGAGCAAAAGGCTTCCGAAGCTAATACATTTGAAATAGAAAATAACAACTATATTATTTTTTACGGAAGAATAGACGATCACCATAAAAATATCACCTTATTATTACAAGCATATAAAGCATCCAAACTGCCAGAACAACATATTAAATTATTAATATTAGGGAATGGCGAAGATTATGATAAGATTGTAAATTACACCAAAGAATTACAGCTCGAAAACGATGTGGTATTCAAGGGGTTTACTACAAATCCGTATCCGTATGTGAAAAATGCTTTATTCACCATGCTTACAAGTAGACACGAAGGTTTTCCTATGGTAATTCCAGAATCGTTAGCATTAGCAACTCCTGTGATCGCTGTTAACTGTACCTCGGGACCAAAAGAAGTAATAGAAAACGGGAAAAATGGATTGTTAGTAGAAAATTATGACGTAAATGCCTTAGCAGATGCAATGAATAGTTTTATATTTGACAAAGCACTTTATCAACATTGTAAAGCAAATGCAAAGCAAAGTGTAGAAAAGTTTTCTGTAGAAAATATAAGTAAAGACTGGAATAAACTAATTGAAAATTTAAATGAAAACTAGCGTAAACGACGTTAAAATTTTGGAAGTACCAACAGTAAGTGATACTCGAGGTAAGCTAGCTGTTGTTGAAAAAGATTGCATACCATTTGCCGTTAAAAGAGTATATTATTTATATGATGTACCAAGCGATTCTTATCGTGGTGGTCATGCGCATAAAAACTTATATCAGTTTCTAATTCCTTTAAGTGGTAGTTTTGAAGTGCATTTAAAAGATGGTGAAAACGAAAGAAAAATAACATTAAATAAACCCAATAAAGGCTTGTTAATTGTCCCTGGGATCTGGCGTGAAATAGATAATTTTTCTTCTGGTTCTGTATGCTTGGTTTTAGCTTCTAAAGAATACGATGAAAGCGACTACATAAGAGACTATAAAGACTACGAGTTATTTAAACGGACTTAAATTAACATGAAACTGTCTTAGTACATTTTGTGTTTTCATTAAGAATACTAAAACACTTTTATTACAACTAAGTAAAAAACGCTGTTTTGCATTTAAATTACTTTTATCTAAATGTTTTAAGTAAAAATCCATCTGCTTTTTATTACCCACAAGTTTATATTGTAAAGCAATAGAAAACCTATTTAAATCTATATATTTTTTTAATGAAGGATTGCTTTTTGCTTCTTCTTCATAGGCCTCTAAATCTAGAAAATTTCTTAAGTTCGTATTAGAGTTAGAGATTCTGTTTTCTGCATGTAAGTTGTAAATAGCAGTAATATTACTATTAAAAGCGACTTGGTGTTGTATGGCGATTTTTATCCATAAGTCGGTGTCTTCGCCAGCTCCAAATGTGATTTTTTCATCAAATCCATTACAATCTTCTAATATTTTTTTGGGAACCATTACTGCAGATGTCCAAGCAATACAACTAAATATACTAGATTTAAAATAGTCTTTAACAATGCCATTCCAAGCTTTCGGAATATCTATATAATCAGATTCTAATGTAATTTCGCCTATTTTCTTTACATACGCGTTTGCATACAAACCGCAATTAGGAAAATCTTCGGTGAGTTTTTTTAGCTGTGCTAAATGGTTATTTAGCCATAAATCATCCGCATCTAAAAAAGCAATATAATCTGCATTTGCTTTTTCAATTCCGTAGTTTCTGGCATGAGAAACACCTTGGTTTTTTATAGTATGCACTTGGATCCTAGAATCCTTAAGTACGCTTAAACTTTGTAGACTGCCATCTGTAGAACCATCATTAACGATAAGGATTTCAAAATCTTGAAATGTTTGGTCAAGAGCACTCTGTATTGTGTTAACAATAAAATGTTCTTTGTTGTATAATGGAATTATTATGGAAAAAAATGGCATTAATTACGTGTGTAAATAACAAAGGTAGCTTAATCTGTATAAATCAAATAGGTAGAGAGAAGGTTTTTTTGAAAGTAAGTTTTTATCAAAAGAACCTTTAAAAACTTTATAAATAAAGGCAAACATATAATGAAGCTTTACTTTTTTAAGTTTAAAAAACACTTTAGTTATTAGCGTATAGTCTTTAGGTATTAAGTTTTGTTTTAAAAATAGATGTAAAGCATCCACAGATTCGATAGATTTTTTTAAAAACAAGCTACTTTCCTCTAACCCTAAATGGTATGTTGGATTTTCAATATGTTCTATTTTAATCTGTTTTAATTTTAAATGATATGAAAACAAGGTGTCTTCATGTCTTAAATTAGGTATGTCTTCATCAAAAGAGACAACGTTAAATACTTCTTTTTTAATTAAAAAGTTAAGCGTTAAAAAGCTTAAGTAAACATTTTTGTTTCTTTGTAATGTAGGTAGTGCTTCACGTTTTCTTCCGTAAGCCCAACGTAGTAAATGGTTCTTGTCCGGTTTCTTTTCGCTATACAAAATTCCGCCATAAATAACTTGTGATGTATTGGTTATGGACTTTAAATAAGTAGCAATAAAATCTTTTTCTTTTGGGAGTACATCGGCATCCAAAAAAAGCAACCATTCAAATTTTGCATCTTTTGCTAAAAGGTTTCTAATAGCACTTCTGCCAATGTTTTTTTCTAGGATATGATATTTTGTGTTCTCTAGACTGTTTATCTCTTTATTGGCAGCAATAATGCTTTCATCTTTGGAGCCATCATCATAACACAATATTTCAAAAGCCACATCTAGCTCCTTTATTTGGGCATACACTTCCGCCACAAGAGCGCTAATGTTATAATTGTATGTGGGAATTAATATGGAGAGCATGAATGCTTGTTAGATTTGTTCAAAACTAACAAAAATAATGTAATCTGTTTGCTATTGGTATAGTAATTGTAATTTTGTTACTATGAAGAAAATCTGTCTTACTATTTTGTCTGCTTTATTTGTAACGCTAAGCGTTGCACAGCAAGAGTTTCATGTGTTTCCAGAAAACCATGAAACAACACCAGGAAAATCTACAGGAAACGGTTCGTTGCAAAATCCTTGGGATTTGCAAACCGCATTAACCCAATCTAATAAAACAGTTAAAGGTGAGGATACTATTTGGTTGCATGAAGGTATTTATAATGGTAGATACAATAGTACGCTGAATAGCACCATCCCAAATAAATATATAACAGTAAGTGCATATCCAAACGATCGAGTGATTTTAAATGGAAATGTTGCTTCTACCAACGGGCAGACGCTAGGCATTCGTGGCGGACAAGTAATTTATAAGGATTTTGAAGTTACTTGGTTGGGTGATTTTAATAGAGATTTTAGAATTAAGAAATTTAAGGGAATTGCAGGAGTTTATCATTTAGAAGGAAGAAATTGCAAGTTCATAAACCTTAAAATATATAATAATCCTGGATTAGGTTTTGGTTCTTGGAAAAGCACTGGAGGAACCTTAATTACTGAATGTTTTGTTTTCAATAACGGTGTGATTAATGAAAAAGGAAGAGGAGCAGGAGAAGGATTTTACGTCCAAAATAAAAGTGAAGAACAACGAATTATTAAAAACAATGTCATTTTTAATAATTACTATAAAGGTATTGAAGTTTGGTCTGCAGGAAGAGATGCCGATTTCGAATACGTTAAAAATATAACCCTAGATAATAATGTCGTATTCAATAGTGGTTTGCCTGCAAACAAATTTACCGTAGATAATATTATTGTCGCTTCAGACGATAGAAATGCTATAAACATTGCAAAGAATATTAAGGTTACCAATAATATTTTATATCATAACACAAACTATTTAAAAAATGAAGTAAATGGCGATGCACCATCTTTAACCATAGGGTTTTATCATAAAGCACCAGTAGAAAATGTGGTGGTGGATAATAATCTTATTTTAGGAAGAAATAACGCATTGAGAATACTGTATGCAAAAACACTAACCTTTACAAATAACATTGTTTATACGGGGTATATGAATTTTACAAACTCCGTTTTTGATCTAGCTAAAAATGAAAATTGGAAGTTTTCTAATAATACATATTATTCAAAAAACACGGCAGGTTTCCGAATTCATAAAACCAACTATTCCTTTAACGATTGGAAAACCAAGTTTAATATAGATACAAACAGCCAAAAAAAGCACATTGGAGCATTTAACTTAGCCAACGTTTTAGATATCACAAAAAGCGAATACAAAGCCAATAGTTACCGAGTGGTGCTTTTTAATAAAGATGCGCAGGATGTGGTTGTCGATTTCTCGGAATACAACATCGAAAAAGGAAGCAAGTATTCAATTACAGATGTGGAGAATTTAGACCGTGTTTTAAAAACTGGAACATTAACGGAAGATGCTAAGATAACCGTGCCAATGCAAGCAGTTAATCCTTCAGAAAATAAAACATTAAATAATTTCGGAGTATTTATTATCGAATTTAATGCGGTTGAAAAAACAGCATCCACTAATTCAAAAGATAAAAATGAAGATATTGAAAGTAACGATAAAAAGGAAAGCGGCTTGAAACGTTTCTTTAATTGGCTATTTTAACTCTTACGTTGTACCACTTCAAAAATCTGATTTTCATCACACTTTAAAGTTTTACTTGGGTATTTTAATAACAAAGCATAATCATGCGTAGCCATTAAAATAGTATTTCCATTTTTATTAATTTCTTGTAAAACTTCCATAACCTCAATACTGGTTTGCGGATCTAGATTTCCTGTTGGCTCATCTGCTAGGATTAATTCAGGATCATTCAATAAGGCTCTAGCAATAGCAACACGTTGTTGTTCACCACCAGAAAGTTCATGCGGAAACTTAAAACCTTTAGTTTTCATAGCAACCTTATCTAGAACTTCATCAATTCTAGTTTTCATTTTATCCTTGTCTTTCCAGCCTGTAGCTTTTAAAACAAACAATAAATTGTCGTTAATCGTTCTATCTGTCAGTAATTTAAAATCCTGAAAAACAACACCAAGCTTTCGTCTTAAAAACGGAATATCTTTTTCCTTTAATTTACGCAAATCATAATCTACAATATGTCCTTCACCTTGAGTTAAAGCCAAATCGCCATAAAGCGTTTTCATGAAACTACTTTTTCCAGAACCCGTTTTTCCTATTAAATAAACAAAGTCTCCTTTGTTAACTTCTACATTAACATCAGAAAGCACTAAGTTGTTTCCTTGAAAAATAGAAACATCTTTTAATTGTAAAACAAGATTCGACATAAAATAAATGGGTTTTTAAGAGTTGTAAATGTATTACTAAAAAACGCAAATCCAAAAGACAAATTCTAAAAACTAAAATCCAAAACCTACTTTATACTTCATAATTAATGGAATAAGATACATGCAACCTCTTTTTTTATTTCAACACGGTATTCATCTACCAATTTTTAATAAGTCGTTTATAATTATAACAAAATTATTTCGTTATCACTTACATATTGATTTATCTTTGATTCTTTAATAAAAAACATAGTCCATGACTAGAAAAAACCTTTACATACTTCTATTAGCTATCGCTTGTAGTTTCCCAATCTTTGCGCAACAATCTGCAACTTACACCAGTGATCTTGTAGCCTATCAAAAAGCGTTAAGCTTATATAATAACCAACAATATTTAGCAGCACAATCTTTATTTAGTCAAATAAAGAGAACGGCAAAAGCAGATGTTTTAGAAAGTGATTGTGCTTTTTATATAGCGAATTGTGCCGTGCGATTAAACCAACAAAATGCAGATCAACTAATCGAGAACTTTGTTGCAGATTATCCTACAAGTACCAAACGAAATACCGCTTATGTAGATGTTGCAGATTATTATTATATTAATGAAAAATATGCACACGCTAAAAAATGGTATGATAAAGTAGATGAAAGCGGATTAGCAAGAGCAGAAAAAGAAAGATTCAACTTTAATAATGGGTATGTTGCTTTTGTAACGCAAGATTTTAAAACAGCAAAAGAATATTTGAGTCGTGTAGAAAACTCACAAGAATATGGATCGCAAGCCAAGTATTATATTGGTTTTATGGCATATCAAAGTGATGATTATGATAAGGCAAATGAGTATTTTGATCAAGTTGGCGAAGAAGAGAAATACAAAGAGAAGCTTTCTTACTATCAAGCCGATTTACATTTTAAACTAGGGAAGTTTGAAGAAGCTATAAAACTAGCAAAAGAACAAGTTCCTAATAGTGATGAAACCGAAGTTTCGCAACTCAACAAAATCATTGGTGAAAGCTATTTTAACTTAGAGAAATATGCAGAGGCTATTCCTTTTTTATCTAAATATGAAGGAAATCGTGGTAAGTGGAATAACACCGATTATTACCAGCTTGGCTATGCATACTACAAACAAAAAGAGTATCAGAAAGCCATCAACGAGTTCAATAAAATTGTTGGAGGAAATAATAGCGTAGCACAAAATGCATACTATCATTTAGGGGAAAGCTATGTGAATCTAGACAAAAAACAAGAAGCTTTAAACGCGTTTCGTAATGCTTCAGAAATGGATTACGACTTAAAAATTCAAGAGGATGCATGGTTAAATTATGCGAAGATTAGTTACGAAATAGGAAATCCGTACCAATCTGTTCCGCAAGTGTTATCTACTTATTTAGATACATATCCAGAAACAGCCTACAAAAGCGAAATCGAAACCTTGCTAATCGATTCGTATATCACTTCTAAAAACTACAAGGAAGCTTTAAAATTATTAGAAGGTAAAAAGAGTTTTGAAAATAAAGTAGCATACCAAAAGGTGACTTTTTATAGAGGAATCGAATTTTACAATGAAAGCAAATATCAGGAAGCTTTAAAGCTTTTTAATACGTCTTTAAAAGAACCACAAGACGCTAAATATACTGCAAGAGCAACTTTCTGGAAAGCAGAAACGGATTATAATCTTTCTAATTTTGATGATGCTTTAGTTGGTTTTAAACAATTTGAACAACAAACTTCATCAACCAAAACGCCAGAGATTACCAACTTAGATTACAATATTGCATACACCTATTTTAAACAGAAAAATTATACACAAGCAACACAATATTTCAATCAATTTATAAGTAAAAGAAAAGAAGACAAAGTAAGATTGAATGATGCATATCTTCGTTTGGCAGATGGTTATTTTGTTTCTAGTCAGTATAACGAAGCCATTCAAGCTTATGAGGAAGCCATTAAAATAGGAAAAATCGAAGCCGATTACGCATTTTTTCAAAAGGCATTAAGTATTGGTTATGCCGGAAATGCTTCCCAAAAGATTGCCCAATTAGAAAGGTTTATAAATACGTATGAAGCTTCTAAATTACGCGATGATGCAATTTATGAGCTTGGTAATTCCTATGTAAAAGCAGGAAACACGGACAAAGCAATGCAAGCTTATGATCGTTTAAATAGTGAATATGCTCGTAGTGCATTTGTGCCAAAAGCATTACTCCGACAAGGATTAGTGTATTATAATGGAAGTGAAAATCAATCCGCTTTAACCAAATTTAAAAAGGTTGCTGCAGATTTCCCTGGAACTCCAGAAGCAAATCAAGCAGTTGCTACAGCACGTTTAATTTATATCGATTTAGGAAAAGTAGACGAATATGCTTCTTGGGTGAAAACCTTAGATTATATCGAGGTTACTAATGCCGATTTAGATAATACCACCTATGAAGCTGCCGAAAAGAAGTATTTAGATAATGAAACCGATAAAGCAATCAAGCAGTTTAATGGTTACTTGCAAGAATTTCCAAACGGATTACATGCTTTACAAGCGCATTTCTATGTCGCACAATTGTATTTCAAAAAAGATTTAAAGGAAACCGCTGCACCACATTTTAAATATGTTACCGAAGCTTCGCAAAGTGAATTTACCGAAGAATCTTTGATGCGTTTGGCACAAATTTATACAGAAAGTAAAAATTGGACAGACGCCATTCCTGTGTTAACTAGATTAGAAACGGAAGCAAACTTTCCGCAGAATGTGATCTTTGCACAATCTAATTTAATGAAAGCAAATTACGAGTTAGAAAAATATAATGAGGCCGTCGCTTACGCGGAAAAAGTACTATTAAAAAGTAGCTTAGATAATAAAATTAAAAGTGATGCACATGTGATTATTGCGCGTTCTGCTATAAAAACAGGAAACGAAGACAGAGCAAAAACGGCCTATGCACAAGTGGAATTAACAGCAACAGGAGAAACGGCTGCAGAAGCCTTATTCTATAACGGATATTTTAAAAATAAAGCAGGAAGTTACGAAGCATCCAATACCACCATCCAACGTTTAGCAAAAGACTATTCTGGATATAAATATTATAGCGCAAAAGGTCTAGTGGTGATGGCGAAAAATTATTACGCTTTAAAAGATGCCTTTCAAGCAACCTATATTTTAGAAAGTGTGATACAAAATTTTGCAGCCTTTGAAGATGTTGTTGCAGAAGCACAAACCGAATTAAGTAAGATAAAAGCAGAACAAGCAAAAACAAATGCATCGGTTGTTCCAGAAGATTAAACAAATTCCTGCGAAGGCAGGAATCTCATAATTAAAAAAGATAAAATTAAATGTCATGCGGAGCGCATTTATCTTCCGAAGCAATTACGAAGGTAGAGTAGAAGCATCTCATGATTCTGAAAAAATATAAGAATGAAAAAAATATTAGGTATTATAATGTGTCTTGTTCTGTTTATTTCTTGTGGCAATGATGATAACAACCAAGAAGATCAAGATGCTTTTGAAGGTTGTTGTTCTCCAGATCCTGTTTTTGGTGACAACGTTAATAATTTAGATCAAACACAAGGAGAGATAGTAGTTGTTAATTTATTTACGCCTAATAATGATGGCGTTAGAGATACCTTTAAAATACATAACATTAATCTTTACGCGAATCATACGGTAACTATTTATAATAGTAATGATGAAGTGCTTTTTGAAAGCTCAAACTATGGTGAGTATCCAAACTTTTTTCCATCAGAACAACCAAACGGAATAACACCCTATCAAGATGGAACGTATAAATATAAAATTGTAGTGGAGAACGAACAGACTTTTTTAAAATCTGGAACATTTTGTTTATTCACAAATAATCCAGTTATAGAACAAAATTTTAGCGAATGCGATCCTTTGGCAGATGGATTTGATCCAATCATTAGTGGTCTCTAAAAAGTAAGCTTTAAACCTTAGAATATTGAATACAAAGAATATGCAAAACAAATTTAAATATATAGTATTAACCATCTTAAGTTTTAATGTAATGGTTACGTTTTCCCAAGAACGAGAACAAGACACCTTAAATCCAGATGTAATTCAGGTTATAAAACCATATACACCTACGGTTTCCGATGCTTTTAAAGTAAAGGAAGTTCCATCTTTAGACGATGAAACAACAGCTGCCAAAAAGGAAATTAAATACAATATTTTTTCATTTCCTGTAGCATCTACTTTTACGCCAGCAAAAGGAAAAGCAGCAGTGGTAGATAAAGAAGAACCAGCAAAGTTATATGACAATTATGCAACACTTGCAGCAGGAATGTATACTTCCATTTTAGGGGAAGTATATTTAAATCATGCCATTAGTAGAACCGAAAGTGTAGGTGGTTATATCAGTCATCATTCTTCGCAAGGCGGTATTAACGATCTCCTTTTAGACGATAATTTTTCAAATACCAAAGTAAGTGCAAACTATGCTAGAAACGAACGCGATGTGGCATGGAATATAGAAGGAGGGTTTTTACACCAAAAATACAATTGGTATGGTATACCACAGCCTTTGTATGATGACGCTGCAGCGGATGCCATTGGAGATGTAGATCATACTTTCTACGGATTTAATCTTGGAGGAAATGTAGCTTTTACAGATTCGTATATTAATGAAGCTAGCGTTTTGTATAGACGATTTGGAGATAATAATAGTTCTGGGGAAAACAGATTTCTGGTAAATACCGATGGGGATTTTACGATGCAAGATTTGGACTTTAATATCGGTTTAAGAATCGATTATTTAGGAGGGAAGTTTGATAGAAACTATTTTACAGAAGAAGCCTTAAAATATGGTAACTTTAATATCGGACTTTCACCAACATACCAATTAATAAAAGAAGATTTAACGCTAGATTTAGGAGTTTCGTTGTTTTATTTAAATGATACAGAATCCGGAAAAAGTAAGTTCTTTATCTATCCAAATATTTCAGCATCGTACAGAATGGTAGATGAAATTTTAATCGCTTATGGAGGAATTCAAGGGGATTTGGTTCAGAATACCTATTATGATTTTGCACAAGAAAATCCGTTTGTATCGCCTACCTTATTTATGACACCAACCGATCAAAAATATAATGTTTTTGTCGGTTTAAAAGGAAAGATAGCCAACGGAATGAGTTATGATATTAAAGGAAAATATATAGCGGAAGGCGATAAAGCAATGTACCGAAATAATCTAGTTCCTTACGGATTTGACGCAGATGAAGCCTACCAAAACGGAAACGCTTTCGGTATTGTTTATGATGACGTTTCTACCTTTGGTGTTTCTGGAGAGATAAAGGCAGACATCAATAGAAATTTCACCTTAGGAGTCAAAGCAGCATATTTTAGCTATAATGTAGATGAAGAAGCAGAAGCGTGGAATCTTCCAAACCTAAAAGCAAATCTATTTTTAGATTATCAAATAACGAAACAATGGTTTGCAGGAGCAAATCTGTTCTATGTAGGAGAACGAAAAGGATTGACTGGTTTTAATGATGTTCAGAATATCACTTTTCCAGCGTTGTTAAATCCTACGGAAACCATCACCTTAAAAAGTTACTTTGATGCTAATGCACATGTTGGTTATCATTTAAACGATAGATGGTCGGCATTTGCAAAAGTGAATAATATTGCAAATCAAGAATATAACCGTTGGCAAAATTATCCTGTTCAAGGATTACAGTTTCTTGCAGGAGCAACGTATAAGTTTGATTTCTAAAATTGCTTTTTTTTATTTCCGCGAAGATGGAAATCTCAAACGAACTAATTTCATAAAGAATAAAAAACACCTTCCTTTTTTAAGGGAAGGTGTTTTTAGTTTTCTAATAAAGATAAATTGGGAAGTGTTAAAGCAAGGCGTTCATAATGAGCGCTTTTGTTATTTTGTAAACTCTTTATTTCTCTCTATTATTGCAGTATCTTAAACGAAACCTCATGAAACATATTTACCTACTCGTATTGGCTTGTATTACTTTTTCAATGGCTCAAGCTCAAAACATTTATATTCCTGACCCTAATTTTAAAAACGCACTAATTAATGAGTATTGTGCTGATTTTGATGGAGATGGTTATAGTGATGGAGATGTAGATACAAATAACGATAATGAAATACAAGTTTCGGAAGCTGAAGCTGTGCTGAAATTAGATTTAGAAGATTATAATATTTATTATACTATTGGTTTAGAATATTTTGTTAATTTAATTGAATTGGATCTTACTTTTAATAATTTGCAAGGTTTAGACATTAGTCAATTAACACAGTTAGAACTCTTGATTTTACCTGCAAATCAAATTACTTCGTTAGATTTATCTAATAATTTATTGTTAAACAGGTTAGAAGTTTCCGAGAATCAATTAACACAAATCGATCTTTCACAAAATGTTTCATTAGAACATTTGACTATTACACAAAATCAATTGCAATCATTAGATATGTCACATAATTTAGAATTATTAGAATTGTATTGCTCTAATAATCCATTAGAAGCTTTAGATATTAGTCAAAATAGTTTATTAGAACAAATGTCAGCAGATGAAACTTTATTACCAAGTTTAGATATTTCAAATACAGCACTACTTAGTTTGAATGTATTTAATAGTCCTAATTTGTTTTATATAAATGCAAAAAACGGTAAAAGTGTTATTTTTTATAATCTTATTAATTGTAATAATTTATCTTATGTATGTATTGATAATAAAAATTATGATTTTTTATTTAATTATATAACGAATAATTCTGGTCTGTCTAATGTAACAATAAATAGTTATTGTTCGTTTGTTCCAGGAGGAGATTTTTATACTATGGAAGGACAAAATAAAATCGATTTAAATAATAATGGATGTGATATAAACGATATTGTTTATCCTAGCCTTAAATTAAATATCACAAATAATGGCTTCTCTAATACTTTGTTTTCTAATTCTACAGAGTCATATTCAATCCCTATAACTGAAGGTGATCACACAATTAGACCAGTTCTTGAAAATCCAGATTATTTTAACGTTAGCCCAGAAAGTTTTACAGTAGATTTTCCATCAGACGCTAGTCCTTATACCCAAGATTTTTGTATCACTCCTAATGGAGAAAAAGATGATTTAGAAATTGTAATCATCCCATTAAATCAAGCGCGTCCTGGCTTTGATGCCGATTATAAAATAATATATAAAAACAAAGGAAGCACAACGTTAACTGGTACATTAGAGTTAATTTATAATGAAAATGCTGGATTGATGGACTTTGTTTCAGCAACACCCAATATAGATAGTGATATTGCAAATGTGCTAACATGGTCTTATTCCAATTTGCAACCATTTCAAACTCGAGAAATACTCGTTACTTTCAATTTAAATACACCAACAGAAACACCTCCGTTAAATGATGGGGACCCACTTGGTTTAGTCGCTAATATTTATCCTTTAGAAACAGACGAAACGCTTTCAGATAATAATTTTCAATTAAAACAAATTGTTGTTAATTCTTTAGACCCTAATGATAAAACCTGTTTACAAGGTGAAATCATTACACCAGATCAAGTCGGTAAATATGTACATTACATGATTCGTTTTGAAAATACAGGAACAGCGAGTGCTGTAAATATTGTGGTGAAAGATGAAATAGATTTGGCTAAATATGATGTGTCTACATTAATTCCTTTGCATGCTAGCCACGATTTTGTAACCAATATTAAAGAAGATAATATCGTTGAATTTATTTTCGAAGATATTAATCTTCCTTTTGATGATGCCAATAATGATGGCTATGTTGCTTTTAAAATAAAAACATTAGCAACCTTAGCTTTGGGAGATTCTTTTGCTAATGATGCAGAAATTTATTTTGATTATAATGCACCAATTATAACCAATAATGAAGAAACAACTATTGGTGAAAATTTAAGTGTAGAAGAAACTTCAATGCAAGATTTTGTAACAATGTATCCAAATCCAATAAATAATGTTTTACATATTAAAAGTAAAAATGCACTAGAAACGGTTTCTATTTATGATGTAAACGGAAGACAGTTACAAACCATTTCATTTACAGGAAATAAATTAGATACAGAAATAAACACAAGCGCATTCTCTCAAGGTGTTTACTTTGTGAAAATAAAAACGGAAATTGGTATACAGACCACAAAGATTATTAAGAATTAAGTTTTCATGTTTTGGATGTCCCCTCGAGGGTTATCGAAATGAAAATATATTTTCATTGAAGATACCGAGCGTAGCTCATTAGGGGTGTTTTTTTGTTATTAACTCTAGCCTTAAGTTTGGAATTTGTAAAGTGTTTATGTTTTTGTCAAGAGAACTTTAGAACTGTCTTTTTAATTCAAATAAATTATATTTACAAAAACTTCCACCAATGAAAAATATTCTTTCCATTACAATTCTATTGCTAATCTTCTCATGTAATACGGAAAAACAACAAGTAGACTCCATAATTACCAACGCAAAAGTATACACTGTAAATCCAAACTTTGAAACCGCAGAAGCATTCGCAATTAAAGACGGAAAGTTTATAGAAGTTGGTAATACAATCGATATTAAAAATAAGTTTGTTGCAGATACTATTATCGATGCTAAAGGACAAACCATCGTTCCGGGACTTATAGATGCACATTGTCATTTTTATACATTAGGTCAGTTTACCCAAATTGTAAACCTTGTCGGTACCACTAGTTTTGTAGATGTTATAAAAAGAGTAACCGATTTTCAGGACAAAAGAAAGAAGTCTTTTATTATAGGTCATGGTTGGGATCAAAACGATTGGGAAGAAAAAGAATACCCAAACAAAGCATTATTAGATAGATTATTTCCAGAAACGCCAGTAGTATTAAGCAGAATTGATGGTCACGCTATGTTATGTAATCAAGCTGCTTTAGACTTAGCTAAGATTACCAAAAATACCAAAGTAGCAGGAGGAGAAATACTTCTAGAAAATGGAAAACTTACCGGAGTTTTAATAGATAATCCTATGGCGTTGGTAGAAGCCATTTTTCCGAAACCAACTAAGCAAGAACAAATCGCAGCATTACTAGAAGCACAAACGATTTGTACTAGTTTAGGATTAACAACCGTTTCTGATGCAGGATTAAATAAAGATGTTATTCAACTTATAGATAGTTTACAACAAGCTAAAAAACTAAACATGCGCGTGTATGCTATGCTTAGCAATACCAAAGAAAACCTAGATTATTACCTTCCTAAAGGAAAAATTAAAACCGAAAAACTTAATGTACAATCCGTAAAAGTGTATGCAGATGGCGCTTTAGGTTCTCGCGGAGCAGTTTTAAAAGAAGCGTATACCGATAAACACGATCATTTTGGAGCCATGGTTATTGGTTTAGACGATTATGAAAACTTGGCGACACGAATTGAAAAAGCAGGCTATCAAATGAATACGCATGCGATTGGAGATTCGGCAATTCACTTTGTTTTAAATACCTACAATAAAACACTAGAAGGAAAAACAGACAGACGTTGGCGAGTAGAACATGCGCAAGTAATAACAGACAACGATTTTGAGTTTTTTAAAAACGAAAACATCATTCCTTCCATACAACCAACACACGCTACAAGTGACATGTATTGGGCAGAAGAGCGTTTAGGAAAGGAAAGAATAAAAGGAGCCTATGCCTATAAAGCTTTATTAGAAAAGAGTGGAAGCGTGGCTTTAGGTACCGATTTCCCTGTAGAGCAGGTAAGTCCGTTTTTAACCTTTTACGCTGCAGTAGCTAGACAGGATGTAAAAGGATTTCCAGAAGATGGGTTTAATAAAGAAAACGCATTAACCAGAGAAGAAACCTTAAAAGGAATGACCATTTGGGCAGCACATGCTAATTTTGAAGAACAAGAAAAAGGAAGCATAGAAGCTGGTAAGTTTGCAGATTTTATTATTTTAGATAAAGATATTATGGAAGTTCCTGTTCTTGAAATTACTAATATAAAAGTGCAGCAAACTTTTATTGATGGCGTGGCACAATAATTGCTTTCTTTGTAAAAACATTTATTAACTAAGATTACCGCTTTCGCGGAAAGTAAACATGAAAAAAATATATACACTAGTAATCGCCTTAATTGTATCTACAACAACTTTTGCACAAGTAGATGCGTATAGCGAAGACGTAAAACAATGTATTAAGAGCAATGGTACGTATGCCTATTATGAAGATGTAGTAGATCAAATGTTTGGTATGTTGCAAGAGCAATATGCTTCACAAGAGGTTCCAGAAACGCTTTGGAACGAACTTAAAGGACTTAAAACAGAATCGTTAGAAGAATTAAGCCAAATGGTAGTTTCTGCGTATCGCGGACATTTTACTCACCAAGATGTAAAAAACATGAATGATTTGTATGCAACGAAAGCAGGACAAAATATGTTTAAAGAAGCAGGGAACCTTACCGAAGGGGATAAAGTAGCTTTAACCGAGTTTTACAGAAGTGATACCGGACAAAAAATTACGGGATCTCAAGATTCTATGAATGCTTCTATGAGCAAAATTTCTGAAATGTGGAGTAGTGGTTTTTATAGAACGATAGTAGATAAGTTAAGCGAAAAAGGATTTAACTTATAAACTTTAGCATGAATAAAAATATTCTATTCCTTTTTATAATTTTCAGTAGTATACAATTAAGTCATGCTCAATATGACTCTTGGTCAAAAGCGGAAGTTCATTTTATAGATGGAACTGTTAAAGCTGGAGAAGCAAAATTACCAATAGGAGGAACAGGAGGTCCATTTTATGCAAATGATAAATTAAGATTTAGAATTGCAGATAGAAAGCCCGTCAAACTAATTGAAGCTAAAAAAATAGAGAAAGTAATTTTAAAGGTCTCCTATACAAAAAAGGTTAAAGGGAAAAGGATTAAAAAAAATAGAGAAGCTACTATCATTACCATTAATAAAAATAAGAAAAAAAATAAAAAGGGTTTTGCTGAATTAATCGTAGATGGTAAGGTTAAACTTCTTAAGCGAAAAGTTAATTATAATTCTAATAATAGAATTTCTGTAATTACAGAGTCTCTTTTAGTTAGAAATGAAGAGGTTCCAATTCCTTTTAATTACGCAGAATTAAAATCATTTAGAAAACGTGCCATGGAATTTTTTAGTGATTGTTCTAGCTTGGTTTCCAAAATTGAAAATAAAGTTTTTAAGAGAGAAGAACTAATAGCAATTGTTAATTATTATAATGATAATTGTGCTAAATAATCAAAATGGTCTCCTTCTGTAATTAATTCACATTTTAGCCCAACCGAAGTACAAGCAGTAAGCAAGGTGTTAAAATCTAAATACAACCATTTCATTGGTTTTTCATCCTCTCCTTTATAGCTTAAAAAATAATCGAGTTCGCCATAATAATTGGCAGTAGTATCCATCCAAAATCCACCATCTTCATCTTCGTACATATATTTAATATCACTAGAATCTATTAATATTTGTCCGTCCGGATTTAAAATACTTTTTAAATGCTTCAAATACGTCGCCACTTGATCCAGCTCTTGAAATATTCCTGTACCATTCATCAGTAATAAGATAGTGTCAAAAGTTTCGGTTTCCTTTAAAAGATCTTTTACTTCCGCTTTAAGAACGCCTCTCTTTTTACAAACTTCTATAGCTCCTTTAGAAATATCTATAGCTTGTACTGCAATGTTTTTTTCCTGTAAATACAAACTATGACTACCAGCTCCTGCTCCAACATCTAATACTTTTCCTTTGGAAAGTTGTAAAGCTTTTTGCTCAAGTTTAGGCATTTCAGAAAAACTTCTAAAAAGATATGGAATCGGTAATTCATCTGCATCACTAATATTGGTAGAAGTAATAATGTCTTCTGTATAGTTTCCGTTTTGGTAATCTAATAAGGCTTTTCCGAATAAATCTTTCATTAAAATTTTATTTTCATTTCCGTGAAAACGGAAATCTTTTTATTTATTGTTATTAGTCACACTAAGCGCAGTCGAAGCGAATCCAGCAATCTGTGTTTAATTAATTATTCTGTCATATTGAGCGCAGTCGAAACATCCTGATTATTTTGCTGTATCACTTCGTTCTAATTAACAAGTTTAATTACTTTTGCTTTATGGAAGAATTTCTAAAAGAACTCCCAAAGCTTGCCAAAGATAAGCATAAGGAAAACAAAACCTTTTTTACAAAGCTAAAAAAGAAAGCACCAAAAAATTTAGATTACATCATGCAAGAATTGCATGAAGAAGAATTTGAGCGTACCGATTGTTTAACCTGTGCTAATTGTTGTAAAACTACAGGTCCTTTGTTTACCGATAAAGATGTAGAAAGAGTTGCAAAACATTTTAAGCAAAAGCCACAGCAGTTTATTGCTAATTATTTGCGTGTAGATGAAGACAATGATTATGTATTGCAGTCTGTACCTTGTACCTTTTTAGGAGCAGATAATTACTGTTCCATTTATGATGTGCGACCAAAAGCATGCAGAGAGTTTCCGCATACAGACAGAAAAAAGTTTCAGCAAATTTCTAATCTTACCATGAAAAACGTGGCTATTTGTCCGGCAGCTTTTAATATTGTAGAAGAAATGAAAAAACGAATAAAGGTCTAGTTTTTAGCGTGTTAGTTTTGTTTTGAGTTGCTGTAATTCCTTGTGTAGAAAATAAGAGCTACGAGAAAAATCGTTTTTACTATCTTTAAAACAAAACATTTCAAATTTGGAAAACCTTATAAACTACTTTGAAACTATTCCTAGCTTACATAGAAGTCTTATTCTTGTTGGAGGAATTACATTTTTTTGGCTATTAGAAGGTGTTTTACCGCTGTATAAATTCGAATATAAAAAATGGAAACATGCAGTTCCAAATTTATTCTTTACGGGAACAACAATAATTATAAACTTTGCACTCGCTTTTTTGCTACTTAAAAGTGCCGATTGGGTGAAAGCAAACGACTTTGGGATTATTAATTGGTTACCTGAAATGCCGTTAGTTTTATATGTATTTCTAGGTGTATTTTTTCTGGACTTTTTTGGAGCGTATTTAGCCCATTTTGTAGAACACAAAGTGAATGTCTTATGGAAGGTGCATTTGGTACATCATACCGATCATAAAGTAGATGCAACAACAGCAAATAGACATCATCCGTTAGAAAGTATTATCCGTTTTGCTTTTACTTTATTCGGAGTGTTTATCGTTGGTACACCAATTGCAATTGTAATGTTGTATCAGTCACTATCTTTAATCGCTACACAATTCACACATGCTAATATTAAGTTGCCTAGAAAGGTTGATACTGTGTTAAGTTACTTTTTGGTTTCTCCAGATATGCATAAAGTACACCATCATTATGTGTTGCCTTATACCGATTCTAACTACGGAAATATTTTTTCGGTTTGGGATAGACTTTTGGGGACATTCATGAAATTAGATAGAGACAAATTAATCTATGGAGTCGATGTTTTTCCACACGAAGCAGAAAACAGTAGCATTACTAATTTGCTAAAACAACCATTTCAAAAATACAGAAATGCTACCAAGTTAGATGCAAAAGAAAATTAATTATCATTTCTATTTATGAATAGTAAAACTTCACGAATAATAGATATTCAAGGACACAGAGGTTGTAGAGGTTTAATGCCAGAAAACACACTTCCTGCATTTCAAAAAGCAATAGCATTAGGCGTGGATACCTTAGAGTTGGATGTGGCTATATCTAAAGATAATAAGGTGATTGTCTCACACGAACCTTATATGAATCCAGATATTTGTTTAGATCCTAACGGAAAAGAAATTCCAGAACCGGATGGTGAAAAGTACAATCTATACCAATTATCATATTTAGAAATTAAAGATTTCGACTGTGGCACAAAATTTTATGAAAGATTCCCCAATCAAGAAAAAATACAAACCTATAAACCGTCGCTAGATGAAGTCTTTAGTGCTTCTGAAGCATTAAATAAAAATATTAAATACAATATTGAAATTAAAGCGCTTCCTGTATATGATGGTGTTTTCACACCTAAACCAAAAGAATTTGTGAAACTCGTTTTACAAACTATTCAAGAACATCAAGTGTTTAATAGGTGTAATTTGCAATCTTTTGATGTACGTATTCTAGAAGAAATAAAAAAGCAAGCTCCAGAAATGCAAGTGGCTATTTTGGTAGATGCATCCGAAGGGATTTCAGAAAAACTAAAGCAGTTAAGCTACAAGCCAGAAATAATAAGTCCGTATTATAAACTGTTAGATAAAGAAACTACAAACTATTATCAAGAACAAGGGTTTAAAGTAATTCCGTGGACTGTGAATACTGCTTTTCAAATGCAAGAAATGATAGACTTTAATGTCGATGGAATAATTACTGATTTTCCAGATGTATTATTGCAGATTTGGCAACAAAAATATTAAAATTTTAAAAGTGCTGTGTGTATTGAAGTGAAAGCTTGTTATATTGTTGGTTTTTGTAAAAAATCGAAAGTGTTTTACGTTTTTTCTTCAATTTGGTAGAAACTAAAGTCTTTTATTTCAGTCGAATAGCATTTCGTCTGTAAAACTTGGTATTCAACGAATATTTCTTCTTAAGCCATATATAAGTGTCTTTTTTTTGTAAATTAATGTAATCTTTGAATCGGATTTTGATTAATAGCGCTTATCAAATTCAATAAAATGATTAAATTAATTCACGTAATGAAAGAGGGGAAAATTACGATATTATGCTTGTTTATGTTCATGATGGCATTTAGTACATCATTTGCTCAAAACACAGTATATTCTACAATTGCAAAAAATGTTAACTCAGAAGCTAATAGTTTACAACACAATTTAAATAGAGCAGGAGATACGCTTCATTTAAGTAGTGATTTCAATCTTTATAAAGTAGAGTTTATTGGTACATACGCATCTAAAGTTTTTGAAGTAGAAAGAGGTTTAAAAAAGACTAGTATTCCATTGGCATCTATTCCTGTTGGAGAATACACTATTGCAGCTTTTCAAATAGAAAAGAGTGATGACATATACCAATACCAAAAAACTATTGTTTTTAGAATTTCTAGACTTTTACCAATTGAAGATCCTATAATAGAAGAAGAGCTAATTGCTGAGGTTACGCCAGAACCAGAAATTATTGAAGAAGAACCAATAATTAAAGAGGAAGAAGCAGTTGTTGCAGAAGCAATAGCAGAAGTGCCTGTTAAAAAGGAAAGAAAAGAGGAGCCAATAATTAAAGAGGAAGAAGCAGTTGTTGCAGAAGCAATAGCAGAAGTGCCTCTTAAAAAGGAAAGAAAGAAAGATCCAATAATTAAAGAGGAAGAAAAGGTCGTTGCTGATGTAATAGCAGAAGTACCTGTAAAAAAGGTAAGAGTTAAAAAAGAAGTAACACCTAAAAAGAAAACTAGAGTTGCTACTCGTACGCCAAAACCTAAAAAGGAACCTATAGCGCAGGTAAAACTTGTAAAAGAGGAAAAGATAGTTAGAACGAAACCAGAGAGACAAACTAGAGTTGTAGAAAGAAAAAAACCTAGTTTAGATTCTACAGAATATAAAAGTTATAACCTTACTAATGGAAGAAATGGTCGTTATGCTGTGCAATCTCGTGAAGAGTATAGAGCAGAAAATTTAAGACCAAACGGAGAACCATACAACTAGGTTGAATTAGTCACAAAGCAAATTCATTTGCAAGTATTTAAAGCCTTTAGATTTTTTCTAGAGGCTTTTTATTTATACAATAAATAGGCTTGTCGCATAGCATCATAAGTTGCTAAGCCTCTAACCCAAGTTTTCTTAATCTCGTAAGCAGTATGCTTGCTTTCAATTTGCTTTTGTAGTTCTCTAGTTCCAGCTAGCTTGGTAAAGAAGTTGTTGAAAAATGTTTCCTTATTTTCTGTAGCCTGATACGCTTCAATAATATAGTTAAGGTCTAATCTACTTAAATACTTACTAGTGCTTAAATCCATACCATAACAGACTTTATTTTCATGTTTTGGGTACTTAGATCCTTCGTTTGGTTTTGGTGTAAAGGTATAAGTATACGGAAACATTTTAGTGTCTAAAAAAGGACTACCAAATATTTGAAACTGCTTATCTGTTCCTCTACCTGCACTTACGTTTGTTCCTTCAAAAAAGCATAAGCTAGGATATAAGTTTATAGATTTTGCATTAGGTAAGTTTGGCGAAGGTTTAATTGGTAATTGGTAAACCGTATCGTGTGTGTAATTTTTCATAGCAATTACAGTAATATCACATTGTATATTATTTTCTAACCACTTTTCGCCATTAATCATTTTAGCATATTCACCAATAGTCATTCCGTGCACCACAGGAATAGGATGCATACCAACAAAACTTTTGTGTTCCATTTCTAAAATAGGACCATCAATATAATGACCATTTGGATTTGGTCTATCTAAAATTAAAACTGGAATATTTGCTTCCGCGCAAGCTTCCATCACATAATGTAAAGAAGAAATGTAGGTGTAAAAACGAGCACCAACATCTTGAATATCAAAAATCACAAGATCTAAACCTTTAAGCTGTTCTGCCGAAGGCTTTTTGTTTTTGCCATATAACGAAACAATTGGCAAACCTGTTTTGGTATCTATACCATCCTTAACTACTTCACCAGCATCTGCAGTTCCTCTAAAACCATGTTCTGGAGCAAATACTTTTTTTACATCCACTTTTAATGCGATTAAAGAATCTACAAGATGTGTGTAGCTTTTGCCTTTTGTCTTTTTACTTGTTTCTTTAAATACCACACTAGTCTGATTGGCGACAATACCAACACGTTTTCCGTTTAGTAAAGGCAAATAGGCTTCGGTTTGGTTTGCACCTAGAATTAATTCTTTGCTAATAATCTGCTGTATGCTATCCTGCTGCCCTTGTAGAAGGATCTCGTTTTTAGCCATAACTTCCATATTAGAACTGCTAGCTTCAGATTTTGCCTTACTTCCGCAAGAAATTAATACCAAAACAAATAATAAAACTGTATTTTTGAAAACATTAAATCGCATAATCTAGTTTGAATTTCGAGTTTTTTATAGCTAAACGCATTATTGATAGTAAAGCGTATAAAAGTAGTGTTTCGGCACCAATAATAAAAATTGGAATCGCGGCAATTGCTGTTGGTATCATAGTGATGATGATCGCGGTTGCCACAGGAATTGGTCTGCAACAAAAAATTAGAGATAAAGTTTCGGCTTTTAATGGACATATTATTATTTCTAATTTCGATAGTAATAACTCGCAAGAAAGCGGAAAACCAATTTCTACAAAACAAGATTTCTACCCAACATTTAAAAATGTAGATGGCATAAAAAACGTGCAAGCAGTGGCATCTAAATTCGGAATTATTAGAACCGAAACCGATTTTGAAGCCATCATTGTAAAAGGGGTAGGAGCAGATTATGATTGGGATTATTTTCAAGAATTTTTAATCGAAGGCAGATTACCAGATTATACCAAAGAGAGAAATCAAGACGTGCTAATTTCAGAAGATTTAGCAAAACGCATGCAGTTTTCTTTAAACGATACGTTTACCACTTTCTTTAGAAAAGAAGATCCTAACGCAATGCCAATACCATTGCGATATAATATCGTTGGTATTTACAATTCCGGATTAAAAGAATTTGATGAAACCTATGTTATTGGAGACCTTCGTCATATACAACGTTTAAACAAATGGGAAGCCGACCAAGTTGGAAGCTTCGAGGTTTTATTAGAAGATTATTCGCAATTAAACGATAAATACAGAGAAGTCTTTCAAAATACACCGTCTTTATTAAACGCAGTAACGGTAGAACAAAAACATGCTTCTATTTTTGAGTGGATTCGTATTTTCGATAAAAACACCTATGGTATTATAGGTATCATGATTCTAGTTGCAGGAATAAACATGATAACCGCATTACTGGTTTTAATACTAGAACGCACAAAAATGATAGGTATTTTTAAAGCGCTAGGAAGTAACAATTGGAGCATTCGTAAAATGTTTCTATACAACGCAGGCTATATTATTTTAAAAGGATTGTTTTTGGGAAACCTAATAGGACTAACCTTACTATTCGCACAAAAATATGGAAAAATATTCCCGTTAGATCCTGCCGTATATCACGTAAGTGAAGTGCCTGTTTATATCAGTTTCGGTTATATTATAGCATTAAATATTGGAACCTTTATTCTGTGTTTACTCATGCTATTAATTCCGTCTTACCTCATTACCAAAATTTCGCCAGTCAAAGCCATTCGTTTCGAGTAGGTTTTTCTTAACAGTCTCAGTATTCTGTCTTCCGTCTAGTTAATCTTTCTCTGTGAAAACTCGGCAATTCTCTGTGTATCTCAGTGAAATGGTTTTTCAAGAACATACAAGCCAGCCAGAAGTGTTTTTATAAGTTGGGCGTTTACTACTGCGCAAAAGCTTCGTAGTACCGCGCTTTCACAAGTCGCTCTTTTCAAGGAGCTCCAACAATTGCTCAATCGCTAACGCAAAATAAAAACTCACTTTTAACTTTTAACTATTCCCTTTTAACTATTTTTGCACTTCGAATAAAAGGTTGAATTAAAAAAAGATTCCCGTTTTTAAGGGAAGAACACATGGAATACGCAAATAACATACTAGAAACTATTGGTAACACACCATTAGTAAAACTAAATAAATTAACAGCAGACTTACCTTGTTTGGTGCTAGCTAAATACGAAACTTTTAATCCAGGAAATTCTGCTAAAGACAGAATGGCTTTAACCATGATTGAAGATGCAGAGGCTGACGGACGTTTAAAACCAGGAGGGACTATTATAGAAGGAACTTCAGGAAATACCGGAATGGGATTAGCACTTGCTGCCATTGTAAAAGGATACAAATGTATTTTTGTAATTAGCGATAAGCAATCTAAAGAAAAAACAGATGTACTTAGAGCACATGGAGCAGAAGTTGTTGTTTGTCCTACAGATGTTGCACCAGAAGATCCAAGATCTTACTATTCGGTTTCTAAACGTTTGGGAGAAGAAACACCAAATTCATGGTATGTAAACCAATATGATAATCCGAGTAACGCAAAAGCACATTACCAAAGTACAGGACCAGAAATCTGGAAACAAACCGAAGGAAAGATTACGCATTTTGTGGTTGGAGTAGGAACAGGAGGAACTATTTCTGGAGTTGGTAAATACTTAAAAGAACAAAATCCAGATGTAAAAGTTTGGGGAATTGATACCTACGGATCTGTATTTAAAAAATACCACGAAACAGGAATCTTTGATGAGAAAGAAATTTATCCTTATGTAACCGAAGGTATTGGAGAAGATATCTTACCAAAAAATGTAGACTTTTCTATTATTGATGGATTTACTAAAGTAACCGATAAAGATGCAGCTGTATACACACAAAAACTAGCGTTAGAAGAAGGTATGTTTTTAGGAAATAGTGCAGGAGCAGCAATAAAAGGGCTACTACAATTAAAAGACGAATTTAAAAAAGACGATGTTGTAGTTGTTCTTTTTCATGATCATGGAAGTCGTTACGTTGGAAAAATGTTCAATAACGATTGGATGAAAAAAATGGGTTATTTAGATTAGTTTTTTAATTCCCTCGAAGGAAGCAATTTCACTATTTAAACGAAATCATATTGTCATGCTGAACGGGTCTCAGCATCTATAATAAATAAAAAACCTCCTAAATTTTAGGAGGTTTTTTTATGTTTTCAAATGTATATCCAACAATACATTACGGATTGGTAGACCATAAAGCAGCACTTTTAAGCATCGCTCTTCTTGGTAAGTTTAATCCAGCAACTATTAATTCTGCAAAATCATCAGGTTGTAAAACGCTATCTTCCGAATCTTTACTTGCAATACCTAAATCTATTGACATATCTGATGCGATAGTACTTGGTGTTAATGTACAAACTCTAATATTGTTTTTACGAACTTCCTTCATTAAAGATTCCGACATACCAATTACTGCAAATTTAGATGCCGAATATGCAGAGGTAGTTGCATTTCCAGATAAACCAGCAGTAGAAGATATGTTTATAATATCTCCTTCATTTTTATCTATTAAATAAGGTAAAACCTCTTTAGTAACATAATACATTCCCATTACGTTGGTTTGTATTATCGCACTCCATTGCTCTACATCCATTTCATTTAAAGTACCAAAAGCAGCAATTCCTGCATTGTTTACCAAAATGTCTACAGATCCAAGTGCATCTACTAAATCTTTAATCCCTTTTTTTACTTCGTCATAATTACCA
Organism: Lacinutrix himadriensis; assembly: GCF_001418105.1. Taxonomy (GTDB): domain Bacteria; phylum Bacteroidota; class Bacteroidia; order Flavobacteriales; family Flavobacteriaceae; genus Oceanihabitans; species Oceanihabitans himadriense. The sequence continues at coordinate 99,999 of NZ_LIQI01000017.1, forward strand.
ACATCAAAAACAGCATAAACAGCGTTTACACCTAAAGCTTTTATTTCGGCAACGGTTTCTTTTAAACCTGCTTCATTTCTCCCTGTGATAGCTACATCGATTCCTTCTTTTGCAAAAGCAATTGCAGTCGCTTTACCAAGACCTCTTCCGCCTCCAGTAATTATTGCTTTTTTATTTTTTAAGTTTTTCATTTGTATTATTTTTTGAATATTCAAAAGTAAAAATCTTAAGGTATCATACCTAACTATTTTACTTTCTTTTCATTGTTTTTTATGTTTTAAGATGCATTAACCAAATCGGTTAATACTTTCTTAAAAACATCTACAGGTTGTGCTCCTGTTACTGCACTCTTTTTATTGAATACAATAGTTGGTACAGAATTCACTCCTGCATTTTGCCAAAAAGCTTCTTTGTTTTTTATTTCGTCACGTATTTCTTGATCATCTAATTTAGACATCGCTTCTGTTGCATCTAAACCAACATCTAATAATGCTTGTTTTAAAACCTCTCTTTTAGAAACATCTTTTCGTTCGCTAAAAAAAGCAGTCGTTAATCGCATTTTTAATTCGGTTTGCTTACCAAAGTACTTGGCATATTCTAATAGAATATGTGCTTCAAAAGTGTTAGACATACGCATTTCATCAAAATAATCGAAAGTAAAACCTAGTTCTTCACCAGCTTCAATCATTTGTTGTTGTGATGCTTTTGTTGTTCTAAAGTAGCACCATATTTTTCAGCAATATGTTCTTGTACATTTTGTCCTTCTGCAGGCATATTCTGATTTAACTCAAAAGGTTGCCATTCAATTTCTACTTGATCTTGAATTCCTAGTTCTAAAATTGCTTTCTCTAAACGTTTATATCCAATAGTACACCAAGGACATACTACATCTGAAACGATATCTATTTTTAATTTCTCTTTCATTTTGCTATTTATTTTTTTGGTTTATCATTACCAATAGACGGTATGTTTTTAAAAGGACGAAGGTCTTCTAACGGAAAACTATTCCATTTAAAATCGCTTATTAGCAATTGATGTACATAATTTGTAATGTCATTAGATGGTTCTCCAATTTGTGCGGTTTGCTTAAAAGGAATTAAGATGCCATCTATATTTCTGTAGTCGTCAAAGTGCAGCGAACCATACATAAAAGCTGGTGTTGGTTTATAGTTATCTCTAGTGGTAAAGGTTAAAGCCTCAATTAATCCGCTTTCTTTACCAACCCAAACTACATATTGATCGTAGTCTTTGGTTGCTGCATTTCCCCAACTGACAAATACTTTTTCTATTTGCTTGCCTTTTAATTCGGCTGTTCCTGCATATCTAATAAACGGAGCAGTATCTAATCGGTTTCCAATTTCAATAAAATAATGTAAAGCAGCAGTTATAAACGTTAATCCGGCATTATCGGTTACATTTGTATTAAACGCATTATCCGTACTTTCATAATAATCCCAAGACTGTATACCAGCTTTAAAGCCTTTTTGGTTCCCTTCAAGAACCTCTATTTGTCCGTCAAAATCTCCAACACTAAAACGTAAAGCCATTTTATCTCCATTCCAACGATACGGATTTCCTATTTTACCAAGCATACCAGCCCAATGGTCTGTAGCTTCCATAGTATAGGTTGTATAATCACTTATTTTATCCATGCCTTGTTTCTTAATAGCATTTTTAAGTAAGGTTTTGGCATGTGTAATTTGCGCTTCGGTTTGTGTGTTGTTTTTTATCTCGGGAGTTCTTAAGTCGGCAACCCAAAAGGTACTAATTAATATAAAGGTGAGTAAAACTAAAAATATAACAAGGATTATTTTGAGAGACTTTTTCATTAGAAAAATGGTGTTTACTGTTTAATATTCTTTAGTTTGTAAATAGCCAATAATGCAAGTATTACTGCAATAATGACTAGAACGATCTTTGGCTCAGGTCTAGCGAAAAACTCTAAAGATAAAGCGGTTATCATGGTGATTAATAATAAAGTATATGCTATTTTTCCAATAGTTTTATTCTTTTGAATAGCAAAAAATAAGATAAGAAGTGCTAAGCCTATTTCAGAAATACCAGTAAATATTCTAAAAAAGTCTGCATCAATATACAATGCCTTTTCAAACTGATTAAAGCCTGCAACACTTTGTGGTTTTCCTAGTAATTTAGGTATAGCAAAAAAGGTCATGAGACCTATGGCTATTATATTTATTATTTGATCTTTTATGTTTTTCATTCTAATGTTAAAAATTTGGGGACTCTTGCATTTGTACTTCAAAAATAAACCTCCCGAATTAACGGAAGGTTTACAGCTATTAATCAATATCTGTGGTTCTAGGGATTAAGAAACCACATTCTCTTTAGACCAAGCAAAAGGTTTAAAAGGTGCATCTACTGCAGTATTTGCAATATGATTTGTGTAATTACTAATTACCTTTTGAGATAAACCTAAGATGATCTCTAATACTTGTTGTTCACCATATCCTACTGCATAAAAGGCAGCTAAATCTTCTTGATTTACATGACCACGGTTACGAGTAATTGCTAATGTTAATGTACGTAAAGCTTCTAATTTTGCATCTGCAAGAGGTGTTTCGTTACGTAATGCTTCGGTAATAGCATCATCTACTTTCATCATTTTTGCAATTGCTGTATGTGCAGGTACACAGTAATGACATGCGTGCTCTACATTAATGGTTTGCCATACGACAGTTAATTCGTCTTTGTTAAAAGAAGTTTCTGTAAATAATTTATGAATGGTTTGGTACGCTTCTAAAATTCCAGGAGCTCCAGCTAATACACCATGTAAACCAGGAATCATCCCGTTTGCTTTAAGAGATTGCTCTAATAATGCTTTGCTACCTTCTGGTGCAGACTCGATGTTGTGAACTTTTAATGTTGTCATAATTTTTCTTTTTTAATTTGTTATTAATTGTGTTTTATTTCTAAACAATCGTTTAGTTATTTGATAAAAAAAAGTTTAGATATTCATAAATGTCATTTCTATGTAATCTTCAATTTCTTTTTGAGTATTTACTCTTGTTGCAGCAGCTAAACCATGCTTTGCTAGAACTAAAAAGTTAGCCTGTTTTAATATGGTTTCTTCATCTTTAGAAGTATCCATTTTTAATTTTTCAATGAACAAATTTTTAACACCTTCCATAAAGGAAGTCATCTCTTCATTTATTAATGCATCTTCTATTCCTGAAAACTCATTATAGGTATTGGTTAATAAGCAACCTTTTTCGTTTCCTTCTTGCTCACATATTTTTGCCGAGTCGTAAAAGAACTGCTTGATATCTTCCACACCATTAGATGCTTCTTTAAATGTATCAAACATTGTTTTTGTTTTAGCTTTGTAGCTTTTTAGGCTTTCTAAAAAAACACCATACTTATTACCAAAACTAGAATAGATAGAAAACTTATTAATGCCCATTTCTTTTTCAAGCATTTGCATAGAAGTGTTTTCATAACCATTACGCCAAAACAAAAGCATTGCTTTGTCTATAACTTCTGATTCTATATATTGTTTCTTTCTAGCCATGTTTACTTTCTGTATAATTAGATATATTTCTAATTACAGGACAAAACTAACCAATCGTTTAGAAATAAAAAAACGTTTTAACATTTATTTGTGTTTTCGGCTTGATGATGTGGTTATTATAGGCTTACTCCGTAATCGTTACTCCGTCTTTCATTTCTAATTCGGTTGGTTTTTCAAACCACGTTTCCATAAAATCAAAATCGGATTTACTGACTTCAAATTCAAAAGTATCTCCTTTTTCTTCGTTTCTTTTTAATACTCTTTCTAATCTAGCTGCTTTACTAATATCTAAAAAGTGTGTTTTTATTTGGAAGTCATGCAAAGCTGCAAATTTTCTAAACTTTTCACGATGCGCTAATTTAGAAAGACCTAAATCTAAAATAGCATCGGTATTTGCGTTTTCTAATTGCGTCACTAAATCTAAAATGATTGTTTCTGCTCTTTCTATTCTTTCTAAAAACCAATCCAATCCGTCATCTGGCTTTTTATCTGCAAGAAATAAGGTGTTGTTCCAGGTGTCTATCGAAAATATAATTCCTTTTGTTGCTTTCTTTAGTTGGTTGGAGTAGGTGGTTTTTCCGGAACCAGTGTTGCCTAGGATGAGGTGGATCATTTTATAATAGCTATGATTAACAAAACTATCCTATTTTTTTGAAAAATAAAAAAACAAAGAACGAAGTCTTTTTTGCCATGTAAATCACATTATGTATTTTAGTATAATGATAGAAAATTTTCTACATTATATTTGGCAGCACAAAAAGTTTACGCATAGCAATTTAAAAACAGCAGCCCAAGAACCAGTTTTTGTGCTACAAGTTGGTACACATAACCATAATACAGGTCCAGATTTTCTTAACGCACAAATTAAAATTGACGACCAACTTTGGGCAGGCAATGTAGAGATTCATATAAAATCTAGCGATTGGTTTTTACACAATCATGAGCAAGACAAAAATTATGATAGTGTTATCTTGCATGTCGTTTGGGAACATGATATTGAAATACACAGAAAAGACAATACCGTAATTCCAACAGTAGTACTAAAAGATGTGGTTAGTAAAACGGCTTTGCAGAATTACCAAAAGCTGTTTAGTAAAAAACAAAAATGGATTAATTGCGAAAATGATTTTGCTAGTATCAGCGATTTTGTATTGAGTAATTGGTTAGAACGTTTGTATTTTGAGCGTTTAGAACGAAAATCTACAGCAATTACACAATTACTACAAGTCAGTAAAAATAATTGGGAGGCTGTGCTGTTTAAAATGCTTGCTAAAAACTTCGGACTAAAAGTAAATGGGGATGCTTTTCTAAGTCTGGCGAGCTCGTTTCCTTTTAACTTGGTGCAAAAGCTACAAACCAAACAAAGTAGTTTAGAGGCTTTGCTTTTTGGACAAGCAGATTTGTTAGAAGGCAATGTACAGGATTTGTATTATCTGGAACTTAAAAAGGAATACCAATTTTTAAAACAGAAGCATAACTTGTCGGGAGCAAGCGTAACTCCTTTTCAGTTTTTTAGATTGCGACCTCCAAATTTTCCGACCATTCGTATTTCACAACTAGCAAGTGTGTATGCTTCACAATGCAGTTTGTTTTCAAAAATAATAAACGCAACTACAAAAGCCGAAATTTATAACTTGTTTGCGGTTACTACTTCTTCGTATTGGGAAAATCATTTTACATTTGGTAAAGTTTCTAAAACATCTAAAAAGAGAATTACAAAGTCGTTTATAGATTTACTCATTATAAATACTATTGTGCCCATTCAGTTTAGTTATGCAAAACAACAAGGTAAAGATGTTGCGGATGCTATTATTAGTATTATTCAAGAAATAGCTTCCGAGAAAAATAGCATTGTTACCAAGTTTCACGAATTAAAACCCTTAGGGAAATCGGCCATGCATAGTCAGGCATTATTGCAACTCAAAACCGAATATTGCGATAAAAATAAATGTTTGCAATGTGCAATTGGTAGTAGTTTGATTAAGGGGTAGTATTCAGTCTTAGTATTCAGAGGCAGTTTCCGTATGCCGAGTTAATATCTAAAATTTAGAAATAATTCTTCAGAAAAACATTTGTGTATTCGTGGTTAGAACAAACAATAACTATGGATTTCTATATTTTAAATTCGGATTTAGAATAAATTCAGGACAATTAACTAAATTGCAGTCATGAACATTTTTTATCGCATTCTCTTATATTTTCAAAAACATGGTTATTATGTTTGTCAGCGTATTGCAGATAGATTTGGTATGCGAGCAAAAGTGGTAAGAACTTCGTTTATATATCTAACTTTTGTTACCGTTGGTTTTGGCTTTGCTTTGTATTTGTTTTTAGCTTTCTGGATAAAAATAAAAGATATCGTGTACACCAAACGAACCTCGGTTTTCGACCTATAACGTATGATTAGCCCTTTTATAAGATTTTTTAGAACTAGAATTTATACTGCAATAAGTTTGCTAGTAATACTACTCGCTGTTGGTGTATTAGGTTTTAGACTGTTGTCTCATTTTTCTTGGATTGATGCGTTTTACATGACCGTAATAACCATTACAACAGTAGGTTTTGGAGAAGTGCAACCTCTAGATCCAGTATCTAAAATATTCACTATTTTTTTAATATTAACGAGTATTATCATTGTTGGTTATGCCTTATCTGTAATCACAGAATATATTTTAAGCAAAAATAATTTGGAAGAATTAAAACAAAAAAAGATGCAAAAAACAATAGATACACTTGCTAATCACATTATTATTTGTGGGTATGGAAGAAACGGGAAGCAAGCAGCAAAAAAACTGCTAGCCTATAAAAAGCCTTTTGTTGTCATTGAAAAGAATAAAGAAGTTATTGATAAATTTGAAAGTGAGCAAATACCTTTTATATATGGTAATGCAAATGAAGATGAAATTTTATTAGAAGCAGGAATAGATAGAGCAAATACTTTAATTTCTGCATTACCAAGTGATGCCGATAATTTGTTTGTGGTGCTTTCTGCTAGACAAATGAATACCAATATGCGTATAATTAGTAGAGCATCTGAAGAAACATCTTATAAAAAACTGAAATTCGCAGGTGCAAATAATGTGATACTTCCAGATAGAATTGGTGGCGATCATATGGCATCTTTAGTGGTGGTTCCAGATTTAATCGAATTTATAGATAATTTAGGGATTGTAGGAAACTCTAATATAAACATTGAAGAAATAGTAGTCGAAAAACTATACGATACCAATGTAAGTATTAAAACAATAAGAGATTTAGACTTACGTAGAAAGACAGGATGCAATGTAATAGGATATAAAAATGGAGACGGAGAATATATTGTAAATCCAGAAGCAGATCAGAAGTTAGAAGCTAATGCTAAGATAATTGTGCTTGGCAGACCAGAACAAATCAAAGAATTAAATACCGTGTACAACTTACACTAGACTCCTATTTTAACAGCTTATGCTTTAAAAAATCATTTTTTTTTAGCATCTTGCTAACTTAAATCAAAATTTTAACTAACTAAATTATATCATGAAGAAATATCTTCTTACCATTTTTACATTCATTTTACCATTTATAAATTTTGCGCAAGAGGCGCAAGAGGTTGGTATTGACCAGAAAATTGACCAAATTTTTGGCGATGCAACAGGATGGTTTGTGAATTTTATATTCTATCAGATAGATTTTGGTGGTGAGGTTAAAGTGTTTTGGGTATTGTTCCCTTTAATTCTTGGAGCATTATACTTTACATTTTATTTTAAATTTATCAACTTCACAAGTTTTGTTACTTCTGTAAATATTGTTAGAGGAAAGTATGATGATTTAGAAGGAAGAGAAGATCATAAAGTAGAAATTGAAAAATCAAAATTTACAGACGAAGATGATAATCCAGATACGATTAGAGTAGAAGGGCATGAAGGAGAAGTAAGCCACTTTCAGGCATTAACAGCAGCATTATCTGCAACCGTAGGTTTAGGTAATATTGCAGGAGTTGCAATTGCTGTATCTATTGGTGGAGCAGGAGCTACATTTTGGATGATTGTTGCAGGATTTTTAGGAATGGCATCTAAATTTGTAGAATGTACATTAGGTGTAAAATATAGAGATATAGGGGAAGATGGAACCGTTTATGGTGGACCAATGTACTACCTAACGAAAGGATTAAAAGCGAAAGGACTTGCAGGTTTAGGAAAAGTACTAGCGGTATTATTCGCGATTTTTGTAATTGGAGGATCTTTTGGAGGTGGAAACATGTTTCAAGTAAATCAAGCTTTTCAACTAGTTGAAAGTATTACAGGTGGAGACGCTTCTTTTTTACATGGTAGAGGATGGTTATTTGGTGTAGTAATGGCTGTACTAGTTGGTATTGTTATTATTGGAGGAATTAAAAAGATTGCTAAGGTTACCGATAAGATTGTACCTTTTATGGTTGTTATATATGTAGCAGCTTCTTTATTTGTAATATTTGCAAATTACCATATGGTAGGTGATGCTTTTGCAGCTATCTGGGATGGCGCATTTAGCCCTGAAGGTGTTGCCGGTGGAGCAATTGGAGTTTTAGTACAAGGATTTAGACGTGCAGCATTCTCTAATGAAGCTGGTGTTGGTTCTGCATCTATTGCGCATTCCGCAGTAAAAACTAAATATGCAGCAAGTGAAGGTATGGTTGCTTTATTAGAACCATTTATTGACACTGTAGTTGTTTGTACTATGACCGCTTTAGTATTAATTATTACTGGTAATGTAACAGCTGCAAATGCAGGATTAAATGATGCACAAGCAATTTTATTAACTTCTGGAGCATTCGAATCTGTTATTTCATGGTTCCCGTATGTACTTACTGTTGCAGTAGTATTATTTGCATTTAGTACCATGATTTCTTGGTCTTATTATGGGTTTCAAGGTTGGGCTTACCTTTTTGGTAGATCTAAAAAAATGGAATATGCATATAAATTATTATTCTGTGTGTTTGTAGTTATTGGTTCTGCAGCAAGTTTAGGTTCTGTAATTGGTTTTTCAGACGCCATGATCTTTGCTATGATGGTTCCTAATATGATTGGTCTAGTTTTATTAGCGCCAAGAGTACGTGAAGAATTAATTAAATATAAAGACGCTATAAAAAATAGAGTTATAGAAAAATAAATATTTTTTTGTAACTTCATCTAAACTAAACTGTTTAAGATGAATACTTTTAAATCCCATTTTGTGTTTACTAAAAAACAACGAAATGGGATTTTTCTATGGTTAGCAATTATCATTGCGGTACAGTGTTTTTCTTTTTTTAACGATTTTTCTTCGGAAGAAATTCCCGTAAACCAAAAGCAATTAGCCCTTTTTGAAAAGGAAATGGATTCCCTTCGTACAGTAGAAATAGAAAACCGGAAACCGAAGATATATCCCTTCAACCCAAACTTTATTACCGATTATAAAGGCTATACTTTAGGAATGACAAGCATCGAAATTAATAGATTGCTTCAGTTTAGAAAACAAGATAAATGGGTGAACTCGGTGAAACAGTTTCAGCAAGTCACTAAAGTTTCCGATTCCCTATTAGATAAAATATCTCCATTTTTTAAATTCCCAGAATGGGTTACCAATCCAAAACCGAAGACCTATACCAAGTATACAACGAAGAGCGATTCTGATACCCTAAAAACATTTCAGCAGAAAATAGACTTAAATACCGCAACCGCTAGTCAGTTACAAAAGGTAAGAGGGATTGGCGAAGCATACTCCAATCGCATAGTAAAATATAGAGACAAGCAAAACGGTTTTATTGCAGACGTGCAACTACAGGAAGTCTACGGACTAAAACCAGAAGTCATTACACGTATTACTAATGAATTTACTGTAAAAACCCCAAAAGCAATAGATAAAGTATCTGTTAACAAAGCAACAAGGGATCAGTTGGTGAATATACCGTATATCGATTACGAGGTTGCACATCAAATAATAGAACAAAGAGTGTTGCGGGACGGTTTTCAATCTATTGAAGAATTAACAAAAGTTAAAGGCTTTCCAGTAAAAAAAATCGAGATAATTAAATTATATTTGACTCTAAACTAGAATATAATAAAAAATCAACTTTATGAACAACATGTACTTCACAGAAGAGCATCAATTATTTAGACAAAGTTTACAAGACTTCTTAAAAAAAGAAGTGGTTCCACATATAGATAAATGGGAAGAAACTGGAACTGTAGAACGTTTCATTTGGAAGAAATTCGGAGAAATGGGTTTCTTTGGTTTAGCATATCCAGAAGAATATGGCGGATTAAACCTGGATTTATTCTATACCGTTATTTTATTAGAAGAATTACAAAAAATAAATTCTGGCGGATTTGCAGCTAATATTTGGGCACATACCTATTTAGCAATGACACATGTTAATAAAGAAGGAAGCCACGAAATAAAAGAAAAATATTTAACAGCAAGTATCACTGGAGATAAAATAGGTTGTCTTTGTATTACAGAACCTTTTGGAGGATCTGATGTTGCAGGAATGCGTACAACGGCAATTAAAAAAGGAGATACGTATGTACTTAATGGTTCTAAAACCTTTATTACCAATGGCGTATATAGTGACTATTTAGTAGTTGCTGCTAAAACAGATCCAGACGCAGGACATAACGGAATGAGTATGTTTATCATGGATAGAGATACTCCAGGAATCTCTGCTACCAAACTAGATAAATTAGGATGGAGAGCAAGTGATACTGCAGAAATTGCTTTCGATAATGTAACGATTCCAGCAAGTAATTTAATGGGTGAAGAAGGAAAAGGTTTTCCATATATCATGCAACATTTTGCTTTAGAGCGTTTAATTATGGGAATTAATGCACACGCAAGAGCAGATTATGCTTTAGAGTATGCAAGACAATATATGAGTGAACGTACCGCATTTGGAAAAACAATAGACAAGTTTCAAGCATTACGTCATAGCTTTGTAGATCTGTATGCCGATATGGATATGTGTAGAGAATATAACTACTCGGTGGCTAACAGACTTAATAAAGGAGAGTATGTGGTAAAAGAAGCAACCATCTCTAAATTGAAGTCTACAAAAATGGCAGATGACGTTGCATACCAATGTATGCAGTTTTTAGGAGGTTATGGTTATATGGAAGAATATCCAATGGCACGACTTTTGCGTGATAGCAGATTAGGACCAATTGGTGGAGGGACAAGCGAGATTCTTCGTGAAATATTAGCAAAAATGGTTATAGATAAAAAAGAATATAAACCTGCTGCAAAATAATTCCATTACCATTTTCACTAAAATTGTAGCCCAATTTTGATGAAATGGTAATAGATTTCAAAGTATATAAACCTGCTGAAAAATTATTTCAGTAGTATTTTAAAAATCGCTACATTGTTTTTTTTACAAAATAATGTGGCGATTTAAGAATCCTTTAAGATGAAATACTAATTAGTATTCCAAATCGTTAACTAAGAAAATGGCCCTGAAACTATTAAACTTATACTATGCAATTTAAAAACACAAAACAATTAGCTGTTGTTATCTTACTTTTTTTAGGAGTTACCAGTTACGCGCAAACCGAACTTAAAAATACCGTTGTAGATACATTAGACTCTTTTCCTATTGCAAGCGCAAGTGTCTATATTAAAAATACAACCATTGGTACCGTAACCAATATAGATGGTAATTTTGTACTGCAAGTGCCAGAAAAGCACGAGCAAGACACACTTGTCGTTTCTTCTATAGGGTATTCTACCTTTAGAATTCCAATTCAAGAATTTGATGCTAGTGCTCCAATATTTCTATCCGAAGAGCAAGCTTCTTTAGACGAAGTGGTTTTAATAGCAGAAGCAAGACCAAAAACAGGAAACGAAATTGTAGTCAAAGCAATTTCAAAATTAGAACGAAACCTTCCGGATTCCTCCTACATTCAAAAAGGATTCTTAAGACATAAAGAACGTAACAAAAACGAATTTAAATGGCTAATCGAAAGTGCGATAACGGTTTATGATTCTGGTTATACGTCAAAAAGTGCCGACTATTTAAAAATTATGTAGACCAAGTCCGTAAAAGTTATGACCTTCGTGATGTGGATAGTTTGTTCACTTTTGCATCTTATAAGAATCAAAATACCAAGAAAAAACTCAAAGCAAAAGACATAAGCCGAAGATCGGTTACTACAGACCAACTATTAACAGCCATTAAATGGAATGATAATAGAATAAACGGTTTGCAAAATCTTTTTCAAGGAAAATTAAATGTACTGCGTAATGCAAACAATGCTAAAGCTATATTTGGTGACGACATACTAGAGAAGCACCAATTTGAACTAGATACTATTTTAGTAGATAACGAGCGTAAACTATATAAAATTAAAATAGAAGATTCTAAAGACTTTGTAGGTTTAGATACCAAAGGAATCTTTAATGAAGGGTATCACGCACAAGGTTGGTTATATATTTATTATGATAACTATGCCTTTAAAAAAATAGAGTATGAGCTGGTAGCAGCATCTCCAGCGCAAAAAGATAGAAGTAAAAGACTTTTTGATACGCAAACCAATCACAAGTTGGTAATCACCTACATGGAGTATAAAGACAAAATGTATCCAAACTATATCTATTACGAAACACCAAAGTTGGTCAATGTAGGAATGAAACCATCTTTAAAGATTTCAAAAGTAGAAGAAGCACGTTATAATAAAGAAGAACGTTACTATTATACGGTACAAGAAATTCTGTTTTCCGAAATTATTTTAGACAAAGAAGAAATAGCAAGCGAGCTACAAAAAGATTGGGATGCAGACATCTTTGCGCCAAAACCATACAACAAAGACTTCTGGAAGAGTTACAACGTCTTATTAGAAAGTGAAGAAGATGAGCAGCTTATTTTAGATCTAAGCAAAAGAGCGTCCTTATATAAAGATTAATTATTTGGGCAAATACTCCTTCGCTAAAGCAAACAAACTTTATCATTTACAACTAAGTAATAAGACTGTGAATTTTTAAATTAGGCATTTATATGTTTCGAAGCTTTAGCGAAGGAGCACCACGCTTTCACTACTCGCTTTTTTATGAAAAATAAAAAGAGCTCAAACAAACCGTTCTATCGTTTTTGCGAGAGATCGACAAAATATTAAGCAGAAGTATTTATAGAATATTAAATCCTATTAGTAATAACTAGTAGGATTTTTTTGTTTTAAAATCAATTCCAGTAAAACTTTAGTACATTTAACTATTAACTATTAACTTCAATAATGCTATTTAACGCTTTCATCGATTATCTCTTGTTAGAAAAAAACTATTCTAAGCTGACCATAAAAGCCTATGAAAAAGATCTTTCCGATTTCTTAATGTTTAATGCTTCCGCATTCGATCAAGAAAGTATAGAAGACGCAAACTATTCGCAAATAAGAAGTTGGATAGTCGCTATGGTAGAAAAAGAAATTTCTAATAGAAGTATTAATAGAAAAATTTCGGCTTTAAACACCTACTATAAATTCCTTCTTAAAATAGGAGAAATAGAAGCAAATCCATTAGCAAAACACAAAGCTTTAAAAACAAGTAAGAAAATACAGATTCCATTTTCTGAAGCCGAAATAGCAATCGTATTAGACGAGCTTAACTTTCAAGAAGATTATAAGGGAATACGAGATAAACTAATCATAGAGTTATTTTATTCTACAGGAATTAGACGTATAGAGCTGGTGCAGTTGCAATTAAAAGATGTCGATACCTCCAATAAAACATTAAAAGTATTAGGCAAACGTAACAAAGAAAGATTTGTGCCATTATTAGAATCTGTAATACAAACTATAAACAAATATCTAGAAGCGAGAAAGCAATTAGAAATAATAGAAGATAAAGAGTCTTTGTTTTTAACCCAAAAAGGAGTTAAAATTTACGAAACACTTGTATACCGAATAATAAATGAGTATTTTAGTTTAGCATCTACTAAAGTAAAAAAGAGTCCGCATATATTAAGACATTCATTTGCGACACATTTACTAAATCAAGGTGCAGACCTAAATGCTGTAAAAGAATTGCTTGGGCATTCTAGTTTAGCTGCAACACAAGTGTATACACATAATAGTATAGCAGAGTTAAAAAAAGTGTATCTAAACACACATCCAAGAAGTAAAAAAAAATAGCATAATTGTTTAACCTATAATAAATTAGAAGTATGAAAGTAAACACCCAATCCGTCAACTTCAATGCAGACCAAAAACTATTAGACTTTGTCCAAAAACGTATGGATAAGTTAGATACCTTTTACGATAAGATAATAAAAGCAGACGTTTTTTTGAAATTAGATAATACCAGTGATAAGGAAAATAAAATTTTTGAAGCACGAGTAAGTGTACCCGGAGATAGTTTCGTTGTGAAAAAACAATGTAAATCGTTCGAAGAGGGTACAGATGTGGCGATTGCGTCGCTTGAAAGACAGTTAAAAAAGCGAAAAGAAAAATTAAGAGCACATTTATAAAAAAAATATCGAAAAAATGTTTTGAATAATTAAATAAATATATACATTTGCAGTCCGTTAGAAATAGCGGGCTTTTTTTATAGCCAAATGGCATTAAAAAAAATGCCGATGTAGCTCAGCTGGCTAGAGCAGCTGATTTGTAATCAGCAGGTCGTGGGTTCGAGTCCCTCCATCGGCTCAAGTTCTTTAACAGAGTGAAATATTTATAATTGGGGAGATACTCAAGCGGCCAACGAGGACAGACTGTAACTCTGTTGTTTTTAACTTCGTAGGTTCGAATCCTACTCTCCCCACTTTTTTAACTGCGATACCAGTAAAGTAGTTTTAAAAGGAAGGTTATAAATATTATGGATTATAAATAATTGCGAGAGTAGCTCAGTTGGTAGAGCGTCAGCCTTCCAAGCTGAATGTCGCCGGTTCGAACCCGGTCTCTCGCTCTAATATTTAGCCGGTGTAGCTCAGGGGTAGAGCGTTTCCTTGGTAAGGAAGAGGCCACGGGTTCAATTCCCGTCATTGGCTCTTTTTAAAGTATAGTATAGAATAAATTGAACAATAATATAAATAGATTAAAATAAATTAAACATGGCAAAGGCAACTTTCGATCGTTCAAAACCACACTTAAACATTGGTACAATTGGACACGTAGATCACGGTAAAACAACTTTAACTGCTGCTATTACTAAAGTATTAGCTGATGCAGGTTTATCAGAAGCAAAAGATTTCGATCAAATTGATAACGCTCCTGAAGAAAAAGAAAGAGGTATAACAATTAATACTTCTCACGTAGAATATGCAACAGCAAATCGTCATTACGCTCACGTTGACTGTCCAGGTCACGCCGATTACGTAAAGAACATGGTTACTGGTGCAGCGCAAATGGATGGTGCTATTTTAGTAGTAGCAGCAACAGATGGTCCAATGCCACAAACACGTGAGCATATCTTATTAGGACGTCAGGTAGGAATTCCTCGTATGGTTGTATTCATGAATAAAGTGGATATGGTTGATGATGAAGAATTACTTGAGTTAGTAGATATGGAGATTAGAGATTTATTATCTTTCTATGAGTATGATGGAGATAATGGACCTGTAATTGCTGGTTCTGCTTTAGGTGCACTTAACGGTGAACAAAAATGGGTAGATACTGTAATGGAATTAATGGATGCAGTAGATGCATGGATTGAAGAGCCTGTAAGAGAAGTAGATAAGCCTTTCTTAATGCCTATCGAAGATGTATTCTCAATTACTGGTCGTGGTACTGTAGCAACTGGTCGTATTGAGACTGGTGTAGCAAATACTGGAGATCCTGTAGAGATTATTGGAATGGGAGCTGAAAAGTTAACTTCTACTGTAACAGGTATTGAAATGTTCCGTCAAATCCTTGATAGAGGTGAAGCTGGAGATAATGCAGGTATCTTATTAAGAGGTATTGAGAAATCAATGATTTCTAGAGGAATGGTAATCTGTAAGCCAGGTTCTGTAACTCCTCACGCTAAATTTAAAGCAGAGGTTTATATTCTTAAGAAAGAAGAAGGTGGACGTCACACTCCATTCCACACAAATTACCGTCCTCAATTTTACGTTCGTACAACGGATGTAACTGGAAACATTGCGCTTCCTGATGGAGTTGAAATGGTAATGCCTGGAGATAACTTAACAATTCACGTTGAGTTAATTCAACCAATTGCAATGAATGTTGGTCTTCGTTTCGCTATACGTGAAGGAGGAAGAACAGTTGGAGCTGGTCAGGTAACTGAGATTTTAGACTAATTAAGAGTTTATAAATAATAAGTAAAGGTGTTCCGTTTTTGCGGAACGCCTTGACTTATATTTACGGGTTTAGCTCAGTTGGTAGAGCACTGGTCTCCAAAACCAGGTGTCGGGAGTTCGAGTCTCTCAACCCGTGCAAATACAAATATTATAATGGCAGGAATTGTAAATTATATAAAAGAATCATTTGAAGAATTAAAGAATAATGTGAGCTGGCCTACATGGGCAGAAACACAAAGTTTAACTATTCTTGTAGCTGTATTTTCTATTATTTTCTCTTTAGCAATTTGGGGAATAGATACAGTTTTTAGTAAAGTTATTGGGTATTATTTTAATTTAATAAACGGATAATTTTAAGATTTATGTCTGAAGGAATAGAAAAGAAGTGGTACGTAGTTAGAGCTGTAAGTGGTCAAGAAAACAAAATCAAAGCATATATTGAGAATGAAATAGCTCGATTAGGTTTACAAGATTATGTAGATCAGGTTCTTGTACCTACTGAAAAAGTAATTCAAATACGTAACGGGAAAAAAGTAAGCAAAGAAAAAGTTTACTTTCCTGGTTATATAATGGTTCAGGCGAATTTAAGTGGTGAAATTCCTCACATAATTAAATCAGTAACAAACGTTATTGGTTTTTTAGGGGAAACTAAAGGAGGAGAGCCAGTACCTTTAAGACAATCTGAAGTAAACAGAATGTTAGGTAAAGTAGATGAATTAGAAGTAGATACAGATGTTAATGTAGCAATACCATTCACTATAGGTGAAACGGTAAAAGTTATAGACGGACCATTTAATGGTTTTGACGGAAGTATTGAGAAGATAAATGAAGAAAAGCGTAAACTAGAAGTAATGGTGAAGATTTTTGGAAGAAAAACACCATTAGAATTAAGTTATATGCAAGTAGAAAAAGTATAATAATTGTTACATAAAGATAGATGTTTCTTTTGCTTCCAATAAAAGTAAACATCGACTAAATTATTTAAAATGGCAAAAGAGTTAGACAAAGTAGTTAAGTTACAAGTAAGGGGAGGTGCAGCGAATCCGTCGCCACCGGTTGGACCCGCTCTAGGAGCTGCTGGGGTTAATATCATGGAGTTCTGTAAGCAGTTTAATGCTAGAACACAAGATAAACCAGGTAAAGTTTTACCTGTGGTAATTTCTGTTTACAGAGACAAATCATTTGAATTTGTAATCAAAACACCACCAGCTGCAGTACAATTATTAGAAGCGGCAAAAATCAAGAAGGGTTCAGGAGAACCAAACCGAAAAAAAGTAGCTAAAGTTTCTTGGGATCAAGTGAAAACTATCGCAGAAGACAAAATGGTAGATTTAAATGCATTTACAATTGAATCTGCTATGAAGATGGTAGCTGGAACCGCAAGGTCAATGGGTATAACCGTGACTGGAAACGCGCCAAATTAATCTATAAAAGAAATTTAAAATGGCAAGATTAACAAAAAAGAAAAAAGAGGCTTTAGCAAAAATAGAAAAAGGAAAAGTTTATTCTATTACTGAAGCATCTGCATTAATAAAAGAAATATCTAATGCAAAGTTTGACGCATCTGTAGATTTAGCAGTTCGTTTAGGAGTAGATCCTAGAAAAGCTAACCAAATGGTAAGAGGTGTAGTATCGCTTCCTCATGGTACAGGTAAAGACGTAAAAGTTTTAGCATTAGTAACTCCAGATAAAGAAGCAGAAGCTAAAGAAGCTGGAGCAGATTTCGTTGGTTTAGATGAGTACCTTGATAAAATCAAGAGTGGTTGGACAGACGTAGACGTTATTATTACTATGCCTAGTGTTATGGGTAAATTAGGTCCTTTAGGACGTGTATTAGGTCCTCGTGGTTTAATGCCTAACCCAAAGACTGGTACAGTAACAATGGATATTGCAAAAGCCGTAACAGAAGTAAAAGCTGGTAAAATTGACTTTAAAGTAGATAAAACTGGTATTGTACACGCTGCAATTGGAAAAGCATCTTTTAGTGCTGATAAGATTGAAGGTAATGCAAATGAATTATTACAAACATTAATGAAACTTAAACCAACTGCATCTAAGGGAGTTTATGTAAAAAGCATCTTTATGTCTTCTACTATGAGCCCTAGTATAGCTGTAGATACTAAAATTGGTTAATTAGTTAAAAACTTTTATTATGACAAGAGAAGACAAATCACAAGTAATTAAAGACTTAACTTCACAATTAGCTGATAACGCAAATATCTATTTAACAGATATTTCTGGATTAAACGCAGTTGCAACATCTAATTTACGTCGTGCTTGTTTTAAAGCAAACGTGCAGTTAGCAGTTGTTAAGAACACATTACTTGAAAAAGCAATGGAAGCATCAGATAGAGAATTTGGTGATCTTCCTACAGTTTTAAAAGGAAATACATCGGTGATGTATTCTGAAACTGGAAACGCTCCAGCTAAAGTAATTAAAGCTTTCAGAAAGAAATCAGAGAAGCCTTTATTAAAAGGTGCTTTTATTGAAGAAGCTGTTTACATTGGTGATGAGCAATTAGATATGTTAGTTGACATCAAATCGAAAGAAGAATTAATTGGAGATATCATTGGATTATTACAATCTCCAGCTAAAAACGTTATTTCAGCGCTTCAATCGGGAGGAAATACACTTTCAGGTATCTTAAAAACATTATCTCAAAAAGAGGGATAATCAACTAAGTACGCACTTAATTACAAATATATTATTACAAAATTATTAAAACGATAGAAAAATGGCAGATTTAAAAGATTTCGCAGAACAATTAGTTAACTTAACAGTAAAAGAAGTTAATGAATTAGCAACTATATTAAAAGATGAGTACGGTATTGAGCCTGCTGCTGCAGCTGTAGCTGTTGCTGCTGGACCTGCAGGTGGTGGAGACGCTGCTGAAGCTCAAACTGAATTTGACGTAATATTAAAAGCCGCTGGTGGTTCTAAATTAGCAGTAGTAAAATTAGTTAAGGAATTAACTGGTTTAGGTTTAAAAGAAGCTAAAGGTTTAGTTGATGATGCACCAAGTGCAATCAAAGAAGGAGTTACTAAAGACGAAGCAGAAGGCTTAAAAGCTTCTTTAGAAGAAGCGGGAGCTGAGGTAGAGCTTAAGTAAGCACACCAAGCAAACAACATAAAGGTTTAGGTCTGGAACACGCGTTCTAAGACCTAGACCATTTTGCGTATAAAAATATGACATATACGTTTTATAATTTTTTTTAATCAAAACTCCGTCCATTGATGTTAGCAAAACAAGCTGAAAGATTAAATTTCTCATCTATTATCAATAGAACTGAATATCCAGATTTTATGGATATTCAAATAAAATCCTTTCAGGATTTTTTCCAGTTAGAAACTAAATCTGAAGAAAGAGGAGATGAAGGTCTATATAATACCTTTCTAGAAAACTTCCCAATAACAGACACACGTAATCAATTCGTATTAGAATTTTTAGATTACTTCATTGATCCACCTAGATATTCTATAGAAGAATGTATTGAGAGAGGACTTACTTATAGTGTTCCATTAAAAGCAAGGTTAAAGTTATATTGTACAGACCCTGAACATGAGGATTTCGAGACCATTGTTCAAGATGTGTACTTAGGTACTATACCTTACATGACACCTTCTGGTACTTTTTGTATCAATGGTGCAGAACGCGTTGTAGTTTCTCAATTGCATCGTTCACCGGGTGTGTTTTTCGGTCAATCATTCCACGCAAATGGTACTAAATTATACTCTGCAAGAGTAATACCATTTAAAGGTTCTTGGATTGAGTTCGCTACAGATATTAATCAAGTAATGTATGCATACATTGATAGAAAGAAAAAATTACCTGTAACTACTTTATTTAGAGCAATTGGTTTTGAACGTGATAAAGATATTTTAGAGATTTTTGATTTAGCTGAAGAAGTTAAAGTATCAAAATCTGGACTTAAGAAAATCTTAGGACGTAAACTTGCTGCACGTGTTCTTAATACATGGCATGAAGATTTCGTTGATGAAGATACAGGAGAAGTAGTATCGATAGAACGTAATGAAATCGTTTTAGATCGTGATACTGTTATAGATAAAGATAATATTGAAGAAATTCTTGAAGCGAATGTAAAAGCAATCCTTTTACATAAAGAAAGTGCAGAACAAGGAGATTATGCTATTATTCATAATACACTTCAAAAGGATCCTACAAACTCTGAAAAAGAAGCTGTAGAACATATTTATAGACAACTACGTAATGCAGAGCCGCCAGATGAAGAAACTGCACGTGGTATTATAGATAAATTATTCTTTAGTGATCAACGTTACTCTTTAGGAGAAGTTGGTCGTTATAGAATGAACAAGAAATTACAGTTAGATATCGGTATGGATAAGCAAGTGCTTACCAAAGAAGATATCATAACTATTATAAAATATTTAATCGAGCTTATTAACTCTAAAGCGGAGATTGATGATATTGATCACCTATCTAACCGTCGTGTACGTACAGTAGGAGAACAATTATCTTCTCAATTTGGTGTTGGTTTAGCACGTATGGCACGTACTATTCGTGAACGTATGAACGTTCGTGATAACGAAGTATTTACACCTATTGACTTAATTAATGCAAAGACATTATCTTCTGTAATTAATTCTTTCTTTGGTACAAATCAGTTGTCTCAATTTATGGATCAAACCAACCCTCTTGCAGAGATTACGCATAAGCGTCGTCTTTCCGCATTAGGACCAGGTGGTTTATCTCGTGAAAGAGCAGGTTTCGAAGTACGTGATGTTCACTATACACACTACGGAAGACTTTGTCCTATTGAAACACCAGAGGGACCAAATATTGGTCTTATCTCTTCACTTTCAGTTTTTGCTAAAGTGAATTCTATGGGATTCATTGAAACACCTTACAGAAAAGTAACAGATGGTGTAGTAGATATTAAAAATGAACCGATTTACTTAAGTGCTGAAGAGGAAGAAGATAAATTAATCGCGCAAGCAACTGTAAAAGTTGATGACGATGGTAAGATTTTAGATGATAAGGTAATTGCTAGAATGGAAGGTGATTTCCCAGTAATTGATCCTAAGGAGCTTCACTATACAGATGTTGCACCAAATCAAATTACATCTATTTCTGCTTCATTAATTCCTTTCTTAGAACATGATGATGCAAATAGAGCCCTAATGGGATCTAACATGATGCGTCAAGCTGTACCATTATTACGTCCGCAAGCTCCTATTGTAGGAACTGGTTTAGAACGTCAAGTGGCTTCAGATTCTCGTGTACTTATTAATGCAGAGAGAAATGGTGTTGTACAATATGTAGATTCACTAGAAATTACTATAAAATACGATCGTACAGATGATGAAGCTAAAGTTAGTTTCGATTCAGATACAAAAACATATCCTTTAACGAAGTTTAGAAAAACCAATCAAGGTACAAGTATTAACTTGAAACCAATTGTTGTAAAAGGAGATAAAGTTGTAAAAGGTCAAGTTTTATCTGAAGGGTATGCAACTCAAAAAGGAGAGCTAGCTTTAGGAAGAAATATGAAAGTAGCCTTCATGCCTTGGAAAGGGTATAACTTTGAGGATGCAATTGTAATTTCTGAAAAAGTAGTACGTGAAGATATTTTTACATCTATACATATAGATGAGTATTCTTTAGAAGTTAGAGATACAAAATTAGGTAACGAAGAGTTAACTAATGATATTCCTAACGTATCTGAAGAAGCTACAAAAGATCTTGATGAAAACGGAATGATTCGTGTTGGGGCAGAAGTGAAACCTGGTGATATCCTTATCGGAAAAATTACACCTAAAGGGGAATCGGATCCTACTCCAGAAGAAAAATTATTACGTGCAATCTTTGGTGATAAAGCTGGAGATGTAAAAGATGCTTCATTAAAAGCTTCACCTTCATTACATGGTGTTGTAATTAATAAGAAGTTATTCTCAAGAGCGGTTAAAGATAAACGTAAACGTGCTCAAGATAAAGAAGATATAGCGCAATTAGAAGCATTATATTATACGAAGTTTGATGATTTACAAGCTGTTTTAGTAGATAAATTATTCACACTTGTAAATGGTAAAACTGCACAAGGTATCTTTAATGATTTAGGTGAAGAAGTTCTTCCAAAAGGAAAGAAATTTACACTTAAAATGTTAAATGCTGTAGATGATTATACGCACTTAACTTCTGGTACTTGGACAACAGATGACAAGACTAACAAGTTAGTTGCAGATTTAATTCACAACTACAAAATTAAAGAAAACGATTTACAAGGTTCTTTAAGACGTGAGAAATTCACTATTTCTGTAGGAGATGAATTACCAGCAGGAATCATCAAATTAGCAAAAGTTTATATTGCTAAAAAGCGTAAGCTTAAAGTTGGTGATAAAATGGCAGGACGACATGGTAACAAAGGTATTGTTGCACGTATTGTACGTCAAGAAGATATGCCATTCTTAGAAGATGGAACTCCAGTTGATATTGTATTAAATCCACTTGGTGTACCTTCTCGTATGAACATTGGTCAGATATATGAAACTGTATTAGGTTGGGCCGGACAAAAATTAGGTCGTACATACGCTACGCCAATCTTTGATGGTGCTACTTTAGATCAAATTAACGAATTTACAGACGAAGCTGGAATTCCAAGATTTGGACATACCTATCTTTATGATGGTGGTACTGGAGATCGTTTTGATCAACCAGCAACCGTTGGAGTTATTTATATGTTGAAATTAGGACATATGGTTGACGATAAAATGCACGCTCGTTCAATAGGACCATACTCTCTTATTACACAACAACCTCTTGGTGGTAAAGCACAATTTGGTGGACAACGTTTTGGAGAAATGGAAGTTTGGGCACTGGAAGCATATGGTGCATCAGCAACCTTACGAGAAATATTGACAGTGAAATCTGATGATGTAATTGGTAGAGCTAAAACATACGAAAGTATTGTTAAAGGAGAACCAATGCCAGATCCGGGATTACCTGAATCATTCAATGTATTGATGCATGAATTGAAAGGGTTAGGATTAGACATCAGATTAGAGGAATAATAAAAAAAGTATGAGGTCGCAGTATTCGGTTAGCATTAATTGGATAACGGAATACTGAGACTGAGACTGAATACTATAAGAAATGGCAAGAAAACAAGATAAGAACACAGTAAAGAGATTTAATAAAATCTCCATTGGTTTAGCATCACCAGAATCTATTTTAGCAGAATCTAGAGGTGAAGTTTTAAAACCAGAAACTATTAATTATCGTACACATAAACCAGAACGTGACGGTTTATTCTGTGAGCGTATTTTTGGTCCTGTAAAGGATTATGAATGTGCTTGTGGTAAATATAAACGTATTCGCTACAAAGGTATTGTATGTGATCGTTGTGGTGTTGAAGTAACAGAAAAGAAAGTACGTCGTGACAGAGTAGGACACATTAATTTAGTTGTTCCTGTTGCACATATTTGGTATTTCCGTTCTTTACCAAACAAAATAGGTTACTTATTAGGATTACCTTCTAAGAAATTAGATATGATTATTTACTACGAACGTTACGTAGTAATTCAACCAGGTATTGCTAAAAATGCCGAAGGAGAACCATTACAAAAAATGGATTTCTTAACCGAAGAAGAATACTTAAATATTCTAGAAACTCTTCCGCAAGAAAACCAATACCTAGATGATACAGATCCAAACAAGTTCCTTGCTAAAATGGGAGCAGAATGTTTGATCGACTTATTAGCTAGAATAGATTTAGAAACGCTTTCTTATGAGTTACGTCATAAAGCAAATACCGAAACGTCTAAACAACGTAAAACGGAAGCTTTAAAACGTTTACAAGTAGTAGAAGCTTTAAAAGAATCTAATGAAAATAGAGAGAACCGTCCAGAATGGATGATCTTGAAAGTAGTGCCAATTATCCCACCAGAATTAAGACCTTTAGTGCCTTTAGATGGTGGACGTTTTGCAACTTCAGATTTAAATGATTTATATCGTCGTGTAATTATTAGAAACAACCGTCTTAAGAGATTAGTTGAAATAAAAGCACCAGAAGTTATTTTACGTAATGAGAAACGTATGTTACAAGAATCTGTAGATTCTTTATTAGATAACACACGTAAATCATCTGCAGTAAAAACAGATTCTAATAGACCATTAAAATCATTATCAGATTCACTTAAAGGTAAGCAAGGACGTTTCCGTCAAAACTTACTTGGTAAGCGTGTCGATTATTCTGCTCGTTCTGTAATTGTTGTAGGACCAGAATTAAGATTATTTGAATGTGGATTGCCTAAAAATATGGCAGCAGAGCTTTACAAACCTTTCGTAATTAGAAAACTAATTGAAAGAGGAATTGTAAAAACTGTAAAATCTGCAAAGAAAATTATAGATAAAAGAGAGCCTGTAGTTTGGGATATTTTAGAGAATGTTTTAAAAGGACATCCAGTACTTTTAAATCGTGCTCCTACATTACACAGACTAGGTATTCAAGCTTTTCAACCAAAATTAATTGAAGGAAAAGCAATTCAATTACACCCATTAGTAACTACTGCATTTAATGCCGATTTTGATGGAGATCAAATGGCAGTGCACTTACCATTAGGACCAGAAGCTATTTTAGAATGTCAATTATTAATGTTGGCTTCACATAATATCTTAAATCCAGCAAATGGTTCGCCAGTAACTGTACCTTCACAGGATATGGTACTTGGTCTTTACTATATGACCAAATTAAGAACTTCTACTAAAGACGTAAAAGTTAAAGGAGAAGGTTTAACTTTCTATTCTGCCGAAGAAGTAACTATTGCTTACAACGAAAAGCAAGTAGACTTAAATGCGCAAATTAAAGTAAGAGCAATAGATTTTAATGAAGCAGGAGAATTAGTTCCTCAAATTATTGAAACTACTGTTGGTCGTGTAATCTTTAATAAGAAAGTGCCAGCTGCAGCAGGATATATTAATGATGTATTAACTAAAAAATCACTAAGAAATATTATTGGTGATATTTTAAAAGTAACATCAGTACCTGAAACAGCAGATTTCTTAGATGAAATTAAAAACTTAGGATACTACTACGCATTTAAAGGTGGTTTATCATTTAGTTTAGGAGATATTATTATTCCACCAGAAAAACAATCTATGATTGATTCTGCAAACGTAAAAGTGGAAGGAATTATGGGTAACTATAACATGGGACTTATAACAAATAATGAACGTTATAACCAAGTTATTGATATCTGGACTTCTACCAATGCAGAACTGACAGAATTGTCAATGAAGCGTATTCGTGAAGATCAACAAGGTTTCAACTCGGTGTATATGATGCTTGATTCTGGAGCCCGTGGATCTAAAGAACAGATTCGCCAGTTAACAGGAATGCGTGGATTAATGGCGAAGCCTAAAAAATCTACTGCAGGAGGAGGATCTATTATTGAAAATCCAATTCTTTCTAACTTTAAGGAAGGTCTTTCTATTTTAGAATACTTTATTTCTACGCACGGTGCACGTAAAGGTCTTGCCGATACAGCACTTAAAACTGCCGATGCAGGTTACTTAACACGTCGTCTAGTAGATGTATCTCAAGATGTAATTGTAAACACGGTAGATTGTGGAACTTTAAGAGGAGTAGAAATTGCGCCACTTAAAAAGAATGATGAAGTTGTTGAAACTTTAGAAGAAAGAATCTTAGGTCGTATTTCATTAAACGATATATATAATCCATTAACAGACGAATTATTAGTTGGAGCTAATGAGTTAATTACAGAAGAGATTGCAAAAGCAATTGAAAACTCTCCAGTCGATAAAGTAGATGCTCGTTCACCATTAAGTTGTGAAGCGAAGAAAGGTATTTGCGCAAAATGTTATGGAAGAAACCTTGCAACTAACAAAATGGTGCAACGTGGAGAAGCAGTAGGAGTTGTGGCAGCACAATCTATTGGAGAACCAGGTACGCAGTTAACATTACGTACGTTCCACGTAGGTGGTATTGCAGGTAACATTTCTGAAGAAAATAAATTAGCTGTTAAGTTTGACGGTATTGCAGAAATTGAAGAATTAAAAACTGTAAAAGGGGAAGATAACGAAGGAAACGTTGTAGACGTTGTAATCTCTCGTACTTCTGAAATCAAATTAATAGATAAGAAAACGGGTATTACTTTAAGTACTAACAATATTCCTTACGGTTCATTTGTTCAAGTTAAAAACGGAGACAAATTAACTAAAGGTGATGTAGTTTGTTCATGGGATCCATATAACGGTGTAATTATTTCAGAATTTGCTGGAAAAGTTCGTTATGAAAACATTGAGCAAGGTATCACATACCAAGTTGAAATTGATGAGCAAACAGGTTTCCAAGAAAAAGTAATTTCTGAATCTAGAAACAAAAAGCTTATTCCAACACTTATTGTTGAAGATAGTAAAGGCGAAGCAATTCGTTCTTACAACTTACCAGTAGGAGCTCACATTATGATTGATGATGGTGAGAAAGTTAAGATTGGTAAAATTTTAGTTAAGATTCCACGTAAGTCTTCTAAAGCAGGAGATATTACAGGAGGTTTACCACGTGTAACAGAATTGTTTGAAGCACGTAACCCTTCTAATCCAGCAGTAGTAAGTGCTATTGATGGTGTAGTTTCTTTCGGTAAAATTAAAAGAGGTAATCGTGAGATTATTATAGAATCTAAAACTGGAGATATTAAGAAATACTTAGTTAAATTATCGAATCAAATTCTTGTACAAGAAAACGATTTTGTAAAAGCAGGATGCCTTTATCAGATGGTTCTATAACACCTAACGATATCCTTAACATTAAAGGACCTTCAGCGGTACAACAATACTTAGTTAACGAAGTACAAGAAGTATATCGTTTACAAGGTGTAAAAATTAACGATAAGCACTTCGAAGTTGTTGTAAGACAAATGATGCGTAAAGTTAGAATTATAGATTCTGGTGATACTATCTTCTTAGAAGATCAACTAGTACATAAAGCAGATTTCATTCAAGAAAATGATGATATCTTCGGAATGAAAGTTGTTGAAAATGCTGGTGATTCTAGCGCCTTAAAAGAAGGACAAATTGTAACAGCACGTGAATTAAGAGATGAAAATTCTATTTTACGTCGTGAGGATAAAGCATTAGCGGAAGCTAGAGATGCTAAACCTGCAACTGCTACACCTATCTTACAAGGTATTACAAGAGCATCGTTACAAACAAAATCATTTATATCTGCAGCTTCTTTCCAAGAAACTACCAAGGTATTAAATGAAGCTGCTGTAGCAGGTAAAATTGATACTCTAGAAGGACTTAAAGAAAATGTAATTGTAGGACACAGAATTCCAGCAGGAACAGGAATGCGTAACTATGAAAACATTATCGTAGGATCTAAAGAAGAGTTTGATCAAATGATGCAAGCAAAACAAGAGGTTAACTATAATTAAATGAGATTCCAACACTTCTTTTTGAAGTGTTGGCTAATCGAATTTATTCCTGCGCAGGCAGGAATCTCTTAATTTGAAACGAAAGTTTTAATATAATAACAAAAGTCCTGTTTTTTTAAACAGGACTTTTTATTTTAAATATAATTATTAATAAGACTTCCGTTTCTACGGAAGTGTAAACAAGTTTACGATGGCAGAAGATAAAAACAAGAAAAAACCAGGACAAATTAATATAGAATTAGATGAGAAAATTGCGGAAGGGACTTATTCTAACCTAGCAATTATTAATCATTCTGTTTCCGAATTTGTTGTAGATTTTGTTAGTATTATGCCTGGAACACCTAAAAGTAAGGTGAAATCTAGAATTATATTAACACCACAGCACGCTAAACGATTGATGAAAGCTTTAAGTGATAACGTAGCTAAGTTTGAAAACATGCATGGTGAAATCAAAGATTATGAGCAACCTCCAATTCCATTGAACTTCGGACCAACAGGAGAAGCCTAGTAGTTTCGTTATAAGTATATGCTAGTTTTTCGACTTGTTGGATGTGCTCAAAATGTTTTTTTGAGCAACCTCCAATTCCATTGAACTTCGGACCAACAGGAGAAGCCTAGTAGTTTCGTTATAAGTATATGCTAGTTTTTCGACTTGTTGGATGTGCTCAAAAAGTTTTTTTGAGCAACCTCCAATTCCATTGAACTTCGGACCAACAGGAGAAGCCTAGTAGTTTCGTTATAAGTATATGCTAGTTTTTCGACTTGTTGGATGTGCTCAAAATGTTTTTTTGAGCAACCTCCAATTCCTCTTAATTTCGGACCAACAGGAGAAGCTTAATTTTTGATCAAACAAAAATCAATAAATGTAAAATTCAGTTTTACAAGTTTAAAAATATTACGCATAAAAAATCCTCTAACACTGTTAGAGGATTTTTTTATGCGTAATTATTATATATAGATTTAAATTATAATGATAAACACTTTAATAGAATTTTATTATTCCGAATAAAATTTCGGCTTGCATTAATCAGGTTTATTTTACTTTTTAATAAATCGGCAAGTATTTGTATGTGTTTTATATTAAAAGGCTCTTAAATGGTTTTAAAATCGATTTTCACTATTTAAACTCACTTACAAAATGAAATTTTAGACTTGGATATTTTTGTTGTGTCATTTGTAAAGAAAATGCAGAGTCTGCTAAAAATACGAGTTGATTTCTTTTGTCTTTCGCTAAAAAACGTTGTTTTACTCTTATAAATTCTTTGTATTCTTCACTTTTTTCATTTTCAGTTTCTATCCAACAAGCTTTAAAAACATTTAAATTTTCGTAGGTACATTTCGCACCATATTCATGTTCTAATCGGTATTGTATAACTTCATATTGTAATGCACCAACGGTACCAATAACCTTTCTTCCATTTAATTCTAAAGTAAATAATTGGGCAACACCTTCATCCATTAATTGATCTATACCTTTGTTTAATTGTTTAGATTTCATTGGATCCGCATTATTTATATATCTAAAATGCTCTGGTGAGAAACTAGGTACACCTTTGTAATTTAGTATTTCACCTTCGGTTAAGGTGTCTCCAATTTTAAAGGTTCCAGTATCTTGTAAACCTACAATATCACCAGGATAAGAGATGTCTACAATTTCTTTTTTCTCTGCAAAGAATGCATTCGGACTAGAAAATTTTACTTTTTTATTATGTCTAACGTGCAAGTACTGTGTATTTCTTTTAAATTCTCCAGATACTATTTTAACAAATGCCAAACGGTTTCTATGGTTGGGATCCATGTTGGCGTGAATTTTAAAAACAAAGCCAGAGAATTTATCTTCATCCGGTTTTACTAATCGTTCTTCACTTTGCTTTGGTCTAGGTTTAGGTGCTATTTCAACAAAACAATCTAATAATTCACGTACTCCAAAACTATTTAAAGCAGAACCAAAAAACACAGGTTGTAAAGTACCATCCAAGTAGTCTTTATTATCAAAACTTGGGTAAATACCTTCTACTAATTCTATCTCTTCTCTTAGAGTTTCTGCAGCTTTATCTCCTACTAATTTGTTTAATTCACTAGAGTTTAAATCCGAAATCTCTAATGTTTCCTCAATATTCTTTCTACTATCTCCACTAAATAAGTTGATATTCTTTTCCCATAAATTATAGATACCTTTAAAGTCATACCCCATTCCAATTGGAAAACTTAAAGGAGTTACTCGTAAACCTAATTTTTGTTCTATTTCATCAAGCAGTTCAAAAGCATCTTTACCTTCACGATCCATCTTGTTAATAAAAACAATCATTGGAATGTTTCGCATTCTACAAACTTCCACTAATTTCTCTGTTTGTTCCTCAACTCCTTTTGCAACATCAATTACCACGATAACACTGTCAACAGCAGTAAGGGTTCTAAATGTATCTTCAGCAAAATCTTTATGTCCGGGTGTATCTAAAATATTAATTTTAATACCATTATATTCAAAAGCTAATACTGAAGTAGCTACAGATATTCCACGCTGTCTTTCAATTTCCATGAAATCACTCGTGGCACCTTTCTTAATTTTGTTACTTTTTACAGCTCCTGCTTCTTGAATAGCACCACCAAATAATAGTAATTTCTCTGTTAGAGTTGTCTTACCAGCATCAGGATGAGAGATAATTCCAAAGGTTCTTCTTCGTTTGATTTCGTCTGTAAATTTCATAAAAAATAATTTTGGTAAATATACTTAAGACAAATATTTTATGGGGAATTTCAGAGAGTAATTTTTTTATTATTAATAGTCTTTTATTAAGTAATAGGAATAAGTTAATTCTTTATAATAAGGACTAATTGTTTATAGCACTTATGTTTTAAAGAAATATTAAGATTGCTATTAAATTTCTTGCCTCTTTTAAAAGTGTTGATAACCATTCATTTAGTTATTGACTTATGCTGTATTGTAAATTATAGTAATGTTATTAAGTCAACAGCATTGAATTTTCGTTTATGTCACTGAATCCATTCTTTCAACGATTAATTAAGTTACATCATCGGTTAAAATAGTCTCGGTTAGTGTTTAAGACTATTTTTACTTTTGATTATGATAAATTTGATAAGAAAAATCTTACAAAATGCATTTAGCCGTCTATTTTTGGATTTAATCGAATTAAGTGAACAATTTTATTAAATCGCTTTGTAGAAAATATTGTAATGATATTTTTGTGGGAATATTACATTATGGAAAAACCGTAATTAAATAATATTCTATTTTATATATACCGCAGTAAGCTGTATTAAAACAAATAGATTTTTTGTACCAATATATATAGGTGTTGGTTTTTAACTTTAACAAAATCACAATGTTTTGTGGCGTTATCGTCATAAAGTGTTTTTTAATTATAATAAAATACTCAATTATATTCATTCTAATATGAAAAACTTTACACGATTCTCGATTTGTCTAATTAAATTAAAGGATTTATTTTTTATTTTTTTCTTACTTATTGGCATATTAAATGCTAATGCACAGTCTAATCCGGTTTTCCCTAATACTCAAACGCTTATAGCAGGTACAGCGAATCAACCTGGAGCTGTGTATTTAATTGAAGATGTAGAATTAACAGGTAATGGTGGTGCGTTTGATGTTGATGCAATTTTAAGTATTGTCTCTTTTACAGGTACACCAGCTATTACTAGCGTAGATGATACGCAGTATGTGCAAAATAGATTTGAACCAGTTATAACGTATTCTATAGCAGGTCAGGCTATTCGTTGGAGAATGGAGTTTATTGTTGCAAATTCTGCAGATTCAGATTTGGCAGATGCAGTTTCTTTTCCTTTAGATTCTTATACTTTAGAAATTATAGATTTAGATGCAGAAGAGTGGGCAGAAGTGATTGTGCCAGATAGTTATGAGCTTGCAGGTACTTCGCAACCTCAAACTATCATTACGGCGGGACCAGGAGTAATCCCTAATTCTATTCGTTTTACTAGTGCAAATGTCACTGATTCTGGTGTTAGTACCACTAATACAAGGTCTGTAGTTAAAGTTAATTATAAAAATGTTAGTGTTGTTGATTTCACATTAGGTAGAGATAATAATGATCCAAATACAACAAGAAATATTTCTGTTGGGTTTCTAGGAGAGGTAGTATTTACTACCCCTAATGTTGTGGATGTTAATGCTCCACCGGTAGTAGTAGATGATCTAGGAAATACCATTAATTCTGATTCTTCCTTTTTTAGTGAGGTATTAACTGGTTCAAGTGATCCAGACGGAAACATAGATCCTGCAACTGTACATTTAATAGATCCAAATGATTTTTCAAATCAAGGAAGCGTTGGTACCCCATTAATTATTGCTGGTGTTGGTAGATATACTGTTGACACTACAGGTAATGTTGTATTTACTCCAGAATTAGATTATGCTGGTGATGCTTCTATTTTATTTACAGTAGAAGATGAGTTAGGTGTTTTTTCAAACCAAGGAAATTTAGAAATAACAGTCATTGATAAATGTGACGCTTTAGCTTCGGGAAACCTAGATAGTGATGGAGATGATGTTTCCGATTCTTGTGATTTAGATAATGATAATGATGGTATAATTGATACTGCAGAAGGAATCTGTACTTCTCCAGTACAATCTGAATCCTGGAATATTGTAAGTACTACAGAAGCTACTTTCGATTATAATAATGGCGTTATAGCAAGATTAGTTACTAATTCAACTGGATTTCAAACAAATTCAGTAGGGAATTTTAATACAGAAGCTTTTTGGTCAGAGACCTTAAGCGGAGATGTTTCTTTACAAAGAGAATATAGTTGGGGAAGTACTTTAACCGTTTCTTTTGAAGATGCAGCAGGAAACCCCATTAAGGTTACAAATCCTAAATTACATGTAGATAGATTAGGAGGTAGTGATGGTGTTACAGAAAATTCTGCTTTAATGACGCTTCAAGGTGGTTTAACTTGGACTAAGATTGCAGGATCTGGCACTACCGATTTAGAAGTGACGTCAACGACAGTAAGAGATAGCGGTTCTGGGAATTCAATAGGTACAGGGTATACTTTTGAAAGCACACAAGATGTTGCTAACGGTACAGCAGCTGGGTCTTTACAAATTAATGGTAACATGTCAACTTTTACAATTCAATTTGTTCAAGATGGTGTTTCTGGAGTGCTTTCAGATGGAATTGAATTTATCCTTTTTGCGTGTACAGATTTAGATACAGATGGAGATGGTACTCCTGATTATTTAGATTTAGATAGTGATGATGATGGTTGTTCAGATGCGCTTGAAGGAACAGGAATTATTGATGCAGGTAGTGTTGTAAATGGACAATTAACTGGAGCTGTAGATACAGTAACAGGTGTGCCAAGCAATGTAGATGAAAATTTAGGTCAAGGAGTTGGAGGTTCTATAGATGGAACACCTTCAGATAGTAATGGACAATGTGATTCCGATAATGATGGAACTATAGATGCTAATGATTTATGCGAGGGATTTGACGATAATATGAATGCAGATGGAGATGCATATCCAGATGGTTGTGACGAAGATGATGATAATGATGGTATTACAGATGTAAACGAAGGATTAGTTATTGCGCCAGGTCAACCAGACTGTGGTACGGAAACAACGCTAAACTTTAATAATGCTTACACAGAAGAATCAGGTGATGGTAATGTAGCGACACTTTTAGAAGGAGAAGTTTTTAGATTTGCTAATGTAACAACAGGAGTAGATGCCTTAGTAACAATTGTCGATTTTAACAATATTACTTCTTTACCTACTTTAGATGATAATGGATCAAATCCTAATTCTTTTCAACCACAATCGGCTTTTAGTTTAACTAGTGAAGGAGATCAAGCGTGGACAGAGTTTCAATTTGATTTTGTAGCTTCAGGAACAACGACTCCTGTAGTCATTTCAAAATTCTTTGCAAACTTTAATGATGTAGATGGAGGTGCCAATTATGGAGAACAAAACTGGTCACAATTATCTTTAAATTATGTGGTAGATAGTCCAACAGAATTATCAATTACTAACGCAGGATCATGGATAGTTGGAACAGCAGGAAATAATGAGTATCCAGGGGTGACTAATACTTTTCCTCAGGTAAATTATTCAACAGAACATGGAGGGATTTCTTCGTATTTTATTCGTTTAGGTGCAATAGCAAGAGTTAATGGTGCAACGGCGAATGGAAGACAACACAATGTACAGTTTGCTTGTGTAAATAATTTTGTGAATCCTATAAGTACAATAAGCATAGATACAGATGGGGATGGTATACCAAATCATTTAGATACAGATAGTGATGCTGATGGTTGTCCAGATGCTATAGAAGGTAATGGAGGTATTTTATTATCTCAGTTAGATGGAAATGACATGATATCTGGAGCTATAAATACTAATGGTATTCCTACTGCAGCAAATAGTGGTAACGGTCAGGCAGATGTAAGTGCAACAGATGATATGGTTAATGGTTGTTTCGGTGATATTACTGGAGTTGTATTCGAAGACCTTAACGGAAACGGAACACAAGATACCGGTGAACTAGGAATTGAAGGAGTAGAAGTAGATATTACAGATGTAAATAATGTTACTACTACCGAAACTACTGGACCTGACGGAAGTTGGACAGCAAGTGATATTCCATTAGGTGAAACAGATATAAATGTTGATGAAACTACTTTACCAGCAGATATAACAGATACGTTAACAACCACAAATTCTGACCCAGAAACAATAACAGTTGTAACAGGGGCAAATACCACAACAGATGATGGTTATGCACCAGTAGTAGGAGGATTAACGGAGTTGTATTCGAAGACCTTAAGGAAACGGAACACAAGAAACTGGTGAAGCAGGAATTGCAGATGTAGATGTAACATTACGGATGTAAATGGAAATGAAACAAAGCAACTACGGATGTAACGGAACATGGACAGCAACAGAATTCCAGTAGGAGCGCAGAAGATGTGATGAACTACTACCAGATATTACAAACATTAACAGTACTGGTCAGATCCAGAAACAGTACGGTATTAGATGGAGTAACACTACACAACAGATGATGGTTATGCACCAGTAGTAGGAGGATTAACGGAGTTGATTGAAGACTTAAGAAACGGAACACAAGAAACTGGGAAGCAGGAATTGCAGATGTAGATGTAACATTACGGATGTAAATGGAATGAAACAACAGCAACTACGGATGCTAACGGAACATGGACAGCAACAGAATTCCAGTAGGAGCGCAGATATGATGTGATGAAACTACTTACCAACAGATATTACAATACATTAACAAGTACTGGATCAGATCCAGAAACAGTAACGGTATTAGATGGAGTAACGACTACCACAACAGATGATGGTTATGCACCAGTAGTAGGAGGATTAACCGGAGTTGTATTCGAAGACCTTAACGGAAACGGAACACAAGAAACTGGTGAAGCAGGAATTGCAGATGTAGATGTAACTATTACGGATGTAAATGGAAATGAAACAACAGCAACTACGGATGCTAACGGAACATGGACAGCAACAGACATTCCAGTAGGAGCAGCAGATATTGATGTAGATGAAACTACTTTACCAACAGATATTACCAACACATTAACAAGTACTGGATCAGATCCAGAAACAGTTACGGTATTAGATGGAGTAACGACTACCACAACAGATGATGGTTATGCACCAGTAGTAGGAGGATTAACGGGAGTTGTATTCGAAGACCTTAACGGAAACGGAACACAAGAAACTGGTGAAGCAGGAATTGCAGATGTAGATGTAACTATTACGGATGTAAATGGAAATGAAACAACAGCAACTACGGATGCTAACGGAACATGGACAGCAACAGACATTCCAGTAGGAGCAGCAGATATCGATGTAGATGAAACTACCTTACCAACAGATATTAAAAATACATTAACAAGTACTGGATAAGATCCAGAAACAGAACGGTATTAGATGGAGTAACAACTACCACAACAGATGATGGTTATGCACCAGTAGTAGGAGGATTAACCGGAGTTGTATTCGAAGATATCAATGGTGATGGTGTTCAAGATCCAGGAGAAGATGGAATAGCAGGAGTAGATGTTATTATTACCGATGTAAATAATAACCCAGTAACAGTAACTACAGGGTCTGACGGAACATGGACAGCAACAGACATTCCAGTAGGAGATGCAACAGTTAATGTAGATGAATCTACCTTACCAACAGATGTAAGTAGCACTTTAACTACCACTGGTTCTGATCCAGAAACAGTAACAGTAAACGAAGGACCAAATACAAGTACAGCAGATGGATATTCTCCAGTAACGGCAGAATTAACCGGAGTTGTATTTGCAGATACTAACGGAAACGGAATTCAAGATGCAGGTGAAGATGGAATTGCAGGAGTAGATGTTATCATTACCGATGTAAATAGTACACCAACTACAGTAACTACAGGAGCAGACGGAAGCTGGTCATTAAACAATGTACCAGTAGGTGATGCAACCGTAGACGTAGATGAAAGTACTTTACCAGCAAACATAACAAGTACCTTAACTACTACAAATTCTGACCCAGAAACAGTAACTGTAGGAA
>NZ_LIQI01000018.1 GCF_001418105.1 Lacinutrix himadriensis
GGTACAGATAGCTGTGATACAGATGCGGTATTTGATGTAACTTCAGATTATGTATTTACGAACCTTACTTCTACTTGTGGAGCTGGTGGTACAATCCTAGTTACGTATACGGTAGCAGACGATTGTGGTAATGAAACATTACTTACTGCAACACTTACTCTAGAAGATTCTATTGGTCCGGACTTAACGTCTTGTACAGTTGTTGATGAAACTATAGAATGTAACGGTACAGATAATGAAACAATCGCTAACGATTGGAATGCAGCAAACATATTAGCACTTCAATCTTGTGGTACAGATAGCTGTGATACAGATGCAGTATTTGATGTAACTTCTGATTATGTATTTACGAACCTTACTTCTACTTGTGGAGCTGGTGGTACAATCCTAGTTACGTATACTGTAGCAGACGATTGTGGTAATGAAACATTACTTACTGCAACACTTACTCTAGAAGATTCTATTGGTCCTGACTTAACAGCTTGTTCAGTTGTTGATGAAACTATAGAATGTAATGGTACAGATAATGAAACAATCGCTAACGATTGGAATGCCGCTAACATATTAGCGCTGCAATCTTGTGGTACAGATAGCTGTGATACAGATGCTGTTTTTGATGTAACTTCAGATTATACATTTACTAACCTTGCTTCCACTTGTGGCGCTGGTGGTACAATCTTAGTTACTTATATCGTATCCGATGATTGTGATAACGAAACGATTCTTACTGCAACACTTACTCTAGAAGATTCTATTGGTCCAGACTTAACGTCTTGTTCAGTTGTTGATGAAACTATAGAATGTAACGGTACAGATAATGAAACAATTGCTAACGATTGGAATGCAGCAAACATATTAGCACTTCAATCTTGTGGTACAGATAGCTGTGATACAGATGCTGTTTTTGATGTAACTTCAGATTATGTATTCACCAACCTTGCTGCTACTTGTGGCGCTGGTGGTACAATTACTGTTACCTATACAGTTGCTGATGATTGTGATAATGAAACCATACTTGTTGCTGTTCTTACGCTTAACGATTCTATCGGTCCGGACTTAACATCTTGTCAGTTGTAGATGAAACTATAGAATGTAATGGTACAGATAATGAAACAATCGCTAACGATTGGAATGCCTAAATTTAGCATTCAATCTTGTGGCAGATAGCTGTGATACAGATGCAGTATTTGATGTAACTTCGATTATGTATTTACGAACCTTCTTCACTTGTGGAGCTGGTGGTACATAAGTTACTATACGGTAGCAGACGATTGTGGAATGAAACATACTTACTGCAACACTTACTCTAGAAGATTCTATTGGTCCGGACTTAACGTCTTGTACCGTTGTGATGAAACTATAGAATGTAACGGTACAGATAATGAAACAATCGCTAACGATTGGAATGCAGCAAACATATTAGCACTTCAATCTTGTGGTACAGATAGCTGTGATACAGATGCGGTATTTGATGTAACTTCAGATTATGTATTTACGAACCTTACTTCTACTTGTGGAGCTGGTGGTACAATACTAGTTACGTATACGGTAGCAGACGATTGTGGAAATGAAACAATACTTACTGCAACACTTACTCTAGAAGATTCTATTGGTCCGGATTTAACATCTTGTACGGTAGAAAATGAAACGATTGAATGTGATGGAACGAATAACGAAACTTTAGCAGATAATTGGAATGCAGCTAATATCTTAGCACTTCAATCTTGTGGTACAGATAGCTGTGATACAGATGCAGTATTTGATGTAACTTCTGATTATGATTTTACTAATCTTGTAGCTGCTTGTGGTCTTACTGGTTCTATAGAAGTTACTTATGTTGTAAAAGACGATTGTGATAATGCTACAACACTTACTGCTACACTTACTATAGTAGATAATACAGCTCCAGATGCAACTAATTGTGTAACCGATCAAACATTAGATTGTGATGGAGAAAACAATGAAGCAATTGCAGACCAATGGAATGCAGAAAACATTGCAGCTCTTGAAGCTTGTGTTACCGATGGTTGTGATTTAGACTTTACTGGTCAAATAACTTCAGATTATAACTTTGCTGATTTATCTTCTGCTCCTGGTTTAGGTGGAATGCTAGATGTTCAATATATAATTACAGATGATTGTGGTAATGAAACAGAAGTTTATGCGATGTTAACATTACAAAACAATTCTGTTAGTGCTAGTGATATAACGCTATGTAATACAGATGAACTTGAAGCTCAAGTTTACGATTTATTCGACCTATTAAATGGTTACTATGATGATAGTGGTACATGGGAAGTTATTTCTGGTGATGCTACAATTATTGATGGTCATTATTTCGATCCATTAAGCATTACGCTAACTGGTGAAAATGTTGGTGTAGATATTGAATTTAGCTATACGGAAAATGATTCTGCTTGTCCAACTTACGTTGAAGCTTCTATTGAAGTTCATAACAGATGTTTCGTATTGAACTGTGGTGAAGATGATGTTGAAATTTCTAACGCAGTAACTCCTAACGGAGATCAATACAATGAATTCTTTGAAGTTAGTGGTGTTGAACTTTGTAATTATGTAATAGATGTAAAAATATTTAACCGTTGGGGAGCATTAATTTATGAATCTCATGATTATCAAAATAATTGGGCTGGTACTGCACACAACAATTCTGTTGGTGGCGCTAATACCGTTCCTGATGGTACATATTATTACATAGTAACTTTAAAAGAAAGTGGAATTGATCCTATAAATGGATATATCTACGTAGGAACCAAATAAAAATATTAACCTATATGAAACTTATAAAAAAATATATTGTTGCATTTGCGTTATTAAGCTGTACTGTTGGATTTACGCAACAATTACCACAGTTTACACAATACATGTATAATACAATATCCATCAATCCTGCCTATGCAGGAAGTAGAGAAACACTAAGTGTAGTTGGTCTTCATAGAAGTCAATGGGTTGGCTTTAAAGGAGGTCCAATAACCCAAACACTTTCTGCACATACACCCCTTACCAACGAAAAAATTGGTGTTGGTTTATCTTTAATTAATGATAAACTAGGGTATCAAGATTTCTCTTATATATATGGTGATTTTTCATACACCATAAATACAGGTGAAAAAACAAAATTAGCATTCGGACTAAAAGCTGGATTTACACAATACAGCCTTAGTGCTACGTTAAGAGGTAATGAACCTGAAGATCCTTCCATTTATGGTGTGGAAAATAGATGGAGTCCAAATATTGGTGTAGGATTCTTTTGGCATACACAAAAATGGTATATGGGATTATCTGCTCCTAGAATTCTAAACACAGATTATAACAAAGAAGGAAATTCTAGTGGCGTACAATATGAAGCATAGAAAGAATCAGTTATTATTTTACAGGTGGTTATGTATTCACATTAAGTGAGAATACAAAATTCAAACCAGCTGCTTTAATAAAAGCTACTAACGGTGCTCCTCTTTCTTATGATCTTACTGCAAACTTTTTGTTTCATGAAAAACTTTGGTTAGGTGCATCTTACAGAATTAATAATTACACTTCCGCATTTGGTGCAATTGCAGATTTTCAAATCTCTAAAGAAATCAGAATTGGTTATACCTACGAGTATCCTTTATCCGATATCAACCAATATACAGGAGGAACACATGAAGTTTTATTAATGTTCGAAGTATTTAAAGTGAAACGTATTAAATCCCCTAGATATTTCTAAAATAGGTGTTCAGATAAAAACGTGTAATTTTATTATATGTTAATTGCTTCTGAAAGTTAATAAGAAAATAAGATACAGATGAAAACAAAAGTTATATTAATATTATTAGTTCTTTGCAATACCATGCTATTTGCACAGGTAAAAGTTGCAGACAATTATTTTAGAGACTATGCGTATATCAAAGCAAGTGAGTTATATGAATCTGCTGTAAAAAAAGGAGATAGTAGCGAGCATGTGTTAACACGACTAGGAGATTGTTATTACAACAATTCTAATTCTGAAAAAGCTGCTATGTGGTATGGAAAAGCGGTAAATAAATACGAAAAAATAAATCCGGAATTTATTTACAAGTACATCCAATCTCTAAGAAGTTTAGGAGAATATGAAAACGCAAACACTTGGATCACTAAATTTAAAGAACTACAAACTAGCGATAAAAGAGCCGAAGATTTTGAAATCATGGATCTTGCCAAATACAAAGAACTCTCCTCTACCGAAGGAAAATATGTAAAATTTTCTGCACTAGGAATAAATACAGAGTTCTCCGAATTTGGAGGATATGTTCATGACGGTAGCTTTTACTATGCTTCTACTAAAGTTACAGGAGAAGGTGGTAGTGGTAAAATTTACAAATGGAACGAAGAACCATATTTAGATATTTTTTCAGGAACCATTGAATATGGTGAAGAAGAAGTAACTATTGAAGACATTAAAGCGCTTTCTGAAGATGTAAATTCAGAATTTCATGAAGCTACAGTTGCTATTACAAATGATGGCAAAACCATGTATTTTACAAGAGATAATATTAATCATCGTAAAAAGATTTCTTATGATGATGAAGGGACCTCTTATTTAAAAATATATAAAGCAACCAAATCTGGAGAGAAATGGGGTAATATTGTAGAACTTCCTTTTAATGACAAGGTCTACTCTACTGGTCATCCTGCGTTAAGCGCAGATAACAAAACATTATATTTTGTATCCGATCGAGAAGGTGGTTTAGGTAGTACAGATATTTATAGTGTAGAGATAAAAGGTTCTGGAGCTTACGGTACACCAGAAAACTTAGGAGCGAAAATTAATACACCAGGTAGAGAGATGTTTCCTTATGTTGCCAAAGACAGTACTTTTTACTTTTCATCAGACGGACACATAAGTTTAGGTTTATTAGATATTTTTAAATCTAATATGATTAAAGTTACAGATAAAGATTCAATTACAGATCCACAAAATTTAGGTGCTCCTTTTAATAGTAGATTTGATGATTTTGCATTCTTTATAGACTCCGATAAGGATAGAGGTTTTCTATCTTCTAACCGAGAAGAAGGAAGTGGTAGTGATGATATTTACCAATTTGGTTCTTACCAATGTAAACAAGTAATTAAAGGGGTTGTAAGAGATAAAACTACACTATTACCTATTCCAGAAGCAAAAGTGAAACTTCTAGACGAAACAGGAAAAGAACTTGAAGAAATAATATCTGATGAAAATGGAGAATATGAATTTGAAGTAGAATGTGAAAAGAAATACACCGTTATTGGTAGTAAACTAGATTATAGAGACGATATACAAGAAGTAGAAACTACAGATGTTCCTGAAGAAGAACAAGTGCAAGATTTACTATTGACTCCATTTATTGTAAATAACGAAATTGTAATTAATCCTATTTTCTTCGATTACGATAAATCTAACATTAGACCAGATGCTGCTTATGAATTAGAAAACATTGTTACCGTAATGAAGAATCATCCAAAAATGCATATCAAAGTCGAATCACATACAGACAGTCGTGGTAAAGATGAGTATAATATGAAACTATCGGATAAACGAGCTAAGTCTACTAGAGATTATATTATTTCTAGAGGTATAACTTCCGACAGAATTGACAGTGCCATTGGTTTTGGTGAATCACAATTAGTAAATAGATGTGATAATGCACATAGAAAAATTTGTTCTGAAGAAGAACACCAAGAAAACCGTAGATCTAAATTCATTATTACTAACGAATATTAATATAGTATAAGATGTTACTTTATAATTTATTGTAAAGCTTTCCTAACAACATCGTATACTTAAAAAGCCACTCTATATAGAGTGGCTTTTAATTTATAAGAAACTTAATCTTTTAAAGTATTATTAAAACGCCATTACACTAAAAAAATAAGTACCAATAACCGTTTATGCGAATAAACAATCTACTCGTATTCTATAAATAAAACACCACACTACATATCAAGTAATCTAAGGTAACTACTCTATTTAGTGTGGTCTTTCATCTATAAAATCTAGAGGCTTCAAGCATTATTAAGAAATTATATTAACCTTTAAACTAAAAAAGAGGCTCACATAGAACAAAAAAAAAACCACTCCTAAAGAGTGGTTTTTTTATTATAAAATTCTTAATTTATTTCTTTACAAATATATTCGTAAAATACCAATATCCATTTTCATCTTGTTCTGCTGAAATATCAAAATGCGTATAATCTCCAACTATAGCTCCTCGATGACTTTCACTATTAATCCATGCATTAACTACTGAAGCTGGACTACTATAGCCATAAGCTACATTTTCTGAAACTCTATTGGCTCCAGCATATTGTTTTAAAAATGCACTTCTTTGCGAAAAATTATCATGAGAAATATTACTAACTTCTGCCATATAATCGGAATGCTCAAATGCTTGAGATTTTATCAAATCTAAAGGTGCTAATGTATTTAAACCTTCATTAATTCTATATTCATTTAAAAGTTCTAGAATTTCAGTTTCAATAACTTTAGTCTCAGGTACTACATATTCACTGTTAACGTTTTTTGCTTCATGATCATTATTTTCTGTTGAACACGAAAACGTGGTAAACAGTACTATTAATGCCATAAGCCATAAAGTAGGTTTTTTCATGGTTAAGGTTCTTTAGATTTGGGAGTATAAATATACAATTCAAGTCCAAAAAAAATGTTAACGAAATGTTAAAATCGATAAACGACGTGTATTTCATCGAATTTATAGTGTAGATAATCGATTAAGAAGGAATTAACCTACAACAAAAAAGCTTTTAGTCGATTTTTTAAGGAGATAATCGATTTTTAACCCAAAACCATTCTTTATCAAGCGTATAACGTATTCTATCATGTAGTCTATTTGCTCTTCCTTGCCAAAATTCCATTTCAACAGGCTTTACAATATAGCCTCCCCAAAACTCTGGGCGTTCTATTTCCTTTCCTTCAAAATCAGCTTCTAATGCTTTTAATTTAAGCTCTAAAGCTTCTCTGTTTTCTAGTATTTCACTTTGGTTAGAAACTAATGCGCCCAATTGACTTCCTCTAGGTCTAGATTCAAAATAACCATCGCTTAAATTTGCTGCTATTTTTTCTACTTTACCTTTAATTATAACTTGTCGTTCTGCAGCTTGCCAAAAAAAAGAAATACAAACATTTGGGTTGTTAGCTATTGCTTTTCCTTTTTCACTATTATAATTGCTGTAAAAAATAAAACCTTCATACGTATACTTTTTAAGCAACACTACTCTACTCCTTGGAAAAGAATCCATACCTATGGTAGATAAAGTCATTGCATTGGTTTCGTCTTCCGGGAAATGTAGATCTACTTCATGAAACCATTTTTGAAATAATTCTAAAGGATTTTCGGGAGTATCTTTTAATAAAAGCGCTCCTTTTTCGTAAGATTTTCTGTAATTTCCTAAGTCTTTTTCCATACCTGCAATTTACAAGTTTTTAGATAATGTCTAAATGCTTTTTGTAACTTTATAAAAAATGAATTCATGAAATTTACCTGTACTATAGATATTAATGTATCAAGAGATAAAGTAGTGTCTGTCTTTTTAGATCCCACCAAGCAACAATATTTTCAGGATGGATTTATTAGTAAAGAGATTTTAAGCGGAAAGATGCATCAGGTTGGCACAAAATCTAAATTACTTTATAAGAAGTTAGAATTAATAGAGACTATTCAAATAAATGACCTTCCAGAAGCTTTTCAAGGGTTATATGAACATAAACATACTACCAATACCATGCATGTTACTTTTATTGCTTTAAATAATGAAACTACTCGTTATGTTTCAGAAATAGAATATATAAAGCTTAATGGATTTATGGTCAATACTTTATTTAAATTATTCCCAGGAATGTTTAAAAAACAAGTAGAAAAATGGATGCTTCAGTTTAAAATTTACATAGAGAGAGCTTGAGTATACTTTGTATTTTGGGTTAAAATGAATACTTTTACAAGACCTAAACTACTATAATGAGATTTGAAGATTCTGCGATTAGCAAACAACATATATTTACAAAAAAGACACTTGGTTTTGGAGAGTTCTTCTTATTAGATAATTTTATAATTGCCGAAATGAATGAGGGAATTCACTTGTCCTGGAATAAAATTTCTAAAATTATTGATATGGTTCTAGACCACTACGGAGAAGATTGCAGGATTGGTTATATTTCTAACAAAACAAATTCCTATTCTTTTGAACCAAATCATTGGTCTAATTTTTTTGAAAACTATGACTTTGTTGTTGCAAGTGTATCTGTTTATTATTCAGAATTAAGCTTTAATAATGCTACTTTAGAAAAACTATTCTCTAAAAAGAGTCTAAAACGATCCG
Organism: Lacinutrix himadriensis; assembly: GCF_001418105.1. Lineage (GTDB taxonomy): Bacteria > Bacteroidota > Bacteroidia > Flavobacteriales > Flavobacteriaceae > Oceanihabitans > Oceanihabitans himadriense. Next base: position 8,350 of record NZ_LIQI01000018.1, read on the forward strand.
ATTCTATTGAAGAAGCAATTTCTTGGATATTAGATTTAGATGAATTTAAGAAAGCGTATTAAAACTCAAAAAGTTTTCCATCTTCAGCCAATTTTACATTTTTAAAAATAGTATCTGCTTCGGTTTTAAATTCTTTTAAACCATTATACCTTGTAGAATAATGTCCTAGAATCAATGTACCTACATTGGCTTTATATGCTATTGTTGCGGCTTGTTTTGCAGTACTATGCTTTGTAGGAGCAGCAAGACTTTCATTTTTTTCTAAAAAAGTAGATTCATGATAAAGTACATCTACCTCTTTAATAATTGGTATTATTGCTTCAGAATATGCTGTATCGCTACAAAATGCATAGCTTTTAGCTTTATTTGCTGGTTTGGTGACTTTCTTATTATCAATTAAAATACCATCTTCATTTTCAACATCATGTCCTTGTTTTAACTTTCTGTAATACGCTACGTTAATGTTAGCTTCTTCTACTTTAGAAATATCTAACTTTCGTTCTCCTTCCTTTTCTTTAAATAGAAAACCATTGGTATATATTCTGTGGTCTAGTGGAATGGTATGTACTTCTACCGTATCATCTTCAAAAATAATTTCAGAAGTTGTTGCATTCAATTCATGAAAGATCAATGGATAATTAGTCCAAGACTTTGCAACTTTCATTTGAAGTGTAATAATTTCCTTCAGTCCTTTTGGTGCATGAATGTGCAATTCTGTTTCGCGAGTAAGTAATCTAAATGTAGAAATAAGACCAACCAAACCAAAAAAATGATCGCCGTGTAAATGCGAAATAAAGATGTGTTTAATTCTATTAAACTTCACTTTATGCTTACGCAATTGCACTTGAGTACCTTCACCACAATCGATTAAAAACATGTGGTTATTTATTTCTAATACTTGAGCTGTTGGATTGGTATTAACCCTTGGAGTTGCACTATAACAGCCTAAAATGCGTAGTTTCATTAATGAATGTTAATTTGTTTTTTGTAAATCTGTTGTCTCGGATTGCATAAAATATAATCCACAAATAAACATTTAAAAACCTAAGTCGCGTTCCATTTCTTCCATCTCAATAATATCATGTGCTTCTTGTAATGTTGGCACAACAATTATTTCATCGGGAGTTTCAGCAATATTGATTTTATCTGAAACAATAACAAAAGATTTCTTAGCACCTCTATGTTTTTTTGATACTTGCAAAAACTCTACAATATTTTCTACTGTAACTGGTTTTAAGCTTGTTAAATTAATAATTACATTATCGTTTTTAAACCTTTCATACAATACATCTAGTTTTTTTACTAACTCAATTACGGATGCTTTTTCTTGCGTAATAATGGTGATATTTTCTTCTTTATCAAAAATCATAATTTATTGTTTTATTTTAGAAGCTAATAAATATATTACTGCCATCCTAATTGCTACCCCATTTTGTACTTGATCTAAAATAATTGCTTGTTTAGAATCTGCTACATCACTAGTGATTTCTACTCCTCTATTTATAGGTCCAGGATGCATGATGGTTATTTCTTTATCTAAGGAATCTAGTAAGGTTTTATCTACTCCGTATTGCTGTGCATATTCTCTAGTTGTAGGAAAATAGCTAACATCCATTCTTTCATTCTGTACGCGTAACATATTTGCTACGTCACACCAATTTAATGCTTTACGTAAGTCGGTTTCCACTTTAACACCAAGTTTGTCTATATACTTTGGTATTAATGTTTTTGGTCCGCAAACCATCACATTTGCTCCTTGCAATTGCAGTGCAAAGATGTTAGATAATGCAACACGACTGTGTAAAATATCACCAACAATAACTACGTTTTTACCTTTTACCTCTCCTAGTTTCTCACGTATAGAATAACTATCTAATAGTGCTTGTGTTGGATGTTCATGTGCTCCATCTCCTGCGTTTATAATACTTGCATTTACGTGTTTTGATAAAAACACACCTGCTCCAGGATTTGGATGACGCATCACTACCATATCTACTTTCATAGAAAGTATATTGTTTACGGTATCTATTAAAGTTTCTCCTTTTTTAACAGAAGATTGTGCTGCTGAAAAGTTAATGACATCTGCAGAGAGTCTTTTTTCTGCGAGCTCAAAAGATAATTTTGTTCGTGTAGAATTTTCGAAAAATAAATTGGCAATAGTAATATCACGAAGTGAAGGCACTTTTTTAATTGGTCTGTTAATCACTTCTTTAAAATGATCTGCAGTTTTAAAAATGAGTTCGATATCTTTTTTGTTAAGATATTTAATTCCTAATAAGTGATTTACACTTAACTCGCTCATGTTTTTTAGTATTCAGTTTGCAGTATATAACCTGCTTAATTATTTAAAATATTTTTTTTGAAACACTTCAAATGCGCTCCATATAACATTATTACACTTTATAACAATATTAATTATTCACTAAATAAACGGCATCTTCCCCTTCGTTTTCTACCCAATTTACTTTAACTTTTTCTTCATTTATAGCATCTACTTGTCTTCCCCTATAATCTGGTTGAATTGGTAAATGTCTGCTAAATCTTCTATCTATTAAGGTAAGTAGTTCAATTTCTCTTGGTCTACCAAAAGATTGAATTGCTGTTAATGCAGAGCGAATACTTCGTCCTGTGTATAAAACATCATCAATAAAAACTATTTTTTTATCTTCAATAGCACAATCCATTTCTGTAGCATTTGCTTCTAGAGGTTTGTCGCTTCTTCTAAAATCATCTCGATAAAAAGTAATATCTAACTGACCAGATTGTAGGTTTTTAATTTTATAATCTTCCTTTAGCAAAGTAATTAACCGATTAGCTAAGTACTTACCTCTAGGTTGAATTCCTATTAAAACAGTATCCGTAAAATCTTTATGATTTTCAATAAGTTGACAAGCCAGTCGATGAAGAATGATGTTTACCTCTTTTGCGTTAAGTAACACTTTTTGACCCATAGAATATCCAAACGTATTTGGTAAACAAAGATAATGCAAAATTTTAGAAGTTGAAAGACTAATTATATGTAATAAAAAAGCCTCTTATTTCTAAGAAGCTTTTCAACTAAATTATTAGCGTTTATTTTTTGATAATCTTTCTAGTAGTTTGTAAACCATTAGCGTTTATTCTTATAAAATATACGCCTGCACGTAATTTGGAAACATTAACAGCATTAGTATTGGCAGCATATCTAGTGTTTATAACTACTCTTCCGTTTAAATCGAAAACAAGAACCGAAGCATCTTCTACACTTTCTAATTCTATATTTAATATATTATGTACTGGATTTGGAAATATTTTAATTTCTAAATTTTTAAATGAAACATTAGATAAGGTAACATCAGCATCTAAATAATCAGCAATTCCATTGGCGTTGGTATCATCATCTAATGGGTTTCCGTTATTATTATAATCTTCGTTTATGGTTAAAATACCATCCCCATCATCATCATTATCTTCATAATTTTTTAGACCATCGCTATCAGTATCATCATCTAAATAATTAGCATTTCTATTGGCATCTTCTCTTGCATCATCAATGCCGTCGCCATCATCATCTGCAGGAGTACAAGTAGTAATATTTAAAATATAATCGAAAATATTAACTTCAGAATTTACCGTATTTTTCACTTTACTATATATGAATGTATCTGCACTAAATGTAAAAACCGCATTAATAGGATTTAAATCATCTACAGCATCTTGGTAGGATAAGTGATAGGTGACTGTTAAGTCATTATCGGATAAACCACAAAGCATGGCATTATAAATCCTCCCTTCTGTTTGGTATAAATTATTTAAATACGCTGTTTCTACTCCGTCATTATCTACATCGCAAAAATCGAATTGATATTGCCCATTTGGAGGTGGCGGACAACAAGTAAAAGCATTTAATGCAATGGTAATTTGTGAGGTTGCATATGTACCGTTTAAAGTACTGGTTACTCTTGCAAATACGGTTTCGTTATTAGAAGCATAGGTGTAAAAGCGAGTTAATGGATTGGTATTATTTTGAGCATCTAACAAGGATGGATAGTAAGCCACGTTGACATCTATTTGATGCCCTTTTACTTTAGCATTAAGTATAAACAAGTCTATACAATCTGTATTATCAAAATTAATAAAGGTGGCATCATAAGCAACCGTTTGGGCATGCATTATAAAGGAGAAAAGCAATGCGAAAAAAAGGAGTAATTTATGTTTCATAATACATTTAGGTATATGTATAAAGGTATAAAAAAAAAGCCTCTCCAAAAGGAGAGGCTTTAATTATATAAAATTTCTAGAAAGACTATGCTTTTCCGTCTAATTTATCTTTAAGTGCTTGTAAAGCTTCATTAGCATCTCCTAAAGTAGGTTTAGCTTCTGCTGCTTGACTTGCCGCTTTTTTAACAGCTTCTTTTACATTCTTGATTTCTTCTTCTCTAAAGATAGCAGTATGCGAAGCAACTACTCTTTTAAATTCTTTATTAAATTCGATAATCTTGAATTCTGCTGAATCTCCTTTTGTAAGTTTCTTACCATCTTCTTTTTCAAGGTGACGAGAAGGAACAAAGGCAACGATATCTTCGTTAAATTCAATAGTAGCTCCTTTGTCTACAACTTCTGCAATTTCTGCAGTATGTGTAGTACCTAAAGCAAATTCAGTTTCGTATTTATCCCAAGGGTTATCTGTTGTTTGTTTATGACCTAAAGATAATTTACGTCCTTCAACATCTAACTCAAGTACAACTACATCTAAACTGTCTCCAACTGCACAGAACTCAGATGGATGTTTGATTTTCTTAGTCCAAGATAAATCTGAGATGTAAATTAATCCATCAATACCTTCTTCTAATTCAACAAAAACACCAAAGTTTGTAAAGTTACGAACTGTTCCTGAATGTTTAGAACCTACAGGATATTTAGTTGTAATGTCTGTCCATGGGTCTGGAGCCAATTGCTTAATACCAAGAGACATTTTTCTATCTTCTCTATCTAAAGTTAAGATCTGTGCTTCAACTACATCTCCTACAGAAACGAAATCTTGCGCAGAACGTAAATGTGTAGACCAAGACATTTCACTTACGTGAACTAATCCTTCAACACCTTCAGCTACCTCAACAAAAGCACCATAGTCAGCTATAACTACAACTTTACCTTTTACTTTGTCACCTACTTTTACTTCTTCACCTAATGCATCCCAAGGATGTTTAGATAATTGTTTAAGACCTAATTGGATTCTTGATTTGTTTTCATCAAAATCAAGGATTACAACATTTAATTTTTGGTCTAATTCAACAATCTCATTTGGATGGTTGATTCTTGACCAAGAAAGATCTGTAATATGAACTAATCCATCAACACCACCAAGATCAATAAATACACCGTAAGAAGTAATGTTTTTAACAATACCTTCAAGTACTTGACCTTTTTCTAGTTGACCAATAATTTCTTTCTTCTGTACTTCAATATCTGCTTCAATTAAAGCTTTATGAGATACTACTACGTTTTTGAATTCATGGTTGATTTTCACCACTTTGAATTCCATAGTTTTGTTTACATACTGATCGTAATCTCTAATTGGCTTAACATCAATTTGAGAACCTGGTAAGAATGCTTCAATACCAAATACATCTACAATCATTCCACCTTTAGTTCTGCATTTTACAAAACCGTTTACTATTTCACCAGTGTCATGTGCATCATTTACTCTATCCCAAGCTTTAATTACACGAGCTTTTCTGTGAGATAATACTAATTGACCAGTTGCGTCTTCACGAACATCAATTAATACTTCTACTTTATCTCCAACTTTTAAACCTGGATTGTAACGAAATTCGTTTAATGAAATTACACCTTCAGATTTTGCGTTGATGTCAATAATTGCATCACGATCTGAAATGTGAATTACTTCACCTTCTACTACTTCGTCATCTAAAGTATCTACGAAATTTTCGGATACTAATTTTTCAAATTCTTTTAATTGAGAATCTTCAACCTCATCAATACCTTCTTGGTAATTGTGCCAATTGAAATCTGCTAAGAATTTTTCTGGGTTTGCTTGTGCTTCAGAAACTTGAGGAGTTTCTTTTACTACTGCTGCTTCTGTTGCATCTGCAACTTCTGCTTCTACTTTTTTTGCTTTATCAGCCATTTAATTAATTATGCAATTCATTCATGAGTTTTCCGCCTTCGCGGAAACGCAATAAAATTGCAGTTTGTATTCTGCTATGCTTTAGGAAGTTGTTATGCGATAACACACAGAAGTGTTAAAATTGTTTTTGTTTTATTCCTTTTGTCTTTCCATTATTCGCCAAAAGGAGTGCAAAAATACAATTAAATTTTTGATTGCCAAATGTTTTGCTACTGAAAATGAAGTTGCATTTGAAGTTGAAAATTTAATGTTTATAGTCTTTTATACAAAAAGTAATTCCACGGAGATTCACAAAGAGACAAAGTCTCACAGAGAAATTGGAACTATAGGCTTGTTTTTATGTAATTATGGAATATTGGATTGACTGATGAACGTAATAACAAACTCCTCTTTCTTCAGATTAGAAAAAAATCTAAATTCATTCTCCTCTTAAACTTAAGAGGAGAGCTTCTACCTAATATAAATTGGAATTACTTCTTGTTCCTTCCTTCAGCTGAAGGAAGGTGGATGCTACTTTAGTAGAAGTCGGAAGGTTTGACAAAAAAGGCGAAGCACTTTTAATCTTAACTATATGAAGTTGAAAATTTAATGTTTATAGTCTTTTATACAAAAAGTAATTCCACGGAGATTCACAAAGAGACAAAGTCGCACAGAGAAATTGGAATTATAGGCTTGTTTTTATGTAATAATGGAATATTAGATTGACTGATGAACGTAATAACAAACTCCTCTTTCTTCAGATTAGAAAAAAATCTAAATTCATTCTCCTCTTAAACTTAAGAGGAGAGCTTCTACCTAATATAAATCGAAACTACATGCTTGTTTTTATATTATTATGGAATATTAGAATGACTAAACACGGAATCTTATGTCATTTCGAGCTTGTCGAGAAATCTCTATAAAATATTTTAATAACAATTATAACAGAAATACAGTGATTGAACACTGAACACTGTTTACTAAAAACTACTCCTTATCTTCCAGTGTCATAGTAACTAATTTTAAGACTTTATCAAATTGTTCTTCTAACGAAAGATTAGAATTGTCTATTTCTACAGCATCTTCTGCTTTTACTAAAGGGGAATCTTCTCTATGCGAATCTATATAATCGCGTTCTTGCACATTATGTAATACGTCTTTAAAAGACACATCATCTCCTCTACCAATAAGTTCATCGTATCTACGCTGTGCTCTAGTTTCGGCTGAAGCTGTCATGAAAATTTTTAATTCCGCATACGGAAAAACTACAGTACCAATATCGCGACCATCCATTACAACACCTTTATCTTTTCCCATTTGTTGCTGCTGCTTTACTAATTGGTAACGCACTTCTGGAATGGTAGACACCTGACTTACAAAGCTCGATACTTCTAAGGTTCTGATTTGCTTTTCAATATTTACATTATTTAAATATACTTCGGCAAAGCCTAATTCTGAATTAAATGTAAAATGGATAGTAATTTCAGGTAGTTTTGAAACCAAACCTAGCCTATCAAAATGATTTGCATCTATAAATTTATTTTGCATGGCATATAAAGTAACGGCTCTATACATGGCACCAGAGTCTACATAGATATAACCCAAATGTTTTGCAATTTGTTTTGCTACTGTACTTTTTCCGGTGGATGAGAATCCGTCTATGGCTATTGTAATTTTTTGCACTTTATAGGTTTTGGGTTGTAGTTGAATGGATTGATGTTCGTTTGATAGTTTAGTGTACCACTATTGCCTGATTGAGGGCGTAATTTAGCAAATAAAAATTAGATAGAAAACCTAAGAGATCATAGAAACTCAAGCAACTCTAATTCAAATCTAGCTGTACTCCAAAAAAGTTTGCATTTGCTGCACTAGTATATTTTGCGTGTGTATAACTAAAACGAAACTTGTTTAGTTTGATAGAAATTCCTGCAGACAAACCAGAAAAATTACGTTGTTCAACGATACGAAGTTCTTCTGCTCTTCTAAAGTTGTAACCAAACCTAATTTGAAAACCTCCTTCTGGAAAAAGCTCTGCTCCTATTATAGTATGTCTTAATGCTTGATTTAAAAAACCAACTTCCTCTTGGGTTTGGTTTCCTTCTAAATCTGTAGTTGCTCTTGCAGGATTAGAAGCTCCAATTGGCCATTTTTGTAAATTCTCGAAAGTTAAATGCCAACGTATTGGTACAAACTCTAAGGTTTGCGACATACCAAAATCTACCTCAAAAGGTAACGATTCGTTTTGTCCGGCATAGGTAGTAATTTGTGTTCCTGCGTTTCTAAGGACTAAGGTTGCTTGAAACTCGATGTCTTCGTTTATATAAATTAAACCAGCATCAAAGGCAAAACCAATAGAACTATATTCTTCTAATTTAGAAGTGATCAGTTTTACGTTTCCACCTAAATAAAAATCGGAATATCCTATTTGTCTAGAATGACCAAAGGAGACTGCGGCTTCATTCCCTGAAAAGGAAGCGGTAGCATTACCCTGTTCATCATAACCATCAAAACTTCCGTAATTAATATAAGTAACTCCTACGTGATAGGTAAGGTTTCTTCTATCTACGGTATATGCATAAGCTGCAGTACCATAATTTACACCTCCTAAATAGCTGGAGTAATTTAAAGCAAATTGATTATCCATATCTAAATTAATAGTTGCTGGATTAAAAATAGCTTGTGTTACATCATAATCTACATTAGTAAGAACTTTACCTCCAAGCGCTGCTTGACGTGGCGATGACACCAAGTTTAAAAATTGATATGTACTTTCTCCTCCTAATTGCGCATTAGAAGTAACGAAGTATAAAAGACAAAGGCAAGTAAAATATTTCTTAATCATAAAGATGCAAAGTAACTAAATCTATCTTAAAACGCAGATATTAGAAAAATATTTTTATTTAAGCTTTAACTTTTGTCCAATACTTAAATTATTAGATTCTAAACCATTTATTTTTTTTAGCACATCTAACGAAATACCATGCTTTTTAGCGATGTTATATAGGTTATCTCCTTTTTTAACTGTGTAAAAAGAATTTACAATTTTAGTAGAAGACTCTTCCATTTCGTCTTCTTTTACATCCATTTCTTCTTCTATTTCTTCAATTTCCTCTTCAACTTCTTCTATATCTTCTTCAACTTGTTCTAATTCTGTAACTTCTTTTACAGCAGTTACAGGACTAGAATTAGTTACTACAGAAGGTCTATTGGTTGGAGCAGCATCTAAACCCGTTGGTGTTTGTCCTGGGCTTAGTTTTGCAATAATAGTACCTTCTTCTTGACTAATAACAGGGCTACTAGACTTTACAACTATTTTTTTTATGATTTTAAGTTCTTGTCCGATACTCAATTTAGGAGAAGACAACTTATTTTGTTTTAAAACTTCGTCTTTACTTAAATCATATTGTTTAGCAATTTTAGAAATGGTTTCCTTTTTTGCTACTGTATGTATTTTAATATCGGTATATATTACGCCATTGGCTGTGGTCTCTAACTTTGTTGCATCTGTTTTTGCATGTTCTAAAAAAATGTATTCTCCAGTTTTAGTAGAAAGGTATGCTTCTTTTCCTTCTAGATTAATAGGAAGAAACTCTTCAGCAACTTTTGTTTCTTGCGAAAATGTAGCAAACGAAACAAAAAACATTAAAATAAAACTTAGAGACCTCATAATTATAGCTTTTTATAATTCTTAACTTTTTGATTTGTTATTGCAATATCGATAACATCTTTCATTTCTGAAACATAATGGAACGTTAATCCTTTTAAATAATCAGGCTTAATCTCCTCGATATCACGTCTATTGTCTTCGCAAAGTAAGATTTCTTTTATTCTTGCACGCTTTGCAGCTAGAATTTTTTCTTTAATTCCGCCAACAGGTAATACTTTACCTCTTAACGTAATCTCTCCAGTCATTGCTAAGCTCTTTTTTACTTTACGTTGTGTAAATAAAGATACTAAAGAGGTTAACATAGTAACTCCTGCACTTGGTCCGTCTTTTGGTGTTGCCCCTTCTGGCACGTGAATATGTACATTATATTTACCAAAAACATCTGGATCTACGCCCAATTCTTCAGCATTTGCTTTAATATACTCCATAGCGATGGTTGCAGATTCTTTCATGACTTTTCCAAGATTCCCTGTAATCGTCATTGTTCCTTTTCCTTTAGAAAGTATCGATTCTATAAATAGAATATCTCCTCCTACGCTTGTCCAAGCTAATCCTGTAACCACACCTGCTACATTATTATTTTCGTATTTATCTCTTTCTAGTTTTGGTCCGCCAAGTACTTTAATAATGTCTTCATTAGAAACCTTTACATCATACTCCTCTTCCATTGCAATACTTTTGGCAGCATAACGCACCATTTTTGCAATTTGTTTTTCTAAACCACGAACACCAGATTCTCTAGTATACCCTTCTACAATTTTTTCTAACTGTGGCTTTCCTATTTTTAGGTGCGCCTCTGTTAAACCATGTTCTTTTAATTGCTTTGGTAATAAATGACGTTTTGCTATTTCTACTTTTTCTTCAATAGTATAACCGGTTACATTTATAATTTCCATTCTATCACGTAAAGCGGGTTGAATGGTGGATAAACTATTGGATGTTGCAATAAACATCACTTTAGAAAGATCGAAACCCATTTCTAAAAAGTTATCATGGAATTCACTGTTTTGTTCTGGATCTAATACTTCTAACATTGCAGAAGATGGATCACCTTGATGCGAATTAGAAAGTTTATCAATTTCATCTAAAACAAAAACTGGATTTGCTGTTCCTGCTTTCTTCAAACTTTGAAGAATACGTCCTGGCATGGCACCAATATATGTTTTTCTATGTCCGCGGATTTCTGCTTCATCACGCAACCCACCTAGAGACATACGTACATACTCTCTTCCTAATGCTTCTGCTATAGATTTACCTAAGAAGTTTTACCAACTCCCGGAGGTCCATACAGACAGATAATTGGCGATTTCATATCATTACGCAATTTAATAACTGCTAGATGTTCTAAAATTCTTTGTTTTACATCATCTAGACCATAATGATCTCTATCTAATATTTTCTTCGCACGTTTTAAATCGAATTTATCGGTACTAAACTCATTCCATGGTAAATCTAAAAATAAATCTAGATAATTACGTTGAATGGAATATTCTGCAACTTGCGGATTCATACGTTGCATTTTCGCTAATTCTTTATTAAAATGCTCTGCAACTTTATCGTCCCATTTTTTCTTTTTAGAACGCATACGCATTTCTTCAATTTCTTCGCCAGACGAAACACCTCCTCCAAGTTCTTCTTGAATGGTTTTCATTTGTTGGTGTAAGAAATATTCACGTTGCTGTTGGTTCATATCACTTTGAACCTTTAACTGAATATCATTTTTAAGTTCCAATTTCTGAAACTCTAAATTCATATACTTTAAGGTTGCAAGTGCACGTTCTTTTAAATCGTTGTTCTCTAATAGAAGTTGTTTTTCTTTTACAGAAAGATTCATATTAGACGATACAAAGTTTATTAAAAACGAATTGCTTTCAATATTCTTAATTGCAAAGGATGCTTCGCTAGGTATATTCGGACTATCTTTAATAATCTGTAAAGCAAGTTCTTTTATAGAATCTATAATAGCTTCAAACTCTTTGTTCTCTTTTGCAGGTTTTGCTTCTGGCACTTCACGAATGGTAGCATTCATGTAAGGTTCTTCAGTAATAACTTCTGCAACTTTAAAACGCTTTTTACCTTGTATAATAACCGTTGTGTTACCATCAGGCATTTTTAAAACACGTAGAATTCTTGCTACTGTTCCTGTTTCGTGAATATCTCCTGCTTTAGGATCTTCTACACTTTCATCCTTTTGTGCAACTACACCAATAACTTTGCTTCCTTTATTAGCATCGTTAATTAGTTTAATCGATTTATCTCTTCCTGCTGTAATAGGAATTACTACTCCTGGAAACAATACGGTATTTCTTAAAGAAAGAATTGGTAAGGTTTCTGGTAGTTTTTCGTTATTTATTTCTTCTTCATCTTCAGGAGTCATTAACGGTATTAATTCTGAATTTTCATCAAAATCCTGTAATGACAAACTGTCAAGGCTTAATAAACTAGATTTCTTCATATATATATTTAAGTCATTCTGTCATTCTATAATAAACAACAGATTGATTTGAGTTTAAAATTATTAATAATTTATTTAATTATTTCAATGGTGTTCAATACGTTACCATTAATTACTAACTAAACATCTTCACTACTAAAGTCAATTAATATGCCAACGTTTTAAAATAGTTAGATTTTTTTTTACTAAACTGTAACAGTTTATCTTTATGCGTATCTATACTATAACAATTTGATATAACCATTTGACACTAACCAACCAAAATATCGAACAGCTCATAGACCTATGTAAGTCTAATAACCAATTTGCGCAATTGGAGATTTATAATAGATACTATAAAGCCATGTTTAACGTAGCGTACAGAATTGTAAAAGATAGATTTGAAGCAGAAGATATCATGCAAGATTCCTTTCTATCTGCCTTTACAAAACTAGACACTATAAAAGATACAATGACTTTTGGTTCTTGGTTAAAACGAATTGTAATTAATAACAGTATTTATCATTTCAATAAAAATAATAAGTACCAAGACGTTCCTTTAGACGATGTATTGTATAAGATAGAAGACAATGATGGTATTTCTAGTGATTACGAGTTTACAAACTTAAAAGCGCAACAAGTTTTAGAGACTATGAAATTACTAAAAGACAATTACCAAATTGCTTTAACCTTACATCTTATTGAAGGATATGATTACGAAGAAATAAGCGGAATCATGCAGCTTTCTTATGCGAATTGTAGAACAACTATCTCAAGAGCAAAAGAAAGTTTAAGAAAAAAATTAGAACTAGTAGAACATTAAAAGAAATAATGATGAATAAAGATAATTTAGATACACTCTTTAATAATCTACAACATGATTTTGATTTGGAAGCACCAACTGCAGATCATGAAAAAAGATTTTTAAAGAAGTTAAACAAGCAAATACTTGCAGATACTTCTAAACCAAAAAATAATTTTTGGAAACCTTTTTTAAGTATTGCAGCATCTTTAGCAATTTTAGTAACTGTTTTTGTTACCACACAGCAAGAAGATATAACCCATGATTTAGCTAGTATTTCTCCAGAAATGGCAGAAACGCAAAACTTCTTTACTAACGCCATTGCAAGTGAGCTAACAAAAATTGAAAAAGAGTCTAGCCCAGAAACAAAACTATTAATTGCAGATGCCATGATGCAAATGCAACGATTAGAAAAAGAATATAAAGATTTAAAAGAAGACTTGTCTGAAAGCGGCGAAGATAAACGCGTTATCTATGCCATGATTAGCAATTTTCAAAACAGAATAGATATTCTGCAAAACACCCTAACACAAATAGAAAACATTAAACAGTTAAAAAATAACACGAATGAAAACAGCACTACTATATAAAATCACATTAGCCTTTTTGCTAATACCAATGTTACTTGTAGCAGGAAATGACCCTGTTATTAAAGGGAAACATTCTAAAGAAAAAGTAATCAAAAAAGAGTTTTCTGTCGATGCAGATGCTACTTTAAAAGTAGATAATAGCTATGGGAATATAGATGTTATTACTTGGGATGAAAATCGAATAGTCTTTGAGATTACCATTACCACAAATGGAAATGATGAAGAAAAAGTTCAAGAAAAACTAGATGAGATTTCTGTAAGTTTTAATGCCTCTTCTAGCCTAGTTTCTGCAAGAACCATTTTTAATAATGACAAGTCTAGTTCTTGGTGGAAATGGAATAAAGGCAATAATGTAAACATGAAAATTAATTATGTTATCAAGATGCCTATTACCAATAATGTAGATTTGAATAATGATTATGGTAGTATCAATTTAGACAAGCTAAAAGGGCAAGCAACTATTAATTGTGATTACGGAAAAATTACAACCAAAGAGCTTTTAGCAGACAACAACATTATAACCTTTGACTACTCTAACAATTGCTATTTTGAATATATTAAAAGCGGAAAAATAAATGCAGACTACAGTGGTTTTACGGTTGCAAAAGCTAAAAAGCTAGACATTGTAGCCGATTATACAAAATCTGTTGTAGAAATTGCTGAAGATGTTTCCTATAATTGTGATTATGGTTCTATTTATATTGAAAAAGCAAACAATATAAAAGGCGATGGCGATTACCTTACTACAAGGATTGGGGATATTTATAAAAACCTATCTATTAACGCCGATTATGGTTCTATAAAAATTGATAATATCACAGCAAATGCCCAGAACATTAATATAGAATCGGATTACGTTGGAATCACTATTGGTTATGACGCTGCTTATACCTTTAACTTTAATATCGATTTAGAATATGCTTCCTTAAGAGACTACGAAGGATTAGAATTCACAAAAAAACGAATAGAGTCCACAGACAAGTATTACGAAGGATATCATGGTAATGCAAACTCCAATAACATGCTAAAAATATCTTCAGATTACGGAAGTGTAACACTAAAGGAAAACGAATAAACAATCATTTATCATCCATCAAAAAACGAACATTATGAAAAATGCACAATCATTTCAAAAGACTATTTTAATTATAGCAACCATATTATTAACTACGCAAATACAAGCACAATCTTGGTTTGGTAATAAAGTAAAAGGAAACGGAAAGGTAACTACCATATCTAGAACTACTGGCGATTATGATGCTATTGCATGCGTAGGCTCTATGGATTTTATTTTAGTGGAAGGTCAAGAAGGAAAAATAACTATAGAAGGAGAAGAAAACCTTTTAGAACATATTATAACCGAAGTAAAGAACAACACTTTAATAGTAAAAGTAGAAAATGGTGTTGATATAAGAGAAAGTCATAACAAAACAATAAAGATTACGATTCCGTTTAAAGATATTGACAAAGTATCTCTTACAGGTTCTGGAGATGTATGGAATACAGATACCATAACCGAAACGAATTTAGAGGTTAGCTTAACAGGTTCTGGAGATATTGTTTTAGACATTAAAACCAATAATGTAGCAGGAAGCGTAACTGGTTCTGGTGATGTAACCTTAAAAGGAAAAACGATTAACTTAGAAGCAAGCGTAACCGGTTCTGGTGATTTTAATGGGAATAATTTACAAGCGGAGAATACCGAAGTCTCTGTAAGAGGTTCTGGTGATGCAGATGTTTATAGTACAGAAACCTTAAGAGCAAGAGTTTCTGGTTCTGGAGATATTGAATATTCTGGAAACCCTAAAAAGGAAAATACTAAAGTTGCTGGTTCTGGAAGTATTAGAAGTAATTAGCTGTTAGTATAAAATAAAAAAACCGAAACTGTAGTTTCGGTTTTTTTTTGAATATAAATAAATATGTCATTCCGACTGCAATGGAGGAATCCTAATCCTATTAACTTCTTATAATTGATTTCTCGACAAGCTCGATTATACTACTCGAAATGACAAACCAATTTTATAAAGCGTTAAAACAAAAAAACCGAAGCGTTTGCTTCGGATTTTTTTTAAATTAATTTAAAATGTAATCTGTAAGTGTTGCAGTACCTGCATCTGTAATATATTCAATCATTCCAATGTCTTTCGCATAATAATACTGAACAGTTACAACAGAACCAACAGCACTAACTACTGTTTCAATATGTATCACATCTGTGTAATCTACTCCTTCTACTGTTCTAGAAATATTTCGCTCAATCATTTCAAAATCATAAGTTGCTACCACATCTACATCTGGTATTGCACCAGAATAAGTAATTGTATATGAAACTTCAGATTGCCAAGTTTCACCAACTACCGCATCATCTTTTATCATTTTCAATTCAATAGGTGTAGATGTAAATTCGATTCCTCCAACTTCTCCTGAAACAATAGATCTTACATAATAACTTGTTCCGCTTTTTCTTAACCAAGAAGGGGTATCAAATAACTCATCAAAAGCATAATATTCATTTCCATCAATAGTCTCCGTATTTAAAATAGTATACGTTTCAATTTCACCATTTAGACTATTATATGTCCAAGAATTACCAATAGCTCTTGGCCAGTAATCATCATCTGTCGCTACTACTGTAGTGCAATCTAATCCATCCACAATATCTTGTAAACTTCCGTCTGCATCACCACATTGTGTTATTTCATTTTCTAAAGCTGTTTGATAGGCATTACATAAAGTAGCATTTGTAGTATCTGCATTGTATGCTGTTTCTGCATTCGCTGTAGCTGTTTGCGCGTTTGTACAATCGTCTGAAATTGCTGGGCAATCTAAAGCATCTAATATCGTTTGAATTCCTCCTGTATCATCTCCACAAGCATTAATCATATCTTGTAATGCAACGGCATAGGCATTACAAATCACAGTATAGTTTGCATCACCTGCAGATGTAGTTCCATACGTTGCAGAAGCGTTAGCAAGGTTTTGAGTAGCCTGTACACAGCTTAACTCACTTCCTCCCTCATCGGTTAGAAACTCTCCTTCTAATGGTTCATCATCACAAGATATCATTGTAAATAGAAACATAGATAAAACAAAAAAGCTGGCATTTTTTAAGGTTTTCATGATTTTTTTTATTGAAATTAAATTTAAGGATAAACAAACATAGTAAAATAGAAATCAGTTTATTGTTTATGCGTATCCTTTTGTAAATTTTTTATTTATTATTCTAAATTTATGCATAAAAAAATCCGAAGTGCTTGCTTCGGATTTTTTTGCTTTATTTATTAGAATTACTCGTAAATATATTGTCTATTAGAATCTAAAACCCCTTCCACATAATCCATTGAAGTTTCTGGATAATTACTAGAATTATAGGTATATACATATTCTTCAAAAGGCACCGCATTACCGTCTTCTACCAATGATAAAAGGTTGTTTTGTCCACCATCTACATATCTGGAAAAATCAACATTAATTAGATTTAGCGTTTGTAAATTAGAAATATTCTTATAGATACCATTTTTATCATCATAGGTATAAACCCCTTCATAACCATCTACATTATTTTCCTCTAAAACCTGATTATTTCCTATGGTTATTATTTCTTCAGAAATAAGGGATGTTTGAGAAACAAAATCACCACTATATTCCTTTTCAGTAATGGTTCCATCTGTATTATAGGCTAACTCAAACCTTAAACCTTCATTACCATTTGTAATATAAACAGTATACGCTATTAATTGATTACTGGCATTATATTCCGTTTCCACATAGTCTTCTAGAGTTCCATCAAATCCATAATTATTAATCCTAGCTAGCAAGTCGTTTTCATATACATAATCTACAGCTAATTCTCCATTTTCTGTAACTGAAGTTAATTTATTTCCATCATAAAAGAATTCATCCGTATAAACAGTACCATCTGATTCTGTCCAAATCATTTGCTTCAATAATAAATCGCTAGACGGATTAGTATTTTCACAAATTAAACCATCTAATATATCTTGTAAGCTTCCATCAGCATCACCACATTGTGTAATTTCATTTTCTAAAGCTGTTTTATACGCTAAACATAAATTTGTATCTGTAGGATCTGCATTATATGCTGTTTCTGCAATAACCGTTGCAGATTGTGCAGTTACGCAATCTTCTGAAATTGCTGGGCAATCTAAAGCATCTAATATCGTTTGAATTCCTCCTGTATCGTCTCCACAAGCATTAATCATATCTTGTAATGCAACAGCATACGCATTACAAATCACAGCATAGTTTGCATCACTTGCAGATGTAGTTCCATAAGTTGCAGAAGCGTTAGCAAGGTTTTGAGTAGCCTGTACACAGCTTAACTCACTTCCTACATCCTCTGTTAGAAACTCTCCCTCTAATGGTTCGTCATCACAAGATGTGATGGTAAATAGGAACATTGATAAAATAAAAATGCTAGCAATTTTTAAGCTTTTCATGATTTTTTTGTTAAAATTAATTTTAAGAATAAACAAACATAGTAAAATATTTTAATTTACATCTTCTTTAGGTACTCTAAGCAAAAGTATGATTCCCATTAAAAAGAAAACAAATAAAAACAATATTGCATTACGCATGCTTCCTGTTATTTGATCTATGGTTGCAAAGATGACCATACCTATTACAATTCCTATTTTTTCTGCAACATCGTAGAAACTAAAATAAGAGGTAGTATCGTCTGTTTCTGGCAAGAATTTAGAATACGTAGAACGTGCTAAACTTTGTATTCCTCCCATTACTAAACCAACAAAACCTGCTGCTAAATAAAACTGAAAAGGCGTTTCCATAAAATACGCATAAAAACATAAGCCCATCCAAATGACATTTACTACAATAAGCGTTTTTATGTTTCCAAATTTTGAAGAAGCTACAGAGGTTAAATAGGCACCAAGTATTGCGACTAATTGAATGACTAAAATACTAACTATTAATCCGGTGGTTTTATCCCCATCAGTTCCCCAAGCGATTTCTTCTTCTCCAAAATAAACAGCGACTAACATTATAGTTTGCACCGCCATACTAAACACAAAAAAGGCTACCAAATAACGTTTTAGTCTTAGATTTTGTTTTAGTTGTCCCCAAACAATTCGTAGTTCTTTTAAACCATTAAAGACAACGTCTTTGGTTACTTTATGACCAGAAGAAACTCCTTTTGGTAAAATATAAAAGGTATATTGACTAAATAAAACCCACCATAAGCCAACTGTGATAAAAGAGTAACGCATCATTTGCATTTTCTCTTCTCCGGTATCTTGGGTCATAACCATTGCTAAATTGATGATTAATAATAAGACACTACCAATGTAACCAAAACTAAATCCTTTGGCACTAATGCTATCTTGTTGTTCTGGATATGCAATATCTGGTAAATACGAATTATAAAAAACCAAACTTCCCCAATACCCTATTAATCCCATAAAATAGAATAATAAGCTTACATGAATATTCTCTAAACTAAACCAGTATAAACCGATACATCCAAATCCTCCTAAATAACAAAAGAACTTCATGAAGTTCTTCTTATTACCTACATAATCGGCTATACCAGAAAGAATTGGAGATGTAAAAGTTACTACCAAAAAAGTAAAAGCAGTAACATACGTAATTAATGCAGTGCTTTTAAAATCCATACCAAAAGCGTGCACCGTTTTAATTTCGCTAAGAAATAATGCGGAATAAAATATAGGAAATATAGAAGATGCAATGGTAAGCGTGTACACAGAGTTTGCCCAATCGTAAAAAGCCCAGGCATTTAGAAGTTTTTTACTTCCTTTTTCAAGTTTATTCATAAATGATTTTTGGTCAAAATAACCTCAAATTAATGAGTTTCCATTTTTGGATGGAATTCTTTAAAGTTTACAATTTTATTAAAAGTACTTCCAATAAAAAAGCTGCTCTTTTTTGGAGCAGCTTCTAAAGTAAACAAATATTTTTAATTAGTAATTAAAATTACTAATAGGTCTAAAAGAAGACACACCAAACTTTTTAGATTCCTCGATAGCTTGAGGCGCTAATGCTTTTAGATTCGCAATTCTACTATCGTTAGATGGATGCGTACTTAACATTTCTGGTGGTGCTTCACCGCCACTGTTTGCTTTCATTCTTACCCATAAGTTAGAAGCTTCTGTTGGATTATAACCAGCAATTCCCATTAGGTATAAACCTATTTTATCTGCTTCCGTTTCATGACTTCTGCTAAAAGGTAACATTCCTAAAACATTAGAACCTACACCATAATATTGGTTAAAAGCATCTCTAGTTTGATCATCTTGAATAGCAACATTTCCTGCTACAGCTAAACCTTGTTGTATGTATGCAGCACTCATACGTTGTTGTCCGTGATTTGCTAGTGCATGCGCTACCTCATGTCCCATTATTGCCGCAACTCCTGTTTCGCTTTGTGCAATTGGTAAGATTCCTGTATAGAAAACAATTTTACCTCCTGGCATACACCAAGCATTTACTGTTGGATCATCTATTAAATTATATTCCCATTTGTAATCTGTTAAATACCCTTGATGTCCATTTGCATTTAACCAACGTTCTGCTGCAACAGCAATACGTTGACCAACTCTTGTAATCATATCTGCTCTAGCTGTTCCTGTTTCTACATTGCTTTCTGATAATACTTGGTTATATTGAGCAAATGCAGTTGGAAACAATTGAGAATTTGGCACTAATGCCATTGTAGACTTCCCTGTAAAAGGGTTTGTTGCACAAGAAAGAAAAAGTGCAATGGTACTACAGGCAATTATTACGTTTTTAAATTTCATTTAGATACATGTTTAAATTAATCTCGATAAAGTTACTGAAAGTTAACCAATAACCGATTTTCAATATAGTAATATCCTTTAACATATTCTATTAAAGGTCGCTATTTACCGATAATGTGTATTTCTGTAAATTCTTTATCTACCGAAATAGATTGTAATTCTAGATTCACACTGTCTAAACTAATTTCTACATTGTCTATTTGTACCGATGTAATTTGAAAAGGTAAATTATGCAGTACTAAATTAAACTTGCTATAATCTGCATTAAAATCTCCTCGTTTATGTTGTTGAAGAATTAATTCTTCCTTTTTACCAGTTACTTTAAAAGTACGTAAACTAAATCTTCCTTTCTTATAGTCATAACCATCATGTGCGTCATCATATAATTTTGAAGATTCCTTACCTTCTTTATAGTACACATCTAAAGTGATTTCATCAAACTTCTTTTCATCTACATATTGTTGTATTGGGTATTTCGGAATTACAGCGCCTTCTTTTATAAACATTGGCATACTATCTAATTCTGCATCTACCCAAACTTCTCTTCCTCCTTCAATGACTTCGTCTGTCCAGAAATTGTACCATTTCCCTTTAGGAACATACATTCTTCTTCCTTTGCCATTTGGTTCTAAAATTGGACAAACTAAAATTTGTTCTCCATATACAAACTCATCACTTCTATAGTGTGTAGCGGTATCTTCTTGATCGTATAAAACTAAAGATTTTAAGATAGGCGTTCCGTCATTGATATATTTCCAAAAAGCGGTGTATAAATAAGGTAATAACTGGTATCTAATTTCCACAAACTTTCTTACAATATCGGTAATTTCTTCTCCGAAAACCCACGGTTCTTGATCGCCATGATCTCCAGAAGAATGCACTCTACAAAAGGCATGAAAAACACCTAATTGAATCCATCTTGCAAACAATTCTCCTTGTGGCTGTTCTGCAAAACCTCCAATATCACTTCCTGCAAAAGAAAAACCTGACATTGCCATTCGCTGTGCTTGGTTATTCGCAATTGCTAAATGTTCCCAAGTTGCTACGTTATCTCCCATCCATGTAGAAGTATATCTTTGTGCACCAGAATATGCAGATCTTGTAATTACAAAAGGTCTTTTTGGATACGCATATTTCTTTAAACCATGGTAGGTTGCTCGCGCCATTTGTGTTCCATAAATATTATGTGCTTTTCTATGCGAACAAGGATTTCCATCATAATCATGACGTACATCATCTGGAAACGATTTATTAGGAACGTCCATTACAGCTGGCTCGTTCATATCATTCCACACGCCTTTTACACCAATATCTTCAATTAATTCTTGAAATAAACTAGACCACCATTCTCGCACTTCTGGTTTTGTGTAATCCGGAAAATAACATTCTCCAGGCCAAACTTTACCTTTCATATACGGTCCATCGGCACGTTTACAGAAATAATCTTTATCTAATCCTTCTTTAAAAACAGCATAATCTAAATCTATTTTAATTCCTGGATCTATAATTACTACGGTTTTAAAACCATCTTCTTCTAATTCCTTCACCATTCTTTTTGGATCTGGAAAAAGTT
Organism: Lacinutrix himadriensis; assembly: GCF_001418105.1. Classification (GTDB taxonomy): domain Bacteria; phylum Bacteroidota; class Bacteroidia; order Flavobacteriales; family Flavobacteriaceae; genus Oceanihabitans; species Oceanihabitans himadriense. Next base: position 30,319 of record NZ_LIQI01000018.1, read on the forward strand.
TTTTATCCCAAGTAAAACAACGAAAACCATCCATATAATCGATATCCAAATAGATAGCATCACAAGGAATTTTTAAATCTCTAAAAGTTTTGGTTACTTCTTTTACGTTAGCTTCTGGATAATACGACCATTTACATTGATGAAAACCTAATGCCCATAAAGGAGGTAACGTATGTGGTTTACCTGTTAAATCGGTATAGTTTTTAACAACATCTTCCATTTGCGGACCATAGATGAAATAATAATTCATTTCACCACCTTGTGCCCAAAAACTGGTTACATTTCTTCTTTCGTGTGCAAAATCGAAATGCGTTTTAAAGGTATTATCAAAGAAAATACCGTACGATTTATTGTCTTGTATTGCTGTATAAAAAGGAATTGCTTTGTAAATAGGATCGGTGTTTTTTCCAAAAGCATAAGAATCTGTTGCCCAGTTTTCGAAACGTTTTCCTTTTAAATTTACATCTACAGGTTTATCTCCTAAACCATAAAAACTTTCTGCTTTCTGACAAGCTTTACTCATTTTCACAATGTCTCCTCCATATTCATAACTCTCTTCCCAATGGAAACCAATTTCATCTTGATTGATTAATTTGTTATCCACCGCATCAAATAAAGCAACCTGAAGTCCGAGTTTCTCCACCTTACAGATTAACTTAGAAGTAGTAATGATATAATGTGTATCGTCTTCTGTAACCTCTAAAAAATTATATCCTCTACTAGCATGGATAGTAACTCCATAAGAAAAATCATTTTCAAATTTTCCTGTTGTGCTATATCTAAATCGGATAACACTATCTCTAACAACCGTTATTTGAAGTACAACTCCGTTTTTTGTAGAAAAATGTAAGGTATCTACATCTTTCTTATATTTTATTATTTCTGAAGGAAATAGATTCCCTTTTTGCTCTAATTCTGTATTTACAATCATCCTGCAATCTTTTAAATAGTATGTAAAAAAAAGCAAAAAAACGATGTAAAAAAAACTATCTGAATAGTTCTTATAACTAATTATTAACTACATCGTTTTAGTATAGTAATTTTACTGAATTTATAAAATAAAAGCATTAAAATGAGATATTTATTTTATTGATATTTAAATGCTAACATGGTTAAAGGCGGAATATTAAGGACTACAGAATTTTTTCTAAACTGCCAGCTTTTAGCCTCGGAAGTTAGTGTCTTATTTTTAAAATCACCAGTGCCAAAATAGTCTTTTTCATTACTATTAAATACCTCTTTTAATTTTCCTTTTTTAGGAAGTCCAATACGATAACCTTCTCTTGGAACAGGAGTCATATTACACGCAATAATTAGATTATCTTTTGGCTTATTTCCTTTTCTTATAAATACTAAAACCGAATTTTCTGCATCGTTATAATCGATCCATTCAAAACCTTCTTGTTCAAACTGCTTTTCGTGTAAAGCGGGTTCGGTTTTGTATAAAGTATTTAAGTCTTTGATAAGTTTTTGAACGCCTTTATGTGGTTTGTATTGTAGTAAATGCCAATCTAAACTCTTCTGAAAATTCCACTCTTCGCTTTGTCCGAATTCTGCTCCTTGAAATAATAGTTTTGTTCCAGGATGCGTAAACATATAACTGTATAACAAACGTAAATTGGCAAATTTCTGCCATTCGTCTCCAGGCATTCTATTTAAAATTGATTTTTTACCATACACCACTTCGTCATGACTTAGTGGCAACATAAAGTTTTCGGTAAACGCATAGGTCATACTAAACGTTAAATCGTTTTGGTGGTGTTTTCTATACACGGGTTCTTTTGAAAAATACTGAAGCGTATCATGCATCCACCCCATCATCCATTTCATACCAAATCCTAAACCACCTAAAAATACGGGTTTAGAAACTCCTGGAAAGGAAGTAGATTCTTCCGCTATAGCTTGTACATCTGGAAATACACCATAAATAGCCTGGTTTAATTCTTCCATAAAAGCGATAGCTTCCAGGTTTTCTCTTCCTCCATGAATGTTTGGCTCCCATTGGCCTTCCTCTCTAGAATAATCTAAAAATAACATAGATGCTACTGCATCCACTCGCAATCCGTCGGCATGATATTGATCTAACCAAAACAATGCATTACTGATTAAAAAAGACTTTACTTCGTTTCGTCCGTAATTAAAAATTAAACTTTTCCAATCTTGATGATAGCCTCTGCGTTTATCTGGATGTTCATACAAACAAGAACCATCAAAAAAGCCTAGTCCGTGTGCATCTTCTGGAAAATGAGAAGGCACCCAATCTAGTAAAATTCCGATATCGTTTTGGTGTAGTTTATCTACTAATAGTTTAAATTCTTCCGGATACCCAAAACGTGACGTTGGTGCAAAATATCCTGTTACTTGATATCCCCAACTTGGATCGTAAGGAAACTCCATAATAGGCATTAACTCTACGTGTGTAAAGTTCATTTCTTTTACATAATCTACTAATTGGTCTGCTAGTTCGACATAGGATAAAAAACGGTTTTCTTCTATTTGTTGTTTCCAAGAACCTAAGTGCACTTCATATACCGAAAAAGGTGCATTTAATGCATTTTTCTTTTTTCGAGATTTCATCCATTTGGAATCTTCCCAACCATACTCATCTTCCCAAACAATAGAAGCTGTTTTAGGATTATGTTCAAAACGTCTCGCATACGGATCTGCTTTTTCCGTTTTTATACCATTATTATGACTTTCAATTTTATATTTATAGGTTGTTCCTTTTCCGACATTTGGAATAAATCCTTCCCAAATACCACTTTCGTCCCAACGTACATGTAATAGATGTTCTCCTTCTTTCCAAAAATTAAAATCGCCAATTACAGAAACCTGTTTCGCGCTTGGTGCCCAAACAGAAAAATACGTTCCTTCTACACCATCTACGGTAGTGATATGCGATCCAAATTTTTCATAAAGTTTGTAATGTTTACCAGATTTAAATAAACTAATATCAAAATCGGTGAATAAGCTATGCGCTATTACTTGAGACATATATTGTATTTTGGGTATGCGTTTAAATTATAGATTCTACTACTTAATGATTGTTCCTTTTGGAATGGTTGCGCCTTTTTTAATAACTACAATGCCGTCTTTAATAAGGTAGGTATCGGTTTCGGTATCTTTTAAATGTAATCCTCCTTCAATTTTAACATCGTCACCAATTCTACAATTTTTATCTATAATACAATTGTTAATGTAGCATCTATCACCAATACCTAAAAGGTTTTCAATTTTATTAGCTTCAATGGTTTTTAAAGATTCATAACAATCATTACCCATCATATAAGTATTTAAAATAACCGATTCTTTACCAATTCTAGAACGAATACCAATCACACTTCTTTCAATTTTAGCGGCATGAATGATACAGCCATCCGAAATCACCGTTTTATTTAAAAGCGTTCCAGAAATTTTAGATGTAGGTAAAATTCTTGCTCTTGTATATACTCTATCGTCGGCATATAAATTAAACTTAGGAATATCATCTGTTAAACCTAGATTCGCATCAAAGAAAGATTCTATGGTTCCAATATCTGTCCAATATCCTTCATATTGATAACTCACTGTTTTATGCTCATGAATGGATTGTGGTATGATTTCCTTTCCAAAATCATTGGTATCCGGATTTTCCATTAGTTTCACCAAAAGGTCTCTATTAAAAATATAAATCCCCATAGAAGCCAGATAGTTTCGACCTTCTGCTTTCATATCATCACTTACATCTGAAGTCCAATCTGGTAATACATCTGCATCTGGTTTTTCAACAAACGAAGTAATTGTATTTTCATCATCTGTCTTTAAAATACCAAAACCAGTAGCTTCTTTTGCTGTAACAGGATAAGTTGCAATGGTAATTTCGGCATTACTAGCTTTATGCTTATCGATCATGTCTTGCAAATCCATATTATACAATTGGTCGCCAGAAAGGATTAAAGCATATTCAAAATCATTACTTAAAAAGTGATGCATACTTTGTCTTACAGCATCTGCTGTACCTTGAAACCATTTATCACTTTGCATGGTTTGTTCTGCAGCTAAAACATCTACAAATGCATGACTAAAAAAACTAAAGTGATACGTATTCTTAATATGTTTATTTAAAGAAGCAGAGTTAAACTGCGTTAACACATATATTCTTTTAATATTAGAATTGATACAATTAGAAATAGGAATATCTACCAACCTATATTTTCCAGCTATTGGAACTGCAGGTTTTGATCTAGCTTGTGTTAATGGGTACAGTCTAGATCCTTGTCCTCCTCCTAAAATAATAGATAGCACTTTATCATTAATCATAATTGTTTAGTTTATAGATTTATATAGTTTAATATATTCTGAAGCTGACGCATCCCAAGAATGGTCGATTTTCATAATATTTTTTCTTATTTCTTTAAATTTTTCTTGGTCTTTATATAGTGTAATTCCTCTTTGTATGGCATGCTCTATTTCTGCAACAGTTACTTCCTTATGGCAAATACCAAATCCGTTTTCCTTTTCAATATCTACAACGGTATCTTTTAAACCACCAGTACTTCTCACTATAGGAATGGTTCCGTAACGCAAAGAATACATTTGGTTTAAACCACATGGTTCTACTCTAGAAGGCATTAATAAAAAGTCTGCTCCTCCATAAATGATATGCGATAGTTTTTCGTCGTAGCCTATAAAAGCATTATAATTCCCTTGATGTGCTTCTTTTAGAGTATTTAGCTCTGCTTCTACTTCTTTATTACCAGAACCTAAAAGTAGGATCGAGCAGTTGTTTTCTTTTAAAATATTCTGAAAAACTTCAGGCAGTAAATCCGATCCTTTTTCATAAACCAATCTACCAATAAATGCAAATAATGGTTTGGTAGGATCTAAACGGAAAGTTTCACACAACCATTTTTTATTTTTTTCTCTTCCTAAATTTACATTTTTTTCTGAAAAATTAGAAATTAAATATTCGTCTTTTTCCGGATTCCAAACTGCCGCATCTATTCCGTTTAAAATACCAACACATTTCTGACTTTCGGCTTTTAGCAAATCTTGTAAACCATTCGCTTCTTGTTTTAATTCTTCCATATAACTTGGCGAAACGGTTGTTACTCTCCAAGCACATTTTATTGCAGCAGCTAACGGATTAATTTGATTATTCCAATCTAGCAATCCTACATTTTTTAAATCAAACTCAGGTATAAAACCTAGCTTGTCATAACCAAATCCGCCTTGATATTGTGCATTATGAATGGTTGTAATTACAGGAATCTTATTTAAACTTTCATATTTATAACTTTCTTGCAACATAAAAGGAACTAGTCCGGTATGGTGATCGTGACAATGTATAATATTTGGTTTTGTATCTAGCGTAAGTAACCAATCTAAAGTTGCAATTTGAAATGCTAAAAAACGGTCTGTATCATCAAAAGAATAGACATAATCTTTAAAAAGTAAAGACTTAATATCTACAAAAAACACATCGAATTCTAAGGTACTATTTTCTAGTTCTAAAATGCTAAAATCATAGGCTGTTTCACCAAGGGCAACTTCCGATTGATAGATAGTAGAAAAGGTATGCTCTTGTGTAAATTTATTATCATAAAGAGGCATAATTACACTGCTCTTTAAACCAAGTGTATTTTGATATTTTGGTAAAGCACCAACAACATCTGCCAATCCTCCTACTTTAGCTATTGGGTAGCACTCTGCACTAATATGTGTTATATTCATTAAGTAATTTTCAATTTTACTCTTCTAAATTAATAAATAATTATGAAAAGCCTCGTTATATTATCAAATAGTTAATGTAAAAATTTAACTACACCGATTTCGTAATGAATATATATTTATTCCGACAGAATAAATAATCCAAATGAACAATTTACTTTATGAAAAAGTTTTTATTAGTTAGTATTATCAGCCTTTTATTTAGTTGCAATTCTTCCGCTCAAAAAAGCAAAGCAGAAAGCAATACACAATACCCTGTTAACAAGACAGATACCGAATGGAAAAAGGAACTTAGTCCAGAACAATATTATGTTTTGCGAGAAGCAGGAACCGAACGTCCTTTTTCTAGCCACTTAAATAAAAACGAAACCAAAGGAACCTACCATTGTGCTGCATGTAATATTGCGTTATTTAAAAGCGAACACAAGTTTGACTCTGGAACTGGTTGGCCAAGTTTTGATAGAACCATTGCAGGTAATGTTGCTTTTGGATCTGACAACAAATTAGGGTACTCTAGAGACGAAGAACATTGCGCAAATTGTGGTGGTCACTTAGGGCATGTATTTAATGACGGACCAAGAAAAACAACAGGAAAACGTCATTGTATAAATGGTGTTGCTTTAAAGTTTATACCTGCGGAATAATTAAAATCTTATATACCGAAATAAATTCTAAAGATACTAATGGCTAGCTAGATACATTCTAAAATATTATTTTTATGACATACATTCAGAATATATGGAAACCTCGTATTTATCAAGCGTTATTAAACAATTGGAATATTACAAAGCTTTAGGTGACAAAACCATAAGGCAGCTTTCTTTTGAAGAATTACAATGGCAACCTAATGAGGCATCCAACAGTGTTTCTATAATAGGAAAGCATCTTATTGGTAATATGTTATCGCGTTGGACCAACTTTTTAACCGAAGATGGCGAAAAAGAATGGAGAAAACGCGATGACGAATTTATAGACACCTACACCAATAAAGAAGCATTTATAACTTCTTGGGAAACCGGATGGATTTGCCTATTTAACGCTATTTCACCTTTAACGGAAGAAGATCAAGAACGTATTATTTACATTAGAAACCAAGGTCATACGGTTACAGAGGCGATTAACAGACAACTAGCGCATTACTCCTATCATATAGGACAAATGGTTTTTCTAGGAAAATTTTTAATAGGAAGTGATTGGCAACCTTTATCTATACCCAAAGGAAAGTCTGCTACCTACAATCAAGAAAAATTTGCTAAAGAAAAAGGAAAAAGACATTTTACCGACGATTTATAAACGATTCTAGATCTCGCGTGAGGGATAGAAACGGCATCCTTTTGTTTTTTTTAACAAAAGATACAGTGTATAGCCCGACCTTTAGGGCACGCCCAAATAAAAATGAAACATCAATTTATTATTTCGGCTTTGTTTTGTAAATTCGTAACTTGAAAAATCGACTAAAAAATACACAATGAGTAAATACGATATAATTGTACTTGGAAGTGGTCCTGGAGGCTACGTAGCAGCTATTAGAGCTTCTCAATTAGGTTTAAAAACAGCTATTATTGAAAAAGAAAGCCTTGGTGGTATCTGCCTAAATTGGGGATGTATTCCTACTAAAGCCTTATTAAAATCTGCCCAAGTTTTTGAATATTTAAAACATGCAGACGATTATGGTCTTTCTGTAAAAGGTTATGATAAAGATTTTAATGCAGTTGTAAAACGTAGTCGTGGTGTTGCTGAAGGCATGAGTAACGGCGTTAAGTTTTTAATGAAAAAAAATAAAATTGATGTTATTGAAGGTTTTGGGAAACTAAAAACTGGAAAGAAGATTGATGTAGAAGGAAAAGAATATAGTGCAGATCATATTATTATTGCAACTGGAGCACGTTCTAGAGAATTACCAAGTTTACCACAAGATGGTAAAAAAGTAATTGGTTATAGAGAAGCAATGGTTTTACCAGAACAACCAAAGAAAATGATTGTTGTTGGTTCTGGAGCAATTGGAGTAGAGTTTGCATATTTCTATAACGCTTTAGGTACAGATGTAACTATTGTAGAGTATTTAGATAGAATTGTACCTGTTGAAGATGAAGAAGTTTCTAAGCAATTAGAACGTAGCTTTAAGAAAAGTGGTATAAAGATTATGACTTCTGCTGAAGTAACGAGTGTAGATACTTCTGGAAAAGGTGTAAAAGCAACCGTAAAGACTAAAAAAGGAGAAGAAATATTAGAAGCAGATATTGTATTATCTGCCGTTGGTATTAAATCTAACATAGAAAATATTGGTTTAGAAGACGTTGGAATTGCTGTAGATAGAGATAAAGTTTTAGTAAACGATTTCTACCAAACAAACATTCCTGGTTATTATGCTATTGGAGATATTACTCCTGGCCAAGCTTTAGCACACGTTGCTTCTGCAGAAGCTATTTTATGTGTCGAGAAAATTGCTGGACAACATGTAGAAGCATTAGATTACGGAAACGTTCCTGGTTGTACATACTGTACTCCAGAAATTGCATCTGTTGGTTTAACAGAACAACAAGCAAAAGATAAAGGTATCGATATTAAAGTTGGTAAATTTCCTTTTTCTGCTTCTGGAAAAGCAAGTGCTTCTGGAGCAAAAGATGGTTTTGTAAAAGTTATTTTTGATGCTAAATATGGTGAATGGTTAGGTTGCCATATGATTGGAGCTGGAGTAACCGATATGATTGCTGAAGCTGTTTTAGGAAGAAAACTAGAAACAACAGGTCATGAAGTATTAAAAACGATACATCCACACCCAACAATGAGTGAAGCGGTTATGGAAGCTGTAGCTGCTGCTTATGGTGAAGTGATTCATTTATAAAAAGAGAATAGACTGTTTGCATTGCAAACTGTTAGATACTAGAATATAGAATAAAAAATCCCAGAAAATTTCTGGGATTTTTTTATTTATTTAATCTTGACTCTATAAATTATAGCAACGAATGCTCTTTTATCTATCCGAAAAACGGTCTTTTAAATAAAACTCTGAATAGCCAATTCATAACTCTGCAATCCGAAGCCTAGAATTACCCCTTTTGCATTTGGTGAAATGTAAGAAGTATGTCTAAATTCTTCACGAGAAAATGTGTTTGAAATATGGACTTCTACCACCGGAGTTTTTATTGCGTTTATAGCATCGCCAATTGCCACAGAAGTGTGTGTGTAAGCAGCTGCATTTAATATGATACCATCATAGCTAAAACCAACTTCTTGAAGCTTATTAATAAGCTCTCCTTCTACATTAGACTGGTAATAGTCTATATCTACATTAGGATATTTTCCTTTTACTTCGTCTAAAAATTCGGTAAAAGATAAACTTCCATAAATTTCTGGTTCTCGCGTTCCTAATAGATTTAAATTAGGTCCATTAATGATAATGAGTTTCTTCATAAAGTAAAGATATTAAAAAATAGGCATAAAAAAAGCCGAAGCAAATGCTTCGGCTTAAATAAAAATTTATTTAGCTTATAGATTGTAAACAATACCAAAGTTGATGTTGCTAAAGTTTAATCCGAAGTCAAAGTTGTCTGTAGACTCAGCACCATCAAAATCAGCTTTCTCAGTAGAATATCCTAAGATACCAAAAGAAGCTTCGATAGCGAACTTGTCAGAAACGAAATAGCTAATTCCAGGAGCAAAACCTGCAGATACACCATCCGATTTAAAATCATTTAATTTGTCATCAGAAGAAGTGTAATCTACTCCTAATTCAGCAAATAAAGAAAATTGACTAGCTGGAGTCATGTAGTATCTACCAAAAACACCACCTGCAAATTCATTTGCATCAACAGTATCTGTACCATCATTATCTCCTTTCCAAGAAGTATAACCTAATTTCACACCTACTGCGATGTTATCAGAAACAAAGAATCCTGCTTTTGGAGCAATTGTAAAAACATTAGATTTTACATCTCCTGTAGTTTCGTTTCCAAAACCAACAGCACCAGACAAAAAGATATCACCTTTAGCAAATCCTCCTGTTGTGTTAGTTGTATCATCTTGTGCGTTTGCACTTGTAAATCCTAATACTGCGATTGCAGCTGTAAATAATAATTTTTTCATAATAGATTTATTTTTAAATTTCAGTCCGCAAATATATCACGTACTTTAAGATCTGCCAAGACATTTAATACTTTTTAACAATTTTATTAACAAAATAATACGCATTTTACTCATTGTCAATTATTTAAAAAATAATACTTCAAAAAAAAATCATAACATAAATAAAATGCCTATTTTACTGCTATGAAATGGCAACAAGCACTTTTAGATTATAAAATGTATTTGAAAATAGAACGAGGTTTATCCCAAAATTCTATCGATAATTATGTCTTAGATGTTAATAAGTTATTAACATTCTTAGAAAATCATAAAATACAGGAATCTCCACTAGGTATTACTTCCGAAATTATTCAACAATTTATCTATGAAATAGCAAAAGAAGTGAATGCAAGATCACAATCTAGAATCATTTCTGGGTTGCGAAGTTTTTTCAATTACTTAGTTTTTGAAGATTATATTAAGACAAATCCGTTAGAATTAATAGAATCCCCTAAGATTGGAAGAAAACTTCCAGATACGCTATCGGAAGAAGATATAAACTCCTTAATTGAAGCTATCGATTTAAGCAAAGCTCAAGGGGAAAGAAATCGAGCCATACTAGAAACACTTTATAGTTGTGGATTAAGAGTTAGTGAACTTGTTGGATTAAAAATTTCGGATTTATTTTTTGAAGAAGGTTTCATTAAAGTTACCGGTAAAGGAGATAAACAACGCTTTGTACCTATTGTACCTGAAACACAGAAAATAATAAATATTTATAAAAATCAAGTCCGAGTTCACACACCAATCCAACCAGAGTTTCAAGATACATTATTTTTAAATAGAAGAGGAAAACAGCTTACAAGAGCTATGATTTTTACAATAATTAAACAATTGGCTGTAAAAATTGACTTAAATAAAAATATCTCCCCACATACCTTTAGACATTCTTTCGCGACACACTTATTAGAAAATGGCGCAGATTTAAGAGCCATTCAATTAATGTTAGGTCATGAAAGTATTACCACTACAGAAATTTATATGCATGTAGATAAAAGCCATTTAAAAGACGTTATGAATACCTATCATCCTAGAAATGAGAGTTTTTAATCGATAAAACTTTGTTATTAATCGATGTTTTATTATATTTGAAGATACTTATGTAGGTAGTAACTGACTGAAATAATTTAAGAAAATCCCTAAAACTTTTTTTAAATACTATATCTATGACTACTCTAAACCAGGGATTTTTTAATGATAATGCTTTAAGAACTTTAAACGACTCCAAGTGGAAGCTTGCGCTAGAATATACAAATATTGGTGTTTGGGAATTTGATGCGGATTTAAATAAGATTTTCTTTTCTAACGAGTCTAAAAAATTAATTGGTTTTGAAAATGTTGCTGATTTTGGTTCGAATATCAATGATTGGAACGACAGAGTACATCCAGAGGATACTGATAAATATTTTAAAGATTTTCGAAACCATCTAAACGGATTAAACCCTTTGTATGAAAATGAACATCGAATAAAATGTATTAATGGGAATTATAAATGGATTCTAGATAGAGGTAAAATTGTAGAATACACTATAGATGGTAAAGCTAAACGCATTATTGGTACACATACAGAAATCACCAATCAAAAAGCAGCAGAAAATAAAGTCATTGAAGCCTTACATATTGCTACAGAACAAAACAATAAGCTAAAGAATTTTGCACATATAGTCACCCACAATCTAAAACAGCATGTAGGTAATTTTGAAAGTTTACTTGATTTTCATGATGAAGCAGAATCCCTAGATGAAAAAGAAGAATTGATGGTGCATTTAAAAACACTTTCCTCCTCTTTAACCAAAACCATAAATAATTTAAATCAAGTTGTATCTGTACAATCTAACAAGAACAAAAAAATAGAAAGAATATTTGTAGCCAAAGAGGTTAACCTCGTTTTAAAAACACTAGATTTTGTAATTAAAGAAAACAGAGCAACGGTACATAATAATGTAAATGAAAAATATTTTATTTATTATAATTTCTCTTATTTTGAAAGTGTAATTCAAAACCTATTGACAAATGCCATTAAGTACAAACACAAAGACAGAGATCCTGTAATTAATATTGATTACAACTATAAAAAGGATACTGTAGATTTAATAATTTCTGATAATGGTAGAGGAATAGATTTAGACAAGTTTGGAAAAGATATTTTTGGTTTATACAAAACCTTTCATCACAATGAAGATGCCGAAGGTGTGGGTTTATATCTTATTAGAAACCAAATAGAATCTTTTGGCGGCAAAATTACTGTAAAAAGCAAAGTAGGTATAGGAACTACTTTTATCATTACCGTAACAAATAAATCAAAAATTTAATCTTTCCCCCACAAAGACCCATTCCGTTTTTAGTGAATTAATTGTTAAAATCGTCTATATTTTTTATTAGCTTATCTAAATAGTGTATTTTAGCGTTTAAAACAAGCACTTAATCGTGTATGTTTTGATTTTAGGAATATATAAACTAAGAAATAAATTATAGTAGCTTACTTTTGTACTCCCCTAAAGCTAATTAAATACCTACAATGAGTAACGAAATCAATTCAAATCCTACTGTTCCTAACAAGGCCATTGACAATTATAAATTGGATATTAAAGAGCAAGTTTTAAAATTTGCTTTAGAAAATTCAAATATTGGCGCGTGGGATTATAATGCTATCACGCACAACGTTTTTTACTCGAAAGAATCTAAAAATATTTTAGGATTTGAAGATAATGAAATAGGAAACACTGCTAAAGAATGGAATGATCGTGTTCACCCTGAAGACAAAGAGCATTACTTTCAAGACTTTTACAACCACCTTATTGGTATAAATGCAGATTATGTAAACGAACACCGCGTTAAATGCAAAGATGGTTCGTATAAATGGATTTTAGATAGAGGTCGTGTAATTGAGCGTGATGTTTTTGGGAAACCCGCTCGAATTATTGGTACGCATACAGATATTAGTGAACGTAAAGAGCAAGAAGAAAAAATAGCTATTAACCAAAACATAATAAAAGATCAAAACAAAAGACTTAAAAACTTTGCGTTAATAGTAACCCACAATTTAAAATCACATACTTCAAATTTTGATAGCTTATTAGGATTCTTAGATGAAGCAGAAGATGAAAACGAAAAAAACGAGTTAATTACACATTTAAAAACAGTTAACAACTCGCTAACCGAAACCATTAGCAACTTAAACAAGATTGTAACTACACAAGCTTCTAGAGATCAAAATATACAAACTATCAACATACATAATTATGTATTAAATACTATTAAACTTTTAGAAGTAGAATTAAAAGCACACAAGAGTATTGTTAATCTTAATCTAGACAAAGATTTACATTTAAAATACAATGAAGCTTACTTTGAAAGTATCATACAAAACTTACTTTCTAATACAATTAAATACAGACATCCAGACAGAACACCTATTATAGATATTAATTCGGAAGTTACTCCAGAACATATCATACTTAAGATTAGTGATAACGGTTTAGGTATTGACTTAGATAAGTATGGAGACGATGTCTTTGAATTATATAGAACTTTTCATAATAATGAAAATGCAGAAGGGGTTGGTCTTTATCTTACCAAAAGTCAAATTGAAGCATTTGACGGCACTATAGATTTGGAAAGCACGGTAAATGTAGGAACAACATTTACCATAAAGTTTCCAAATAAAAAAAGTCTAGCAAATTAGCTAGACTTTTTTTTATACTTAATAAACAAATTTACTACTTCGCTATATTTACAGCTCTAGTTTCACGTATAACCGTAACCTTTACTTGGCCAGGATACGTCATATCTGTTTGTATTTTTTGCGATATATTAAACGATAAGTCGGCTGCATTTTCATCCGATACTTTTTCGCTTTCTACAATTACTCTTAGTTCACGTCCGGCTTGAATAGCATATGCTTTCTTCACCCCTTGAAAACCAAAGGCAATATCTTCTAAATCTTTTAAACGTTGTATATAACTATCTAATACTTGTCTTCTTGCTCCTGGTCTTGCACCAGAAATAGCATCACATACTTGAATGATAGGAGAAAGTAAAGAAGTCATCTCTATTTCATCGTGGTGTGCACCAATAGCGTTACAAACGTCGTCTTTCTCACCAAATTTCTCTGCCCATTGCATACCAAGAATAGCGTGCGGTGTTTCCATGTCTGCTTCTGCATCTGGCACTTTACCTATATCATGTAATAATCCGGCACGTTTTGCTAGTTTAGGGTTTAAACCTAATTCTGCAGCCATTACACCACAAAGTTTAGCAACTTCACGCGAGTGTTGTAGTAAATTTTGTCCGTAAGAAGAACGATATTTCATTCTACCTACCATTTTAATTAACTCAGGATGTAAATTATGAATACCTAAATCGATAACCGTACGTTTACCAACTTCAATAATTTCTTGTTCTATTTGCTTTTGTGTTTTCTTAACAACTTCTTCAATTCTTGCAGGATGAATACGTCCGTCTGTAACTAGTTTATGTAAAGATAAACGAGCAACTTCACGTCTTACAGAATCAAAACAAGATAAAATAATAGCTTCTGGAGTATCATCTACAATAATCTCTACTCCTGTTGCCGCTTCTATAGCACGAATATTTCTTCCTTCTCTACCAATGATACGTCCTTTCACGTCATCAGACTCAATATTAAATACAGAGACACAGTTATCTACTGCTTCTTCTGTTCCAATACGTTGAATGGTATTAATAATAACTTTCTTAGCTTCTTGTTGTGCAGTCATTTTAGCTTCTTCAAGGGTGCTTTGTATAAATGCCATGGCATCATTTTTAGCTTCTCCTTTTAAAGATTCTACAAGTTGTTCTTTTGCTTCCTCTGCAGAAAGGCTAGAAATAACTTCTAATTGTTGTACTTGACTTTTATGTAATCTATCAACTTCTTCTTGCTTTTTTTCAATAATATCAAGCCTATGGTTATAGTCTTTTATTTTAGCTTCTGCTTCCGAGTTGGATTTTTTACTTTTAGAAAGTTCACTAGAAATTTGTGATTCTTTATCTCGAATACGTTTTTCGGTTTCGGCCATTTTCTTATCGCGAGATAAGATTACTTTTTCATGTTCCGATTTTAATTCAATAAACTTTTCTTTTGCTTGAAGGATTTTATCTTTTTTAATAGATTCTCCTTCGCTATTTGCTTCTTTAAGAATGGAAGCAGCAGATTTTTTAGCGCTTTTAATTAATTTTGATGCATTACTTTTCTCTAATGCTTTAGCTATAATGTATCCTATAATTACGCCGATTACAACGCCTATTATTGCTAATACAATTGGGTTTTCCATGTTTAGTTAATTAGTATTTATTATATAAAAAAGCCCACATCAATTTATGGTTTTGTATAAACTCCTTAAAAACAAGTTTAGGGCTAACAAGCTGATCAAGTATCTACTCGAGGTAGCTCGCTTTTACAGCTTCAACTCACCCTTTTTAAAGAATTAACGTTGAGTTTATCAAAAAAAATAATTAATGCAGGCAGTAACCTTTATTTTATTTAAAGAACGTATTATAAATTTAAATGTTCCTGTAACAATTCGTTCAAAGCATTAAGCTTATCTTCTACATGTTCATTAACATTGTCTTTATCTATAGATTTTTGTTCTGTTTGCGATGCAAATTGTAAAGCACACATTGCTAATACATCTTGTTTATCCCTTACAGAATAACTTTGCTCAAATTGGGTAATCATAGCTTCAATTTTCTTGGCTGCTTTTCGCAAACCTTCTTCCTGATTAGGGCTGATGGTTAACGGATATACTCTATTAGCTATAGATAGCTTGATTTTAAGCTGTTCTGCCATTTAACTATGTATCATTATTCAGAGAGTTGTGCAATACAATGATCTATCTCTCTAATTAATGCATTTATTTTAAGCTTAGTTTCTCTTTTATTATTATCACTGCCAAGCAAAGAATTTGCCATTTTGAGTGCTTCATATTTTTCTTGCCAAACAACAATCTGCTGTTTTTCTTGTAGAAGCTCTCGATTAGATGCCTGTAAATCTTCCTCTAGTTTTATATTAGCTTGCTTTAAAACTTCTTGTTTATGCAATACTTTGCTAATTTTATTTTCTAAAGCATCTACAATATCTTCAATATGACTCATTTACAAATTCAATACTTATCTCACAAAGTTAACATACCTAGCGCAAATTAGCAATTGTTTTTTTAATTAAATTAAAAAATAATGAAATACACTAAATATCAATACAATGGCGTTGTATTTGAGATAATCCTTGCTTTAAAAAATTCATTTGTATATCTTTATAGAAAATTTTCTATAAATATTTTTATGATTATTTACTAACTTTTTGGTTAAGCTCACTTCGTTTTAATATTTTAGCTTTATAAATTAATATATGAGAATTCTACTTATTTTATTTCTACTTTTCACTTCTTTAAGTAGTGCGCAAAGCATCTATCCTACAGATTATTTTAGATCTCCTTTGGATATTACTTTGGTTGCTGCCGGTACTTTTGGTGAACTAAGATCGAATCACTTTCACTCTGGAATGGATTTAAAAACGCAACAGCGTCAAGGTTTAAATGTATACGGTACCGCAGATGGCTATGTAAGCAGAATTAAAGTTTCTCATTTTGGTTACGGAAAAGCCTTATACATTACACATCCAAATGGATACACTACCGTTTATGGGCATTTACAGAGTTTTTCAAAAGAAATTGAAGCCTATGTGAAAAAGCATCAATATGAAGAAGAGTCTTTTGAAATTCAACTATTTCCAAATTCGGAAGAACTCCTAGTAGAAAAAGGACAGATTGTTGCTTACTCTGGCAATACAGGCGGTTCTGGCGGTCCACATTTACATTACGAAATTAGAGACAACGAAGAAAGACCTATAAATCCGTTACTTTTCGGATTAGATATCAAAGACAGCACCAAACCAATCATAACCGAAGTATACGCCTATCCAATCGGTCCCGATGCGCATATAAACAAATCTAAAATAAAACAAAAACTTCGTTTAATAGATAATAAAGACGGCTCCTATTCTGTTGAAAATATAGAAGCTTATGGTAAAATAGGATTTGCTATTGCTACCATTGACCGACAAGATCTAGCAGCAAACAAAAACGGTGTGTATAATATTCAAACAAGATATAATGGCGATTTATGTTTTGAATTAGATTTTAAGCGTTTTTCGTTTAGCGAAACCAAACATTTAAATCGGTTAATAGATTATGATCTTTATAAAACCAAGAAACAAAGACTTCAAAAGTTATTTATAGAAGCAAATAATCCGTTAAGCATCTACAATAATAATTCAAATGATGGCTATATAGAAGTTGAAGACAGTACTTCTTCTGTATATAAAGTACGTGTTTCCGATATTGAAAACAACGATGCTTGGCTTCAAATTAATATTAAAGGATTAAAATCTAATGACGTTTTACCTTTAGAAGACAATACTACTCCACATTATATCTATCAAAGTCAAGATGAAGTTTTAAGCGAAGGCCGTGTAAAAGTAAATATTTCGAGTAATACTTTTTATGATGACTTTTTTATAGAATTTAAAGTCGAAAAAGATACATTAACACTTCATAAGGACATCATTCCCGCAAGAAAATATTTTGATATTAGTTATGACTTAAATGGGTATAAAACCGAAGATGCTAGTAAAGTATATATTGCAAGATTGGTGGGTTGGAATGATTATCCGTTGTATTCGAATACAAAAAGAAAAGAAGGCATTTTAACTACGAGCACAAAAACTTTAGGTAAATATGCTTTAGCTACAGATACCATTGCTCCTACTATAACACCAAAAAACTTTTCCAAAGGAAAATGGCTAAGCAAATACAGATTCCTGAAAATAAAAATCGAAGATAAAGGTTCCGGAATATCAAATTACCGAGCTACTTTAAATGGAAAATGGATTTTAACCGAGTACGATTATAAAACAAAAACGTTAACTTACGACTTTAATGATGCCGTTTCCACAGAAACTAAAAATAATTTAAAGCTAATTGTTACAGATAATGTTGGAAATAATTCTACATTTGAAACTATGTTTTACCGAAAATAAAAACGAACTATCTTGAATACTAAATTTCAATTCCTAACTTCTCTCTTTATTCTTTTACCTTTTTTCGTGTTTGCACAAACAGGAACACTAAGAGGTGTCATTCTAGACGAATTCAATAACCCTGTCGATAATGTAAATATTAGAGTTGATGATACAGGAACCACTACTAACGAAAATGGTTTTTTTATTTTAAAAATACCTGCTAACCAAGATATAACCGTAACCTTTACACATATTTCATTAAAAAAAACGGTTGCTACTTTTAACTTAAAAAATGGCGAAGAGCTAGAGTTTAATCCGGTAATGCAAACTAATGTAGAGCAAATTGCTACTGTTGTTATTTCTGGAAGAAAAAGAAAAGATGTAGAAGGTATTATTACTTTAAAACCTGCAACTATTAGAAAAATTCCTGGAGCAAATGCCGGAGTAGAAAACTTATTAAAAACACTTCCTGGTGTAAATAGTAATAACGAGTTAAGTACACAATACTCGGTTCGCGGTGGTAATTATGATGAAAACCTAGTATATGTAAATGGTATTGAAGTGTACAGACCATTTTTAATTCGTTCGGGACAACAAGAAGGTTTAAGTTTTGTAAATACTGATTTAGTACAGAATGTAGATTTTTCTGCTGGAGGATTTCAAGCAAAATATGGAGATAAACTTTCTTCTGTTTTAGATATTACCTATAGAAAACCAACCGAATTTGGTGTTGCTGCAGATTTAAGCTTACTTGGTGGAAGTATCGCTATTGAAGCGGTTAGTAATGATAACAAACTAACAGGAATTGTTGGTGTTCGTTATAGGGACAATAGTTTATTAGTGAATGCAAAAGAAACAGAAACCAATTACGATCCTAAATTTTTAGACGTGCAGTCTTTTGTAACTTATAATTTTACAGATAAATTTAGCTTAAGCTTTTTAGGAAATGCTTCCATTAACAAATACAATTACGAGCCACAAACAAGACAAACTAATTTTGGAACACTTGCAGATCCTATTGCTTTACTTGTTTTTTATGAAGGACAAGAAAAAGATGCATACCAAACACTTTTTGGAGCTTTACAAGGAACGTATAAAGTAAACGACGATTTAAATTTAAGCTTAGTAGCTTCCACATACCACACTACAGAAGAAGAGTATTTTGATATTCTTGCGCAATACAGACTTGGAGAAGTAAACACCAATATTGGTGATGAAGATTTAGGAGAAGTAGAATTTAGCGAAGGAATTGGCGGACAATTAAATCATGGTAGAAACGATTTAGATGCGCTTATTACTACGATAGAGCATAAAGGAGATTTCGAAATGAATGAAAACAACTTCGAATGGTCTATAAAATACACTAACGAAGATATTAGAGATCGATTAGTAGAATGGGAAGTTATTGATTCGGCAGGATTTACTGTTAATCCGCCAAACCTAGATAATTTTGATAACCAACCTTACCAACCAAACGAAGGCCCAATTACGGCGTATCAAAATGTTAGAGCTACAAACAACACATCTATAGACAGAATTCAAGCCTATTTACAATGGAGCAGACGATTTGATGTTGGCGATAGTAAAGTTTGGGTAAATGCAGGAGCAAGATGCATAATTGGAATGTACAAGGAGATGGTATTGCAAGTTCTTCACAAACCGTATTTAGCCCTAGAGCACAAATTGCAATTAAACCAAACTGGAAAAAAGACATGCTGTTTCGATTTGGAACTGGTTTTTATTACCAACCTCCTTTTTACAGAGAATTACGTGATCAAAATGGAGAAGTACAACCAAATGTAAAAGCACAACAATCTATACATTTTGTTTTAGGAAATGATTATAGTTTTAAAATGTGGAACAGACCATTTAAACTTACTAGTGAAGCGTATTACAAAAAGATAAACGATGTCAATCCCTATACCGTTGAAAACGTAAGAATACGTTACGCAGCAGATAACAATGCCGAAGCCTATGCCTACGGATTAGACTTAAGGTTAAACGGAGAGTTTGTTCCTGGAACAGAATCTTGGTTTAGTTTTGGTTATTTAAAAACCGAAGAAAATATTGATGGCCGTGGCTATATTGCAAGACCTACAGACCAACGTTTAAAATTTGCAGCATTGTTTCAAGATTATGTACCAAACATGCCAAACTTAAAAATGTATTTAAACTTGGTGTATAACACCGGACTTCCTGGTGGATCTCCTAGTTATGCAGATCCTTATGTGTATCAAAATCGTTTACCAGATTATAAACGTGCAGATTTAGGAGTACAATATGTAATAGTAGACGACAAAAAGCAGTTTGATACTGGTTGGAAAAAACCATTTAAAGAACTTGCTCTAGGTGTTGAAATATTTAATATTTTCGATGTACAAAACTCTATTACAAACACTTGGGTTAGGGATGTATATAGCAAACGCCAATATGCAATACCAAATTACTTAACACCAAGAGTTTTTAATGTGAGATTAAATATGAAGTTTTAAAAAATTTAACATTTTTTTTTAATTCCGAATTAATAACAGTAGTAATTTTGCTATCATGAAACAAATGTTTAGAAATATAATGGCGTTAAGCCTGCTCCTTGCTTATAGTTTAAGCATGAGTATTTCTATGCAAAATTTTGTAATAGAGGTTGTTTCAGATAATAGTCAACAACATCAGCTTGCTCTTAATCATTCTGACGCTAAAACACCAGAGCTTTCTGTATTTCCAGATTTAGAACCTCTTGCTGATTTAGCAAATGGAACTGCTCCCGATTTTCAAACAGATAAACTTAAATCGCATCTTACGCTTTTTAAATACGCTGAAAATCAAACCATAACGAAAGACAATCAATATATTTCCCATAGTATACACATCCATCCTGGTTTAACTATGGATGCACTACTCTACCCTTTCCACACCTTTTCATAGAAATTATTTTTTTATTTACGCGAACAACTAATCGAACAAAACAGCATTAGTTGTCCCCTTATTATATCCTTGGTTTTTAGCCAAGACATTCACTATATACACAAAATAAAAAAATAAAATTATGGAATCAACAAGCACCATTATCGGAGTTATAATTACCCTTATAGTAATATTACCAATCCTATTTATACAAAGATCACAAACCAATAAAAAGAAAAAATCTAAAAAACGATTTATAGAAGAAGCTTTTAAAAATGATTTAAATGTTACAACTCCAGATTTTTGGGGAACCTACTACGCTATTGCTATAGACGAAAGCAAGAACAAATTAATATATTCTAAAATAATTGATGATGTGTATAATACCAAAATCATGGATTTAGATACTATACGTTCTTGTGAAATTGTTAGAACGAACAGAACCTTTAAAAGCAATAACGTTTTTAAAACGGAAACCGATAAAATAGACTTGGTTATTGGATTTAATTCTAACAAGGAAAAAGAAGTTTTAGAATTTTACAACGTAGATGTAAACATTGAAATGACCAATGAAATTGCTCTATTAGAAAAATGGGAAACTAAAATTAAAAGCAGCGTTCACAAAAAAGGACAAGCTGCTTAAGTGTTGATTAATTGCAATAAAAAACCTTCAGAGAAATAATTTCTGAAGGTTTTTTTATGTTTTATAATAGTTGCTTTCAACAATTTAATTAAACTAAAAATAGGCAAAGTGCATTTTACTAAATACACCCTTTTTAATTTAAACAAACTCCTTTAAAACGCCAACCGCATAATCAATCTCTTCTTTGGTGTTGTATTTACAGAAAGAAAAACGAATAGATGGCTTTTGCATATCTTCTTCATCTAAAATTTGCGCTAAAACGTGCGAACCTTTTCCACTTCCACTTTGGCAAGCAGATCCTTTAGAACAAGCAATTCCTTTTAAATCCATTTGAAACTGTAAAGTCAATGCTTTTTCCGGACTCATTGGTAAACACACATTAATTAAAGTATAGGTGCTTTTTACTTGGTCTTCACAATTTCCATTATATTTTACTTCAGGAATAGCCTTTTTAAGTACCACTTTAAAATAGTCTTTTAAACCCTGTACGTAAGCACGTTCTTCTTCTAGGTTTTGATATGCTAGTTTAAAAGCAGTTTCTAAACCTTTTATAGCGTGCACAGGTTCTGTTCCTGCTCTATGTCCGCGTTCTTGAGATCCTCCAAAAATAAGAGGCTTAAAATTACTGTTCTTACGTATGTAAGCAAAACCAATACCTTTTGGTCCGTGAAATTTATGTGCAGCAGCAGTCATAAAATCTATAGGAGTCTCTTCTACATTCCATTCAAAATGACCAATAGATTGTACCGTATCACTATGAAAAAGCGCATTGTTTGCTTGGCATAAACTAGCCACTTTATCTATATCTAGAATATTACCAATTTCATTATTAACATGCATTAAACTAACTAGTTTACGTTCATCGTTAGCAGATAATAGCCTTTTTAAATCTTCGTAATCTGGCGTACCACAATGTTGTAATTTGACATACTCAACGGTAACATTATATTCATTTCTTAATTCTTCCACAGTATGCAAAACGGCATGGTGCTCGATTGGCGAAGTAATAATAGTGGTTACATTACCATCTCTCACTGCACAA
This sequence comes from Lacinutrix himadriensis, assembly GCF_001418105.1. Classification (GTDB taxonomy): domain Bacteria; phylum Bacteroidota; class Bacteroidia; order Flavobacteriales; family Flavobacteriaceae; genus Oceanihabitans; species Oceanihabitans himadriense. The sequence goes on from NZ_LIQI01000018.1 coordinate 52,777, forward strand.
CGTAAAATCATATTATCTGCTTCTGTACCTCCAGAAGTAAAAATAATTTCTTGTGGTAAAGCATGTAGTTGTTTTGCTATCGTTTTTCTTGCTGTTTCAATAATAGATTTAGATGCACGACCAAATGCGTGTGTTGATGATGGGTTACCATAATGTACTGCAAGAACATCTTGCATATCTTTTATTACTTCATCTCGAACTTGAGTTGTTGCAGCACTATCAAAATAAACGGTTTTCATAAATAGAAATTGATTGTTAGAAGCAACAAAAATAGAGGAATTAAAATTATTAACAAGAAGCATCGTTATAAGTTTAACAATTCTATTATTTTTGTTCAAAAATTACATTGCTATGAAAAAGTTACTTTTTGTTTTTTTATCTCTTTTTATACTTGTTTCCTGTGATGATGGAGATATTATTACGGAAGAATTAGATTTTGAAGATACTTTTGAAGCTTGCGGCGAATTGGTGTTTTATAAAATAAAAGAAGATCCAGCGGAATCGCTTTCACTAAGAATCACTTCTGTAACAAAAACATTAGATAGTTTAATAGCTACAGATGATAATGGCGTATTATATCTTACAGAAGAAGCATATACCATTAACGGAACTTCAAACTTTTTTAACTATAGAAGATATAACGCTACACCAACAGATTTCTTTTGTAACGATGTACCTCCTTCTAATATAACGATTACCAATGATGAAGAAAGTACCACTGGAACTGCAACCGTATATATTTCTGTAGTTGAAGATGATGATGATGGTATCCCTGCCGAAATGGAAGATATAAATAATGATGGAGACCTTACCAATGATGATACCGATGGAGATGGTATACCAAATTATTTAGATGAAGATGATGATGGCGATAATGTACTTACAAAGTATGAAATTGATACGGCGGATGCCGATGGAGATGATAACCCTTTAACAAACCCATTAAATACTGATGAAGCAGATGAAGTAGCCCTAGGTATTGACATCGTTCCAAATTATTTAGATCCAGATGATGATGGTGATGGCGTGCTTACTATAGACGAAGAAAACGATAGTCAAGACGAAGATCCTTCCAACGATTTCACAAGTACCAACCCACTTATTACCGTTGCAGATTATTTAAATCCGGATGTAGCAAATACCGTTCCTGCAACAGCGCATAAAGATCATGCTATACAGCAAACTTTTAAGGTAACACTTGAAATTACTAGTCTAGAATTACCTTCAATCACTTATGATTATTTAGACTTTGGAACCCTTGAAGATGATAGCTTAATAGATGAGCGAACGGTAGAAATACCTTTTTTATAATTTCTAATTTTGGTAGATGTAAACTTCTGTAGCACCTAAACCATATTTTTGGTAATTGGCTTCATAATATTTCACATTATATCTACCAAAAAGATACCCCAGTTCCATTTTTAAAACACCCTCTCCTACACCATGGATAAACACCATTTTTTGCATGCGTTTATGTATGGCAAACTCTAGCTGTCTTTTTGCTGTATCTAATTGTAAATTAAGCATTTCATGATTACTCATGCCTCTAGAAGAATTTGTTAAATGATGAATATGTAAGTCTACTTCAAAAGTAGGTTCATAGCGCTCTTTAGGCTTTTTGGTTACTTGCTTTCTTTTCTTAGATTCTTTTTCGGAAACTACATTTTGAAAAGAACTATTCTTAAAAACATTTTGATTTAAAGCATTCGTTTTTTCTTGCTTTATAAGTTCCTTGCTATTAAAATCTAACTCAAAACCATCTTCCGTTAAAATAGTAATAACGGCATTAGAAATACTAGTTATTTCACCAGATAAATCATCATCTAAAACAAAAACAAAATCACCAACTTTAAAACTCATCCTTTTCTTCTTCTTTCTTATTCGGTATGGTGCTATACACCCTATATAAACCATACATTAGTACCACAATTCCTAGCACTAATACTCCTGTATTTTGATTCGCTTCCGCCTGAGCGTAAACAGCTACAATACAGCCAATTAAAATCAATATATAACTCAAATATTTAGATAAAAACATATAATTATCGATGCATTAATACTTTTGGTCGAAAATAGCTAATAATAATCATAACTTAAATAAATTTTAATTAAATTATTACTTATTAACTCTAAATAAGGACTGTATTATGAGAAATATTACTAAACCTATACCATCCCAAATCTTATTTACCTACCTATTATTAATATTTAGTATAACTGCATTTGCACAAGTTGGTATTGGTACCACTACTCCTGCTTCTGGTGCACTATTAGACTTAGATGATGCAAATAGAGGACTTTTAGTTCCTCGTGTAACAATTACAGATTTAGCCACCGCCGCTCCTGTAACTGCTCCCGCAACAGGACTCTTAGTATGGAATTTAGATATAGGTACAGGTGTAGGGTTTTATTATTGGGATAGTGCAGCTTGGGTTCCAATTGGCGGAAGTGCAACTGCTAATGATTGGACATTAGCAGGTAATGCAATTACTGGTACAGAATTTCTTGGTACTATAAGTAATCATGCATTAAACATTAGATCTAACAATGTAGATCGTATGCGCGTACAAGCAAATGGGCAAATAACCGTTGGTTACGGAGCAACTAATGCTCTAACTGGTGATCAATTTAGTTCTATAGGTTTTTCTGCTGTAAATGGTTATACCACAAATGGCTATGGATTTTGGGGTGATGCAACATCTGGTATTGGAGCAATCGGAGTTTCAAATACTGGTGTAGGACTACAAGGACAATCTAATTCATCTGCCGCAGTAGTTGGTTTTGGTTCTACTTTTGGAACTCTAGGAGATGTTACAGGTGGTGTTGGTGCACAAGGTCAAGCAACAACTGGAGATGGTGTTCGTGGTTTTAGTACTTCTGGAGAAGGAGTATACGGAGATAGTGATTCTGGAGTTGGTGTTTGGGGTGATTCTGTAAGTTTTGATGGAACTTGGGGTACAGCTAATGCTGGTGATGGAGTATATGGTGATAGCAATTCTGGCTCTGGAGTTTATGGAATTAGTACTACTGGAATTGGGGTAAGAGGAACAGCTACTGATGATACTGGTTTTGCAGGTCTATTTTTAAATACTGGAACCGCTGGTCATGGAATAATTGTTGGTGGTGATAATAGAGGTCCTTATACTATTACTGGAGATAGTGCAGGTATTACTGGAGCTGCACTATCAATTGGTATTGCTGGTTTTGCTGATAGTACTACTGGGACTGGAACAATAGGTTTAGGTAATAATTTAGTCTCTTTTAACTTAAACCCAAACGGCAGTGGTGTCGCTGGAACAGGAACTGAAATGGGTGTTTTTGGATATGCAACAACAACAACAGGTGTGGGAGTTTCTGGAAATGGAGGAACTGCTGCTGGAGGTGAAGGTGTGAACGGTATTGGTTTTGATGGTATAGCAGGCTATACTACAAACCTTATTTTAGGTTACGGTGTGCTTTCATATGGCGATTCTGGTGCTACTGGAGTTAAATATTTTAGAATGGATCACCCTTTAGACCCGGCCAATAAAATTTTAAAACATGCTAGTATTGAATCTAATGAAATATTAAATTTATATAGAGGGAAAGAAGTTTTTGATGCAAACGGAAAGGCTACAGTTAGCTTACCAGATTATTATGACGCAGTAAACAAAAATGCAAGCTACCAATTAACTCCAATTGGTGCAGCAATGCCAAATCTATATATTGAAAAAGAAGTAGAAAATGGCTTATTTATTATTGCCGGTGGTGTAGCTGGAAAAAAGGTGTCTTGGCAATTAACTGCTGAAAGGAATGGACCATATTTACAAAAACATCCAAACAAACGTATAATGGAAGAAGATAAAGGAGAAGCTAGAGGTACATACTTAATGCCAAGTCTATATGGAAAATCTGAGGATTTACAAATGACTGATAATTTTCGTAAAAAAAATTCTTCTAATACAAAAGAAACACCTAGTAATGTGATTTCTAAAAAAAAGCAAAAAGTAGAAGTATCATCTGCTAATAAAAAAACTAAAAATACAGATATGAAAAATATAACTCCTGCAGAAAACATACAACCTAAAGAAAACACTATAGAAAAAGTGGATTCTAAAGATTCTGATCCTTTAACAAAAAGAGTTAAAATAAATTCTAATCAAGAATAACAATTCGTTAACTTTGTACTAATTAATCCATTATAAGTAAAAATTAATCCTCATGAAATATTCCCTCTCATTACTACTATTAACCATCTGCAGCATAAGTTTTGCACAGTCCGATTTATTTGTTAGCAATGGCAGCTATGTTTATGTGGATGGTACTGCTTTTGCAAGCGTACCAAATGTTGCTCCTTTATATGTAACCGATGATGTTAATTTAGACACTAACGGCCATCTATATTTACGTAATGACGCGCAATTATTACAAAGTAATGCAACTACAACAAGTACAAATACTGGAGCGGGCCAACTTAGTGTGCAACAAACTGGTAATTCTAATACGTATATGTATAATTATTGGGCTTCGCCTGTAGGTCAAAATAGTGGAACTGCTGGTAATACGGCTTTAAGACCAAATAATAGCTTTTATCTTGAAACTGGCCCTCTTCCTACAAATACAACTCCTTACGGCTTTGTTGCAGGTTATGATGGTACAGCAACACAAATTTCTAGTTATTGGTTATATACATTTATTGGCTTACCAACAACTACAAACGCTTATGAAGATTGGATTGGATTAGGAGGAGGTTCTATACCTGTGGGTGGTGATCCTAATGGTACATTAGCCCCTGGTTATGGTTTTAGTATGAAAGGAAATCCAAGTGGAGCAGTAAAATATGATTTTAGAGGTCGTGCAAATAATGGAGATATAACTGTAACGTTAAATCCAAATAGAGAAACTTTAGTTGGTAACCCGTATCCTTCTGCTTTAGATGCATTACCTTTTATACACAATACACACAATCAAAATAACTCTACTGGTGTTTTAAAGTATTGGGAACAGGCTCCAGGAGCTACTTCACATGTATTATCTAACTATGTTGGTGGTTATGCATTATATACAATTTCTGCCGCTGGTGTAGAATCTTTTACTCATGCAGCTTTTGAAATGTATCTGTTAGATGGAACAGTTGTCGGAGGTCCAGGTGCAGGAACTGGAACAAAAGTAGGCCGAAGATATATACCTATCGGACAAGGGTTTATGATGGAAGGTAGTCCGTCAGCACCACAGTCTAGTGTGATTTTTTCGAATTCACATCGTGCTTTTTACAAGCAATCTGATGCGAATAGTGAGTTTTTTAAAACATCTTCAACAAAAGAAGAAACAGATATCAATACTATACCAGAAGCTAGATATAATGAAGAAGGCTACAACATAGTCCCAGAAGATTTTAAACGTTTTAGAATTAATGTAGGTTTCGACAATAATGGAAATAATTCCTACACACGTCAGTTACTTATGAATTTTCATCATACTGCAACAGATGGTTTTGATTATGGATTAGAAGCGCAAATTTCTGAACAAGTAAGTTCGGATGCAAATTGGACTCTTGACGGAACACCTTATGCTATTCAAGCATTCGATTATAATGAAGAATTAAAAATTCCTTTATTAGTAAAGGTAAACAACCAACAATTAGTAAGATTTGGTCTTTATGATGTTCAAAACTTTGCTTCCAGTCAGCCAATATTTATTCATGACATTGAAAACAATTTATTTGTTAATTTACAAGATCAAGCATACGAAATCACATTAGAACCTGGTAATTATACAGATCGTTTTGAAATAGTATTTCAAGACCAAAGCCTTTCTACGGAAGAATTTAATGATGCCGATTTCTTAGTTATGCAAAATAATACATCTGCACAACTAACTGTTTTAAACCCAAATCAGTTAGAAGTAAAAACGATTTCTTTATTTGATGTTTCAGGAAAAAGAATATTTAATGAAAATAATTTATCTACTCAAGATAGATATGCATTCTCTACTAAAAACTTAAGTGAAGGTGTTTATATCGCTAAAGTGACTTTTGCTAATCAAACAACAAGAAGTAAAAAAGTGATTATTTCGCAAAAAAAATAAACATATTAAACATATAAATAAAAAAGCCAATGGAACTCCATTGGCTTTTTTATACATTTGTAATTCAATAAAATGATATTTATGTCTTCCTTTGAAGATTACATGCTTCCTTGCTTAAACAAAAAACTACTTGGTATAGAATGCCCAGGTTGTGGAATGCAGCGTTCTGTTTCTTTAATTTTTCAAGGAGATTTAACAGCAGCATTTAAGATGTATCCTGCAATTTTTACATTAATTCTACTTTTTGGCTTTGTACTAATAAATCATTTTAAGAATTTCAAATTCGCAAATAGAATAATCATTTCACTTGCTATTATTAATATTGTAATAATAATGGGAAGTTATATTTTAAAATTTTTATAACTAATCTAACAACCAATGGAACAACAAAAACTACCAAATGCAACAATCGCTTTAGTCTTAGGAATTATCTCTTTTATAGCATGCTGCTGTAGCATGGGAATTGGAGGACTTCTTTTTTCTGGAATTGCTTATTTCTTAGTAACAAAAGATGAAGCATTATATATGCAAAATCCAGAATTGTATTCTAATTTTAGCCAAGTAAAAACCGCTAAAATAATTGCCCTTATCGGACTCGCTTTAGCTGTTTTTTCTTTATTGTATTCTGTATATCAAATCTATAGTATAGGTGGTTGGGATGCGTATATGGAAAACGTTCAAGAAGTAATGGACCAATGGCAACAACAAAACGAATAAAACGAATAAAACGAAATAAATTGGTTGGCCTAAATTAGGTTGACCAATTATACAAAATAAAAAAAGCGACCAATTGGTCGCTTTTTTTTATACTTCTTTTTAAAAAAGACTTATACTTCAAATTGCTTAAGTGTTTTTGTTATAATAGCAACACAATCTAGTAATTGCTCTTTAGTCATCACTAAAGGTGGTGCAAATCTAATAATGTTTCCATGTGTAGGTTTCGCTAATAAACCATTATCACGCAAAGCCATACAGATGTTCCAAGCGGTTTCACTTTCTTCATCATCATTAATTAAAATAGCATTTAGTAAACCTTTACCTCTTACGCCATTAACAATATTAGATGTTTCAATAAACTTAGAAAGTTCTGCTCTAAATAATTCTCCTAAAATTTGAGCATTTTCCGCAAGTTTTTCGTCTTTAATCACTTGTAAAGCTGCCATACCAACTGCTGCTGCAACTGGGTTACCACCAAACGTACTTCCATGATTTCCAGGTTTAATAACATTCATAATGTTATCATTTGCTAAAACAGCAGAAACAGGATATGCTCCACCGCTTAATGCTTTACCAAGAATTAATATATCTGCTTTAATGTTTTCATGATCAATAGCTAACATTTTACCAGTTCTTGCAATTCCAGTTTGAACTTCGTCTGCAATAAATAAAACGTTATGCTTTTCACATAAAGCTTTCGCTTTTGTTAAATATCCTTCGGTTGGTACATAAACACCAGCTTCTCCTTGAATTGGTTCTACTAAAAAACCTGCGACATTGGTATTGCTAGAAAGTACTTCTTCTAAAGCTTTAAGATTATCGTATTCAATTTTAATAAATCCTTTTGTGTAAGGTCCAAAGTTTTTTCTAGCTACAGGGTCGTTAGAAAACGAAATAATAGTAGTTGTTCTTCCGTGAAAGTTATTTTCGCAAACCACAATTTCGGCTTCATTTTCATCAATACCCTTTACTTCATAAGCCCATTTTCTACACAGTTTTAAAGCAGTTTCTACTGCTTCTGCACCTGTATTCATAGGTAACAACTTGTCGTAACCAAAGGTTTCGGTAGCGTATTTCTCAAACGTTCCTAACATATCGTTATAAAATGCACGAGAAGTTAATGTAAGTGTTTGTGCTTGGTTTACCATAGCACTAACAATTTTTGGATGACAATGTCCTTGGTTTACTGCAGAGTAAGCAGAAAGGAAATCATAATATTTTTTTCCTTCTACATCCCAAACATACACACCTTCTCCTCTACTCAGTACTACTGGAAGTGGATGGTAATTGTGTGCACCATACTTGTTTTCTAAGTCCATCGCTTCTTGCGATGTTAATTGGTCTAAAACAGCCATTTTAAATAATTTTTAATTAATAAAAAAACTATTCCTCTTCTACCTTTATCCTTTCAAAAGTTGAAAATTCAGCGTGGGAAAGAAATCATCCCTAAAGACCTGCAAATTACTAAATATTAGTGTCGAATTAAATATCTTAGGTAGATATTTTTCCTGCCAATGAAGATACTTGAAGTTCTAAACGTTTTAATTCTCTAAGTAATGCATTCTTATCCATTTGCATCCAAGCAAAAATCTTAAGCATGCTTACGCCAATCATAAACACGATACTTCCTAGTCCCCATTTTAATAACTCTTTGGTAGTATCCACACTAAAGAATTGCACTACACAATATATAAAGAATCCGAAAAACACAACAGTCATCATATTCATTAGTATTAATAACCATTTATTTTTTCCTTTAAACAACCCGAAAATCATCCCTAAAACACTTTGCTCTTCTAGTGTATCATAGAATTTTGCTTCTTCTTGTGTTAATGTATCTTTTATTAATTTGTCTATATCTTCCTTATTATTTTTCATAATTTCTATTTTTTAGTATTGTTTTTAATTTCTCTCTAGCATAAAACAATCTAGATTTCGCTGTTCCTAGAGATATATCTAGCGTTTTGCTAATTTCTTTTAATGAATATTCTTCCAAATAAAACAACTTAATAACCTGCTGCTGTTGTTCTGGTAAATCTTGAATGGCTAATAAGAGTTTCCTTTTTAAAGTGGTATTCTCATTGTTATCTTCTACTATAACCTCTTGATTTTTCACATACTCTTCCTGCTTAAATCGCTCACTATTCTTAGTTCTTAAAACATCTAAAGATGTAGAATACACAATACGTAAAGCCCAACTGCCAAAACTACTAGTATCTTTCAAAGTATCTATTTTCGCAATAATGGTTTGCCAAGAATCTTGTGCTATATCCTTTGCTACATCGGCATCTTTAACCAACCAAAATGCTTTTTTACAAAACGTAAGATGCCATCTTTTCACAAGCGTTGCCAGCGCTTTCTTATCTCCAGATTGAAAAGCTAATACCAATTTTGCATCACTACGTTTGTCTATTTTCAATTCCCCTTGTTTAGTTTCTACGGTTTCTTCTTATATTTATTTCTTAAAAAACGTACCCAAATATTGTACTTTGGAAGTTTCTTCACATCCATAAAATGATTTTCTACTTTATCAAAAGCCTCTTCCAATAAAGCATCGTGCAGCCATCTAATTACAAAAAGCCATAAAACGGAAGCTTTTAAAGTTGCGGTATGCATTTTAATTTCATGCGTAATTTCTGTTTCATTTTCTGAAACGGCTTTTAGATACAAGGTATGATTTCCTATAAAACCATCCGGTTTAGAAAATTTAAAGGTGATACTTTTTCCTTTTTCCAATGCAATGATGCTATATCGAATAATGCCATGTCCGCCTTTACTTCCAACTTTTACACCATCCTTAAAGCGCATTGCTGGCCAATTTTCAAAAGGCCAAATCAAATCTTTATCTGTTGCTAACGTATTAAATAGAAGCGATACGTTATCTATAGATTGCTGTAGCTTCCGCTTATGAATATTTGTTACTCTCATATAATAAAGACGTAAAAAAAGTTAAAAGGTTCATTTTTTTTTCCACGAAAGTGGTATTCTTTTAAAATAAACCCAAAATCTTTTAAAGATAAGTCAAATTACATACATCTTATTTACGGCTATTATTGCAATATTTTCAACCTTCTTTTTGGTATTCGTTCGGGTATTGTTGCATTAAACATGGTATTGTTTTTTGACCTTAGTGGTCTGTAGTAGTTGGAAAACAAATGAAAAAAATTTCAGATAAATGGACTAAGAAATAATCAAATCAACATAAATAGAAAAAACACCTTAATCGAGGTGCTTTTTTTATAATTTTGCATTCTAAAATAGAATAGATGCCAAAAAGAGAAAGAAACAAATTTGTTAAGAGAGGACAAATTATAGAAATAAAGATTGAAGATTATGCCTTTGGCGGAAAAGGAATTGGGCGTATTAGAAATGAACATGGAGAATTTGTAGTATTTGTACCGAATACATTACCTGGACAACTAGTGAAAGCACAGGTAAAAAAATCAAGTAAAAAGTACGCGGAATGTAAATTATTTGAAGTTTTAGAACCTTCAAGTGATGAAATGGAGATGCCTTTTCAAGAAATTGCAGGTGCTCCATACATTAAGCTTCCTGTTGAAAAACAACACAAATATAAAAAAGATAGTACACTTCAATTATTTAAACGCATTGGTAAAGTGGAGAATATTGAAGACTTATTTGATGAATTTATTACTTCACCTAACGACTTCCATTATAGAAATAAGATGGAATATAGCTTCTCTGCTATTGGATACGATAGAGAAGAAAAAACCGATGTGGATGAATTTACATTAGGTTTTAAGAAACGAGGAACTTGGTGGTGTGGTGAAAACTTAGATAAAGATAGCGGATTGTTCGATAAAGAATTTGAAGACAATCTTATAAAGATTAAAGCCTACTGTGAAGCAACTGGATTAGCGCCTTGGCATGGCCCAAAAAGAGAAGGATTCTTCCGTTTCTTAGTGGTACGTAAATCCTATAAAACCAATGAGCTTTTATTCAATTTAGTAACTACTTCTTATGATTTACCAAAATTTGACTTAACAAAGTTTGCTAACTTATTAGTAGAATTATTTGGAAACAGAGTCGCTGGGCTTTTACATACTATTAATGATGAAACTGGAGATAGAACTATTGCAACTACAGGAAGCATCGATTTAGTTTACGGAAAAGATAAAATTATTGAAGAACTTTTAGGTTTAAACTTTGAGATTAGTATGAAAAGTTTTTTTCAAACCAATCCCAAATCCGCAGAAAGACTATATACCAAAGTTGTTGATTATGCGTTAGAAAACAAAGAAGCGATTGACAATACTATTGTAATGGATTTATTCTGTGGAACAGGAACCATTGGACAAATTATTGCTTCAAAATCTAAAAACACAAAAATAGTTGGTGTGGATATTGTTGCTTCAGCAATTGAAGACGCGAAGAAAAATGCCAAAAGAAATAACATTGAGGGTTTAACCTTTTTTGCTGCTGATGTTGGAAAATTTTTACTCGAGCACTCAGAATATAAAGATAAAATAAGAACTATAATTTTAGATCCAGCGCGTGCAGGAATAGCCCCTAAAACGCTTCGAAAAATTATTGATTTGAATGCAGATAGAATGGTTTATGTATCTTGTAACCCTGCAACACAGGCAAGGATACCGAAACCTTGATGCAGGCAGGATATTACATAAAAAAAATAAGTTTAGTAGATCAGTTTCCACACACAGCACACGTAGAAACCGTTGTACTTTTAGAGAAACGTTAATTAGTATTGAAAAGATTACCGCTTTCGCGGAAAGTAAACATGAAAAAACTAAAATTTATTATCATTCCAATTATCATTGTCTTTGTGGCTTTTTCAAGCTGCGAAAAAGATGATATATGCTCGGATGAGACTTCCACCACTGCAAGGTTATACATCCAGTTTTACAATAGTTCCAATACCGATAACTTGAAAACGGTATCTAAATTTAGAGTACAAGGTGTGGATAATGATGAAGTTTTAAGCGATTACGATATTGTTACTGCTAGTAGTGTTTATTTGCCTTTAAAAACCTCAGAAAATTCTACGCAATTTAAATTTCATAATAATTATTCTATTAACGACAATGGAACGCCAGATGATGATTCTGATGATTATCCAAATGGAAACGAAGACATCATTACCATTTCTTATACTACAAAACTAGATTACGTATCTAAAGCATGTGGTTATAAAACCGTGTTTGAAAATGTTACCATAACCGTTGAAGATGATTCCAATAATTGGATAGACTATATACTATCCACAACAGATAACGAACCTATTAGCAATGAAGATGAAGCGCACTTTAACCTTTTCCATTAATATCTTTGTCTTTTTTATGTTATGCTGTGTTTCTGCAAATGCGCAGAATGATAGTATTGCCAAAGCTAAAAAAGATTCAATTAAACACATTCAAAAATACGGACTTCGTGTTGGTGGAGATTTAAGCAAATTAATAAGAACGGCTCTTGAAGATGACTATAAAGGTTTTGAAATCATGGCAGATTTTAGACTAACAAAGCGTTTATATGTTGCTGGAGAGCTTGGTACAGAAGAACGAACTCTAGGTAACGATTATATTAATACTACAGCTTCAGGTTCTTATTTTAAAGCCGGAGTAGATTATAACTCGTACACCAATTGGTTTGGTATGCATAATATGATTTATGGTGGTTTACGTGTTGGAGCAAGTACCTTTAGTCAAACTAGAAATAGCTACTCCGTCTATTCGCAAGAGCAATATTGGGAACAAGAAGTTTCTAACGATCCTGCAAAATCTAGTGGCTTAACTGCTATTTGGGCAGAATTAATTATTGGTATTAAAGCAGAAATACTACCAAACTTATTTATTGGTATTAATGCACAATTAAAAAATGTGTTTAGCCAAGATCAACCAGATAATTTTGAAAACCTTTACATTCCTGGCTATAACAAAACCTACGATGGCAGTAATTTTGGTGTAGGTTATAGCTATAATATTTCTTACCTTATTCCTTTATTTAAAAAAGGATAAAAATGAACAAAGAAGATATTGTTAGCAATCTAGAAGAGAAACATAATACACTTGTGGATTGGTTACAAAATCAGAAAGCCGATAAATGGGAAGAAGGTCCCGATGGAAAATGGACCACAGGTCAGCAAGCACTTCATTTACTACAAAGTATAAAACCGCTTAACGATGCGTTAAGTATGCCTAAAATCTTACTGAAATTTAAATTTGGTAAAGCAAATAGAGATGTAAGAGATTATGATGCTATTGTAAAGCGATATCAAGAACGATTATTAGGTGTGCAAGGCAAAACCTTTAAAGGTTCGCAAAACATGAAAGTGCCAACGGTAAGCGAAAAAGAATACATACTCAACAGACTACAAGTAGAGAATAAAAAGCTTCAATACAAAACGCTAAAACGCTGGAACGATAAACAACTCGATACATATATTCTACCACATCCTTTAATGGGAAAAATGCCAGTGAGAGAAATTATTATGTGGACAGCACATCATGTAGAACATCACACGCAAATACTTCAAGAAAAATACTAGTTTCTAAAACTGACAAATATCATTGTTAAGTTACTTATAATTAAAGACCTTTATGTAATAAACATACCTCATGAGATCTTTAAAAATTTTATACTTTTTTGTTTTTACGCTATGCATCAGTTGTGCAGCAACAGTAGATATTATATCTGAATATGATGAAGAAGTAGACTTTAACTACTATGATACTTTCATGCTTTGTTTGGACGATTTTCAAGTAAACAACACCAAATATCCTAACTTAGATAATACCTATGTTCGCGAATTAATTGCAGGCGAAGTAGACAAGAATATGGCCGCTTTAGGTTATAGAACCAATGTGTTTAGTCCGCAATTGCAAGCTGGTTTTAAAATCGCAATAACAGAAAAAGAAACCTTTGTCAAAAACTGCGAATTAGATAATGAATTTGACTATTGGAGAACCTGTACCATCAATTCTGTTATTTATACCAAAGAAACACTCATTCTGTATGTTTCCGATTTAGAAAAAAATCAAGTAATATGGCAAGCTACCATTCCTTGCGAATTAGACAAATCGAAACCTGCTTTAAGAAAGCACATTAATACTTTAGTAAATCAGCTTTTCTTAGAATTCCCAAAAGTGAGCAAATAATCCAATAACAAAAGACAGTATACTTAAAACTAATCCTCGTCTGGTTTCATATACTTCCCCTTCTTACTACCAGCATACATTTCGTATTTCACCAAACGCGCTTCTAGCTTTGCATTAAATACTTTTATTTTTCGTGAAGGACGTAAGCCTACAAACTTTAAAGCTTCTAAATTAGAAGTAATTAACCATGCATCTGTTCCTGGATAACCTTGTTTTAAAGTATCCCCAATTTTTCCGTAAAAATCTTCGATATCTAAATTATCTAAACGTTCTCCGTAAGGCGGATTAAAAACCATGTGTAGTTTCTCCTCTCCTCCTTTTCTAGTTTTAAAGAAATCTTCGTGTTTTATAGTCGCAAATTCGTCTAAATGCGCATTTTTTAAATTCTCTTTTGCTTTTGCAACAGCACTTGGTGATTTATCAAAACCTAGTAATCGATGATGAAAATCTCTAGTTTTACTTAATAAGGATTCTTCTATCTTTTCAAAAAGTTCGACATCCCAATCACTCCAACGTTCAAAACCAAATTCTTTACGCATTAGGTTTGGCGGAATATTACAAGCAATCATTGCTGCTTCCACAAGCATGGTCCCAGAACCACACATTGGATCCATAAAATCGGTTTGTCCGTCCCAACCAGAAAGCATAATTAAACCAGCAGCAAGTACTTCGTTAATTGGCGCAATATTAGTTGCTGTTTTATAACCACGTTTATGTAACGACTCTCCAGAAGAATCTAAAGAAAGCGTACACATTTGTCTATCAATATGCACATTAATCTTTAAATCTGGAAAACGTAAATCCACATTTGGTCTTTCACCAGTAGTATCTCTAAACTTGTCTACAATGGCATCTTTCGTTTTAAGCGAAATATATTGCGAATGTGTAAATTGTGTAGAATTCACTGTAGAGCTAATTGCTAAAGTACCAGAAGATTTCATGTATTCACTCCAATCCATTTTGTACACTTGTTTATACAAGTCTTCTTCATTAACAATTCTAAAAGTCTTAATAGGTTTTAAAATTTTAATAGCTGTACGCAAACCTAAGTTTGCTTTATACATAAAACCCTTATCTCCAACAAAAGTAACACTACGCACCCCAATTTTCACCTGTTGTGCACCAAGCTGTGTTAGTTCTTTTGCTAATAACTCTTCAAAGCCAAATAAAGTTTTGGCTAGCATTTTATAATTATTCTCCATGTTTTTCGACAAATAGATTGCAAAAATAGATTATTTTTGTGCTGATATATAACAATACATGATAAAAAGCGAAAAAGAATGGTTTGCCTCTTGGTTTGACTCTCCATTTTACCATATTCTTTACAAAGACAGAGATTATACCGAAGCCCAACAGTTTATGGATAATCTTACCAATTACTTAAATATTCCGGAAGGTGGAAAAATACTAGATTTAGCTTGCGGAAAAGGCAGACACTCCATCTATTTAAACACTTTAGGCTATAATGTTACTGGAGTAGATTTATCTGCAAATAGCATTACACATGCCAAGCAATTTGAAAATGAAACTTTAAAATTTAATGTCCATGACATGAGTAAACCCTATAAAGAACAGTTTGATGCTGTCTTTAACTTGTTTACCAGTTTTGGCTATTTTGATAAAGAAGAAGACAATCTAAATACTATTAAAGCGATAAAAGCAGAATTAAACGAAACTGGTTTTGGTGTTATCGATTTTATGAATAGTGAATACGTAATAGATAACCTAGTTGCAGAAGACGTTAAAACCGTTGAAGGTATTGCTTTCACTCAAAAACGAAGTGTTGTAGATGGTTATATTATTAAAGATATTTCTTTTACTGCTGAAGGTAAAGATTATAATTTTCAAGAACGTGTAAGAGGATTTACTTTAGCAGATTTCGAAGCGCTTTTTGAGCAAGCTGGCGTTTATTTATTAGATGTCTTTGGCGATTTTAAGCTAAATCCATTTCATGCCAAACAAAGCGAAAGATTAATCATGATTTTTAAATAGTCGTAGTAATAATCGACATGTCATTAATAAGCAAAACTGTCACTCTGCGCTTGTCAAAGAGTCTTTAAATTAAATATTTCTTTAAATAGATGCAAAACATATTACTTCCCATATTAAGTGTCCTTTTAGGTTATGCCTTTGTTTTAGTTTTAAAACCATCACAAAACAAAAATCTAAAATTACTACTCGCTTTTAGTGGCGCTTTCCTTCTATCTATTACTGTTTTTAACTTTTTACCAGAAGTGTATGCGCAAAGTAATGAGTATGTAGGTTTGTTTATAATGATTGGTATTTTGATGCAAATCATATTAGAATTTTTCTCTAAAGGAGCAGAACATGGTCACGTACATTTAGATAAAAGCGCAACCGCTTTCCCTTGGTTATTATTTATAAGTTTGAGTATTCATAGTGTATTAGAAGGAATCCCAATACATAATCACAGCAGTTTACTTATAGGAATTATTATCCATAAACTACCTGTTGCTATTATACTGGCTACGTTCTTTTTTGCGTCGCAATTGCCAAAAACAAAGATTGCTTTTTTCTTAGTTTTATTTGCATTAATGACGCCTTTTGGTGTTTTACTTTCTGAAAATTTCAGCTTTATTCAAAACTATTATTATGAAATTTCAGCAATAGTAATCGGTATATTTTTACATATTTCAACCACTATTTTATTTGAAAGTAACGAAGACCATAAATTTAATATTACCAAACTAATAACCATTATTGCTGCTATTGCAATTGCTTATTTTGTTTGATACTTTTTAATTTCCGCAAAGGCGGAAATCTTTTAAATTTTCAAATAATTTTGAAGAATAAAAAAGGAAATTGAGTTAAGTAAAAAACATTTTTTTAACAAAACTAAAATCATAAGATTTCCGCCTTCGCGGAAATGAAGAACTATGTTTACACGAGAAGAATCAAGACAGATAAAACAATTATTTTGGACCAGCTTCGGAAAATCATTTCCAAGAAAATGGACCTTATACAATACTAAAATAAAAGGTTTTAGCTTTAAGTTTCATTTTGATAACAAAACAGCATTAATTGCTCTAGACTTAGAAGACGATTTAGAAAACCGAATTACCATTTGGGAAAAACTAGAATCTTTAAAATCGATTTTACTGAATGAGTATTTACCGGATGCTATTTTTGAAGAAGAATACTTCTTAGAAAATGGTAAAGAAATTTCGAGAATCTATCTTCCTTTAGAAAAAAAAGTATCTATTCATAACAAAAATACCTGGCAAGAAGTCATGGTTTTTTTTAATGAAAATATGCACCAATTTGAAGCCTTTTTTGAAGAATACCAGGATATTTTAAAAGTATAATTTCATTTATAAAATTTTAAATGGCTCGCAAAAAAAAGGAAGACTCCAAACTACAAGGCATCAGTCGTTTACTTACCGATGCCACCATAGGAATTACCGACTTGGTAGAATCTATGCATCAAAGCGTAGTGCATCCTCCTTTTTTACCTTCTACTCCAATACAGCATCTAATTACTAATATTTCTGGAATAGCATATAAAAATATTAGATGGACTACAAAACTCATTGGAAGCACTGTAGATAAAGCCTTAGGTAAATTTGTTTCCTTAAGTAGTACCATGAAAACTACCGAAGAAAGGGAAATATTACAATCCGTTTTAAACGGCGTTGTTGGTGATTATTTGGAAGAAACCGAAAATCCATTAGGTATTAATATGCAATTCCGAAAGGAAGGAAAAACAATTCCGCTAGATAAAAAAAGCATTACAAAAGCATATCCTACTATCCACGGAAAAATCATTTTAATGGTACATGGTTCTTGTATGAATGATATGCAATGGACTAGAAAGGAACATAATCACGGAATAGCTTTAGCAGAAGAATTACAAAAAACACCTATATTTTTGCATTATAATAGTGGTCTTCATGTTTCTACAAACGGACAAAAACTAAATCAATTATTAGAAGAGCTACTTTTAAACTGGCCTGTTCCTGTTCAAGAACTTACTATCCTTGCGCATAGTATGGGTGGTTTGGTTTCTAGAAGCGCAATATATTATGCTGAGCAACAAGAAAAATCATGGACTAAGCATCTTAAAAAAGTTGTTTTTCTTGGTACTCCACATCATGGCGCTCCTTTAGAAAAAGCAGGAAACTATTTAGATGTTGTTTTAGAGGCTGTTCCTTATGCAAAACCTTTTGCTAGATTAGGAAAAATAAGAAGTGCTGGTGTTACCGATTTAAGATATGGAAACTTGCTAGATACAGACTGGAAAAATAACGATAGGTTTAAAATGCAAGGCGATAAAAGCCAACATATTTCATTACCCAAAAAAGTATCTTGTTATAGTATTGCAGGTGTTGCTGGTAAAGAAACTAAATCTAATATCAAGCAATTATTGGGAGACAATATGGTGGGAGTAAAAAGCGCTTTAGGACAACATGAAAATCCGGATAAAAATTTAAGCTTTAAAAAGAAAAATACTTGGATTGCTTATGAAAACAAGCATTTAGATTTATTAAATACTCCAGAAGTATACGCTAAAATAAAAGCATGGATGCTTTGATTGAATGCTGTAAATACTTCGAAAATAATTCAAGAATACAAAAGTCCAATTTCACAAAATACAAGAAGTAAAGTCGCTGTTTTCTGGAATACAAGCACTTCGGATTTATAGGTTTATTTAATGACAATCAGCACATTATAAAAGTTTAAAAAACTTGCCTTTGTAAAAAGTTTATTCTAAATTTGTTTACCCTACTTACTTATTAATAGCAGTAAAACAAACGCATTCGAACCCAAATAGTATTTAATATGAAATTACGCCGCCTAGTCTATACTAGTCATGCAACCGTGTCACTTAGTAAACGTGACTTATTAGACTTACTACATGAAGCTCGTGGGTACAATATGATAGATAATATTAGTGGTGTACTTATGTATAAAGAAGGTTATTTTCTTCAAGTTATTGAAGGAGAACCAGAAACTATAGATGCCCTTTTTATCCGTCTGAAAAAAGATACTAGGCATTCGGATATTAAAATCCTTTTTGAAACTCCTACAGACCATCGTTTATTTGAAAATTGGGCAATGGGTTGTGCCGATTTTGATGATCCTTCTTTGAGTATGCTTCCCGGACTTCGTACCGATTTAGCAGATCCAAAAGTGGTTGAAGAACTTATAAATAATCTTCCTGAAGTTGCTAATTTTCTAATCGAAAACCTAACAGATCTGCAAATTCATGATCCAAAATAAGAGTTCTTAAACTCATTTTCCTTTCTATTTATAAACCCTTCTTATTGGCTACTTTCCATTTAAGGCGATACAAACAAAAGCTGCTACGTCAAATCAAACAACTAAAAAAAGGCTTTAGTTATTTACTTTCACCATATCCGTACTTTCCACATCTGCAACAGATATAAATGGTAAGTTCCAAAAAGAGGAATTTGGCGAAAAAGAATCACAACCATCTAAAGTAGAGGTAACAATAGCTTGAACATACTGGTCTGCAGTTGCATTTCTTCCTTGGCCGTTATCCGTTACTTTAAAAAATAGCGTATTACCCAAAGCATAAGGTCCGGAACCATTAAAAGGATCATTTAATACCTCGGTAATTGTACCTCCATAAACCGCCTCATTATTCAAAATAGATATACAGGATGTTTCCATTTTAATAGTAACCACAAAAGGTCCGAAGTCTTGCGTAATAACAGCGCTTCCGTGTGATCCTCCATTGTTTTCAATTCCCGACCAATTAAAAGTCAATGAGCCACCATCAATATTACCATGCGTGTGTGCACTATTTCCCATTTTAGCATTGTTAGTTAGAATATTTGAGTTACTTTTAGTTAGTTGTGCATCTTCTAGAAACCTTGTTTCCCAAGTTGGATTCTCACTGTTGTTATTAAAAATATAAACTAATTCTCCGGTTCCTGGCTCCTTTAAAATATCTACATTTTCGTTACTGCATCCAATAAGCATTAGAAAGCTTATGGATAATAATAAAACGGATGTTTTCATAATCTTAAGATATTAATTAATTGTGTTTCAAGTATTTCTTGAAATCAATAGGTGAATCTTAGGTTTAGGGTTTACGACTTCATGAACTTATAATCTCTATAACCTTAATAGTTGGGCTGGAAATCAATTTGCAAATAACAATACAGTAGCTAAAACATATATAATTAATTACTATTGAATTTTAATGGAATAACACGAATACAAGTTAATTCTCAATTAATGTAAATATCTGATTTTAAAAGCATTAATACTAGCGTATAAATACCTGAATAATAACTTATTAGAAATATTTGCTAAATTTGAATTTAAAATAATTACTCCTAACTTCGTCTATTATAAATAGTTTATAAAATAATTATGAAAAAAATAATCTTTGTTCTAATAATAAGTCTTTTGTCATCTTCCATAGATGCACAAGTAGATCCTGCGAATAAAAAAGAAATGTATGTTATACAAACCAAACTAGAAACGCTCTTTATGCAAGACCAACTCTTTAGAAGATTGTATCAAGATGCAGAGAAGAAATTTGGTACAGACTCTGCTGAAATGGATTATTTCTGGAAAGTAGTAGAAGATCAAGACAGACGTATTGAAAAGGAACTTATACAAATTATGGATACACATGGCTGGTTGGGTACAAGTGATGTTGGCAGATTAGCAAATGGTGCAATATGGAGTGTTATGCAGCACAGCAATCTAGAAATGAAGGAAAAATATGCACCACTAATGAAAGCTTCTGTTTTACAAGGCGAATCGCAAGCCATGCAATATGCAAGACTAATAGATAGAATGCTTATTAATGACAATAAACCACAAGTTTATGGTTCGCAAACCACAAAGGACAAAGATGGAAATCTTATTTTTTTCGAAATTGATAAGCCACAATTCATTAATAAAAGAAGAAAAGAAATTGGTCTAGAACCTATTGAAGCTTTTGCCAAAGAACGAGGAATAGACTGGACGATAAAGCAAAAAGAATAACGCCTATCCCCTATTTACATTATAAATAATATACTTTTTTTGAAAAACATAATTACTAATTAAAATATTAATCGTAATATTGCAATGAACAAATAAAACGAAAATGGGATTAGCTAAAACCGAAATGTTTACAGACCAACAAAACGAGATTGCATTATTTGCTAAAGTCTTTGGACATCCTGCTAGAGTGGCTATTTTACAGCACTTATTTAAAATTAATGCTTGTGTTTGTGGGGATTTAGTAAACCAAATCGGACTTGCACAACCTACTATTTCTCAGCATTTAAAAGAACTAAAACATTTAGGGTTAATT
Source organism: Lacinutrix himadriensis (assembly GCF_001418105.1). Lineage (GTDB taxonomy): Bacteria > Bacteroidota > Bacteroidia > Flavobacteriales > Flavobacteriaceae > Oceanihabitans > Oceanihabitans himadriense. The sequence goes on from NZ_LIQI01000018.1 coordinate 73,993, forward strand.
AAAGGAAACGTAGAAGGAACAAGTGTTTGCTATTGTATACATACCGAAAACTGGAGCAAAATGAAAAATGTAATGTTACAATTCTTAGATCAAGATATACAAAACACAGACTGTTGCTAAAAAAAATTTAAAGCATTAATCGTATAATCGCAATAAACAAATACAACTTTAAAACATCCTTAACCAATACTGGACACACAAGTAAAAGGATGTCACATAAAATAATTAAAAAAATAAACATATGAAACTTTCAGAAATTAAAAACCATTTACAACAATTAGAAACCATTGCTTTTCAATTACCAAATGGCGAATTAGTACCAAATCATTTTCACGTTACCGAAGTTGGTAAAATCACCAAACACTTTATCGATTGTGGTGGAACCGTAAGAAAAGAAGAAGTGGTAAACTTTCAATTATGGAATGCTAACGATTACGATCACAGATTGCATCCTGAAAAATTAATGCACATTATAGAACTTTCAGAAAAAACGCTAGGTATCGAAGATTTAGAGATTGAAGTAGAATACCAAGCAGATACTATTGGTAAATTCGGATTAGATTTTGACGGCACCAACTTCGTACTTACTACCAAACAAACAGACTGTTTAGCTAAAGATAATTGTGGAATTCCGGAAGCAAAACCAAAATTACAATTCTCTGATATCCCAACAGGAAACTCTTGCGAACCAGGAAGCGGTTGCTGCTAATCTATTCTTAAACACCAATAAAAAATGGCATTATTTAAATCTATTGAAGCATCTATTGCAACGTTAAATAAAGAAAATATAGATGTAGCACGCAAAGAAACGCTGCAACCACTGGCAACATATATTCAAGAAAAAGTACATGCAAATCAAGAAATTAGATTAAACTTTATTTGCACGCACAATTCTAGAAGAAGTCATTTATCACAAGTTTGGGCACAAACTTTAGCATACCATTTTGGTATTAAAAATGTGTTTTGTTATTCTGGAGGAACCGAAGCTACTGCCCTATTTCCTATGGTTGCAGAAACTTTAAAAAACACAGGTTTTGAAGTAAGCACTATTTCTGAAGGTAAAAACCCGGTATACACGATTAAACATTCTAACAACGAACATCCTGTTATCTGTTTTTCAAAAAAACTGGATGCGAATTTTAATCCGAAATCGGAATTCGCTGCAATTATGACCTGCTCGCAAGCAGATGGTGGTTGTCCGTTTATTGCTGGTGCAGAAAAACGTATTCCAATTACTTTCGAAGATCCAAAAGCGTTTGATAATACACCACAACAAGCAGAAAAATACAACGAAAGAAGTCTACAAATTGCAACCGAATTATTTTACGTATTCTCTCAAATTCAATCTTAAAAATGGCAGCACCAAAAAAATTAAGTTTCCTAGATAAAAACCTAACCTTATGGATTTTTGTAGCCATGGCATTAGGCGTTTCTATTGGCTATTTTTCGCCTAACTTTCCAGATTTCATCAACTCGTTAAGTCATGGAAGCACCAATATTCCAATTGCAATTGGTTTAATTTTAATGATGTATCCGCCTTTAGCAAAGGTGAATTATGCCTTATTACCAAAAGTCTTTAAAAACACGAAAATCCTTTCTATTTCGCTTATTCTAAACTGGATTATCGGTCCAGTTTTAATGTTTATTTTGGCGATTATTTTTTTAAGAGACTATCCGGAATATATGGTCGGACTAATACTAATTGGTCTTGCACGTTGCATTGCTATGGTTTTAGTTTGGAATGATCTTGCCGAAGGAAACAGTGAATACGGTGCAGGTTTAGTCGCTTTAAATAGTATTTTTCAAGTGTTTGCTTATAGTTTTTATGCATGGCTTTTTATAACGGTTCTCCCGCCCTATTTCGGATTTGAAGGTGCTATCGTAGATATTTCTATAACTACCATTGCCGAAAGTGTCGCTATTTATTTAGGAATCCCTTTCCTTTTAGGAATCCTAAGTCGTGTAATTCTTGTGCCTTTAAAAGGAGAAGAATGGTACACCAAAAAGTTCATTCCTACCATTTCACCAATTACTTTAATTGCGCTACTTTTTACTATTGTGGTTATGTTTTCGTTAAAAGGAGAATTGATTGTAGAAATACCAATGGATGTGGTTATTATTGCTATTCCGCTACTTATTTACTTTACGTTAATGTTTCTTATTGGCTTTTTCTTTACCAAAGCTACTGGTGCAACTTATGACAAAACCGCTTCGGTGGCATTTACAGCAGCTGGAAATAATTTCGAATTAGCCATTGCAGTTGCTATTGCTGTATTTGGGTTGAATTCCGGACAAGCATTCGCAGGAGTTATTGGTCCGTTAGTAGAAGTTCCTGCATTAATTTTATTGGTTAGAGTTTCCTTTTGGTTGCGAAAGAAATATTTTGGAAATGAGAATACTTAAACTTGACTTTGTGAAATAATTCAAGTAGTTTCGCTTAACATATACAAGTAGTTAAAATAAACTTGTATTATTTGAGTTAAAGCTAATTTATTGAATGTAAATGATATTAGATAACAAAGTAATAGTTGTTTTACCAGCTTACAATGCTGCTAAAACCTTAGAAAACACTTATAATGAAATCCCTTTTGATATCGTTGATGAAATAATTCTGGTAGATGATAATAGCACAGACGATACTCTTAAAGTTGCCGAAAAACTTCAAATAAAACATATTATTAAGCATAATAAAAACAAAGGTTATGGTGGAAACCAAAAATCATGTTATAATAAAGCTTTAGAATTAGATGCGGATATTGTAGTAATGTTACATCCTGATTACCAATACACACCCAAACTTATTCATTCTATGTGCTATTTAATTGCGCATAACTTATATGATGTGGTGTTAGGTTCCAGAATATTAGGAAATGGCGCATTATTAGGCGGTATGCCAATATATAAGTATATAAGCAATAGAATACTTACCCTTTTTCAAAATATAATGATTGGTCAAAAGTTATCGGAATACCATACTGGATATAGAGCTTTTTCTTCTAAAGTTTTGAAATCTATCGACTATTCAAAAAACTCAGATAACTTTGTTTTTGATAATCAAATGCTATCTCAAATAGTATTTTATAATTACGAAATTGCAGAAATCACATGTCCAACAAAATATTTTGAAGAGGCTTCTTCCATTAATTTAAAAAGTAGTGTCATTTATGGTTTAGGTGTTGTTAAAACATCCTGTATGTTTTTCTTAGCAAAGCGTATGAAAATGAATTTTACAATTTTTCAAAAACCATTAGACCAACACTAATGTTAAAACTAATTAAGGACAATCTATTTTACTATTTAAGTTTAATTATACTAATTGTTTTATATACATCTAGTTTACAAAACAGTTTTTTTTGGGATACCATTCAATTAGCTTCCAAACATGCTAATTATTATTTGTCAACTAATTTTTCAAATATATTATTACCTAATTCTATAGATAGTGGACATATTCCAACCTTTGGGTTTTACCTTGCTTTCATATGGAGCCTTTTCGGAAAAAGCCTTATTGTTAGTCATTTATCCATGTTACCCTTTGTCTTAGGAATTGTTTGGCAACTCAAAAAAACAGTAACATTTTTCTTTAAAAAAGAGCATATTGGTATTGTATTCTTATTAGTATTTTTAGATCCTACTTTATTAAGTCAGATTACTTTAATTTCACCAGACATACCTTTAGTCTTTTTCTTTTTACTAGGTTTAAATAGTGTTCTCCAAAACAAAAAACATATTTTATTAATTAGTATACTGCTACTTTTTCTTACCAGTATGCGAGGTATGATGGTTGCTTTTTGTATTCTTATTATAGATATTTTCTACAATGTGAATTTCAACAATTCTGTTAAGAAGATATTTTATTCGTTACTAAAAAGAAGCAAAATATATTTACCAGCTGTGTTCGTATTTATCTTGTTTAATCTTTACCATTATCTGGAAAAAGGATGGATTGGATATCACGAAGATTCACCTTGGGCAAATTGTTTTGAATCTGTAAATTTAAAAGGGTACTTTTTTAATATAGGCATCTTATTTTGGCGAATTATTGACTTTGGTAGAATTGGAATTTGGATCGTATTTTCTATCTTATTTCTAAAATATGGAAAACAAATATTTAGAGATAAATTAACACGACAACTTCTATTTATATTTATCTGTATTCTTCTTATTTTACCATTAAACATGCTATGGGCAAAAAACTTACTTGCACATAGGTACCTATTACCTATATACTTAACCTTTGCTTTATTATGTGCTAGAATCTTATTTTATTCAAATTCTAGTGTAACTTTAAAACGAGTATTAATTGGTATTTGGTTACTTGCAATAACAACTGGTAACTTTTGGGTATATCCAGATAAAATTTCTCAAGGATGGGATTCTACTTTAGGCCATCTGCCATATTACAAACTTAGAAATCAAGCTATAAACTACTTAGAGGAACAAGAAATTGATATCGATCAAGTACAGTCCTTTTTTCCTAATACTGCACTAATAGATAATATTGATTTAAATGGGAATCCTAAAAATTTCAAAGGCTTTAAAGCAGGTGCAGAATATGTTTTTTACTCAAACATCTACAACATCAGTGATAAAGATTATGAGGTGTTAGCAAAGGAATATGACGTAATAAAAGAGTTTAAAAACCAAATTGTTTTTATCAAAATCTACAAAAAACAAAAATAAGTTTTATTCGCAGGAGTTATTGGTCCGTTAGTAGAAGTTCCCGTATTCATTTTATTGGTTAGCATTTCCTTTTGACTACAAAAGAAATATTTTAAAAACAATACCAATATGAAAGTATGCTACTGCTAGTAAAAGGTATTCAACCACTTGCCTCTTTGATACTTCAAAAAAACAAGTACCCTAATACATTGAAAAAGCTGTGAACTTACGCCACAGCTTTTTATTAAAATTAGGTTATAGTACACCACTAAATAAAAGAGACGTGCTCTAAAACTCAGTGGTGTTTTAGTATTTACGAACCAATTGGTCCTATTTTAATTTTGGATCCTGCCGCAAGTGTATTACCACTTACAGTACCATTGGATGCATCTACAGGAACTAATGGTGTTTGATTTAACATAGTAACAGAGGATGTAGATCCATCTTCTTTTGTAAACGAAAATACAGTAGATTCTACTGCTATTACCGTTGGAGAAGGATGAAGTAGTTGTCCTGTCACTTTAACACTAGAAGTTACCAATACCTTTGAAGCACTCTTAACCATTATGTTTGCTACGGAATTAGCTACAGTTACATCGTTATGGGCATCTCCAGAGTCATATTTATTAATCTTTTCCGTAAGATTACTGCTGCTATTTGAATAGCTACTAGAACTTTTACCAACTAACCATCCAAAAATTCCAGAGGATGAAGATGCAGCAGACGAATATGCAGCCCCATTTACTTCTTTTTGAAAATTACTATTGTTTTTGTAACTACTACTCTTTTTAACTTCTTCAATAATCTGTTTGAAGCTTTCTTCAGAAACAGAAGTAACTTCTATTCTTATATTAGCAGTTACCTCTGCTCCCAATCCAGGACTAACAGATACCGTTGTTGCTGTTCCATAGCCATTCTGAATTTCCATGTTTTTAAACTGTTGATTCTGCGCTGTAGATGCTGTTGCTCTTAGCGATTGATTCGCTGTTTCCATTCCTGAAAAAACAAATCCAGGATTCTTAATTAAATTGATTTTTATTGACATGATTCAAATATTTAATAATTAATAGAATAATGAAGACCTTTGAAAGTCTCTTCGTTATAATCAAAAAAATGAATAGCTAGCAAATCGAATATTATGTTTTTGATTACACTACAAATATCGGTGGATAATTGCCTGAAAATTAGAGTTTAAATACTACTTAAAATAAACGAGTAGAATCACTTAGTCTTGTTCTTTCAAAACATAAATACTAAAAATTAACACTTTACATTAAAACACCACAATAAAAACTAGACACAAATAGGAAACGATTCCTATAATCACACATAAAATATTCGTAAAAAACAGGAAACTGAAACACCTCTTTTATAGTCTATAAAATGTAAATAATGTATGTATCGTTTTTGGTAGTACTTTTATATAAAATCACGTAAATTCGCATAATTACATTTTCCACTCTATGAATACAATTGATATTAGAACCGTAGATGTTACGCAATACGTGCATCCTTTGCGAGAAGGTGGTTCGCTTCCTGCAATCGTGAAAGCTGATGATGGCTTTTTATATGTATTAAAATTTAGAGGCGCCGGACAAGGGAAAAAAGCATTAATTTCCGAATTTATTGGTGGTGAAATAGCCAGAGCAATTGGCTTAAAAGTTCCAGAATTAGTCTTTATGAATCTCGACGATTCCTTCAGCAAAACAGAACCAGACGAAGAAATTCAAGACCTTCTTAAATTTAGTGTCGGTTTAAATCTTGGCTTGCATTTTTTATCTAGTGCTATTACTTTTGATCCTTTGGTAAGTACTGTAGACGCTATGACAGCTTCCAAAGTAGTACTTCTTGATAGCATGATAAGTAATATTGATAGAACCGCAAAAAACACCAATTTATTACATTGGAATAATGAGCTTTGGGTGATTGATAATGGCGCGAGTTTTTACTTTCATCACAATTGGAAAACCTGGGAAAGTCATCTTACTAGAACGTTTCCGCTTATAAAAGACCATGTGCTTTTACAAAAAGCAACCCAATTAAACGAAGCTGCAAAAGAAATCCAACAGCTTTTAGATAAAGATAAAATTGTAGAAATTATTTCTAATATTCCAGAAGACTGGCTAATTAGCGAAGCAGACACCATGCTCCCTGAAGAAATGCGTGAAGCATATATTACCTTTATAACCACAAGATTTTCTAAAATAGATCTATTAATTAAAGAAGCCAAAGATGCAAGATAGATGTACATTTGAATATGCAATAATTCGAATTGTTCCTAAAGTAGAAAGGGAAGAATTCTTTAATGTTGGAGTCATCCTTTTTTCTAAACGGAAGAAATTTCTAGGTATTAAATACCATATTAATCCAGAGAAACTGAAAGCCTTTGCTTGCGAAATGGAATTGGAAACATTTAATGAATACCTTCATGCTTGGAAACTAGTTTGTGAAGGTGCTCCTTCCGGAGGAAAAATAGGCACGCTAGAACTTTCCGATAGATTTAGATGGCTAACTGCGTGCAGAAGTACCATTATTCAAAGTTCTAAAACACATCCAGGAATAACCACCGATCCAGAAAAAGAACTTGAAGATATTTTCCAAAAGTGTGTGTTGTAGCAATCTTTAAATTAGCGTCGCAAACAAAAAGTTATGAAAATAAAAATGGATGGATTTGTACTTTCTATTATAGCAACCATTGGACTAGCTTATCTTTTTCCGCATTGGGGAACACCACAAAGTGAAATCCCTATAGATACCATCAGTGCGATAGGAATTTCGCTTATCTTCTTTTTTTACGGACTTAAATTAAGTCCGACAAAACTAAAAGAAGGCATAAAAAACTGGAAATTACATCTTCTAATACAAGCTTCTACCTTTTTGATTTTTCCGTTATTGGTATTAATTTTTCGTCCGTTAATTCAAAACGAAGAACAAGAAATCATCTGGCTAGCCTTCTTTTTCTTGGCTGCCCTTCCTTCTACCGTATCCTCATCGGTAGTCATGGTTTCTATTGCAAAAGGAAATATTCCCGCTGCCATTTTTAACGCTAGTATTTCCGGAATTATAGGTGTTGTGCTTACCCCTTTATGGATGGGTTTATTTGTACAACAAACGGGAACCGATTTCAGTTTTACCGATATCTATGTAAAGCTAATCGTGCAAATCATTTTACCAGTTATTCTTGGTGTACTTTTACAGCGTTTTTTCGGAGCATTTGCACTAAAACACGCCAAGCTATTAACACGATTCGATAAATCGATTATCCTTCTTATTATTTACAAAAGTTTTGCAAGTTCCTTTGCCGATAACCTATTTAGTTCCATATCGCTTTTAGATATCTTACTACTTTTTATTGCGGTTTTAGCCCTCTTTGGAATCCTATATTTTTTAACGGGTTTCTTAGCGAAGCAAATGCAATTTAATACCGAAGATCAAACTACTGCACAGTTTTGTGGTACGAAAAAATCATTGGTGCATGGAACCGTTTTTTCTAAAATCATTTTTGGTAATTTGGCTTCCATCGGAATCCTGCTTTTACCAATCATGCTATATCACGCCATTCAACTATTAATCATTAGTATTGTGGCTTCCAAAAGAGGTCTGAAAGAAAAACACATCTCAGACTTAAAATAGCATACAAAGCGTAAAACATATTTATAATGTCGCAAAAAAAAGAACTTCAAGCACTCGCAAAACTGTTTTTCAAACTCGGAAGCATTGCTTTTGGTGGTCCTGCGGCACATATTGCCATGTTAGAAGACGAAGTGGTAAAAAAAAGAAAATGGATGACCGACCAACATTTTCTGGACTTAGTTGGTGCGACTAATTTAATTCCCGGACCAAACTCCACCGAAATGACCATGCATGTTGGTTATGAACGTGCAGGCTGGAAAGGACTTTTTGTTGCAGGAATCTGTTTTATATTTCCTGCAGTGTGTATTACAGCACTTTTTGCTTGGTTGTATCAAAGCTACGGACAATTACCAAACGTAAAACCGTTTATCTACGGCATTAAACCAGCAGTTATTTCTATCATATTAATGGCTGCCTATAAACTTGGTAAAAAAGCAATTAAAAATACCGAACTCGCCATTTTAGGTATTGCCGCATTAGTAGCATGTGTATTTGGGATCAACGAAATTACCGTACTTCTTGTTTCTGGTTTTTTAGGATTAGCCATCTACACCCTAAAACAAAATACCAACCAATTAAACAGCTTCTTACCACTCCTTTTTTTACAAGCAATAGATCCTAGTAAAATAACAGGATTAAAAATATTTCTTACCTTCTTAAAAGTGGGAGCCATTCTCTATGGAAGCGGTTATGTACTATTTGCCTTTTTAGATACCGAATTAGTAGCAAATGGTTTGCTAAGCCGACAAATATTAATTGATGCCGTTGCTATTGGACAAATAACACCAGGACCTGTTTTATCTACAGCCACATTTATTGGTTGGCAAATGCATGGTTTTACAGGAGCCATACTTGCAACACTTGGTATGTTTTTACCTTCCTTTTTCTTTGTACTTCTACTAAACCCATTATTGCCAAGATTACAAAAATCGCTAAAAATTAAAGCGTTTTTAGATGCGGTAAATGTAGCTGCCGTTGCATTAATTGTTGCCGTTTGTTTTACTATGGCAAAAGACACACTAACCGATTGGCGCACTATTGTTATTGCAATAGTTAGTCTAATAATGGTGTTTGTCTTTAAAAAAGTAAATAGTGTTGCTATTGTTTTAGGTGGAGCAGTTTTGGGGTATTTGTTGACACTAGTTTAAAATATTAGCTTTTAAAAATCAACACTTTAGGTTAATAACTTTGTATTAGGTTTTTGAAAAAGGCTTGGTGCTATTGAAAAATTCTTCTAACTTAGATTAAGTTATGGAGTTTAAATTAATAAAACATAGACAGTTAATCATGAAAGTTAATAACAAGCTAAAAAACAGTTAATGATAAAAATATATTTCGATTGGAACGTATTGTCTCAAATAAAAAATGGGAAGCATACAGAACTAAAAGAAATCATTTTTAATGATGATAAATTATTCATACCTTTTTCCACGTCTCATATTGGTGATATTCTTTCAAGTTTTAAAGAAACGGATGAACAAAAAGAATTTATAAAATCAGATTTAGAATTCATTTCTAATTTAACTGGAAATAAATGCTTAGTAAATACAAATGAGGATATTATTTTAGATTTTTGTTCTCCTCAAGAGCTTTTCCAGCAAAGAGTAAACGACAAAAATTTATTCAATGATTTAAGTTTAAAAGGGTTGATGAGCATCTTTGACCAAGATGAATCCACAAAAATGATTGGAAAAAACTTCATTAATCTATTAAAATCAATACCTCTTGATGATTCTTTCAAAAAAGCATTTGAAAACCCCAAAAGTGCCGAACAAATAAATAAAATATTTCCTGGTTTGGAAGCAAACCCAACAATGGAAGGTTTTTTTGAAAGCTTCAATAAAATGACATTAAATCTAAATGAGTCAGATACTTATGGGGAATTACGAAAATCAATTCAAAATGGAATTGGTATTAATAGAGATAGAATATTTAACATAAACGACCCTTACAAAATTATTGATGATAAATATAAAAAATTAGGTGGCTCACCAGATGATTATATTAATAAGTCAAAAAATGCTCCAGAATGGTTCAATAAAATTTCAAACGCATATATACTGTTAGATATGCATGGCTATCAAGAAGATAAGATAAACATAGGAAAAGGTAGAAAAGAAACTTTTAAAAATACTACAGAAGATTCCTTTCATTCCGCATTTGCATCAACTTGTAACTTTTATGTTATCAACGATAACAAATCATACAAAAAAACAAAAGTAATTTACAAAAAACTTAATATAAATACTCTAGTTTTAAAACCTAGTGAATTTGTAGAGCATTATCAAAAATTTCTTGATATCAAAAATCAACTTTTCAGTATTAAACTAATATTTAAAATTATTCAATCACAAAAATATTATGAAGAAAAAATGGAGGATTCTGTTTTGAGAACTTATTTTGTTCCTTTCTTTTTCTTTGGTTTTTTTAACAAAATAATGATGCTCTTGCCTGATGACAATGAAAATATAACTATTATTTTAAGCCAAAATGGACCAAGTAGTCATACAGTTTATGCAATGGAGGTCCGAAATTTAGTTGGTGAGATATGCAATTTGTTTGGTAATGATCTAGATAACTATGGAGAAGTTAAAGATGAAGAGTTTATAGAAAAGGAATGGAAAGGTCGCAAATGGCAAATTGATAATTACTCCTTTAGGTTAATAAGACTTAATGGTCTTTTTCAATTCTATTTTGATGAATTAAAAACTTAATATTTAAGAAAGCATTTATCTATAATATACCTCCAATCCCCAATAACGCAACTTTCTGCAACTAAAACTTCCTGATTTAAAAAGAAGTAGTACCTTTGCACTCGATTTAGAAAATAGAATTACCACATGAAACGTATTAACGAGTACAAAAAATTATTCAACGTAGAAAAAGAAATGACTTTAAAAAGTTTAAAAACTACGTATAGAAGTTTAGTAAAAGAATGGCACCCAGATAAGTTTCAAGCTGGTGATGAAAAAGCTGTAGAAGCAGAATTAATGAGCAGAAAAGTTATTGATGGCTACCACTTTTTAGTAAGTATGGCTCCAGAAACTTTAGAAGCAAACAAAGAAGAATACACGACCACTATTTCTAGTCCAATTTTAGACTGGCAACATAAAGGTTTATTGTTAGAAGTTTCTTTTTTAGATGGTAATACTTATGAGTACTTTGGTGTAAACAAAGGTTTATACATCAAATTTGCACAAAGCGATAAACAATCTCGTTTTGGTAAACGTAGTATTTTCAACTCGTTTCCTTACAGAAAAATCAAGAAGAAAGATGTAGTAGCTTAATCGCTTTACATCCTTTATTATATATAAAACAAGGCTACTTTTGTAGACCTTGTTTTTTTATGCTTTTAAATCACATAAAAATACACCATAAAAAAGTGAAAGATGGCTCCTGCCAAAACAAACATATGCCAAATAACATGGTTATAAGGTATCTTGTTAATGGCATAAAAGATAATCCCTCCTGTATAGGCTAATCCGCCAGCAAAGAGTAATAAAACGCCGTTACTACCAAGAAATTCACTAAGATGGCTAAAGTCGAAAACTACCAACCAACCCATTACTAAATATAGAATTATTGAAAAAGCTTCAAAACGACCAGTAAAGAATATTTTTAAAATCACACCAAAAGCGGCAATTCCCCAAACGGTATAAAATAAAGTCCAACCAAGGCTATTCTGCAAAGCAATTAATAAAATGGGTGTGTAGGTTCCTGCAATAAGCATATAGATACTTATATGATCTAGAATTCTAAAATAATGTTTCTTTTTTTCATCTTGTACATAGTGATACAACGCAGATGCTGTAAATAAAACGATGATAGAAATACCATAAACTATTACACTAAAAAGGCTCCAGTCACTTTTATTGGCATCTTTTATAATCAGCAATACCAATGCTGCAATACCAAGAAATGCACCTATTAGATGTGAAAAGGCGTTGAGTTTTTCTTCAAAAAGAGTTTGTATGCGCATTTAGGGATTGTTTTTAGAAGATAACCACTTATCAGAAAGTGCATAAAAATCGAATGAAACAGCTGGTTCTTGCTTTTCTAAAATACCATTTTGAAAGTTTCGTTGCAAAATATCTTCAATAAGAAAATCTTCTTTTTCGTTTTCCGGATCAAATTCTCGTTTTAACGAAATATCAAAAAGGCTCGCAGTACTGTTAAACCAAAAGGCTCTCCAACCACTTCGCAATTCTTTAATTAAATCGAAAGCAGTTTTTCCCGTTTGCCGGTGTATGAGTTTCACGAGTATTTGTCCTTCGGTTCGTGTTAGATTTTTTAACTCTTCCGAAAACTCTCCTTCAATATACTTTTGCACGCGTCTTGCGTATTTTTTCTTAAGACTTTTACGTTCTATGCCATCCATTCTTTCTTGCATGGTTTCCAAACGTTCGGCTGCAAGTTTGGCATACGGATACACTTTTATGGTTTTTCGTTTGATAATAAGATAGCGCTTTCTGTCTGCTAGACTATTGAATTTAAATTTATTTAAAAGCATCACTTCCTCTAAATCTATAGACGAAGTTACCGTAGAATCGCCTTTAACTATAATGTATTCATAGTCGGTGGTGTCCTGTTGTACTTCCTTAATTTGCGAAAATAGCAAGGCAGGAAAAAGTATAAAAAGGTAAAGAATGTGTTTCATATGTATTTTCCGTATACACGGAAGTATTCCTATTTTAAAATTAAATGTCTAAAACCGTTCCAAATTGGGTTTTATATCTAAATACTTCTTCATCTTTTAAAAGTTCAAGAAAAATGTTTAGGTATAACACCTCCAAATTCCCAATTTATTATAAACACAGTAAAATTAATAATTTACGCTTTGGAAACCTTTAAATTATTATTAATATTCTTAATTTAGACGAAAATTAATTCAAATGGCAAAAAAGAGCATACTTAACAAAAAGTCTATGGACTTTTTAGAGAAATATTTAAATAATGCAGCCCCAACGGGTTACGAATGGGAAGGACAGAAAATCTGGATGGACTATTTAAAGCCGTATGTAGATGAGTTTATTACCGATACCTACGGAACTGCTGTTGGTGTTATTAACCCTGACGCAAAATACAAAGTAGTTATTGAAGGGCATGCAGATGAAATTTCTTGGTACGTAAACTACATTAGCGATAATGGTTTAATTTACGTGATTAGAAACGGAGGAAGTGATCACCAAATTGCACCTAGTAAGATTGTAAATATTCATACCAAAAACGGTATTGTAAAAGGTGTATTTGGCTGGCCAGCAATTCATACCAGAAACAAATCTAAAGAAGAAGCTCCAAAACCGGACAATATTTTTATAGATACAGGTTGTGCAACTAAAGAAGAAGTAGAAGCACTTGGCGTTCACGTTGGTTGTGTAATTACCTATCCAGACGAATTTCATATTCTTAACAAAGATAAATTTGTTTGTCGTGCGTTAGACAACAGAATGGGTGGTTTTATGATTGCCGAAGTTGCTCGTTTATTAAAAGAAAACAAAAAGACATTACCTTTCGGACTTTACGTTACCAACTCGGTACAAGAAGAAATTGGTTTACGTGGTGCCGAAATGATTACACAAACTATTAAACCGAATGTGGCTATAGTTACCGATGTAACGCATGATACCACTACGCCAATGATCGACAAGAAAAAAGAAGGTCATTTAGAACTTGGTTTAGGCCCTGTAGTAGCTTATGCTCCTGCGGTACAACAAAAATTACGTGATTTAATTACAGAAACTGCCGAAGCAAATAAGATTCCGTTTCAACGTTCTGCATTATCTAGAGCAACAGGAACAGATACCGATGCTTTTGCGTATAGCAATGGTGGTGTAGCTTCTGCGTTAATCTCATTACCTTTACGTTATATGCATACCACAGTAGAAATGGTACATAGAGACGATGTTGAAAATGTGATTAAAATGATTTATGAAACGCTTCTTAAAATTGAAGCTGGTGAAGATTTTAGCTATTTTAAATAAGTCGATAATCGACATTAAACATAAAACACCCAATAAATAAGCCTCTTTTTAGAGGCTTTTTTTATTCTTACTTCTCTCCTATTGAATCTGCGGAAACTTTAGTAGCTTTATACCATTAATTATACCAGCTATTATGTCTTTACCAAACCAAAAACACCTTTTTGATCTTCCAGAAGATATCACGTATCTAAACATAGCGTCGCAATCGCCAGCTTTTAAAGCGATCTACGAAGCAGGATTAGAAGGTTTAAAGCAAAAAAACAGACCTTACACCATAAAGGGTTCCGATTATTTTGAACCCGTTGTAACGCTTAAAAAACTGTTTGCAAAATTAATTGATGTTTCCGATTATAATCGAATTGCTACCATTCCTTCTGTTTCCTACGGAATTGCTACCGTTACCAACAATATTGTTTTACAGGAAGGTGACGAAATTTTAGTTATTGAAGAGCAATTCCCGAGTAATTATTATTCTTGGAAAAATCTAGCAGACACCTATAATGCGACTATTAAAACAGTCGGTAAAAAGGAAGGAGAACTTTGGGATAACAATATTCTAAATGCCATAACAGATAAAACGGCAGTTGTTACACTAGGAAATATTCATTGGTCTAACGGAAGCTTATTCGATGTAAAGGCGATTAGTAAAAAAGCGAAACAGCATAAAGCATTACTTATTATTGATGGCAGTCAGACGATTGGCGCTTTACCTTTTTCGGTGAAAGAAATTCAGCCAGATGCTTTAATTTGCGCTGGCTACAAGTGGCTATTTGGTCCGTACGGATGTGCGTATGCATACTATGGTGCTTATTTTGATAACGGAAAACCTTTGGAAGAAAACTGGTCTAACCGATTGGGTAGCGAAAATTTTGCTGGTTTAACCAATTACCAATCCGAATACAAACCATTAGCAAATAGATATCAAGTTGGTGAAAGTGGAAACTTTATTTATGTCAAAATGCAAATTGCAGCGTTGCAACAAATTCTTGAATGGACACCAAAAGGTATCCAAGAATATTGTAAAAATATTTCCGCGGAAGCGGTAAAAGAATTAAGAGTTTTAGGTTGTAAAATTGCCGATGATGACCAAAGAACGCATCATCTTTTCGGAATAGAATTACCGAAAAACATACACCTAGATGCACTAAAAAAAGATCTAGCAAGCAATAACATTTTTGTCTCTTTTAGAGGAAACTACATTCGAATTTCTTGCCACTTATTTAATACTGCCGAAGATTTTAAACCATTAATAAAAAATTTAAGTAATCACGTATAAAAAACTGGTTACTAAATAATTGATTATAATAAAAACCCAACACTAATTGTAGTGTTGGGTTTCTTATTATAAATTGTTTTGTTTTTATTTTACAATAAGCCTTCTCTTATACATTTGGTTATTTTGCGTAATAATGGTTACAAAATACACCCCAGCATTTAATCTACTTACATTAAAAGTAGCACTGTTTTTTATGTCTAAAATTTTTCTACCAACAATATTCTTCATAATTATTTGATCTATCTTATCTTTAGAATCACTTAATTCAAAATATACGTTGTTATTTGCAGGATTTGGAAACATCGAAATGGTTTGTTCTGCGACTTTACATGTTGGACAACAAACTATTTCCACCTCTTTTTTAGCACATGGCATTGTTGCATTGTTAAGATTATAAACAAGTAAAGTTAATCCTCCATTCTCATTATTTTCCATGGTATTTATTCCCGTTTCTAAAGGATATTCTCCATCTCCTAGACCTCCTACAGTAAAATTAAAACAACTATCTATATCCTCTGGAACTGTTATTTGAACTAAATGACAGTTTTCAATAGTAGTTACAGAATTAGCAACAATTTCAAAA
>NZ_LIQI01000019.1 GCF_001418105.1 Lacinutrix himadriensis
TCTTCGCATGTTGGACAACAAGTAATTGCTACTTCTTCTTTCATACATGAATCCTCAGGATTATTTACGTCATACACAAACATGGTTAACTGTCCATTCCCATTATTCTCAAAAGTATTTAGTCCTTCTTCCAAAGGTATTTCTCCACTACCCATATCTACAGTGAAATTAAAACAATTATCCTCATTTTGAGGAACCATTATTTCAACAAAATGACAATTTTCAATAGTAGTTACAGAACTAGCTACAGTTTCAAAAGCCTCTTCACATGTTGGACAACAAACAATTTCCACCTCTTTTTTAGCACATGGCATTGTTGCATTGTTAAGGTTATAAACAAGTAAGGTTAATCCTCCATTCTCATTATTTTCCATGGTATTTATTCCCGTTTCTAAAGGATATTCTCCATCTCCTAGACCTCCTACAGTAAAATTAAAACAACTATCTATATCTTCTGGAACTGTTATTTGAACAAAATGACAGTTTTCAATAGTAGTTACAGAATTAGCAACAATTTCAAAAGCCTCTTCCATGTTGGACAACAAGTAATTGCTATTCTTCTTTCATACATGATCCTCAGGATTATTTACATCATACACAAACATGGTTAATTGTCCATTCCCATTATTCTCAAAAGTATTTAGTCCTTCTTCCAAAGGTATTTCTCCACTGCCCATATCTACAGTGAAATTAAAACAATTATCCTCATTTTGAGGAACCATTATTTCAACAAGATGACAATTTTCAATAGTAGTTACAGAACTAGCTACTGTTTCAAAAGCCTCTTCACATGTTGGACAACAAACAATTTCAAATTCTTTCTTTAAACAAACTTTTTTAGGATCGAAAGCATTCGCTATATACAAAGTATAATGATTGGATTCATCAATTTCAATATGAGTAGTACCCGATTCAATTTGCGTTTGATTATCGTCTAATATCACTAGAATATCATAACAATTCAAAATTTCTTCCGGAATAACAATTTGTAAAATTTTACAATCAATTATTGTAGAAATACCATTTAATACGATCTCATTCACGGTATCACAATCCATACACGGACCTTGATAACATGTTGCAGGAATGGTCCATGCTGTAGTAATTGTATCTGAATAACTGCTATTAGGATCAAACACAGTAAACTGAATATAATAATTAGCATCTTGGTCTGGAAATGCGAAATCATTAACATCAAAACTAATACTATCTGTATGATACAATTCTTCGTCATTAGTTAAAATACCGTTACCATTAGCGTCATCAAATACTTGCCACAGATATGTTTGTCCAGGACAATCATCTCCAAATATTTGTCCGATAAACTCTAGAGGACAGCCTTCTGTACTTTGTAAAAAGCTAAAATCTAATTCAAAATCGGTACATGGATTATCAAAACAGGTATCTGGAATAGGCCAAAGAACCGTTAGCGTTTCAGAATAATCACTATTTGGTGCCAAAATGGTAAACTCAATGATATAGTTTGCATAAGGATCTGGAAATGAAAAATCGCCATTATCAAAACTAATTTCTGTTGTTTGAAAAACTAAAGTATCTCCACTATCGATAATACCATTACCATTCTCATCATCAAAAACTTCCCATAAGTACGTTTGTCCAGGACAATCATCTCCATCATTAACACCAGTAAAACCTAAAGGACAACCTGTTACTTCGTCTTGTAAAAAAGAGAAATTTGGCTGAAAATTATTACAATTAACATGACAATCTACATCCACATTGATTATTCCCGTACAAGTTTCATTAGAATATACATTTGTCAATAAGAATTCTATGTCGTAAGCACCATTAATATCAAAATTAATAAGGTTTGTTCCTTCTTGAATTAGTAATTGTTGTCCGTCTACAGTTACTTGTACACTATAACAATCAAAAGTAGATGGCGCAATAACAAAAGCATATTCGCCACAATCTCCTCCAGATTCAGTAAAAGAATTATCCATTTGATTAAAAATAGTTTGACAATTTAGGCAAGGTGGAGGTGTACAAGAAGCAAATACATATTTAGTACTTGAAATACTTCCACATGCATTGCTCACCGTATGTGTTACCTGATAGAAACCAGGAGATGCATATCCATGTGTAGGGTTTGAAAAATTAGTATCCGTTCCAACTCCTGAAATAATAGTACCGTCTCCAAAATCCCATTCATGTACATCATAGGTCTCATTAGATTGAAAGCTAAATAAACAATTACTAGCATTTAGATTACTAGAAAATCCGGAATCTGAAGGAATACCTCCTGAATTAACAGAAATAGCAACATCTGCAGTAGAGTTTACTGCATTAAGGTTGTTATTTACCACTAAGTTTTGACTACCAAATGTAGCAGGAAATACACGTCTTAATTGTAAATTTACAGGTCCTAATATATTGGATAGAATTATTTGTGAACCATTTGCATTAACGCTATCTACACTATATTGAGAAGCAGGATTGCTCATAAGAATACCATTTGCATCGTATGCTCCGGATGCATCGGCCAAGTCTGTAAGTTGCACTGGTGCCGCAGTGTTTGTTACATCCCACCATTGATATTGCATATTAGCTACATCACATAAATCTATCCCAATAGTGTGCGTGGTTCCACAATCGACTGCATAACTATTTGGTGTTTGTTGCAGACGATCTTCAATAAGTTCAATTCTATCAATAGCTAACACGTATAAATTACGAATGGATGGTGCAGCAATACCTAAATCATAAAACGAACCATTAATTGGATGCGAAAAGTTTAAAAACTCATAATCTGGGTCTGATGGAGAAGTAAAACTAAGTACAGTCTGCGACCATGGAATTGTTGGAGAACTATCTGTTATTATATTAACGTGGTTCGCTTCAAAATTATTAGAAGTAGGATTATTTCCTGTAACCGTTTGCGTTATTTCATTATGTGAATATGAAACAGATCCAGGAAACCCTGAAAAATCTTTGCTCAACGTTACATTAATTCCAATATTAGGCATGATATCCATATTTGCATTATATGACACTCCAAGTCTAGCAGGATTAGTACCATCGTTTTTATGGTATGATAAAATATAAGTGACATTTGGTTCCATATTACTTACAGATGTAGAAACTCCTTCTGTTAAAGTTGTAAAATCACCATTTGCATCAGGAGCTCCTACTTGTGCACTAAAACTTAGTCGGCCACCTATTCCTCCAGGTAAACCATCAAAACTTCTTATTTGCGTATTATTAATACACGACGGATCGTTAGGCATCCAATCTGAGTTTGTAAACGCATCTCTCCATCCAGGAGGCATGGTGTTAAGATATAAACAAGAGTTATATGGTGCGTTTATGCTATCATGTATCACATCTGGATTACAAATTAAATTACAAGGATCTGTGTTAGTGCAACCAAACTCTGCTCCCGGACAAGCAACAATTTCAACATCTACATATGTATAATTACCAAAATC
Source organism: Lacinutrix himadriensis (assembly GCF_001418105.1). Lineage (GTDB taxonomy): Bacteria > Bacteroidota > Bacteroidia > Flavobacteriales > Flavobacteriaceae > Oceanihabitans > Oceanihabitans himadriense. Next base: position 3,450 of record NZ_LIQI01000019.1, read on the forward strand.
ACCTTGGTTATCCATAGGTTGGTAACGCAATTGCACGGTTCCTATATTTTGATAAGTTGGATTGTACTCAAAAACTCGATTAGGTGCAACACCACTAATAACAGCTAATTCATTTCCATTAGAATCTGTAAAATTGGAAACACTAAGGTTGGAACCTGTATCATTATTTAGTAAATCGGACTCATTAATAAGAACAACGGAATCATCACAATTATCTGAGATTGCAACATTAGGTACATCATCACCACCAAAAACTACGGGGTTACATCCTGGTAAACCAAATACATTTACATTAGATATATTAGTTACAATAGCCGGATTACCAAATTGTACAACATTAGCGTGGCCATAACTATTAGAAACTAGATAATTTAAATCGCACAACACATTAATCTGATCTACATCTAAGCGTTTTGAGACTCCTGGTAATGTTGCAGGTCCCATTACGTATTCATTTGAAGGGATTAAACAATCATCATTTAGATCAATATGGCTTAAACTAGTTCCAGTAACATATGTTGGAGGGGCATAAATAGAAAAATTTGCACTTCCAAGTCTAATACCAGTGATAGCCGATTCACATCCAGAGGTTAAAAGACTAGTATTTAGTACTGGATTAAAATTCCAGACGCTTCCATTATTAACAATAACATCCGTTCCAGACTCCGTTTTTAAAAGCGTATCAAAAGGATAGTAAAAACCAAGTTTTGGCGCACCATTTACATCTATCCCAGATGCAAAACCTAGAGCATGCATAAGCTCATGTAATAGTACACCATATAAATCTACTTCACTACCTATACTACTAGGATTGTTAAAGTCGGTAAACCAGTTATAACTAAAATTCATTCTTATATAACCATCCCAATCATTAGGCTGATTTGTTCCAGAATTAATAGCTTTCCAAACATTCCCTTCAATCACAGATCCCTCTGTAAAACCTGCACCATCATAGTAAGAGGATGCGGCACCTAATGGGCCTCCTGTGGAGGAGAAAGACCTAATTTCAAACTTAACAGGCTCTGTACTTGCAGCTCCGTTTTCAATGAGGAGCTTCTCTATATCGGCAAATAATTGTGCTAATACATTTCTGTACGCTTCCCCTTGACTATTTAAGGAGGTAAAATTATCTTCATTCACAGCACCATCTGGACTAGCAATGTATAAGGCAAAAAGCCCATCTGGACTAATATAATCAGGTGCGTTTGGGATTGCTCTTCCAGTTTCATCAAAATCTTTATTTATGGTTTTATGAAACCGGTTACCAAAGCGATCTACAAATTCATTCTCTGGACTATGTATTCGATGCCCGGATTTATCATTGCTAAAATGGTTGTTATTCTCACAAAACTCCACGGAATTAAAATCCTCAATAACGGATTTACATTGCAAATTTGTATTCTGGGCGTGAGAAAAAATCGACAATAAAATCCCTAATATTGTCAATAAAAAAGAGTGTTTTTTAATCATAATAATAAGTTGGTTTTAGGTTAAGTTCCTTAAAGATACCAAATTATTTCATAATCAATGGATACCACTTTAGTTTAAAGAGTAGAAATTCTAATCATTGAAGAGTAATTTTCAATCTATTATTTTTCCTACAAAAATGTAATGAAAAAATACAATGCGACTATTAAAACGGTAAATAAAAAGAGAATACATTCTGAATGCTTCCTTTTTAATGCGTGTATACTTCAAGAATGAAAAACCTCCGTTTTAGTAAAGTAATTATTTAAGTTGTTTTTTTCCTTTTAGAAAACAAACTTTTTATAGTTATAATATTAAGAGGAAACTCTAGCATCACATGAGATACACTTAGAAAAATTGAGATTACCAGACCTAACCTGTAGTCATATAAATAACATAATAATATTACAATCCAGATTCCTAAAATACCTAATGCCTTCTTGGTTGTTAATTGCTTATGCCAACCAATAATTGTTGTCTTTGAAAACCAATTAAGGTAATGATAAATGTATGCAAAGGCAATAAATATTTGAATTTTTAAATCTATTTTCTCGTAGAAAAAGAACTTTAAATCTTCATAAACACCAAAAAGTTTAGCAAGATTAGCATTTAGTAGGTGAAAATTATTATTTAAATAGGTGTTTTTAACTCCTTCAGAAAACTGATAATTAAAGATCCCAGTATCCAAAAAGATTAAGCTTAAAGGCAATGCAATAATTAAAATAATATTAAGTATTCCATATATAGATTTTTTCTTCTTTACGCCGTACATCATAAAAAGTAGCGTGAATAGATATACATGAATAATTGTTGGCAATAATACGCCATTAATTAAAAGATAAGCTTCTGTTGTATACGTCCAAAAAGATAATAGTATTGCAATTATAAAACTAAAAACAAATACCTTATACGTTTTATAAAACAAAGCCAAAACAGCCGAAATTAGTATAAAAAACAGAACGAAATTTGAATATTCTCCAATTTTATAGATTAGAAATGCAATGGCAGATTCGTTTATAAGTTTTGACAAGATAGAAAGACTAAAAACGTAAGGAATGGAATAAATAATAGCTGCAGCTAACACTAAATATTTCCAATACGAATTGGAGACAAAATAATTTTTATCAGCAATCCAATTGGTTTCTGTGAGATAGTGCAATGGCCCTAAAAATGCATAAGCGAAAAGGAAAAATTCAAAAGGTAAAAAACAAGCAAGGGTAAAACTAGCGAGTATTAAAATTAAATTTAACTTATCGATATTAAGTATTTTCATTAATTGTAATTTATAAAAACATAAAAAGCTACACGTAAAGTGTAGCTTTTTATGTTTAGGAATTAAGTTTATTAATCTATAACCATCTTCTTAGTATCTATTTTTCTTCCGTTAACATATAACGTATAATAATACATACCAGAAGCAAGAGAATCGCTATTAAAAAATAGTTCGTGATCTCCTAATTTGGTAAGCGATACATTATCTATTATTTGTCCAGATGTATTACTAAATACAATGGCAGCACTTTTATTAGAAGTAGGCACATAATATTTAATAGAAGTGGTTCCGTTAAAAGGATTTGGTATATTTTGATATAAAATAGGACCGACACTTTTACTTGTATGGTCATCTAATCCTGGTGTTTCGGCAGATAACGTTTGACAAGCACAAGCCTCTAAAGTTTCCATTCTAGTTGTTAAATCAGATAGAATAGGTGATAAATCAACCATTACCGAATTTCCTCCTTCAATAGCAACTGTAAGTGTATTCCCTGAAAGGGTTGCAGAAGTTAAGTTTTGTGCATCGGTATTATCTAAATATCCAGATAAATCTACAGTAGAAGCATTTCCTGAAATACTTAAAGTATTTGTTGCTAAAGATATTGCTTGTTCATCTGTTCCTGCTCCATCTTGTAAAGTAGATAAATCTATTGTTGTAGCATTTCCTGTAATTCCTAATGTAGTTCCAGATAGAGTTAGTCCCTGTGCATCGGTATTATCTAAATATCCAGATAAATCTACAGTTCCTGCATCTCCAGTAATACTTAGTACATCGGAAGTTACCGATATAGCTTGCGAATCTGTATTTGCTTCTGTTACATTCCATAAAGTTCCATCCCAAGTAACTAAGGCATCTAAATCGGTATCATAAACCATTAATCCTTGGTGCGTTGCATCAATAGGGTTTCCATCTGCCGCAGCAGTTTCTAATGCAACACGCTCTGCAGTGGTTAATCTATTAATTAATAGACCTTTGTCTGTATCTGCAAGCTCTAAGGATGCATTTGGATTTGCAGCAAGCGTACCAATACCTACACTATAACGATTTGTAACTGTATCTCCACCTAAAGTTAATGTATTTGCAGTTGTTGATGTTACGTTGTTTCCTATAACAATAGCATTGTTTTCCGTTGTACTACTATTAGCTCCAATAACAATTTGATTATTTCTATTATCATTTGTTCTTGTACTCGCATTGTAGCCTATAACAATATTATCGGTACCTCTAACTCTTGAGCCTCCCCCAATAAACACATTTCTCTCTCCTCCTGTATTGGCAGAAAAATTTGCATCATGTCCAATACCAACATTATCACTTCCTTCACGGTTAACACCACCTGCTACAGCTCCTAAATACGTATTTCTATTCGCGTTTGAAGTAGAATTTGTACGATTATTATCATAGCCCGCTCCATATCCAACAAAAGTATTTAAGTCCGCATATTCAGTACTTGCTCCTGCCCCATAACCTAAAAAGGTATTAGCAATTCCAACACCATTATCTGCACCTGCTCCGGAACCGAAAAAAGAATTTCCATGCCCAGTGGTATTATCATATCCAACCCCTCCATAGAGAGACGTTAATTCATAAGCTCCATTACCTCCTAAAGATTCATCTATAGCTATTCCTATTCCTGAATTAGATTCACCTCCTACAAACGTATTACCTTCTCCTGTAGTATTCGTCCTTCCTGCAGTGCTTCCAACAAAAGTATTATCGTCTCCTTCCGTATTGGAAAAACCTGCATCTTCTCCTATAAAAACATTGTCACGTCCTATTGTATTACTTGTTCCAGATTCTTCACCAATAAAAGTATTGTCATACCCTGTTGTATTATTTTCTCCAACTTCTGTACCTATAAAAGTATTATCGGTCGCTGTATTTAAACGTCCTGCTTCTGTACCAATAAAAGTATTATCGGTTCCATTTATATTTGAAAAACCCGCATAACGTCCAATAAACACATTTTCAAGGCCAGTCGTTTGATTGGCTCCAGCAGATGTACCTAACATCGTATTACTATTACCAGAAGATAAAGAAGCACCTGTTCCATCTCCAATTAAAACATTATAGTCTCCAGTGGTGATGCTTGACCCTGTGGTATAGGTGATATTAGTTCCAGTTCCAGTTCCGTCATCTTCGGTTACCGTTGTTCCTAAGGTTTCATTAGCAGTTTGCGCTATAGGAAATTACTCATGCAAAATATGCATAGTAATAAAAAGTACTTTTTGTTCATAATATTTGGGGTATTTAGTTAGTTAATAAGGTTTTATTCTCTCGTAAACCATTAAAAACGGAAATTTATACTTTAATACCTTTAATCACAAGTATTACTGAAAAATAATATAAAAACAGGTATTTTTACGGTATGAACGAGTATATAGATATTTTCACCAAAACAGGAAAACCAACAGGCAAAACTGCTCCGAAATCGGAAATACACACAAAAGGCTATTACCATAATACCGCGCATATTTGGTTTTACACAAAAAAAGGTGAAATATTATTAGCACAACGCGCTGCTTCCAAAACCATATATCCTTTACTTTGGGATGTTTCAGTTGCCGGACATATTGATGCTGGCGAAACCATAAAACAAGGTGCTATTAGAGAAGTAAAAGAAGAAATCGGACTTACCATTTCTGAAACCGATTTAGAAAAAATTGGCGTTTTTGAATGCTTTCAATCCTACCCGAACGGCATTACAGATAACGAATTTCACCATACATTTATTACCGAATTACAAGTAGATTTTTCCAGCTTAATATTTCAAATAGAAGAAGTAGAAGCGCTAAAATTAGTTTCTATTTCCGAATTTAAAGATCTACTAAAGAATAGCGAAACGAATAATCATTTTGTTGCTAGTAATTATAACTATTATATGAAAGTTATAGATGCCATTCGTTATAAAAGACACTAAAGATTATACTATAAAATCATTTTATTAGTTACCACTAATTATGAAAACAAAAAACTCAACCTTTATGGTTGAGTTTTTTAAATTATCACGACTGAAGACTTTAAGCCCCTAATTGACTGATTAAATAGCTAAAATGACACCCCTACATGTCATTTTTTATGGTTACAAATCGTGAATTATCGATTACAATAATTATAATAATTAAGATTTTCTACTGAATATCTTTTTATTATGAAACAAAACTAACTCCTAAACAGACAATACGTGTCCGTTTTAAATATTTGACAATAAAAAATAGAATTTTTTCTTAAGTTTATAGGGCATGAAACTTACTATAAAGAAACACATAAATTGAAGTCTATTTATTAAATGTTTATTGCAACATACTTTGATTCATAGTTTTATATAAATGTACTAGCCTTTTGCTGAATCCCTCTATCTGCTTTAACCAACACTTTTTTAGTTAATGCAACATTTATGCTGTACTTATGGATATTATCTGCATTTGACATCCAATCTTCCATTCGCATTTTACCTTTCGATTGATTGATGGTTCGCAAAGTAACCGAAACATTTTCTGGACAGTTAACCACTTCTGCTATTTCTGCATTGGTTAAGCGATCTCGATACGCCATAAAGACTTCTTCGGAAGAACGTATGTGCTCATAATCATATCTATCGCCACCACGTAAAGTTTCTCCTGTGTAACAATCGCTATAAAGGGCTATGCCATCTCCACCTCTGTGCAAAGCTTGTTGATGCATTTTTGCTTTTACTTTGGTGAAAAGCAGGTCTATTTCAGCGCGGCGGTATGGGCGGTTGGGGTTGTTTTTCAATTACAAATCAAATCTTCACAAGAAACCTGTTCCCAATTATGAAAACCAACCTCAGGATTCTCTTCTGTCCCTTTACAAGTTATAGTAGTTTTTAATTGAGAAGATACCGTGTCATTTTTCTGAATGCCACAGATTTTGCATTTGTAGGTAGCCATAATTTAATAGGTAAAGTAGTTTGGTTTTAATTTCAATTGTAAATCTATATTCTAAACAGACAAAACCTGTCCGTTTAAATTTTATTACAATCATTATGTAACAATAAAACAGAGATTCTCCATGTAAATGGACATACATTAACTAAAAATAAAATTGAAAAAAAGAATAATTGCCGTTAAGGCTGGAGATTACTTATAGTAGCCCAACATGAGCTCTAAATGGTGCTTTACATAATTTTTAATAGGTAACGGACTAACCACTTTTACCCAAAGATTGTATTTTAATACATCCATTAAAAACTCATAATTTGGTTCTACAAACACTTTAATTTCTCCCCAAATATCTGGATTAGCATAATCTAAATCCTTTGTGTCTTGTCTTTTAGGAAACGATACAATTTCTTGAGAGTGATGTAACGGGTTTGTCTCTAAATACTTAAAATGATGATTAGCAACTTGCATATAAATCCATACTGGAGCTATGTTCGATTTTAATATACCTATTGCATTTTTAAAATAATCTTCTGGATTAAAATCTATTGGATTTTTCACTTGTAGCTTGGTAATCTGTAGCATTTTAATTCTGTCATCCAAGCAAAAAGCATATATACCAAACTGCTCATTATGAGCCATTAAATACCAAGCCTTATTAATTTCTTTAATATGTAAGGGCTGAAAAAAACCAGTAATAGTTTGAAAACCATTATCATCATACCATCCTTGATAAGTAATCTCTATAATTATATTATGCTCAATCGCCTGTATTAACGGCACTAAATCTACGCGAGAACTTAAAGAGCTACGCGCTGTTGTTACATGTGTTTTCCATGCATGCGCATGATGATGCAAAAGATAGAGTTCTGTTTTTTCATAAACGTCTTTTAATACCGGACTTATCTCAAATTCGTCTATATAATAACCATAGTTACGCTTGTGTAAAACAACTACCTGGTAATAGGACTTTATTTTATTTAGATCCCGTTTAATTGTTTTTTGTGAGGATTGACTCAATTTATCATAAAGAGAATCTTCTATATTATTAAAATGCAACTGATCTAAAGCATTTTGCAGATCGGAAAGTGGTACATAACCATTTTTTTCAATTCCATATACTTTAGGATTTGAAATAATACGTAATACATAATAGCGCCTAAGAAACTCTGGAGTCATATTTCTATTTGTAAAAACGAATGTAATAATAATCTTTCAAATGAATAAAAGGAATCTGTTTTTATATATTTGAAAACTAAATACATTTCATGACATCGGTTTTTAGTAAAAAAGATTTTATTGCTACCAAATGGTTTACTCTAGAAAAAATAATACAGCTTATTACTGGTGTTTTTATAGTTCCTCAAATTTTTAATGTCCTAGGTGCTATTGATCTAGGAAAACTCAAGTTTGTAGAATCCATTTTAGGCATGCTTACCCCTTTGTATTTTTTAGGCCTATCTTCTATTTGCATAAGAGAGATAGTATATAAGCCCAAAAATAGCTCCCAAATTCTAGCTACAGCTTTTTACCTTAGACTTACAAGTTGGTTTATTCTATTCATTGCCATTTTAATCTATTTTAGCATTGTTAAAGAAAGCCCATTAACAGGCCTATACCTCATTATCGCTTGTAGTTACTTTTTTAAACTAACCGATATTTTCGAGTATTATTTACTAGCAAAAAAATGGACAAAATATATTTTTATTAGCAAAATAATAAGCTTAATCATTATAGTTTCCTTACAGTATTACGGAGTAAAAAAGCAATTGGATGTTTACTATTTTGCCAAACTTATTATTCTTGATTTTATAATTCAAGGATGTATTTATGGTATCATTTTGAAACACAAAAAACCACTTCTGTTTAAGAAATGGACCTTTTCATGGCCTTTAGGAAAATCATTATTAAAAATGTCTTTTCCCTTAATACTTTCTAACAGTTTGATAATGTTTTATATTTCTATTGATGAGTTGTTTTTAAAATATTTTTATGACGACTATGCCAACGGAATTTTTGCAACAGTACAGTTTTTAGTGATTGGACTAAGTTGGAATATTGGATTCTCCATAATCAATGCCTTATATCCTTCTTTAGCCAAATCCTTTCAGAAAAACAAAACGCAATATATCCAAAAAATAAAAATGCTTATAAAAATCATGCTCGTTTTAGGTCTTGCTATTGGAGGTTTTTATACTTTTTTTGGAACCCTTATTTTAGACCGCTTTTTCGCAGCATCTTTTGCCCAAGCAAAAACAGCTTTATTCATATTCTGTTGGGCTCCTCTATTTGTTTTTATAGGTATGATTTATGAAAAACACCTCATTAATACAGGGGACTTGCATAAAAACGTGTATCGCTTTTTAATAGGCTGTGCAGTAAACGTAATTTTGTGCTATGTATTAATTCCTATTTATTACGTTAATGGCGCTGCAATTGCTGTTTTAGCCAGTCATTTTATCACAAATATTGCCTATGTTTTTATAGATAAAGAAAGCAGAAAGCAAGTAGTCTCTATTTTTTAATTATTTTTGAATTATGCATTTACTCGCCTTAGCAATAGCTCCAGTTTTTATAATCATCTTATATATTTATTATAAAGATAAATACGACAAAGAACCCAAACGTTTATTGCTGTATAGTTTTTTGCTTGGTGCCATTGTTAGTATCCTAGTTACAACCGTACTTTATGTAATTTCAGATTACACAATTCCTATTGTTATTAAGGGAAACACTAGTGTATTACAGCTTTTTATTAAAGCCTTTTTTATTGTTGGCCTAATTGAAGAGTTTAGCAAATACATTATTGTGCGCTATTTTGCACAATCTAATAAAGCGTTTAATGAACAGTTTGATGGTATTATATACGCAGTAATGGTTTCTATGGGATTTGCTGCTACAGAAAATATCATGTATGTACTGCAAGGTGGTATAGAAACTGCACTTTTAAGAGCTTTCACAGCCGTTCCAGCACACGCAACTTTCGCTATAATAATGGGCTTTTTCATGGGGAAAGCAAAGTTTTCAAAAAACAGAAGAGGACTCAATTTACTAGGCTTACTTCTAGCCGTTATATTTCATGGTACTTATGACTTTTTTCTGTTTCTAGAGTTTATACCAGGTATTTGGGTTGGCGCTTTTGTTTCTTTATTTCTAGGCATACTATTATCCAGAAAAGCAATCCACACACATTCTAAAAACTCGAGATTTAAAGATTCCTTTACTATATAAATCGAAATGTTTACGTGTTTACATCCGTATGAAATCTAACAAAGACCTTTTAACTATCTTATTCTTGTTTTATTAACAGAAAATAATACAAGTACTTTTTTCCTTTATTAGTAACTTTATTTTCATAAAAACAAAACCATAATGTTTTAGATGAAGTGTGCGTGCTATACGAATGCCATCCTTATTTAGAAACCAATCAATTCATACACCTAAAAATTTAAACTATAGCAAATTAGCATAAATTCAATTATTCTACTCAATCGTTTTCGTAATTATACATATATTTGCTTGTATTTAAATTAAATAAAATGAACAAGTCCTATACGGTTAAAGTCAATAATTCTAGCGAGATAGCTATTACTGACAAAGAAATTTCTTCATTAGATTCTATTAAAACATCTGCATCTAAATTTCATGTACTTCAGAATAACACTTCGTTTAAAGCTGAAATTACAGAAGCTCATTTCGACGAAAAAACATATAAAGTAAAAATCAACAACAACACCTATAACATTAACATTCTTAATGACTTAGATGCATTAATAAAACAAATGGGATTTGAAGTTGGAGCAACAAAAAAAGTAAACGATGTTAAAGCTCCAATGCCTGGATTAATTTTAGAAATTAATGTAACAGTTGGTCAAGAAGTTAAAGAAGATGACGCGCTTTTAATATTAGAAGCCATGAAAATGGAAAACGTTTTAACTTCACCAAGAGACGGAATTATAAAATCAATTGCTGTTGCAAAAAGTGATGCCGTTGAAAAAAACCAATTACTAATAGAATTTGAATAACATGAAAAAATTACTAGTAGCAAACAGAGGGGAAATTGCAATTCGTGTTATGAAAACTGCAAATAAAATGGGCATTAAAACCGTTGCGGTCTACTCTACTGCAGACCGAAATGCACCGCATGTAAAGTTTGCAGACGAAGCTGTTTTAATTGGAGAAGCACCATCCAACAAATCGTATTTATTAGGAGATAAAATAATAGAAGTCGCAAAAAGCTTACAGGTAGATGCGATTCATCCGGGTTACGGATTTCTTTCTGAAAATGCAGATTTTGCGGAAGCTTGCGAAAAAAACAACATCCTTTTTATTGGTCCGAAATCGAAAGCCATTAAAATTATGGGATCTAAGCTTGCAGCAAAAGATGCTGTAAAAGCGTACAACATCCCAATGGTTCCTGGTACAGACGAAGCGATTACCGATATTCCGGAAGCCAAAAAAATTGCTGCTAAGATTGGGTTTCCAATTTTGATTAAAGCATCTGCTGGAGGAGGCGGAAAAGGAATGCGTGTTGTAGAAAAAGAAGCCGATTTTACATCACAAATGGACAGAGCAATTAGCGAAGCTGTAAATGCTTTTGGTGATGGTTCTGTTTTTATTGAAAAATATGTGACTTCTCCACGACATATAGAAATTCAAATCATGGCAGATACCCATGGTAATGTTGTTCATTTATTTGAACGGGAATGCAGTGTACAACGTCGTCACCAAAAAGTAGTAGAAGAAGCACCTTCTGCAGTTTTAACTCCAGAAATGCGTAAAAAAATGGGCGAAGCTGCTATAAAAGTAGCCAAGTCTTGTGATTATGTTGGCGCAGGAACTGTGGAGTTTTTACTCGATGACGACCTTAACTTCTATTTCTTAGAAATGAATACCCGTTTGCAGGTAGAACATCCGGTAACCGAATTAATTACCGGAACCGATTTAGTAGAGCTGCAAATTCGTGTTGCAAGAGGAGAAACACTTCCTATACAACAAGAAGATTTAAAGATTACAGGTCATGCACTAGAATTACGTGTATATGCCGAAGATCCTTTAAACGATTTTTTACCAAGCGTAGGGAATTTAGAAGTCTACCAATTGCCTGTTGGGGAAAATATAAGAGTAGATAATGGTTTTGAACAAGGTATGGATATTCCTATTTATTACGATCCAATGCTTGCAAAGCTTATCACCTACGGAAAAACAAGAGCGGAAGCAATACAACTCATGCAAAAAGCAATACAAGAATATCATGTAGAAGGTATTCAAACTACCTTGCCTTTTGGAACATTTGTTTGTGAACATGAAGCATTTCGTTCTGGAAATTTCGATACCCATTTTGTAAAGAAATATTATTCCGCGGAAGCGTTAAAAGAAAAGCACGAAGAAGAAGCTAAAATAGCAGCATTAATTGCTGTAAAACAATACATAGAAGATCAAAAAACATTAAGATTACCTCATTAATTTAAAATCTAAGTTGTCATTCCGTACTGGTTACGGAATCCACAATGAAACAAATAGATTCTGCATCATAGCGCAGAATGACAAAATTGAAAATAATATGGAATCCAAAATAAAAAACCTTAACGAAAAACTTGCTAAAGCCTTTTTAGGTGGCGGACAAGCACGTATTGATAGACAACACGAAAAGAAAAAACTTACTGCTAGAGAACGCGTAATGTATTTACTAGACGAAGGTTCTTTTGAAGAAATTGGTGCTTTGGTAACCCACAGAACCAAAGATTTTGGCATGGAAAAGCAACAGTTTTATGGCGATGGTGTGGTTACTGGTTATGGTACTGTAAACGGAAGATTGCTTTACGTATTTGCGCAAGATTTCACTGTTTTTGGTGGTTCTTTATCTGAAACACATGCAGAGAAAATTTGCAAGGTTATGGATTTAGCGCTTAAAGTTGGTGCTCCAATCATTGGTTTAAACGATTCTGGAGGCGCACGTATTCAAGAAGGAGTTCGTTCTCTTGGTGGCTATGCAGACATTTTTTATAAGAATGTGCAATCGTCTGGAGTGATTCCGCAGATATCTGCAATCATGGGTCCATGTGCTGGAGGAGCAGTATATTCGCCTGCAATGACCGATTTCACCATTATGGTAGAAGATACTAGTTATATGTTTGTAACTGGACCAAACGTTGTTAAAACAGTAACTAACGAAGAAGTTACTAGCGAAGAACTTGGTGGCGCAAGCACACATTCTACCAAATCTGGAGTAGCACATAAAACATCATCTAATGATGTGGAATGCTTAGAGGATGTAAAAAAACTATTAAGTTACTTACCACAAAACAACACAGAAACTCCTGCCCTATTGCCTTTTGAATTAAAAGACGAAGTACGAGATAGCTTATCAGATATTGTTCCAAATAACGCGAATAAACCGTATGATATGCACGCAGTTATTTCTGGTATTATTGACGAAGATTCTTTTTATGAAATACATAAAGACTACGCAGAAAATATCCTAGTTGGTTTTGCACGCTTAGGCGGAAGAAGTATTGGTATTGTGGCTAATCAACCTATGTTTTTAGCTGGAGTTCTAGATGTAAATAGTTCTAAAAAAGCGGCTCGATTTGTCCGTTTTTGCGATGCTTTTAATATTCCGTTATTGACTTTAGAAGATGTACCCGGATTTCTACCAGGAACCGATCAAGAATGGAACGGTATTATTATTCATGGCGCAAAATTATTATATGCGTTTAGTGAAGCAACCGTACCAAGAATAACGGTAATTACGCGAAAAGCTTATGGTGGTGCTTATGATGTGATGAATTCGAAACATATTGGAAGCGATATGAATTTTGCTTGGCCAAGTGCCGAAATTGCCGTTATGGGAGCAAAAGGAGCTGCTGAAATTATTTTCAAAAAGGAAATTAATGCTGCGGAAGATAAAGACGCCAAATGGAAAGAAAAAGAAGCAGAATATGCCGAATTATTTGCAAATCCGTATAGTGCAGCAGAACGAGGTTTTATTGACGAAGTAATACTTCCTAAGGACACCAGACGAAAGCTTATTAAAGCGTTTGCAATGCTAGAAAACAAAGAGGTTGTTAGACCAAAACGCAAGCATGGTAATATTCCGTTGTAAAATAATTGCAAATCCTTTAATGGCAGGACTATCCTCCTACTATTAGCGATATCATGTCATTAGAATACCTTTCATAATCGCTACAAGTGCCATATAATCTAGATGTTTCAAGAACATCTACTACTTCTACTTTAAAAAGAAAAGAGATAGATTCGAAAATCATTACAACCTATAAAATGATTTTCGAATCCATTTCTATATGCGTTTTTTTATGCGTTTTTTTATATGCAATGCTAAATCTACTTGGTTGGTATTTTAAAAAAACGAAATCTAAATCCCCATTTTTAGCAAATACGAATGTTCTAAAACGAAAATCTTCATTTAGGCATTCCCTTAAACCCTCAAATATTTTATTAAAATAAAATTACTTTAAAATCACTCCACCTAAACACCTCCAAAAAAGCACTATGTTTTTGTTATAAAAGGAGTTAAAAAATATTTTAAAAAAATCCTTATTTTTATTTGGAATAAATATAAATAAGGATACTTTTGTAAAAAATTTAAGACGTGTTTCCAAACCAAACCTTATCCATTTATCTATTTCTATTTTTTAGTATTTCTGCTATCGCTCAGCAAGGAGACTTTTACGGTAAAGTAAAATTTAACACCAAAGAACCCGCTGTTGCTACCTATATCATGCTTAAAGGTAAATCCATTGAAAAAGAAACAAGCGCAAATGTAAACGGTGCTTTTAATTTTAAGAACCTTCCGTTTGGCACTTATACCCTAGCATTTTATTCCTTAGATGCAAAACCTAAAACGATTACGGTATTGCTAGATTCTAAAAGCAAAGAAGTAAATATTGTATTAGAAATATCCGAATTTCAAGAATTAGACGAAGTGCTTGTTCGATCGAAAACAGTACAACAAAAAATAGAAGAAAAAGGGTTTGCAGTTAATGTCATTGAAACCAAAGCTGCAGCAATACAATCCATTCAGGTAAATGAATTATTAGATCAATCTGCTGGTGTTCGCGTTAGACAATCAGGTGGTTTAGGTTCTCATGCACATTATAACTTAAATGGAATGACCGGAAATTCTGTTAAAGTTTTTATTGACGGTGTTCCTATTCGAAATTTCGGACCTTCCTTTTCTTTAAACAGCATCCCTCCTTCTTTAATCAAACGAATAGAAGTTTACAAAGGTGTTGTGCCTCCGCATTTATCGGATGATGCCATGGGAGGCGCTATTAATATTGTATTAAATAGCATTACTAAAAACGAATTAAAAGCATCCATTTCTGCTGGGTCTTTCGGAACCTATCGTGCAGATATAAATGGTGGATACCGAAACAACAAAAATGGTTTTACCGCAAGAGGTTCTGCTTTTGTAAATTATGCCGATAACAATTATAAAGTTTCTGGAGATCAAGTTGCAGTAGCACTTTCTGCTGGTACTCCAGATGTTTATATTGAAGCAGAACGTTTTCATGACAGATACAGATCGCAAGGTGGTAAAGCAGAATTTGGTTATACCAATGTAGCATGGGCAGATAAATTACTAGCGAGTGTATTGCTTTCCAATATGGATCAGCAAATACAAACAGGTGCTACTATGGAAATTGTTTATGGTAATAGATTTACCGAACAAAGGACAAATATGTACAGTTTGGATTATGCAAAAAAAGATTTTATTAAAAATCTAGATTTTAGTGCTTTTGCTTCTTTCTCCAAATTACACCGAAAAACGATAGATACTATTGCTACGCAATACAGTTGGTTAGGCCATCCTACCAGTTATTATAACGATCCAGACGTTTGGGCTTCGGGAGCGGAAGCTGGTGATCCAACCCTACAAAAAGATATAGATCAAACCATTAACACAAGAACAAACTTAGCATACCATCTAAACGAAAATAACACCATTCAATTAAACCATTTGTTAAATACGTTTACAAGAGATTCGGATGATCCGATGCTTCCCGCTGTAGAAAATGCACTAAAAGAAGAACGTGAATACAGTAAATCGATTTTAGCACTTTCCTTTGAAAACGTAGCATTTAAAGATAAACTAAGGACTTCTATTTTTGCGAAATCCTATTATATAGACAGAACTTCTAAATTAAGAACTAGAACTTCTAACACATCGACTGCAACTATTGTGATTGAAGAAAACAATATAAGCTCGAACGATTTGGGGTATGGAGGTTCCATTTCTTATACCTTTTCTCCAAAGTTCACCGTATTTGGTTCTGCTGAAAAAGCGATTCGTTTACCAGAAGCTAACGAGGTATTTGGTAATGTTGCAGCCAATGTAAATGCTTCTGTAAATCTGAAACCAGAACATAGTAACAACTATAATTTAGGTTTTTCCTATGATAATATAGCGTATAAAAAACACACTTTTGGAGTTACATCTAACGTGTTTATTAGAGATACTGAAGATTTAATTATGCAATTCCCTACAGGAAGTAATGAGGAATTCTTCGAAAATTCGAATATCGGAAAAATATACACAGAAGGTTTCGACTTTACCCTAAACTATAATTATAACGAAAAAATATACTTTAGTGGTAATACCTCTTTTTTTAATGCTAGAGATTACAATGTAACCTATGATGTAGACGGAAACCCAATTACACCAAGCTATGAGCGATTAGCCAATACGCCATATTTTACAATGAATTATAATTTAAAATTCGATACTTCGGATTTTATTCAAAAAGGATCTAAACTATCTAGCTACACCAATTTACTTTATGTTCATGAATTTTTCAGACATGGTAGTACGCTTGGTGGAGCAGGAAAAACAACGATTCCTAGTCAAACATCTTTCGATGCAGGATTTGCTTATACTTTTCCGAAAAAGAAAATCACATTAAGTTTTGATGTAAAAAACATATTGAACAATCAAATATTCGATAATTACGCGCTGCAAAAACCAGGAAGAGGTTTTTATAGCAAACTTTCATTTACAATTTTATAAAACCAATTTTAATCTAAACATTATGAATTTTAATTTCAAATCTTTATTAAATATAGTCTGTTTATCGGCTATAACTTTAGTTACATTTTCTTGTGGTAGTGATGATGATATTTCTTCTGGAAGCACAGAAGGAGAATCTGCCTATAGACCATACCATTTAGTAATAGGATCTAGCGCAACAGGAAATTCGGCTACATATACGCAAGGAGTAACTGTAGAAGAACTTAACGACCCAACCAAAACATTTACATTTAATGGTTTTGGTTATGAAGTACCATCTACACGTACAGCAAGAGTTTACACATCTAATGATGGAAAAACAGTATACAACTTGAATTATGGTGGTGGTGATATTTCTAAATATAACTACGTTAGCGGACAAAACTATAATTTAAGCTTAACAACCGATATTCAAGCGGTAATGGGAACAGCATATCCGCGTTGGACAAAAATTGATGATAATTATGCCATGTTGCATAATGTAAATACAGAAAACATCTATGAAGACCCAACAGATGAAACTTCTCCTTACATAAGAACTATCGCGACAGTTACTTTAGCTAGAGTAGATTTAAATACCATGTCTGTTTTAGAAAACACTTCTTTTGAATTTCCTTATAACAATGATGAAACTGCAGAAGGAATTCACACCTTTCGTATTGATGCTCCTGTAATTACCAATGGAAAATTATACTATGGTGTTGCTAAAAGATTTTTTGACGCTTTAACTGGTGAAAATGGAACTATGGTTTATGATAATGTAGAAACTTTAGTTGTTGACTACCCTTCTTTAGAGAATGAAACTACTATTACATCTACTTTAGCACAGGGTTCTACTAATGGTTACAGAACTCCAGTTGCACATAAAGATGAAAACGGAGATACCTACCAACTAGTAACTAACGGAGATGCGTCTATAATGAAAATTAGTAATGGTGTTTATGATACTTCATACAATACATTCAATATTAAATCACTTTTAGGTCATAATGCCGAAGCGAACACAGGTTGGTTCTATGTAGGTAATGGTATTGGTTATGTTCCTGTTTTAAATACAGATTTAGGAGATGATGCAAGTTCTAATTGGGATATTGTTCGTGTAGATGTTTATAATAAAACAGCTGTGAAATTGAATATTTCTTTAGACTTATGGTTACGTCAATACCAATGGGCAAGTGTTATTGATGGTAAATTATATATGGCATTAACCTCTTTAGGAGGTTCTGGGAATGTGTATATTTTAGACCCAAGTTCTACTAGTGCTGATGGTTTTACAACTGGAGCAACACTACATACTGGAACTGCTGATGCATCTTATATTGGGCTATTCTAAAACTGAATGCCATTTTAAAAAAATTAAAAAGCCAAAACAAGATCTTGTTTTGGCTTTTTTCTATTTCGTTATTAGGTATTTAGGAAAGTATTTCAGAATAAAACTTATTTTTATTTGCTCGATAATTAGCAACGGTTTCTAAGTATTTCTTTCTAAAATCTTCATGCTTATTGATGTAATACAAATCACATTCAAAATTATCACATTCTTTGTATTGGGGCATGGTATTTTTATACCCGTTCAATGCATTTAAAACAGATTGGTTTTTAATAATTACTTCTAAAAATTGATCTCTAAAGTCTCTATTCTTGATAACATTGGATGCTATTTTGGATAATCTATCACTTTCATTAATAATATAATCAATGTGATTCATCCATAAATTTAATTCTTCAGCACTTCTTTTCTGAATAATCTGCTCATCTGTATCATGGTTAAAAAATGTATTTAATTCCATAATTATTTTGTTTTTTACTTTACTTTTTCTGTTTGTCTTACTTCTTTAACTTCTAAAGATTTTACACCCCCTGGAAATTCCCAATCGATCACGTCTCCTTCTGCATAGCCAATAATAGCCAAACCCATTGGGGTTAGAATGGAAACTTTTTTATTGGAAAAATTACTCTCTGTTGCTCCTACTAATTGAAAATCATTTTGCCAACCATCTTTAGTTGCCACAACCACATTAGAATTAAACCGAACAATATCTTCTGGTAATTCATTTTCATCTAATATTATCGCACTTTTCAGCTCTTCTTTCAACCTTAAAATGGATGCTTTTCTTGTAGATTCTTTATAACTATCTGATAAATTAAGTAACTGTTTTAAAGTAACATATTCCTTTTTTTCTAATACTATACTGCCATACTTCATGTTCTATTCTTTTTAAATTATCAAGGAAAAATTCCTCTTTGTACATAAGCCTTTTCAATACGTTCTATTGCTATAAAGTATGCTGCCGAGCGTAAATCTATTTCTTTACTTTCTGCTTTATTTAGCACCTTATTAAAGACCTCTTTTATTTTTTTATCTAACTTGATTAAGATTTCATCTAACTCCCAAAGCTCTCCGTTTCTGTTTTGTAACCATTCAAAATAACTACCAATTACACCTCCCGAATTACATAAGATATCTGGAATTACAGTGATTCCTTTTTCTAATAAAATCTGCTCTGCCTCTACAGTTGTTGGTCCGTTGGCTCCTTCTGCAATTAAAAAAGCTTTAATATCATTTGCATTGTCTTTAGTAATTTGATTACCTAATGCAGCAGGAATACAGATATCACAGTCTAATGCGAAAAAATCTTCTTTTACAACTGCTGTAGCACCTGGAAATCCTTGAATACTTCCTTGGTTGTTTTTAATGTATTCAAACAAATGTTCTACAGATAATCCTTCGGTATTAGATATGGATCCAAAAGCATCCTGAACACCTACCATTTTAGCGCCTTCTAATTCTAAAAAGTGTGCTGCCCAATAACCAACGTTTCCAAAACCTTGTACAATAAATGTTTTCCCTTTTAGGTCTACATTCTTATTTTCTGCCCAATATTTAATGGTTAAAAACACACCAAATCCTGTTGCTCTATCTCTACCTTCTAATCCTCCAGAACCTACAGGCTTTCCGGTTACTACGTGTTGGTTTTTAGAACGTTCGGATGGTGCTTTTGTAGACATATAGGTATCTGCAATCCAAGCCATAGTTTGCGAATTTGTATTTACATCTGGAGCTGGAATATCGTGTTCTGGTCCAATATTTTCTCCTAAAGCATACGTAAAACGTCTTGTAATACGTTCTAATTCTGCATTAGAATATTTTTTAGGATCCATTTGAATCCCTCCTTTTGCACCACCATAAGGCAATCCTGCTAGTGATGTTTTCCAGGTCATCCACATTGCTAATGCTTTTACAGAATCTATATCTATTGTAGGATGGTAACGTAATCCTCCTTTATACGGACCTAAAGCGTTGTTGTGCTGTACTCTGTAACCTTTAAAAATCTCCACTTCTCCATTATCCATACGCACTGGAAAATGAATGATTAATTCGTTATTAGTTACTTCTAGTATTTTTCTAATGTTTGGATTTAAATCAACCATATTTGCTGCAGTATCAAATTGTTGCATAACATTTGCCAGCATCCCTTGTTTTGGTTGTTTTTTCTTTTTTAATTCTTTTGTTAAAGTCATCTTTTGTTTTGTTTAGATCATTTCAATAGCACGCTCGGTAGTTTGGTACTCGAAGGCCTTTTTTGTAGTTCGTTTTTCTTGGTCGTAATTATTAATAGCAGCTATTTCATGCTCACTACAAGACCATATAAAATTTTTATTTGTCGTCAAACTACAGTCGTTGTTATATTTGCAATTACTGCATAAGCTGTTTTCCATAACACTATTCATTTTTTAGTTTTATATATTGTAAACCTAAAGGCAACTGCTGTGCCATGAAATTAATAATTTCACACAAAAACGCGCAACTAATTAATAATCAGTTGATTAATCTAAATTAACAAGAATAATGAATATTATGGAAGTGAGGAGGTTTTACACAACTGTGTAAATATTACGCACTTTTAGAAGTGCTTTATTTTATTTTTTCGCCTAAAGTTTTGCGATCTATTTGAAGAATTTTCGCCGCTTTCGTTTTATTATTATTGGTAGCCTCTAAAACCTTAAGGATGTAATTTTTCTCCATGTCTTTTAAGGATAAGAATTCCTGACTTTCTTCAGGAAAAGCAATGGTATATTTTAATTGTTCTGGCAAGTCTTGAATAGTAACTTGCTTATCACACATAATAACGGAACGTTGGATTACATTCTCTAATTCACGAATATTTCCTGGCCAGTTATAACGTTCTAAAGCAGTAAGTGCTTCCGGAGCAATAGAAATTAGCTTATCTTTAAATTCTACCCCATACTTAAATAAAAACTTATTTACTAAAAGCGGAATATCTTCTTTACGATCTCGTAATGGCGGTACTTCTACTTCGACAACCGTTAATCGATAGTAAAGATCTTCTCTAAAACGCCCTGTTTTTATTAAGTCTTTGAGATTTACATTAGTTGCAGCAATAACGCGAACATCTACAGGCTCTACTTTTTGAGATCCTACGCGAACTACTTCCTTTTCTTGCAAAACACGTAACAAGCGCAATTGTGTCGCTAAAGATGCATTTCCTATTTCGTCTAAAAATATGCTTCCTTTATTAGCGGCTTGAAAAAATCCGTTTCTATCATTATCTGCTCCTGTAAAAGCACCTTTGGTGTAACCAAACAATTCAGATTCTAATAGATTTTCTGGAATAGCACCACAATTTACAGCAATAAAAGGTGCTGTGGCATATTTACCCATATAGTGAATAGAGCGTGCAACTAATTCTTTTCCAGTACCACTTTCGCCAGTTATAAAAACGGTTGCTTTATTATTTTTTACGCGATCAATAACGTCGGTTACTTTTTTTATCGCTGGAGATTGTCCGATAAGTTCGCCATAGGCCTTTTTATCTTCTGTTTTATTAGAAGCAACTTGTACTTTTTTGGGTTGTTCTTTTAAAGCTTTTGTAACTGCAGTTTTTAATTCTTCTTTAGTAAATGGTTTGGTTAGATATTCCATTGCACCAGATCGTAAAGCATCTAAAGCGCCATCAATGGAAGGAAAACCGGTAACTACTAGTTTGGGAATATTCGGAAAGTGTTCGGAAACATATTTCACCAACTCTAAACCATCTACACCAGGCATTTTTAAGTCAGTAATTAATAAATCTATCGACTTATCTTGTAAGATAGCAATAGCCTCTTTTACAGAAATCGCCTTATACGTATGATAGTTTAATGCTTGTAAATGACGCTGAATGAGTTCTAAAATATGAACATCATCATCCACGATTAATATATTTTCACGATTTAATTCCATGTTTTAATTTTTAGGAAAGGTTATAGTAAAAATAGTCCCTTTTGGAACATTAGGAGTATGTTTTATATTTCCTTTATGACTTTTAACAATTCCATGCACCACGCTTAATCCTAAACCAGAACCTTCTCCAACCGGTTTTGTTGTAAAAAAAGGATTGAAAATATTATCGTTATTAGAAGTTTGAATTCCTTTTCCTTCATCACTTATCTTTATTTCTATATCCTTATCGGATTGCTTTACAAAAACCTGAATAAGACCGTTTTTTGGAGAAAAATAAACCGCATTAATTATTAAGTTAAAAATAACTTGGGTTAACTGAATAGCATCTGCACGAAGCGGAATATTTGTATCCTCAATATGCAATTGGCAATCAATATTCTTTTTTATAAAATTAGGTTTTAAAAGACTGATAGCATCTTTAATAATTGGAACTATATTGGTTAGTTTCATTTGTTGTGGCATATCACAAGAAAAAAACATGAGTTTTTTAACCACTTCTCTCGAATAAATAGCACTGTTTGTTATTTTTTCTAAATCGTTTGTAGCTTCTGTATTATTTAAAAACTGTTCTTTTAATAATTCAGAATACCCCAAAATATTTGCCAATGGCGTATTAAGTTCATGCGCTATTCCTGCTGTAATTTCTCCTAAAATAGCTAATCGATCTGTCCGTTCTATTTGCCTTTTGGTTATTGCTTCATTTTCAAGAATTTGTTTGCGTTCTAATAAATTTCCAATTTCTAAAGCTACTTTTTGTAAAAGCTGTTTTTCTTCATTTAAAAAACTATTCGCTGTATATTTAGATTCAGAATACCCAATTTTTATAGAACCAATTGGTGTATTAAAGGTTTTAATAGCCGAAAGAATAAACACTTTTTCTACAGGGGCTTTTCCTGTTTTAAATAATGCATCCTCTATCAATATTTCTACGGAAGCATCTTCCGGAAAACGAATAGCATCTTTTAAACTTATTGCTATCGCTTGTATGGTAGGATTAATGTCTTCAATATTACAATTAGCGATATACGAACTTATTGCATACAAACAAGTAAGCTCTTTAATACGTTCTTTTAATTTATCTTCTGCTGTAATTAATGGTGCCATATTACTAATTTACAAAACAAAAATACATATTTAAATTAGCTAAGTGAATATTGCTATATGAATTATAAAAATTACGATTAAAACGCACTTTTGTGACCAAGCTAAATCCTTTTTAGAAATGAAAAAATAAAATTTAACATTATTTCAACTTCAATACGCTCGATTAGCTTGTTATTGCTATAAAATGAAGAATCTAATTATTATAAATTTTAACGTTTCCATATTACGTATTTAGAATATTTTTGCTTAAATTTTAATAGCACATTTTTGACATGAAAACAAGATTAGTAATCTTATCGTATATTATATTATTTAGCTCTCTTTTGCATGCGCAAACAGGTTTGCCATTGCAAATTAATGATGCAAATATCAAACCATTAAACGCTTTAACAAATGCTACGCTTCAATCTAGTATTGAAAAAGAAATCTTGTCTAACCCCAAATGGAAACAATTAATTGCTGAAAAAAAGATGGCTATTGGTATTGTCGATTTAAGTAATCCCAATAAAGTAAGATATGCAAACATTAATGGAGAACATATGATGTATGCTGCGAGTTTGCCAAAAATCGCCATATTATTATCTGCTATGGATGCCATTGAAAAAGGAGAATTAAAGGAAACTGCAGAAATAAAGTATGATATGAAATTAATGATTTCTAAATCTAATAATGCTGCATCTACTAGAATGATTGACCGATTAGGATATGACAAAATTGAAGCGGTAATGACAGATCCAAAATACATGTTTTACGATCAAAATAATGGTGGTGGTTTATGGGTTGGAAAACGTTATGGAGGCGGTGGAAACACCAACAGAGAACCTTTAAAAAACTTAAGTCATGCTGCAAGTGTAAATCAAGTTTGTCGTTATTACTACTTATTAGCCAATGGAAAACTGGTAAATAGAAAGCGATCGAAACAAATGCTTAATATTATGGGTAATCCAGACTTACATCACAAATTTGTGAATACCATCGAAAAAATTGCGCCGCAAGCACAACTATTTAGAAAGTCTGGTTCTTGGCAAACCTATCATTCCGATTCTATTTTAGTTTGGGGAAAGGATCCTGAAAGACGTTATATTATAGTTGCACTAATCGATGATTCTTCTGGAGAACAAATAATAAGAAATTTGGTCAAACCTGTAGAAAAAGCACTTAAAATTAAACAACAAACCGCTTCAAATTAAAAATTAGTGTTGCAGAAAACAGTAAAAAAATATATTCTAAAAGTCTTTGATTTAAAAGAAGAAGAGCTGAACAAAACC
This sequence comes from Lacinutrix himadriensis, assembly GCF_001418105.1. GTDB lineage: Bacteria > Bacteroidota > Bacteroidia > Flavobacteriales > Flavobacteriaceae > Oceanihabitans > Oceanihabitans himadriense. The sequence continues at coordinate 27,742 of NZ_LIQI01000019.1, forward strand.
TTATTGCTTCAGCTCAATATTTTTATAATCATTACGGTATTATTAATTGTAAAACCTACCATTAACTCTTTATTTCTTTCAGAGTTATCTTCAGATGCATTACCATTAGGCTACGTATTAACAGCTATATTTGCTGTAATAGGTTCTTATTTTTATGATAAAGCACTCGAAAAATATGCCTTAAATATTATTATCGACAGAACCCTTTTAGGCTCTGTAATCTCTTTAATACTCTTTGCTATAGCCTTTAATTTTAATCTAGCTAATGGGTTAATCTTATACATACCTTATGTTTGGGTTGCTATTTTCGGATTATTAACAGCGTCTCAATTCTGGATTTTAGCGAATCTGGTTTACAACGTCCGCGAAGCAAAACGCGTTTTCGGTTTTATTGGTGCTGGAGCTATCGCTGGAGGAATCTTTGGAGGATACCTAACCTCCTTACTTACTACTTTTATAGACACAGAAGATTTACTTTTTGTCGCTGCTTTATTATTGTTTGTTTGCATTCCGATAACGAGAAGTATTTGGAAAAATGAAGTAAAAGAATTGAATCCATTTCAAGTATCGATACGAAAAGGTCCAAAAGGAGAATCGCCAATTAAATTAATAAAACAATCTAAATTATTAAGTTTAATTGCTATTGTATTTGGGATTAGCGTTTTAGTAGCAAAACTGGTAGATTATCAATATAGCGACTATGCATCGCAACTTATTGAAGACCCGGAGGAACTCGCTTCCTTTTTTGGTTTTTGGTTTTCCACATTAAGTGTAATATCCTTATTAATACAATTGTTTTTAACGCAAAAAATTGTTGGCGCTTTTGGTGTTGGTAAATCGCTTTTATGGTTGCCTTCAGGAATTCTTATCGGTTCTATTTTACTTTTAATCCTTCCGCAACTTTGGGTGATTATCTTTATTAAAATTGTAGATGGTAGCTTAAAACAGTCTATTAATAAAGCTGCTACCGAGTTGTTATCCATTCCAATTCCTATAGAAATCAAAAAGAAAACAAAGACATTTACAGATGTGGTTGTAGATAGTATTGCTACTGGTTTAGCAGGTTTTATTCTTATTTTCTTTATTAACGGATTAGATATTTCGCCAACCTATATTAGTTTAATTATTATTGGATTAATTCTGGTTTGGTTGTATTTTATCTATCAATTAAAGGAAGAATATATTATTTCATTTAAAAAGCTTTTTGATACTTCTGCCCACAAAAAGGAAAAAACAAATAAGGAAGAAATAAAGGTTACCTCTATTGTAAACACGGTTCTACAAGTGTTTAAAAATGGAAATGAAAATCAGATTATTCATATGCTTCAAAAAACATTAGAAGTAAAAGATGAACGTTTTTTTTCAGAAATTAAAGTTCTTTTAACACATCCTTCTCCAAAAGTTAGAACCTTAGCAATTGAAAACCTATACTTTTTAAAATCTGAAAATTTAAGTGCTCAAATTGAAAAAATGGTACACGATGCAAATCAAGAAGTTACCACTACAGCATTTCGTTATTTATTAAAAAAACACAGTCAAAATACGGTTACGCTTTTCGATAAATATTTAAACAGTACCGACAAAACTATTGCTAATGCTGCGCTTATTGGACTTTCTTTGGAGCTACGAAACAATCCTGTATTACAAGAAAAATTTAGTTTAGAACAAAGAATACAACATGCTTTACAAGACTACGCTACTTTAATAAACAAAGAAGACAAAATGCATAAAACGCATGCCATTTTAGAAACTATTGGTAATGCACGTGTAAAAAAACACTATAATTTTATAAAAGAACAGCTACAATCTAACCATTCGCAAACCGTAAATATTGCACTTACTGCTGCATCAAAAACCTTAGACAAACCATTTATAGATTTAATTATTCCGCATTTATCCCATAAAGATTCTAGACAAAATGCCATGGAAGCATTGTATTTTTATAACGAACCGATTATTGATATTTTATATGAAAAAATAAAACAAGAAACTTTTGATTTAGAAGATGTTGCGGTTATGGTTTTGGTTATTGAAAAATTTGCGTCGCAGAAGGCTATAAATACTTTAATAAAATTAGCAGACGATACCGAGCATAGTATTAAAATGGTTTCTATTGAAGCCTTAAAACGTTTAAAATGGAAGTATCCACACCTTCAAATTAAAGATCGTTATATTATTGATAAGATTTTAGACGAATGCCATTTGTACCAAAACACACTTTCGGTTATCCATTCGCAAATTGTAATTCAGTATAAAAAAAATACAGAAACTGTTGAAGAAACTACCGCTAGAAAAAAACTCATTCAATTATTAGAGCTTCGATTAGATCGACAATTACAACGAATTTTCAGGTTTTTAGGAATAAAATATCCGCCAAATGAAGTAGATACTATTTACGATTCTATTTTGCATGGTAAAGAAGAACAGCGTATTCATGCCATTGAGTTTTTAGATAACATTATAGATATTCAACTAAAAAAAGAATTGATACCTGTTGCAGAATCTATTTTAATGGAATCCATTTCGGAAGAAAAAGTAAAAAAATTAAACCTTAAAGTATTGAGTGAAACCGAATGTTACCAAGCTTTATTACACCGAAAAGATGTAAAACTGAAATTAGCTGTTTTACATCTTATTGAAGCTACACATGATGCTAAGTTTACCCCTTTAATAGTGCCTTTACTTGAAGACGCTAACTTGAAGGTTAAGCTAAAAGCAAAAGGGATTCTTAATCGATTTAAGTAATTACTTTCTAATTATTTTATCTAAGCTAGTAGCAAGGTTCATGTGGTCTGTCGCCGAGTTTTTGCGAAGCACATTGGTCATTAAAACAACCATATACCTACAATTATTTACGTGTTCTACAATAGCAACCGAGTTCATAAAATTAGTCACATTCCCCATATATTTACCGCAATCTTCTCCTTTGGTTCTATCGCATTTATACAAGCTTCCAGATTTAAAATACACCGCAGCTTCTTTTAAAGCAGGAGCTTGTGCATAGCGAATTCGTCTATCTGTCATGTACATTAAGCGTTTCATTTCTAGGCTAGATTCTTGATCAATGACATTACCTTGTTCTAACTGAATTAAGAACTTCATTAATCCTAAAGGCGAACCAATACTTCCTCCTTTATCACCAACATAGGTATTTGCTCCACGTGTAAAAAAGCTCCCTAAACGCCATTCGTCTTTGGTAATACCTAACGCACGAAGTGGCAAATTAACCACATCATTTGCTATATCTGTTAATTCCTTTTTATTGGCTGTTTTAAAAAAGGCATCTGCTTCTTCTTGGGTTAAATCCGGATATTTTTCTCCGAAGATTTGCATTAATAAAACTTCTCTCCAAACAATACTTGCAGCGCCATTATTACTTACAGACAACATGTGATCTGCCCATTCAAACAAGGTAAAAACATCACTAGCAACCACTTGACGTTTTACTAATTTTTGTGTTTCTATATTATAAATAGGAACGGTATGCTCATCTGTTAATCCCCAAACGCCAGCTCTTACAGACTTATTACGCAATAGGTTTAAACGTTTTTCAAAATCGTCTGGATATATTTTAGCCAGCTGATCGAACAAACCAGCAAGCACTGCTAATTTGCCTACACTTCCAGGTTGGTAACCAGCAGTTTCATTTCTACTAGCATATCTAATACTATCTACATTTGAAATATCTAGTACAGCCAAAGAATAACTTTTATCTAATCCTCTAAACAAACCACTAATTTCATTTTGAAAATTAACATCCTTCCGTAAAAAGGCACCAACGGAATCTGCTTTCTTTTCGGTTAGATTAAGTTGAATATCTAAATACGATTTCATGGCTCCTGCTGGCAACGAAGTTGCATCTTTAATTTCACCACTTTTAATAAGTTCTAAGCGCTTTAAACGTTTAATTCCGGTATGTGAATAGCCATCAATAGGATAAAAACTCACTATTGTAAATGCAGAACACATAGCAAAAACAAAAACTAATACTATTAACTTTTTCATATTATATTTTTTTAGAAAGTGAAATGGCTTTTGATTGGTCTGTTTTTGGTGTAATAGATTCTAAATAGGTAGAACTTAATGCTTTTTTATTCTCTACAAAAGGACGGATTTGGAACAACCACAATTCATTATTTTTAAAACCAAGTTCCACATCATAAGCACCTTCATAATCCGATTGTGTTTCTTTTGGTATTATTTCACGCATGGTACGTGCTAAATTTCTAATATCGTTTATATTTTGTGCGTTTAAAATTGGCGTTTCAAAACTCGCTAGTTTTTTTCCTGTTCCTCCAGTTACTGGTAAACTATTATAATATTGTTCTCTAGAAGGTGCTAAAAACTGGTAACCTCCTTTGTTTTTAATAAGATAGGTTTCTGCAGATTGCCCATCTACTGCTCCACCCGCTCCTCTACTAAAAGCGATGGTTAAATCTTCGTCGTTACCATTACTAATTCCTTTGGTAATTAATACACCAGAATAATCCACATCTACACTTGGTATAACCAAAATAGAAGGAAATACGTTTTCGGGATTTAACAAGTATTTCTGTCTCCATTTAAAGCTACGTTCGGTATATGGAGAAGCCCAAACATCTTTTATACCATCCAAAATTTTCGATTTATCCACCACATTAAACAAGGTTAAGTTTAAACCAGCTCCTGTAAAATCTTTTAGATCTTCCATGTTGGTGTCGCTTCTTAAGAATACAGGAACATTCCCTAATTCTTTTCCTAAAATAGATTTAAAATCTTTTTCTAATTGGTTTACAAACGTTGCTTGTAATGGCATTTTTTTAATAGCAACTCTTAAAATTGCAAGTTGCTCTAATTGATATGCTTCTACTATATTTTCTGCAATATTATTATCTCGCATTTTCTCTGCTTCCGAAAACATGGCGTTTAAAAACTCCCAATAACTAACTGTTTGTTCTGGCATTGGAAGATCCATATGTGTTCTAAAAATTCCGAAAGGGATTACTAAACCTTCCACTACTTTTTCTGGAAACATTTTTTTAAGCTGTCCTAAATTCGCTGCTTTTGGTCCGCAAAGCTTACCAGAATCAGTAGCATCTACACTTCTAAGATTTAAAACATTGGTTTCGTCTAATCGTATATTTTCAATAGGCACTTCAATTTTTTCTGCATTGCGCTCCTTTTTCACAAATAAGGCCTTCTCTTCAGTATTCATATCTTTTTCAGCCTTTATAATCACATTACCTTTATTGGAAACTGCATAAAAAACATGTTGACCGTTAAATTTTAAAAGGCTTTCTAAGTTATCATCCGATAAAGCCGCGTTTGGAATCCCTAAATTACGAGCTAATAATTGCACATGTGAAACCATATTTCCTTCGGAAACGGTTGCAATTCCAGCTACTGGCTTTAAGTCGGCAGGAGGTCTTTGAAAAATATATATTTTATCGGAATCCACTTCTACTTCATCTGGAGAGCCACTAACAACTACTAATTCTCCGAAGGCATAACCAGGATTTAACCCTCGAAATGCACTTTGGTTTGGCACATTCATGACTTTGTTAGTTAATGAAGATTCGATGGCAATAAAATCGCCTAAATCACTGACACTTTTACCTAAATGTAAAGCAATAGATCCTCTAATTTTATCGTCTATAAAACCATAACTTAAAGGCTCGAAAGCGGTGTATTTATCAACAATATTCTGATAATTTGCTTTCACCATAGAAGAACTCCACTCTACTTGTCGTCTTGCATTTTCTAAAATTGCAGCAAGTTCTTGTAAAGTCATGGTGTTTTCTGCAATTGGTGAAACGGTTAATTGAAGTTCTTCCCATTCGTGTAATTCAATATAACCAGCTCCTGCGGTTGCCATACCTAAATAGCATATTTTATTTAGTAATTCTTCCATCGTATTCGCTTCCCATTGTGGTGCATTTTTAAAAATGATGGTTTCTAGTTTTAAAGATAAATCTAGTAACTGTAATCTTGATTTCGCACTTTTTTCTTCGGTTAAAGACAATCTAATATCATATAATAATTGCGCCGTTTCTATAACGAGCTTAGAAACTTCCGGGTTTGCAGCATTGGATACCACATAGCTATTGATTTTAGAACCAATTTTGGAGTCTTTACTTAGGGATAGTTTTTTGGGAATAGCATTAATATCTATTGGCGTATAAAAGGTTTCCATTGTAGTAAGCAAAGCTGCCAACTGCGTGTTTAAAGCCGCTGTTAACTTGGTGCTTTGTGCTTTTTTAAACGCTTTTACAGCTTCGATATCGCTAAGTTCTGGTTGTCCATGAATTTTAACACGTAAATCCATAAATGGAGGAAAAGCATCTGAAATTACTTTAGATTGGCTACGCATTAATTGCGCAATATTGTCGTCACCTTGATGTGGGATGTCTTTAAGCGATTGTCTAATTAGATAGAAATCTTGCTCTAAAAAAGTATCGTTTGCCAATAACCATTTATAAAAGTCAATTCCCCAAGCAGCTTCATCTTCACTTTGGATTGCACCTCTATAAAATTGTCCTTTTTGGTTAATCCAACCATTATCTATCGTACTTAAATATTTATCTAATTGGTATTGTTTTAAACGGGAATGGTTATTTGCTGCATCCCAAAAATCGGTTTTATCTGTATAGGTTAAAATCTGGCCAAAATAAATGTGGTTCGATTTGGCTAAAGCTTCCACTTGATCTTTGTAACGCGCGTGTTGCCAGCCTGGACCAATATTATCTGGACAAGGATCTTTTGGTTGCCTTACGCTACCATCGGTACAAAACCAACGAATATCTTTATATGGCCCACGAATATCACTTTTATATAAGGAAATTAGTTGCTTGATTTTATCGTTACTTAGTTCTTGCGATTGCGCATTTGAAGCTAAAAACAAAAGGCTTAAGCTATATAAAATTATCTTTTTCATAGTAGTTAGTTATTAAGAACTTATACTTCAAATGTAATGCCAATTTGAATTGTATTTACATAAGGTAAAAAATATATTACAAATAAAAAAAGAGTCTCTTTCGAGACTCTCTTTTCATCCTTAATAAAATAAAAAACTACTTAATAATTATCTTTTGTGATGACACTGTTTTACCATCTGTCATTCTAACCACATATATTCCTGTTGCTACCTGACTTACATCTAAAGTATTGAGTCCAATATTTAATGTTCCTTTTTTAACCAAACCACCAATAACATTATACATTTGATAGTCATAATTGTTACTTGTATTATTTAATTTAATGTTTAAAACACCATCTAATACTGGATTAGGAAAAACGGTAGGAGCAGCTAATTCACTAGCTTCTACTTCATTTACACCTAGCGTATTATTTGCAATACTAATTTCCCATAAACCTCTACCAAAAGTACCAACAACTAATTTATCTTGTGTGTAATTAATTTCAATATCACTAACTACAACATTAGGTAAACCTTGTCCTAATTTAGTCCAACTACCTGTTCCTACTTTAAAATAAACACCAAGCTCTGTTCCTAGGAACAAAATTTCTTGTCCTTGATTTTGCTTTAAAACTACTTGTTTAGCAATAATGTTAGGTAAACCTGCGGTAATGTTAGTCCAAGTAGATCCTCCATTTGTAGATTTAAAAACTTTAGAGCCATCTACATAACCATTCACTGTTGCATACAATGTGTTTGTGTTATTTTGGTCTAAGGAAATAGAGTTCATTTTCGCTCCTGCTTCTGGTTGTGAAACAGCACTCCAAGAACTACCATCATTACTTGATTTTTTAATAGCATTTTCACCAATTACGAATAAATTATTTCCAAAGGTTTCGATGTATTCAATTGCTCCTGCTCCAGAATTAAGGTTCGTCCAAGTATCTCCTTTGTTTGTTGATTTATATACATCTGCAAAACCACCATATAGTGTTGTAGAAGTTGTAGAATGCATTTTTAACGTCCAAACGAAAGGTGCTCCGGTAGTTGGCGTAGTTAAACTTGTTCCCCAAACGTCTCCTAAAAATCCGTTATCTGCTCTTGTTAATCCTCCATTTTGAGAACCTAAATATCTAATTTGCGGATTCGAGTAATCTACCGCTGTACATGTACCATCACCAGCTCCTGCAGTAACCCAAGCTGGATTTCCGCCAACCATTTCTAAACTATACCCATCATTATCTTGGTTTCCCATAATAATATTATCGGTACTTGTTTGTGGTGTTATTGCTACAGAATATAATTGTGTAACTATTACTCCGTTAGATTTGTATTCCACTACTGGTTTTTCATCTGCAATATTTGCATACGTTACAAAATTTAAACCACCATCATTTACATTCCAAAAAGAGTAACCATTATCTAAAGATCCTATTTCATGAATATCTGCATGCCCATAAGAACCAGGAGAAGTATTATCTGACCATGAGTTGTTTAAAGTAACATACCAAGTATTCCCTAAATCATCTGAATTAATTCCATCTACAACACCACTAACTATTAGTCCGTCTTTTACAGCTAAACATTGGTTGTACGATTCTTGTGTACTATACCCAACAGCTGGAACACCAACCGTTGCAAGTACAGGAGATGCATCAGCAGGATTATAAGAAGAAACTTGACCGTTATCTGCTTGCACATAAAAAACGCCGTTTTCATCTGTAGTAATCGCGTGACGTGCACTATTTGCACCTTCAGCAATTAATACACTCCATGTATTTCCGTTATTAGAAGAAAAGAATAATCCTCCCCAACTATCGGAACACATGATATTACTACCATTTCTATGAAACTTTCCTAAAACAGCATCGTTATAATTATGTGTAAATACATTAGTCCAATTAGCACCTCCATCTGTAGTTTTCTTAATGTACTCATTGGTTCCAACAATAACGGTACTTGCGTCTATAACAATTAAATTAGAAGTAGTTTCTTTATCGTCTAAACTAAACGTAAGGTTTGTTGGTTGGTATGTTTCACCAAAATCTGTGGATTTATAAATACCAATAGAGTTTATATGTTTTGCATCATAATCTCCTGTAGAGATATAAATAGTTCCTGGGTTATTAATATCGGATGCGCTACTTTTAATATCTGTTACACCTATACCAGCAAGATGATCTAATTTAGGCGACCATGTTGCACCATTATCTAAAGATTTCCAAACACCTCCAACTGGTGCACTTACAAATAGCACATTTTGGTTTGCATCTGTAGCATGTTCATATCTTAAGAAATTAGTTAAACGTCCTAATTGCGGATTGTTAGGATATCCATTAGCATCTGGAACTTCTTGCGGACCAATATTACTCCAATTTTCTGTACTTGCTGAAGTTCTAAAGTTAGTATTTAAGTTCTTAGATATTTTACCTTTAGCATCAATAATTCCTGCGTTATACCATCCTGAAAAAGCATTCGGAAAATTACCATTGACATCTACTCTATCTTTCCAGTAGTATGCCCATCTTTCAAATTGTTTATGCTTTTTTATTTCTGCTTTAGAGGCATTCTTATTGTATGCTCCTAATTCTTTCCTAACCTTATTCGTGATTTCATAATAATTGCTGCCTTTAAGATTTGTTGCAGCTTTATAGTCTATAGATTGTGAATAGGTCACAATTGTAAAGACCATTAATAAAAGAGTAATTGTTTTTTTCATTTTTTTCTATATTAATATTTGAACAAAACAAATATCCAATATCCATTACAAACCAAGCAAATTAGTACTACGCACTTACTACGCACGATACTATTTTAAATAATAAGTAAAACAACTGATGTGTGCTTTATCAAATTTTAAATAATAAAAAACAGCCTCAATGTTGTTGCAATGAGACTGTTTACGTTTTAAATTTCGCTATTAACCTAAAACAAAATTTTGTTTGTAATCACTGCACCATTAGATAGTGTTGTTTTCACAAATAATACACGCTGGCTTCTCACAATAGATTTATTATTAAAAACTTTAGCGTCAATTTTTTCTTTTTCAAATACTTTCTTTCCTAAGATATCAAAAATCACAACCTTATTAATATCCTGTACAGAAGACTTTATTTGTAAGTTTTCGTTTTCATCCATAGAAATGAATACCGTATTATTATTTGCTGTATTACTTTCTAATCCTAAGGTTTGATTATTAAGATCGGATTCCCAAATACCTCTACCGTATGTTCCTGCTCTTAGTTTGCCTGTTGGATAAAAAATCTCTAAATCTCGTACAGCAACATTTGGTAAACTAGTCATATAGGATTGCCATGAAGTCACCGTATTATTTGCAATAAAAACGCCAATATCTGCTCCTAAATATACTTCATCTGCTATACCATTCGTTCTATATACAATAGTATTCATTGGCACATTAGGTAATCCTGCAGAAATATTAGTCCAATTTGAACCTCCATCTACCGACTTGTATACTTTATTAGCACTATCATAACCAGAATAGGTTACCCAAACTTTATTGGCATCTGTTGTAGAAACCGTTACACTAGAAAAAGCGGCACTTGTTGGTAATCCTGCTGTAACATTTGTAAAGGAAGCTCCAGAATTTGTAGATTTTGAAATAGCATCTATTTGTACGGTATAAATAACCGTTGGATCGCTTGGCGCTACTACAAATTCTTTAATTCCGTCTGTACCGGTTGCTGTTCCTAATGCGGACCAGTTATCTCCATAATTTACAGACGTATATAAAGTTGGTGTACCACCAGCAAATAAGGTATATGTATTTGTGGGATGCATTTTAAAAGGACTATAAAAATCAATACCACTTGGAAGTCCGGTAACAATTGGAGTAATGGTTGCTCCACCATCTGCTGAACGACCATAAGCTCCATGAACATATTGCACATAAATATAATTATCATCGTCTGGATCGATGAAGCATTCTCCGCCATCTCCTCCATTGATATTATACCAACCTGTAGATTCATTTAATACTGTACCATTGTCTTGTTCTCCTGCAACAATTCCTGTTGCTGTATATGCAGACAATCCTAATTTAACCACTTGCCCGATGGTTAAATTATTGCTAATATCTGTCCATTGATCTCCATTATCATAAGAAACAAAAAGCCCTCCATCATTACAAGAATACATGGTTGTTGAACTTGCAGGTTGGTAAACAATTTCGTGCACATCTGCATGAATTTCGCCAGAATCCCAAACAGAGGTGTTTTCCCAAGTAACACCACCATCAAAAGATCTCCAGTGGTTGACACCTCCAATAGTAATATTCTCTTTATCTGTAGGAGAAGCTACAATCGCTAAATCAAAGAATGCTTGTCCACCAGCATCCGAACCATCTACGGTATAGGCTAATAAGTTTGGAGTTGTAGACATGGTTGTAAACGTAGTACCATCATCTGTAGAGCGATAGGTTCCCATATAAGACTCATCACTAGATTTACCATAAAGTGCATATACATAAGCATCATCGTCTGCCGTTACAGCAAGTGCAATACGTGAAACACCTGATGTTGGTAATCCGTTTGTAATTTCTGTCCAATTTGCTCCAAAGTCTGTAGATTTATAAAAGCTAGTACCAGAAGCATACACGGTATTTGCGTTTAAAGTTCCTGGTTTAAATTCCATGTCTTTTAAATCTGGTGTAGAACCACTAAAGACACTACTAGAATATGTAGCCCAACCATCTGTAGTATAATATGCTCCGTAACTGGAAGCTACCACCATTTTTAATGGGTTATTTGGATCCATTAAAAGTTTAGAAAGCTTTTCCGGGTAAACCGCTGGATCAAAAACAAGCGACGTTGGATTCCAAGTTGTTCCACCATCTGTAGATTTTAATATTCCAAGACTGTTTCTGTTTCCTTCAATATCTCCAGTTGCTAAATACATAGTGGTTCCATTAGGAGCAATTGCCAAATCAGAACATCCAATTACCGCTAAAAAGTCGGTATTGGTAGTCCATGAAGCACCTGAGTTTGTAGATTTCCATAATCCACCATCTGGTGCCCCTACATACATGGTGTTAGAATTTATTGGGTCAAAACGTACAAAGTTTAATCTTCCTGCTCCTGTTCTGGTATAAGGAGATGGTCCATCTGGTGATCCTACTGGTCCGAGTTCTGTCCAATTACTTGTTACTCCTGCAACTCTTTGATCTTTATTCGCTTTTTGCCATTTTACATAATTATTATAAGTAGAAGAAGGCAAATTCATATTACCAGAAGGATACACTCTTGGTGTCATATAATCTTCCCAGCGCTTAAAAGGTTTGTATCCTTTACCTCTTTCTGGTGTTTTATCTTTCCAATAACTATTGAAGTTTTCTTGCACTTGATAAAAAGTTGCTCCCTCATTATTATTCATTGCTGTCCAATTGATTTTGGATTGCGGCTTAGTTTGCGAATACATGAATACGGATGCAAGCAGTAATGTAATTAAGTAGATTTTTCTCATGACTTTGTAAATTTATAATTTAGCATTACAAATATCTACATGCCATAGAAACAATAGGGGTTTTGGACTACGCATTAACTACGCATTTCAAAAAAAACAGAAAAGAAGTACAATATTATATTAAATAGATCGGGTTTTAGTTTCCTTAAATGTTTCATTAAGGTATTCAACAAGCGTAGCGTTGGTATCTATGCCTTCCATTTTTTTAGAAATACGATAACGCTTGCTTTCGATTGCTCGTGTGGAAGAATTTAAAAAAGCGGCAATTTCTTTATTTTTAAATCCGATAAACAGATAATAACAAATAGTGATTTCCGAATCATTTAGTTTAGGATGTAATGCTTTCATTTGGGTAAAAAAATCAATATTAAGATCATTTATGAGTTCCAAATAATTTTCTTCCTTCGCTAAAAAAGTAGATGCGTTATGATGAATGTTTTTATATAACTCTTTTATTTTTTCTTTTTGTTCGGCAATATTATGAATGGTAGAAATTGCTTTCACTTCCTTTTTAACTTCAATAATATAATCTTCTAAACCACGAACTTTTACTTTCAACTTTTCGTGATTACTTTTTAAAAAGGAAAACTCTTTATCGCTTTTTGTATATTCTAAAATGGCAACTTTAATTTTTTTGTACTTCGTTATTACAATAATACTCAGCATTAACAGTAACACTCCCAATAGGATAATTACATATCTATGAATCTGTTTTTTCTTTATTTCGGATTCTAATGCCGTTTCTGTTTGTATTAAATCTTCATTTATTTTAATACTCGCATCCAGTGTTTTGTTCATTTGTAGGGCTTCAAAATTTCTTAAAGAATCTTTAAAAGCCTTTTTTAATGCTACATCATTAATTTGATCATAATAATCTAACTTTAATCTGAAGTAATTTCTGGTATCATGTTCATTCATTGCAGATCGCAATGCTCCAAATTTCTGAAGATACATCTGTAAAGAATCTAATGCTTTATTTTCAAAATGAAAATCGGCAATATCACTATACAAAGTTACCATGTGTTTTTTATGAAGCGATTCTGGAATGGTTGCGTCGTTCTCTAATTCTTTTAAGAGATTAAAATATTTATGCGCATTATTTATATCACCTAAATTCGTATAATTAGTAGTTAACATAAATAAGGCATACATATAATAGTAGCCATCATCCTTTATGCTTTTATAATATTCTAAATCCTTTAATACAATGGCGTTACTTTTATTGTAGTTTTTATTATTTAACGCTACATAAGCGGGCATTTGCATCACCTCTGCTAAACCATTTGCATTCTTTGCAAGTGCATAGTATTTCTTAGCTTCATTTAAATACTTGTATGCTAAAACGGAATCTTGTTTTACTAAGTGCGTATTATAAAAAAGCTCTAAACTACTCATTCCAGCAACATCATAATTCTCTTCTATTTTAGCATATTTTAATGCTAACATAAAATTTTTAAAGATTAAGGTTTGCTCATCCAAATCATCATTAATAATTCCTTTTAATTGATAATATTCCGCTAAACGTCCTTCTATATTTTTTTCAATAGGTTGCGGAATGGAATCTAAATAAAGTTTTGCTAGTTTAGGGTTCTCATCAATAATATTGGTTGCAGAATCTATGTGTTTTATAAAAGGATTGTTATTAAGCTGTGCAAATGCACCTATGCAACTTACAAAAAAGAGGAAACAAAAAACAATACTATTAAACGGGTACTTACGCATGAATCTGGATGAAATTAATAAAGCATAAAGGTAAAATAATATGATTAAATGCACGCTATCACGCATGGTAATAATCACTATAAATATTACTAGAAGTATTTTATTTATCTAACAAACGTCTATGATAATTGATTTGTCCTAAATGGTAAGAAAGATGCATCGCTAAATGCATTAAAAAATATTCGGTGGTCATCGTATCTTCAAAAATACGACGTTTATACTCTTTTTGCAAATCGGTTTCAGATAATTTCAATAGTGTATTCTCTACAGCAATAATAGTATCTTCCACTTGTTTAATCAATACAGCTTTAGGAACATCTTTAAGTGAAAACTCTAAATCTCGTTTTCTTACATAACCAGAATTCCCTAAAGATTCGCAAATAAAAGCATTTAAATTTCCAACTACATGCAGACATAAATTCCCTGCGGAGTTCGTAATTTCACCAGTAACCAACCATAAGTTCTTTTCCTCTTTATACGCTTCTACTTCTACTATTAAAGCCTTTAAATCTCTTTTATAGAGTTTCATTAAACTATCTGTAATCATAAACTTGTTTTTTATTAGCGTATAAAAATATTAAATCTTAGCCTGGTATGTAAATAGATCGAAATACCTTCCTTTAGAAGCTATTAGCGCATCATGGTCTCCTCGTTCTGCAATCTTACCGCCTTCTACAACTAGAATCTGGTCTGCTTTACGAATAGTACTCAATCTGTGTGCAATAACAATAGTAGTTCTATTCTTAGTTAATTGCGCTAAAGATTTCTGAATTAACGCTTCACTTTCGGTATCTAAATTAGAAGTCGCTTCGTCTAAAATAATCACTTTAGGATCTGCAAGAATTGCTCTAGCTATTGCAATACGTTGTCTTTGTCCGCCAGACAGCTTCACACCTCTTTCTCCAATCAGTGTTTCTAAACCATCATCAAATCTGTCTGTAAATTCATTAACATAAGCTGCTTTAACTGCTGCTTGTAATTGTTCTTCGGAAGCATTTGGTCTAGGAAACATAATGTTTTCTCTAATGGTACCTTCAAACAAAAACTCATCTTGCAATACCACACCTAAATGTCTTCGGAAGCTATTTAATTTTACTTTAGATAAATCTTTTCCATCGATGGTTATTTGGCCAGATTCCGGATTTAAAAAAGTAGCAGATAATCCTGCAATAGTAGATTTTCCAGATCCCGAACTACCAACCAAAGCAATCACAGAACCCGAAGGTGCTTTAAAACTAATATCATGAAGCACAGACTTTCCTTCTTCGTATGCAAAAGAAACATCCTTAAATTCTATTTCTCCTTTAAAATCTTGCAATTCTTCGGTACGATTGGCATCATCCTCTTCCGCAGCCATATTCATAAGCTCTTCCGTTCTATCTAATCCTGCTAATGCTTCGGTTAACTGACTTCCAATATTACTCATTTGTATAATTGGTGCAATCATAAATCCTAAAACTAAAGTGAAGAATAGAAAATCTCCCGTAGTCATTTCGCCAATAATCATATAATAACCACCAATTCCCATGATTCCAGTAGTTGCAACTCCTATTAAAAAAGTAGATGAACTAGTCATTAACGCAGTAGCGGTTAAACTCTTTTTTACATTTTGAAATAATCGATCTACTCCTTTTTCAAAAGCTACATTTTCTTGTTCTTCGGCATTAAATGCTTTAATGACACGAACTCCAGCTAAAGTTTCGGTTAAACGACCTGTAACCTCTGCATTAATTTTACCTCTAGTTCTAAAAATAGGCCTTATATATTTAAATGCTTTTAATGCAATGATTCCGAAAATAGATAATGGAATAAACACAAAAAGAGTCATCCACGCATTTAGTTTAATTAAGATAACTAGAGATACCACTGCTGTGAATGTTCCTCCAACTAATTGTACTAAACCAGTTCCAATAAGATTTCTAACACCTTCTACATCGGTCATAATTCGGGAAACTAAAGCCCCAGATTTTGTGTTATCAAAAAAACTGATAGGAAGCGATAGCACCTTTTTTTGTACTTGTGCTCGTAACTCTGAAATTAAATATTGTGCCTGAACACTCAATATTTTGGTCAGTAAATAAGAAGTAACTGCTTGTACTAAAATAGCTAGTAAAACAATACCTATTAAAGTGTATAACTGACTAGGATCTTTAGATGGCACAACATCATCCAACAGCACTTTACTTTGCCATGGTAATATTAACCCAGAAATACTTTTAATGATGATTAATATTAAACCAATGAATACCAATTTACGTCTAGGCCAAATAATGGTCTTAAACGCCTTAGCCATAGTTACTTTTGGTTTTGTTTTATCGCTTTTATCTTGAGGTTTTAAATGCTGCATTTTATTAAATTTATTATGCGAAGATACACTGAAAAAACAACCTGTTTCTCCTAATAAATTAATGTTTTGTTAATTCAAAAAAAGAAAGATGTAATATTAACTTTTAGCGTACTTTTGCCAAATGCAAAAAAACCAAACTGTAAAATTTGAATTTATAGCCTTAATGGCTTCCTTAATGTCTATTGTTGCTTTGGCTATTGATGCTATTTTACCTGCAATGTCTGCGATTGGGATTTCAATTAACAGTCTGGATACCAACAACAACCAATTGCTAATTACCATGATTTTTCTTGGTTTAGGTTTTGGTCAATTATTATTTGGACCATTGTCGGATAGTTTTGGAAGAAAACCAATTGTATATATTGGGTTTTCTGTTTTTGCTGTTGCTAGTGTTATTTGTGTACTCGCTCCTACTTTAGAATGGATGGTTTTCGGTAGAATTTTACAAGGTGTTGGATTAGCAGCACCAAGAACCATTGCTATTGCTGTTATTAGGGATATGTATATAGGCGATTACATGGCAAAAATCATGTCTTTTGTAACCACTTTTTTCATTTTAGTTCCTGTTATCGCTCCTGTTATGGGGAAATTTATTTTAAACCATTACAATTGGAAAGGCATTTTTTATGTACAATTAGTCATGGCTTTGTTAGTCAGTATTTGGTTTTGGAAAAGACAACCAGAAACCCTGAAACCCGAGTATAAAATTAAGTTTACCAAGCATGTTTTTCTAGATGGTTTAAAGGAATTAATAAAACACAAAGAAACCATGGGATTCACCGTTATTTCGGGTCTTATCTCTGGTGCTTTTATTGTGTATTTAAGCGCATCTCAAATCATTTTTGAAAACCAATATGGTTTGATTGATGAATTTCCATACATTTTTGCTGGCTTAGCTGCTGGTGTTGGTTTATCTACTTTTTTAAATGGTAGTTTTGTTATGCGATTTGGAATGTGGCGTTTATCTTATTTTGCAATTATACTATTTAGTGTAAATGCGTTAATATATGTGCTTCTTTTTTGGAATTCTGCAAACCCATCCTTACCAATAATACTCTTATTCATGGCGATTCAGTTTTTTACTATTGGGTTTATTTTTGGAAACTTAAGAGCGATTGCCATGGAACCTATTGGTCATATTGCAGGAATTGGAGCTGCAATTACGGGGTTTATTTCTACACTTATGGCAGTGCCAATTGCTAATTTTATTGGAGGATTTGTTACAGATACTGCCTTACCTCTATTTATAGGTTTTACTATTTTTGGAACACTTTCTTTCTTTATTTTTATTCGTATGCGCGTTTTACATACGAGAGGTTTAGTGGATGCTTAATTGCTTTTAGTTGTTCTTGATAATTTTACTTGAACTGAAAACACAAAATAAATATTGCTGTCACTTCGAGTGATGCTAAGGTACGATGTATTGTATCGAGAAGTGATTACAAACAAAAACCTGTTCTCTATATATTTCTATTTACGTTCATTTTGTCTTGATACAAAACGAACCAAAAAATCAAAACGATTTATTAGGAAATTAAAAAGTACCATTCGCTGCTACATTAATATTCATCCTTTTTGGTATATATATTTTCAATCCTTGATTTTAACTTAAAACATTAAAAATTGCTCATTATTTCTTAAAATCGTTGATTCCGACGTTGTCGAAATTTCAAGTAGCATCAAATGCTAAGATATATTTACAGCGTCATTATTATAATTACAAACATATTCGTTTATGACTCCTTCCTTTAGTTAAAGAAAGGTGGTTTTTGTTTAAACAAAAATCGGATGGTTTGTAGAAAAAGGCGAAGCTCTTTTAATAAAACTTTTCTTTTTTCTTTACGTTCATTTTGTCTTGATACAAAACGAACCAAAAAATCAAAACGATTTATTAGGAAATTAAAACGATTTATTAGGAAATTAAAAAGTACCATTCGCTGTTACATTAATAATCATCCTTTTTTGGTGTATATATTTTCAATCCTTGATTTTAACTTAAAACATTAAGAATTGCTCATTATTTCTTAAAATCGTTGATTCCGACGTTGTTGAAATTTCAAGTAGCATCAAATGCTAAGATATATTTACAGCGTCATTATAATTACAAACATATTCGTTTATAGCTCCTTCTTTTAGTTAAAGGAAGGTGGTTTTTGTTGCAACAAAAATCGGATGGTTTGCAGAGAAAGGCGAAGCTCTTTTATAAACTCGGCTTTCTTAAAATTCCAAAAAAATTCCCTCAAACTTAAAACACTAATTAAACCTTGCTGTCACATGGAGTGATGCTAAGGCACGAAGCATTGTATCGAGAAGCAATTACAAACACAAATCTGTTCTCTATACATTTCTCCTTTCGTCGAAACACTCGAACTGACAAAAGTCTTTATTCCTTAAAAACTCCCCGAATCCACATCCTTAATAAAATCAATCAGTCCTTTAAAAAATACTTTCTGATCATCAAATTGCGAAAGATGACTTCCGTTAGGACATAATAAAAAGCGTCCGTTTTGCACTTCGGTACTTATCCATTTCATGTGTTCTGGATCCATAGTATCATGCGTTGCACCAATAGTTAATGTTGGAATTTTAATTTCTTTCAATCGATCGGTAACATCCCAATTTTTCAGGGTTGCATCTCCTTTTATTCCGAACTCACTTGGTCCTTGCATAGTCACATATACCTCCGGATTTAAATGCTTAAAACCTCTATTTATTGGTTCTGGCCACTCGGCAACAGGCATTCGAATCACATGTTCTGTATAATAGTTATTTACAATCAATTCCATGTACCGCGGATTGGTATAATCTTCTTTATCTTCATAACTCTTGATCTCTTTTAGTACTTCTGGATCCATTTTTGGAGCAAGTACTTCGTCACTATATTTTTGATATTCCGGAATAGAAGCCACCATATTCGAAATAATTAATCCTTTTAAATTTTCTTGGTATTTCAACGCATATTGCATCCCAAGAATTCCTCCCCAAGATTGTCCGTATAAATAAAAATTGTCTTTATCTAATCCTAAAGCAATTCGTACTTGCTCTACTTCTTCCACAAAACGATCTAAATCCCAAAGGCTTAAATCTTTTGGTTGATCACTGTAATACGATCCTAGCTGGTCGTAATAATAGTATTCTATATTTTCCTGCGGAAAGTAACCATCAAAACATTCATAAATCTCGTGTGTCATTCCTGGTCCGCCATGTAATAACAATACTTTCATGGTCGGATTATTACCAACACGCTTGGTCCATACTTTAAATTCCCCTTTTGGAGTTGTAATCGGAATCATTTTAATGCCGCCTAAAAACTGGTCTTTCTCTTGCGGTTTTAGATAGTTTTCTGCGGAAGTATTTGTTGCTTCGTATTCTAGATGTCCAGCATGTTCTTGTGTATGTTCTTTTTTGCAATTCAAACACAATACACTTAATACGACTAGAACTATTATTTTGATTTTCATAAAACGGAAGAATTTAGAATACTAAGTTAAAGAAATAAATCCTCATTTAATAACTATAGTATTTTAGCAACAATATGATAATTATCAGAATATTACCGCTTCTTTTTCTATAACTTAGTAGCATGAAGAATACTATTGCAGAACGTATTTTAGATTTCTTAAAAGGCTTTCCTCCTTTTGATGCCTTGACGCATGAGCAACTGTTCAGCATTGCTACCCAAGTTAAAGTGCATTATATTGAAAAAGACAACTATATTTTTAAGCAAAATGAAGATTTACACGATTCGTTTTACGTGGTAAAAGATGGCGCTATTGGTATTTATAGAGGAAATAGCTTGGTAGACGAATGTGATGAAGGCGATATTTTTGGCCTACGTGCTTTAATTCGGAAAGATCAATATTTGCTAGATGCCAAAGCCATTGAAGAAAGTATTGTTTACAGTATGTCTTCTAAAGTTTTGGAAGATATTATTATTACCAACCCAAAAGCGAATCAGTTTTTAATTGCCAGTTTTGCTACTAATACTCGTAATCCGTATTCGGAAGAAGACAAAGGAACCCTATTTGCTAACGAAAGTTTTTTACAACCCAATACCAATAGTTTTACCGAAGTACAATCTGCAAACTTTTCTAAAAACCCTATTGTTTGCCAAGCACATACCATTATAAAAGATGCTTGTATAGTGATGAGTGCACGCAAAGTCGGTTCGATTATTATTACCGAAAACAAGCAGCCGATAGGTATTATTACCGACAAAGATTTACGTAATAAAATAGCAACAGGATTACATACTATAAGCGAAGAAGTAGAAAGTATTATGTCGGCTCCTGTGATTACGTTTCCGCCAACCATAACCGTTGCCGAGGCTCAAATAGCCATGCTAAAAAATGAAATTTCTCATTTATGTATTACTGCAGATGGCACGCCAAATTCGGAATTGATTGGTATTTTATCTGAACATGATATTATTGTAATGCATGGAAATAATCCTTCCGTATTAATTAAAGAAATCAAGCGTGCAACCTCAGCCGAATCTTTAAAATTCATAAGAGAAAAAGCACAAGAATTGCTTAAAAACTATATTGAACAACATATACCTATTTCGTTTATCGCTAATATTATTTCAGCAATTAACGATGCTATAACTAAACGTATTATTCTATTAAGTATTACCGAAATACAAGAAGAACCTCCTGTACCTTTTGCTTGGTTGGCCATTGGTAGCCAAGGTAGAAAAGAGCAATTATTACTAACAGATCAAGACAATGCGTTAGTATTTGAAGATGTTTCCGAAGACAAAAAAGAAGCGACTACCTCCTATTTTTTAAAATTGGCAAAAGGGATCAACAACAAGCTAAATACGGTTGGTTTTGAACTTTGTCCTGCTAATATGATGGCTAGTAATCCCAAATGGTGTTTATCGGTTACCGAATGGAAAGCCCAATTTAAAAATTGGATTACCCATCCAGACCAAGATAAAATCATGCTTTGCAATATCTTTTTTGATTACGATTTGGTATATGGAAATCATGAGCTGGTGGATGAGATGTCCACGAGTATTTTTGAAGCTATTGACAGCTATGAAATTTTCTTAAATTTTATGGGTCGTGACGCTCTAAAGAACCCAGCACCTTTAAGCTTTTTTAGAAATTTTTTAGTAGAAGATTCTGGCGAACATAAAGATCAGTTTGATATTAAAGCACGTGCTATTATGCCACTTGTAGATGCTGCACGACTGCTCGTTTTATCACATAACACAAAAGACGTCAACAGTACTATTGCACGTTTTAAAAAACTTGCCGAGATAGAACCGCAAACCAAAGATTTATACGAATCTTGCATTAGTGCCTTTCGCATTTTATTGCGTTTTAGAACCCAACAAGGTTTGAAAAATAACGATTCTGGGAGATTTATAGATTTGAATAGCCTGAGCAAAGCCGACAGACTAAAACTTAAAGGCTGTTTTAAACCTATAAAGGATATTCAAGATTTATTGAAAATTCGTTTTAAACTCTCTCAATTATTATAAATGAATTGGTTTAAACGCAAAACATATCCGGATTTTTATAACGCTTACGCGGAAAGTTTTAAAGGAAAAAACAATCCTTTAGAAGCTACACGATTTATTGTGTTTGATACCGAAACTACCGGGTTAAATCCTAACGAAGATCTTATTTTATCTATTGGAACAGTAACCATACAAAACTTTAGTATAGACGTTTCCGACAGCTTGGAATGCTATGTGCAACAAGAACATTTTAATGCGGATACGGTAAAAATTCATGGTATTTTAAAAGCAGGATCTATTCGTAAAATAGAAGAAACAGAAGCTATAAAGCTATTCTTAAAACATATTGAAGGAGCTGTTTTGGTAGCACATCATATAGCCTTTGATGTGGCTATGATTAACCAAGCTTTACAACGAATGGATTTACCAAAGCTTAAAAATAAGTTAGTAGATACCGGGCAACTTTACAAAAAAACGAAATACGTAAAAGATCATACACATTATAGTTTAGATCAACTTTGCAATACTTTTAATATTACCATGCATGATCGGCATACCGCTTCTGGTGATGCATATTTAACTGCTGTTTTATTTTTAAAGTTTGCTGCTTTATTAAAAAAGAAGAAAAATAGAGATTTGAGGTTAAGTGATTTTTAGAAGTCGTGTCTTAGTTCTCGATACAAAATTCTAAAAAAAAGAATTTCACTCGAACTGACAAGAAATAATTCAACTCAAATTGATAAATATTACATACTTCTTTTTGTCACTTCGAGTGATTTGTGAAGGATGAACAAATGGTATCGAAAAGTAATCTAACTCAAAAATTATCGATACAAAATTCTAAAAAAAAAGAATTTCGTTTTGGAGTTCCTTCCTTTAGCTAAAGGAAGGTGATTTATTTGTTTTAACTAAAACCGGATGGATTGTAGAAAAAGGCGAAGCACTTTATGATCTGTTTTTTTCTTATCATTCATTTTTCCTTGATGAAAAACGAACCAAAAAATCACGACCAAGCCAAGGAATTTTTTCAGTTAAGAAACTGAAAAACCAATTTGAAAATTCCGCGTCGAACGGTGTTCTCCTGTTTTCGGAACTTTTCTTCTTTTATTCTTCGTCTTGGTGTTTCCATACTTTGCATGGATTTCAAGTAGTATTAAACCTCAAGATATATTTACAGCTTCTAATTTAATAAAAAACATATTCGTTTTGACGCTCCTTCCTTTAGCTAAAGGAAGGTGGTTTTTGTTTTAACAAAAATCGGATGGTTTGTAGAAAAAGGCGAAGCACTTTTGTTAACTCCTCTTTCTTCTAATTCAAAAAAGAAAAGAGCCAGAACTATTTTAAAATTATTATATACATTAATCAGACTGCTTCATACCTCGCTATGACATTCTCTTTTGCCTTTTTACTTTACCTTTTACCTTTTGCCTTTTTACTTTTTACTTTTCACTTCTGCCTTACACCTTTTTACTTCCTTCTCTTCGACCTTTCCCTTTAGGCTTCACCTCTTTAATCTTTACATAAATAAGTTTCATGCGTCCTCTATTATCTTCACGACGCTCTATCTCAAAGTCAGGAATCGATTTAATTAAAGGCGTTAGTTTTTGAAAACCATAATTTCTAGAATCGAAATTGGGTTGTTTCTTTTGTAGTAAACTACCAACATCACCAAGAAAAGCCCATCCATCATCGTCGGCAACATCCTCTATAGTTGCTGCAATAAACTTAATTTCTTTCTGCGTTATTTTATCGTATTTACTTTCTTTACTCACGGACTTTTCGGTAGACGATTCGGATTCACTTTCTTCCGCCTGATTTTTAAGAATCTCGATATATATAAACTTATCGCAAGCCACAATAAAAGGATTCGGTGTTTTCTTTTCACCAATACCAAATACTTGCATTCCTGCTTCACGTAAACGCGTTGCTAGACGTGTAAAATCACTATCACTAGAAACCAAACAAAAACCATCTACTTTTCCTGAATACAAAACATCCATGGCATCAATAATCATGGCAGAATCTGTAGCATTCTTCCCTGTAGTATAACCATATTGTTGAATTGGCGTAATGGCATTTTCTAACAATACATTTTTCCATTTAGTCAAATGTGGTTTGGTCCAATCGCCATAAATACGTTTTATGGTTGGGTTACCATATTTAGCAATCTCTTCCATCATTTCTTTTACATAGGCTGAAGGAATATTATCGCCATCAATAAGTACTGCAAGTTTAATATCCATAGGTTTTAGTGCTTTTTAATAATTAGTATAAAGGTAATAGCATTATACAAAAAAACCACTCCAATTGGAGCGGTTTTTTTGTTCTCTTAAGTTATTATTTTTTAGCTGCTTTTTTAGCCAATTTTGCAGCCTTTTTCTCTTTAGGTGATAATGCTGCTTCTTTTTTTACGTTTTTCTTTGAATCTTGTGACTTAGCCATGATTATATATTTTTAGGTTTCTTTTTTAAATTATAGTTTAAATGTAGTGAAATAATCTTAATCTACTTCTATTGCTTTATAATTCTAAAATTATGTTGGCCTTTTTCTGTAATTAATTTAACCACATAAGTAGCGGCAGAAAGCGTCGATATATCCAATTGTAAATTAGAAGCGTTTGTCTTTTGCGTATATACTTCTTGTCCTAAAAGGTTATAAATCTTCACTGCACTTAGTGCGGATTTGTATTTTATATGCAAAATATCTTTTGCAGGAATTGGATATACAGATAAGGCGTTAATATCAAATTCAGCAATACTTAAAGCTGCTATATTCAAAGTAAAATCTAATGCTTGTCCGTAGCCTGGATAAATACCTTGACCAAATGCATTAAACTGTATACCACAAGGATTAACCTCTGCTGGAGAATCCGGATCTTGATATGTTTTTGTAATTCTAATTCGTGTTTCTCCTGGTACAGCATCTATAGGTACCGCAATATCCATAGTTACAGAATCACCATCACTTCCTGTAGAATTGAAAAGGGTTCCTATTGCATAAGTTTCACCAGCATCGTCTAAAACATCATTCTGATTCCAATCTATAAATGCAACAATATCGGTATCAAAAGGACCATAGGTATTTCCTGTTACTTCTAAAGTATAGGTTTGGTCTGGAGAAACATTAATATTAGTAGCTGTTTCGTCTATTAAAACAGAAACTGCATCTGTATTAGTAATACTGGTTCCTGCAAAAGAAACGGATGTAATCTCTTCTACTGTAACATTACTAGCATCTGTGATTTCACAATACGGAGCGGGAAAAACCAACGCTTCCACATCTAAAGTAAAATCTAATGCTTGTCCGAAACCGGAATAAATACCTACACCAAATGGATTAAACTGTATACCACAAGGATTCACCTCAGCAGGAGAATCTGGATCTTGATATGTTTTTGTAATTCTAATTCGTGTGTTTCCTGGAACAGCATCTACAGGTACTGTTATATCCATAGTTACAGAAGTACCATCACTTCCTGTAGAATTGAAAAGAGTTCCTATTGCATAAGTTTCACCAAC
Organism: Lacinutrix himadriensis; assembly: GCF_001418105.1. Taxonomy (GTDB): domain Bacteria; phylum Bacteroidota; class Bacteroidia; order Flavobacteriales; family Flavobacteriaceae; genus Oceanihabitans; species Oceanihabitans himadriense. Next base: position 53,175 of record NZ_LIQI01000019.1, read on the forward strand.
ATCATCTAAAATATCATTCTGGTTCCAATCTATAAATGCAACAATATCGGTATCAAAAGGACCATAGGTATTTCCTGTTGCTTCTAAAGTATAGGTTTGGTCTTGTGTAATGTTGATAATAGTTGCTGTTTCATCTACTAAAACAGAAACGATATCTACATTTGTAATACTGGTTCCTGCAAAAGAAACGGATGTAATCTCCTCTACTGTAACAATATCAGGTTCTTCAATTTCACAATACGGAGCAGGAAAAGTTTGGGCTTGAACTCCAATAGCCAATAACGTAAAAAATAGTACAAGTGCTTGAGTAATTTTTTTCATAAATAGTATGTTTGATTGATTATACAAGTTATAAAATTAAATGCATATATTATTAATATACTGATTTTTAACAGTATGCATTAAACTGTTTAGGTGTTGCTTCTATTTTTAATAATTATTACAGCAAATCATAAATAAAAAAAGAGGCAACCATTACTGATTACCTCTTCATTTCCCTAATATGCTGATTGTAATAATAAGCACGCAATTTTAAGAAAAGAATTACAATGTGCATTACTGTTTCCCGTAATTGGATGTTTTTTATATCAAACCTAAATCCTTAACAATTGCGATTAAATGAATCGCATTATTGGCTTTAAATTGAATGCGCAGTTTATTAAGGCGTTTCTCTATCGAACTTAAACTACTTGGTGTAATATTTTTAGATTTAAGCTGTGCACTAATTTCGTCTTGTGATAAACCGTTAGAAAGTAGCTTTACCAACTCGATATCAAAATCGTCTATCTCTAAATTGGTTTTAGGGCTTAACGCTGATTCTACTTGTTTTGACACATAGATTTCATCATTAGATACCGTTTTAATCGCATCACTAAGTTCCATTAAACCTCTTCTTCCTTTACATACATAGGCATTGGTTTTATGCGTACCTATTAAGCTTCTTACTCTTTGTAAACGGTCTTCTACAGAATAGACTATTATTTTTAATTCTGGATGTTCTTTCTTTAAGGCGATTACTAATTCTTCACCTGAAGCAAACTGTTCCTCTCTATGATCTGTCACAAAAGATAAATCGGTTATTAACAAATCATAAGGAGCATCATCTAAAATGGCTTTTTTGATCTTTAGATACGCCTCGTCACAATATTGTACTTGTTGTACATTTTTAATAGACAAGCTATCTAACACTGTTAAAACACCTTGATTGATACTTCCAAGGTCGTCGGAAATTAAAACTTTTTGAAACATAGTTTAGATTATTATATTTACTTTAAAACCATTATTAGTACTAGAATCAAAAGTAATTGTTCCATTTATAGTTTCTATACGGTTTTCCGTATTCTGCAAACCATTATATTTTTTTAGTGCACAGCCTACACCATTATCTTTATAATCAATGCTTATTTTATTGTTCTCTTTTTTAAATACAAGCACTACTATATTGGCCTTACTATGCTTTTTCATATTGGTCATAAGCTCCTGTAATACGCGATAGATTGCTATTTTTTTAATTGCGGATAAGGATTGCCAATCTATAGTAGAAATCCCTTTTGTTAGCACATTTACCATATTACTTTTATAACTAAAAAGTAAATCTGTAATTGCTTCTTCAAAGTTATCCTCCATATTTACAGCACTACTCTCTTTAGAAATATCTCTAGTTTTTACATAAATACCTTCTAGATCATCTAATACATCTTCATTAGTATCCGACTCGCCTTGTAGTTTTGTCATTACTTGATAAATGTCATTAGCAACCTCGTCATGCACTTTTTTAGAAATTCTAGTTTCCGTTTTATATACCTGTAGTACTTTCTCCTTTTTATGTTTCGATTTTAAAACAAAAAACAAAAATATTCCTAAAAGGAAAATTATAAAGGCTATAAATTGATATTGCTGTTTTTTTGTTTTCTCTTTTTGAGATTTTAATTCACTAGCACTAACATCGTATTTTAATAAAGCATATTTATTCTCGCTAAGTTTTGTTGCTGTATTTAAACTATCATTAAGATAGACAAACTCTTTGGCTACCGAATAATCGCCTAATTCTATTAGTCTTTTTCCTGCATCTAATTTATAAGACATACTATTCACAATATTCGCCATATCATATGCCTTTAAGGCATAGTTAAGTGCTTTTATGGAATCTTTTTCACTGCTATAAAACAATGCTAAATTTTTATAACTACCGTACAAACTGGAATTCGAACTTATTTCCTTTTTAAGCGCTAAAGCTTTCATTAAATAAGATAGCGATTCCTCTTTTTCACCTAGTTTAAGTTTTATTAAACCTAGATTATCTAAAACTCTAGCTCTTTCCATGGTGTCCTTTGCTAGATCAAACATGTTAACCGCTTGAAGCAATAGTTTTTCTGCTTCTTTAAATTGCTTTTGATTTTTAAAAATATTAGAAATATTATTATATAACACCAAACTATCCTTTGATTTATCCGTTAAAGCCAATGCCTCAGTATACATTTTAATCGCTTCAGGATACATTTTTTTCTCTTTATATAATTTCCCCAAATGATTAAATAAAACCGTTCTTACTCCTTTATTATAATCGCTTTCTTCTAATTTACTAAGTATAGATAATGCCTTAACGGAAGAAACCTCACTATCATTATAGAATCCAGTTTTAAATTCTATTCTCGATATATATAATAAATCGGAAACTACCCGATATTTGCTATCTATCTTTAGAGAGGCCGACATATCCTTTTTAAAAAATTGATACGCTTTTTTTAAAGCATCAGTAGATTTGCTTTCACTAATTTTGTTTGCATAATATGACGTACTATCCTCATAATGCTGAGAAAATCCATTTTTACTAATGAATAGCATCGTACAAAAAAGAAAAAAGAGGAATGATTTTTTAAAAAATTTCATTCCTCTAAAGTAGTAACTAATTTTAGTTATTTAACACCTTTAATTGATTTTCCTCCTGGCGGTGGCGGCGGTGGTGGCGGTGGCGGATCTAAATCCCCATCTTCACCACAACAACCTACTGTAGCCGATGGTGATTCTTCTTGCAAACTAGTTGGTGTACAAGAAAATAAAGCCACATTGAGGAAAACCGTAAAGAGAATTACATATATTTTTTTCATTTTGTTATCTTTAAAAGTTAGACATAAGTGTTGCTGTCCGAGATTGTACTCCGATACTTAATTGCATAGCAACACACGATATTATTACAGAGACGTCTCTCTTTTTAGGAAGTTTGGAGTGTAGAAGTAAAACAGTTATTGTTACTTCCTAAATGGCAATACCATTTTACTTTACTACTCCATTTTAGAATGGATATATTTCGTAAACCATATTACGTCTATGGCATAAATCAATTCTGAAGCAAATAAAGGATAGATTAAAAAAAAGATTAGTGACAGCGTAATGACATCTGTTTGACATTATGCTGACACCAAACCAAACAACTACTAACCAGTAATTTAAAATGAAGATAATAGAGCAAAATAAAATTAAAAATGAAGAATTAATTGAAGAATTAATGGTCTTAGTATTTAAAAAAACGGTTGAAGATTCTAGTGCAACTTCTGGATATGCCATTTCAAAATACTTGTACAATGCTATAGATGAAAAAATAACGGAAAGAACATTATTACGATATTATAATGGCTACATACTAAAAAAGGAAGACGAAAAAACCAGACCAACCCCATTTAATCTAGATGTACTTAGCGTCTATTTAGGTTTCGAAAAATTCTCTACTTTTTCGTCACCAAAGAAAAGTACGAACAAAAAGGAATCCATAACTTTAAGTAAAAAGTTAAGCCTTATTGGTTCTACAATTATAGTTTCTTGTATTGGTTATATTACTTATGATAGTACAAAGGAGAATTGCATGATTTGGGTAGATAATACACATTATGAAACAGTCTCTTGTGAAGAAAAAGGAGATTTACAATCCGTTTTAAAAGACAGGTATGTTTTAGAAAACTTTAAAAGAATATCTCCAGATTCTACCTATGCTTTTTTTACAATAGATGGGAAGGAAAATTTATGGTACGGAAAAAACAGTCTTGGCGATTTGGAGTATTTTACTAGTCATGGAAAACATCCCATTACAGATGGCACCTTAAAAAAAATCACTCCGTATATGATAAAAAACCACATTTGGAAGAATTATAAAAACTGATTATTATTTAAGACTAACCCTTTTTAGAAACAAAAAAAGCAACCTTTAAGGGTTGCTTTTTTGTTTTTGCATTAGGGATTGAACGGTTTGTTTGAGCTCCTCGCAGAGAGCGAGTAGTGAAAGCCCGACGTTTTGCCTTTTTTAGCAAAAGGTAATGCCCAACTTCTCGATACAACTTCTCGATACAATGCTTCGTGCCTCTCTAATCACTGCGCTTCTCGATACAATGCTTCGTGCCTCAGCATCACTCGAAGTGACATCAAATAAATAAATAAATTTTTTAACTAGTAGCCTTTTTCAATTTAATGAAATGTAGTTTATCTAGTACAACCATGATGCAATAGGTAGGATCAATTTCGTGCCATTTTATCCCGAAATTTGCACGTCCGCTATGCGAATGATGGTTATTGTGGTAACCTTCGCCCATCATTAAAAAATCGACAGGTAAAAGATTTTTTGAAGTGTCTGAAACTTCGAAGTTTCTATATCCGTAAATATGTGCAAACCAGTTAATAATCACACCGTGAATTGGCGCCATTAAATAGGCAACTGGTAAAAATAGCCATTGCCACCAAGCGGTTGCAAATACAGCAAAAAATGCAGTGTATAAAACTACCCAAACCAATCTGGATACTCTAGAGCTTGCAAATTTATCGAAGGATTCCCATTGCGGAACGTTTTTGGTAAACTTATCTGCTACGGCAATTCTTTTTTGATTGATATCTTGATAGATGTTTTTAGTACGCCACATCATAGTAAATACATTGGCGTCATATTTTGGAGAATGCGGATCTTTTTCGGTGTCTGCATAGGCATGATGCATTCTATGCATAACCCCGTAACCATAAGCACTTAAATAGTTGGAACCTTGAAATAGCCAAGTTAAGAAAAAGCATACACGCTCTGCAAACTTAGACATGGTAAAGGTTTGGTGTGCTGCATAACGATGTAAGAAGAAGGTTTGAAAAAACAAACCTGTATACCATAAAATGGCAATAAATATAAGAATAGTCATAATGTTTACTTTGTATGTAAAGGTCTGAATATTCTATAAAAATTACAATGAACCTAGGTTAAGAAATTCGTTTTCTAATTCTGCTTAGTGCTTGTGCGGTTACACCAATGTAGGAAGCAATATATTTTAACGGAACTTCTTTAATTAAGTTTGGTCGTTCTGTGAAAAGCTTGAGGTAACGTTCTTCGGCAGTTTCATTTAAAAGAGATTGTTCGCGTTTGGATTTGATAAGAAATAAACGTTCGGAAGACATACGACCAATCACATTACCGACAAAACTTTTTTGATATACTTCTTGTAGGTCTTGATACGAAATACTCCAAATAGAAAGATTGGTTAATGCTTCAATTTGGTATAAAGAAGGTTCGTGGGTTAAAAAAGAATCGTAGGCACTAATGAATTCATTTTCGAAACAAAAACCGAAGGTGATTTCTTTTTCTTTATCTTCTTTAGGAATTAAAAAACGTGCGATTCCAGATTCTATAAAAGAGATATAATTCTCTACTTGACCAACCTCAACAAGTTTGTCTTTTTTTTTGAATTCACGTTTTATTAGTTTAGAAGAAAACAACTGCCAATCTGCATCGTTTACAGTAATGGTTTCTTCTATGTAGGCTCTAATATTTTTCATATTTCTTTGTTACTTACAAATAACGTTATTTTATATAAAAAAAGCATCCTTATTGTAGTAATAAGGATGCTTTTTTAAGGTAATAATTTAAGTCTACCAGTTTTCTATTTCGCTTTTAATCTCCGCTTTTGTTTTACCGTATTTTTCTTGGATCTTTCCTGCTAGTTTATCCAAATCGCCTTCCGCTTCTGTATACTCGTCATCGGTAAGCTTTCCGTATTTGCTTTTAAAATCACCTTTTATCTGTTTCCATTTTCCTTTAAATTGATCTGCATTCATTGTATTGTGTGTTTTAAATTAATAATACTACAAATTTAAAGCAAGAAGAAAGTACATCTTATTGCAATCCATTTAAGGATTAACGCATTTACTATAATGCTAAAGAAAAATAGTTAGATTTAGAATTGTAAATCTGCTACAAGATCAAATTCATCATAAATTGCTTTATCTTTTAGACCATCAAAAAAGCTAGCAGAACCATATTTTACATCAAATTTTGTTCTGTCTACTTTTAATGTTGCTGTTGCTTTGCTTCCGTAAACAGATACATTTACAGTTACTGGATTTGTTTTTCCTTTAATCGTTAAATCTCCAGTAACGGCGTACGAGTTCTTTCCTGTTGCTGCTACTTTAGTAAATACTAAGTTTGCGGTTGCAAAGTTACTTACTCCAAAAAAATCATCCGATTTTAAATGTCCGTCTAATTTCCCTTTGTATTCTCCTTCCTGATCGGTACTGCTAATGGTTGTCATGTCTATAACAAAAGTTCCACCTGTTAATACTTCGTCTTTAAAAGTTAAATTTCCAGATTGTAAGTTTATCGTTCCTTCATGAGAACCTGTTACTTTGTAACCTTTCCAAACCACTTTACTATCTGCAGTATTAATCTCTTTGTTTTGCGCTATTATAGCGGTTGAAAATGTTGCAAATGTTATAATTGCTGTTAAAATTGTTTTCATCTTTTTATGTTTTTATATGAATACAGCAAAGATCGAACAACAATAGGAAAGAAAAGTTGACCTAGTTTATTAAATGATGTTAATGTAGATTAACATTTTTATTGGAAAGCAATTTGGCTTTTAATTTTACTTAAAAATTCTTTGGTTATCCCCAAGTAGGAAGCCACCATATATTGCGGAATACGTTGTTCAATCTCGGGATAACTATCTTTAAAAATGAGATATCGCTCTTTTGCAGACATACTAAAATTTCGGACTATTCTTTTTTGGGAAGCAACAAATGCTTTTTCTATTGTTTTACGAAAGAGACGTTCTAGCTTAGGAATCTTAGCGTAGGTTTCTTCCATGTTATTATAGGAAAACACAATACATTCGGTATCTTCTATACATTGTACATTAAAATCGGAAGGCGTTTGAGAAATGAAACTTCCAAGATCGGAAGACCACCAGTCTTCCACCGCAAACATAAGAATATGTTCTTGACCATCGGTATCGACATAAAACATTTTGGTGCAACCAGATACCACAAAACAAACCGATTTATTTATATCTCCTTGTTGTAAAATATACTGTCCTTTTAAATATTTTCTAGACGCAACCTGACTGGTTAAAAAAGTTATTTCTTCATCTGTTAAAGCTACTATTTTACTTATATAATTTAAAAGTGGTTGAATATTCATTATGCTGTTTTGATTGCTTAACAAATATAAAAGAAAACCTAGGAGTAAGAAACTCTTGCGCTTTTTTTCAATAAAAGAAAGAGATGGTATTACTAGGGTTTGCTTACTCGTGTTTATTCATTATCCGTTTTGTAAACCAGAAAACACTTTTATATCATCAACAACAAGCTTTCCTCCTTTTGAATTATTTTGATCGTGCACCAATTTTTTCCAAAGAGAATCGTTAGTTATTCCTTCGTTCCATTTTTCATCATCCATAATATCTCCAGAAATCACATGCAAATTATGCTCTATCCAATCGGTAAAAACGGGATATTTATTTTGAAGAATTATCCATCTAAAAAGTTTATCTCTATTAAAAGATTTTCCTTCGGCAATGAGTATATTTCTATAAATATTATATTGATTTGCAAGACGTTTAATCCCTCTTGGATTGGTATCTAACAAATCGAAATGCTCTTGTAACACATGATGTACATCTTGATTATCTTTGTCTAAAATTTCTAGAGTGATATCTGTTGCGTCTTCTTCGTTTAGATCGTATTTTTCTTTAAACTCTTTTACAACGGAAGGCGAAGAATAATCTGCTGTTTTATATTCTTTTTGAATTTCTTGTATTATGGAAGCTTTTCTTTCTGGATTAATGCTCTCTACTTTGTTTTCGTTATTCGCGTTTATTTGTAGAATATATTTCCAATATTCTTTTTTAATATCTCCCGAAACATTAGGCAATCTTAAGGTTAGCTGAAACGCTTTTTCTAAAAACAAATAGCCTAGTTTTTGTGTAGGTTCTTTTACCACTGCGTTATAGTTTTGGTAATGATTTTCAAAGCAGGTGCTAATCCAATGTTTATCTCCAGCAACCACATACAAAACTTGCTTGTCTCTAAAAAGGGTTTGAATTCCTTCTAATAATTCTACCGTAAACTTATCATTACAGCGATCTAAATCGTCTATAAAAATTGCTGTTTTAAATCCGCAGGCATCTATATCTTTAATCAAGGATTGAAAGTGGTTTTTTATTTTTTGCATGGGATCTGCCGCCTTTTCTAAAAAGGTTTTTGCAGCTTCTGGAGAGGAAACAAAAAAGGGCTTGCTTAAAAAACTAGCGAGTGTATAGAAGAGTCCTATTACAGAACTTATTGCTACAATAGTATCGAATACGGTTTTTAAACTAGCTTCGTTTTCTGTATTTGTAAATAGTCCAAGTTGCATTAAAAAATTAAAAACTTGTTCTTGAAATATTAAGATAGAAACCGAAAATATAATAACCAACAGAATGATAATAAACCTAGAAAAACCTCGATATTTAATAAGCCTTCTTAATCGCTCTTTTATCCATAAATATGGCTTTTTATACCATGGGATTTTTCTAGCTGCTTGTCTGTATATTTGATCTAGAAATGGCCACCAAGGCGGTGTAATGTGTTGATTTTGCCAAGCGTTAAAATGAATTACTATCCATTTGTTCTCCTTAGAATCTAAGTTTTTTTCTATTAAATTTAAAAAGGTAGATTTTCCGTCACCCCAAGCGCCTTGTAAATGCACCATAAAAGCAAAATTGGATTTCTCTTCTCCCTCATTATTTATTTTGGTTTTAAAGATTTGATTGTTTAAAAGACGGGTTAAGGATTTTGCAATGGGCTCTCTGTTTAATCGATCTACATCATCTACTAAATCTAAATGAAAAGGAATTTTATCGGTACCAGTTGTGTCTTTTTCTTCTGGTGGTTCTTCTGCAGGTTCTTCTGAAAAAGCCTTAGAAGATTCTGATGCAAATGAAGAAGTTTGTTCTCTAGAGCCTCTTTTGGTAGCTGCTTCAAAATCACTGGTATTTCTTTCAAATTTTCCTCTAGGCTTTGCTTTGCGTTTTATGTTTTCGGAAGCACTTTCTGTTTCACCAAGTAATTCTTCATCTGAAAACGCTACATATTCAGATGCATCAATGGTATGACTTGCTGCTAAATTAAGAATATCTACCTTATCTAATAAGGTTGCAAAAGCAGGCCGCTCCATTCTTCCGAAGGCAAGTTTGGATGTAAATAGGCTTCTAAATTCCCGAGTAATTTCATTTCTAAAAACTAGAATATAGCGTATTTCAAAAGCCTTATAATAATCGAATAGAAAATTAATTTTACTTGTTACATTTTCTAAAATTTCATTTCCTTCCGTATCCAAATCCATTATATCTGGATATATATCTATATAAAAATGTTTCCGTTCATCTACTAAAGTAAAAGTCGGTTTTTCACTTTTCCTTTTCACAGCAGCAAGTCCAGAATGTAACCGTAGTTTATACTCTTTTTCTAGTAGCACTTGTACAAGCTCACTATATTTATTGTTTTCGGATACTATTTCTGCCATTTTTTTAATGGATTAGACTAAATAACAAGCTTTCCTATTTCTGTTTTAATTTGCTCTAACTGCTCTCTTATTACAGCATCTTTAATATGACTTAGTAAGAAATCTATTTGAATGATTTCATAATGAATAAATTTAGGACTATACAGCAATGTGAATACGTGTTTAAATCTATCTATTACCTGAAGTTCTATATCTGGTTTAAAATTACTTTTTAGGAGTATTAAACCATAACTAGCTTCTGCCATACCAATAAGCACAGAGATATCTAAATCTGTTTTATCATAATCTTCTAATTCATTATAAAAATCTAGAAGATAGCTTTCTACGTCTACAATGTTTTCGAAAGCCTTACTCTTATTCATTCTGTCTAATAGTTTCTCTTGTCCTAATTGCTCCAGAATATGACCAATAAAAATCAAATTAGACATGGCATCTAGCGAACTACCATGATACCGATCTACTGCTGCTTTATAGGAATGTTCATAAAGATGAAATGCTTTTTCTAAATAGTTAATTTGCTCTGTTTTCTTATTAAAATGTGTGGAAGCTAACTTATATGCATTGGCTACAATATTTAGTCTTGTTGGATTTTTACCAACGAGTATTAAGAATTCTATTTCGTTTAAATCTTCCTGCATATTCTCTGCGGTTAGATTATTTGTTTTAATAATGCAATATTGCTCCAAAGCTTCAATAGAGAAATTACCACTTGTGTACAAAAACAAGTCTTTAAATTTTTGAAGTGCAATTTCACTTTTTCCTAATTCATTATATACCAAAGCTTCTTTTTCTAACACTTTTGCATCTAACAGATTCGCTTCTTCTACTTTTAGCAAGATCCTTCTAATTTTTTAAGCGCCTTATTGGTATTGTATTTTCTGTCTCGAATAGCAATTAGTAAATTGTCTAAATCGGTATAAATTTGTGAAGGAATAATATACTCTAGTTCATCCTTCATGGATTTCTTTCTGTTATTAAATCTGTAAAACTGATTTCCATAACATTGATAAGCGCCCCAAGTACTAGATCTTTGGTGATTTTGATAACAAGCTAATCTTGCTTTCTGTACAGAGGTTCCAAAGTCATAACCTTCAAACATTCTTTTATAAAATACTTCTGAAAACGTTCTTGCGGCAGCATCATCTACAGCCCAACCAGAAATAACAATAGCCTTCACTCCCATTTCTATTAATTGCGTACCAATATTGGCTGCCAATAAATATCTATTTTTTGTAAATCTTTCGTCCTCTACATCTATCACTCCAGAATAGCAACAATTTATAAAAACGAAATCTGGAACGTATCCTATTTGTTTTATCATCGCTGGGTCTATAGTAATACCATCTCCTATTGCAATACCTATATTATCGTTTTCTACATCATACAAACCATGACCAGAAAAATGAAGTATCTTATATTTTCTATTAAACATTTCCATCATAATAGTTTTTGCATTACTATTTATAAAGGAATATGCTTTAAACCCATTATGAATTAACTGACTGTTTAGCCACTCTGCCTCTTCTTTGGCAGCGGATAATTGCGGCAGACTATCGCTATGGTAATTAGGATCACCAACAACAAAGACATTATTATTGTTTAATGCTACTTCCACATAATCGTCGGAATTATCAATAACTAATTGTCTAATAAAACTAGATGTTACGGAAGCTGGAGTATCATCTGTTTCCGAATCATGTAATAGCTCCCAAGGTATTTCGGCAGCAGCCTTATCCAATTTGATAATCATATTGGTTTGATTTCTGAAGATATCTTTAAAGTCATTAGGAATTAGCATTTCAAAGAGTGTCTTAGACAACGATTTATCCCAGAAGGATTGATACGAATTTTCTTTTAATAAATACTTAATTTTATCCATACCAATGCCAATCATCTCTTTTTCAATTCGAGCTAATCCGTTAGATGAAAAGTATTTAAATCCGTCTATAACTTGTTTTTTATTTGCATCTTTTATAGGTTTAATAACACTACTAATATGCAAATTGTACCACCAATTGTATTGGTTTTCAGTAAACATTTGTTTTTTCTTAGCACCAGATCTAGAGACAATTCCTTTGGTTAAATTAAAGGAAATTCTATTATCATTATCCTTATCCTTTAGTCTACTCAAACTAAAATATGCCTGACTAGCTGTAGACTCATAATAATTTACGATTTCTAAATTTTTAATCGGTTTTAAGCCTTCACCACGTTCATTAATGTATGTGTTTGCAGCAGAAAGTCCTAATAGAATTCCCTTGACAGAATCTTCGATAGGTAGTTTACCATAACCAATACCGATTAGTATTACCGAAATGCCGTTAGCAAAACGCTTCGCTTCGGGTAATGTATAATTATCCCGCATAAACATGGCGTATTTTAAAGCCGCTAGCTTTACTGTTTTTGCTAGCAAGAAAGTAGTTAACTCACTGTTATCTCCTAGTCCGCAAACAACCGCTCCTTTAGGCTGCGTTTTCAAATTAAAGAATACTTCGCTCTCTCCTATTCTTCCTGGATAATAACCAATATCCATACGTTGTGACAAACGATTGTTTAAATATCCATCTAAAGCTTTTTCTGCACTTAAAATTAAATCCATAAAAAAGTGACCAACCATTACCGGATAAGAAGATACTTTTAAGTCACCATTAACTACAGTAACATTAATACGTTCGGTTTCTATTTCGGATACGGTTTCGCATCCAAAAACAGCGTTTACCACATCATCTTCATTGTAAAGTGGTTCTGCATACTCGTACGATTCACCAATAATTTCACCACTTCTAGAAATGGGTTCTTGTGTTTTTAATCTATTGGTACTCCCTGTTTCTATGATGTCTTTAATACCTTCAAAAATATAGGTTTCATTTGCTAAATCGCCATGAGACGTATTCGAATAATATAGATTTTTAGATCCTTTTAATTGTTTCGGAATTCCGGTTTGCCACGTTACACTACCATCTCCATTAGAAGTTGTTTTATATACGAGCTGATCAAATTTTGAAAAAAGTTTATCTTTAAACTTATAGTCAAATACAGTTTTCTCCGCTTTTCCGCAGATATAATATACATTTTCAAAAAATCGATTATCACTCTCTACACCATCTAAAAAGGTGATAATTTCCTCTCTAAATATCTGAAAAGTATTTAAGGATTTCTTATTGGTGTTCACCGAAGGAATATGTTTTAAGTTTGCTTCTTTGTCTAAGGCTTCCCAAAAATCGGTTTCCCAGAATGCTCTTTTTCCTTGTTTTTCTATCGGAAGTAATTCAAACACACCAGGGAATTTCCAGAAAATTTTCAATAAATCTTTTCTGTTATTTTTAAAATCAATGGCAGCCAATTGTTTTACACGTTTACTATGCCCTGTTAGCACTTCCATAATAAGATACGAACCCAACCAAGGTGTCCCCAACATTAAAAACTTATTCGTTTTATTTTTTGAAAACTTTTTCCAAATGTCTGGATGAGAGATCATGCATTGACGCACTACCAATCCTCCCATAGAATGGGCAACAATATTTATATTCACATTGTCTCCTACCAAATCATTAATTATATCTGCTAATTCTTGTGCAGCTGGAGCAACCGATTTTCGCCAATCAAATTCTAAAGTAAAAACATCATAATCGGAAGAAAAATATTCCGCTATTTTTAAGTAAAACTTCTTAATAACTCCTGAAGCAGCAACTTTAGTAGCGTTTATATTTAAGTCGTTTGGTATTGCTCCTTTATTAAGGTTTCGCATATTCACCCATTGCTCTTCGTCATTACTACTTAGGCTAGAACCCATTATTCCTGGAACTATAATAACGACATCTCTAGTAACCGATTTTGGTTTTAATGAAAACCCTTCCATAGAGAATAAATCCAACACAATACCACGACTACCTTCTGTTTGAATAATTTTCTTATAGTTAATTACAGGGGTTTCACTTGTACATGTTATGGCTTCGATAATGGCACTTTGCGAATTCAAATTTGAAAAATACTTAAAATGATTCGTATCTCCTCCTTTGGATATATATTCGAAAACACCATTTTTTCGTATGACACCATGAATCATTCGGGCGGTATCTACTACCAAATCATTTGGCGCTTGATAAAATAAATTAGCAAGAATGACTTTTAGCGAGTCAAAATTAATTCCGGAGACATCCGAATCTCCCGAAATAACATATAAATCATTCATTACAAAAGTATCTGCAGCATTCATCATTTTTTGAAAGGACGATTCTGGCATCATACTGTTTAATCCTGGTAATACTTCTGGATTTTCTTTCTGACTGATTAATTCTAGTAAAAAAGATTTCACCACATTATACATCGGATTACTAACACCAAAAGCTAAAGACACCGCGTTAAGTAATAAATTAAAAAAGTGATCAATTCTTCTGGATAAAATAGTGGTTCCACTTGCGGGAGAAGCGACTCTAATTACCTTATCAATTTTAAGTCGTTTAGAGGTTACCACTTCATTAATCTTCAACATTAAATTATAAGATGCTTTATCTTCTTTTTTAAGAATACTTAGCTCATTCTCACTAAATCCTATTTGCGATGTATAATTTCTATAATCGCATTTGGCAAGTATATCTGCAACCAAACCACCTCTAGAATGACTAATAATATCGATACTACATTCGTCTGGACAATTATTCAGAAAATCTAATGCATTTTGTAACGGACTAATAGATAAGGTATAATGTTCTAATGCAATGATGTTATCGTTATAATAATCTTGCATCTCTTGCCAAGCTTCACTAGTTTTTATGCTACTAAAAGCATCTATAGTTGTAGATAACGTACCATGTATTAAAAGCAAGTATTTACTTTCTGCCATACCTTTTAACGGAGACAGTCTAAACGCACTATCTACATTATATAATCCTGGAAATGGTTGTATTTTTTTATCATAAGTCTTGGCCAATGCACTCATAGATACTTTAGCCAAATCTTTATTGGGACTAAAAACACTAAATAATTTTACTAAGGCTCTACTGATTAACCCTCTAGATTGATCCTGACTTGAAATTTGTGTTTCGAATAAATAATCGGTATCATTAACCGATCTTTTTTCTAATGTTCCCGGATCATATATCTCTTGTATATCTTCGGCATAACCAATCCACTCGGTATTATCAGAAAACTGAATAGACAGTATATCTTCGTCTTCAATATCTATGATTATTGCCTTATTCTCTGATCTTGTAGAAGAAACTTCAATAATGGTTTTTAATTGAAATTTAGAATTCAGGTATGCAGGTAAGATGGTATCTGTATTGTCTAATTTTATTTCGTTTCCGTATAATTTCGCTTTTTTTATCATTCTATTTAATTTATAAGGTTAAAAAACGCATCGTCTTTACACAGATAAATAACGATCTGAATAGACAATAAGATTAAAATGCTATTAATTAAATAGGGATTGTAAAAGACTTAAAATTAAGACCTTATAAAAATACGAAAAATAAAGTTTAAATTATAAATGATTTTATATTACCTCATAAAATCTTTTAAGGAATACAGAAAACAGCAAATAAACTTAAATATAAATTAAAAAAAAACGCAACCTAAATGGTTGCGTTTTAAATCGATAATAGTATAAATATTACTATTCTATTTTTTTACCAGGAACTACTTGTCCGCCTTGGTATAAAGTCATACTCGTTATTTCACCAGCTTCATCTGCATTAAAAACCACGCTAGCTTCTACAACTTTAAAATAAAATTTATTTACTTCTGAAGCAAAAATTGGAAACTGTGGTTGCCCAGTTGCTTGCGCAAATAACTCATTCTCCTTTCTTGTAATAGTAACTATAAAGTTTGGCGCTAATTCGTATTTACCTGCATAGGTATCTAAAACCTCGGGAGCGACATCTACATTTTTTACTGCAGCGGTAACCCCTAAGCTTTCTAATACTTCAATAGCAATAACATTTGCTGGATTGAGTTCTACAGACTTACCATAGTTCTTCTTAGCCAAAGTAGAATCTCCCACTTTTAAATACGCTTCACCTAGTGAATCATAAGGATTCGATGCGTTTGGAAACATCTCTACATTCAATTTAAAAATGGCTAAAGCGATATCATTTTTATCTTTATTAAGATAACTATACCCTAAACTATTTAACTCTCCTTCATCAAAATTAAAACTGTCATCTGCTGCTGCTTTAGACTTTCTATATAAAGCAATTCCACTTTCAATACCATTAGCTTCAATTTCATTTTCAATCTTTACAGCTATTGATTTTTTAGGCATTTCTAATACTGCAGTATCACCCAATAATTTAAATCCGATGGCATTTATGTTTTCTTGTGTATTGGTTAATACGACCACCCCTTTATTCGTTCCTTTTAAAAATCCTGCAAACGAAATATAACCACCAGTACCTCCATTATGCCAAACTACAGTATCGTCTAATCCGTAATGCCAAGCCATTCCCATAGAGAAATCTTGCGCTTCATTTTTATACGCAACTTCATGCGTCATTTTCATAGCGTCATACATTGGTGAAGGCGTCATGCCCATATTGGCGTTTAAATACTTAACCATATCACTCGCGGTAGATCGAATGGCACCTGCTCCGGCTAATGCAGGAAGATCCCAATTCTCCACTTCCACACCTTTTGCATGTCCTTTAGCTAAATGGGCTTTCATATTATCTGTAAATACCACACGTGTATCCTTCATGTCATACACATTTGCAATACGTTCGACTAATAAATCTTCAAAACTCTTATCATTTATTAATTCTAAAATATGGCCTAACATTCCCATTCCAAAATTAGAATACTCATATAGTGAACCAATATCTCGAGTTAATTCGACATGAGACATAAATTCATAAGCCATGGGAATCGTATAATCTGCATACGGATTATTTGGGTTACTTGGTTCAAAATTATCTGGCATTCTTGGTAATCCCGAAGAATGCGTAGCGATATCTTTTACTGTAATTACCCTATTGTTTCGTGTTGGTACTGTTACTCCTTCAGGGAAAAATTTCTGAATAGGATCGGATAATTTCATATTTCCTTTTAGCACTTCATCTGCAACCATAATAGTTGTAAATGTTTTAGAAATAGAACCGATTTCAAAAACGGAATTTTCATCCACATCCGATCCGTTTTCTAAAGCTGTTTTTCCATAACTGAAATATTCAACTTTATCACCATCTACAACGCCAACAACGATTCCTACATTAATATGGTTATCAACTCTTGCTTTAATATGGTCTTTGACTTCCGTAGAAATTAGAGCATCTTGTGCTTGTACTGAAAACCCAATAAAAATAAGGCTAAATCCAAATAATAGTTTTTTCATAATGGCGTTTGTTTTTAGTGTTTCATATTGATAATCTATTTGTTAGACGTCAATACAATAAGAATTGTTACAACTACAACGCATTATCCATAATATCCTTAACACATTCTGGATTTAACAACGTACTGATATCTCCAAGGTTATCGGTATCTTTCTCGGCTATTTTACGTAAAATACGACGCATAATTTTTCCACTTCGTGTTTTTGGTAATCCTTCTGTAAATTGAATTTTATCAAGTTTAGCAATTGGTCCTATTCTATCTGCAATCATTTGATTAATTTCTTTTTCAAGATTATCATGATTTCTGCTTTCTCCTGCATCTTTTAAAGTAATATAACCATATAACGCACTTCCTTTAATATCATGAGGAAAACCTACAATAGCACTTTCTGCAACTGCTGGATGCTCATTAATAGCATCTTCAATTGGCGCTGTACCTAAATTATGTCCGGATACAATGATTACATCATCTACACGTCCTGTAATTCTATAATAACCTACTTCGTCTCTTAATGCACCATCTCCTGTAAAATACATGTTTTCAAAGGTGGAAAAATAGGTGTCTTTATACCGTTGGTGATTTCCCCAAATGGTTCGTGCAATACTAGGCCAAGGGTATTTTATACATAAACGCCCTTCTACTTGATTGCCTTTAAGTTCTTCGCCGTTTTCATCTAATAATGCGGGTTGAATTCCTATAAAAGGTAAAGTGGCATAGGTTGGTTTTGTTGGTGTTACATACGGAATTGGAGTTATCATAATACCTCCTGTTTCAGTTTGCCACCAAGAATCTATAATTGGACTTTTCTTTTTTCCTATATTATCATTATACCAATGCCATGCTTCTTCGTTTATTGGCTCTCCAACACTTCCTAAAACTTTAAGCGAAGATAAATCGTATTTTTCAACCAATTCAACACCTTGTTTTGCTAAGGCACGAATTGCTGTTGGTGCGGTATAAAACTGATTTACTTTATGCTTATCGACAATATCCCAAAAACGACCAAAATCTGGATAACTAGGTACGCCTTCAAATAGTACCGTAGTTGCGCCATTACATAAAGGTCCATAAACAATATAACTATGTCCTGTAATCCATCCAATATCTGCAGTACACCAATACACATCATTTTCTCTATATTGGAACGCATTTTTAAATGTGTATGCCGTATATACCATATAACCAGCTGTAGTATGTACCATTCCTTTTGGCTTACCTGTAGATCCTGAGGTATATAAAATAAATAACGGATCTTCCGCTTGCATCACTTCTGCTTTACATTCATCTGAAGCAGCATCTAATAATGGTTGTAACCATTTGTCGCGGCCTTCTTTCATGGTTATATCGGAGTTAATTCGCTTTGCGACTAAAACCGTATTTACTCCTGGACAACTTTCTAAAGCTTCATCTACAATGCCTTTTAAATCTATCGTTTTGGATCCTCGATACGAACCATCTGCAGTAATAACGATTTTACAATCACTATCATTAATTCTAGTTGCTAAAGCTGTGGATGAAAATCCTGCAAAGACAACAGAATGTATTGCTCCAATTCTGGCACATGCCAAAACAGAAATTGCTAATTCAGGAATCATTGGTACATAAATACAAACACGATCTCCTTTTTTTACACCTTGCTCTTTTAACACATTTGCAAACTGATTTACACGATGGTATAGTTGATTATATGTAATATGTTCTGCTCCTTCCTTTGGATCATTTGGCTCAAATAAAATAGCCGTTTTATCTCCTCGAGTTGCTAAATGCCTGTCTATACAATTTTCAGTAATATTTAATTGTGCGCCTTGAAACCATTTTATCTCTGGTTTTTTGAAATCCCATTCTAAAACTTTATCCCATTTTTTTCGCCATAAAAAATGTTCTTCGGCTATTTCTTCCCAGAAATTCTCAGGGTTTCGGACGGATTTTCTATAGACTTGATAGTATTCTTCTAAATGTTTTATGTGATAATTACTCATATTTTGTTTGTTTAATATTATTTATGAATCCCAATACTATAGGTTTGATAGACGGTTTTGATTTCGATTATAATAGCAACATCATCAATAGTAGATGGTACATTATACTGTTGCTCGTCTGCGATATTACGCAACAATTTACGAAGAATTTTCCCACTTCGTGTTTTTGGTAATCGGTCTACAATTAATACATCTCTAAAGGATGCAACTGCTCCAATTTCGCGACGTACATCTTGTATGATTTCTTTTTTGATGGTTTCTTCATCATCGTATTCTCCCGATTTCAAGACCACTAAACCAAGTGGTTTTTGACCTTTAATCTCACAATGCACACCAAATACAGCGCATTCTGCAACTGCTTTGTGTGAAGCTACAATTTCTTCCATTTCGGCAGTAGATAATCGGTGTCCTGCAACATTGATAATGTCGTCTACTCGACCGGTTATAAACACATAACCGTCTTCATCTTTATATCCACCATCTCCTGAAAAATAATAACCTGGAAAACGGTCTAAATAACCAGATTTAAAACGCTCAGGATTTCCCCAAAGGTTACTTAATGTTCCTGGTGGTAATGGTAATTTTACTGCAACGTAACCTTCCACAGAAGATTCTACTTCTTCGCCTTCTTCATTTAAAATCTGAATATCATAACCACAAACAGGGAAACTCGCAGAACCTGGTTTTACTTCTTGTAATTTAACACCAACCATATTCGCTATCATTGGCCATCCACTTTCCGTTTGCCACCAATGATCAATTACCGGAACTTTTAAATGCTCTTCTGTCCATGTTAAAGTAGCTACATCACAACGTTCTCCTGCTAAAAATTGATATTTCAAACAAGATAAATCATATTGTTTTATTAGGTTTCCGTTAGGGTCTTCTTTTTTTATCGCTCTAATTGCTGTTGGTGCAGTAAACATCACTTTTACGTTATGTTCACTTATCACGCGCCAAAAGGTAGATGCATCTGGAGTACGTATTGGTTTTCCTTCAAATAGAACGGTTGTATTTCTATTTAATAATGGTCCGTATACAATGTAACTATGACCAACAACCCAGCCCACATCACTTGCAGCCCAAAAGGTATCCCCTTCATTCACACCATAAATGTATTTCATAGAGAATTTTAAAGCAGTTGCATAACCGCCTGTATCTCTAATAATTCCTTTTGGTGTTCCTGTAGTTCCTGAAGTATATAATATATAGGAAGGATGTGTAGATGCTATAGAAATGGCTTCAATAGAAGGAGAATCTTTCACTAAAGTGGTATAATCTATATCGTAGCTTTTCTTCGGAATCTCTACACCTAATTCTCTATCAAAAACAATCACATGTTCTGGTTTGTTTTCCGCTTTAGCAATTGCTTGATCTACAAAGGGTTTATACGGAATAATTTTCTCAATTTCAATACCGTTGGATGCAGTAATAATTGCTTTTGGTTTACAGTCGTCTATTCGAATAGCTAACTCATGTGGTGCAAATCCGCCAAATACCACCGAATGGATTACTCCGATTCTTGCACATGCTAACATAGCAAATGCAGCTTGCGGAATCATTGGCATATAAATAATACACGTATCTCCTTTTTGCAATCCTAAACGTTGCAATCCACCAGCAAGTTTAGATACTTCCTTATGTAATTGATTAAAAGTTATATGTTGTTTTGTATTGGTTACTGGAGAGTCATAAATTATAGCATTTTGATCTCCAAAGCCATCTTTAATATGTTTGTCTATGCACAAATAACTTAAGTTAAGTTGTCCATCTTCAAACCATTGATCATAGTTGTGTTTATCCTTTGACAAAATAATTTCTGGATGTTTAAACCAATCTAGTTGATTCGCTTGTTCCTTCCAGAATTGTTGCGGATACTGAATACTTTTTTTGTAAAAATCTTGATAGAACATGGCTACGCTTTTTTAGAATTAAATAAACCAAACCAATTGGGATTGAGTATTTTCAATTTGATAAGCGCCCAAATTATAACCACAAAACAAAGACCCATAACTATAGATAGCATAGGACTTACGGTGGTTTGATTTTCAAATTTAAACCTTAAAAAAAGCGTAGTAATAATGTAGATACTAATTATAATATCTGACGCTAATGGGTTGATGTGAAATTTCATGTCTTTAAACTTTAATTAAACTTAGTTTGTTTGCACACAAAACCAATTTTAAATAAACTTAAAAAACGATTTCTAAGTTACTAGTTCCATAATTTCTGAAACTATTTTTTTTACTGAAAAAGGTTTTGTTAAATATTTATCTGCTCCAAGTCTCAAACCCTTTTCAATATCTGAAGCTTTATTTTTTGCAGTTAAAAATACTACTTTGGTATCTTTTAAACTGTCTGTATTTTTAATATGTGTTAAGGTTTGATAACCATCTACATTTGGCATCATAATATCCAACAAAACTACATTAGGAATATGATGTTTTAATATCTCTAAAGCCTCACTTCCATCTCTTGCAATAAACACTTCAAAATCTTGTTTTTTGAAGGTATATTCTAACGACATTACAATATTTGGTTCGTCGTCCACAATTAAAATTTTCTTCTTCATACTTTACGACAACAATTTACTTAAATGGTAGCGTAAAAACAAGTATTGCACCATCTTTTTTACCTTTTTTAGCCCAAATTTTTCCGTGATGTTTATCTACTATTTGTTTTGTAATAGCCAAACCTAAACCACTACCTTGAGGTTTACGTGTATTTTGATCTTTAGACTGATAAAATTTATCGAAAATAAAATCGTGATCTTCTTCCGGAATCCCCTTACCATTATCGGTTACAGAGATTTCCACAAAAGCATTACCAAGTTTAAAATCTATTTCAATTATTCCTGTTTTAGGGCTACAAAACTTAATTGCATTCGAGAGTAAATTGGTTAATACTTGTAAAATGCGATCCTCGTCATAATTCGTGCTAAATGCATGGGTATTTTTATTTATGATTTGCACTTCTTTTTTGGCTGCTATTTGTGAGATACTACTAATGGCTTTGGTGATGGTTTTTTGAATATCCTGGTATTGCATATCCAAATTAAGACGTCCCGTTTCCAACTTTTCAAAATCTAGAATATTGTGAATTAATCGTCCTAAACGATCAGAATCTTGGAGTATATTCTTTAAAAATTGTGCCTTGATATCTTTAGGCATATCGTCATCTTCATCCATCAACAACTCGGTTGCAGCGCGAATACCAGTAATTGGTGTTTTAAGCTCGTGAGCAACGGTGTCTAAAAATTCGTCTTTTTGCTTGTCTTTACTTATTAATTCTTTATTCGCATCCTTAAGTTTTGAAGACAACTGAGATAGTTCATTTGATTTTTCTATCAGCACTTTATTACTAACAATATTTTCTTTAGATTCTTCTAAAATCTTCAATACTTCCACCAAACTAATCTGTTCTTCTTTTACCACGCTTGCAATCAGTATTTTAGCCGAAGCAGAACCAATGCTTCCGGTAAGCAGTTTTTCAGAAAAATTAATTAATCGTGCATCTGCTAACTGCGTGTCTTGTGGTAATTTGTATTTGGTAAAGAATATGGTTAATGCACGAGTGGCTCTTTTTTCGCCTAAAAATCGAACAAGTACGCTTTTAATATCCGATACATACGCTTCCCCTTTCCAAACCAAAGCACTGTCTTGAAGGGAGGAGAAGTTTTTACTATCGACAAACATTTCAGCATAATTACGTTCGCGATAATTTCCTTTAGAAATTAAAGAAAACACCAAATAAGACATCATATTAAAAGTCATACTCCAGAAAAATGCATGCGCTGGCGGACTTAAAAAATCGATACCAAACAAAGCATAAGGTTTTAAAGCAGAAATACCCATTAAACCATATTGTGTAAAATCGTCTGTTCCTGTATACACACGAATGGTAAAAGGCAATACTAAGGTATAAACGGCGATAAAAAACCCAACAATAATACCTATTATTGCTGCTTTTGAAGAACCTCTATTCCAAAACAAACCAATAAAAAACGAAGGAGCTAATTGAGAAATAATAACAAATGAAATTAAGCCAATAGAATATAACGAGAGTTCTTTTGAAAATAATACATAAAAGAAATACGCTGAAATTATAATGGTGAAAATAGAAATACGACGAATATTTTTAATGTATTTAGAATTTCGCTCGGGTTGATTTTTAATGAATTTATCTAGAAATCCATAAGGAATAATCAGGTTGTTACTTACCATAGTAGATAAGGCCAAGGTGGATACAATAACCATGGAAATCACTGCTGAAAATCCTCCTAGAAAAACAAGGGTTGCAAAAAAGGAGTTTCCGTTTTCTAAAGGTAACAACAAGGAATAATATTCGGCATTTTCGGTAGAACCGAAAGTTATTTTTCCTGCCCAAGCAATAAATATAACAAAGAGGTTAAATAGTAATAAGTACAATGGAAACAACCAAATTGCTTTTTTTAAATGTTTTTCTCTATTGTTTTCTAAAACCGAAACTTGAAACTGTCTGGGTAGTAAAAAAATAGCCATAAAAGATAAACCGATTAAGAAAAACCAATTAAAACCATCTTCTATTCCGCCAAGTGTGGTAAGTTCTTTAAAGTTTGGTGTCACTGAAATTTTATTATAAATATCTGTAGTACCATCAAATAAATAATAGGTAACATATATTCCGATAGCTAAAAAGAATACGAGTTTTAAAACCGACTCGAAAGCCACTGTAGCAATAATACCTTTGTGTTTTTCGGAAGCATCTGTATTTTGTGTTCCAAAAAAGGTTGCAAAAATAGCTAATATTAAAGCGACATAAAATGTAGAATCGTCTATAACTGTTGTGGAGATATAACTGGTATCATCCGACATGATCTCAAAAGTTTCGGAGACTGCTTTAAGCTGTAGTGAGATATATGGCAATGTACCGAACAAACATATAATAGTCACTAACGCACCAAGAAACCTATTGTTTCCGTAACGCAAGGAAATAAAATCTGCTATAGAGGAGATTTTATGCTGTTTAGAAATTCGGATAATTTTTCGAAGCACCACAATCCACAAAGGAGCAGCAATAACAGGACCTAAATAGATAGGTAAAAAATTAATTCCGGAATTTGCTGCAATTCCAACGCTTCCGTAATAGGTCCACGCAGAACAATACACTGCTAAAGACAAGGTGTACACGTATGGATTATTCACCCATTTACTTTGGCGTTTTTTTTCAGCAAGAAAAGCAATGTAAAATAACACTGCTAAATAGATGATGATAATTATTATTAATGCGTAATTATTCATAATGGCGTTTTAATACGATATATGAAATTACGATGGATAATAACCAGATAGAAAATATGGAAAAATATAAGGTTGGGATCCCCAAAATGGCTCCTTCAAAATTAAAGATTAAGATGAATGGTATATTAAAAATAAGAAACAATGCTATCGATAATACGACAAGCTTTTGTTCGTGGCGTTTTTTCATGGATTGGTTGTTTTTCATTTCCGCGAAAGCGAAAAAAATAATAACTTTACTAATATAAGAAATCAGCACTACATAAATGTAATGCTGATTTGCTAACTAACTAAATTAAATTAAGTTCCCTATTTTTTAGCAAAAGCTAAAAGAATATAAGACAAAACTCAATATTTTAATGGTCTGAAGCTTCACCTGCTCCAGAAGGTATTCTTATACTCTCCACCATATCTTGTACATCTTGTGGTGGCGCTGGCGTCATACGTGAAACGACTAATGAAATTACAATATTTACGCACATTGCAATAGTACCAAATCCTTCAGGAGATGTACCAAACCACCAATCTTCACTTGTTCCTCCACCAAACATGTTCAGTTTAAATTTCATCATGTAGAATAACATTAAAACGATACCCACAATCATACCTGAAATAGCACCTTGACTATTCATTCGTTTATCAAAAATTCCTAGAATAATAGCTGGGAAAAAGGAGGCTGCTGCGAGACCAAAGGCGAGCGCGACGACTGCTGCTACAAATCCTGGTGGATTAATACCAAAGTAACCTGCAATTAATATTGCTACAAAAATGGAAATTCTTGCTGCTGTTAATTCATTTTTATCTGAAATATCTGGCTTTAATTGTTTTTTAATTAAATCGTGAGAAATCGATGTGGAGATTACTAAAAGCAATCCTGCTGCTGTAGATAATGCTGCTGCAAGTCCACCGGCTGCTACTAATGCAATTACCCAATTTGGTAAATTAGCAATTTCTGGATTTGCTAATACCATGATATCTCTATCTACATACAATTCATTTTCAGCATCACTAGCGTTTGCTACCATACGTTCTCCATGAGCTCCTCTTGCATCGGTATACACCGGTTTCTTACTCGATAAAGCACTTCCTGCTACATATTGAATTTTCCCATCGCCATTTTTATCTGCCCAAGCAATTAATCCAGTGTCTTCCCAGTTTTTAAACCATACCGGAATTTCTTTGTATTCTTTATTACTTACCGTTTCTATTAAATTTGTTCTAGAAAACACTGCAATTGCAGGAGCTGTTGTATATAAAATTGCGATTAAGAATAACGCATAACCTGCAGATTTACGTGCATCTTTCACTTTAGGCACTGTAAAGAAACGCACAATTACGTGAGGCAATCCGGCTGTTCCTGTCATTAATGCTAAAGTAATTGCAAATACATCCCATGTAGATTTTGTTCCGCTTGTGTATTCGTTAAAGCCGAGTTCTGTATGTAATAAATCTAATTTATCTAGCAGAAAAGCGCCACCTTCTACTTTTCCTCCCATTCCTATTTGCGGAATGATATTTCCTGTCATTTGCATCGAGATGAAAAATGCAGGAACCATAAAAGCAAAGATTAAGACACAATATTGTGCTACTTGCGTGTATGTAATTCCTTTCATTCCTCCTAAAAGAGCGAATGTTAGTACTACGGTCATTCCAATAAGTACTCCTAAATTAATATCTACTTGTAAGAATTGAGAAAACACAATACCTACACCACGCATCTGACCT
Organism: Lacinutrix himadriensis; assembly: GCF_001418105.1. Lineage (GTDB taxonomy): Bacteria > Bacteroidota > Bacteroidia > Flavobacteriales > Flavobacteriaceae > Oceanihabitans > Oceanihabitans himadriense. Next base: position 79,286 of record NZ_LIQI01000019.1, read on the forward strand.
GCAACATACGTAAATGATACAATTAATGCGCAAATTACTGCTACGGTTCTAGCGGTGTTTGAATAATATCGATCTCCAATAAAATCGGGTACGGTGAACTTACCAAATTTACGTAAATAAGGAGCTAATAATAATGCAAGTAATACGTATCCACCAGTCCAACCCATCAAATACACAGAGCCATCATATCCTGAAAAGGAGATAATTCCTGCCATACTTATAAAGGAAGCGGCACTCATCCAATCGGCTGCAGTTGCCATACCATTTGCTAAAGGAGAAACACCTCCACCAGCAACATAAAATTCTTTTGTTGAGCCTGCTCTCGCCCAAATTGCTATTCCAAAATATAAGGCAAAAGTAATCCCTACTAATAACCATGTCCAAAATTGTACACTCATAATTTTTGTTTTTTTATTAAGATTAGTTAAGGATTACTCGTCGTAACCGTATTTTTTATCTAGTTTATTCATTAGTCTTACGTAAACGAATATTAGAATCACGAATACATATATTGAACCTTGTTGGGCAAACCAGAATCCTAGTTTAAATCCGCCAAGTCTAATGGTATCTAATTCTTCTCTAAATAATATGCCGCATCCAAAGGACACAACAAACCATATAACAAGTAATATTGCTAAATACTTGATGTTTTCTTTCCAGTACGCCGATGCGTTGTCTTGTTTATCGCTCATAGTTATTTATTTTATAGATATATCATTGCTTGAAGTGAAATAGTGTTTGTATCTACAGCACCAAATTGTTGATTGTTATATTCTAAGGTTAGTTTTGAGTTATGACCACTCATAAAAGCATTAACACCTATTCCTAATGTTGTTCTATCATCGTTTACAGCATCATAACTATGCGTACCATAACTTACATAAGGTTGAAATCTTGTTTTTGCTTTATCTCCATTAAAAACATAACCAACATGCCCATATAACATGCTTCCTGTACCATAAGCACTATACAAATAATCTTTTCCGTAGTCATTACTTTGAAATACAGCGTACGCAGTAATGGCGCTACCTTTATCTCCTATTGGTGCATCATAAAAAGCATCTACAGCAAATATGGAAACATCTTCCCCTTTTAAATCTGGATTTAATAAGGTTCCGTTATCTACAACAGATCCTTTTGGATGTAAAAAGAAACCTGCTCCTACGTTGAATACTTTTTTAGTACCTAAGTATGTTCCTACTTTATATGGTAAAAAATTAGATTCTTGATCGAAGAAGTGGTAATCAAAATAACCTGCATAGGTTTTTCCAGCATCTTTAGAACCTAAAGAAGAACGACCATTATATACTGCTTCTCCTCCTGCAACAGCAGTACGAGAATCTAAAGTAGCATTAGCAGCATCATTAATGGCAACGCGATATTGCAGTTTGTTAAATTTACCTTTTGCAAAGATTCCTAAATGACGAGCAAATTGATCGGACAAACCAATAGTTGCCCAAGATTGGCGATGGTTATCCATAGTCATCATATTTAAGGTACTTTGATTATTCAATCTAGAAATACCATTAAAATAATGTAGACCACCACCAACTGTATGATTTTCTCCCACATTATATTGTGCCCAAACATCATGAAAAAAGAGTTGTGAACCATCTCCTTTTCCTGTCGGACTTAAAGTAGTACTTGTTAAGCTGTTTAATCCGAAATGGGTTACAATTAAAAAGTCTTTGTTGATTTGTGCAAACATTAAAACACGAGCACGACGTAAATTGAAGTTTAATTTACTGTTTTCGTTTCCGTTAGCATCAAAAGTCTCGTCTGTATTATAATTTGCTTGGACTTGTGCCCAAGAAATAAGCCGAAGATATTTAGAACCTTCTTCGTTCAGTTTAAACTTAAGACCACCATCATAATCTGGAGAGCCTTGAGCAATCATTAATTGAAAGGACATTAAAAAGAGTCCTGCCAATAAAAGGGTTTGTTTTCTCATTGTTTAAAGGATTAGTTAGTAATAATTGGTTTTGTGTGCACCACTAATCTCTAAAAAACAATCTGTTAACAAAAAACTAATATATTTATTTGTTAATTTATTATACTAATCTTTAAATCGCTCCCATTTAATAAGCATGAATTTATCTCCTAACTCCGTAACTACAACGCCTGCTCCTTTTATATTTTCAGCATTACTAAAATAAACACCTAATTCTGAAGCGTTTAAAATTTTATAGGTTGGATGGTAATTAGCATTATACGGACGTTTAATATTGTACTTTTTTACCCAGTTCATGATACTAACATGAGAAATCCCTAAAATACGTTCGATTTCACGATAGGTTAAGCCTTCCAAGTATAACTGTAATGATTTATTAACGTAGTAGTCGTCTATCTTCTTTCCTATCTTATTCACAGAGAAAAAATAATTGCACTTTTTACACTTATAACGCTGTCTATCGTTAACAATTCCGCTTTTAATGTAATGGTCTGATCCACAATTAGGACATAAATCTACTGTCATATATATTAATTTAGCATAAATATATCAATTTAGCAATAAAATAAAAAGTAAATTGTTAAAAATTTAATTATTAAACATAAAAAAAGCCCTAAAATCAAGAATACCATGGATTTTTAGAGCTAAAATTATTAAAATGAAATATTGATTAGAAATTAGCTATTAAAAAAAGCTTCCTCCTCTTCTGTTAATAAACGGGAATGGATTAAAAAACGAAGTCCTAGTGGAATTTCTAAAGAAAAACTAGCACCACGACCTTCCGTTACGTCTACAGTTAAATGCGTGTGCTTCCAATATTCGAATTGGTCTTGGTTCATATAGAAATTCACCCCATTTAAGATTCCTAATAAGATATCACTTTCGTCCAAGTACATATCTCCTTTTTCAAAAACCATTGGAGCAGATCCGTCACAACAGCCACCACTTTGATGAAAAATCAAGTCGCCATGCTTTTCTTTTAACTGCTCTAACACTTTTGTTGCTGCCTCTGTAATTGCTATTCTTTCCATAATTTAAAGGTATTAAAAAAGGCTGAATTATAACTCAATTCAGCCTTTAGTGCTATTAATCAAAATATTTTAAAAGAAACCTAATTTGTTTTTATCGTAAGAGATTAACATGTTTTTGGTCTGACGATAATAATTAAGCATCATCACATGGTTTTCCCTACCAAATCCAGACTTTTTATACCCTCCAAATGGCGCATGTGCAGGATATGCATGGTAACAATTTACCCAAACACGACCGGCTTTTATTGCTCTTGGAATCTGATATAATTGATGAGCATCCCGCGTCCAAACTCCTGCTCCTAGTCCGTAAAGTGTATCGTTAGCAATTTCGATAGCTTCCGCTTCATCTTTAAATTTAGTCACACAAGCTACTGGTCCGAAAATTTCTTCCTGAAAAACCCGCATCTTATTATGCCCCTCTAATAAGGTCGGTTTAATATAAAAACCATTTGCTAGATTACCACCAAGTTCATTCGCAGCGCCACCAGATAATACTTTTGCACCTTCTTCTTTTCCTATTTCAATGTAGGATTTTATTTTCTCGTGTTGGTCTTTGGATGCTTGCGCACCAACCATTGTGTTCACATCATACGGGTTGTCTTGAATGATAGCATTTGTTCTTTCAATAACACGCTTCATAAATGCATCATAAATATCTTCTTGCACTAAAATTCTAGAAGGCGCAGTACATACTTCTCCTTGATTAAAGGCAAATAAAACAGCTCCTTCAATGGCTTTATCTAAAAACGCATCATCATGATCCATCACCGAATTAAAAAACACATTAGGCGACTTCCCCCCTAATTCCATAGTCACAGGGTTTAGGTTTTTAGACGCATATTGCATGATTAATTGTCCGGTAGTAGTTTCTCCTGTAAAAGCCACTTTATCTACTTTAGCACTAGAGGCTAAAGGCTTTCCTGCTTCTGGACCAAAACCGTGAACAATATTTACAACTCCAGGAGGAAATACTTCTGCAATTTTCTCCATTAAGAAAGTAGCTGATGATGGCGTTTGCTCTGCCGGCTTTAAAACCACACAGTTTCCAGTAACTAAAGCTGGTGGTAATTTCCAGGATAGCATTAGTAGTGGGAAATTCCAAGGAATAATCTGACCAATAACACCTAGAGGTTCTTTAATATTCATGGACAAGGTATTTTGATCTAACTCTGTCGCGCTCCCTTCTTCCGAGCGGATACAAGCTGCAAAATAACGCCAATGATCTACTGCTAAAGGAACATCTGCATTTAGTGTTTCTCGAATAGGTTTTCCGTTATCACAAGTCTCAATAAGTGCAAACTCTTCTAGATTTGCCTCAATAATATCTGCTACTTTATTTAATAAGGTAGATCTTTCCGTTGCCGAAGTATTTCCCCAAGCCTCTTTAGCGGCATTCGCTGCATCTAAAGCCATTTCTACATCTTCTTTTTGAGAACGTGGATATTTTGCAATAAAGGAATTATCGATTGGTGATGTATTCTCAAAATATTGACCACCTATGGGTTCTACAAATTTTCCGTTTATAAAATTGCCATATTTCTCTTTAAATTTCGGTTTAGAATAACTCATATAAATTCTTGTTAAATTAGTAATTAGATAATTTTTTAATCTAAAAAATATATTATCTTTATTTTTGTTAAAGTTATTTTATCATATCCTAATTACCTTGCACGTATTTATCATAGTTTTGAACATATCTATTATTAACAGATTTGTTAACTAAAATTTGTAACATTGAGTATGGAATCGTTATTAAGTCAACATAGAAATCATAGAAAACTGACCACTTTAGTGGAGAACAGAACCACCTATAGTGCAGATTATGCAGAACTTAACATCTTTGAAACACACGCTTTCGCGGAAAAAATATCCCTAACTTTTAACTTTCCTATTATTGCAAGTATGCTTACTGGAAAGAAAATCATGCATCTTGACGGTTTTGAACCTTTTGAATTTTTCCCTGGCGAATCTGTAGTGATGCCAACTAACAAGGAAATGGTTATTGATTTCCCTGTGGCAACCAAAGAAAACCCAACGCAATGTTTAGCCTTAGGCATTGATGCTTTTAAAATTGATGAGGTTGTTGAAAAATTCAATCAGCAAGTAGCTATTGAAAATGAAAACAACACTTGGGATTTAGACGAAACCTCTTCGCATTTAATAAATAATACCGATGTCAATCATTTAATTGAACGACTGACCTATACTTTTACCAATAACAACAAATCGAAAGATGTATTACTGGATTTAATGATTCAGGAACTAATCGTTCGATTATTACAAACAAAGGCTAAATCACTAATAATAAACGATCCACATCAAGTTTTTAATGATACTAGAATAGGAACGGTTATTAAGTTTATTAAAGAAAACTTAACCAATAAAGACATGTCTGTAGATGTGTTGGCTAAGAAAGCATACATGAGTGCTTCTCACTTTCACAAACAGTTTAAAAACACATTAGGAATCTCTCCTATTGATTATATCAATTCTGAAAAAATTAAATTTTCAAAAAAACTGATTAAAGAATCTCAAGATATTAGAATGTCTGAGATTGCTTTTAAATCCGGATTTAATAACACGAGTTATTTTAACAGACAGTTTAAGAAAATGGAATTAATGACGCCGCAGCAATTTAAAGCTTCGATTAATAAGTCTTAATTTCTATCCTTTACATCTCCATTCTTACTCTCCTTATTTCTGAATTTTGATGTTTTCCGACGTTATAGGAATTTCAATTCGCAGGAAATTATTCGTAACTAATGTACTATTAAAACCTTCTTTTAAGTATCGCTTGATTTCATTCGTTTAAAATAGGCTTTAGCTTCTAATGATATTAAAAAAGAAATACATTTTCAATTGAAATCAATCATTAACTAGCTTAATTGTTTAAATATTAGACCTTAATTTATTTTATTATTGTTCATTTTAGTTCATTATTTTCTATTTTATTAAATAGGTATTCATGAATGCTATGCATTTGTCTTGATACAAAACGAACCAAACCTGCCTGCCGGCAGGCAGGAAATCACAATCAAAATATAGGAAATTGCTAAAGCACCATTCATTTTCAGAATTACGTGCTTAAGGCTACGCCTTGCATCTCCATTCTTTCTCTCCTTATTTCTGAATTTTGATATTTTCCGACGTTGTCGGAATTTCAAGTTGCATCAAAATATTTCTAATTATAATACGATTAAAACCTTCGTTTAAGTATCGTTAGATTTCATTCGTTTAAAATAGGCTTTAGCTTCTTTCACTACTCTTGGTGCTAAAATTAATGTTGCTGTCATGGTTGGTATTGCCATTAATGCAAATATGCCATCAATCAAATTAATCATTAAGGCTAAGGACGTGGTTGCGCCAAGAATGATACTTAAAATATAGAAATAGTTGTAGTAATGTTTGTTTTTGTCTCCTATTAAAAACGATAAACATTTTCCGCCATAATAGGCATAAGAAAATAAGGAAGACACACTAAACACCACAATACAAAGCAGTAATAAATATCTACCATAGGTTGGCATCGCTGCACCAAAAGCGTTTGCGGTAAGACTTACGCCATTCGCTTCGGTAGTTTGCCAAACTCCGGTTACCAAAATCGCCAAAGCGGTAAGCGTACAAACAATTAGCGTATCTATTGCTGGTCCTAACATGGCTACTAAACCTTCACGAATTGGTTCGTTTGTTTTTGCTGCTCCGTGTGCTAAAGGTGCTGTACCAATTCCTGCTTCGTTAGAAAATGCGCCGCGTCGTACACCTAATATTATCAGTCCGCCTAAAAGACCTCCTAAAAAGGCATCTCCTTTATAATTTTCTGCAGCAAAAGCATCCGTGAAAATAAGTCTGAAGTAGGTTGGAACCACTTCCGCATTAGCAAATAAAATAATCATTATCAACACGAAATAAAGTAAAACCATACTTGGCACCAACTTGGATGCTACTTTACTAATTCGGTTTAAGCCACCTAAAATTACTACCGAAGTAATCGTTACTAAAATAAGACCTATTATTAAATTCGAAGTAAAATTTACGGTTATTCCGTTTGGTATTAAAACGATATCGTTAATCGCTTGTGTTAACTGATTCACATTAAAAACGGGCAATGCGCCTATTAATCCGCAAAGACTAAAAAACACCGCCAAAGGTTTCCAGTGTTTACCTAGACCTTCCATAATAAAATACATTGGTCCGCCTTGTGTATTGCCCTCGCTATCTTTTCCTCGGTACATAATTGCCAAACTTGAAGTGAAGAATTTTGTAGCCATACCAATAATAGCGCTAACCCACATCCAAAAAACAGCTCCTGGCCCACCAATAGAAATAGCTACTGCAACCCCTGCAATATTCCCCATACCAATGGTAGAAGACAATGCGGTTGTTAAGGCTTGGAAATGGGTAATTTCTCCTGCATCGTCTGGATTATCATATTTACCACGAAGTACTTGAATGGCATGCCCTAAATAACGAAATGGTAAAAATCGGGATAAAACCAGAAGGTAAAAACCACCTCCTATTAATAAAATGAGTAATGGAAGCCCCCAAACGAATGAGGCAAAATCGGCAATAAATTGATCTAGTTTTTGCAATGGTAGTATTTTTTATAAATGTAATAAAAGCTATTGACTTATAAATTTAATACGCTAATTTAGTTCAGCTATTACTCATCCATCAAAAATCAATCTCATGAAATCATTAAAATTACTATTCTTTTTATGTATTACAGTTTCTTTACATGCTCAAGATCATTCGGAAGAAAAACATTTCAGACATTTAAGATACAATCATGTATCGCCATATATTGCACTTGCAGGAATTCATCCTATTTCAAAAGAAACAGCGAAATCTACATCTCATTATATCTTTACTTATGATAATGAGGATAGATTAACCGAAATTATTAATAACCATTATCACACCGAAAAAAAGCATCCTTTAGCTTCTATTGGAGTTTATAAAATGCGTATTACTTATGAAGACAATAAAGAAACAAGGACTTTTTTTGATCCAAACAATAAACCTGTTACTAACGACCGAGAAGTGTTTAAAGAAATATACACCTATGACACTAAAGGAAATAAAATAAAGCTTGCATTTTATGATTTAGACAATAATCCTATAGTATCGAATTGGGAAATAGCTACATATAAATGGACAAAAACAAAAGATGGCATTATTGAAAAACGCTTTAACCTAAAAGATGAAGAAGTTAATGTTTCTCCATATTTTGAATTTGGAACGACATTAATAAAAGTGGATAAAAACGGCACTCCAAAAGGACATTATAATTTAAATGACAAACTAGAAATCACAGAAAACACTGTTGGTGTTGCCTCTTATCAAGATACATTTGATGCTATGCAAAATCATGTTAAATATAGCTATCATGATAGTAAAAACAATTTAACAATGAACCAATGGCAATTTTCTATTGGTGAAAAAACATACGATAGTATAGGTAATAATATTCAGCTTAATTATTATGATACCGCTGGAAATTTTATTAGAGATAGGTATGTTTATTCTAACGCTACAATAGTTTTAAGTAAAGCTGCTACTGTAAAAGACTCTACAGAAATCAAAGAAAAAGCATTGGGTTATTTAATTGGTTTACAACAATTAAAACCAGAACTAATGAATGAGGTATTGAACGACAGCTTAAACAAAGTAACCATTGGTTGGGATAGAAGCACAAAAAAGGAATACTCCAAAAGAACCACAAAAGAGCAAATGATTGCCTTTGCAAATTCTTGGAATAAATCGAATACTAAATTCCCTGTTCCACCAAATAACAAAGTGATCATTCTGGATATTTACAATCGTATTGCAAATGTGAAACTAGTATCTGATAATTGGGTAGAATATTTACATCTAATGAAACTAGATGGAAACTGGCAAATTGTGAATTTGATCTGGCAATATAAAGATGTAGATCGTTATCCTAAAGAGTAAGCATAAAAAAAGACCTAGTAATCACTAGGTCTTTTTTTTTATAAGTATTATTAATGCTATTTCGCCAAATACGCTAAAACGTTTTTCTCAATACGTTCATCAATATTAGAAACATCTGCTTTTACAAACGTCTCTCCCATGATTTTTTCATAAAGCTCGATATATCTTTCGGAAACGGTTTCTATGTATTCGTCAGACATAACAGGAACAGTTTGTCCTTCTAAGCCTTGAAAGTCGTTTGCAATTAACCACTGACGCACAAACTCTTTAGACAATTGTTTTTGTGCTTCGCCAGTATCTTGACGTTCTTGATAACCATCTGCATAAAAATAACGCGAAGAATCTGGTGTATGAATCTCATCAATTAAAACGATTTTCCCGTCTTTCGTTTTACCAAATTCGTATTTCGTATCTACTAAAATTAATCCGCGAGATGCTGCTATTTCTGTTCCTCGTTGAAAAAGTTTTCTGGTATAATCTTCTAAGATGATATAATCTGCTTCGGTAACAATTCCTTTTGCAAGAATGTCTTCACGAGAAATATCTTCGTCATGATCTCCCATTTCTGCTTTTGTTGCAGGTGTAATAATTGGCGTAGGAAACTTATCGTTTTCTTTCATTCCTTCTGGCATTGCAACACCACAAAGCATGCGTTTTCCATCTTTATATTCTCTTGCTGCGTGACCAGACATATACCCACGAATTACCATTTCTACTTTAAAAGGTTCACATAAATGTCCGACAGCCACATTAGGATCTGGCGTTGCAGTTAACCAATTTGGTACTACATCTTCGGTAGCTTTCATCATGCTGGTTGCTATCTGGTTTAGTATTTGTCCTTTGTACGGAATTCCTTTTGGCATCACCACATCGAAAGCAGAGAGTCTGTCTGTTGCAATCATGACTAATTCTTGGTCATTGATGTTATAAACAGCTCTTACTTTTCCTTTGTAAAGACTTTTTTGGTTTGGAAAATTGAAGTTGGTATCTGTAATTGTATTACTCATTTTTTTTGCTTTATTTGAGATGCTTCACTTCGACTGCGCTCTGTACAGGCTAGCTCCGCATGACATATAACTATTAGTTGTGTTACTTATTCCTTTTTATAAATTATGGGTTCTGAATTTTAGTACAGAATGACAAAATTAACTTTTTAGTTTCGATTTCTAGCCCTGATTGCAGCGGCATCCTTTTTACGTCAGTTCGAGTGGATTTGCTTTTTTGCAAATTTGTATCGAGAACAAGTAAAAAGATATAGCGGAAAGCAGGTTCCTGGCTTCTAAAAAAATTAACCGTCTAGATTTTCAATATTTCGATATGCGGCGATGACTTTCTTCACTAATTTATGACGAACAACGTCTTTATCGTCTAAGAAAACCATGCCAATACCTTCAATATCTTTTAAAACCAATAGCGCTTCTTTTAGTCCGGAAACCGTACGACGCGGTAGATCTATTTGTCCGGGATCACCAGTTAAAAGGAACTTTGCGTTTTTTCCCATACGGGTTAAAAACATTTTCATTTGTGCGTGTGTGGTGTTTTGGCCTTCGTCTAAAATAACAAATGCGTTATCTAAAGTTCGTCCGCGCATAAACGCCAAAGGTGCAATTTGAATGGTTCCGTTTTCTATATAATGCGCCAATTTTTCTGGAGCAATCATATCGCGTAACGCATCATATAAAGGTTGCATGTACGGATCTAATTTTTCTTTTAAATCTCCCGGAAGAAATCCTAAATTTTCACCAGCTTCTACTGCAGGACGTGTTAAAATAATGCGTCGTACCTCTTTATTCTTCAATGCTTTTACTGCTAACGCAACACCTGTATATGTTTTCCCTGTTCCTGCTGGACCGATGGCAAAAACCATATCGTTTTTACGCATAAGCTCCACCATTTTACGTTGGTTTGCCGTTTGCGCTTTAATAATTTTACCGTTAACACCGTGTACTATAGCTTCTCCACTTTTCGCGGTTGTAGCATAATCATCACTAGTATTACTAGTTAAAACACGCTCTATAACGTTCTCATCTAGCTTGTTATACTTAGCGAAATGTTTAATCAACATGTTGATTCGCCTATGGAATTCATCTAAAAGCTCTTCTTCTCCGTAAGCCTTAATTTCATTGCCTCTAGCAACAATTTTTAATTTTGGAAAGTATGTTTTTAATAACTTAATATTTTCGTTTCCAGATCCAAAAAATTCTTTTGGTGTAATTTCTTCAAGTTCAATTATTAATTCGTTCAAAAGCGTATCGATTTAATTATATTAATCTGTTCCATTTTATTAGATTTGTTATCCAATTAGAAAGCTAAACAAACTTAAACAATTTTAAGGTGTGTTATGTTAAAAAAATATCAACAATAATTCATGGCAATAATAACATTAACGACTGACTTTGGTGAGAAAGATCACTTTGCTGGTGCGATAAAAGGAGCTATTTATAGTGAAATTCCTGATGTTAAAATTGTTGATATCTCGCATTCTGTGTCGCCATTTAATATACCAGAAGCGGCATATATTATTCAAAATGCGTATAGTAGTTTCCCTAAAGGAACCATACATTTAATTGGTATTGATGCAGAAATAAATCCGGAAAACAAACACATCGCTGTAAAGTTAGATGGTCATTATTTTATTTGTGCCAATAATGGTATTATGAGTATGATTTGTGCCGAAATTGCGCCAGAGAAAATTGTAGAAATTAATATTCACGATAAAATAGTTACCAGCTTTCCCGTTTTAGATGTGTTTGTAAAAGTAGCATCACACATGGCTCGAGGTGGAACTCTAGAAGTTATAGGAAAAGCAATAACCGATATAAAACCGACAAACAATATACATCCTTTTGTAAACGATGAAAAAACGCAAATTATAGGAAGCATTATTTATATTGATAATTATGGTAATGTGGTTACTAATATTAGAAAATCTTTTTTTGAAGAAATTCAGAAAGGTCGTGATTTTGAAATATCTGCTAGAAATTACAAGTTTAAAACCATCCACAAAAAGTATAGTGATATTATAGATTTCGATATTCCGGAAGAAAAAAGACATGATGAAGGACGCGGTGTTGTGGTCTTTAACTCTTCTAACTATTTAGAAATTGCACTCTATAAAAGTAACACAAGCACCGTTGGTAGTGCTTCTACATTAATGGGTTTACAACTTAGAGATACAGTAACTATTAATATTAATAAAGTATAAAATTTAGTTTGCAGTCGCAGTATATAGTCATCGTTTGAAGCGTAAAGCAAATAAATAATAGAAAATTAGTTTTGAACTAGAGAAATTCACTTTGAAACTTTTAACTTTTAACTTTTAACTTTTAACTTTTAAAAAATGTTTGTTCGAATTGTAAAAATGAGTTTTGATCCTTCTAAAATTGAAGAATTTTTAGAAAACTTTAATGAAAAGAAAGAATCTATACGAAACTTTGATGGTTGTCGTTTCTTAGAGTTATACCGAGATAAAACAAATCCGAATATATTTTTCACCTATAGTTATTGGGAAGCGGAAGCCGATTTAGAAAACTACAGACACTCCGATTTATTTAAAGGTATCTGGGCGAAAACAAAACCATTATTTAATGGAAAACCAGAAGCTTGGAGTGTGGATAAAGTCGCTTCTCTGGAGTAAGCAGTGTTCCGTAAGTGAAAAATCAATATTGTTACCAAAACAAATAAACGCATCAACAAAAACAAATAAACAAAGCATGTTAAAAAGAATATTTATTTTAACCCTAACCATCTGCTTAGTTGCTTGTAAAAAAGAAACACCAATTGCCAAAATTGGAGAGCAAGTTCCTGATTACACATTTAAAAACGTTTTAAACAGTGTGGATAATGAGGTTACCATTCAAGATTTAAAAGGGAAAGTAGTAATCCTAGAGTTTTGGGCAACTTGGTGCGGACCTTGCATTCCTGCAATGAAAAAACTAGATAGCCTTAAAACCGAATTTAAAGACCAAATGGAAGTAATTACTATTTCCAACGAAAATAGCGAACGATTAGAAAAATTCATTAAAAGTACAAATACGAAACTACGAATTGTTTCAGATACCATTCATCAAAATAATTTTAAGTACAAAATAATTCCGCATTCTATAATCATTGATAAAAAAGGTATTGTTAGAGCAATTACAAGTCCAGAAAATATAAATAAAGAAGTTTTAACAGACCTTATTGTTAATGATAAAATTAGTTTGAAAGTTAAAGACGACTATTACATTGATCCAAATTTAGAAGTAAAAACAATAAAATCAATTTCTAATTCAAATTACAGAATAGAATTAAAAACTTTTGACCAAGACAAAAGAGGAGGTTCCCAAATTTTAAAAGATATAGATGGGAATATTAATGGTGTCGAAATATGGAATAGTACCATTCCTAGATTATACCAAACACTTTTCGATATATCATCGCCAAGTAGAATGGTTTTTAAAGACAGTTTAAGCGAAGCCGATTTCCCGTATGATGAAGCACATAAATACAATATGCTTATTGAAGCTTCCTCAAAATATCAAGATAAATGGAAACAAACTGGAATTGATTTTCTGAACCAGCAATTAGGCATAAATGCACAAATGGGAATAGATACTCTTGCCTGTTACGTCTTAAAAAACATAGATAATAGTATTCAAGAATCTTCAGCAAAAGAAACAGAATTCATGTTTATGGGACCAATTCTTAAAACTAAAAAGATTAAAATTTCTAAACTTATAGATTATATAGAAAATTTCAATAAGCTCCCTGTTATTGACCAAACGGGATTAACTGGAGAATATGATATTGATTTAGATTGGGATTTATCTAATACAGAAACATTTCATGAGGCATTAAAAAAATACGGATTAAAACTTGAAAAATCGGATGAAAAATTACCTGTAAAGGTGATGGAGATTTACAAGAAAAAAACCAAATTATAAAACATTCCTTGCTATCCAAGCGGGACATTTTTTTAAATTGAAATAAAAAAGAAATTAATTACCAAGTCGCTATTCGACTCGTAATGAAAGAATATATATTATATGTTTGCTATACTTAAAAAAGAAATCAACTCCTTCTTCGCTTCCCCAATAGGTTATTTGGTGATTGCTATATTTTTATTGCTAAACGGGTTATTCCTTTGGTTATTTAAAGGAGAATTCAATATTCTAGATAATGGCTTTGCCGATTTATCTTCCTTCTTTTTATTAGCACCTTGGATTCTTATTTTCCTAATTCCCGCAGTAACCATGCGCAGTTTTAGTGACGAGAAAAAACAAGGAACACTAGAACTTTTACTTACCAAACCTATTAGTAAATTACACATTGTACTTGGTAAATATTTTGGTGCATTGGTATTAATTTTAATTGCGCTTTTACCAACATTACTTTATGTATATACGGTAAACCAACTTGGTAATCCGCAAGGAAACCTAGATGTTGGTAGCACACTTGGCTCCTATTTTGGCTTACTATTTCTAGTCGCAGCGTATACTGCAATTGGTTTATTTGCTTCTAGTATTACCGATAATCAAATTGTTGCATTTATTACTTCGGTATTTTTATGCTTCCTTTTTTATATTGGTTTTCAAGGTATTGCCGACTATATGTCTAGCACTTTTGTAGAGCTATTAGGAATGAGTGCACACTATAAAAGCATGAGTCGTGGTGTTTTAGATACTCGAGATATTGTTTACTTTTTAAGTGTCACTGTTTTATTTATTTTCTTCACCTCTAGAAAAATTCAAACAAAACCATTTGTCAAAAAAGACTATGCAATCTTTCTATTATTGCCTTTAGGTCTTTTGGTTTTCAATATATTTTCAGCGAAAAGCGGATTATACCAACGCTATGATTTAACGCAAGACAAACGCTATACCATTAGTGATGCTGCTTTACAGATTATAGATAAGGTAGAGTCGCCAATTTTAGTAGATGTCTTTTTAGAAGGCGAAGATTTTCCTACGGAATTTAGACGACTTAAAAACGAAACGAAACAACTACTAGAAGAATTTGAAGCACAAAATGCGAACATCAAATTTCATTTCATTAATCCGATTGCAGACGAAGCAACTCGGGAACGCAGCATGCAACAGTTAAACGATCGCGGTTTAATCCCAATGCAATTAACCGTTCAAGAAAGCGGTAAGTCTAGCCAAGCAGTAATATTCCCTTGGGCTTTAGCGAGTCATAATGGAGAAACGGTTAAAATCCCGTTAGTAAAAACGAAGATTGGAGCGACACAACAAGAATTAGTAACCAACTCCGTACAGCATTTAGAATATGCTTTTGCCGATGGATTTAGCAAATTAGTAAATCCGAAAAAACGCAAAGTAGCCATACTTAGAGGAAACAATCAATTAGAAGACAAATACATTTTCGATTTTGTAAAAACGATTGGCGACTACTATTTTATTGCTCCTTTTACTTTAGATAGCGTTGCAACCAATCCGCAAAAAACATCCAAAGCGTTAAATGCATTCGATTTAATTATTTCGGCAAAACCAACAGAAGCATTCACTGAAAAAGAAAAACTAGTCTTAGATCAATTTACTATGAAAGGCGGAAAAAGTCTTTGGTTAGTAGATGCTGTAGCGATAGAAAAAGACAGCTTGTATAACCCAACAGGAAAAGGTGTTGCAACTGCTAGAAATTTAAATCTTACCGATTTCTTTTTTAAGTACGGTGTTCGTATTAATCCATCTTTGGTAAACGACCTCTACTCTGCTCCAATCACTTTAGCTTCTGGAGAAGGTAGTCAATCGCAATTTCAGCAACTTCCTTGGTACTATTCGCCATTAGTAAATGCAGAAAATAAGCATGCAATTACCAATAATTTAAATTTGGTAAAGTTTGATTTTTCCAATCCAATAGACACCTTAAAAAACAATATTGATAAAACTATTCTGTTAAAAAGTTCAGGACTAACTAAGCTAGACGGTACACCACGAGAGGTTAGTTTAGAAATGACGCAGAAAGAGCCAGACCCAAAACAATATAATAAAGGCAGTCAGAATCTTGCGGTATTGTTAGAAGGAGAATTTACTTCGGTATACAACAATAGAATAAAACCATTTGCTTTAGAAAACGAATTAAATACGAGCGTACCTACCAAAATGATTGTCATTGCAGATGGGGATATTATTAAAAATGATATGGGTAGAAACGGACCAGAAGAACTTGGTTTTGATAAATGGACTGGACAAACCTACGGAAACAAAGAATTCCTACTAAACGCCGTAAACTACCTTTTGGATGACAATGGACTTATAAACATTCGAACTAAAGAAATTGCGGTAGCCTTTTTAGATCCTAAAAAAGTAGCAACTGAAAAAGCAAAATGGCAAATAGTAAATATTCTGTTACCATTAGTTTTATTAGGTGTTTTCGGATTTATTTTTAATTTCTTCCGAAGAAAAAAGTATGCGAAATAGTATCTAGAAAACAATAAAAAGTTCCCTGCCTTTGCAGGAATAAATGTTAATAAGTTTGTTTCCATTTTCACTAGCTTTAGAATATATTTGTATCTATTCAATATTGAAACGAATTAACGTATTATATACATGAAATTTATAGTATCAAGTACCTATTTACTAAAACAATTACAAGTTCTTGGAGGTGTAATTAACAGCTCGAACACTTTACCGATTTTAGATAATTTTCTATTCGAATTAAATCATAACGAACTTACAGTTTCTGCAAGTGATTTAGAAACTACCATGTCTTCTAAACTAGATGTAGAAAGTGATAATGAAGGTAGCGTTGCAGTTCCTGCTCGATTACTTTTAGACACTTTAAAGACTTTTCCAGAGCAACCGTTAACTTTTGTTGTAGAAGAAAATAACACGATAGAAATTAGCTCTAACCATGGTAAGTATGCATTAGCATATGCAGATGGTGCTGAGTTTCCAAAAGCTGTAGCATTAGAAAATCCTAGTTCGACAACTATTTCTGGAGATATTTTAGCAACAGCAATTAGCAAAACTATTTTTGCTGCTGGAAACGATGATTTACGTCCGGTAATGAGTGGTGTATTTTTTCAGTTCTCTACAGAAGGTTTAACCTTTGTTGCAACAGACGCACACAAACTAGTAAAATACACTCGTGAAGATGTAAAAGCTAGCCAAGTTGCCGAATTCATTATGCCTAAAAAACCTTTAAATCTTTTAAAAGGAATTTTAGCTGCTAGTGATGATGCTGTAACTATTGAATACAACGATTCTAATGCGAAGTTTACTTTTGAAAACACCGAATTAGTTTGTAGATTAATTGATGGAAAATATCCTAACTACGAAGCGGTAATTCCAAAAGAGAATCCGAATAAATTAAGTATTGACAGAACACAATTTTTAAACTCTGTGCGTCGTGTTAGTATTTTCTCTAACAAAACAACACATCAAATACGTTTAAAAATCGCTGGAGCAGAACTTAATATTTCTGCTGAAGATATCGATTACTCTAACAAAGCAGAAGAGCGTTTAACTTGTGATTACCAAGGGGACGATATGCAAATTGGTTTTAACTCTCGTTTTTTAACAGAAATGTTGAACAACCTAACTTCTGGTGAAGTACAATTAGAAATGAGTTTACCAAACAGAGCTGGAATTTTAACTCCTGTGGATGGATTAGATGAAGGAGAACAAGTTACTATGTTAGTAATGCCGGTGATGTTAAATAGCTAGTAAATTCCTGCGAAGGCAAGAATCTATTTATAAAGAACACAAAATATATTATTAAACTAAAGCGCATTCTTAGGATGCGCTTTTTTTGTTTATTACATTATTATCCAGTTACTATTTTAATATTGTGCTCTTTTTATTACTTTTACGCGTACCAATAACCTCATAATGATTCCCTTAAATCTAGTGATTGGTATTTTATTAAATTAATTAATCCAACAATAATGAAAAGTAGAATACATCTATTCTTACTGGTGATACTTTGCGCTTTACAGTTCTCTTGTAAAGATAGCAGCAATGCCTTAATTGGAGAATGGTTACGCCATGATTTTAAGGCCAATTCTGAATACAAATTAACTTTTGAGGAAAACAATACTGGATACATAGTAGATCAACAAACTACGGGACAAGGTGTTATTTCTAATATTATCTCTATAGACTGGAAAGTCAATAAGGATAAATTAACCATAACTCAAAATGACAAAGACATAGTCACCACTTTTGAGTTTACCTCGAATGGTAATCTATTATTGGTAGATTTTTCAGCATTCGATTTTATAAAGCAATAATTTCTTTAAGACATTTTTAAAACAAAAAACGCAACCTCTTCAGGTTGCGTTTTCTTTATCTAAGTAATTAACTAACTAATAAAATTAAAAGATAAAGGTATTTATTTTGATGTTTTATTTTCTTCTATATTTGTTTTTTCAAGTATTAGGCTTCCGTAAATAATGGCTATTACAAGACCTAAAATCATTCCTATAATTATTCCGTAACTAACCCAAGTGGAAACATCGTTCTTTATACTTCCTATCACCGAACCTATAGTTACTCCAAAAGAAGAACCTAACCCAATTCCTAGTCCAATATATTTTGTGAACTTGCTTTCCTTTTTCATATTCTTAATTAATAAAATTAAAAGAGAAAGGATAGGTTGGTGTTTCTCCATTGCTTGCTTTAATAGCATTTATAATAGGAAAGATTATAGATATAATTCCTAAAACCATAAAACCTAAAAGCCCTAATCCGAATAAAAGAATTAATGGCACGCAAATTATACAATATACAATTAAGCTCAATTGAAAATTAATGATGTTTTTACCATGCGCATCCATTTGATGGACTTTTTCTTTTTGAGTAACCCAAAGAATAAGCGGAAGAATTAAACTACCAAAACCAGTAACTAATGTAATTAATTGGCTTAAATGTGTAATAACTAAAAGTTGTTTGTCTTCTCTTTTCATGATGATTGATTTATTGATTGATACTTATAGGACGCACCGAATCATAAAATGTTACAACAATCCATAAAAAAATTAATGCGGCAGTTTCTCTTTTAATACACCATAAAGAAAAGTACCAAGTACTGCCGAGGCTAATACAATGAGTATTGGAACAAAACCAGCACCGACAAGCACAAAAATGGGTCCCGGACATGCGCCAGCTAAAGCCCAACCAAGTCCAAAAATGATTCCACCAATCATATACCTAGAAAATGATTTTTCTTTAGGAAGGATCACAATGGGATTACCATCTATAGATTTTATTTTATAATGTTTTATTACTTGCACAAATACGATTCCGAAAGCTAAAGCCGTTCCTATGATTCCATACATGTGGAAAGATTGAAACTGAAACATTTCGTAAATACGAAACCACGAAGCAGCTTCCGATTTGTACATAATTATTCCGAAGAAAAAACCAACAAGGATATATAAAATGCTTTTCATCTTTAAAATATTAGAGGGAATAATAAATGAACCATAACCAATCCGCCAATAAAAAAGCCAATTACAGCAATTAAGGAAGGCAATTGTAAATTACTTAATCCAGAAATAGCGTGACCAGAAGTACAACCTCCAGCATAACGAGCGCCAAAACCAATGAGTACCCCTCCAACTATTAAAATAAGTATCGTTTTTATATCGCTTAAAGCGGAAATAGAGAATAACTCTCTAGGCATATATTGATTTTCAGCAGAAATATTTATGCTTGCTAAAGATGCTTTTGTAGCTTCACTAATTGCAGGCATTTCCCCATTAGATAAATAATGAGAAGCGACAAAACCGCCTAGAATAGCTCCTACTACCACTAATAAATTCCACTTATCAGATTTCCAATCGGACTGAAAAAAAGGACTTACTTTTCCTGCACCACAAGCAGCACAAAAAGTTTTTAAGTTAGAAGACATTCCAAATTTTTTCCCCATTAACAATAGGATTAGCATGGTGCACGCTATTAAAAAACCTGAAAGATACCAAGGCCAAGGTTGCAAGAAAAATTCCATAAATAAATTTTCGGCAAAAGTACATGCTAAAAATCTATTTATAGAACTTATATCTAATAAAAATATGGAGTTTTATTTTACACTACAACTTGCTCCTTCTTTTTTAATACCTAGCTTTACTAATATTGTTTCTAACAAACACCATTTTGTAAAAGCAGATTGTATTAAATTCACGCCAATAAACACGGTAAACCACATCCATTTTGGACTCACATATACAGAAAGCACAACGCTTAACAAAACCATTACACCTACTATAACTCTAAAATATGTATTTAACATTTTAATTAATTTTTAAATTTATATAAATTTCTCAATAGGAACCACAACAGCTTTTAAAGGAGTTTTAGTTTCTAGATTTGAATTAAATTCTTTTATTAAAAGGAATAAAGCATCAATATTTTCGTCCTCAGTAAAAGAAAAGAACAGACTCGATTCATTCCCTCCTTTTTCTGCTGAAAACCAATTTGAAGCCATTAATAACGAGGATCCATTTTTGTATCCTTCAATATCAGAACTACTAAAGTTTTCAATATTTGCTTTTTTGAAAAGCTTTAAAACCTCTTTTTCAAATTCTTCTACCGCTGTAACAATTACTAATTTCATTTGTTTACAATTTATTGTCCGTTCGATCGCATTCGAAAACTCTTTTCAACTACTTCGCTAAATATAGGTCTCGACCGCGCTCGACTAGACAAGTTCTTATTTAAAATTCTTTTTCTCTATCATATAGTAAACTAATGGAACCACCAATAAAGTCAGCACAGTAGACACAATAGTTCCTCCCATTAACGAGATTGCTAATCCTTGAAAAATGGGATCAAACAGTATCACGAATGCCCCAATGACAACTGTTCCTGCTGTTAATAGAATTGGTGTTGTACGCACAGCTCCTGCTTCAATACAAGCTTGTTTTAGTGGTACACCTTCCGTAGTTCTTAGGTTAATAAAATCAATAAGTAATACGGAATTTCTAACCATAATTCCAGCTAAAGCAATCATACCTATAAAAGAAGTTGCTGTAAAAAACGCGCCCATAATCCAATGTCCTAGAATAATTCCGATTAAGGATAAAGGAATAGCAACCATCATTACAATTGGTGCTTTAAAGTTTTGAAACCATCCTACAATTAAAATATATATTAAGATAATAGCTCCTAAAAAGGCAATTCCTAAGTCTCTAAAAACCTCTAAAGTAATTTGCCATTCTCCATCCCATTTCACGGTATAATTATCTTCAAAACCTGGTTGTCCTAAATACATTTCGTTTAATTCATAACCTTTTGGTAATGGAATTTCTTTTAACTTTTCTTCCATTCCAAGAATGGCATACGCCGGACTTTCTAATTCTCCAGCCATATCTGCCATCACATACACCACGCGCTTTTGGTTTTTACGGTAAATGCTTTTTGCTGCAGTCGTTTCCGTAATGGTTACCAAATCTGCTATAGGCACCATATTACCTTGTTTCGATTTCACTTTTAATTGTGAAATATCACTTATGGTCGATTTTTCCTTTTCATCTAAAGCCAATACCAAACCAACTTGGTTCACCGCATTTTCATCATATAACGTTGTAATCGCTCTATTAGACAATGCCATATTCATGGTATATGCAATTTGCTGTGGTGCTACACCATACAACATGGCTTTTTCTTTATTAATATCGAATTGATATTCGGTTTGATCTGCTTCCACCATCCAATCAATATCGACTACATCCTCTGTGTTCTTTAATATATCTTGAACGCTATTGGCTATTCTAATCTGCTCGTTATAATCTGGTCCATACACTTCTGCAACAATAGTAGATAACACTGGAGGTCCTGGTGGCACTTCTACTAATTTAATATTTGCGTTATACTTCGCTGCAATTTTCTGAATGTCTGGACGCATTAACTTAGCAATATCATGACTTTGTGCCGTCCGGTCTTCTTTATCAATTAAATTCACTTGGATATCTGCCATATTAGAGCCTCCACGTAAATCGTAATGACGCACCAAACCGTTAAAAGTAATTGGTGCAGAAGTACCAACGTAGTTTTGATAATTCACTACTTCTGGTCTAGTCGATAAATATTGAGACACTTCTTGCGCTACAACTCCTGTTCGTTCCAGTGTTGTGCCTTCAGGCATATCAATTACCACTTGAAACTCATTCTTATTATCAAAAGGCAGCATTTTTACTGCAACCGATTTGGTAAAAAACAACACCATCGTTGCCATTAACACCATAAAAGTCAATCCTAAAAACAACCAGCGTTTTCTTTTACTTTCTAATAACGGACGCTCAAACTTATTATAGATTCTATAAATCAGCGTGTCTTCAACTGCTTTTTCAGGTTTTTCTTCTGCTCCTTTTTTATCTTTTTCTCTTAAGAAAATATAGCCTAAATATGGTGTAATCGTTAATGCTACAAATAAAGATAATATCATAGCTATCGATGCACCAATTGGCATTGGCGCCATATATGGACCCATTAATCCGGAAACAAAAGCC
The DNA here is from genome assembly GCF_001418105.1 of Lacinutrix himadriensis. Classification (GTDB taxonomy): domain Bacteria; phylum Bacteroidota; class Bacteroidia; order Flavobacteriales; family Flavobacteriaceae; genus Oceanihabitans; species Oceanihabitans himadriense. Next base: position 101,670 of record NZ_LIQI01000019.1, read on the forward strand.
ATAGGTAAAACAGAAGCTATTACCGTAAATGTTGCTAAAATGGTTGGATTCCCAACCTCATTTATCGCATACAAAGCGGCTTGTTTAAATGGCAAGCGTTTCATCTTGAAATGCCTGTGCATATTTTCGGCAATAATAATCGAGTCATCCACCACAATTCCGGTTACAAATACTAAAGCAAATAAGGTAATTCGGTTTAGTGTATAATCCATCATATAGTAACTCAACAAGGTCAAAGCAAACGTAATTGGAACAGATAAAAACACGACCAATCCACCTCGCCATCCCATTGCTAGCATCACCACAAGGGTTACTGCAAAGATAGAACCGATAAGGTGCCAAAGTAATTCGGATACTTTATGAGATGCTGTTTCCCCATAATTTCTAGTCACTTCCACATGCACATCATCCGGAATTAAAGTAGTACGTAAATGGTCCACTTTATCAATAATAACTTCTGCAATTTTCATCGCATCTGCTCCTTTTCTTTTTGCTACTGAAATAGTTACTGCAGGATATTCCGATTTATAATCTGCCGATTTCACACTTCCTTTTCCGTAACCTAAACTCACATAATTTTGTGGTACTTCTGGTCCATCAATAATTTTAGCGACTTGTTTTAAATATATGGGCTGATTTTGTTGCACACCAACCACCAAATTTTCGACATCGGTAACCGAAGCTAAAAAAGCTCCTGTATTCACTAAAAATTCGGTATCATTTTTATCAAAACTACCAGCACTTAATTGGCTATTATTCGCTTTAATCATTTCTGAAACCGATAAGAAATCCAATCCGCTTGCAGCCAATTTATCCTTATCTAAAACCACACGTAATTGACGATCTCTACCACCAATTTTATGCGTAACAGCTACATCGTTTATCTTCTTAATTTCAGCTTCCAACTCTTGCCCCATTTGGTTTAACTGGTAATCGTCGTAATTTTCACTCCACAACGTTAAACCCAACATTGGCACATCGTCAATCGCACGTGTTTTCACTAATGGAAACGTTACGCCCGCTGGCATTTGATCCATGTGCTTATTAATTTCGTTGTATAATTTCACAAAAGAACGCTCAATATCTTCGCCAACATAAAACTGCACGATGACCATTCCTTGCTCTTTCATCGACGTAGAATACACATATTCCACACCCTTAATATTCGATATTAATTGCTCTAAAGGCTTAATCACACGCGACTCTACTTCCGTAGGACTTGCGCCTGGATATCCCACAAAAATGTCTGCCATTGGTACATCAATTTGCGGTTCTTCTTCACGCGGAATTAAAAACGAACTGTACACCCCAACCACCATAAATACAATCATCAAAAGCACTGTAAGCTTCGACTGCATAAAGACTTTGGCAATTTTACCTGCGATTCCTTCTTTCATAATTATTACTTTTTTTTCATTCCCACAAAAGTGGAAATCTTTATATCTTGGGCGTTTTAACAGGCTATCCGTTACAATCTTTTTTTGCCATATATGGTAGCAAAAAAAGGATTTCCACTGCTATCCTTAACGCAACTTATTAGTTATTGAATGGTAATTTTCGCTCCATTAAACAGTTTACCTTCAGCCGAAACAATGTAAGCCTCGTCTGCATTTAAACCAGATAACACTTCTACTTGATCACCAAAAGTTCGACCTAAGCGCAACCAACGTAATAATGCTGTATTACTCTGACTTACCGTATACACTCCAGATAATTGTCCGTTGGTTACAATAGCATCCGTCGGAATTAAAACCATAGATGACGTTGCTTTTCTTTCCACAGGGAATTGCACCGTGGTAAACATGCCTGATAAAATATTGGCATCCGTTTTATCTACATCTATTTTTACTAAATATTGTCCGCCCGTATTTTTAGCAGATGTACTTACTTCTGCTACTTTTCCTTTTATGGTTTTATTAATCGATTTCACCAATACATCTACTACAGTTCCTTTGTTAATTGCAGAAATTTCCGTTTCAGGAACCATTGCCATCACTTCAAAATTTCCAGGCGTTTCTATACTTATTAATGATACTCCAGGATTAGCCATATTACCAGCTTCCACATTTTTACTAGTCACCGTTCCACTAAAAGGAGCAGTTATATTACTATATGCAAATTGCGCATTGATTTCGTTTTTCATTTGATTGGCTGCTTCTACTCTAGCTTTTGCCATTTCATAATTGGCAGTCATATCATCCATCTCTTTTTGCGATGCGCTATTATCTGCGAACAGATTTTTAAAACGATTGTAATCTTTTTGCGCATTTTTTAAAGCAGCATTAGCTTCTGTTATTCCTGCATTTACCTGTGCTCTTTTGGCTTGTAAATCGCTATTATTAATCGATATTAATAATTGTCCTTTTCGCACTTTATCTCCAACGTTAACGTGTACTTTATTTACATAACCCATCATTCTAGTGCTTAAATCGGCACTATTCGTGGCTTGTATTTTTCCGCTTACAGACAAAAAAGGACTGCTTCCATTAGTTGTTACTTGGCTCGTTTTCACGCTAATTGCTGGCGAATTATCTACAACTGGCTTTTTGTCTTCGCTACCACAACTTGCTACGAATAGCGCTATAGAAAGTGTTAGGATGGTATATATATTTTTCATGTTTATTATTTTTTATTTAAGACACTTCGACTGCGCTCAGTGTGACAGTATTTATACATTTGGATTCTAGAAAATCAATCTTGATTCTTGGCTCTATTATCTTATTTTTTAATTATCCTTTAGTTAAAAATTGTACGTATGCTTGTGCGTAATTGTATTCAAAAATGGTTTGGTAATATTCCAATTGCTTTTGTGCATATTGCGTTTCGGCAAGTAACAAATCGGATGTTTTTTCTAAACCTTCCTTGAATCTATTTGTTCGAATTCGTAAAGATTCTTCCGATTGTTCTAATGCTAAAGTTGTTAATTGTAGCTTATTCTCGGCATCAGTAAAAGCACGTTTCGCTTTGTTTAATTCTAAATTACTTTGAGATACATATTGTTTGTATTCTAATTTCGATTTTTCGAATTCGGATTTACTTTTTTGCATTTTACCAAAACGCTTCGACCCTTGAAAAATATCCCAACTTAATTGTGCTCCAAATAAATACCCATTTGCATCGCCTTGAAAAATTTGATCATCATACAACTCGTAACTTCCAAAAGCATTCAATCTTGGTAAAAACGCCATTTTATCTGCTTTATTCATCGCCTCATAAGCATTAGAAGCTAATTGCATCGCTTTAATATCCGAACGGTTTTGGGAAATCTTTTTATCTTCCAAAGCAAAGGTTGTAATCACCAATTCATCCGTTGGTATATACACCACATAGTTTTCATCACTCATTAAAAAAGACAAATAATTGGAAGCATTTTGCACATTACTCTTAGCGGTTTGTAATTGGTTTTGAACTTCGGTAACGCGTACTTCTACATTCAATACATCTGCACGTTGCAAATAGCCTTGTTTAAAGCTATCGTCTGCTAATTTTTTATTGGCATTTGCAGCAACTAACGCTTTTTCTAAAACGGCAACGGACTTATATGCTAATTGTAATTGCATGTATGCCTTGTCTACCTCAAACACTAAATAATCCTGCGTACGCTCTGTCTTTAAGGACATCGCTTCCATTTTGGATTTGGCCGCTTTACGCTGATAGATGCCATCGACATTAATTAATGGCTGCTGAATTTCGAATTTTGTTGCGTAGTTTTCAATCTGAGAAGGATTGTTTAATAATGCTGGACTAAAATCATTTTGAGTTAGTATTTCTTGATTCAATTTAGAACCAAAAGCCATTAACGGATTTGTAGTTGCAATCCCTGTATGACTAGCTGAAATGTTTGGTAAAAACACGGCGTTTGTTTGTCGGTAATCGGCTTTGGCAATATTAAAATCTTCTTCCGAAATTTTAATACTCGTGTTATTCTCCGATACTTTAGTCAAAACTTCCGTTTTTGCAATAGGTACGACTTCTTGTGCTTGCACTGAAAGTGTTAATCCTAAAAGCAATATTGATATATAAATATAGTTTTTCATTAATTATTAATTTACAGTACAAAAATAGTTCAGGAATATACTTTTGTCAGTAACATAGGTTACTTAAGAAAAGCAATTTGAATTAAGACATTTTTAGTTGTTCTAAATTAAAATAAACAAAAAGTATACACACTGATAATTATCATATAAAATACTGACTATTATATAGTTTCGAAAAAACCAAAGAAAAACAGGATGATAAACACCTTTTATTAAACAAGCTAAAAAGCAACTTAAAAACAAAGTATTGGTATAAATATATTGGTATCCCTTACTTTTGTTTTTAATATGGATTCATTAACACAAATAGTATTAGGAGCAGCTGTAGGAGAAGCTGTTTTAGGTAAAAAAGTTGGAAACAAAGCGATGCTTTATGGTGCTATTGCAGGAACTATTCCAGATTTCGATGTGTTTGCTTCTTATTTTACAGACACCGTTTCTGCTCTTGCTATACATCGCGGATTTACACACTCTATTGTGTTTTCGGCACTTTTTGCTCCCATTTTTGGATGGATTGTTTCTCGATATGAGACATATAAAAACTTTAAAAATTGGTCTTGGTTATTCTTTTGGTCCTTTGTGACGCATCCCATTTTAGATGCACATACTACTTGGGGAACACAATTGTTTTGGCCTTTTGATTTGCGATTAGCATTTAAAAACATATTTGTAATCGACCCCCTGTACACCTTACCCTTTTTGGTGTTTTTAATTTTGGCAATGCGACAAAAACGCACTACCACAAAACGACGTTTTTATAACAACATGGGATTAATAATTAGCACCTCTTATTTGGCTTTAACCTTAGTTTTAAAATGGATTTCCTATACGGAATTTGAATCTGCTTTAGCTACCCAAAACATAACCTATTTAGATATAGACACGAGACCTTCCCCTTTAAACACCATACTTTGGAGTGCCAATGTGCAAACCGAAGATGCATATTTACTTGGAAATTATTCGTTTTTTGATTCCCAACCAATTACTTTTGAAAGCTACCCTAAACATCATGAATTATTAGGAAATCTAGTTGAAGATGAAAGCGTAAAACGTATGATTACTATTACCGAAGGTTGGTATACCATCAATAAAAAAGACGATACACTTTATTTTAATGATTTACGATTTGGTTTGTTAAGTTTAGCGCCAAAATCCGACAACTTTGTTTTTAAATACAGACTAGATGTAGATGCTACAGGAAAGGTTGTATTTACAGAAGAACCTAAAAATAATCGGGAAGGCAAAAAACTGCTATCCGAATTATGGCAACGATTAAAAGGAAATTAATTGCAACGAAACTATTAACTAATAACCGCTTTCAAATTTGGAATGAGAAGTCTTTCAAATTTTGAATATCTTGTAAACTAAACTTATACATTTATGGACATTACTGCTGCTTATACCGATCTATATCAAATTACCATGGCGCAAGTCTACTTTGTTACCAAACCAAATGGTAACGCTGTCTTTGATTATTATTATCGTCGTAATCCTTTTGATAATGGCTATGCCATATTTGCAGGTTTAGAGGATGTTTTAGATATTCTGGAGTCGCTTAAATTCTCCGATTCTGACATTTCCTATTTAAAGCAAAAAGGATTTGAAAATGAGTTTTTAGAGTACTTGAAAAATTTCAGCTTTAAAGGAAGTATTCGCTCTAGTAAAGAAGGAGATATTGTTTTTCCAAACCGTCCTATTTTACAAGTTGAGGCTAATATTATAGAGGCACAAATTATAGAAACACTTTTACTTAATATTCTTAATTTTCAAACCTTAATCGCAACCAAAGCCAGCAGAATACGATACAGTGCCAAAGATGCTATATTATTAGATATGGGATTACGTCGTGCACATGCAACTGGAGGTTATTATGCGTCTAGAGCTGCTGCAATTGGCGGTTTTGATAGTACCAGTAATGTGAAAGCAGCAGAAGATTACAATATTCCATCTACAGGAACAATGGCACATTCTTTTATACAGAGTTATGATAATGAATTAGAGGCTTTTCGCGATTTTGCACAAGTACGACCTAAAAACTGTGTGCTGTTAATAGACACGTACAATACTTTAAAACTAGGGCTTCCAAATGCGATTATAGTCGCAAAAGAAATGGAAGAAAGAGGAGATAAATTGTTTGGAATACGTTTGGACAGTGGTGATTTAGCGTATTTATCCAAAAAAGCGAGAGCCATTTTAGATGCTGCCGATTTGGGATATGTAAAAATTGTAGTTTCTAATCAGTTAGATGAATTTGTTATCAAAAGTTTAAAAGAACAAAACGCACCTATTGATGTTTTTGGTGTGGGAACCAATTTAGTTACCGGAAGACCGGATGCAGCTCTGGATGGTGTTTATAAATTATCGGAATACAATGGGGCTCCAAGAATTAAACTCTCGGAAAATATTATAAAAGTATCACTACCTTTTAAAAAGCAAGTGTATCGAATGATAGATGCCGATGGTATGTTTTATGGTGCAGATGCGGTGGCTATTTATTCTGAAGGTGAGATAGACAAAATGGAACACCCTTTTGATATTACAAAACAAATAGATATTAGTCCGCTAAAAAAAGAACCTCTATTAGAATTAGTAATGGAACATGGTAAACGTGTGGCACCTATTAGAACGGTTACTGAGATTTCGAAATATTCACAATCCCGTTTAGCACAACTTCCTAATGAATATAAACGTTTTCAGAATCCGCATACCTATAAAATTGGACTTAGCAGTCAGCTTAAAAGCGAACGAAATGATCTAATTAACCAACATAAAAGCTAAATATGAAAACACTTCTAGTCATCGATGCACAAAATGATTTTATGCCTAGTGGATCCCTTGCGGTACCTAACGGTAATAAAATTGTACCTGTAATAAACAGCATACAAGATAGATTTGATTTGGTAGTAGCCACACAAGATTGGCATCCAAAAGACCATTCTAGCTTTGCTATAAACCAGGATGGGAAATCGAATTTTGAGACTATAGAATGGCGTGGAAAAACACAAGTTTTATGGCCAGAACATTGCGTACAAGGCAGCGAAGGAGCAGCATTACATCCGGAATTAAACACTACAAAATACGAAGCTATTTTTAGAAAAGGAACCGATAAAAACATCGACAGTTATAGTGCCTTTTATGACAATAACCACTTAAAACCAACTGGTTTAAATGGCTATTTAAAAGAAAAAGGAGCATCGCAACTCTATTTTTGTGGTCTAGCTTCCGATATTTGTGTTTACTTTTCTATTTGTGATGCCATCAAAGAAGGGTTTGAATGCTTTTTTATTGAAGATGCTTCGAAAGCATTAGATATAGAAGCATTTGAAAATATTAAGACCAAGATGATTGCTATGGGAGTACATATTATAACATCTGCATCTTTATAAAACAACGAAACTACTGCATCAGTTAACCTTTCTCGTACCACCATGTCCGCCAGCAACCACAAGCATTATTTTTATACTTAAATAAATAAACTTGAAAAACTGAATAACAGGATTCATCATTTTAAATCTTTGGTATTTTGATATTCTCTGTGTCATGATATTTTATTTTTTATATGATTAAATGAAAGTTGTCCTATTTAAAGCGTTTATTATCCGATTAAAAAAACACCCCTAAAGTCCCCTCGAGGGGACATTACTCAGATGTGAAAACTCTAAATCATCAAGTTATCCTAACCGTATTTTTAAGAAAACCTGTTTTGGTAGGATTCCTACTCTGGAATCAACCACCAAAATGGTCGCATTTTAGCTTTATAGATAAAGGCATAATGCAACGCTAATTTTAGCCAATGTCCTGCTAAACCAATTTCGCCAAAGGTCTTCCCTAATTGTCTACCTTGTGTTTTTGGATATTTTTCATAGTCAGGAACAATTGGATACGTTGTAATACTTACACCGCTTCCTGATGTCATTCCGTAACCAGCAGAAGCAATACAAGCGGCTCCCATATTACCCATAGATCCTTTGTGATTTAAAGATTCTTTTCCACTTTTAATAGAATCTATAATATTATCTGCGACTATTTTTGCGGTAATACCAGATGGCATTCCTGTTCTTGGTGGCGCTGGTGAAATCACTGTGCCGTTTTTACTTGTTCTTGGTTTAGAAATAGCATGTGGTGGTGCAAATGCAATTCCGGGAGCAAAAATGTTTTTATAACTCGGATTTTGATAGGTTTCTGGCCAATCTTTAACCGACCATTCTGCATAAGGTTTTGCTGTATAATCTGCGTCGACAATCATAAATCCTTTAAACAGTTTCTCTGTAATATCGTTTTCATTTTATCATAGGCTTTAAAACCATGACCAGAAAACGAAGGAATTAGCATCGCGAAATCATATGCTTCCGTTTTATATTCTCCTTCTAAATTTTCATAATGCGCTAGGCCATCTTCCACTTTATTAACTCCTGCGCCAAGTATCCATTTAATGTCTCTATCTTCAAAAACCATTTCTACCATTTCATGTGATTTCATAGTCATACTTCCGTAGCTTAACAACATACCATCCATTCCGAAATCCCCTAATTGGTATTCGTTAGAAATCCATGTTACTTCTGCCATATCACGTACATTATGTTTGCGTAATTCTTGCTCAACATTTAAAATATACTCAAAAGCAGCTCCTTGACAAGTAGATTTTGCATGTCCTGTTCCTATTAATATTTTAGCTTTTTTACCTTTTTTCATTTCTTGAATTAAGGCATTTAGACCTTCCCAAGCGTGATCTGCATGCGTATAGGTACAAACAGAATATGCTTTATTTTTGCCAGGAATTAAACCTTCCGTCGCTTCAAAATTTAATTTCGGTCCAGTAGCATTAATCAAATAATCGTACGTTATTTTTTCTTGTTGTCCTTTGTTCTCTCCTACTACATATTCAGATAAAACATACGGTTTCTCTTCGGTTTTATCTCCTTCCGGGTAAAACGAAATCGCTTTGGCTTGCTTATATCCAATACCTTTCTTTTTATATAGAGGTTCTAATGGAAAATAGATTTTCTCCGATTTCATTCTTCCAATTCCAACCCAAATGTTAGACGGCACCCATTGGTAATTACTGTTAGGCGACACCACAACAACTTCGTGTTTTTTGGGCAGTTTTCTACGCAAATGCGTTGCTGCAACGTGGCCAGCAATACCGGCTCCTAAAATGACGATTTTAGACATGATTGTTATTTTTATATAAAGATAACTTCAACTAAAACATCATACAGTCACTTTTGTTACACAAGTAATTTAAATTACCTTCTTACAACTACAAACCGCTAATTCATTCATTATAAATAAAATAAAGCGCTGTTTTTTATAACTATGGAAGCATATACCTAAAACCAAAAAATTGTCTGTTTTTTGTTAAGGTTGTGAAATAGCACACAGTTTTTTAACTTCCTCTAAAACACGATGCATTCTTTTTTCTGACATTCCAATATTTTTCATTTTATTGGATGCGTTAATTAACTCCTTAACCAAAACAACATCTTTCTCTATAAGTTGGTGTTTTTCTCTTTTAGTTAATGTTGTTAAAGTAGTAACAGGAAATAATGCCATAGAATCAATAGTTGCTTTTAGTCCGTTGTTTTTTGGGTAATCCCAACTCAACAATGTTAGTCCAACACATTTTGCATAGTTAATAGCATCTTCGGTAAACCTAGTATTGGTAACCAACCAACCTTGTTTTAAATGGGTTTGATTTTTTGAATTGGTATTCCATTGTTCCTGAATATCTAAAAATATAGAATTAATATATAATGGTACTTTTACATTGCTTGCTCCTTTAGCATCAGAATGAAACTTACATTCAATAGCATAAACATTTCCATCTTTTTCTGCTAGTACATCAATTTCATGCGTAACACAGGCACCATCTAATATAATGCTTACTTCCGTTTTATATCCTTTTTCTTTTAATAGCGCTCCAACCAATCGCTCAAACGGAAAACCAGTTGGACCTAAATCAAATATAGCACGTTTTAAACTATATCGTGAAGCACAAACCTTATTCTGTTTTTTTAATAAAGCAAATGCCTTCTTATAGATTTCATTAGATGACATACCATCATAAATAACGGGTTGAATTCCATGTATAATAGTTTCAATCACACCTTTTGGTGCTCCTGCAGATTGAAGGGAATTTTTTAATTTTTCGAAAGAAAAAAGTTCCATTTGATCATTACCCTTTTTAATATAAATTTGCTTTTCCATACTTTCGTATTGTTTTAAAATCTTAAAATTTCGGTCATAATTCCAAATCGGATAACAGACAATTGCTGTTCAAAATAAATATTATAATAATCCATTCCATGATAAAACTGAACAAACAACCCAATATCTTCTAAAAACTTTGGATGATAATAAAAGGTAACACTGGCATTAAATCTTTCCAAATCAAAAACGTCTAAATCATTATAATTATCTAACATTATTGTTGCTTCCGCTTTTAAAGAAAAATTTGCTCTATCGCTATTAGAATCGGTTAAAGGAAACTTAAAAGATGTAAAACTATTATGCCAACGCAACCCACTATATCTTCCTTTTAACTCTGGTAATAACCAACTTTTAGGATGAATTTCAATGGCACTTTTTAAAGTTTTAATGGCTTTTAACTTATTACTATATCCTGTTTTAAGAAAACCGAATTCAACAAAATTAGTTGCAAAATTTCCAGATTGCAAGTTGATCGTGTTGTCTTCATTATAAAAATCGCCAACTTGCCCATTAGAATGGTGTGCTATTTTACCGAATAACACCATCTGATTTTGTACATCTGTTTTATGTACTAAATAGTATACTGCAATTTGTGGAATATAACTAGGTGTACGAACAGGATAGGACTCTTCATTGTACATCCTAATAATAATTTGTGCTGTTAACACAGCCATTAATTTTGGATTTTTTTGTTTTCTAATAACAAATGACGGATTTACATTGGCTTCAAACATTAAGGATGCTATATTTCCTATATCTGTTGGGAATGTGATATAACTATCACTTTGATTGATTAAGGCTATTTTTGATAAATCCAATTGTGGAAGTGTATCTATATCATTTTGCGAAAAAGCAAAATGAACAGACCATAATAGGAAAACGAATATGTACGCTCTTATTTTCATTTATATAGTTTTCATTCTTTTTAATCTTTGTCTTTTGAGCCACTAACAATTCTTGAAATAATTCCTTTTTGTTCTGTAAATTCTGCAATTAACACACCTGCTAAATGGATAACCATGAATGCAATTAGATAGTAAATACCAAGTACGTGGATTTCTTCCATTGGTTTTTTCAATTCTTTTGGTCCTAATTCTATGATAAGTCCAGTTACCAGCGAAACAATAACACAGATATAAAAAATGAGGTATGTCCATTTCTGAATTTTCTTTTTTGTAGATAGGTTTTTACTAAAAGGATTTTGAATCTTCATTTGTCCGAATGCAGGAAGTATAAAACGAATACTAAATAGTCCAACCAATACATAACCTATGTAAATATGCCAATTCCACATTGGTTGTCTTATCTTTTTCGCCAAAACAAGGAGTTGATCTTGAGATAAACTCTGTTCGGCACTAATCAGGTAATCCTCTATGATAGCTGCCATATTATATTTATTCATCCATGTTAATCGCAAAAAAATAGTGATTAACAACAGTATAAATGAAACTGCAATTGCCCAATGAATTATTCGATATATTTTAGAATATTTTGTTTTTTCCATGATGGTTATTTTTAATTTATTGTACTATTTTGTTTTATACTGAAAAATGCTATTAGCGAGAAACTTAACGTCACTAACATTCTAAAAACCATTGCCTTTATTGTTTTAGCTTCGTGAATTCCGCCATTATTAACATAAACTAGCAAAGCTATAAAAGCAATAATTAAGATGCCTAAAGCAACAATTAACGCCCAAAACGTCCCCTTTTTGTTTTTTAAAAATCCGAAAACAGCAATTAAATATAAAATACTGCTCATAAAGTTTGTCCAAACTATAAACAAGACATAGTTTCCTTCTTTGGCTCTAATGCCAAACCAATCGAAAATTACAGAGCTACTTAAAAATAAAGTGAGCAATGCAAACAGTGCTAAAATAGTAGCACTTACAGTGTTGATAATCTTTTTATTTTTCATTTGATAAAGAATTATTAGACGATTCACCAAGCCACCATTTTGGTTTTACTTGCTTTTTCACCAATCCAAATTTTTTAATGGTATGTAGTTCAATATGTTTAATCACATCTTCAACAGAATCAGTAACAAATAATAGTTTCATATCTTCTGGACTGATGCTTTCATTTTCTGCCATTAATTGAATGTGATGACATAATTCCTTATGGTATTCCGAATCGAAAATAACCACAGGAAAATTTTGAATTACTTTGGTTTGAATCAGGATTAAAGCCTCAAATAATTCATCTAAAGTGCCAAACCCCCCAGGCATCACAACAAAACCGTAAGAGTATTTTACAAGAATAACTTTGCGTAAAAAGAAGTATGGTATATTAATCCATTTATGTAAATACGGATTAGGCTTTTGCTCGAATGGAAGAATAATATTACAACCTACAGAGTATCCTCCTGCTTCAAAAGCGCCCTTATTAGCAGCTTCCATAATTCCTGGTCCACCACCTGTCATTACTGTAAAACCTATTTTTGCTAAAGCTGCACCAATTTTTTCCGCATTTTTATAATGCTCCGAATCTTTTGTAAATCTTGCAGATCCAAAAACAGTAACACATGGTCCAATAAAATGCATTTTCCGAAAGGCTTTTATAAAGTTAAAAAACACTTTAAAGGCAAAGGATAATTCATTAAAACGAGATAAAGGTCCGCGAACAAACAAAGATTCATCTCTAGATAGCTTTATTTTATTATTAGTCTTCATAACATGATTTTTTATGTTGTCTTTTTATAACTCCAAACTGCCAACCCATTCATTACAAAAGCATAAAGTGCTGTTTTTAATAACTGTGGAAGAATATCATTAAAACCAGAACCTTTAAGCATAACCATACGCATCACTTCTACAAAATATCGTATGGGGTTAAATTCGGTAAGGGTTTGCGCCCATTTTGGCATGCTTTCTATTGGCGTGAATAAACCACTCATTAATATAAAAATAACCGTAAAAAACCATGCAATAAACATGGCTTGCTGTTGGGTATCTGTAAAATTAGATATAAACAATCCGATGCCTAAAATCACTAAAATATAAATAGAGGTATAAAAATATAGGAGTGTTAAACTCCCCAGCATTGGCACATCAAAAATGACTTTTGCTAAAATTAATCCAATAGTTAACAACCCCATTCCTATGACCCAAAATGGAAAAAGTTTACCTATTATAAACTGGCTTTTTTTAATAGGTGTTACGTTAATTTGCTCTAAAGTTCCTATTTCTTTTTCTCGGACAATATTCATTCCTGAAAGGAAAAGGGTAATCATAGTTACCAGTAAAACCAGTATACCAGGAACCATAAAAGTTTTATAATTTAAGGTTTTGTTATACCAGAATAAAGGAATGGTTTCTACGGCAATTGGTTGTACTTGTTTATCGGAAACCTGTAATACATCCATTTTTATGTTTTGATTAAAACGTTGTATAATTTGGTTGACATAAACATTTTCTACACCTGCGGCTGCACCATCAATTGCGTTAATAGTTATTCCTAAATTGGCATATTTTTCTATTTGCAAATCCCGTTCAAAGTATTGCGGAATTTGTAAAAGCACATCTATTTCCCCTTTTAACATTTCAGCACTTGCTATAGCTTCCGAAGGAAAATCGGTTAAAACATTAAAATATGTAGATGCATTAAATTTCTCGACTAATGCTCGAGATGTGGACGAATGATCCTTATCAATATAACCAAACTTGATATTTTTCACTTCAAAAGTAGCTGCGTTCGATAAAATAACGAGTTGCAATAATGGCAAAACAAAAATGATAGGAAGCATGCCTTTATTTCTAAAGATTTGCTTGAACTCTTTTTGTATGATGTATAGAATTGTTTTCATATTATTTCCTGCGCAGGCAGGAATCTTTTAAATTAAACATAGTTACATAAAAAAAAACACCCCTAAAGTCCCCTCAAGGGGACAATCCTTCAATTCAACCGAGTGAGCTGTCCCCTTGAGGGGACTTTAGGGGTGTTTTTACGTTTCACTTTTATTCTTCATATTATTTAAAACTACACAGGATCGTTTATTTTCACTCTAATCGTATTTTATATTTCTTCACACTTAATGCAATAAAAAAGATAGTCATTCCAACTAAAATCAAGGTTTCTTTCCATAGATATTGCAATCCCACTCCTTTTAGCATAATGCCTTTTATGATGATGATAAACCATTTAGCAGGAATAATATTACTAATCATTTGCAATGGTAATGGCATACTTGAAATAGGAAAAATAAATCCAGATAACAGAATTACTGGAAGCATGAGTCCCATAAGAGAAATCATCATGGCTGTTTGTTGCGTTGCAGAAATTGTTGAGATTAAAATACCTAATGCTAATGCTGAAATAATGAATAGAATGCTCTCCATTGCTAATAGAAATAAGCTTCCTTGCACAGGCATCTTAAAAATAAAAATACTTAATACCACAATAACTATTGCGTTAATTACAGATAGAAAAATATACGGAAACACTTTACCTACAATAACCTGAATTGGTTTTATTGGTGATACTAACAGGATTTCCATGGTTCCCAATTCCTTTTCTTTTGTAATGGAAATGGACGTCATCATTGCAGAAACTAACATTAAAATAATGGTCATCACACCAGGAACAAACATGTACACACTTTTTAATTCGGGGTTATAAACCATACGAGTTCTTGGTATTATTTGATATGCAATAGTGATGTCTTTATTCCAATCTTTTTGATACTGAATAAGAATTGCATTTACATAATTACTAATAGTATTCGCTGTATTTGGGTCTGTAGCATCTGTAATAATTTGGATAGTTGCTTTGTGATCTCTGATTAGCTTTTTACTGAAATCTTTTTCAAAATTTAAAACCGCTTTTACTTTTCCTTTTTTGAAAATAGTTTCCACATCGGCTTCTCTGTCCATAAACTGATGAATGCTAAAATATTTTGAAGCTGAAATCTTATTAATAATTTCTTCTGTGGTTGCATCTTTAGAATGATCTAAAATAGCAATATCCACATTATTGATTTCATTAGTAATAGCGAAACCAAAGAGCATAATTTGAGCAATAGGCATTCCGAAGAGAATAAACAACGAGCGTCTATCTCTAAAAATATGGTAGAATTCCTTTTTTATGAAGCCTATGAATCTTTTCATCCTCTAGCAAGTTTTAAAAACACATCGTTCATATTCGTAACATTAAATTGTTGTTTAAGCTTTTTAGGAGTATCTAAAGCTTCTATTTTCCCATTAACCATAATAGAAACTCGATCGCAATATTCGGCTTCATCCATATAGTGTGTGGTTACAAAAACGGTTGTTCCTTGATTGGCTGCTTTATAAATCATTTCCCAAAACTGTCGTCTAGTAATAGGATCTACTCCTCCTGTTGGTTCATCTAAAAACACAATTTTTGGATCGTGAATTAAAGACACAGAAAAAGATAGTTTTTGTTTCCATCCTAAAGGTAAAGCACCAACTAATTGGTTTGCGACTTCTTCCAATCCTAATTCTTCAATCAAGATTGCTGTTTTTTCCTTTATTCGTTTTCTAGATACGCCATAAATTCCGCCAAAAAACATAATATTTTCTTTCACCGTTAAATCGTCATACAAAGCAAATTTCTGACTCATATAACCAATGTTTTTCTTGATGTCTTCGGCTTGTTTATAAACATCAAACCCTGCAACACTAGCTTTTCCTGCTGTAGGTTTAGAAATACCAATCAACATTTTCATCGCTGTTGTTTTTCCTGCTCCATTAGCTCCTAGAAAACCAAATATTTCTCCTTTTTTAACTTCAAAAGAAATAGCGCTTACTGCTGTAAAATCACCAAACATTTTGGTTAGATTTTGAGCTTCTATGACGTTGTTATTGTTCATTTTTTTTATTTAAACCTACAAGGTTTTCAAAACCTCGCAGGTTATTTTGCTAGTTCCATGAAGGTATCTTCGATAGTTGCCTCTGTTTTTTTTATTTCCACATTAGAAAGATTCTTAGATTCTAAAAACAGCATTAAATCTTTAGGATTAAAATCTGCTCTACGATCTGTATAATGTACAAACTCACCAAAAGGATAGACGCTATGGTTGTATTCATAGGCCTTTAAACTATTAATAAGTTGATAGGTATTGTTTGCCCTAACGTTGTAAATCTGTTTTGGATAATGCTTCACAATAGCTTGAGGAGTGTCCATCTGCAAAATTTTTCCATCTTGAATTAAAGCTATTCTGTCACACAAAGCCGCTTCATCCATATACGGCGTAGAAACTAAAATGGTAATTCCTTTTTGCTGTAAACGTTTCAACATTTCCCAAAACTCTTTCCTAGAAACGGGATCCACTCCTGTGGTAGGCTCATCTAAAAACAACACTTTCGGTTTGTGAATTAGCGCACAACACAAAGCGAGTTTTTGTTTCATTCCGCCAGATAACTTTCCTGCTCTACGCGTTTTAAAGGGTTCTATCTGAACGTAAATTTCTTTTATTAAATCGTAATTTTGTTCTATGGTCGTTCCGAAGATAGTTGCAAAAAAGTTCAAGTTTTCTTCCACTGTTAAATCTTGATAGAGTGAAAATTTCCCTGGCATATAGCCAACACTATTTCGAATCTTTTTATAATCTGCGACCACATCAAAACCAGCAACTGTTGCTGTACCTTCATTCGCAATTAAAAGCGTGGTTAGAATTCTAAACAGCGTTGTTTTTCCT
This sequence comes from Lacinutrix himadriensis, assembly GCF_001418105.1. Classification (GTDB taxonomy): domain Bacteria; phylum Bacteroidota; class Bacteroidia; order Flavobacteriales; family Flavobacteriaceae; genus Oceanihabitans; species Oceanihabitans himadriense. Next base: position 118,574 of record NZ_LIQI01000019.1, read on the forward strand.
GCTCCATCAGGTCCAATGAGTCCAAAAAGCTCCCCTTCTTTCACTTCAAAAGAGATGTCTTCTAAGGCTTTTACATTTTTATACGATTTGCTAATATGACGGACAGATATACTCACTAGATTTTAATTTTGAATACTAATTTTAGCTTCCATTGTTATTTTTGAAGTCACAGAGTTTGAAATCAAACAAGCTTTTTCCGATTTTTCTAAAATACGTTCTGTGCGTTCTCTTTTAGATGCATCGGTAATCACAACCTCTGGAAATAATAAGACTTCGCTAATTACAAACTTGCCATCTACTTTTTCGAGTATTCCTTTCGATTCACATGTAAAACTGACATACTCTAATTTAGAATATTCAGCAATTGCTAAAAAAGTAGTCATTAAGCAACTACTTATTGCTGCTGTAAATAAATGTTCTGGAGTCCAAATATTAGGCATTCCACCAGGGAATTCTGGAGGTGTTGCAACTTCGATACAATTGGTTTCGTTGGTTGTGTTATTTTTTAATTCTGGTGAACATAAAGTTCCTTTTCGGTCTTGCGTCCAATTTACATTGACGTTATAGATATGTTTTTCCATGAGAATCTATTTTAATTATTTTACTGATTTTTTATTGTTAATTTTCTTCAGAATCATGTACCCATAACTCTGCAGGCATTCCAATTTTTAGGCTGCCATCATTTTTCACATCCACTTTTACGGCATAAACTAAAGCTACGCGCTCTTCTTTAGTTTGAATAATTTTTGGTGTAAATTCTGCTTCGGAAGCAATCCAACTAATTGTACCTTTATACGATTTCATAGCGTCTGCATCATCGATTTTCACCGTAACTTCTTGTCCGATTGTAATATTCGCCAATTGTGTTTCACTAATATAGACACGTAATTGCATGGTATTTAAATCGGCAATTTTATACAATGGTTTTCCAAAAGCTGTAATTTCATTAGGCTCTGCATATTTGGTTAAAACTGTTCCATTTACAGGATTTACGATTTTACTTTTTCCTATTTGATCTTCAATTTGTTTTACCTGAACATCGATAGCTTTCAATTCATTAACCACAGGTGCATTTTGAATTTCTACGCTTCTAATTTGATTTTTAATCACATCTATTTCTCCAGCAACATCATCCAATTGTTTTTGTGTTCCCGCATTATCTTTTATTAAATTTTCTGCTCGTTCTTTATTGGTGTTTGCTGTTTTCAATTTTGCATTTAGTACATTAATTTGTGATAATACACCTTTTGATTTGGAACCAATTACTGCTTTAGACACTTTTAATTGTTCCCGTTTTAATGTTAATGGAATGGTATCGATATAACCTATAAATTGTTCTATTAAAAGCACATCACCTTCATTCACATCAAACTGCATTAATTTTCCATTATTCTCTGCAGAAATAGTAATTTCTGTTGCTTCAAAATTGCCATAGCCATCTGCTTTTTTGGTATCGTTTCCGCAGGAAAATAAGCTTATTGCTGTAAAACTTAATCCGAATATATATGTGTTCTTTTTCATATTACTATTTTTATTGTCCTTTAATGACATTGTAATTTGCTTTCGCTAGTTGTAGCTGAATTTCATGTTTTACCAAGGTATTCTCATCTTCGTATAAATTGGTGAGTTCTGTAATGTAAGCTGAAGACGTAATCACGCCATTTCTAAGTTGTGCATCTGCCGATTGAAGCACCTCTTTTCTGAGGTTTATAATTTCTTGATCGGAAGAAATAAAAGTTTCCATTTTATGGATTTCTTTTTGTTGTTGATGTAACTCGATGTTGGTATTCAGTTTAAAAACTTCGGTTTCATTATCCACAATATCCTTATTAATTAGTAAGGATTCCCGTTGTTTTTTATTGGCATTCCAATCGAAAACATTCCAATTTAATTTCACACCAACCGTATAAAATGTTTGAAAGGAATTGTCTAGCATATTCAACCCTGGATTACCATAACCACCAGTTGCAAACCCAAGTAATTTAGGTGCGTTTTGCTTCGATAACAAACTTTCCGAATTTTGGATTTCTTCTTTTTTAAGTTGAAATAATTCCAATTCGGGTCTGTTTAAGTCCGCTTGAAATTCGGTCTCTAAAAGTGGACTTTGAAATAATGTTTCAGTAGTTAGAGGCTTACTTATGAAGCTAGAAAGGGTTTCAATTAGGGACATTTTATTGCTTTCCAATTCTTGAAACTGTTGTCCTATTTTCAATAATTCGGCCTCCAAAATTCTATCGGAAGTTGGTAGCATCACACCATACTTTATTCCGGACTGTACTTCTTTAAGTTTGGCTTCTACTTGCTCTTGTTTAGCCTTTAGTAATAACTGAGATTCTTGTGCTAATAAAACAGAAAAATAGAGTTGATTGATTTGTTGTTTTAATTGGTATAAACTGACTTCAACCTGTTTTTGCTTCGTATGGAGTTGCGCAGATTTTAAATCTAAAGAAGCATCTGTTGCACCTCCGTTATAAATTAGTTGATTTACAGAAACCGTTGCACGGTATTGATCTTTGTTTAATGGTTCTATACCAGACATTGCAAGAGGAAATTGAAGGACATCTGATTGATATGTTGCTTGCGCATCTAAATAGATTTGCGGTAATTTTGACGTAGAAATAACCGCTGCATCTAATTTATTTTGCGCATCTAGCAATTTCGATTGCTTAGCCAATGGATAATTTGCGGTTACTAAATGGTAACATTCCTCTAAAGTGATACTTTCTTGCGCAACACTTGACCACCCAATGGAGAGTAATAGAATGATTAATAACTGTTTCATGTTTTATATTTATTTTTTTTATTGGACACATGCTGTTTGCTGATTAATCATTCCCTTGGGAGATAATACTTTTAACATGCTCGTTTCCTTTTATGAATTCTTTATAGCATTAATAATAAAATCGGCAACTTCTGTTTTACGCGCTTCTATTAATTGATTGTAAGCTTCATTGTCTGTATTTGTAAATGCCCGGATTAAAGGTTTAGCTACAAAAGGAAAAATGTTTAGCGCCATAATATTCAGAAATAGTTGTTCTGCAGAAATGGGTTTAATAATGCCTTGTTCCACTTCTCTATCTACTTGCTTCTTAAATTTTTCAATATTTGGAAAACCATTGGTATCTTTCATTTTTAGAAGAAACTCCGGGTTTCTATTTAATTCTTGAATGATAAAATTTGGTAAATACGGATGTTTCACAATGAATGTTATGTAATCTGATGTAAAGTTTTTTACCTTCTCTTCAATAGAAGAATCATCATTTAAAATAGCATTTAATTGTGGTGCTAATAAGCTAAATGCATTTTTAAAAACCGCTTCAAACAATAACTGCTTACTTCTGTAATAATAATGAAGCATTGCTTTGTTAATTCCTGCTTTATCGGCAATTTCTTGCATACGCGCACCATCCATTCCTTTAGATTGAAAGATATGTTTTGCTGCATCTAAAATCTGCTCTTCTGTATTTTCGTCTTTTAATTTTCTCATTACAACTACATGGTTTAACCAAGTGGTTAACAAATGTATAATGAATTCTAATGGTATAAAATGATTTATATCATGTATCCTGTACTAATCGTTATCTATTCAACTTATTAGAGATTAACTTCATGACTATTACTCCTAAAACGCCTCCTAAAATGGAAACCAGACAATTAACAAGGAATAAGCCAATATGAAATGTACCGTTATCCATTATTGATAAGGGATCAAAACCTAGCCTTCCGAAGGATTTAATAAGAAATATGCTTCCAAAAACACCTGCAATGGTATTTCCTATCACACCAAAGGAGTACTTTTTATAGATAGCGCCAGTTACATTAGCGGCAATGATTCCTATTAGAATACTTAATAAAGAAATTAATGTTTCTGTCATAATAGTATTTTTATACTAATGGCCATAATCCATTTTATCTATCTTTCCTCCCATGAGCCTTTTTTGGATAATCATGTAGACAAAAAGAAGAATAAAGCCCACAATCCCCCAAGTTAATGCTATCGATAAACCATATTCTGAAGCGGCAGTATTATAAATGGTTAAATCTTCATGAATATCATTCACAGAAGGTAATATTACGGGAAATAGAGATGCTAATGAGGATGTAATTCCTCCAACTATCAATAAGGTAGATAACATAAAAGCATGGCTATCCTTTTTTATTTTTTTGATAAAAAACAATCCGATTAACCCTGTAAAATAAAGCATCGGAAAGACCATTAAATAGGGTTTATCTATAAAATTATCTAAGGAATTCGGATTTACTATTTGCCATACAAATAAAGAAAAAACAGTAAGTACAGATAAGGTTATATTTAATTTAAAAACAACGCCTTTAAGTTTTTTATTGATACTTGAGTTTGTTTTTAAAACTACCCAATTCGCACCATGAATTGCTAAAGTAACCACCGATATTAACCCAATAACAATAGTAAACCAATCTATCACTCCTGGGTTTTCGGTTAGCGGACTAAAACTACTGTTCCATAATGGTAAGAAAAAGTAATGTCCTTCATGCGCAGAGATTCCGTTTTCAACACCTCCTAAATTCACACCTCTTACAATATTACCTAAAGCAATACCAAAAAACAAGGCTAGTAATAAACTAGAAACGCCAAAAGAGGTATCCCAAATATCCTTCCACATTTGATATTTAAACTGTCCTCTAAATTCTAAACCAATCGCTCTAAAAATAATTAACCATAAGACGATGATTAATGGTAAATAGAATCCGCTAAAAACCGATGCATAAAAAGTAGGGAAAGCCATAAAAAGCATACCACCAGCAGCGACTAGCCAAACCTCATTAGAATCCCAGAATAGACCTGCGGACTTTGCGATTACTTCTTTATCTTTTTCCTTTTTAGCGAAGAATAAATGAATGATTCCAGTGCCAAAATCATAGCCATCTAAAACAAAAAACATCGTTAAAACAATTCCTATTATTATATACCAAAATATTTCCATAATTAATGTGTTTGCGGTTTTGGACCTTGATTAATCGTTTTACCAACTAGTACTAAAAACAGTAAACCTAGTAGCATATATAAAGCAACAAAACCAAGTAATGTAAATAAAGTATTCCCTGAAGAAACGGTTGGAGAAATACCATCGCTTGTTTTTAATAATCCGTAAACGAGGTAAGGTTGTCTTCCTAATTCTGCGGTATACCAACCAGTAATATTAGCGATATAAGGAAACGGCACTAAAAACATAATAAACCAAAGTAAAGGTTTAAAGTTGTATAATTTTTTTCGCCATAAAAGAAAAAGAGCCAATACCATAACCCCAATAAATATAGTACCCAAACCAACCATTATATGGTATGAATAGTAAAGTGCCGGAATATTACTTGGCAATTCCTCTTCTTTAAATTGATCCATTCCTGGGATTTGTTTATCCCAATCCTGATGCGTTAAAAAGCTTAATATATTAGGCACTGCAATTTTATTATCTAACTTTTTTTCTACCATATTTGGCTGTCCAACGAGTACAATTTCGGCACCAGCTTCTTCGGTTTCAAAAATCCCTTCCATAGCAGCAAAAGATGCTGGTTGATATTTTGCTACATTTTTAGCATTCCAATCTCCTGTTGGAAAAGCAACTAATACACTAGATATTAATCCGAAAATCACTCCTGTTTTTAAGAATAGCTTTCCGTATTCGACTTGTTTATTTCTTAAAATATAAAAAGCACCTATACTTGCCACCACAAAAGAAGAAGTGACCACGGAAGCCATTTGATTATGTAAAAATGCAGGTAGCAACCAAGGGTTCGTAAAAAGTGCTCCGAAGTTTTCTAAAACAAATTTACCATTCTCTAAAATTTCATATCCTACAGGATGCTGCATCCAAGCATTGGTTGCTAGAATAAACCAACCACTTGCCCAAGAACCTAAAAAGACTAAGAAACCAGTTAAGAAATGTAGTTTTTGACCCATCAATTTTTCGCCAAAAATAAATAGTGCTAAAAAGGAAGATTCTAAAAAGAAAGAAAACATGCCTTCCATTGCTAAAGTTTGTCCGATAATTCCTCCTGTTAATTCTGAAAATTTAGCCCAATTGGTACCAAATTGAAATTCCATAGGAATTCCGGTCACCACGCCCATGGTAAAATTAATAGCAAAAATTTTCATCAAAAATTTTGCTGCATTATTATATTTTTCAATTTTTGAAAGTAAATATTTTCCTTTAAGAAAGACGATCAATAAAGATAATCCCATAGTTAATTGCGGAAATATATAGTGGAATGTGATAGTAAATGCAAACTGCAACCTATCGTAAAAGATCATGTCTTCCATACTTTAATTTTTAGACTATAAAAATACGACACAAAGCTTTAAATCTATGTCACTTTTATCACAAAAAAGCCTCTTTTTAGAGGCTTTTTTAAATTATTAAATTTTAATTAATTACTTTTTAAGAATAGCATCTAATACTACGTCTTTATCCAATTTCTTCGTACAGAAAAACCAGTCTTTACAATCTAAATCTTCTGTTGAAGTCATGCGCTCTTCAGCAACACCACAAGATCCGGCTGGAGAAACAATTACATCATCTCCAGGATTCCAATCTGCTGGAGTAGCCACATTAAATTTGTCTGAGGTTTGCATTGCTATTAACGCTCTATAAAGTTCATCAAAATTACGTCCTAAACTTAATGGGTAATAAATTAATGCACGAACCGTACTTTCTGGATCCACAAAAAAGACTGCTCTAACCGCTTGTGTTTTGCTTTCTCCTGGTTGAATCATTCCATATTTTTTGGCAACATTCATAGAGATATCTTCAATTAAAGGAAATTTAACTTCGATGTTTTTCATGCCGTTAAATTCAATTTTATCTTTAATAGTTCTTAGCCAAGCAATATGACTATACAAGCCATCAATAGATAAACCTATAAGACTACAATTTGCTTTTTTGAATTTTTCTTCTAAATGCGCAAATGTCATAAACTCTGAAGTACAAACAGGTGTGAAATCTGCTGGATGACTAAATAATATAGACCATTGTCCTTTATAATCTGAAGGAAAATTAATCTCTCCTTGTGTGGTTACCGCCGTAAATTCTGGTGCTTTATCTCCTATTCTTGGCATAGTAAAAACCTCTTGTTGCTGTTGTGTTGTTTCTAAAGTATTCATAATTATATATCGATTTAATTTATTTTTCTACTGTAAAATTAAACCACAACTCGTTGATAGTTTGTAACATTTGTCACTTAGAGGATACCAAATCCTTATATAATTATAAGGATAATTAATAATGGATAAAAAAGTCCTAATTAATTCGAAACCTGATAAAAATCATCTTTAAAGGAAACACTATCACTTATTTTTGTACCAATGAAAATAAGCACATATATATTCGCCATTAGTTTAACCACATTGCTACTATTTAATAGTACAAGAGTGTCGTTAACCTATGCGTACTATAATATGGATACTGTTGGTTTTATAGAAAATTTTTGCATAAACAAAGACAAACCAGAATTAAATTGTAATGGAAAATGTCATTTAAATAAGGTTGTTCAATCACAAGATCAGGATCAAAAAACACCAGAGAGTATTATTGATTTTAAAGAACTCATCTTATTTTCAATGGCACTGGAACCTCTTGTTTTTCAGCAAAAAGAATATATCAAAAAAAAGAATATAACCGACTACACGAATCTATATTCCTTTAAGAATACCAACGTTTGTTTTCATCCTCCCAAAGTATAATTTTATTCAATTAGAGGTAGTTTCATCTACCATAAGCAAAGAAATAAAATTAAACACATTACATATGAAAACATTATATGGGGTACTACTATGTACCCTAATTACAGCTATGTCTTTTGGGCAAGAACAAAACGAAATCAAAAAAGACACTACAGAACAAAAAGAAACAAAACTAGATGAAGTTATTGTAACTGGTAATCTAAAAAAGGATCCCGTATTAACCGTTGTTGCAAATAAATATGACGAAAAAATTGTACAGCCTAAAAACGTTGCCGATTTGTTTAATAACATCAACGGATTTTCGGTAATAAAAAGAGGGAACTATGCTATTGATCCTTCGTTTAGAGCTTCGCAATATGAACAATTAAACATTCAATATGATGGAGGAACAAAAGCAATGCATGCTTGCCCGAATAGAATGGATCCTATAACCACACATATTATTCCTGAAGAAATCGCGAAAATTGAAATCATCAAAGGACCATATACAGTGCGTTACGGAGCAACTTTTGGAGGTATTGTAAATTTGGTAACCCAAAAGCCAGATTATGAAGATTATGGGGTACATGGAAAAGTATCTGCTGGTTATGAAAGCAACGGAAACTCTTTAGTAAACCTAGCACAACTGCAATATATTCAAGAAAAATATGATATCGTTGCTAATGCTGGTTATAGAGATTTTGGTGATTATGAAGATGGTGATGGTACCGAAATCCCTTCGTCTTTTAGAAGTACCGATTACGGAATAAAATTAGGTTATAACTTCTCTGACGACCAACGTTTACAGGCACATTGGAGACAATCTTTTGGTCGTGATGTACAACATGCTGCATTGCCAATGGATACCGAATATGATAATAGTAGTATTCTCTCTTTAGATTATAAACTGGATAATATTGGTGAAGTAGTACAATCATTAACTGCAAAAGCCTATTATAGTTATGTAGACCATTTAATGACCAATGACAATAGACCGTCTTTTATGATGATGGAAGCAGCTTCTGCTGTAGATGCAACAACCATTGGTGGAAAATTAGAATTGAACTGGAAACCTTTAGAAAAACTAAATGTATTTTCTGGTTTGGATGCCATGCATATTGCTAGAGATGGAGGAAGAACTCGATTGATTAAAATAATGAATGGCAACCCATTACCAACTCCTATGACATTTAATGATAAGGTTTGGCAAGATTCTTATATCACAGATTTAGGAGTATTTACAGAAGTTAAATACAACATCAACTCTAAAAACATATTTACAGCTGGTATTCGTTATGATCATGTAACATCAGATATTCAGGATCCGGAAGCTGATTTTGCTGCAATGTATGACTTAGAGAAACGTACAGAACATAATGTTAGCGGAACGGTTTCTATTAAAAACAGAGTCTCTGATAATTTCACTTTAGAGGCTGCGTATGGTCGCGGAATTCGTTCTGCAAATATGATAGAGCGCTTTATTAATCACTTTACTGTTGGACAAGATCCTTATGAATATATTGGAAACCCAAATTTAAAAGCAGAAGTTAATAATCAATTTGAAATTGGTTTTAAAGGAAGACAACCTTTAAAAAATGGTTTTAATAGCTTTAAATACGAAACGTCTTTCTATTATTCTTTCTTTGAAAACTATATTGTTGGTGTAATAGATCCAACTATTACTAGAAAATTTAATCCTACAACAGATCCTACTAGTGTGAAAGTATTTCAAAACATAGACGAAGCATATAAAACTGGTTTTGAAGCTATGGCGCAAGTCGATTTTTTAAATGACTATTATTTTAAAACAGAGTTTGCTTATGTATATGCAAAAAACAAAGATTTAAAAGAATCTTTACCTTTAACTCCTCCGCTTACTACGAAGTTAAGTTTAGGATTTCAAAAAGAAAAATTCTGGGGAAGCGTTCAATATAATATCGTTTCAAAACAAGAAAATATTTCTAGAAGTTTTGGGGAAACAGAGACCGACGGTTATCAAACTTTAGACGTTCGTTTTGGAGTAAAACCTATGAAGAATATTACATTAGGTGTTGCTGTACTTAATGCTTTAGATGAAGCTTACAATAGCCATTTAAACTTCTCATTTACCAACCAAGCGAATTTTGGAAGAACTCCTATTACAGAACCAGGTCGTAATTTATCTGCATTTTTACAGTATAAATTTTAATACAGATTTTGTATAAACAAAAAAAGTAGTGCATTTACATGCACTACTTTTTTTTATAATTAAATGTTTTAAATAAAATTATCTTTCTTTAGGTTCTTCTTTATCTCTATCGTTGTTAGACATAGATTTTACTAAAAAACCAACAAGAGCTAGACAAACTAATCCAAAAATAGCTATCATAATTACGCCGTTATTCCAGTTCGCTAATGCAATGCTTTGAGATATCATAAAAATAGGTGTTAGTGTTTTTAAAGTATAAAAATAATAATTCTATGTCTTTATAAATATGACTTTTATCAGTAAATAAAAGGAGCTTATAAAATAAGATGCCTTGCTATTAATCAATCATATAGTTGTCTAAACAACTTATATTTTGCAAAATTAAAGTATTCAAATAAAACATTAAACAACAATTGTTACACTTCCTTTTTTAGAGGTATTGTTAAAAAAAAAGTACTTACTTTTTTACTTTGCATGTATTAATTCCGAATAGAGTATATAAAGGACAGAAGCTTACAAGGCTAGTTAACACAAAAATTATAGCTAATGCTAAAAGTACATACGCTAAAGTGCCGTGTATAATATTTTGCCAATATAATATGGCTATCGTTATTGCCATTACTATTCTAATTCCTTTATCTAATCCACTCATATTTACTTTCATAATATTATTATTTTAGGTTTTAGAATCCTTATTATTCTTTAGTTTCTTTACGTTAAAAGTAAAAAATTACTTTGGTTTTTTTTTCGAATTTCTTATCTAATAGGTATAAGATATATCCCATTTTACATGAAATAATTCTTTTAATAAATTGTGGTTATTATATTCTTTTTCTGAATGATAAAAAACAATTCTTTGTCTTGTCTTGATGTAATAGAATTATAAGAAGCTTCCATTATTTTAGTATCAAAATAATGCTTAAAATACTCTATGTATTCCATTTTACAACCTCCAAAAGGTGGATGGGTTTTATTTAAAGGCACATTAAAAAGCAGGCCTACCACTTTACCATTATCATGTAACATTTCAAATGCTTTTGCTGCATAAGCTGCTCTTAAATTAGGATCTATAGCACAAAAAAAAGTTTGCTCCATAATCAAATCAAAAGTCATATCGACATCAAAAAAATTCTTTTGAATAAGGTGTGAAGAAGGAAACAAAGGCAATCTAGCTTGTATATTGTTAAGTGCCGTTTGTGACAAGTCTACCACATACACATTTTTAAAACCTTTATTATGAAGATATTCCGCTTCATAACTATTCCCGCCTCCTGGAATTAGAATTTTCAGTTCTTTATCGGACAACTGATTGATATAGTTTTTTAATGGCGGAGAAACTTCGCCCAAATCCCAACCTATATCACTGGTTTTATATCTATTATCCCAAAAACCTTCGGATAAATCCATTAATAAGGTGTTGTAATTACATTTATTAATTCATCTTTTTGAAGCATTCCCGACTGTCTCCAAACCTGTTTTCCGTTTTTAAACAATAGCATAGTTGGTACGCCTCTAACTTGGTATTTTGCGGCAAGAGCTTGATTTTTATCCACATCAATTTTAATAATGGATACTCTCTCTTTTAAATTGTCTTTAACATCTTTTAAAATAGGACTCATCATTTTACATGGTCCACACCACTCTGCATAAAAATCTACTAATACAGGAGTTTCTTGATTTATTAATTCTGAAAATTTACTCATAACGGACTTATTTTATTTGTCGAAAGTTATACTCCAAATACCTCTAACCTCATTAACCGCATATCCTGTAGCTTTATCTTGAGGATACAAACTAGCAAGTTTACTTAATGTTGGTTTATTTATATCTTGATCTGGTTTCCCATGACATTGTAAACACATTGCATTTGTTGTTATTGGATAATACACGTGTACTTTATTGTCTAACTGATCTACAATTGGTTCTGGTTCTTTACTATTTTTTATATCGTTTTTGAAAGAATTAATATACAATAATTCTTTTTTATTTGCTAGATTATTTTGATTTCTAGGTTTATCGGAAACCCGTTTTATAATTGCATGATGTACTACAGACATGCTATCTGTTAACGGGTATGCTTTTTCATTGCAAAAAGCTAATGCTTCTAATGTTCCTTTTTTTTGAATAGTTCCCATTAGGTTTTTCCCTAAAACCGCTTTGGTAGATAGCGCATATTTCAAACCACGTTCTGCATAGGTTAATGTATCCAAAGTAGCGTTGGCTTGTTGCTTTTGCATGCCTTTTCCATTGCCCATTCCTTTTCCGTTACCCATTCCTTTTCCATTACCTTGCCCTTTGCCCATGCCTTTTCCTTCATTAAAATGGGCTTCAAACCATTCTGGTTGTTCAATATCAAAATCGAACATATAGTCTGCAATTTTAGCTATTGTTTCTTCTGGAAAAGCTTGCTTTGGCATTACTCCAAAACGTTTTACTGCTCCAAACATTTTAGCATCTTCAGCATTTGGGTTTTTAATCCAAGTTTGTAAAGCTGCTATAAACTGTTGTTTGGTAGTGCCTTTATTTATATAATGCTTTTTAATGGCAATCATAGGAGGTCCAATACGATCTTCTTGACTTGCCGATGGACTATGACATGTATAGCAATTGGTTTCCATTAGCTTTTTTCCTGGATGGGTATTGGCCTCCATTTTTTGTTCTAAAGCGGTGTATTCCTTTTTGGAATGGTTACAGCTAAATATCAACGTTAAAAAGACCATACATACTATTACATTTTTCATAATATTTTATTTTATGTGGAAAGTTTACCGGTTGCACAACTCACAAAAGATTTTGCTTTGGATATTATATTATTATCTTCATCTACGGAAGGATAACCTAACATTTTAAGCTTGTCTTTTACCGCAAAAGCGTCTGCTTCATTTGTATATTTAAAGGAAACTTTACTTTCTTCAACATCTATATTTATATCTAAAATATTTTTAATCTCTGAAAGTTTTGTAGTAATAGTGTTTGCACAACCACCACATTTTAAGTTTTGTACTAGTATGGAAGTTTTCATTTTTATTTTTTGTTTTTTATTTTGGTAAAATGTGTTCGCCATAAAGGCTCGGTTCATTTTTTTAATTCTATTAAATTTTGGTAAAAATGTGTTCGCCTTAAAGGCTTGGTTCTTTTTAATTCTATTTGTAGTTTAAAAAACCTCCTTTTAAATCATAGATTTCAATAAACCCCAATTCTACTAACTTTTTAGATGCTTTATTACTTCTACTTCCGCTTCTACAATACACATAAACAGCTTTATCCTTATCTAGTTTATTGAATTCGAAAGCAAATTTATCGGAATAAAAATCTATATTTTCAGCTCCAGTAATATGTCCGGATTGAAATTCTTTAGGGGTTCTAACATCGATTAATTGGACGCTTTTATTTTCGATTTGTGTTTTAAATTCTTCCGAAGAAAGTATTTTAACAACATTGCGATCTAAACTATTTGAACCTAATAAGGTTGTTAAAAATGTTATGATTATTATGTATTTCATGAATGGCTTTATTTACCATAAATATAATCAATAAAACATAAATTATAAGTAACCTTTGTTACATAGAAAAGCGCGTATTACATTGCTGTAATACGCGCTTTTCACTAACTAAAAAACTAAATTTTTATTTCAATGTACTCGGACAAACATAGTTTGTTGTAGGTATTTCGGTATTTTTAATAGCACCATATCCACCTGCTACTTCAATTAAATTATGAATACCTCTACTTTTTAAAATAGAAGCTGCAATTACAGATCGGTAACCACCTGCACAATGCACAAAGAAAGGTTTGTTTTCTGGAAACTCGCTTAAATGACTGTTTATGTTATCTAAAGCGGTGTGTTTTGCTCCTTCTACATGTTCTGCAAGGAACTCTCCATCTTTTCTTACATCAAAAACAACATCTTGATTCGCTTTATAGCGTTTTGCAAATTCTTCAGCAGATATAGAAGTTATAGAATCATATTCCATCCCAGCTTTTTTCCAAGCTTCAAAACTACCATCTAAATAACCAATCACATTATCAAAACCAACACGAGATAAACGCGTAATTACTTCTTCTTCTCTACCTTTTGGTGCAATTAATAAAATTGGCTGACTTACATCTGCTATTAAAGCACCAACCCAAGGTGCAAATCCACCATCGATACCTATAAAAATAGAACGAGGAATGTGGCCTTTTACAAAATCTGTTTGATGACGCACATCTAAAACAATCGCTTCCGTTTCATTAGCAGCTGCTTCAAAGGCTTTAGGCGTTAAAGGTTTATGTGCTTTAGACATTACTTTATCGAAGCTTTCATAGCCTTGAATATTCATCATTACATTTTGTGGGAAATACGCTGGAGGTTCTGATAAACCATCTAATAACTCCGCAATAAATTCCTCTTTAGTCATGTCTGCGCGCAAGGCATAATTTACTTGCTTTTGATGCCCTAGAGTATCTGTAGTTTCTTTACTCATATTTTTACCACAAGCAGATCCTGCGCCATGATTTGGATACACAATTAAATCATCGCTTAATGGCATAATTTTATTGCGAAGTGAGTCGAATAAATAACCTGCTAATTTCTCTTGTGTTAAATCGGATGCTATTTTTTGAGCTAAATCTGGACGACCAACATCCCCAATAAATAAAGTATCACCAGTAACAATACCATGTTCTTTACCGTTTTCATCTATTAAAAGATAGGTGGTACTTTCCATAGTGTGTCCTGGCGTATGGATTGCTTTTATTTTATAATCTCCAACTTCAAATATCTGACCATCTTCTGCAATTATAGCATCGTAAGAAGGTTTTGCTGTAGGACCAAATACAATTTGCGCTCCTGTTTTTTCTTTTAAATCTAAGTGACCAGACACAAAATCGGCATGAAAGTGTGTTTCAAATATGTATTTTATTTTAGCATCGTCTAGCTTTGCTCTTTTAATATATGGCTGTACTTCTCTTAATGGATCTATAATTGCTGCCTCTCCATTACTTTCTATATAATACGCTGCATGTGCTAAGCAACCGGTATAAATTTGTTCTATTTTCATTTTTTCCCCATTTAATATTTTATAAAATGTCTTTACCATTTAAGCAATTGCACTTTAATTCTTCAAATTTACTAATGTTTTTAAATTTTTCTTGCAACAAAAGTTACTTAATTAAAAAACCAACTCCTTTAAAACAATATAAATCGACATTGCCAACACAAACCATCCGAAGCTCTTTTTCAATTTTTTACTAGATATAAATTTAGAAAAATAGCCACCTACCAAAATTCCGATAATGGTTAAAAAAGAAAAGGTTAATAAAAAGAACCAATCTATATCTAAAACTTGTACATCTCCTAAAAAACCGATTAACGAGTTGATTGCTATAATAATCAAAGAGGTTCCCACAGCTTTTTTCATATCTAAACCAGCCCAAAGTACTAATGCTGGCACATATAAAAATCCGCCACCTGCTCCAATAAGACCTGTAATAATTCCTATAATAACACCTTGAATAAAAGTTTTATAATACGCTTGTGAAACATTATTTTCTTGACTTTTAGGTTTCGATTTAATCATAGAAGATGCTGCTAACAACATGATAATTGCAAAAAAGATCATGATTGCCATTCCTTTGGTTAAAGAGAATGCTCCAACAGTAAAAAGTGTTTCTGGTATTGCTGGAACAAGAAATCTTCTGGAAACATATACCGCGATAAAGGATGGAAAAGAAAAAGCCAATCCTGTTTTAAAATCAACTAATCCTTTTTGATGCTTTTGAATCACGCCAACCAAGGAAGAAGAACCAACAACAAATAAGGAATATGCAGTAGCTACTACCGGGTTAAATGCTAAAAAATAAACCAATAATGGTACAGTAAGAATGGATCCTCCTCCTCCTATTAAACCCAATATGGCTCCTATTAAAAAAGCAGCGAAGTATGTTACTATTTGTTGTATATCCATATGAATGCAAAGGTAATTGATCTGAAGAAACAGCGTGTAACATGAGTTACAAATCTAAAATTTTAATGCTATTTCTATGTAGTTCAATTTTGCCCAAATTCTCAAGGGCTTTAAGTAATCTAGAAATTACAACTCTCGAAGTATGTAAATCTCTAGCTATTTCTTGGTGTGTTACCTGAATAACTTCATTATGGTTAACCATTGCCTTATCTTTTAAATATTTGAACAAACGTTCATCTAGTTTTAAAAAGGCAATAGAATCAATAGCTTCTAATAATTCTGACATTCTATTGTGGTAGCTTTGTAGCACAAATTTTTGCCATGATTTATATTTACCTAACCATTCTTCCATTTTTTCAATAGGAACCATTATTAGTTTCGTATCTGTTTCTGCCACAGCTCTAATCTCGCTTTTGGAACTACCTAAACAACAAGATAATGTCATTGCGCAAGTATCACCTTGCTCAATAAAGTATAAAAGAAGTTCATCTCCATCGAGGTCTTCTCTCATAATTTTAATAGCTCCACTTATTAAAAGTGGCATGGATTTTATATAATCGCCAATTTCTATAAGTTTAAAACCTTCCGGAATATCTTTATAAGTACCTACATTATTAATTTCTTGAAGTAGTTCCTCCTCGAATAAATAACCATAATGTTGTTGTAATTCGTCTAGCATAATCTTTATTTCGTAAACAAAGTTATATAAATAACTTCATTGTAAATGAATATTGTAAAATTATTGAGGTGTAAAATTACTATCCGACTAAAAAACATGCGTTTATGTCGCTTTTATTTGCTTTTCATCGATTAGAAATAAAATAAAATTCCTACAGATGAAACAAATCATTTATTTTTTTAAAATTGCAATATGACGAATAATTACTCCATTAATTGCACCCTCCTAATTGATGACGATAAGGTTATCAATTTTTACAATGAAAAAATTGTAAATAGACATACTGATTTCGGACAAGTAACCTCTGTTAACAGTGGAAAAAACGCATTAGAATACCTAAAAGATGCTAAAAATGGATTAATAGCAAAGCCCGATTTAATATTTTTAGATATTAATATGCCAGCAATGAATGGTTGGGAGTTTTTAGAAGAATTTAATAAAATTGATACAGACTTCACAAACTCTATTAAAGTTATTTTATTGACAACTTCTAATAATCCGGATGACTATGAGCGTTCTAAAACAATTAATGTAATTTCCGATTTTATAAACAAGCCATTATCTTCCGATATCTTAGATCATGTAAAACAAAACCATTACGTATTAGCCGCAAGCAAAAAAACATAAAGCTGTTATTATTCTTACAAGCACGTTTTCTTTACTCTTGTAATTTTTACTTATAAGTATTTTTTTTCTTAATTTAGTATGGCATGTTAAAGCTAGATAATTCGGTTACATCTTTAAATAAAAATTCTTTATTTTTCTTATTTGTATTACTTTTTAATTTTTCTTTATTCTCACAGAATAAAGCTAAAATAACAGGGAAAATTTCTGATCAGTTTGGAAGTCTTCCTGGTGCTAAAATTAGTATTCAAGGATCTAACATTTCTACAACCAGTGATGTAAATGGAGATTACACTTTAAATATAGAAGCTGGTGATTTTGTTATCAATGTAGCCTTCATAATGTATAAAACGGCGACTAAACCGGTAAGTGTTACCGCTGGAGAAGAAGCTATTTTAGATTTCACTTTAGAAACTGGATTTTCCATTGACCAACCTGTTTCTTTAGGTTCTAGAGCAAAACCAAGTTCGCTTTTAAAAACAACGGCTCCAGTAGATATTATTTCACCGCAAGACATTACCAACTCCCCGCAAATAGAGTTAAGTCATATATTACACTATTTAGTACCTTCTTTTCACTCTACAAACCAAACCATATCAGATGGTACAGACCATATAGACCCTGCAACTTTAAGAGGATTAGGTCCAGATCAAATATTAGTATTAGTAAATGGTAAACGTAGACATAATAGTTCGCTATTAAATGTAAATGGAACTGTTGGAAAAGGAACTGTGGGAACAGACTTTAATGCCATTCCCGTTGCCTCTATAGAAAGAATTGAGATTTTAAGAGATGGTGCTACCTCGCAATATGGCTCAGATGCTATTGCTGGAGTTATTAATATAATACTAAAAAAACAGACCCAATCTATAGATGTACAAGGACGTGCAGAACTAACAACAAAAGGAGATGGTCTTACCACCTATTTTTCTGCAAATTTTGGATTTGTAGTAGGTAAAAAAGGCTTTATTAACATTACTGGAGAATATAGAAATAGAGAAGCTTATAATAGAGCTGGTGATTATAATGGCGTAGTATATTCTGAAGATCCTGAAGAAGACGCTATTTTAATAGCCGAAAATAATTTCTATAGTCATAATGAATATTCCGGAAAACGCGTAATGGAAATTGGTAATGCTTCTACGCAAAATTTGGCACTATCCTTTAATGGTGAATTTCCTATTTCTAACAATTCTTTATTTTATTTTCATGGAGGACGAAATTATAGGGAAGGAAAATCTAAAGGTTTTTATAGGTTTCCAAATGAGATAGATCGTGTAGTACCAGAATTATTTCCAAATGGTTTTTCTCCAGAAATATTAACAGATATACAGGATGATGCTATTTCTTTAGGTTTTAAAGGAGAGAAAAATAATTGGAATCTAGATTTTAGTCATACTATTGGAATTAACACTTTAGATTATACCGTAAATAATTCTAATAATGCATCCTTAGGGATTACTTCTCCTCGTACTTTTTATTCTGGAGGTTTTTCGTATAAACAAAACACATCCAATCTAGATGTTTCCAGAGCGTATGATTGGTTATATGGTGTAAATATTGCTTTTGGTGCAGAATTACGTGTAGAAAATTATAACATTATTGCTGGTGAAGAAGATTCGTATCTAGATGGAAACAATACCTATATAGATAGTGATGGTATAGAACAGCAAAGTATTGCTGGTGCTCAAGTTTTTCCTGGTATTCAACCCGAAAATGAATTAAGCCGATTTAGAACCAACAGTTCAGGATATATAGATGTAGAAGTAAATACATCTAAAGAAACACTTCTAAAAGCTACTGCTAGGTATGAAGCTTACAACGATTTTGGTGCTCAATTTATTTGGAAACTTTCCGGAAGATATAAAATAACGGAAGATTTAAACTTTAGATTAGGTTTATCTACAGGGTTTAGAGCTCCTTCCCTACACCAAGTATATTTTCAAAATATAAGTACACAATTTATTAATGGAGATATTGTGCAAGTAGGAACTTTTAATAATGAAAGTGCTGTTGCTAAGGAAGCCTTTCATATAAAAGATTTAAAACCAGAACTTTCCAACCATTTCAACGCTGGTTTCTCGGGTAAACTAGCTGAAAACTTATCTTTTACTGCAGATTATTACAGTATAAAAATTAAGGATAGAATTGTACTTTCCGGACGTTTCGATGAAGGTTATGAAGAAACACTAGCTCCTTTTAATGTTGGTGCTGCGCAATTTTTCACCAATGCCATAGATACTAAAACAATTGGTTTGGACGTAGCTGTACATTATAAAAATAAAATTGGTAATGGCGAATTCAACGCTTCATTAGCAGGGAATTTAAAGCAAACCGAAGTCATACAACTCAATAAAGTTTCCGATTTTTTAGAAGGTCAAGAAAGCACTTTATTTAATAGAGAGGATATTGCAAGAGTAGAATCTGCGCAACCAAATTATAAAGTAAACTCTATAATATCTTATCATTTTGATAAATACAAGATACAATTAGGAAATACTTTTTTCGGAAAAGTAGAATATGTACATCCAGATGACGGAATACAAGAAAACTGGGTAGTAAATGAATTTTCTGGAAACCTAGAAAGTAGAGATCAAACATTTTCTTCTAAGTTGGTTACCGATTTAGCTTTATCATATACTTTTGAAAAGATATGCAACATAACTCTTGGTGGAACAAATATCTTTAATGTATATCCAGATAAACACGCTCATTCTGCCAATACCGAAAATGGAAATTTTATTTACAGCAGAAGGGTCCAACAATTTGGTGTTAAAGGTTCTAATTATTACATTAGACTTTTATTAAAATTATGATAAAAGTTACTAATAAATACAGCTTAGATATAAAAGCTGTTCTTACGTTTTTATTACTTAGTTTTCTTTTTAATGTTTCTGTACAAGCACAAGAAACCAATAATGAAGAAATCAAACGCTTACAACGTAGTATCTTTATTTTCAACTTCACACAACAAGTTAGCTGGTCTAACCTAGATAATCTTGACCAATTTAAAATTGGCGTTCTTGGTTCAGATAGAACCATTATAGATTTAAAATCACTATCTCAAAAACGTAGAATTTTTAATAAACCAGTAAATATTATTAATTTTAGCGCTGTAAAAGATATTGAAGATATTCAAGTACTTTATGTTAATAATAAGTACAACTATCATATTGAATCCATTCTAGCTCAAATAGCTTCCAAAAATATTTTATTAATTACAGAAGATTACAATTACAATACTTCTATGATTAATATGGTGAATGTTGCCAATTATTTTGAATATGAAATCAACAAACAAAGCCTAGAAAATGAAGGATTTGAAATAGCAGAAAGCTTAGATAATAACGCTATAAATTCTTCCGATAAATGGAAACTCCTATATAAAGATGCAAGTAAAAATTTAAATCAAACAAAAGACTCATCGGCATTACAAGAGGAAATCATAAAAAATAGTGAAAAGGAAATCCTAGATAAAACAAAAACTATTCTAGATAAAAACAATGTAATAGATACTATTTCTACAAAGTTGAATGACCAGAAAAATTGGATAACGCAACTAAACAAATACAATAAAATACAAAACAAAAAGATAGAAGATAGAATTGCTATAGAAAAGCAGTTAGAACAAATTATAAATTCGCAAATAGACACTTTAAAATCGCAAA
The DNA here is from genome assembly GCF_001418105.1 of Lacinutrix himadriensis. Lineage (GTDB taxonomy): Bacteria > Bacteroidota > Bacteroidia > Flavobacteriales > Flavobacteriaceae > Oceanihabitans > Oceanihabitans himadriense. The sequence continues at coordinate 139,378 of NZ_LIQI01000019.1, forward strand.
GCCAAACAATAAAAGAAAGTGACGATAAAATTAAAGTTCAAAACGATTTTCTAACAACCTTATATCAAGATATAGAAAAAAAGCAAACTATTTTAGAACAGAATGATAATCAAATAAGTAAACTAAAACTATTTAATTATCTCTTGGCAGCATTAGTACTATTGACGCTAATTGCGTGTTATAGCATTTATAGAATGTATACTTCTAACAAAAGACTGCTTCGTACTTTAAAACAAAAAAACACGGTTATTTATAACCAAACAAAAGAATTAGCTTCCCAAAATAAAGAGCTTGAACAGTTTGCCTACATAACTAGTCATGACTTAAAAGAGCCTTTAAATACTATTTCTGGATTGATTGTTTTATTATTAGATGAATATGAAGACAAATTAGATGAAGACGGCAAAATGAGTCTAAACTTCATTAATGAATCTAGTCTAAGAATGAAATCCCTAATTGATTCCCTTTTAGAATATTCCCGTCTAGGAAAAATTAAAGAATACAACCCTATAAATACAACCCATTTAATTGAAGCTATAAAAATAGATTTAGGAAGTATGATCTCTAAATCTAAGGCTAAAGTAAGCTCTAAAAACTTACCAGTTATAACGGGTTCTGAAATAGAAATTCGATTATTATTTCAAAATTTAATAAGTAATGGTATTAAATTTATAGACGCAAATACTACGCCTAACATAATGATTTCATGCGTTAAAACCGAAGACGAAGAGTCTAAAGAATATTGGCAATTTGCGGTAACCGATAATGGTATTGGTATTCCAGAAAACTATCAAGATAGAATCTTTGCTATCTTTCAAAGATTACATAATAGAGAGAAATTTGAAGGTACTGGAATTGGCTTAGCACATTGTAAAAAAATTGTAGAATCGCATGGCGGAAAAATTTGGCTAACTTCTAAAGAAGGTATAGGAACCACTTTTTATTTTACAATTCCTGCATAAACGAAACGCTACTTTTTGGGCTGTTGAAAACAAACGGAAAGCATAGCATACAACTCTGGATGCTTCTGTTTAAAAAGCTTTGGTCTTTCAAAAAAATATTCGGAAGCTACAGCAAAAAATTCTATTTCACTTGTTCCTCCATATTTTCTAATATCCGATGCATCGTTATTAATAGCTTCCATTTCTTTGTGCATTAATTCTAGCCAAGGTGCAATGTATTCTTTACCAAGAAAAAACGCAGGAATACCATCGGTTTGTCCATCTGTTTTATCTAATAAATGTACAAACTCATGCACTGGTGTATTGTATTTATCGGTTTTGTTATTAAAGGCCAATCGGATTGCTTTTTTAGAGAGAATCATTTGTTTCTCAAAACGCCCAGTTCCTACCATTCCAAGAATTTGTTTATTTTCATCTTGATTTGAAAACTGTAAATCGGCATTAAAACTATCTGGATAAACAATAATGCCCGTTAAGTTATTATAGCTCCAATTAGAAAATCCAAATACCGGAATAACCCCACTAGAAGCTATTAATATTTTATCTAATTCTTCTATTTCAGTATGTACCCCTTCTATATGTATTTCACTTAAAAAAAGCATGATTCGTTTTCTAAAAACCGCTTGATTTTCTGGCGTTAAATTTTTATAAAACAACACTTTTTTTACTAAAATATCATGCCAATGTTTTGGCATTTCTTCTACGTGTTTGCGTTTCATGATATAAAAAGCATAACAAACAAAAATCACAAAGACTATAAAAACAAGCGTGTAAATCATATTATAAAATTGTATTTGCAAAATATTCTATTTTTTAGAGAATAAAAAAATATACTATCACTTATCTTCGTAAAAAAAACAACCATGCTAAAAGCTATTTTATTTGATATGGATGGTGTAATTGTAGATACAGAACCATTACACCACAAAGCATATCACAAAATGTTTGATGATTACAACATGAATGTAAATACTGCTTTATACGAAAGTCTTACCGGACAGTCTACAAAAAATGTTTGTAAAAAATTATGTACTCATTTTAATTTAAATGTAAATGCTAACGAACTTGTTGAAAGAAAAAGACATCATTTTAAAGACCTTTTTTTTAATGATCCAAGCTTAAAATTAATAGATGGTGTTCACGACATTATTAAAGATTATCATAAAAACGGATTAACTTTAGTTCTAGCATCTTCTGCTTCTATGCTTACTATAAATAATGTATTCACTAAATTTGATTTAGATCCATATTTTATTGCAAAATTAAGTGGTGCAGATTTAAAAGCTTCCAAACCTCATCCAGAAATATTTACCAAAGCAGCTACAGCTTCTGGTTTTAAAAGAAGTGAATGCTTAGTCATTGAAGATTCTACTAACGGAATTAAAGCAGCTCATGATGCTGGTATTTACTGTATTGGTTATGATAGCTTAAATTCTAAAAACCAAGATTATTCGTTAGCAAACAAAGTGGTTTCCAATTTTAATGAGATCGCTTTTGATAAAGTAAAAGACTTATTTTAATTGCTTTAAAAAATTACAAACTTTTTTAATAAAAAACATCTCTAGTTTAAAAATAAACTAGAGATGTTTTTGTTGCTATTAATATTTAGGCAAAACCTAATTAAAATTGTTTTAAGATTAAAGGCTTATTTCATATTAAGATTTAAAGAAAAAACTGTGATAGAGGTACCAGAGCCTAATAATCTTTGTCCCCAAATTTCAATAAACTCATTTGGTTCTAACTCTACTGTTCCTGAAATGGAATTACTTGTAATGTCTGTTAAAAGATTTACTCGCATTAAAGTATTTGTTTCTGTTAATGTTTCGCTTCCGTTTTTTCTGATAAAAAAGGCGTAATAATCACCAACACTAACGTTTCCTCTTACAGATATCGATGCACTAATTTGGAATGTTCTGGTTTTCTTTCCTAAATAAGTTAATCTATTATATACTGGAGAAGATACTCTTAGTAGATTTACTGCTGTAGTAGTATTAGAATCACTATTTCCTACCAGATTAAATGCTCCACTACCGAAAACATTTTGAACAAAACCTGTTGTAATATCATCATTATAGTATATATGACCTGTCGCTAATTGATCTGACTCTGCTGGTATACCAGGACAATTTACGGTCCAAGAATTTGTAAAATTATAACCTGTAAAAGAACCAGAACCATACTTTTTAATATATTCTGTACTAGAGCCACTAAAACTTACACTTGTTAATACTCCGTTTTCAACTACAGGACTAGTACTAACATCTATACCAATTGCAGATCCATCCATTTCAGAAAAACCACCTTGTTTTTGAAGGTTATTGAAGGTTCCTGTAAATGTTTCATAGGTTCCAGAATTGTTTGAAAACCATCCCATATTACTCAGTAATAAATCTGTAATGTTATTATAGGTTATTCCAGATGTATTATTTGCAAACTGAATAATACTTAAAAAGGCTAATCCGTATCCACTAATAGTACCTACAGATGTAGCACCTGAAACGATCGAATCTCTAAACACAAAATTCTCTGTACTCGTTCCTGTCAAATTAAAAACAGTTCCTCCTGGAACATAAAGCGTTACACCTCTTATACTACCTCCTGTAGCACCAACAAACATGGTTCCTCCAGTTTTCTCTAAAACATCTTCATTGGTATCTAAGCCAATAATATAAGCGTTGTTTAAATCTATAGATTGTGCAAGACTAATTGTTCCATTTATTTCATACAAAGTATTTGAAGATAATAAATATTTACTTCCTCCTCCGGCGGTAAGTTCTTCACTTAAATCTGCTTCAGAAGATATTATTTTATGATTGTTTCTTGATTTTGAATCTAACTTCGTCCAAGAACTCGTTTTATAAAAATAAAATGCATTTTCTGTAATATCAAATACCAATAAACCTTGTGCAGGACTGGATATCGCTATTCTTTGTACAGAAGTCATTCTTGGTGTTAAAATTCCCTTATCGGTAGAAGTTACATCTAACATAGAGGAAGGATCTGGTGATAATACACCTATTCCTACTTGAGAAAAGGCGCTGTAATTAAAACTAACAAAAGCTATTAATGCTAATGTTAGTAATCGTTGGTTTAAATTTTTCATAATTAATAGTTTGAGATCTTCTTGGTTAATTCGCTATTAATAGCTTCTACTTTTACAAAATAAATTCCGTGACTTTGATTAAAAGGAATTTGTATTTTATCATTTGCATTTAGGTTTGAAGTCAGTGTTAAAACTTCCTGCCCTAAAACATTAAATATTTTTATGCTTTTTATTTGAGTTCTATTCTGGTTATTCACAACAACATTTTCATTTCCATCATAAAAAACATCTATATTAGAAATTGTTTGATTGTTGGTAGATAATGTTTCTTCAGGTGAAAAAACAATAGAGTATCTATCTAAATGCTCTCCTATTGGTAGATTGATATTAAAATTAGATGCACTTAAATCATGCGTAGTATTTAAAACATTATCTTTTAAATAAACCGTGTTTTCAAAATTTTCAACCGCATCTATCATTATTTGATGCGAACCATTTTCTGAAATTAAGATACCTAATGGAAACTCTAATGTTTCCTCAAAACTGCCTAAACCTTGAATTGCATATTTTTTATCTAACTCATCATCAATCACATAAAACAAATCATCCTCTCTATGTTCCATTATTAAAGCATCATAGCCAAGATTATAATTTATATCTGCATCTGTATCTGGTAAAAAAGCTAAAAGGAGTTGTCTATGAAAACCTTCAGGATCTTCATAACCTATTCTTAGGTATTGATTATTACTATCCAATTCGGTATCATTATCTGAAGTATCAGATGCTTTAAGAAAAATAGTATTCCCTGAAGATTCCGTTTTAAATTCTCTTTGCGAATTATTAAAAACGATAGGTCCGTTTCCGTAAGCAGTAACAAAAAACCCTTGACCAACAGACACGTATTGTTTAGGAGTAACACTCCATATACTACCAACACCTGCAACGGAAGGAGAATTGACTGACGCAGGAATACCACCCGATAAATTTCTAATAGCATAACCTCCTAAATAATCTGTAGTTAAATGCGAAGTTGAACCTCCATCTACCCAAAAATATAGTGTATCTAGAATAGTTAAATTATCTAGGATAAATTTATTTGCATTTAAAGCAGAAGGATAAGGATTACCCAATAATGATTCTTCTCCAGCATTTATTGGCGTAAAATAGTCTCCGTTGTTTGGAGCACCATAAAACACATAATTTTGATTAGATAAAAGAGTATTAGTTCCTTTCATGGTGTAACCTTCTCCTGGGTTTATAGAGCTGTTTTCATTTAAACCAACCCAATCATAATAGGAACCTGTCCCTTGTAAATAGGTATACAACCATCTTCTATTAATGGATAATGCAGTAGTAACATTATTTAATCCATCAAGAACAGAAGGTGTACCGTTATGAGGTGAACCAGTATTAAACAATGCTTGTTGTGGATCAAATAAATTAAGACTAGAATCTGTACCATCAAACAAACCTCCAGAAAAAGAAAATGTACCACTATTATTTACTGGTGATGCCCAATAATTAAATTTGTAAGCAGATGCATAACCTTGTTGATCTATTAAGATTTTACCCGTACTAATAGTATTAGCGTCTACACCTGCATGTGTTTGAATTAGCTGCGCCTCATCAATTAACCTAACATCACCACTTAATAGGTTAATGGAATTAGAAACATTTAACGCAAATCCATCCGCTACAGTTATTCCTTTTTTATTTACTGCTGTAATATCAATTTCTAAATTATTAAAATGAATAGCATTGGAAGTTCCTGAGATACTTAATAATGCATTTTCAGAACTTTTAAAATACGTAGTCCCTAATAAAGATTCCGTAGTCCCATCATTAATAAAGTTATTGTTTAAATATAGGTTTCCGCTACTCTTATGAATACCAGTACTTGAATTCGTATATTCATTTTCAAAATACACATCTGTTGCTGCTGAAATATTTAAGATGCCTTCATTTACAATTTGTGAATAACAGCACAAAAAATTAAAGAGTATAAGGCTATTACATATAAAGTATTTTCTTTTCATAATTAAGGTTTAAAGTTAGTGGTAGATTTGGGTTATTTATTATTCTGCTAATTTCTTCCTTAAAGCTAATGCCAAAAGGAGTGCCAACTTTTACTTAAAACAGAAAACAAAATACAAAACACTAATAATCAGTTATTTATAATTTTTTAACGTTTTTTAACCTCCAAAAAAAACATCGGTATATCGTGCATTTTTTCGGTTGAAATACAGACTCACGGAATAGCGTCATTTTAAAATCACGATATAACAGTCTGAATATCATATTTTCACACCCTGATTTTACAACCATTAATCACTTTCAATGGACTAAGAACAATAGCATAAAACCAGAGCTTTTTAATTCGTTAAGAATACAATCGAAATTGTCTTTTAATTAACTAATTATCAACATAAACACCACTAAAACAGCTTCAAAGAGTAATTAAGTCGTTTAACGATTAAATTCTTTTGGAAGCCGAACTCCGTATATTTTTGCTTCTCTCATTAAGATTAATAGCAAATTATTTAATGAACAAGATTTCGTCATGGTGTTAAACCAATGGCTTGACCTATATATACAAATAATCGCTATTATGAATAAAAAACTCGTTTTTCACACGCTTATTTTAACTATTTTTATAAGTAGTTTTAATGGATTTTCGAAAAATGCTAAGACCCCAAATCACTCGCTTAGCATAACGACAACTAACACATACGGTCTGTCTCTAAGCACGTATATTTCTTTTGTATCTGATTTTGAACATACTGATCAAAGTCATTCTATTTTTAGGAATATTACTTTCTGCCCTAGTTCTTCCAATACGGTAAATGTAGATCCAGGAACTTGTGGCGCGGTAGTAACTTCTATTCTTCCAATGACCAATATTGTTGGAGGTTCTATGGTTTTAATAACTCCTTTAGGTGATGGCGATACTTTCCCTGTTGGAACAACCCTTGTGACTTATGAAGAACATGATGCTACTAATACCTCAACTGGAAATACTTGTACTTTTGATGTAACCGTTTTAGATAATGAGGCGCCAATTACACCAACGCTTACACCTTTAACAGTAGGTTGCACAGGAACACTTATTACTCCTACCACAACAGATACTTGTGCAGGAACCATTATTGGTACAACTACAGATACTTTAGCGTTTTCTGAAGGTGGAAGCTCTATAATAAATTGGACCTTTGATGATGGTAATGGAAATTCTATTTCTGTACCACAAACCTATAATTATAACGATACTACAGATCCCATTATTCCTACACTTTCAGATATAACGGAACAATGTGAACTAACAACTATAACACCTCCAACGACTACTGATGCTTGTAGTGGAACAATTACTGGAACACTGCAACGATTTCCTATTACAACCAAGGAACAACCATCATAACTTGGACTTTTGATGATGGAAACGGAAACGTGATTACTGCAAATCAGAATGTGATTATTGAGGATACTACAGATCCTGTGATTCCTACTTCGATTAACCGATCAATGTGAAGTAACATTAACGCCTCCAACGACTACGATTGTAGCGGAACAATTACTGGAACACCAACACTTTCCTATTACAACACAAGGAACAACCATTAACTTGGACTTTTGATGATGGCAACGGAAACGTGATTACGCAAATCAGAATGTGATTATTAACGACACTACAGATCCTGTATTCCTACACTTTCAGATATAACCGATCAATGTGAAGTAACACTTTAACCCTCCAACGACTACTGAGCTTGTAGGGAACAATTACGGAACTACTGCAACGATTTTTCCTATTACAACCAAGGAACAACCATTAACTTGGACTTTTGATGATGGCAACGGAAACGTGATTACTGCAATCAGAATGTGATTATTGAGATACTACAGATCCTGTTATTCCTATTCTTACTGATATAACGGAACAATGTGAAGTAACTTCTTTAACGCCTCCAACGACTACTGACGCTTGTAGCGGAACAATTACTGGAACAACTGCAACGACTCTTCCTATTACAACGCAAGGAACAACCATCATAACTTGGACTTTTGATGATGGAAACGGAAACGTGATTACTGCAAATCAGAATGTGATTATTGAGGATACTACAGATCCTGTGATTCCTTCGCTTTCAGATATAATGGATCAATGTGAAGTAACCACTTTAACGCCTCCAACAACTACAGATGTTTGTAGCGGAACAATTACCGGAACAACCTCAACGACTTTTCCTATTACAACACAAGGAACAACCATTGTAACTTGGACTTTTGATGATGGAAACGGAAACGTGATTACTGCAAATCAGAATGTGATTATTGAGGATACTATTCCTCCAACTTTTGATTCTTGTCCTTCTAACCTTTCTAGAAATAATGATACTGGGGCATGTGGAGCTATTGTTAATTACAACATCCCAACAGCTACAGATACCTGTGGAACGGCGTCTGTAACTCAAACAGATGCAACTGGTTTAACATCTGGCAGCTTGTTCCCAATAGGAACAACAACTATAGAATATACGGCAACAGACGGTCATGGAAATAATACAATTTGTTCTTTTACCATAATTGTAACAGATGTAGAAACACCAACGATTACTTGTCCAACAAATATTACAGTAAATGCAGATGCTAATTGTGAAGCAGCAACCGTTACTTTAGGAACGCCAACTACAACTGATAATTGCAGTGTTGCAACAGTAACAAATGATCTAACTTTACCACTACCCGTTGGTATACATACGGTAACTTGGACAGTTACAGACACAGCAGGATTAACTGCAACTTGTACACAAACCGTAACTGTTCAAGATGTAACAGCTCCAATAATTACTTGTCCGGGAGACATTACAGTAAATGTAGATTCTGGATCTTGTACAGCATCTGGTGTTAATTTAGGTATGCCAACAGTAATGGATAATTGTGGTGCAGGATATACTAATAATGCTCCTGTTTTATTTCCAATTGGAGAAACTATTGTAACCTGGACGGCTACTGATGGCGCAGGATTAACGGACACTTGCACACAAATTGTTACTGTTGAGCCAATTTTAGTTTGCCAAAATATAACAGTACAACTCGACAACACTGGGCATGCCACTATTTTGCCTGAAGATATAAATAATAGCAACTCATGTGCATCCTTCACATTAAGTGCATCACAAACTAGTTTTGATTGTAGTGATATAGGCATTAATACAGTAATTCTAACAGCTACAGATAATGCTAGTAATACATATTCTTGTAATGCAACAGTTACAATTATTAATTTACCTTCAAATGCAGACATAACCATCTCAACACCTGACACTTCGGTTTGTAGTACTAGTTTTGAAACTTTTACAGCTACTGCAACTAATTTTGGTACAGCAACACCAATTTATTATTGGTATGTGGATGGTCTATTAGTACAATCCACAACCTCTAACGTTTACACACCAAGCGGGTTGACTTTTGGAACATATAATATTCAAGCTGCCATAGGTCCATGTACTCCAAAATTAGAAAGTAACAACATTCTTATAAATGTTTATGATTCTCCACCAAGCACACCTATTATTACTGGCCCTTCTGGTTTAGTATGTCCAACAACAACGGTAACACTTACTATTCCTGCTGATTCGAATGTTGAATCTTATAATTGGAGTGTGCCTAGCGAATTGCAAATAACAAACAATAATGGAAATGAAATAGGCGTTTACATTGACAATACCGTGTTAACACAAAATACTTACACGGTAAACCTAACTTTAGATAACCCATGTGGAAGCTCCTCAGCGACCTTTGAAATTGCAATAAACGGTAATAGCGCAAGTATTAACGCTGGTACAGACATTTATTTATGTGCAAGTGATTTAGATAGTAACGGAAATGGCTCAATAACAATGAATGGAGATGCCGATTGGGTACCTCTTTTATTCTGGGGATGGAATGACAATGGTGCAGGTGGTTCTTTTTCAGAGAATGAATGTCTTTGGAATACTTGGTTCGGTTGCATAATACCTGACAATTCAGAAACTGACACTTATAATATTAACAATGCTCAACCAGGAGACGTTATAACCATAACATTAGAAACTTATGGTGAAGAAACAATTACGGAATGTGGAGCACCTGTATTCGATGAGATGCAAATTCACATCTTAGAAGAAACCGAAGCTGAAATCACTTCTCCAGATACTACAATTTGTTCAGGAGAATCCACTAATATAGTCTTTGAAGGAGTACCTGGACAACAAGTTGGATTTAGAGCACGCACTATAACGAATAACAATATACCTGGATTTCTGTTTACAACTGCTATAATTGGAGCAGATGGAACATATACTTATACAACTCCAGCTCTAACACAATCAACAGTATATCATATAAGACGTGTAAGATTAGATCCAACTTTAGGTTTAGGAAACCAATGTCAAACTTTTTATCCTTGGGGAGCAGAAAGCATTACAATAACTGTCAATCAACCAGCAACAGCCACATTAAGTTATGGTTCCTCTTCATATTGCCAAAATAGCACTAGTATACCTGCAAGTTTATCTGGAACGAATAACTATTCGGGCGGAACCTATAGTAGTTCTCCTGCCGGTCTTACATTAAATACAACTAACGGTAGCTTCACACCAAGTTCTAGTACTCCTGGAAATTATACAATTACTTACACCACACCTATTACAACTGGTTGCGGTTCTATAACAACTACTACAAATATTACGATTCAAGAATCTGTAACAGCAAATGCTGGTTCCGTAACTATCGACCCAGCAAATTGTGGTTCCACCTCTATAGCCTTAACTGCTTCCGCATTTGCAACAGGAATAACTGGAGAATGGTCTGTAACTTCAGGTCCTGTTGGTTATAATTTTTCTGACATAAATGATCCCAATGCTATTTTTACAGGAGAAAGCAATGGAACTTATACGCTAGAATGGCTAGCTACCAATAGTAATATATGTGGTACATTAAGCGATACTATATCATTTACTATGCCTGACAATTGTGGTATCCTAATTGATTTTGATGGTACAAATGATCATATTAATTTTAATAATTCTTACACGCTATCCGGAAGTTTCAGCCTAGAGGTTTGGGTAAAACCAAATGCTATTAATGGTAATATTCAAACCATTATTTCGAAACGAAACGCTACTAATCTAAATTCTGGATATGACTTAAGATTGATTAATAATAGTATTTCTTTTAGATGGAATGCAACAGGAGCTATTGTAGGTAATGGTATAACCACAAATAGATGGTACCACATTGCAGTAACCTATAATTCCGGATTTTACAGACTGTATATAGATGGTGTTCTTATTAACTTCACACCAGGCGTATTACCTGCAGTTAATAATTTTGATTTCTTAGCTGGCGCAATGAGTAGAACAAATCAAGCTCCAACAAACTATTATAACGGTTGGTTAGATGAACTTAAAATTTGGAATACGGCATTAAGTGCAACTCAAATTAGAGAAATGATGAACCAAGAAATCGAACCTAATGGAGGCTTAATTAGAGGAGCTGTTATTCCAAAAGACATAACTGGACCTTTAAATTGGAATACAGATTTAATGGCGTATTATAAAATGAATCAGAGTTCTGATATTTCAAATGGAACACTGGATACTAATTCCACTTTAGGCGTTACTGGTAATCTAATTAATATGAATACGCTTCAAGCCGAAACTGCTCCGTTACCATATATTAGCAATAATAACGGTAATTGGACTACTGCAGGAACTTGGCTTAATGGAAACGTACAGCAAATCCCTAACTCAAACGGAGTTAATGGAACTCCTGTAAACTGGAACATTGTTAGAACCCAGCATAATGTATTTTCTGGTAATAGAGCCACTACAGTTCTTGGTTTATTAGTGGATACCAATACGTTCACGATTAATAATGATCAAGTATTAACCGTTAACAACTATTTAAATATTGATGGCGTGTTAAACCTAGAGGATGAATCCCAATTATTACAACCAATGGGAAGTGAAGTGGATTATTCAGGAACAGGAACCCTTCATCGTGATCAACAAGGAACAACCAACTTATACAATTATAATTACTGGGGATCTCCTGTAAGTACAAACGGAAGCACCTACCAAATTAGCGCACTTCATGATGGTGCAAATCCAGTAAATTGGACTGGTGCAGATGATGCTACTGCTACCTCAAACCCTATAACATTAAGTAACCGTTGGTTATATTTATATGAAAATCATACCGCAGGAAATTATGCCGCATGGAATAGAATAAACCAAACTTACAATGTTCCTGTCGGTCTTGGATTTACCATGAAAGGTAGTGGTGTTGGAGATCCTATTACGGACTTTCAAAATTACACCTTTGTAGGGCAACCAAATAATGGTACTATTATAACTCCTGTAACTGGTGGAAATGAAGCCTTAGTTGGTAATCCATACCCTTCAGCAATAGATGCAGATCTATTTATTTTGGAAAATGTAGGAAGCATTACAGGTCCGCTATATTTCTGGGAACATTCTAAAACAAATGCATCTCATATTACTGCAGATTATGAAGGTGGATACGCTACATACTCATTAACTGGTGCAGTCGCTGCAACCACACCTCCTATTGGTTTAGGAGGTATTGGATCGGTTGGTTTATTACCTAGAAAACACATTACCGTTGGACAAGGTTTTTATGTTACTGGTGATGCAGATGGTGGAAACATCACTTTTAATAACAGCCAACGTGCTTTTGTTAAAGAAACTTTAGGTATGTCTGTTTTCTTAAAAACGGATGAAGACAATAATAACGACACTAGTGGTTTAATAAAGCGTATTCGTTTAAATTTTACTTCACCAGAAGGAGCGGTAAGGCCGTTACTGTTAGGCTTCACTCCTAACAATGAAGCTAGTGATGGTGTTGACTATGGCTATGATGCCTTAAATACAGATTATTACCCAAGTGATATGTCCTTTATTATTGAAGGTGAAAAATATGTTATTCAAGCTGTTGGAGCATTCAACACAGAGAATATGTATCCTGTTACTATTGATTTAGGCATTTCTGGAAACATACAAATTGCACTAACCGAACTTGAAAATTTTAACGAAGAGATTGCTGTTTATATATATGATGCATTATTAGGAACCTATACACAAATCAATACTGCTAATTATCAAGTAGAACTAGATCCAGGAAGCCATAGTGATAGGTACTTTATCAGTTTTCAAGATGAAACCGAACTGAATATCGAAGAAGAGCAATTCTCTAACGTTGTGATTAACTACTTAACGGCTTCCAGTGAAATCTATATTAATGTGCCAAATGGAACAGAAATCAAACAAGTATATTTGGTTAACTTATTAGGCCAAACTGTTAAATCTTGGAACGGAACTAATGCGCCATTATCTCGTGAATGTAGACTTCCTGTTAAAAAAATATCTGAAGGAACTTACATTATTAAAGTAATTACGTCAGATAATACGCTCATTAACAAAAAAGTGGTGGTGAAACAGTAAATATGACATTCTTAATTATATTTTAAAATAGCGATCCTTTTTGGGTCGCTTTTTTGCGTTATACATTTTCACAGATGTCAACTATACCAATCGATTAAGCGCTTTCATTTAATTAAACAGAAGAAATTTAAAAAAATTACATCCAACATTACACTCCAAATCAGCACTTTACAAACGTGTATTTCGTCGATTATTTATGCTTTTAATAGATTTTAATATTAAAACCACATATCTTCGCAGTCCCAAATCATATCAATTCATTGAAAACCTATTAAAATGAATAAACTAACCTACTTATGCGCTATGGTGTTGTGCGCTGCTACATTTACCAACATAAACGCTTTTACAAAAAACACAAAAGAAGCTTTAGCTTATAATGAAATACAGCGTGTTAGAATAGATTTTACAATGCCTACCGGTTATGTAAAACATTTACTTTTAGGATTTACACCTAACAATGCTGCTACAGATGGTGTTGATTATGGATATGATGCAATAGAAGCAGGCACTTATCCAGATAGCCTTAACTGGATGATTGAAGACGAACAATACGTAATACAAGCTGTTGGTGCTTTTGAGGACAACAAACAATATCCATTAGGTATGTTTATTTCTAATGCTGGTGATATATCTATAGCTTTAGATACTTTAGAAAATTTTGACTCCGATATTGATGTCTTTTTATTTGATGCGCTATACAATACTTACACCTTACTAAATGAAATGGATTTTCAGGAAAACGTTAATCAAGGAATACATTTAGACCGTTATTTCATTGCTTTCAAAAACAATACTGAAGGTTCTATTTACAATAGCACTAGTAATGCGCAACTTTCTATAAATGAGAACGACACACAAAAAACTTCTGTTTCTTTTTTAAGACAATCCAAAGAAATTTATATAACGTCTAATCAGAATATTTCAAAATTAGAAATATACGATCTATTAGGAAAACGCATTTTTAATCAAGAAAAGATACAAGCAAAAGAATACAGATTATCTACACCTTTCATCAAGCAAAATTTTGGTATTGTTCGAGTGTATAACGATTATGGTGTCACTGTTAAAAAACTGGTGTTTAAGTAAACAGTTACTTCCCAATACAGAAATTAGCAAATATATTACCTAGTAAATCATCACTTGTAATTTCGCCTGTAATTTCACCAAAATGGTAAAGAGCTTGTCTAATATCTATTGCTAGTAAATCGCCTGATAAATCAGATTCTAAACCATATTTTACTTTAGTTACTTCTTCAAAAGCCTTAAGTAATGCATCATAATGTCTAGAATTGGTAACAATAGTTTCGTTATTACGCAAAGCTCCTGTATTTACAAAACCTAAAAGTTTATCCTTTAGTTCTTCTACTCCAATTCCTGTTTTTGCAGATAGTAAATGTAGATTTTCAATAGAAGCTTTTAAAGCTTCCACTTCACTATCAGAAAGAATATCTAATTTATTAGCAATCACTAATAATGGTTTTAAAGGATATTTGTTTTTTATTTTTTCAATTTCAACAATAAACTTTTCGCTATTGGTTTTAAATTTTTCGGCATCAAATAAATAGACAACCACTTGTGCTTGCTCTATTTTTTCAAAAGTTTTCTTGATACCAATACTTTCAACAACGTCTTTTGTTTCTCTAATCCCTGCAGTATCTATAAATCGGAAACCAATGCCGCCAATAACAATTTCGTCTTCAATAGTATCTCTTGTAGTTCCTGCAATTTCACTTACAATAGCTCTTTCTTCATTTAAAAGGGCATTAAGCAATGTAGATTTACCAACATTTGGTTCTCCAACAATAGCAACAGGAATTCCGTTTTTAATGACATTACCAACGGCAAAACTATCTATTAATCGTTTTAGTACAAACACAATTCTTTCTACTAAAGATTTAAATTGTGCTCTATCTGCGAATTCTACATCTTCCTCAGCAAAATCTAATTCTAATTCTATTAAAGATGCAAAGTTTAAAAGCTCTTCACGTAGTTTAGCAATTTCCGAAGAAAAACCACCACGCATTTGTTGCATGGCAATTTGATGTGAAGCTTCATTATCACTCGCAATTAAATCTGCAACTGCTTCTGCCTGACTTAAATCTAATTTTGCATTTAAAAAAGCACGTAAAGTAAACTCTCCAGCATTTGCCATTCTGCAACCATTACGTAAAAACAATTGTATAATTTCTTGCTGAATAAATATAGATCCGTGACAAGAAATTTCGACTACATTTTCACCTGTATACGATTTTGGGTTTTTAAAAACAGATACCAAAACTTCATCTAGCGTTTTCGTTTTTTCTATAATATGCCCTAAATGAATAGTATGCGTCTTTTGTTTGCTTAAATCTTTATTATGAATAGATTTAAAAAAAGCAGAACAAATAGTAATAGCTTCTGGACCAGAAAGTCTTATTACAGCTATAGCTCCAGCTCCTGAAGGTGTTGCTAATGCAATTATAGTGTCGTTTAATATCATACCGCAAAAGTAAGCAATTGTTAAAATAAAACTAACATATTTACATTTTGAAAATAAATAAGTAATAACTGTTATATTTGCACAAAAAAACAATTTATGCAACGTATTATATCTATTTTATGTATTTCTATCTTTCTTATTTCTTGTAACAAAGAAAAAACAGATGGATTTGTAATTAATGGAAATTTAGACAATAGTAAGAATAATAGTTTAGTGCAATTACTTAGAGCAGAAGGAAGACAAACCATTGTTATAGATTCTACCAGAATAAGTGAAAAAGCATTTACATTAAAAGGAAAAATAGAAAATCCGGATATGTACTTTTTAACTATTGAAGGTCTTAAAGGAAATCTTCCTTTTATTGTTGAAAACGAAACCATAAATTTAACAGTCTATACAGATAGTATTTTTGCTTCAAAGATTAAAGGAGGAAAAGAAAACAACTATTTTAATGACTACCAAGAATTTATTAAAAAAATACGTACTAAGAGTAATAAGCTAACAGAAGAATTTAAAATAGCGCAACAAAAACAAGATACATCTAGAATTTCTAGTTTACGTAAAGAATACGGAACGATGATGGAAGAAAATGATGAAAACGATTTAAACTTTATTACCAAAAATAATGACGCCGTTTTATCTGGTCTTATTTTAGAACGTGCTTTGTCGGCTAACAAATTAGAGTTTAAAAAAATCAAAGAGATATACACTAATTTTAGTGATGAGGTAAAAAATACGCGAGCAGGAAAAGTAATTGCAGAGTATATTACAGCAAATGCAAATACTGTAATTGGTAGTGCTGTTCCAAACTTTTCTGGACCAAATCCTGAAGGAGAAACAATTGCTTTAAATGATATTAAAGGAAAAGTTACAATTATCGATTTTTGGGCTGCTTGGTGCGGACCTTGTAGAAAAGAAAATCCGAACGTTGTAAACGTTTATGAAAAATACCACAGTAAAGGTTTAGAAATTATTGGCGTATCTTTAGATGGTACACCACAACAAAAAGATGCGAAGCAAGCTTGGAAGGATGCGATTGAAAAAGATAAACTAACTTGGCATCACGTTTCTAACTTGCAATATTTTAATGATCCTATTGCAAAGCAGTTTAATATTAATTCTATTCCTGCTACATTTATTATTGATGCAGATGGAAAGATTATCGCTAAAAACCTTAGAGGTCCAGCACTAGAAGAAAAAATAGCAGAATTGCTAAACTAAGCAATAGTTATTATCCTCATATTTTAAGAATAAAAAAAATGCTGAATCTATATTCAGCATTTTTTTTATTCTTATTTTTAAATCTTACCCATTCGTTTTAGCACAAACAACAATACAATTGGTATGGCTAATAAACCTATCATTAATAAATTGGTTTCAAAAAGCCAATTCGCTAAAAGTAGTGTTATTACATATCCTCCAATCGCTCCTCCAAAATGGGCATCATGACCAATATTGTCTGTTTTACTTTTCATTCCGTAAATAGAATACAAAAGATACCCTATTCCAAAAACATACGCAGGAATTGGTATTGGTATAAAAAACATATACAAGCTCATTTCTGGACGCAATAAAATTGCCGAATACAATATACCTGTTACTGCTCCACTTGCACCAACAGCACTGTAGTGGTATTCGTCTTTATGAAAATACAAAGACAATAAACTACCAAGCATCAAGCTACCAATATACACAAGTACAAAACTTAAGGTCCCTAAATCTTGCACAACAATATCTGCAAAAAAGTATAACGTAAGCATATTAAACAATAAATGTTGGGTGTCTACATGTAAAAATCCGGAGCTAAACATTCTAAATTTTTCACCGCGTTTTATACCACCAACTTGAAACTTATATTTTTCAAAAAAGCTAAAATCACTAAACCCTTTGTAAGATATTAATACATTTGCCACTATAATTACTATTGTTACAATACTTAAATTGCCCATAAATTTGAAACGTTTAAATCAAATATAACATATATTTGTTCTTGCAAATCTAAAATTATTTCATGCAATTCCTTGCTTACATTTTAATTTATCCACTTTTGTGGATTATTTCTATTCTTCCGTTTAGAATTCTATACGTTGTTTCCGATATTTTATTTGTTTTAGTATACTACATCATTGGGTACCGAAAGAAAACAGTGAAGTATAACTTAACCCTTGTATTTCCTGATAAATCGGAAAAAGAAATCACTACACTGACTAAAAAATTCTATCATCATTTATGTGATATGATCTTAGAATCTGTAAAATCTTTAACTGTTTCTGAAGCAGAAATGATTAAACGTTTTAAGCTTACAAACATTGAAGAAATACATAAACTAGAAAAAGAAAATAGAAACATTGTATTAATGTGTGCACATTACGCCAATTTTGAGTGGATTTTTATTACTCAGAAATTTGTGAAACATAAAGGATATGGCGTATACAAACGTTTGGCTAATAAATATTTTGATCGTTTAATTAAACGAAAAAGAGCCAAATACAATACGCAACTTATCACTACAAAAGAAACCATTCCCGTTTTAATGGAGTCAATAAAAAAAGGAGAATTATCTATTAGTGGTTTTGTATCTGACCAATCCCCAAAAGTAAATAAAGCCTACCATTGGAATGATTTTATGGGAATTAAAGTTCCTGTCCACACAGGAGCAGAAATGCTTGCAAAACGCTTAGACTCTTCTGTAGTTTTCTTTGGTGTAAAGAAAATAAAACGAGGCTACTATGAAACTACATTTAAAACTTTAGCTGTTAATGCCAATGATTTTGAAAACTATCAAATTACAGATATGTTTTTAAAATTGGTAGAAGAACAAATTTACAGTGCTCCAGAATATTATTTATGGACACACAAACGCTGGAAACATAAAGATAAAGTTCCTGCTAAATTTCAGTAATTTTTTCGTGTAACTCCTAAAATAAAACAGCGTACAAATCTAAGATTTGTACGCTGTTTTATTTTATAATGTAAAATCTGGTTATTTAGAAACCGCTTCAATTTCACCAATAAACCGATCTGCTAAAGCATCTGCTATTTCTTGCGATTTTGCTTCGGTATAAATTCTAATAATTGGTTCGGTATTACTTTTTCGTAAGTGCACCCAGTTTTCAGCAAAGTCAATTTTTACACCATCTACAGTAGTGATGTTTTCGTTTGCATAACGAGCTTCCATCGTATTTAAAATAGCATCGACATCAATTTGAGGTGTCAGTTGTATTTTCTTTTTACTCATAAAATAGCTAGTATACGTTTTACGTAATGCACTTACTTGCATATCCTTTTCCGCTACAAGACTTAAAAACAAAGCAACACCAACTAGAGAATCTCTACCATAATGGCTTGCAGGATAAATAATCCCTCCATTACCTTCACCGCCAATTACAGCGTTATTTTTCTTCATCAATGCTACAACATTCACTTCTCCTACTGCACTTGCTTCATAAGTTCCGCCATGTTTTTCGGTAACATCACGTAGCGCTCTAGAAGAACTCATATTACTTACGGTATTTCCGGGTGTTTTACTTAGCACATAATCTGCACAAGCAACTAGCGTATATTCTTCGCCAAACATTTCTCCATTTTCATCCATAAATGCTAATCTATCCACATCTGGATCTACTACAAGTCCAAAATCTGCACGTTCTTTAACTACCATTTCCGATAGGTCTGTTAAATGCTCTTTAAGCGGTTCTGGATTGTGCGGAAAATGTCCGTTTGGCTCACAGTATAACTTTACAGGATGTACTCCTAAGCGTTCTAATAACTCCGGAATTGCAATTCCTCCTGTAGAATTCACACCATCTACAACTACTTTTAATTTAGCATCTTTTATCGCTTTTACATTCACCAAGTCTAAAGCTAAAACAGCATCAATATGCAAATCGATATATGCTTGGTTCTTTGTAATTTTCCCTAAATGATCTACTTCTGCAAATTGCATGGTATCTGCTTCCGCAATTTTTAAAATTTTCTCGCCTTCTTCTCCATTTAAAAATTCCCCTTTCGCATTTAAAAGCTTTAATGCATTCCATTGCTTCGGGTTATGACTTGCTGTTAAAATAATTCCACCATCTGCATGTTCCATTGGTACAGCAATTTCCACCGTTGGCGTTGTAGATAAACCTACATCCACCACGTGAATTCCAAGACCTACTAAGGTATTCATAACCAAATTCTGAATCATCTCTCCTGAAATTCTAGCATCTCTACCAACCACCACTTTATAATTTTCTTTATCGCGTTGTTGTTTTAGCCAAGTACCATACGCTGCTGCAAACTTTACAGCATCAATAGGTGTAAGATTTTCTCCTACTTGCCCGCCAATAGTTCCTCTAATTCCGGAAATTGATTTTATTAAGGTCATAAATTATATTTTATATTTAAATACAAATATAGTATTTCAAAGTTGTATTTATATAGTATGAATTTGTAAATTCACTGTCAGAACAAAGTCTAACTAAAAGATTCCCGTTTTCGTGGGAAATACTATGAATTTTCTAGCACACATTTATCTTTCTGGAAATAACGAAGCGGTAACGATTGGTAATTTTATTGCGGATGGTATTCGTGGTAAGAAATATCAGAAGTTTCCAAAAGAAATACAAACCGGAATATTATTACACCGACAAATAGATACATTCACGGATGCGCATAAAACAGTAAGAGAAAGCACCAAACGATTGCATAAAAATTACGGACATTATTCTGGTGTTATTGTAGATATTTTGTACGATCATTTTCTTGCCAAAAACTGGAGCAACTATTCCGATATTCCACTAGATACATATGTAGATACTTTTTACGATTCTTTACAAGATAATTTTGAAATGCTTCCTAGTCGTATTCAAAAAATGATGCCGTATATGATTGCAGATAATTGGTTGCTAAGCTATGCAACCATTGAAGGGATTTCTAAAGTTTTAGTCGGAATGAATAAACGAACAGAAAACCGTTCTAAAATGAATTTAGCAGTAAACGAACTACAAGAATTTTATGATGAATTTGAAGATGAATTTACACGCTTTTTTGAAGAATTAATTCAGTTTTCTAAGGAGAAATTAATAGAAATTCAAAATAAATAGCACTTCGACTGCCTCCGTGTGACAATCGAATAAAAATGTCAGTCTGAGCGCAGTCGAAGACCAAATATAACAATTATGAAAAACTACGTTTTAATCTTACTGATTAGTATTGTTTTATTCTCCTGTAAAACGGAAACTAAAAAACAAGCTACCGGATTAATCACCGAAAAAGCAATGGTGGTTTCTGCTCGTGAAGAAGCTTCTAAAATAGGAAGCAAAATCATGCAACAAGGCGGAAATGCTTTTGACGCCATGCTTGCTACAGACTTAGCTTTAGCCGTTGCATATCCATACGCCGGAAATCTTGGTGGTGGTGGTTTTATGGTGTATCGTTTAGAGAATGGTGAAATTGGCGCCTTAGACTACAGAGAAAAAGCACCTGCTGCAGCGACAAAAAACATGTATTTAGATTCGCTTGGTAATGTCATTCCTAATTTAAGTACTCGTGGCGCACTTGCTGTTGGTATTCCTGGAACCGTTGCTGGAACGTTTGCTGCACATAAACGCTTTGGAAAACTACCTATTGAGACCATTTTAAAACCTGTAATTGCACTTGCTAAAAGAGGAGTAATTGTTACCAAAAATCAAGAATTACGAATTGCTGAAAAACAAGAAGATTTTAAAACAACCAATACCGAAGATTTTCTATTTACGAAAGCTTGGAAAGAAAACGACACTATTAAATATAATAACCTTGCCGAAACACTTACCAGAATCATGCACAATGGTCCGGATGAATTTTACAAAGGGGAAACCGCAAAAATACTAGCAAAACACATTCAAAATAATGGCGGAATTGTAACCGAAGAAGACCTAGCAAACTACGAACCAAAATGGCGTAAACCAGTTACGTTTTCGTATGATGATTTAAATATTATTTCCATGTCGCCTCCTTCTAGTGGCGGAATTTGTTTAGCGCAAATCATGAAAATGATAGAACCATATGAACTAGAAAAATTGGGGCACAACTCAGAAAAAGCCATTCAGGTAATCACAGAAGCAGAACGTCGTGCCTACGCAGATAGAAGTTTTTATCTAGGCGATCCAGATTTTGTTAATGTACCGCAAGAACAATTAATAAGTAAAACGTATTTAGAAAACAGAATGCAAGATTTCTCTTTTGAAAAAGCAACGAAATCCGAAGATGTATCCCACGGAAAAGTACAAATTATAGAAAGCGATGAAACCACCCACTACTCTATTGTTGATCCATTTGGGAATGCGATTTCTGTAACAACAACCCTAAATAGTGGTTTTGGTTCTAAACTATTTTGTAGCGAATTGGGTTTCTTTTTAAATAATGAAATGGACGATTTCTCTAGCAAACCAGGAGTACCAAATGTGTACGATTTAGTTGGCGCTGAAGCAAATAGTATTCTGCCAGAAAAACGCATGCTAAGTTCTATGACACCAACCATAGTAGAGAAAAATGGAAAACTTCATATGGTGGTTGGAACTCCTGGCGGTTCTACCATTATTACTTCGGTAATGCAAACCATTTTAAATGTGCATGAATATAAAATGAATATGCAAGAAGCAGTAAATGTGCCTCGTTTTCATCACCAATGGTTACCAGATAAAATTATGATGGAACCCAATTCTTTTCCTTCAGAAACAATAAACAATTTAAAACAAAAAGGATATCATATCAATGAAGAAGACGCTCCTGTTATTGGAAAAGTAGATGCTATTTTGGTTTTAGATAACGGAAAATTAGAAGGTGGTGCAGACCCGCGTGGCGATGATACAGCAGTAGGGTTTTAATAATAAGGCTGTCTGAAAAGTAAAACTATTGTCATTTCGACCAAAGTGGAGAAATCTATATTATTAAATAACAAGACCTTCCGCCAAACTCAAAATAACAGAATTCCTTTTTATTTCTGCCTATACTCTTATATTTATTATTATTTTTAATAAATAATCATGGATTTTATTACACATTTAAACGAAGGTTTCCAAACGAATTCCAATGCAGAATACGCACTGCAAATGAAAGCGTATTTAAAAAATAAATTCGAGTTTTATGGTGTTAAATCGAAACCGCGTCGTGAGATTTTAAAAGCTTCGGTGAAAGAACATAGTCCGGAAGTAAAAGCAAATATTATTTCTATTACCTTCGAATTGTATGCAGAATCACAACGAGAACTACACCATTGCGGCATGGAACTTTTTGAAAAACATTTTAAAAACAACTACCAAAAAGAAGATATTAATTACATAGAAAAACTAATAATAACCAATAGTTGGTGGGACACGGTAGACTATATTTCAAAATGGATTTTAGGTAATTATTTAAAACAATTTCCAGAGCAAATACCAGAAGTAATATATTCCTTTTCAAAACATGAAAATATGTGGTTAAATAGAAGCGCATTATTATTTCAACTGGGATATAAAGAAAAAACAGATGAAGCATTACTGTTTCAATTATGCTTAGAACATAAAGAATCTAAGGAGTTTTTTATTCAAAAAGCCATTGGTTGGACTTTACGTGAATATGGAAAAAGCAATCCCGAAGCCGTTTTAAAATTTGTAAAAAAACATACATTAGCTCCTTTAAGTCATAGAGAAGCGATTAGAAATATTATTTAGATGCATATAGATATCGTAATACTAACCCAAAAAGAATATATAAACCCCGAGAAATTGGATGCCTATGTTCAAAATGTTTTAAACGAAGATGTAATCGTTCAAAAGGCATTAGAAGTGCAAGGTTTAAAGGTGAAACGTGTTTCTTGGGATGATCCTACTTTTGATTGGACCACTACAAAATATGCCGTTTTTAGAGCAACTTGGGATTATTTTCATCGTTTTGAAGCCTTTTCTATTTGGTTAGAAAAAGTATCCAAACAGACTACTTTATTAAATTCGGAAGCCATTATCCGTTGGAATATTGACAAGCATTATCTTTTAGATTTACAGAAAAATGGCGTCCACATCGCAGAAACGCATTTTATTGAACAAGGTGCTACCGAAACTTTACAAGAATTACATAGCAAATTCAATTTACAAGAAACCGTTTTAAAACCTTGTATTTCAGGAGCTGCAAGACATACCTATAAATTAAATAAAAGCAATCTTGCTGCACATGAAAGCATCTTTGCTGAACTAATTAAAACCGAAGCCATGATGCTACAACCCTTTCAATATAACATTGTTAAAAAAGGGGAAATATCGATGATGGTTTTTAACGGAAAATTTACACACGCTATTTTAAAAACAGCCAAACCAGGAGAATTTAGAGTGCAAGATGATTTTGGCGGAACCATTCAAATCCACGAACCTACTAAGGCAGAAATAGCATTTGCTGAAAATTGCACCAAAGCATGTGCAGAAATTCCAATGTATGCTAGAGTCGATATTTTTGAAGATAATAATGGTAACATTGCACTTTCAGAATTAGAACTTATAGAACCTGAACTTTGGTTTAGAGAATATCCAGAAGCTGCAAAAGTTTTGGCAAAAGCGATAAAAAACATAATGTAAAGGCATTGTGAAACATAAAGCAATCTTATAAAAATTAAACACACTTTCATGAGAAAGAAAAAAACAAGCGTAAAAAAAGTATTAAAAATAATTTCAGGAGCCATCATATTCCTAACCTTACCAACCTTCCTCCTTTTTGGTTTTTTATATTTTAAATATAATGAAGAATTACCATTAGGGATTACCGGAAAACAAGCAGATGCATTCGCATATAAAATGTTAGATGCACTAGATTATAAAAAATATGAAGCTACAGATTATATAGAGTTTACTTTTAAAAAACGCCATCATTTTAAGTGGAATAAAACAGAAAACACCTGTGAAGTCTATTGGAAAAACTACAAAGTCTATTTAGATTTTAAAGATAATTCTAAGAACGAGGCGTATCAAGGAGATTTAAAAACTGAAGCTATTCTAGCGGAAGAATTAATACAAAAAGCAACCGACTATTTTAACAATGACACCTTTTGGCTCGTAGCTCCTTACAAAGTTTTTGATGCTGGAACCACACGAAGTTTAGTGACTCTAGATAATGGTCAACATGCACTTTTAATTACCTATACTTCTGGTGGTTCCACTCCTGGAGATTCGTATTTATGGTTATTAGACGATTCTGGGAAACCTAAAAGTTTTAAAATGTGGACTTCCATTCTGCCCATTGACGGACTAGAAGCTTCTTGGAGCGATTGGACAACTACCGAAACTGGAGCAATGCTTCCAACCTTTCATAAATTGCTAGTTTTAGGATTGGAGATGGAAGGTATAAAAACTAAATAAAAACGTATATTTAAAATCACACTTTACTAATAAAAGTACTATGATTCAATCCTATAAAAAGAAACCAGAACTTCAAGAAAACTATGATGCTATTATTATTGGCTCTGGAATTGGTAGTCTTGCAACGGGTGCTTTATTAGCGAAACAAGGACAAAAAGTATTACTTCTTGAACGTCATTATGAACCTGGCGGATTTACACATACTTTTAAACGTAGAGGTTATGAATGGGACGTTGGTATTCATTATATAGGTGATATGCAACACCCAAAAAGCATTTTAAGAAAACTATTTAGTTATATTTCTGATGATAATTTGCAATGGGCAGATATGGGAGATGTGTATGATAAAATCATCATTGGCGATAAAGAATATGATTTTGTAAAAGGAGTTACTAACTTCAAAAATAAAATGATTTCTTATTTTCCGGAAGAAGAAAAAGCAATCACCGAATACATCAATACTATTTTTAAAGCGAGTAAAACCAGTAAGAAATTCTATTTAGACAAATCCCTTCCGCCATTATTAAGTAAGTTAATTGGCGGATTTATGCGAAAACCTTACAATAAATATTCCGATCAAACTACTTATGACGTTTTAAGAAATCTTACCGATAACGAAGAACTAATTAAAGTTTTAACCGGACAATATGGCGATTATGGTTTAGCACCAAAAGAAAGTAGTTTTGTCATGCATACTGCAGTTGCAAAACATTATTTTGCTGGTGGTAGCTTTCCTGTTGGAGGATCTTCTCAGATTGTAAAAACGATAGTTCCTGTAATAGCCAAAGCTGGAGGAACACTTTTAATAAGTGCAGAAGTAGACGAAGTTATTATTGAAAATAATACTGCCAAAGGCGTAAAAATGAAAGATGGAAAATCTTTTTATGCTAAAAACATTATCAGTGGTGCTGGTATTATGACCACGTATAACAAATTACTTCCGGAAGACACCGTTGCTAAACACCATTTAAAAGAACAATTACAAAAAGTGAAGCGATCGGTTGCTTCTACGTGTTTATATATTGGTTTAGAAGGATCTCCCGAGGAACTTAAATTACCAAAAACAAATTATTGGATCTATCCAGAAGACTTAGATCATGACGCAAGTATTGCCCGTTATTTAGAAGACCCAGACCAACCTTTTCCTGTGGTTTATATTTCATTTCCTTCTGCTAAAGATCCAGATTGGCCAAATAGATATCCAGGAAAAAGTGCCATCGATATTATAACACTTATGCCTAGTGATACTTTTAACGAATGGAAAGGTACCAATTGGAAAAAAAGAGGCGAAGATTACGAACAGTTAAAAGAAAAAATAGCCCAACGATTACTAGAAGCACTATTTAAAAAACTACCACATCTTAGAGAAAAAGTAGATTGTTATGAATTATCTACACCTTTAACAACGCAACATTTTGTGAATTATGAAGAAGGGGAAATTTACGGATTGGATCATAGTCCGAAACGCTTTAGACAAAAATTTCTGAAACCTAGAACACCAATTAAAAACTTCTATCTAACCGGTCAAGATATTATGACTGCAGGAATAGGATCGGCATTATTTTCTGGTGTTTTAACAGCCACAGCTTTAACCAAAAAAAATATCTTAAAAAAAGTACAGGCTTATAAAAGCTGATTTCTAAAGTAATCTATGTTATTTAAATAACACCAATCCCAACTGCAAACTGCAACTTCAACTGCGGCTGCGACTACTTACTCTTCTGTCCAACAAACTGTTGCTCTTTAGATTTAAAAAGCACATTAAAAGTGGTTAAGCTTCCGTAGATACGTGTAATATATTGTTGTAAGTCTGTTTTTTCTTGCGCTTCTAGATTACTAGAATTTACCTTTTGTTCCATAACACGAAGTCGGTCTCTAACCATCGTTATTTTATGAAAAAAGTCTTCCACTTTAATTTCTTTCGGTTTAAGATTAGTGTCTTCTGGTTGCAGAATAAGTTTTCCACCTTTCCACTTATCGCCAATGGGTACAATTTCCGATACATCGCTCCACTTTTTTAAAATCTGAACCAAACTACTTTCCACATCAAATAAACTGATGGTATCCACTTCATTTTCTGCCGCTTCAATAACTTCAAAAGCAGCATCTAAATCTATGGTTTCCAATCCGTTTTCCATAAAAGTAACCCAATACTGTTTAGAGGTTATATTGGTTACTACTCCTTTTCCAAATTCACTGTGGTTTATTCTGGATCCTATTCCTAATAATTGCATATAAAAAACTTGATTTATGATTCCGCGAAAGCGAAAATCGTATTAAAGTGATACTTCATTCTTATTTCAAATATATTCTAAAAAACACAAAACAACAACCCCTTTTTATAGATTGTTGGTTGCTAAACAATTAATAAAATCCTAACGAAATACCTTCTAAAAAGACAACTAAAAACTGTATCTTTGCCACTTTGTTTACCAAACAGTCAGGTCGCTTAATTTATGTCTAAATTCGAAGAAAATATAGAAGTTCAAGGTGCTCGTGTTCACAATTTAAAGAACATTGACGTTACCATTCCCAGAGAAAAACTAGTAGTTATTACCGGTTTGTCTGGTAGTGGAAAATCCTCATTGGCTTTCGACACTATTTATGCCGAAGGACAACGAAGATATATTGAAACGTTCTCTGCCTACGCAAGACAATTTCTTGGCGGTTTAGAGCGTCCGGATGTGGATAAGATCGACGGACTTTCCCCTGTAATTGCTATCGAACAAAAAACTACAAGTAAATCGCCACGTTCTACCGTTGGTACCATTACCGAAATTTACGATTTCATGCGTTTGCTTTTTGCAAGAGCTAGTGATGCGTACAGTTATAATACTGGCGAAAAAATGGTGAGCTATAACGATGACCAAATTAAAGCTTTAATTATAGAGAGTTTTTCTGGTAAGCGGATTAATATTCTTGCTCCTGTGGTGCGTTCGCGTAAAGGACATTACAGAGAATTGTTTGAGCAAATTGCAAAGCAAGGTTTTGTAAAAGTTAGAGCCGATGGCGAAATCAAAGACCTTGTAAAAGGAATGAAATTGGACAGGTACAAGAATCATGATATTGAAATTGTAATCGATAGATTGAAGATTGATGCTTCTGTAGATAATGACAAACGCTTAACCGAAACCATAAACACTGCCATGTATCATGGTAACGATGTATTAATGGTTTTAGATCAAGATACGAATGAAACACGTTTCTTTAGTAGAAGTTTAATGTGTCCTAGTTCTGGGATTTCTTACCCAAACCCGGAGCCTAATAACTTTTCATTCAATTCCCCAAAAGGTGCTTGTCCGAAATGCAATGGTATCGGAACTTTATATCAAGTAAACGAAAGTAAGATCGTTCCAGACGATGCTATTTCTATAAAAAATGGTGCTCTTGCGCCGCACGGACCAGAAAAGAATTCTTGGATTTTTAAGCAGTTAGAACTTATTGCACAGCGTTATAATTTTAAAATTAGCGATGCATTTAAAAGTATTCCTGAAGAAGCAAAACAAATGATTTTATATGGTGGAAACGAAAAATTCACGGTAGATAGTAAAACGCTTGGCATAAAAAGAGATTATAAAATAGATTTTGAAGGTGTTGCCAATTTTATTGAAAGTCAGTATGTAAATGCAGATTCGACTTCGTTAAAACGTTGGGCAAAAGAATACATGGATAAAGTAGATTGTAGCGATTGCCATGGAGCACGACTGCGTCAAGAATCCCTTTACTTTAAAATTAACGATCAAAATATAGCAGAATTAGCAAACAAAGATATTGTCGATTTAGCGGAATGGTTTAAAGAATTACCAAAAAGCCTTTCTAAAAAGCAATTTAAAATTGCAGAAGAAATTATTAAAGAGATAACAAACAGACTACAATTTTTGTTAGATGTTGGTTTAGATTACCTTTCTGTAAACCGTAGTTCTAAAACGCTTTCTGGTGGTGAAGCACAACGTATTCGATTGGCGACACAAATTGGATCGCAACTGGTTGGTGTATTATATATTTTAGATGAACCTAGTATTGGTTTACACCAACGCGATAATGAAAAACTAATCAATTCCTTAGTTTCTTTAAGAGATGTTGGTAATTCTGTAATTGTTGTAGAACACGATAAAGACATGATTTTACGTGCAGATCACGTGATTGATATTGGTCCGCATGCAGGAAAACACGGAGGCGAAATTATTAGCCAAGGTACACCTGAAGAAGTTTTAAAACACCACACACTTACTGCAGATTACCTTAATGGAACCAAGCAAATTGAAGTCCCAAAAACGCGAAGAGAAGGTAACGGGAAATTTTTAGAGCTTAAAGGCTGTACAGGAAATAACTTGAAAAATGTTTCGGTAAAATTCCCTTTAGGAAAAATGATTGGTGTCACCGGAGTTTCTGGTAGTGGGAAATCGACTTTAATAAACGAAACCCTCTATCCTATTCTAAATGCATACTACTTTAATGGCGTTAAAAAACCAATGCCATACAAAAGCATAAAAGGTTTAGAACATATTGATAAAGTGATCGATATTAACCAATCGCCAATTGGTAGAACGCCAAGAAGTAATCCTGCAACATACACCGGTACTTTTAGCGAAGTGCGTAGTTTATTCGCCAAAATACCAGAGGCTATGATTCGTGGTTATAAACCGGGAAGATTTAGTTTTAATGTAAAAGGCGGACGTTGTGAAACCTGTCAAGGTGGAGGTTTACGTGTTATTGAAATGAATTTCCTTCCAGATGTTTATGTCGAATGTGAGACTTGTCAAGGTAAACGATTCAATCGCGAAACATTAGAGATTCGTTACAAAGGAAAAAGCATTAGTGATGTTTTAAACATGACCATTAACGAAGCTGTTGATTTCTTTGAGCATATTCCGAAAATTAATAGAAAACTAAAAACCATTAAAGATGTTGGTTTGGGTTATATTACTTTAGGACAACAAAGCACGACGCTTTCTGGAGGAGAAGCACAACGTATTAAATTAGCTACAGAACTTAGCAAACGCGATACCGGAAATACTTTTTATATTCTGGATGAACCAACAACAGGGTTACATTTTGAAGACATTAGAGTATTAATGATTGTACTAAATAAATTGGCAGACAAAGGAAACACCGTTTTAATTATTGAGCACAATTTAGATGTTATTAAAACCGTAGACCACGTCATAGATATTGGTTATGAAGGCGGAAAAAATGGTGGTGAAATAATTGTTGAAGGCACGCCAGAAAAAGTAGCAAAACATAAAACGAGTTATACAGCTAAGTTTTTAAAGAAAGAATTGAATTAAAATAACAGTACCTACTTTTGTAGATGTGCTAAAAAAAGAAGTAAATTAGCAAGTTGCAAAAAAATGACTGAAGACTGAAGACTGAAGAAAAAAATAAAAATATTAATAATACGATTACACTAGAATAAAATTGTCATTTCAAAATATTAGCCAAAATAAAACATTTTTATTGGAAGCTACAGCGCAAAGCGCTATGAAATGACATTCTTAAATAAACATTCGTGTATTCGTCGCAAATGGAATAAAAAATATGAGAGAAGAACAACATCCAAAAGGTTGGAATGAAAAAAAGACAAACGATTCTTGGGCCATTTTTAAAATAATGGGAGAGTTTGTTAATGGTTATGAAAAATTAAGTAAAATTGGACCTTGCGTTTCTATTTTTGGATCTGCAAGAACAAAACCAGAAGATAAATATTACAAGTTAACAGAAAAAGTTGCGCATAAAATTGTAAATCATGGTTATGGTGTAATTACTGGTGGTGGACCAGGTATTATGGAAGCTGGTAACAAAGGTGCACATCTTGGTGGTGGTACCTCTGTTGGTTTAAATATTGAATTACCTTTCGAACAACATGACAATCCATATATCGACCACGATAAAAGTTTAGATTTCGATTATTTCTTTGTTCGTAAAGTAATGTTTGTAAAATACTCACAAGGTTTTGTTGTAATGCCTGGAGGTTTTGGAACTTTAGACGAATTATTTGAAGCGATTACTTTAATTCAAACGCATAAAATTGAAAAATTCCCTATAATTCTTGTTGGAACGGAGTTCTGGGAAGGTTTATTTGAATGGGTAAAAACGACCTTATTAGATCAGTTTAATAATATAAGTGAAAAAGATTTAGATTTAATTCACCTTGTAGATACAGAAGATGAAGTAATAGATATTTTAGATGCTTTCTATAAAGAATATGGCTTTAGTCCTAACTTCTAAGAGAACATCTCTTAAATAATAAATGATTTCCACTTTCGTGGAAAAGAAGCATGAACAAAAAAGTATTATTCCTTTTTATAAGTTTAATTAGTATTAAAAGTGTTTTAGCACAAGACACTTTTAATACTATGTTTTATAATTTATTGAATTTTCCTTCGCAAACAGTTCCTGCAAATAGAATAGATCATTTAAGCATTATTTTAACCGATTACCAACCAGATATTTTTATGGTTTGTGAGTTAAATAATGAAGCTGGCGCAAACAGCATTATTAATATGATGCAAGATGATATTAACCCAAACTATGCCATGGCAAGTTTTAAGTTAAACACTTCAGATGATGCTATTGGAAATCAAAACGATTTACAAAATCTTATCTTCTTTAATAGCGAGAAATTCAGCTTAGAAAGTCAAATAATTATCCCTACACTTTATAGAGATTTCAATCACTATAAATTAAAATTAAACACAACAAACCAAGAAACCACTCCTTTATATTTAGATGTAATTGTAGGACATTTAAAAGCTTCAAATGGTGTTGACAATCGAGAATTACGTTTACAAATGGTGAACGATTTAGACCTCTATTTAAATACGTTACCTATAAACACACACTTACTGCTTGCAGGAGATTTCAATTTATACACAAGCGCAGAACCTGCTTTTCAAAAATTAATTACACCAGAAAACCACATCACTTTTATAGATCCTGCTAATAAAATTGGTGCTTGGCATAACAATACAGATTACATAGATGTTTTTACTCAGTCTACCAGAACGACTACAGGAATGGGAGGAGCAACTGGCGGATTTGATGATAGGTTTGATTTTATATTAACCTCAGAAAGTATGGATAACGCTTCTGGCACAAATGAAGATCTGTTTTTTGTAGAAGACTCCTATCAAGTTATTGGTAATAACGCCAACGTTAATTGCTATAATCAAGACATTACATCTAATAATTGTGCAGCAGATAATGACCCAAATACTGCAGATTTTTCTTTTGCCATTAGAGAAGCGCTATATAATTTTAGCGATCATCTTCCGGTTACCTTACAAATACAAGCTAATCAGCAATTTTTAAGTGTTCCAGAATACACTACTTTTAATTATTATGAAATAATTGGCACTAATATTATTTCTAATACGTTAGATTTACAAACCAACAACCAATTATTCACCAACAAAAAACTAAACATTTTTAACACTTTAGGTCAATTAGTAAAAAGTATTCCTTTAAATAATACAGAAACACATCATATAGACGTTTCCTATTTATCTAATGGTTTATATTACATTACAACACCTAATTTTAATGTAAAACCTTTAAAGTTTGTGAAAGTACATTGAGAAATCGTTACCTACTTATAGCCCTATTCACCCTAGTGAATTTTTATAGTTTTAGTCAGAATACCATTGACCTTAAAGCTACTTTTGATGTGGAAAATAAAAAGATACAAATAGCACAAACTATTCAATATCAAAACACAACAAACAACACTCTAGAATATATTTATCTAAACGATTGGAGCAATAGTTATTCCACTAAAACAACTCCTTTAGCACAACGCTTTGCGGAAGAATATAAAAACGATTTTCACTTTGCCAAAAATGAAGATAGAGGTTATACCGTAATTACTTCTTTGCTACAGGACAACCAAGAGGTTACTCACGAAAGATTAAAAGGCCAACTAGATATTATTAAAGTTAAACTGAATAAAGCATTAGCTCCAAACGAAACATATACCCTTCATTTAAACTATTTAGTACAAATACCGAATGCAAAATTTACACGTCATGGTATTTACAAAGACCAAAACATCACATTAAAATATTGGTACATTACGCCTGCTGTTTATGATGGCACATGGCATTACTTTAGTAATAAAGATTTAGAAGATGCGTATATTCCTAAGGCAGACCATACTTTTGAAATCACTTATCCAGAGCGTTATATTTTAACATCAGAGCTTAATGAAATAAAAAGCACAAAAGAGAACAACACTATTGTAACCACCTTACAAGGAAAGAATAGAGTTAACACCAAGATATTTTTACTACAAGAACCGCAATTTAATACTGTTGAAACCGATTTCTTTAGCGTCGTATCTAGTATTGATGATGAAAATTTAGACCAAATAGAAAGAGTTCTTATTACCGATAAAGTAGCTGGTTTTATTACTCAGAATCTAGGCGATTATCCGCATGAACGCTTATTAGTTTCAAAAACGGACTATAAACAAAAACCTATTTACGGACTTAATTTACTACCAGATTTCTTTCGCCCCTTTCCAGATAGTTTTCAATACGAATTAAAGTTATTAAAAACGGTATTATATAATTATTTAGAAAACACCCTTCTTATAAACCCAAGAAAAGACCAATGGTTAATAGACGGTATTCAAATATATTATTTAAAAAAATACGTAGAAACCTATTACCCTGAAATGAAATTCTTTGGAAGTCTTTCTAATATTTGGGGAATAAAATCCTTTTATGCCGCACAATTAAATTTTAATGATCAGTACAACCTTTTGTATATGAATATGGCTAAAGGTTACCAGGATCAACCGCTAACCATGCAAAAAGATTCTTTATTAAAGTTTAATAAAAACATAGCAAATCCTAACAAAGCAGCCATTGGTTTAGAGTATTTAGATAGTTATGATGACAGTATAGATATGGATACCTCTATTCTTGATTTTTTAACCAATCAAAAACTAAAAGCTACTTCTACGAAAGATTTTGAAAACTTTATAAAACCAAAAGCTTCAAAAGACATTAATTGGTTTTTTGATGAATATTTAAAAACTTCCAAAAAGATAGATTACAAAATTAAAACCGTAAAAAAAGGTAAAGATTCTATCAAAGTAATCGTAAAAAACATAAGCAAGTCAAGTATGCCTTCCTCTTTATTTGCTTTACAAAAAGATAGTATTGTATCTAAAACATGGATAGAAAACAAAAAGCATTTCGACACCATAACACTAGCAAAAAACAAGGCGACAAAACTTGTAATTAATCAAGATAAAATAACCCCTGAAATAAATAATAGAAACAACACAAAATCGCTAACGGCTTCTTTATTAAATAAACCTTTACAGATAAGGCTTTTAAAAGATGTAGAAGACACGAGATATAACCAAGTGTTAATTATGCCTATTTTGGAGTTTAATAACATCTATGATGGTATTGTTGTAGGTACAAAAGCATATAACAAAACCATGCTTAAAAAAGACTTAACATATAAAATCGCACCACAATACGGTTTAAAATCGAAGTCTATAACTGGATCTGGAAATCTAGTATATAACCAGTACAATACAAATCACAGTAACTTATTTAAAATACAATATGTACTTACAGGTAGCTATGATAGTTATGCTCCTGGCCTATTTGTAACTTCCATAAAACCATCTATAACACTTCATTTAAGAGACATGGAAAACTTACGTGCCAATAAAAGGGAGTATTTAAATTTTAGATACATAAGTATACGTAGAGATGAAGATATAAATAATATTTTATTAGACGAAGCAGAACCTAACTACAATATATTAAACGTTAGATATATACATAAAAATCCGGGATTAATAGAATTTTCTAGTTGGTTTGCAGATTTTCAAGCATCGCAAACATTTAGTAAAGTTTCTTTTAATTACGAATACAGAAAACTATACCAAAATAATAGACAACTTAATGTACGTTTCTTTGCAGGTGCATTCTTAAAAAATAAAAACGAAGCAAATAACAACTATTTTAGTTTTGCTTTAGATAGACCAACCGACTATTTATTTGATTATAGTTATTTAGGACGATCGGAAAGCACAGGGCTTTTTAGTCAAGAGTTAATTATTGCCGAAGGTGGATTTAAATCTAAAATAAAACCTTCTTTCGCTAATCAATGGATGGCAAGTACCAACATAAGCACTTCTATTTGGCAATATATACATGCTTACGGAGATTTAGGTGCTGTAAAAAACAAACACGAATACGCTAAATTTGTTTATGATTCTGGTGTACGCGTGAATCTAGTGGAAGATTATTTTGAAATATACTTTCCGGTATACTCTAATCTTGGTTGGGAAATAGCACAACCACAATACAGTGAGAAAATACGTTTTAAATTTACTGCAGATATTCAATCGCTACTAGGATTGTTTAGAAGACGTTGGTATTAATTGCTTTTCTTTTTCTGAAAACTTAGTAAAGTCCAAAATAATATCGGTGCAATAAGGACAAAGCTTATTTCTACATGCGCATTAGATATACTTTTAATCATTTTTGAAACTATCGGACTAACAAGTAAACTTATTAATACAATTTTTCAATATTTATTGAATACTTCCATAATATTTTGTATGTTAAGTACTATAAAAATATAACTTTTTTATAGAGAATAAAAAATATTTTAAAAACCGAAAGGGAAACAAAATCACTTTAAAATATATTCAACCAAAACGTTTATAATTGCGTTATTTTCAGTATTCTATAAATAAAATCACTATAAACTAATAATTTCACAATTTTTTAAGACTTTTCGATATTGCAAAAATGCTTTATTATTCTTAAATTTGTAACAATATGAAAGCATCAAAAATGACAAAAAACCCAGAGGTATTAGAAGACATTTCTTTTAACGATTTTAAAACAGAAGTTTTAAAAGATTACACCATAGCTGTAACCTCGAGAGAATGCAGTTTATTAGGTCGTCGTGAAGTACTTACAGGAAAAGCGAAATTTGGTATTTTTGGAGATGGTAAAGAAATACCACAACTTGCTTGGGCAAAAGCCTTTAAAAATGGAGATTTTAGATCCGGTTATTACCGCGATCAAACTTTCATGATGGCAATTGGGGAATTAACTATCGAGCAATTTTTTGCAGGTTTATACGCACATACAGATATTAATCACGATCCAATGTCTGCAGGAAGACAAATGGGAGGGCATTTTGCAACCCATAGTTTAGATGAAAATGGAAATTGGAACAATCTTACAAAACAAAAAAACTCAAGTGCAGACATCTCTCCTACTGCAGGACAAATGCCTCGTTTACTAGGTTTAGCGCAAGCATCTAAAATTTATAGAAATGTAAAAGGAATAGATACTACTAATTTTTCTGAGGAAGGAAATGAAGTAGCTTGGGGAACTATTGGTAACGCAAGTACTAGTGAAGGTTTGTTTTTTGAAACTATAAATGCAGCCGGAGTTTTACAAGTACCAATGGTAATGAGTGTTTGGGATGATGAATACGGAATCTCAGTACACGCAAGACACCAAACTACAAAAGAAAACATCTCTGAAATTTTAAAAGGATTTCAAAGAGAAAAAGGCACTAACGGTTACGAAATTTTAAGAGTTAAAGGTTGGGATTATCCTACATTAGTAGATACTTACCAAAAAGCTTCTAAAATTGCAAGAACACAACATGTTCCTGTTTTAATTCATGTGAATGAATTAACGCAACCTCAAGGACATTCTACTTCTGGTTCACACGAACGTTATAAAGATACCGAACGCCTTAATTGGGAAGCAGAACACGATTGTAATCTTAAAATGCGTGAATGGTTAATTGCAAATAATATTGCAACTAAAGATGAACTTAGAGTCATCGAAAAAGACATTAAAAAGCAAGTCCGTGAAGGTAAAAAAGCCGCTTGGTCTGCTTATAATAATCCAATCATACAAGAGAGAAATGAACTTGTTTCGCTTTTACAAAACTTAGCGAATTCTAGTGCTAACAAAGCATTTATCACAAAACTCACAAACGATCTAATTGCTATTATTGAGCCTATTAGAAAAGATAATCTTTCTACAGCTAGAAAAGCATTACGTTATGTACTTAGTGAAACTTCTGCCGAGAAAACACAAATTATAAATTGGATAAATACCTATATAGATACTATACAACCTAAATACAGTTCCCATTTACATAGTGAATCTAAACTGTCGGCTTTACATGTAAAAGAAGTAAAACCAAGCTATGACGATGATGCTAAATTGGTAGATGGACGATTAGTAATTAGAGATAATTTCGATGCTCTTTTTACAAACCATCCTGAAGTATTAATCTTCGGAGAAGATGCTGGTCATATTGGTGATGTAAACCAAGGTCTAGAAGGTATGCAAGAAAAGTATGGGGATTTACGTGTTTCCGATGTAGGTATTCGTGAAGCAACCATTTTAGGACAAGGAATTGGAATGGCAATGCGTGGTCTTAGACCAATTGCCGAAATACAATACCTAGACTATATTTTATACGCTTTACAAATAATGAGTGATGATTTAGCAACACTACATTATAGAACGCATGGACGTCAAAAAGCACCATTAATTATTCGTACTCGTGGACATAGACTAGAAGGTATTTGGCATTCTGGTTCGCAAATGGGAGGTGTTATTAACCTAGTTCGTGGTATTCATGTTTTAGTTCCAAGAAATATGACTAAAGCTGCTGGTTTTTACAATACATTATTAGAAAGTGATGAGCCTGCATTAATTGTAGAATGTTTAAATGGATACAGATTAAAAGAAAAAATGCCAAACAATATTGGCGAATTTAGAACTCCTTTAGGTGTTGTAGAAACCGTAAAAGAAGGAAGTGATATCACTTTAGTTTCTTATGGTTCTACACTAAATATTGTGAATCAAGCCGCTAAAGAGTTGATAGAAGTTGGTATTAATGCCGAAGTTATTGATATTCAATCCTTATTACCTTTTGATTTGAATCATGACATTGTAAAAAGTATAGCAAAAACAAATCGTCTAATGGTAATAGATGAAGATGTTCCTGGAGGAGCTTCTGCTTATATTTTAAACGAAATATTAAACACACAAAACGCATACGAACATTTAGATAGTAAACCACAAACCTTAACCGCAAAAAGCCATCGTCCTGCTTATGGAACCGATGGAGATTATTTTTCTAAACCATCTCTAGAAGATATTTTTGAAGCGGTATATAAAGTAATGCATGAGGCAAATCCTAGTGATTTTCCAAAATTGAGATAATTTTATAATTACAAACCATTTAAGAAGCCTTTCAAGAAATACTTGAAAGGTTTTTTTTATATTTATAAAATCAATCTTAAAACAATATGCTAACCAAAAACGATAAAGAACAACTTCGCGGTACTATTTTTAGACATTTAGATGGCATTGCAACTGCTACAACCACTTTTGCTCTTTATAAAAAAGGTGTTTTAGATTTTTTACTGAAAAATAAAAAGGTCACTATTGATGAAGTTGCTGCGCATTTTGAAGCAAACGAAGGCTATTTAAACATTGCATTACGCATTTTAGCTTCACAAGGTTGGCTAGTGCAACATATAGATAATGTTTCCAATACCGTTAGCTATCAAGTAAATGAAAATAGCGAGGAAGCTTTTACATTAGCTCCTTTGTATGAAGATGCTGTAAAGCTACTCTCCTATTCGGTAAAATTTCCAGAAAAACATATTGGTACCGATGCTTTTATCGCTTTAGAGCGTGTTTTTAAAAAGTATCAAAACAACTTCGATTTACAAACTGAAAGCGAAATAGAACAACAAGTTTTAAAACATATTGAAGGTTGTATCGTTGCTCCTATCATTGTCATGTTAGGTGTAAATGGTTTGTTTCATAAATACTTTATGGAAGCCTCTTTTACAGCAGAAG
Source organism: Lacinutrix himadriensis (assembly GCF_001418105.1). GTDB lineage: Bacteria > Bacteroidota > Bacteroidia > Flavobacteriales > Flavobacteriaceae > Oceanihabitans > Oceanihabitans himadriense. The sequence goes on from NZ_LIQI01000019.1 coordinate 178,601, forward strand.
AATATCATAAAGATCCAGAAAGCTTTAAAAAAATCCTCGATTTCTTTTCACATTTAGGATGGTTTACCAAAAAGAAAAACACCTATCAATTTACAGATCAAGGATTGTTCTTCGCTAAACGAGCAAGTGCTTATGGTGTAACCGTTTCTTATCTACCAACCTTTTTACAATTAGACGAATTACTATTTGGTAATCCGTTAGTATTACAAACAAACTCACCAGACGAAACAGAAAAACACGTACACCGAGAAATGAATGTTTGGGGAAGTGGTGGCGCACATTCTACCTATTTTAAGGTAATAGATCAAGTAATTATAAAACTCTTTAACAAACCTATTGACGAACAACCTAAAGGGATTCTAGATATGGGTTGTGGTAATGGTGCTTTTATAAATCATATTTTTGATGTTATCGAGCACCAAACTTTACGTGGTAAAATACTGGAAGAACATCCCCTATTATTGGTTGGAGCAGATTTTAATCAAGCCGCATTAAAAGTTACTAGAGCCAATTTAATTAAAGCAGATATTTGGGCAAAAGTAATTTGGGGAGATATTGGTAGACCCGATTTATTAGCAAACGATCTTAAAGAAGATTATAATATTGAACTTAAAGATTTACTCAATGTACGCACCTTTTTAGATCATAATAGAATTTGGGAAGCGCCAAAAGAGATTACCAATAAAATAAGTTCTTCTACAGGAGCTTATGCAAGTCAAGGAAAACGTATTAGCAATAATTTGGTAGAAGATTCTTTGCGTGACCATTTACAAAAATGGAAACCGTATGTCGAGCAATTTGGTTTATTAATTATAGAATTACATACTATAGATCCAAAATTTACAGCTAGCAATATTGGTAAAACAGCTGCAACGGCTTATGATGCTACACATGGTTATAGTGATCAATTTATTTTAGAGGTAGATGTTTTTAATAAAATAGCTACCGAAGTCGGGTTGCAACCAGATAAAAATTATTTTTCAAGATTTCCAGATAACGAGCTAGCTACGGTTAGCGTTAATTTATTAAAAGGATAATATTTAAATGAAAGAAGAAAATACACTAACCACTAGAGATTGGCTAGCAATTGAAAGAACCAAACTTGCTAATGAACGTACATTTTTAGCCTATTTTAGAACCTTTCTAGTTATTTTGGGAACAGGAATAGCCATTTTAAAACTAGATCTTTTTAGCGAACTAAAAACCTTTGGTATTGCGCTACTTGTTATTTCTCCTGTGATACTTTTAATTGGTATTTACCGATTATTTAGAGTAAAAAAAACGATTAAAAATCATTATAAATTACAATAGGAATCCTGTGCTTTCATTATAAGCACGCTATTAGATAATATAAAAACCTTCTTGGCTTAGTTTTTGTATTTTTGCAACTTCTATATAGAAAAACAAAAACCGTTTATGAAAAACATATTATGTATCCTGCTCCTTTTACCATTAGTAACTTTCGGACAGAAAATAAAAATAAAAAAAGGCAAACTTCTATTTGATGATACTGCTGTTGCCAATTTTGATTCTAAAGATAAAACATACCATTTCTCCTATTTAAATGGAGACAAAGCTTTTGATGCTATTTTTCATGGCGAAGAAGAATTTAAAATTGAAGGTTTTCAATGGGTAGAAGTCATTAGTAACGAAGGTGTGAAAACCGAAATTCCTTTCGAAATTTTAAAAGTATCCTTTAGTGCTAAAAAAATAATGGTGCGTTTACTTTCCGAAAAATACAATCTAATTGATACTAACGGAATTAATACAGAAAACGTAGCGAATTTCTTTGCAGAAGAAAGAGAATCTTTAAGCGAAAAATACGCTGGTGATATTGCCGATTTAGAAAATAAAGAAGCACTTAAAAAGAGCTTAATGCGCAAGTACAATCCTTTTGTAAAAGACGATGGTACTATTTTATTTGGAGGTTTTCAAAGTACAAACATTGTTGGTCATGCGTCATTTCATGATAATGTATATACCATTACAGATCTAGATAGAATTTCTGTTGCACAAACTAAAAAAACATCGAATACAGATACTTCCGTTCATGTAGTAACCTATTCTGGAGATACTTTCTCTTACGATTATGGTTCAAGAACCATGATAACGGGTAAATTTTCAAGAAGTTTTTCCCAATTATTAGTGGAAGAATTATTACTGAAAGGCTATACCTTTGGTCGACAAGCAAAAGCAAATAATGCAGCTTTACACAAAGAAAAAGTAAAAGTTGCTAAAGAGAATAGCGTGAATCTTTATGGTGTTTCTGGATATGTAATTGATGATGAAGGTGTAAAATATGAAGGAACTATTTATGCCGTTTTTGAACAACTAGAATTAAACCCCAACCAAGAAGAACCTAATGTTTATGATGCTACTTCTATAGATAATTACGGAAAAAATGTGAGCGTAAAATACCTAAACGACAAAGGAAGATCTCGTATAAAAAAATTCACAGCAAAAGACAACGTTTCTTTTTGTGCTATGGATAATGGTGTAGAAAAGTGTTTTTACGGATTAAAAACAAAAGGAAATACCATGAAGAAAATTGCTAATGCTACTAATTTCGGATTCAACAATTCGTATTTCTATCAAGTGGAAGAAACGGTAGATGGCAATATGCTACTAAGCAAACCTGGAGAAAACGGAACCTATGTTTTAAAATTCTCAGATAAGGAAGATGGATTCATGATTGATAATAGAAATAATGATAAACTATCTAACGCTTTAGCGGAATATATTTCTAACTGTTCTAGTCTATCGGAAGACATTAAAAACAAAGAGTTTGATCTTTCCGAAAAGGAAAATTTAAAACAAATATTAGAAGAGTATAAAGATTGTGCTAACTAAAAATAGATTTCCACTTTCGTGGTAAGTAAAGATGAAAACAGCTACTGTAAAACAACTAAAAGACGAATTGAAACATAACTCTTCCGAAGAGTTAATGGATCTTTGTTTGCGTCTATCGCGCTTTAAAAAGGAAAACAAGGAACTACTTACCTATTTACTTTTTGAAGCGCATGATGAAACTAGTTATATTGAAAACGTAAAACAGGAAATAGATACGCAGTTTGAAACGATAAATACAGATAGCTATTTTTACATTAAAAAGAGTGTTCGTAAAATATTAAGACTCATTAAAAAGTTTAGCCGCTATTCTTTAAAAAAGGAAACCGAAGTAGAACTACTACTCTACTTTTGTCAAAAGCTTAAAGATTTTAAACCATCTATAAAAAGAAACGTTACCCTTACTAATATTTACGACCGACAAATCGCAGCCATAAAAAAGATTATTTATGGCTTGCATGAAGATTTGCAATATGATTACACGATGGCTTTAGAGGATTTGGAAATGAGCTAAACGAAATCAGATTATACTATATTTTAATAATTAAAAAAAACAGTTAGAATTAAAGAGAATCATAAATTAAGCTAATACCAACAATAAGTAATACAAATGCTCCTCCAATAAATTTAATGGTAAAAGACATATTTATATAATCTTCTTTATTTCTTTCGATAAGAAATCTATTCCTAAATTTTATAAATAAATCGATACTGAGAATTATTAGTAAAGCTCCTAATATACATTTAATTACTTCCTCCATGTATTTAGAACTTAAAGTTCAATACTATCCCCAATTTCCAACAGCATCAAATCTTTATCTTTATTAAAAAACATTTTTTTTGCAACTTCATGGTCAATTTCTATATAACCAAAAGTATCATAATGATAGCCTAAAATTTTATCACATTCCACAAAATCACTAGCAAGAATAGCGTCTGTAATTCCCATAGTAAAATTATCACCAATAGGTAAAATGGCTAAATCTAATTTGGTTTGTAGCGGAATCAATTTCATATCCATGGTTAAAGCAGTATCTCCAGCGATATAAATATTTTTATGTTCGCCTTCTAGCACAAAACCACCTGGTTGTCCGCCATAGCTCCCATCTGGAAAAGACGAAGTATGAATAGCATTTACATATTTAAGACTTCCAAATTCAAAATCCCAAGTACCACCAAGATTCATTGGATGCCCTTCTAAACCTAAGTTTTGAAAATGCGTAACAATTTCAAAATTTGAAACAATTACAGCGTCTGTACGTTTCGCAATAGCTTCTACATCTAAAATATGATCTTGATGCGCATGTGTTAATAATATATAATCTGCTTTCAGTGTATCAATATCAATATGCGAAGCTTTCGGGTTTCCGGTTATAAATGGATCGACAAGAATATGTACATCTTCCATTTGAATACCTAAACTAGCATGACCATAAAATGTGATTTTCATAATAATTTTTTAGAAAAGAAAAATACAAAAAAAACTCAGACATATTGTAGAATTTGTCTGAGTTTTTCAATCCCCAAAATTGAAGTTAATACCTTCGTATTTTATAGTACTTTGGTATTCAACATATTAAATATACGTATAATTATTTGATTTACAAGTATATAGAGTCGTGGATATAAATTTTTCAGTAATTAAATAAGAAATAGCTTACAATAAATGTCCGACAGCTAAAAGAACTGCTAAAAAGAATGTGGTTAGTGCTAATTTTTTCAATTCAGGATCTAAAGCAACTGGCTCTGTATTGTTTTTCACCGTTTTCAAATGCACGAATAACGGAATATACGCGATAAAGAATAAGAAATTAAACACCGAATTATAATATAGAATTCCATATAAGGTAGATAAAACTATAGCAGAAAGGATTAAAAAGTAATGATACTTCTTCGCTTTAACACTACCTAGTTTAACAACCAGTGTGTTTTTTTCTGCCTTCCTATCCGATTCAATATCCCTCATATTGTTAAGGTTAAGCACCGCAGCACTTAACAAACCTAAAGTACAAGCTGGTAAAAAAGCAACATGATCTATTTGCTTGCTATATAAAACATAACTACCTATTACACTTACTAAACCAAAAAACAGAAAAACAAAAACATCTCCTAAACCTCTATAACCATATGCATTACTTCCCATGGTATATTTGATTGCAGCATAAATAGAAAGCAATCCCATAACAAAAAAGATTAGGGCATATAATAAGTGTTTCGATCCAAAGGCAGAATAAATTAAACCAAAAGATAAAACAATACAAACAAGAATATTTATTTTTATAACCTCAAGCATTTCCTCTGCAGAGATCTTTCCGCTTTGTAAAGCACGCTCCGGACCAATTCGATCTTCATTATCGGTTCCTTTTACGCCATCACCATAATCATTAGCAAAATTAGAAAGCACTTGAAGGCTAATGGTTGTTAATATAGCCAAAATAAAAATTTGCCAATCAAAAAAACCATTATATGCAGCTAAAGAGGAACCAACAATAATTCCAGAAACAGAAAGCGGTAAGGTTCTTAATCTTGCTGCTTGTACCCAATATTTAAGTTTACTCATAAATTATGGAATCCATTTTTTTGGAAAGTTTGGTTTGCGTTTTTCTAGAAAAGCATCACGACCTTCTTTAGCTTCGTCTGTCATATATGCTAGACGTGTAGCTTCACCAGCAAATACTTGCTGACCAACCATACCATCGTCTGTTAAATTCATCGCGAACTTTAACATTTTAATAGATGTTGGCGATTTTTCCAAAATTTCTTGTGCCCATTCAAAAGCAGTATCTTCTAAATCGTCATGTGGAATAACGGCGTTAACCATTCCCATATCATACGCTTCTTGTGCAGAATAATTTCTTCCTAAGAAAAAGATTTCACGTGCTCTTTTCTGACCAACCATTTTAGCCAAATAAGCCGAACCATAACCACCATCAAAACTAGTTACATCTGCATCTGTTTGTTTAAAAATAGCATGTTCTTTACTAGCAAGCGTTAAATCGCAAACCACATGTAGACTATGTCCGCCACCAACAGCCCAACCAGGAACTACTGCTATTACAGCTTTTGGCATAAAGCGAATTAATCGTTGTACTTCTAAAATATTTAATCTGTGGTAACCATCTTCACCAACATAACCTTGATGTCCTCTTGCTTTTTGGTCTCCTCCTGAGCAAAAGCTCCAGATACCATCTTTGGTTGAAGGACCTTCAGCAGATAATAAAACCACACCAATACTTGTATCTTCTCCTGCATCGTAAAATGCATCATACAATTCTTTTGTAGTTTTTGGTCTAAATGCGTTTCTTATATCTGGTCTGTTAAAAGCTATTCTTGCAACACCATTACATTTTTTGTAAGTAATGTCTTCATACTCTTTAGCGGTTTTCCAATCTATTTCACTCATGTTCTCTAATTAGACTGTAAAAATACATTTTTTTTATTATTTATGTCACTGCATGAAAACATGCATTTCAATAATTTTAATACCACACACAAACAGCTGTAAAACAATAGATTATATTTTAATGATTTTTTTTCGAGTTGTAATTTCTTACAAAGAAAACGTGTTTTGACAGATTTACAAGTATTTCATCGTGTTTATTAGAATATATTTTTAAAGCACTGATAATAAGACGTGTAGAATATAATTTTGTCTCACATTAATAACCGCTATGAAATTAATTGATTCAAAATTTGCTCCCTCTGTAGAAGGCATAAATGTAACCAAATTTGGTGTTATTTATTTTTTCAAAGACTTTGTCGTCACCGAAATTAATGAAGGTGAGGTATATGGATTGGAAACTTCTGTAGAATTAACAAAATTAATTTTTGAACAGTATGCCACAAAAACCAATATTCATGTAATATCTAATAGGATAAATAATTATTCTGTAGAACCTACGTATTGGTTTGATTTTTATAAAAACGAACATGCAGATGCCTTGAAAAGTGTTTCTTTTGTTTACTATAATGAACTGGCTTATTCTAATGCAAAATTAGAACAAACCTTTATTCAATGTGATTCAGAATGCTTTAAAAACTTGCATGATGCAATAGATCATATTTCAAAAACTCAGAATAAGAGGACCGCTTGTATAAAGTAGATTAAAATTCCCTAAACGAATTAGTAGCACCTAAAAACTAATTTAATCTACTTTTAGCATCCTTTACTTTTTTGCCTCACATCATCTTACCTACATTACCGATAATATAAACACTTCATCGAAGTGTTTTATTATCAACGTTTTAATTGATTATAACAATTGGAATACACCTACTTTTGTACTATAAAACGCTATTTTTATGAGAATTACCGATACAGATTTAAAAAACCACATAGAGTACACCCATGTTTCTGAATATGGAAAATATTACTTTTTTAAAGATTTTATTATTTCTGAAATAAATGAAGAAGTTATATATAATTGGGAATCCTCACAAGATATCATTGAAGCAGCAGCATATTATTATGGTGAAGATTTGCCTATTTGCTACATATCTAATCGCATAAATAAATATTCTGTAAATCCAATTGATTGGTTTAAATTCTTTAAATCAGAAAGGAATTTAAATGGATATGCTATTGTTTCTTATTCCGATAACGGGTGGGTCAATGCCATGATTGAAAAATTCTTCTTTACTTCGAAAATGGAACGTTTCAAAAATCTAGAGCATGCCATTGATTGGGCCAAAAATGTGAATTTAGACTTAAAAAACAATAAGTGTTTAAACCATAATCTTCTTGCTTACTTGTAAAATAAACTAAAACGAAACTAGTTTACAAGATGAATACCATCTTCTTTAATTTCTATAAGTTTTTGTTTGTATAAAGTTCCTACCGCTTTTTTAAAGCTCTTTTTACTCATTTGAAGCACGTCTTTAATTACTTCCGGTTTTGATTTATCTGTAAGATTTAAAAAACCATTATTATCTTGTAAATACCCCATTATTATTTCTGCATTTGGCTCAATATTTCTATAACCAACTTGCCCTAAAATAATATCTATTTTGTTTCCTGGACGAATTTTCTTTACAATTCCTTTTAGTTTATCTCCAACACTAATATCTTGAAAAATATTATCGGTATAAATTAAACCAGAGTGTATTTTATTGATAATAACATTCCAACCAATATCACTTTTATGAGAAGCTATTAAATCTACTTCATCATATTCTGCAACAGTCAAGTCTTTATTATCTAAAAACTGATTGGTTTTACTAGATGCTACTAATCTATTGGTTTCTTCGTCTAAATAACAATACACCAAATACCAACCTCCTTTTATCATATCATAGGCTTGTTCTTTAAAAGGGCAGAATAATTCTTTTACCATTCCCCAATCTAAAAAAGCACCATGTTTTGTTGTTTCATTACAGCGTAATAAAGCAAATTCATCACGTTGAATATATGGTTTATCTGTAACGGCAACTAAGCGTTCTTGATTATCTAAATAGATGAATACTTCTAGCTTATCCCAAATTTTAAATTCATTTGGCACATATCTATTTGGTAGTAAAACTTCATTGTCATCTTCATCACTCAAGAATAATCCTGGTTCTGTTTCACGTATAATAGTAAGCGTATTGTATTCTCCTAAATGTATCATGCTGCAAAAGTAAGGATATTAAAATTTAAAAATGTTATTTTTTAAAAACGAAATTACTAGAAATCAAAAAAGCGCTACATTAAAGTAGCGCTTCGATTTATTTAGTAAAAAAAATCTATTTGTAAACAGACTCTTTTTTAAAATGCTGTGTTAATAAGTAATATACAACTGCTCTGTATTTACTTCTATTCGATTTACCATATTTTTCCATTACAGAGTCAATGGCTTTGTCTAAATCTGCAGTATCTGCTAAACCTAATTTTTTAATTAAAAAATTATTTTTAACGGTTGCAAGTTCCGATGCATCAGATCCAGAAACTGTTGCTGCATCTGCATTGTAAATAGATGGTCCACAACCAATAGTCACTTTAGTTAACAAATCCATATCTGGAGTTACACCAATTTTATCTTTTAAATCTGCTGCGTACTTTACTATTAAATCATCTCTTTTACTCATCTTATTCTATTTTTTTAGTTATTGATTGTTTTAAGTATCTTAAAGATAAGGAATTTACGCATTTTTTAACATTAATAAATTCCTAAATACTTCAGTTTACCGACAAAACATCAAAATAAACCGACTAACTACCTTAAAGCTTTAAAATAATTTAATAATGTAGTATCATTAACTGTACTTGGAGTAAATACTTCTAAAATTTTAGGTGTATTTGTTTCTTCATAAAATGAAGATAGAACGTCTTGTAATTCTACTTCATTAGTAGCACTTTCATAACTAAAGCCATACATATCGCTTAAATGCTTTGCAGATAATTGGTGCTTGGTTTCAAAAAAAGTATCAAAATTTTCAGAATTTTTATCTCCTGGAAGAATTCTAAAAATCCCACCGCCTTGATTATTAATGACAATAATTCTAAAATGATTAGGAATGTAATTATTCCAAAGGGCATTACTATCATAAAAGAAACTTAGATCTCCAGTAATAAATACAGTTTGTTTTGTATTTGCAACAGCACAACCAACTGCTGTACTTGTACTACCATCTATTCCGCTAGTACCTCGATTACAAAAAACTTCTAGCGTTTTATTTATACGAAACAGTTGCGCGTATCTAATGGTAGAACTATTACTCAATTGCAAAACAGCGTGATCAGGAATCGATTTTAAGATCGATTTAAACGCTTTTAAATCGGAAAACGATATATTCTCAAAATAAGCAGTATGCTTCTTTTTTCGGTCTTTCTTTATAGCAGTCCAAAAGTCTTGGTAATCGCTTTTAGTAAGATGGGTTACTTCTTCAAAAAACAGCGTAAAAAACTGATTTGGTGTTGTTTTTATATGCTGCTCTAAACAGAAAAAAGTATCATTAGCTTTTTCTGTTCCAATATGCCAATGTTGTTTCGGTTTGTATTTTCGCAAAAAAGCTTTAATTTTTTTAGATACAATTAATCCGCCAAAGGTTACAAGAATATCTGGTTGTAAGGCTTTAAATTCTTCTTCATTTAAAGGAGCTATTATTTTATCAATACTATTAAAAAAATGAGGATGATGTATATTAGAAGTCGTTTCGGTAAAAACAACCACGCTTTCATCTTCAGCAAGTTCATCCAACCATTTTTGATCGATGCTATTAGGTTTATTGACACCAACAACAACCATTTTCTTTTTAGCAGTATACCAATCGGAAACTAAATTAGATAATTGCAGTTCTTCTATTTTATGAATTTTCTTAGTTACCTCTACTACTTTAGGGTTTACGGTTAAAGTATCCACGGTTTCATACAAAGGCTCATCAAAAGGAATATTAATATGAACAGGACCATTTTTATGTATTGCAATATTTAAAGCTTCATTGATTTCTGCTTCGTTTTGCGATTGAATATTTTGTTGCAGACCTAATAGCTTTTCTAGCTTATTTTCAATATTCTTAAATATTGGCAATTCTTCATTTTGCACAAAGCTATTTTCTTCCTTTATATCTTGTTTTAAATTTGCAGAATATACGATGTGGTTTTCATATACATTTTCTTGATTAATGGTTTGTCCGTCACCAATACCTATTAAGTATTTTGGTCTATCTGCAGATAAAACAACCAGCGGAATATTGCTATAAAAAGCTTCTGCCACAGCGGGATAATAATTTAATAATGCACTACCCGAAGAGCAAACTACGGCAACCGGTTTTTGTATTTGCTGGGCAATACCTAAGGCGAAAAATGCAGCACAACGCTCGTCTACAATACTGTAGCAAGTAAAATAGTCATCATTTGTAAAACCAATGGTTAAAGGTGCATTTCTACTTCCTGGAGAAATAACAATATGGTTTATATGCTTTGCTTTACAAAGCTGAATAATAGTTTGTGCTAAAGGAATTTTTGGGTGTTTCATGCGTACTTCCCATGAAAATGGGAATCTTTTTAAATTACGAAAAAGCGATATACAAATGTAAGTTTTTGCTACTAATACCCGATAATATTTTGGTTTTAAATTTTATAATAACAGCCAAAAAGCTATTGTAAATTCTTGATTTGTTTACAAAACGGCTTTCATCGTTTCTGTTTTATTAACGGTTTCCTCCCATTCCTTTTCAGCAATAGAATCTTTAGTAATTCCGCCACCAACATAAAGACTAGCTTTCACGTCTGTTAACTGCATACAACGCAAATTTACATACAAGTTAGATACCGTTTTAATGGCTGCATAAGCGTTATTTTCTACATTACGGCGGTTGGTATTTCTTGATGTTTTTTCTTTACTATTAATTTCGCCTAAAAAACCAGTATAAAACTCACGGTCATAGTTTTCGTTTTCCAGAATAAATTGTTTTGCGATCGTTTTTGGCAATCCGCAAACAGCTGGCGTTGGGTGTAATGCTTTTACAACTTCCATTAAATCCGAATTTAAAACACCCGAAACTTTAGTGCTTAAATGCAGTAAACTTCCTGCCTTTATGGTTTTAGTAGCTGCAACTATAATATTACTTACTGAAGATTCTAAACTAGCAATTAAATAATCGGTTACTAATTGTTGTTCTTCGGTTTCTTTAGCTTTCCAATCCGGATTAGCATCTCCTTGATATGCTTGCGTTCCCGCCAAAGCCATGGTTGTAAATCGATTTCCGGTAACACTTAATAAAGTTTCCGGAGTTGCACCAAGCCATAAACCAATTTTTGGATGGTACCAACAATACACAAAAGCGGTTGGGTATTTTGCTAATAAGCGTTCAAAAAGTGCCATAGGATTACTTTCGGTAAGCCTTACTTCTTCTTTTCTGGATACGACTACTTTTTTCAATCCCCCTTCAACTATTCCTTTTATAGCTTTGGCTACTAGATTAATATGAAAGTCCTTCGCATCGTTTAATACGTTTTCACTTTCCTGTTGCACTTCTTTTTTGTCTCGTGTATTTTGTTCTGTAACTTCGGAAATAACAAAGGAATATTCTAAGGTTTCCGATACTGAAAAAGGCATCAATACCGTTTGTTTTTCTGCGTTAAAAGGAGCAAAAACAAAACCACTTTCGGTTAGATCTTTAGAAGTATAAACGATATCGTCATCTTGAAAAACTCCTTTTATAACGGAAGCATTCGGTTTACGATACAACACAAAAGGCAAAGCATCGTCAAAATGATTCTGGGCAATTTCTAAAAATTCGGAGGTTTGCATGAATAAGATCTATTTGATTTCCGTGAAAACGGAAACCTATTTCTTTTTAGGTAAGGAGATGGTAGATAATCTACAAATAGACACCAAATTATCGTGGTCATCTGTAATTCTAATATCTAATAATTGTGTCGTTCTTCCTTTGTGTAAAAAAGTAGCTTTTGCGTATACAAAACCTTCGGTAACACTTTTTAAATGGTTTGCGGTAATCTCTAAACCACGAACAAATTTGTTTTCGGTATCTATAAATAAATGCGAAGCAAAACTACCTACGCTTTCTGCTAAAGCTGCAGTTGCACCACCATGCAAAACGCCGTCTGGCTGGTATACTCTAGAATTCACAGGCATTCTGGCTACTAAAAAATCTTCGCCATAGTCTACCATTTCTATGTTTAGCGTTTCCATTAAGGTGTTTTTGCTAGCAGCATTTGCTTTTGCTAACATGCTTTCTTTAGATATTTGCATATAAATAATGTATTTTTATTGTCGGATTGTAAAAGTACAAAATGAATTTAGAAGAAAAAGAAATTTCATACACAACTACCAACAGTTATGCTACTTTAAATACACTAACCGACAAAACTAAGAATGTTTGGTTTGTTTGTCACGGAATGGGGTATTTAAGTAGATATTTTTTAAGGTATTTTGACGGATTAAATAAAGACGAAAACTATATTATTGCGCCACAAGCACAGAGTAAATATTATAGTTCGCCAAAATTTAAACATGTTGGAGCAAGTTGGTTAACCAAAGAAAACACAGATAAGGAAACCGAAAACGTGATGCGTAATCTGGATGCTGTTTTAACTGCGGAAGCGTTACCAAAAAACATAAACCTCATCGTTTTAGGATACTCACAAGGTGTTAGTATTGCTTCCCGATTTGTTGCCAGACGAAAACTAGTCTGCACACAATTGGTTTTACATTCTGGAGGATTACCAAAAGAATTGAAAGCGGAAGACTTTGCATTTTCAAACGCAAAAGTATCGATGATTTATGGTACCGAAGACGAGTATTTAAACGAAGAACGCATTACTCACGAAACTACTAGAGCAAAAGAATTATTTGGTGACCGTTTGCATATTATTCCTTTTGAAGGGAAACATGTGGTGAATGTAGCGTTGATAAATGGATTGGTTTAAAAACACCCCTAAAGTCCCCTCGAGGGGACAATTCTAAAATTAAAAAAAAGAGAAGCTGTTAAATAGAACAAATAATAAAGAGGTTCCCGATTTCTATAAACATGGATTCTGAATCAAGTTCAGAATGACAAAAAAAAAGAAATAGCATAAAAGGAATAATTCTGCTTCTTTTCAAGGAGGTGGATATGGATAATGATTTGTAAAAAAAAAACCTAAAGTCCCCTCGAGGGGACAATTTTAAAAATAAATAATACCGTTAAATTTAAAAAGGTTCCTGCCTTCGCAGGAATGAGAAACATGAAAACACTGCAACTAGAAAACGAATACGTAAAACTCACGCTTTTAGATGGTAGTAACTACGAGTATCTTTCTGAAATTGCAGAAGAGAAAGATTTAGTCTTCTACTCTCCTAGCGCTATTTCTCCTCCTGAAAAACTAAAAGAATATGTGCAACATGCAGTAGATAGCTATACTAACCAAACGGCAATTCCTTTTATTATTTACGATAAGAAAAAACAAGCCTATGCAGGATGTACAAGGTTTGGCTTAATAAACTACAAAAACAAAGTAGTACATATTGGTTGGACTTGGATTGGAAAAGATTTTCAAGGTTCTGGATTAAACAAACAAATGAAATTTTTAATGCTTCAATATGCTTTTGAAGTATTACAATTTGATAAAGTAGAATTTCGAATCGATGAACGAAACATCAAATCTAGAAAAGCGGTAGAAAAAATTGGTGGAACGCTAGAAGGTATTTTACGAAAAGACACTTTAATGTTAGATGGTTTTAAACGTAGCACCTGTTGTTATGGTATTTTAAAAGAAGAATGGTCAGGAATAAAGGTTGGTGTTTTTGAAGGGTTTGTTTAATGCTAAAGACTTAAATCAAAAGTGATTCACAACTTTTTTTCTTTGTTTATATTTTCTTTTCGCCATAATTAATCGGTATCTCAAATCGTCATAAAACAAGCTTGTTAATAAAATAAATGCTCCTAAAACCAGTGTATTTAATTTTAAGTTTAGTTTGGAATAAAAAAATCCGCCAACTAATCCGCCAAGAAAAAAGAAGCAAATAATATATACCCGTAATTTTATTGTCTCTTTAATTTTTTCTTTTTGCCGATGCGTTTTAGGAAAAAACAGTTGTGATAATTCAATACCTAAATCGGTGAACAATCCTGTAAGGTGGGTTGTTCTTACTACTGCATTTGAAATTTTTGTAACAAAAGAATTTTGAAGTCCCATTGCAAAGAGTAGCATACAAACAATTAAATTTGGGAATTTTATTCCTCCTGTATTACTAATTAGAGCAATCGATAATAAAATGAAGCTTTCCATTATTGTTGGTAAAACAAAAACATTCAGTTTTTTATTTCCCTTGAATTTTTCAATTAGGAAACTGGACAGAAAAGAACCAAAGAGAAAGGAAAAAATATAAAGGAAATAAACGGTTCCTTTCCAAACTTCAAAATTGGCAACATCACTAATAAAAAGAGCAAAATGCCCCGTCACATTTGTAGTCAATTGGTTAAAAGCTAAAAACCCAGTAACATTCACAATTCCTGCTACCAAAGACAAAATTGTGGCAATTCGCAAATTATGCTTTATTGTTCTGCTTCTACCTTGATGTCTAAACATTTTATTTTCATTTATTTCGATTTTTCAAATTGCATCTAACGAACAAATAAGAAGATTTGAGTCCGTATTAATGACTTATATTAGAAGTTAAACGAAGTTAGAAGAAATAATTGATAATGCCAAGTTGCTATCCAACAAAAACACCTTGAAAATATCCAAGGTGCTTTGTTTCGTATTATTTAACTTAAAGTGTTTTTAATACCTCTATAATTTCTGAAATAGAGGCTCTTTTTCTATAATCGGCATCTAAAAACGCATATTGTATAATGCCTTTAGTATCTATAATGTAGGTTGCTGTAATAGGCAATTCGCTACTATCGTCACCATTGTAGTTTTGTAGACCAACACCGTTTTTATATACCTCAGCCAAAGCATCGGTAAGCTTAAATGATAACCCGTATTGTTTGGCAACTTTGTTTCCAACATCACTTAACACTTCAAATTGTAAACTATGTTTTTCAATTGTAGAAAGGGACTTATCTGGTAATTCCGGTGTTAATGCCAATAGATTAGCACCATACTTTTTAAACTCTGGTAAGCTATTTTGTAAATACTGTAACGTTATATTGCAGTACGGACACCAACCTCCTCTGTACCACGTTAGAATTACGGGACCTTTATCTACTATTTCTTGTAGATTAGTACATGCACCTAAAGCATTTTTTAAGGTAAAACCAATCCCTTTATCTCCAACGTTTATAGCGTTATCCTTAAAATGTGTTTCTATAATAGCCTGAAGATTTTCCGTAGTCATTGCTTTTTGAGCATCTGTTGCCTTTGCTTCCCAACCTGCTTGTTTCGCACTTAATACATCTTGTAATTCTGTATAATCTAGAGTATTCATAATCTATAATATTAAATTCTTATTTTGATTTTCGTGTAAGATGAAAAGTTAAGGCGATCGCAGCTAAAGTAAATCCGAAAAGACTTAAACCCGTCCAACCAAACTTACTAATCACCGTTACACCAAGTGCAGATCC
The DNA here is from genome assembly GCF_001418105.1 of Lacinutrix himadriensis. Taxonomy (GTDB): domain Bacteria; phylum Bacteroidota; class Bacteroidia; order Flavobacteriales; family Flavobacteriaceae; genus Oceanihabitans; species Oceanihabitans himadriense. Next base: position 194,438 of record NZ_LIQI01000019.1, read on the forward strand.
TAAGGAAGCTCCTATATAATAAAACAACATATAAACTGCGTTGGTTCTACTTCTAGCATTCACATCTATAGCAAACACACGAACCTGGTTTGGTATTTGAGATCCAAAAACTCCTAAATCTAAAAGTACAATACCAATACAAAGTACTACGATGTTATTTTGTCCGATTGCTAATACCACAAAGCTCAATAACACTAAAGAGATAGAAATGGTCATTACTTTTCTAACACCAATTTTATCGACCCATTTACCAGCTATTTTCGCTCCAAAAATACCAGCAGCACCTACAAAACCTAATAATCCAACTTGTTGTACCGAAAAAGAAAAAGGTTCGTCCATTACATGAATAGCAATAGTTGCCCACATGGCATTAAAAGCTGCAAACCATAATGCTCCTACAAAAGCAGCTTCTCGCAACTGCGGTTTTGTTTTCAATAAAGTAAACATAGAACCTAACAGTTTTGTGTATTTTAAATTGGCTGTAGGTTTGTTAGATGGTAATACTAAATGCAAAACCACACCAATAATAGCGGCAATAATCGCTGCACTTAAAAAGACCATACGCCATCCAAAATGTTCGGCAATAAAACCACTAAGCGTTCTAGATAATAAAATACCAGTAGTTAATCCTGTCATCAACGTTGCGACTACTTTACCTTTATTTTCTGGAGTAGCCAATGCAGCACCAAGTGGCAATAATTGTTGTGTAATGTTTGCTCCTAAGCCAACCACAAAAGTGGCAACTATTAAAACAGCAAAGTTTGGCGCGAAATACACCCCTAATAATGCTATAACTAAAGTAATAGATAAATTTCTTATCACTACTTTTCGATTCATGACATCCCCTAAAGGAGAAATAAAAAAGATTGCCATGGCATATCCAATTTGTGATGCGGAAGGAATAAAACCTAATACATTATCCTTTAATCCTAAAGATTTTCCTATCGAAGGAATTAAAGGTTGGTTGTAATATAAATTGGCTGCTGTTGCTGCTATGGCTGTTGCCATAATAAACAGTAGTTTGTTACTTAAAGGTTTTGTTTGTATGTTGTCCATTGCGGATTTCTAATTTTTATAGCACAAAATTAGAAAAGAAGAACAAGCTGTATGCGGTGTATATTTTGTAGAAAATGATACTTTTTAAGGTAGTTTTCTAAAAACCGCTGGGGTAATGCCTTCGTTATTTTTAAAAAACTTAATAAAATTGGTAGGTTCTTCAAAACCCATAGCATAGCCAATTTCGGCAACCGACTTGGTGGTTTGTTGTAATAGCGCCTTAGCACGTAAGGTCATATAATTAGATAACACTTTTTTAGATGTTAGTCCTGTTGTTTTTTTTACACATTCCGACAAGTAAATAGGTGTGATATTTAACGCTTCTGCATAAGCGGCTACAGTCTTATATTTAGAAGTCTCTTGTAGAATTAACGCTTCAAAATCTGCTGTAATTTCTTGGTAACGTTTTAATGGTACCATGTCACTAGCATTTCCAACTACGCGTTTTATTTGAAGCAGTAATACCATCAGATAAGAACGCACTAACGCTACTCTATGTGTATCGCTTTTATGAAATTCTTCATATATAGTATCAAACAGGTTTTTAATTAAAGATAAATCGATTGGGATTAATTTATATGACGGACTGGAGTTTAGCTTAAAGAAAGGAAACTCGTGCTGGATTTCATATTGGTGTTTTTTAGGTTGGAAGAATGCAGAACTAAAAAGTAAGGAATAGCCATCTCCTCCTGGTTTGCCATCAAAAGGTTGTACCGAAAATAATTGTAATGGCGAATTGAAAGCAATAGCATTCGTTAAATCGTCAATTTTAGTGGCTCCTATTTGTCTTTCCGATTGATTATCTGCATAAAAGTCGATGGTGAAAAACGTTTTAAAATGTGGATGCAACGCTTCTTCAGCAATGTTATTGGTTTCATGAAACTTGAAAATATGAAAATTTGAATCTATAGACCTGCTTTCTACGTTTAAGTCTTTAAGTAAGTCTGTGATCTGTTGGTAGGTTTTCATAATTTCAAATGCCAATCTCTAAGAGCGTAAAGTTGATGGACTATTTTCGTTTTTACTTTAGCAACTGTAATTCCTCTCGTTTCCTTTCATCGGTACGTTTTTTTTGATTCCAATATGGTTCTTTCAAACTTACTTTCAATCGCGCTTCGGTTATTAGCCCATCTCCATCCCCTTCTGTCCAGGATAGTATTTTGTAAGGAAATTTATTTTCTACATCAATAGATAACTTCCTGTCATAATTTAAATAGGCAATATTATAGTGAATTATGGAGTCAGACTCTGTCTTACTAATTTCTGCTTTGGCAGGTTTTAATTCCTGATAAGCAAAACGACTGTATATGGTAGAAAAAATCATATCAACTTCTCCTAAAGGTAATTGTCCTTTATTTATACGAATACGCGTCAGAAGCTCATCCTCTAAAAGTGCTACAGGTATATTTTTATCCGTATCTCCATCCGCTTCAAAGTAAGAGAACTGTTTAAAATCATATACATCCTCTTTAAGATTTAGTTGTGTGAATGTATGTCCGCACCATTCTTGAATACTCGTATTTAATTTTAAAGTATGTGGATGATTTTCAGCGTCCACCGGAGTAAAACTAGAAGTTACTATCGAGTAATCATAGATACCTGTTGTGAACTTTCTTACCTGATTCAATTTTAAAACAGAGACATTATCTTTTCCTGCATCTTGCGGATTATCTAACTTTACTTGTTTGCTTAATGAAAATGGTTCTGTTACAAATACGAGTACCACTTCGCCTTCACGAATTTCACCGTAACGAGATTGTTTCAATGCATAGCTATTCAATTCTGCTGTACCCGAGTACCAATAATCATTAAATGCATCTCCTAAATCGACTACACTTTTTTCCTTTTCAGAAGAGGTTTTGTCGTTAGAAATATTAGAATCCTTTTTACAAGAAAGAAAAAAGAAGATACCTAGAAAGCAAAATATTTTTAATGGTTGCATCATTTTTAAATGGGTTATATGGATTTGTAAAACAATAGTTACTATTGGAAAAATGCAATAAAAACTTCATCTATTCCTTTTTAGTTCTAGATTATTCAAAGTTACATAAAACCCTGAAGAGAAATGCATTTTAGTCGTTTTCTATAACGAAAGCATACGGTTCAAACAAACTACCATCTATCTTTAAAAAGTCTCCACTAAGGGATTCTTTCTTAATCGTTAAACTTACAATTCCTGTAATAGCGTCGGTTACACAAGTGTCCTCTGCTAAATAATATTTGACTTCACCATCTGCATTTGGATCACAAGCATCTGGATATTTCTCTAGATTTAAAGCCGAAGTTTTACCAGCAACACCAACATGCGCTTGAATTAAACCATCGCTCTTTTTGTACATTTTATTATTTTGGCTTCCAACACAATTTGGATTTGCTCCGGATGCCGAAGTGGTTAACGCTATAGAAGTACAAGTAGTTTCATTTAGTTTAAGAGGTTTTGTTCTCCAGATATTATGCGAACTTGCAGTCAACAAAACATTTACATTATATTTTGCTGCCAAATCAATCATCCCTTGACTATCCACAAAGGATTGATTTTTCCCCATATCAATCCAAGGAAGGTGATTGATATGAATAATCCAATACCCTTTTTTTTGAGCATCTGCATAAACGGCTTCTACCCAATTATAATTTTCACTCCCAACAGCATATTGAAACTTCAGGTATTTTTGCATTTCTGGGGACTCGGACTCGCTTTCTTGAAATGCGACAGATGTAGCAACTATTCTTACTTTAGCTCCCCCTTTAATAATATCATTAAACCAGAGATATGGATATTTCCCTTGGTAAGGATACCCTAAAAGTTTTCCTGTTGGTGGCCGAACCGCTTTCTTTCCACTTGGGAAATTGAGCGTTTTGGCATAAGTCAGTATATCGCCATCTTGACTTTTACTATCATGATCTCCAGCAACAAAAAGCATTGGTGTATTACCTACTACTTTATTTGCTTTGGTTGCCCAATTTTTGGCATTTTGAATGTTGTAATTAAAATCATTATCTATACCATCATAAGACAAATCGCCAAGCATTAAAATTAAATCATGAGTAGCTCCTTTTTTAAGGCTTAATTCTGTTGCTCCATCGTTTCCCCATTTATCATCCCAATCTCCTCCAACAGCTATCGTTATTACTTCTTCGGATTCCATTTCATTTAAATTGGAAGTGTTTTTATTTCCTTTGGAACAGGAATAAAACGAAAATATAATAAGGTAGAAAATTAAAATATTATTTTTCATGATGTGTTTAATGGATGGTTCTGCTTAATTATTTATTCTTCGTTCGAATTTAATTTTTCTAACGCCATGATTGGTGTCCCATTGTTTAACTTCTTTGAAATCAAATTTCTTATACAATGCAGTCGCTGGTCCGTTATCTAATCCTGTTTCCACAACAAAAAGTTCCGAATCGTAATTATTAAAAACGAATTCCATTAATTTTCTTGCTACTCCTTGTCTGAAAAAAAATGGTGACACAACCAAACTATTAATATGTGTAAAATTATTGTTATGCGTTATTTCTACAACGCCAGCAAGTTCTTCATTTTTTATATATCCGAAAAATGCTGTTTCACTATTTACATAACTTTCAAGAGGTCTTTTTAAAGGAGGAAAATCTACAGCTTTTAATAACTCCGCCTCTATTTTATAGGATGCATGAAAAACGGAACGTATTTTTTCAGAAACTTTTATGTCCTTATTTTGGAGTCTTTCAATCATATTTTTTATCGTTTATTTTATTTGGACGATAGGATTTTGTTTTAAGGATTCCTATCTAGAAGTTAAACGAAGTTAGCTGAAAAACTTGATAATATCAAGTTGCTATCAAACAAAAAAACTACCTAAAAAGTTAGTTTGCCATGTCATTTTGAACTAGCCGAAAAATCTTGTCATTATATATTTAGATTTCCCTCTTTGGTCGAAATGACAAAACAATTCCTTTTTAGATAGTCTCTTGTTTTATCTTAGCGTTTCGCTTTCGTATTACATTTTCTTTCCTATCATTTCTCTTCCTCCTTGTAAAAGAGTGACGCTTTCTATTTCTCCTGAAGCGTTTTTATTAAAGGTTAATTGTGCTGCAACTACTTTTAAATAAAATACGTTATCCGATTTTGCAAAAATATCAAATACTGGTTGTCCGGTTGCTTGTGTTTTTAGTTGGCTTCCTTCCTTAAAAATTTCGATTATAAATTCTGGCATTAATTGGTATTTACCAACATAGCTTTGTAAAATTTCGTCTGCTACAATAACTTCTTTAACTAAACCAGAAACGTCTTCTCCTAGTTTCTTTAAAAAATCAATTCCGTTTTGGTTATTCGGGTTTAGCTCTACAGACTTTTTATAATTTACAATTGCTTGTTCGTTGTTTCCTTGTGTCATTAAACCTTCGGCATAACTATCATACGCATTGGATGATTTTGGAAAAGTATCTACAATAAGTTTAAAAACGCTTACTGCTTCGTCTACTTTTTCCGCTTGTAATAATTTATACCCAATACTGTTCATATCGCTTTCTTTTACCTCATAATCACTTAACGATTTAATGCTATTATAATGCGTTAAAGCTGCTTCAATGCCGTTAGATTCTATTTTTTCGTATACCGCATTCGCAACCGATTTTTTAGGAAAGCTGTAAGACTCGTTATACATAATACCACGAATCGCTTTTGCCATTTCATTAAGTGGAGCACCTCCTGTATTATTTAATAATACGATTAATGATTTGTCTTTTGGAGCTCTAGTAATTAAGGTATTAAAACCGTTAATTCCGCCACCATGACTTATAGTTTCTATTTTAGTTTCGGTATCTCCAATAGTTTCGCTACCAATAGCCCAGCCATACCCATAATGACCACTCCATGCTTTTATATGTTCGCCAAAAAACAATTTCATAGATTCTTTAGAAAGTAATTTGTTGGTATATAAAGCTTGATCCCAAAGGTATAAATCTTCTGCTGTAGCATATAAAGATCCCGCGGCATAAGGAATAGACATGTCTATATAACTAGCGTTTACAAAACTACCTCCTTGTTTTTCGTATCCGGTTGCTCTATTTTTTAAAATAGTTTCATGATGATCAAACCCAGAATCCTTCATATTTAAAGGCGTGAATATATTTTCATGCAACATTTGTTCATAGGTTTTTCCTGAAATCTTTTCAATTAGAACACCTAAAAGAAAATAGCCAGAATTACTATAACTAAATTTTTCACCAGGAGTAAAATCTAATTCCATCTCTGAAAATTCATTTACAAATGCTGTTGGTGTATACGGATTTCTACTTGTATCTTTAAAGAAATTTGGAAAGGATGTGTAATTAGGAATTCCCGAAGTATGCGTTAATAAATGATGTGTTGTAATAATATCTCCAGTGGCTTTAGGATAGTCTGGAAGATACGTTGTTATTGGAGCTTGTAAGTCTATTTTACCTTGTTCTGCCAATTGAAGAATTAGCATTCCCGTAAATTGTTTGGATATAGAACCTAATCGGTGTTTTGTATTTGGCGCATTAGGAATATCCCATTCCATATTAGCAAATCCAAAGCCTTTTTTATAAATAATTTTACCGTTTTCGGCGATTAAAACAGAACCATTAAAGGTTTTGTATGCGGTATATGTGTCAATGAGTTTGGTGATTTGCGCTTCTCTTACTTGTCCAAAAGTTAGGTTGATAAAAAATAAGCATGCAAATAAGATTAAAGCATGGGTTTTGCTCACATGCCCTTTTGATTGTTGTTCCATAATATTGTTTTTGATTGATTAATGAATACTATTCCACGAAATAGATTTCATATAAGACGACTTCACGTGTCCATTAGTTACAATAAAAAGGAAACTTCTTTTAAAAGAACAAGATTAGCCCATTAAAAGTCAAGTAGTTAAAAGATTAATAATTTACTAATAAAGTTTTAAATTAGTTTTTAGAAGCAATAATTACGCTTTCTTTTTTTAAAAATCCTAGGACATTTTTCGCATCTTCTTCATAATCAAAAACATCGATTTTAAAACCTGCTTCTTGCAAACGATTAGATAAACCAGATACCGAATAGATTCTTAAATGATCTTCTTGTCCGAAATATTTTAAACGATCCGCTTCTGTTACAATAGTAGCGTCTTCGTAGTTTTCACCTTCTTTAAAAGGTGTTTGTACATAACAAATACCATTAGGTTTTAGTATTCTATATAACTCTTGCATTGCTTTTCTGTCTTGAACAACATGCTCTAAAACATGATAACAAATAATAACATCATAATAATTATCTGGTTCATCAATTGCTTCAATATTAAGCTTTTTCATTGCTTGAAATTCGCCTAAATAATCGGTAGTTATATATTCTTTTGTATTTGCTTTTTGTATTTGCTCCTTTAAACTATGTGAAGGTGAAAAATGCAGTACTTTCTTATTCTCTAAAGTATCTTTAATTAAGGTCCAGAGTCTTCTATTTCTAGAGATGCTTCCGCATTTAGGACAAATACTTCCAAAGTTTTCTGTGACAACAAATTTAGAAAGCTTAAAACCACAAAGATTACATTGATAGGTATTCCCTTTATAAAAGAAGGCAATACTGCTTCTAAGTAAAGTTTCGTTTTTATTTAGAAACCTACTTGGTATAAAGCCTTTAATTATTTTCTTGAGGGATTGATACATTAACTGATTTTATTATTGGTGCGAAGGTAACTTTTAAGGCTTAATTATAAAAACAAAAAAAAAAACAAAATTTATTCTTATATTTATGACTTAAATAATTCAAACATTAAAATATGAAAAAAACTACTTTTAAAGTTTTGGCTATAATGTGTTTTGCTCTTACCTATACAGGTTATGCACAAACATTAAACCAAAATGCCATGTGGCCTAACGGGACTTGGTCTGTAACTGGAACGTACAATACTGATCCTTCAGCATTTGAAGCAAATCCTACTGTGGATGCTAATTTTGCTTTCGATGATGACGATGCTGGAAATGGAAGTGATGATATTATCGCTGCAGAATCTCCTATCATCGATTTAACCGCTGCTCATGGAGCAGGAGAAACATGGGTTACTATTTCTGCTGACTTTGTTTACAATTTTAATAATGACGATATCTTGCAATTTGAATATTGGGATGCAGATGCAGCATCATGGAACATAATTGGTACTCCAATTAATGCCGATACAGCAGCAGCTCCTCTTGACAATTTCTGTTCAGGAACAGCAGAAACATATACAACAGATGTGCTAAATATTGTATCTTTTACTGCAACACAATTATCAGGATTTAGATATAGAATCTATTTTGATGATACATTAGGTGGTGCTGGTTATGAATGGGGATTCTGTTTTCAATCACCAACAATTACTTCTGAAACACCACCTTCTTGTCCAGATCCTGTAACATTAACAGCATCTAATATAGACGGTTTTTCAGCAGATTTAGCATGGACAGAAACAGGAAGCGCTACATTATGGAATATTGAATTAGTAGATATTACTGCTGCTGGTACTCCTACTGGAACACCAACAGCTTCTGGAGTTGCAAACCCATACAATATAACAGGATTGACAGCTTCTAATGATTACGAATATTATGTACAATCTGATTGTGCAGTAGATGGAACTTCTACTTGGGTTGGACCATTTGCATTTTCAACTACAGTTGCTTGTCCAGAACCTTCTGCACTAAACGTAACAAACATAACAAGTTCTTCAGCAAACTTAGGTTGGACTGCAGGTGCATCAGAAACACTTTGGGATGTTGAGATCGTAGATATTACTGCTACAGGAACTCCAACAGGAACACCTACAGCTTCTGGAGTTGCAAACCCATACATGGCTACTACTTTAGTAGATGCTAATGATTATGAGTTTTATGTAAGAGCAGATTGTGCTGTTAATGGAACTTCTGCTTGGGTTGGACCATTCACATTTACAACAGCATGTAATACATTAATGGCTCCTTATACGCAAGACTTCGAAAATGGAGGACAAGTACCAGATTGTTGGACACTTGGTGGAGATGAAAATTGGTTATTTAATACTACAGGACCTAACTATGTTGGTAACTCTGGAACACTATCTGGAAGCACAATTTCAGGAGGTTATTACGCAGTAGTAGACGATTCTACTCCAGATGCAACAAATGCACAATTAGAGTCACCATTTGTAGATCTAACTCCATTAACTGCACCTGCTTTATCTTTCTATGAAATTAGTGATAATCAAGGACAAGCTAGTGCTACTTTAACAGTAAGTGTTTGGGATGGTGCTGCATGGAATGTAGTAGGAACGTATAACACAAACACTATTGGATGGGAGAAAAAAATAATTGACCTAAGCGGTTTAACATTTACTGGTCCAGCAAAAGCTAGATTCTCTATTGCGGATTCCGGAAGTTTCTACGATGACATCGCTATTGATGACGTTTCTTTTGAAGAAGCGCCTCCATGTTTTGATCCATCAACGCTAACTGCTTCAAATGTTTTAGCATACTCTGCTGAATTAGGGTGGTCTGAAAATGGAAGTGCTACACTATGGAATATTGAATTAGTAGATATTACTGCTGCTGGAGCTCCTACAGGAACACCAACAGCTTCCGGAGTTACAAATCCATACGATCAAACAGGATTAGTAGCAACGAATGATTACGAATATTATGTGCAAGCAGATTGTGGAGCAAATGGAACTTCTGCATGGGTTGGACCTTTCGCATTTACAACACCAGTTGTATGTCCAGCACCTTCTGCATTAAGCGCAACAAACATTACAATGACCTCTGCAGACTTAGCTTGGACTGAAAATGGAGCTTCTGCACTATGGAACGTGGAATTAGTAGATGTAACTGCTGGAGGAACTGTTACGGGAACTGCAACTGCTACAGGAATTACAAATCCATACAGTCAAACTGGTTTAATTGCTGATAACAATTATGAATTCTATGTACAGACAGATTGTGGTGTAGATGGAACTTCAGATTGGACAGGACCTTTTAGCTTTGCTACACCTTATGTAGCTGTTGCTCCAGATTGTTCTAACGGAATATTCCTAGATTCTGGTGGAATGAGTGCTGATTATTCGTCTAGCGAAACTATTACTTATACCATAATGCCAGATATGCCAGGAAATGCTGTTTCTGTAAACTTTACGGCCTTTAGTTCTGAAGATAATAGTTTTTCTGGTGGATGTTATGACGGGTTAACAATTCATAATGGTGCGGATGCTTCTGCTCCAACAATGGACCCTCCAGGAGGAGGAACTATTTGGTGTTGGGATGAAGATGATACTGTACCAGCTGGTACAGGTGACTTAGAAGGTATGACTATTACCTCTACGGATGCTTCAGGAGCCTTAACATTTGTATTTACTTCAGATACATCTGTAACTAGAGAAGGATGGGAAGCTATAGTAACTTGTGCAACATTATCTACTGCAGATTTTGATAATGGTTTAGCTTTTACTTACTATCCAAACCCAGTAAATGATAACTTAGTTCTTAAAGCACAAAAAGATATTGAAAGTATATCTGTTTATAATATGTTAGGTCAAGAACTACAACGTTCTACTCCTAATAGTATTAATGCAGATGTAAATATGTCTTCTTTACAAACTGGAGCTTATTTTGTTAAAGTAACTATTGGTAACGCTACAGAAACAATAAGAGTTATTAAAAAATAATCCTTATTTATAGTACGTAAAAAAAGGCTGTCCTTAAAAAGACAGTCTTTTTTATGCAAAATTATATAGCTATATTTTGGTCATTAAAAGACAAAAAAAAAAAAAACGCAACCATTCATTTGGTTGCGTTTTTCTTTATATTTAATTCTAAATTATTTTTTTAATACTTTAATAACTTCAGAATTTGTATTTACGTTTCACTTAATAATACAATACCCTGGACTAACGCTAGATAAATCTACTGTTGTATCTAAAGTATTAGGAGTACTATTTAATACTTATTTTCCTATTACATTACAGAAATTCTTGACCTTTGTTTTTTAGCATCCAGGTTTAAATTATTCAAAAAAAGAAAAAAACATATCCTTAAAACATTTAAAATTTTTACAATAAAAAAACGCAACCAAATGAATGGTTGCGTTTAAAACTCTGTATCATTTTTACTCAATAATTAGTTTTTTAATTACTTTGCCTTTATTTGTATCTATAGATAAAATATAAATTCCTGAAGCTATCTCTTTAGTGTTAATAAATTCAAGGTTTCTATCAACATTAAACAATTGAGTGCCTTGTATGTTATAAAGTGTAACAGAACTTACCGTAATTCCATCTTTAGTCTTAATAAAAACACCTAAACTCGTTGGATTTGGATAAATTGAGATTAGGTTCTTTATGCCAAAATCATCAACGCTTAAATTATTGACTACTTCTGTGGACACTGTATTTGTAACAATTGGTAGATTATAATCGAAATATATACTTGCATTTCCGCTCATTATACCTCCTAGTTCTAATGTGTTTTTTGGTTTAATTTTATAAGCAATATATCCATGACTATTAAGCTCGTCTGCTACTTCGTATGGTAAATTAATATTATCAAATAAAAATTCAACTTCATTACCATTTGTGATTTTTACATCATAATCATGGCTAGCACTAACCATTTTTAATGTACTCCAATCTAAATCCGCATCCAAATCATCTTCAATTCTAACAAAAGTTGCATTTGCAGTCCCTGTATTTTGGAATCTAATAATATAATCTAAATAATTATCTGTTTCATCTATAGTAATATAATCTCCTTGAAGTACATGTTTGTCATTAGGATCGTAAGCATTCACTACAATTTGTTCTAAATTGAAAGTATTATCATTTGGAGTATAATCATTGGTGTTTGGTAAAACGGAAGCTGTAAAATTTAAAATATCATCTCCATTTAAGGTAGGTGGAGCAAAGGTTTGCATTATAATATCTATTTCTTGTTTTTGAAATGGATTTAAACTTGCTATTGCAAAATCTAAACTATTTGCTGTACTACTTGTTTCTATTGGTGTTGCAGAAACAAATGATTGTTTTATATCATCAAAAACTAAACTAGCAGTGATATTATTTATTGTTTGTGTTCCAATATTTTCAACCACTAATTTATATGCTGCTTCAAAACCTAGTCTTGCTTCATTTATTGGTAAAAGTATAATGTTTAAATCATTTACTGTTTGGTTTGCTGAGAGACAGAAATCTACTTGCTCTGTTGAAGAAGTTGTAAAGTCTACTGTTGCAGATTGTGGTGAGGCTGTGAAATAATCTGGAACGTTTGACAAAGATACTGTAAATGTACTGCCAATAACAGAAGTTGAATATTCGCCATTATTCACTAATCCAGAAGAAATATATGTTCCATTATTAACCTCTACAAATAAACTTTCAACTTGTATATCTGTCGTTGAACAACCATTATTATCTTGATCATAAACTACTGTTCCAAAAATAGACTTACATTCATTAGATAAAGTATCGGCAGTAATACTCCATCCTAAATTATTAATTAAATAGTCTCTAGCACTCACATTACAGTATCTAAGACCTGCAGATATAAAAGTTACATTTTGAAGAGTAAATCCTGCTAAATTAGATAACAATAAATCATAATTGGTAACGTCTAACCCTGAATACATTACAAAATAATCGAAGAATGTAATACTATTAAAATTCCAAGAGTAAAGAGACTGATTAAAACTGTTAGCATTATAAAACATATTTCTCATATCTCTTACATTTGATACATCCCAATTATCAATTTCTTGATTAAAACTTTCTGCATCACGAAACATAAAACGCATATTTGTCACGCTACCAACATCCCAACTATTAATAGGTTGGTTAAAGCTAGTAGCATCTTGAAACATAGACTCCATATCTGTTACATTAAAAACATTCCAACTATTAAGTGGTTGATTAAAACTAGTTGCATTACGAAACATAAAACTCATATCTGTCACGTTAACAACATTCCAACTATTAATAGGTAAATTAAAGCTACTAGCATCTTGAAACATATAACTCATATTTGTTACATTAGAAACATCCCAATTATCAAAAGATTGGTTAAAACTAGAACACTCATAAAACATTTTACTCATATTTGTCACTTGGCTTAAATCTGGTATGTCCATAGCATTTACCACAAGATTTTCACATCCATAATATGCCGCTTGCATAGAAGTCCATTCTATATCTCCCCATTGTTCTATACTCTTTAATCTACTTCTGTCATAAGAGGAAATAGTTTGAAAATTCATACTGGTTAGACCTCCAGAAATAGTTACAGTATATGTTCCTGCTACTACATATACATGTGTTATAGTATAACCTACTGGATAAGTCTCTACTGTGCCATCTCCAAAATCTATAGTATAATTACTTCCCCTTGTAGGAATTTTAATTTGTGAATTATTGCTAGTCACTTCCCAAGTTGTAATAAAAGGTTCTTGGGCAAAGGAAATTGCAGTTATAAAAAGAAAGCAAAATAGTATGTAATGTTTTTTCATATATAATTGTTTTGTAGTCATTTATTGTTAATAAAAAATCGATTAAATATATATATTAAAAAAAACGCAACCAAATGAATAGTTGCGTTTTTAATATATTTAAAAAGTTTTAAAAAGACCCTAAACAAATTTAGAAGCTTTAAAAAGATACTCAGTCAAGCTGAGCATAAGCGATTCGCATGAGTTTCTAGAAAAAGAAGCTCGACTCTCTGAGATACTCACCTTCGTGAGCATAAGCGATTCGCACAATTTTTATTTATAAAAATTGGCTCTCTGCTTACTTAACTTCTTCGAAATCTACGTCTTCAACGTCGCTTTCTTCTTTTGAATCTGTTCCAGCGTTTGCATCCGATCCAGCATCTGCTCCACCTTGAGCATCTGCTTGTGCTTTATACATTTCTTCGCTAGCTACTTTCCAAGCTTCGTTTAAAGTATCTAAAGCTGGAGAAATTACCGCTACATCTTTAGTTTCGTATGCTTTTTTAAGCTCTTCTAAAGCTGCTTCCACTGGTGCTTTTTTATCATCTGATATTTTATCACCAAATTCAGCTAATTGCTTTTCCGTTTGGAAAATCATTGAATCCGCTTCATTTAATTTTTGAGCGTTTTCTGCTGCTTTAGCATCCGCTTCTGCATTTTCTTCTGCATCCGCTTTCATTTTTTTGATTTCTTCTTCTGTTAATCCTGAAGATGCTTCAATACGAATATCTTGTGTCTTACCAGTAGCTTTATCTCCTGCAGAAACTTTGATAATTCCGTTTGCATCAATATCGAAAGTTACTTCAATTTGAGGAGTACCACGTTGTGCTGGTGGAATTCCATCTAAATGAAAACGTCCAATTGTTTTATTATCTGCTGCCATAGAACGTTCCCCTTGTAGAACATGAATTTCTACTGATGGTTGGTTGTCTGCTGCTGTAGAGAATACTTGACTCTTTTTTGTTGGAATCGTTGTATTAGCTTCAATAAGTTTTGTCATTACATTACCCATTGTTTCAATACCAAGAGATAAAGGTGTTACATCTAAAAGTAATACATCTTTAACATCTCCAGATAAAACTCCACCTTGAATACCTGCTCCTAAAGAAACAACCTCATCTGGATTTACACCTTTACTTGGTGCTTTTCCGAAGAATTTCTCTACTGCTTCTACTACTGCTGGAATACGTGTTGATCCACCAACAAGAATAACTTCATCAATATCAGATTTAGATAAACCTGCTGCTTTTAATGCTGTTTGACAAGGCTCGATAGTACGTTTTACTAAATCGTCAATTAATTGCTCAAATTTAGCTCTTGTTAAAGTACGTACTAAGTGTTTTGGTCCACTTGCAGTTGCAGTAACGTAAGGTAAGTTAATCTCCGTTTGTGCAGAAGATGATAATTCAATCTTCGCTTTTTCTGAAGCCTCTTTAATACGTTGTAAAGCCATTGGGTCTTTACGTAAATCGATACCTTCTTCAGCATTAAACTCATCTGCTAACCAGTCGATAATTTTTTGATCTACATCATCTCCTCCTAAATGCGTATCTCCATCTGTAGAAAGTACTTCAAATACACCATCTCCTAATTCAAGGATAGATACATCATGTGTTCCTCCACCAAAATCAAATACTACTATTTTTTGGTCTGTTCCTTTTTTGTCCATACCATAAGCTAAAGCTGCTGCTGTTGGCTCGTTGATAATACGACGTACTTTTAAACCTGCAATCTCACCAGCTTCTTTAGTTGCTTGACGTTGTGCATCGTTAAAATAAGCAGGAACAGTAATTACTGCTTCTGTTACTGTAGTACCTAAGTAATCTTCAGCTGTTTTCTTCATTTTTTGAAGAACCATTGCAGATAATTCTTGAGGTGTATATAAACGACCATCAATATCTACACGTGGTGTGTCATTGTCTCCTTTTACCACTTTATATGGTACACGTTCTGCTTCTTTTTTAGATTCAGAATATTTGTTCCCCATAAAACGTTTAATAGAATAAACCGTTTTAGTTGGGTTTGTAACTGCTTGACGTTTTGCTGGATCACCAACTTTAATTTCACCGCCTTCTACAAAAGCGATAACGGATGGTGTTGTTCTTTTACCTTCTGCATTTGGAATTACAACTGGTTCGTTACCTTCCATTACAGAAACGCAGGAATTTGTTGTTCCTAAATCGATTCCAATAATCTTACTCATAATTATATTTTTTGTGTGTTGAAATTTATTTTTTAAATCATAATGTAATAGTCAATGATTATGCCAATACAATATGACTGACACGATGTCATAAAATTATTAAATCCTATTATTTATAATTTTTTAACAAGTAATATTAAAAGCTATTTGTAACTTTAAGCAAAAATTAAATTATGAAAAAAATTGTATCGGTATTATTTGTGTTTGCATTATTATTAACTTCTTGTCAAGGAGAAGATGGAGAAGATGGTGGTATTTTTCTAGGCCAATCTTTTGAAAGAGAGATAGACTTAGTCGCTACAAACAATTATCAACAAACCGTAGAAATCCCTTTGAATATTGACTTGTATGATACAGATATGGTTTTAGTTTATCGTCTTTTAGGGCAATCTGGTGGATATGATATCTGGAAACCCCTTCCTGAAACTGTTTATACTAATTTTGGTGACGAATTTCAATATAACTTTGAACACAATTTTGATTTTGTAACCATTTTTATAGATGCACCTTCCACATTTAATTATAACAATTTACTTTCTGGTGACACTTTAGACCAAACTTTTAGAATAGTTGTATTGCCTGTCGATTTTGTAAACAGTAAAAACATCGATGTTACTAATTATTATGACGTTATAAAATATACAAAATAAAATCTGCCATAATAGATAATTTGATATTGCTCTAAAACTATATTTATACCTTTCTTTTAATAAATATAAGCCATATTCTATAAGTAACTTCTATAACAAAATGTATATTTACCCCAACTTTAAAAGGTTATAGTAAATGGAATGTATTTCGGTTTTTGATATGTTAAAAATAGGTGTTGGTCCTTCTAGTTCCCACACTTTGGGTCCTTGGCGAGCAGCAGAACGTTGGATTCTTGAATTAAAAGCAAATAATACTTTTGACAAAATAGCAGACATACAAGTAGATCTCTATGGTTCTTTGTCTTTAACCGGAAAAGGACATGCTACAGATTATGCTGTAATGTTAGGTTTATGTGGATTGGATCCAGAAACGATTCCAACGGAAAACATTCCAGAAATAATTTCTGCTATTAAAGAAACGAACACCTTATCTTTTAATGCCGAAAAAACCGTTTCTTTTAATCCTTCGGAAGACATCACTTTTAACAGAAAGTTTTTACCCTTTCATTCTAACGGAATGACATTTACTGCAAGTATAGATGGCAAGAAAAAGAAGTCTACCTTCTACTCTATTGGTGGCGGTTTTGTAGTTAAAGAAGAACGTAAAAATGCTAAAAAGAATTTTGAAATAAAATGCTCGTTTCCCTATCCTATAGATAAAGGAACAGAACTTTTACAGTTTTGTAAAGATTTAAATTTACCCATCTCGCAAGTCGTTTTAGAAAACGAAAAATCTATTCGTTCTACGGAAGATATTGACAAAGAACTACAACGTATTTGGGACACCATGTTAGAATGTATGTATCTTGGTTGTCATACCGAAGGGAATCTTCCTGGTGGTTTAAATGTAAGACGTCGTGCGTATGACATGCATCAAAAGTTAAAAGGCGAAAAACCATATACCACACATGTAGAGTGGCTTTATTCTATAAGAAATACGGAAGTTAAGTTCCGACAAATATTAAAATGGGTAAGCTGTTTTGCACTAGCTGTAAACGAAGTAAATGCGTCTTTAGGTCGTGTAGTTACTGCACCTACCAACGGAAGTGCTGGTGTAATTCCTGCCGTATTAATGTACTATCTAGTTATTGAAAACCACGATGGTAATTTTGAAGACATAAAACGTTTTCTATTAGTTGCTGGAGAAATAGGAAGCATCTTTAAAAAAGGAGCGACTATTAGTGCAGCAATGGGAGGATGTCAAGCAGAAATTGGAGTGAGTTCTGCAATGGCAGCTGGCGCTTTAACCGAATTACTTGGCGGAACACCAGAACAGGTTTTAGTAGCTTCAGAAATTGCTATGGAGCATCATTTAGGTCTTACTTGTGATCCTATTGGTGGATTAGTACAAATACCTTGTATAGAACGTAATGCAATGGGAGCAATTAAAGCTATTAATGCAGCAGAATTAGCCTTAGATACCGATCCTAACAATGTAAAAGTTCCTTTTGACAAAGTAGTAGCTACCATGTGGGAAACTGCCAAAGATATGAATACAAAGTATAAAGAAACTAGCGAAGGTGGCTTAGCGGTTAGCGTAAATATGTCAGATTGTTAAACTAATCCTGACAGTCTTCTTTTCTTCTTGTGTCTATTAAATAGGTGATTTTCCATTGTCCGTTATCATGAAACAACTGAAAAGAATTAACACCACAATGGCTAAAAGCATCATTAAACCAAAACGCATAAGGCACCCAAGCATTAGCCATATTACCATCTACTTGAATTTTAAAATCTAATAAACGTTCCTCCCATTTCTGGTCTGCTAGTCTTGTTGCAACTGCTTTAATTAGTTTGGAAGCCTCTTCGGTTACTAAAATATCTTTTCCTTCCTTATTTTTAAATGCTGTTTGCGTGATGAGTTTATCGGTCATTACAGATTTCATTAAAGTAGTATCTCCTTTATGGAAGCCTTCAAAAAAAGTTTCAATGGTAGTCTTTACTTCCTCTTGCGCATTGTTTTGTTGCGCTACAATACTTCCTGAAATTATCATTACTAAAAAGAGTATCACTCTTGCCATATTCTTAAATTTTAGTCTAAAATAATTGAAGATTAATATTTTAAGAGCTCTATAAAGAAAAGTTTAACATTATACACTTAATTTAGTACTTTTACATTCTATCAAATTATACATAAACAGATGTCTGTAGCAAAAAAGGAATATAAAAGAGTAACTGTAAAATCATTAGTTGACATGAAGAAACATGGAGAGAAAATCTCTATGTTAACTGCATACGATTATACCATGGCTAAAATTGTGGATGGCGCAGGAATAGATGTTATTTTAGTTGGTGATTCTGCCAGTAACGTAATGGCTGGTCACGAAACCACATTACCTATCACTTTAGATCAAATGATTTATCATGCGTCTTCTGTAGTTAGAGCAATACATAGAGCTTTAGTAGTTGTAGATTTACCTTTTGGTAGTTACCAAAGTGATCCAAAAGAAGCTTTACGTTCTGCCATTAGAATCATGAAAGAATCTGGAGGACATGCTGTAAAAATGGAAGGTGGTAAAGAAGTAAAAGATTCTATAAAACGTATTTTACACGCAGGAATTCCTGTTATGGGACATTTAGGATTAACACCACAATCTATATATAAATTTGGTACGTATACCGTACGTGCTAAAGAAGAGCAAGAAGCACAACAACTTAAAGATGATGCTTTAATGCTTGAAAAAGCAGGGTGTTTTGCTATTGTATTAGAAAAAATACCCGCTAAATTAGCACAAGAAGTTGCAGCGAGTGTTTCTATTCCTGTAATTGGTATTGGAGCAGGAAATGGTGTGGATGGTCAAGTTTTGGTTACACATGATATGATTGGTATGACCCATGAATTTAATCCGCGTTTTTTAAGACGATATATGAATTTATACGAAGAAATGACTAATGCGTTTACACAATATGGTGCAGATGTAAAGCGTGGTGATTTTCCTAATGATAATGAACAGTACTAGTGTACCGTGTTCAGTAAATAATAATTAATTATTCGTGGCAAGACTTTCAGAAAAAATAGTATCCAACAAAAACAACCTTCAAGTACTTTTCGAAGACAATCATATCCTCATAGTAAACAAACGTGCTGGAGATATTGTACAAGGCGATAAAACTGGGGACAAACCATTAAGCGATGTTGTTAAAGAATACATTAAAGATAAATACAACAAACCTGGTAATGTATATTTAGGAACCGTACATCGATTAGACAGACCAACCACTGGATTAGTGATTTTTGCTAAGACCAGTAAAGCATTACCGAGACTAAATAAACTTTTTGTTTCTAAAGATATTAGTAAAACGTATTGGGCAATTGTTAAAAACGAACCTCCAAAAATCGAAGACACACTTGTTCATTGGTTAAAAAAGAATCCGAAAAACAATAAATCGACTGCATATATTAAAGAAATTCCTGAAAGTAAAAAGGCGATACTTCATTATAAAATAAAGAAGGCTTTAGATAACTATTTCTTATTAGAAGTAAATTTGGAAACTGGTAGACACCATCAAATACGATCGCAATTATCGAGTATTGGTTGTTCTATAAAAGGCGATTTAAAATACGGTTTCGACAGAAGTAATAAAGATGCTAGTATTAGTTTACATGCAAGACAAATACAGTTTACACATCCTGTTTCTAACGAAGACATAGATATAATCGCTCCTTTACCAAAAGACGCTATTTGGGATGCTTGCTTATAAAAGTTATGCGTTTAATGGATAATCTATTGTTAAAGTAACGCCTTCACCAATTTTTGAAGTTAGGTTGAACTGTGCGTTAATCAACGCTGCTCTACTTTTCATATTTAATAGCCCAGCCCCTTTTGCAACAGTCTCTACATCAAAACCTTTACCATCATCACTAGCCTGAATTAATAAGTTTGTTTTTTGGTAATCTAAAATAACCTTTAAGTTTTTTGCTTCAGAGTATTTAACAGCATTGGATAAAAACTCCTGAAGAATTCGAAACATAATTATTTCGTGCTTCTTATTTGCAATAGGTGCTGTATTCCCTTTTATTATAAGTTCTGCACTTGTAAATTTCATTCGTTTTAATCTATCTAACTCGTTGGAAATAGATTTCTCAAAACCAATATTTAAAACCACTTCATTGTTTAATGATTTTGATAAGGAGCGTACTTCCTTTAGACTATCTCTCACAATATTTGTAGTCTCTCTTACACTATCCTTAATTTCTGGAGAAACCTGTGTACCCAAAATACTTAATTGCATACTAGCAACCGATAAAAGCTGCCCAACATTATCGTGTAATTCCCAACCAATACTTTTTAAAGTCTGCTCTTGTATTTCGGTTTGTGTTCTAGAGATTTCTTCATCAAATGCTTTTTGTAGTTTAATCTTATCTAGCAATAATTTATTTTTCCTTTTCTGAAAAACAATAAAAAACAGAATAATTAAAGTACAAACAACAAGAAGTACACCAATCATATAGATCAATAAATATCTTTCTGCTGCAGTAGACACAGGACTTTCCTCTTGTAATAATACTAATACGCTATTAATCATATTCGGGTTTAGACACTATTAATCCAATAATGTATGTAATATACATAAATGAAATTATTACCAAATTAATACAACTTCTTAAATGAACATAATCTTCATCTATTTTAGTATAATAAGGTTCAAAAAAAGAGAGAGGTGTTTTAATCAACCAAAACAGAAGAATAGCAACACTTATATAAAAATTTAAAGAAGTATAGAAGCTCAAAATTTTATCACTTTGTAAAATTTCTAGAAAGTAAAAAAATACACATTGAAAAATAATTAATGCACTTAAAATAGAAACTGAAGGAATGATATTAGTAAAATATAATGGTAAATTGAATAAGATGATAACTATGGAAATGAATAAAAAAAAGAAAACAGAAAACTTTAATATTTTCTTAAGTACTTTATTTACTAAAATTTTAGAATAATAAAACCCAAAAAATGTAGATGCAGCTATTTTCCAAAAAAGTGTATACCACCAATAATTACGTTCCAATACTGTTCCGTCCAAAAAACTAAGAATTCCATCATTTTTAATGTAAAATGTATATCTCCCTAGAACCACAATAATTACGGTGTAAACTAAAAAGTAAATAAAATATTTAGCAGCTGTATGTTTATACTTGTTATAAAGTAGTAAACCAGTTACAGCTGCTAAAATCTCAACAAACAACATGATATTACCTCTGTTATTTATTAATAAATCAATCATATTATTGTGGATAAGTAGCTGCAGGAGGATCACCAATAGTACCTTCATTCAACCCGTCTCCACCAGGAATATCTCCATTACCAGAAGGTACAGAAATCACTTTACCTTCAGATAGCGATGGATTACCCGTTGGTACCATAAACATGGTGGTGTAACCTACTTCTTTTTCATCACTTGGATATGCTCCTAAATACACACGAATACCATTCATGTCGTACCCTAATTCTTTACTTTGTTCTTTAGCTAGGCTAATAAAAGCTTCTATATCTTCTATAGACCACCAAGAAGAGCGATTGTCTGGTCGTTTAACAATAGAGTCACTAATTAATTCATGTCTCGAGTTAAAAGCTTCGTCTAAAGCCATTGCTTCTTTTGGTGTAATAATTCCCTTTGGTGTTGTCATATTTATTTCGTTTTGTGGTTTATTCAAATAAAAATAACAAATCAAAAAGCCAATAGCAAAGCCTAATAATAGTAATAGTAGTTTTTTCATAAGTTATATATTAATTTATAGCTCTATAAAGGTAAGAAAAATATTATCCTAGCCAACCTTCTCTATCTAAACTTCTATACTGAATGGCTTCACTAATATGCGAACCACTAATTTCTTCATGATTTTCAAGGTCTGCGATGGTTCTTGACACTTTTAAAATTCTGTCATACGCTCTTGCGGAAAGATTTAAACGTTCCATCGCTGTTTTTAGTAATCCTTTGGAAGCTTCGTCTAAAACACAATGTTTACGTATTTGTTTCGTGTTCATTTGTGCATTATAATGTACCACCTCCGAATCTTCAAATCGTTTGGTTTGAAGGTCTCTAGCTTTAGTAACCCGTTTTCTTATTTCTACAGAACTTTCTCCTTTTCGTTCTTCGGAAAGTTTTTCGAAAGGAACAGGTGTTACTTCAATATGTATATCTATTCTATCCAATAACGGACCAGAAACTTTACTTAAATAGCGTTGCATTTCTGCCGGACTAGAAGTTACTGGAGCTCCTGGGTCGTTAAAATAACCACTCGGACTAGGATTCATACTCGCAACCAACATAAAAGAAGATGGATAGGTCACAGTAAACTTTGCTCTAGAGATAGTAACTTCTCTGTCTTCCAATGGTTGTCGCATTACTTCTAAAACTTCCCGTTTAAATTCTGGTAATTCGTCTAAAAACAAAACACCATTATGGGATAATGAAATTTCACCTGGTTGTGGATAACTTCCGCCGCCGACTAAAGCGACGTTCGATATGGTGTGATGTGGGCTACGAAAAGGCCTTTGCGCCATAATACCTGCATTCGCTTTTACTCTTCCAACCACACTGTGTATTTTGGTGGTTTCTAATGCTTCATGAATAGTCATTGGAGGCAAAATACTAGGCAATCGCTTGGCTAACATAGTTTTTCCTGCTCCTGGCGGACCAATTAAAATAATATTGTGTCCTCCTGCAGCTGCAATTTCCATACAGCGTTTTATAGATTCTTGTCCTTTTACATCACTAAAATCAAACTCTGGGAAATCTAAATTTTTCTCAAATTCTTTTTTAGTATCTATGATGGTTTGCTCTAGTGCTTCGCCTGTATCAAAATAGTCAATGACTTGTTTAATATTCTCTACTCCAAAAACTTCCAAGTCATCGACTATGGCAGCTTCTTTTGCATTTTGAACAGGGAGTATAAAACCTTTAAAACCTTCCTCTTTGGCTTTAATAGCAATGGGTAAAGCACCGCGTATGGGTTGCAAGTTTCCGTCTAAAGATAATTCTCCCATGATGAGGAAGTCATCTAAATTTTCAGCTTGAATTTGTTTAGTAGCAACAAGAATTCCTATGGCTAGTGTTAAATCGTAAGCACTTCCCTCCTTGCGTAAATCTGCAGGAGACATATTAATAATTATCTTTTTCCCCGGAATCTTATACCCATTATTTTGCAATGCCGCAGCAATTCTAAAATTACTTTCTTTTATAGCATTGTCTGGCAAACCAACTAAATGATAACCAATTCCGGAATCGACATTTACTTCGACGGTCACTGTAGAAGCTTCCACACCAAATACAGAACTTGCATAGACTTTTTTCAACATTATAGACTATTTTCTATAAATGTAGAGAAAATAGTTTGTAATAAAAAGGGAATGGTAAATCTACTTGTACGTTTTATAAAAAGAATACTAAACCAACGAGCCTATAATTGCTCCACAAATGCTAAAGCACGAAGCTCATTATAGTAGTATTCGCCTTTTAGAATAAAACCAACATGCCCGCCATAATTCGGCATTTCTAAATGTAGATTTTCGTTTTTTTTTGCTTCTTTTACAGGATAGCATTCTGGAGATAAAAACGAATCATTTTTGGCATTAATTAGCAAGGTTGGTACTTTTATATTTGAAAGAAATTGCAAACAGCTAGACTTAGTATAGTAGTCTATTGCGTCTTTAAAACCATGTGCTTTAGAAGTGTAAACCGCGTCTACATCTCTTAATAATTTAATAGAATCAATTTCTTCTTCAGAAATATTTTCAGGAAACTGTAGCACCTTCGGTTTTAATTTGTCTACCAAATGTTTTTTAAATCGGTTAGCATAGGGTTTATTTTTTAGTTTGTGTAATTCGTTAGCCGAACCTTCTAAATAACAAGGAACAGAAATAGCAATAGCTCCTTTTATTTCCTTAGGAATACTGCGTGCTTCTCCTAAATATTTTAAGGTAATATTGCCTCCAAGACTGAAGCCATTGATATAGATTTCAGAATAACTTTTACTTTTCAAAATATGAAGAATTACCTCATGTAAATCTTCCGTTGCGCCAGAATGGTAACTTCTATATTTTAAGTTCGGTTCACCACTACAACCTCTAAAATTAACACAAACAGCATCTACGCCATTTTCATTAAATAGTTTTGCAGGACCAGTAACATAAGGGCGTTGCGCATTTCCTTCTAAACCATGCAAAACAATAATTAGCTTTTCTGATTTCTCTTTGGCATAACTCCAATCTAAATCTAAAAAATCGCCATCACTAAGCGTTAAGCGTTCTCGCTCTTGAGTGAGTTTCACTTTACGTAAAATACCAGAATATATGGTTGCTATATTTCCGTTTCTAAAAAATATGGATGGTTTGTATGTGGTGTTAAGTATGGGCATAATATATATATTCAAAAAAAAATTGCATCCGTTTAAAGATGCAATTTCATGTAATTATTTAAAATAGAAGTTTATTTTTTAATGAATTTTTTAACTTCTTTTTCTTCTCCTGCCTGAATTTGTATAAAATAAATTCCCGAAGATAAATCCGTAATATTCATTTCAACAACATTAGCATCATAGTTAATTGCCTTTAATGCTCTACCATTTACATCATAAATAGTAATGGTGTCAATAACAGAATTACCAGAGATGGTTAAATGGTTATTTGCAGGATTTGGATACATTATAAAGGATGCTGCTTGAAATTCTGCAATAGATAAAGCATCCACTATTTCTGTACTAACGGTATTGGTTACAATTGCTGGATTAAAATCGAAAAAGATATCTGCTGTATTATGAATTACATTTCCAACTACAACATCACTTTTAGGTTTGATTTTATAGGCTATAAAACCATGAGAATTTGGTTCATCGCTTGTACTATCTGCTAAATTTATGTCATCAAAAATAAAGGAAACATTTACGCCATCTTTAATCTCTACGCTTCCGGTATGACTTAAACTTTCTAGCTGCATGGTTGTCCAATCTAATTTATGATCTAAAACATTTTCTACATGTACATTAATAGCACTTGCCGTTCCTGTGTTTTGAAAACGAATGATATAATGTAAGTACTTGTCGGCATCTTCTAATAAAATCTGTTCGCCTTCTAAAACGCGAATATCATTTGGATCGTAAGAGCCAATTACGGTTTGATTAAGCGTAAATACATTATCTTCTGGTGTGTTGTCTCCTGTTACAGGATTAATTGTAGCTGTTGTAATTAAAACCTCTCCAATATTAGTTGTTGGTGGTGCAAATAGATTAAAAACTACATCTATTGTTCTGGTTTCAAATGGGTTTAAATCTGTAAAATTAAACGTTAGTGTATTTGCTGTTTGTGAAGCAACTGTTTCATTTGCATTTAAAAAATCAAGTTTTGCATCATCAAATTCAAAAGTTACATCTCCACCTAATTGTGTGGTACCTACATTTTTATAAACAATTTGATAGGTTGTGTTAAAACCTGGTCTTGGGTCGTTTATGGATGGGTAAATACTAATATTTAAATCGTTAATACTTGCTGTAGGTATTATACAAAAATCTTGCATTTCGGTATTACCAATACCTACAAAATCAGAATCGAACGAACTTGGAGACACTTCAAAATATGCTGGAAGATTAGAAGTAGCATTCGTTGTATAACTTCCTTCTCCAACAAAAAACTGATAAACACCACTATTAGTAGAAAACGTTGCCAAATTTCCTGAAGTGTTATCTGTTAAAACCATGATTCCATTCGTTGGAACATTTCCTGAAGAACAGCCATCATTATTTAAATCTGTAGATATGATTCCATATATTTCATTCAAAACTACCCCTTGGTTTATGGACCATACCAAAGTATTACTCTCTTCAAAAGCGGATAATATATCTATCATTCCATCTTGATTAACATCAGCAACATCAATGTCCATATATATTCCAGTAGCTAAATCTGCATCTCCTGTGATAATAGGTTGTGGTTCACCAAAGGCTCCATAGCCATCCACATTTTCAAACCAAACGACTACACCTGCATATTCTACGGAAGCAGATAAAACATCCAAATCACCATCATTATCAACATCTACCGCTATAACTTTAATAGCCTGACCTGGATTATCATCAGTATAAATAATATTTTCGGCACCGAATACACCATTACCATCAAGGTTTTCATACCAAGCAACTGTATCATCTAGTCTAGATGCAAGTACGATATCTAAATCCCCATCATTATCAAAATCTGCCGCTTTAGCATCAATTGCTCCATTACCGGATATAGAAATTACTTGCTGTACTCCAAAATCACCTGTACCATTTGTATTTTCATACCATGCTAATTTATCATCAATTAATGAGGTAGTTAATACATCTAAATCACCATCACTATCTAAATCAGCTGTAGAAACAGATTGTGGGCTATCTGTTTCAGTTGTAATAATTTGCTCTGTACTAAAAATACCATTACCATTTATATTTTCAAACCATATTACCTTATCAGATACGGCTGAAACAACTAGTATATCAATATCATTGTCGTTATCTAAATCAGCAACATGAATTGCTTCTGTATAAGTACCATCTGCAAGAATTATTTGCTCTGTTCCAAAATTACCTAAACCATCTAAATTTTCATACCAAACTAGTTTTCTAGTTATACTACTGAAGAGTTCTCCTCCAGATGCTATGATATCAAAATCACCATCTCCATCTAAATCGGCGGCAGACACAGAAGTTCCAGCAGAAATATTTTTTGTTACGCTAATTGGTTCGCTAAAATCGCCTTGACCATTAGTGTTTTGAAACCATGCTATTTCATTATCCCCATAAAATATAGATACAAAATCCATATCTCCATCACCATCAAAATCTGCACTAAAAACAGACTTAGGAACATCTACATGTGGTGCTATAATTTGATCCTGTCCATAATTTCCCAAGCCATCTAAATTTTCATGCCAAGCAACTATATCCCTATCAGCAGCAATTGTAACGACATCCATACCTCCATCTGTATTAATATCTGCTAAAACTGCATCAGGAGTATAAAAATAATCATCTATTACACTGTTATAAACAAGTGGTTGACCGTCACCAGGGTTTTCATGAAAACTAAGCCAAGTCGGAGTCTCTCTTCTTGTTACCGCATCTAAATCACCATCACCATCTATATCACCTAATGTTAATATTATATAACCGTTGTTAGTTCCACTTGCTTCTTGAAGCATAGCTTGTCTATCTCCAAAAACTCCAGATCCATCGTTCTCAAACCAATATTTTGTTTCAGGAGTAACAATATCAATATCTCCATCCTGGTCAAAATCAATAATAAAAGTATTTACAGTTACGTCTATATTATTATCAGGAGTTGATGTTGCCATGTTAGTTAAAACAGGAATAAAGCTTCCTTGACCATCTGTATTTTGGTACCAGTTAAACTCCGAATTATTAAAGGTCTCCGGAATAAAAATATCCATGTCTCCATCCCCATCTAAATCACTAGAGCTTATGTTTCCATAAGAATAATTAGGAAAAATCGTAGTAGTAATTAGCTGTTCTTCTCCAAAATTTGCTAAACCATCTAAGTTTTCATACCATACTGCTCCAGAGGATTGCATTGCAAGTACATCTAGATCACCATCACCATCTATATCACTACTAGAAATAGATTCTACCAAACCACCTAACGCAATAACTTGTTGTACACTAAAGGTTCCGGTACCATTTAAGTTTTCGTACCAAGAAATCTTACCATCTACTGAAGAAGCAGACATAATATCTAAATATCCATCTCCATTAATATCACTTACATAAACTTGAGTTAAACCAGAAATATCTGTTGTTATGATTCTTTGATTACTAAAATTTCCTTGACCGTCTGTATTTTCATACCAAACAACTTTTTCACCATTGTGAGATGAACCTATAATAAGATCTACATCTCCATCATTATCTAAATCTTCAAAAATAGTCGATTCTATTCCATCCGGATTGTAAGAAGAGTCAATAACAACATTTTCTTCAAACCCAATCTGCCCATGACAATAAAAAGTGAAACAAAGTGTAAAAAGTAATACTAGTAGATTTTTATTCATAATTAGGTTTTAATAGATTTAGGTTACTAACTTACAATAAATAAATAAATAAATAAATAAACCAATCAGTCCACTTCTAAACTAGTAAATTTAAAATCGGTACCACTAAATAGTCCTTTGTCGCTTAGTTTTAAATCCGGAATCACAAGTAAAGCCATAAAAGATAAAGTCATATAAGGCGCATGTAATGTGCTCCCTAATTGTTTTGCCATTTTATCCAGCGCTGCATAATCTTTACCAATAGTTGCGCCATCTTGATCGCTCATAATTCCTGCCACTGGAAGTGCTACTATTTTCTCTTCAGAATCGCTTATTGCACAAATTCCTCCTTTGTTTTCAATGATTAGATTTACTGCTTTGCAGATCGCTTCGTCAGAAACGCCAACAGCAATAATATTATGGGAATCGTGACCAACAGAACTTGCAATTGCTCCTTCTTTTAATCCGAAATTCTTTATAAACGCAATTGCTGGCTTATCGTTGTTATAGCGATTTACAACCGTCATTTTTAGGATATCTGTTGTGGTATTAGAAACTAAGTTTCCGTTTTCTATAGTTGCTTCTTCAATAAGTTCGTTAGTTACTAACTGTCCTTCTAAAGCTTCAATCACTCTAATTTTTTCTGCGGAAGAATCGAATTTAAAATCGGAAACGGTTTTCTTTTCCGTATTGAAATTATTAAGGTTTTTAAAAGCGACATCTTTAATATGTACTTTTCCGAAGTCATACACCAATGCACCATCAATATAAGTCTGAAGGGTTTTAAACTCCTTTAAATCTTCAACTACAATACAATCTGCAGCATCACCAACTTGTAGTAAACCTACATCTAGATTATAATGTTTTACCGGATTGATACATGCTGCTTGCAATACTTGAAACACATCTATATTTTTGGCAATTGCTCTTGCACATAAAGCGTTGATATGGGAAACAATTAAATCGTCTGGATGTTTATCATCACTACAAAACATCATGTTTTCAAAATGTTCTGGCATTAAATCAATTAAGGCTTCAAAGTTTTTTGCTGCGCTTCCTTCACGAATTAGAATTTTCATGCCTTTTTGCAGTTTCTCTAAACCTTCCTCAAGGGTGAAACACTCATGATCGGTAGAAATTCCTGCTGCTATATATTTGGTAATATCTTCTCCTCGAACGCCAGGAGCATGACCATCTACAGGTTTGTTGTTTTGTTTTGCGTGTGCTATTTTTTTCAGGACTTCTTCATCATCAAATAAAACGCCCGGATAATTCATCATTTCAGCGAGATATTTAATATCTGGATTTTCCATTAATTTCTTAATGTCTTCCGAATCGATAATCGCTCCTGCAGATTCAAAGCTTGTTGCTGGTACGCAACTTGGTGCTCCAAAATTAAATTTTAACGGCACTTGTTTTCCGTTTTCAATCATAAACTCCACGCCTGCAACACCTAATACATTTGCTATTTCATGTGGATCGGAAACCGTAGAAACTGTACCATGTTGTACTGCTAGTTTAGCAAACTCGCTTGGCACCAACATAGAGCTTTCTATATGAATGTGTGCATCTACAAAACCTGGAAGAATGAAATGATTAGCGTCATGTTCTTTTTCTACAATAGATTCAATTTTACCAGCTATAATGGTAACTTCTCCTTTATATATGCGTTTGTTTTGTATGTCTACTATTTGGCCTTGTAGTTTCATGAAAATGGTTTTCAAAATTAAATTTAAGAATGGAAAAAAGATGCTTCGACAAGCTCAGCATGACAAGTTACTTATAATTATAAAACTACAGATTTAAATTAAAAAAAAAGCTTCCCTTAAAAACGGAAGCTTTTTTTATTATGTTTTAGCAAAACTACTTTTTAATAAACTTCTGAGTTTGTTTAGCGTTTCCAGAAACTAGTTCTATAAAATACATTCCGTTAGATAAACTAGCGACATCTAATTGGTATTGTAATGTATGATTTGATAGTTTTATAGCTTTAATTTTTCTACCATTAATATCAAAAACCGTAATATTATTTAGAGGGTATTTGCTCTTAATAGTTAATTGATTTTCTGTTGGATTTGGGTAAATTGAAAAAGTATTCCTATTAAATTCTCCAACAGATAAATTTTCTACAATTTCTGTGCTAACTGTATTTGTTACAATTGCAGGATTAAAATCGAAGAAAATATCGGCAGTATTATAAAAAATATCTCCAATAGCTACATCGCTTTTCGGTTTTATTTTGTAGGCAATAAATCCATGCGAGTTTGGTTCATCATTGGTGCTATCTGCTAAGTTGATATTATTAAAAACAAAGTTTACCTCACTCCCGTTTTTTATTTCTACACGACCAGCATGACTCAAACTTTCTAATTGCATGGTTGACCAATCTAATTTATCATCTAAAATATTTTCAACATTTACATTAATCGCACTTGCAGTACCTGTATTTTGAAAACGAATGATATAATGTAAATATTTATCGGCATCTTCTATTAGAATTTCTTCCCCTTCTAAAACTCGAATATCGTTAGGGTCGTAAGAACCAATTACGGTTTGGTTTAATGTAAACACATTATCGTCTGGCATATTATCTCCAGAAACTGGATTTATAGTGGCCGTGGTAACTAATGTATTATTTATATTAGTTGTAGGAGAACCAAACACATTAAATTGTAAATCTATGTTCCTTGTTTCCAATAGATTTAAATCTGCATAATTAAAAGTTAAACTATTTGCCGTTTGTGCAACGACTGTTTCGTTAGCACCTAAAAACTGCATTTTACTAGCATTAAACGTATAGGTTATATCCCCACTTAATTGTGTAGTTCCTAAATTCTTATACACTATTCTGTATGTAATATCAAAACCTGGTCTTGGATCGTTAAAAGGGGAATAGATAGCAATTTCTAAATCACTAATTGTTTGATTAGATGATAAACAGAAATTGGATATATCTGTATTTCCCAGTCCAGAAAAACTAGAAGAATTTGAAACCGGATTAGAAGAAAAATAATTTGGCAAGCCTGAAATAGCAGTTACAAAATCACCTTCATTTACAGCAATTTGATAACTCCCATTTTCTTTGGTGAATGTTGCAAAATCATCTGTTCCATTACTACTTTGAATCATTACATTTGGCAATTCCATATTACTAGTATTACAACCATCATTGTTTATATCGAAACGAACTGAACCGTTTATTTCATTACCTAAAAGGTTTAGGTTTTTATACCACGTAATATTATCAAAGTTTTTTCCTGCAGATACCACATCCATATCTCCATCGTTATCTATATCGCTAGAAAAAAGTGATACTGGTCGCCCAATACTTGTAGACACCAATTGTTCGCTATTAAAAGTTCCTTGACCGTCTATGTTCTCGTGCCAACGTACTTCTCCGGAATAATTAGAAACACTATAGGTAGATAAAATATCGATATCCCCATCACCATCTACATCACCTGGAAAAATAGAACTTACTACAGCTGAAGTATTGGTATCTGAAGCTATTATTATTTGGCTACCAAATGCACCTAAACCATCTAAATTCTCATACCATGCTATTTTACGATCATCGGAACCGAATACCATATCTAAATCATTATCACCATCTATATCTATAACATAAATAGAATGCAAATCCTCAACACCTGAAGCGATCCCCTGCGGAATTCCAAAAGCTCCATTTCCATCCGTATTTTCACTCCAAGAAATAAGATTATATTCTCCATAAACAATATCCATGTCCGTATCACCATCTATATCTGCTATCTTTAATCCATTGCCAATTACATTTACATTATCAATTAGAACTTGAGGTGCACTATAAGAACCTTGACTATCTAGATTTTCATATAATAAGATTTGATTTGTTTTGTACGCAATAATATCTAAATCATTATCACCGTCTATATCATTTACATCTATAAATCTCACGA
This sequence comes from Lacinutrix himadriensis, assembly GCF_001418105.1. Classification (GTDB taxonomy): domain Bacteria; phylum Bacteroidota; class Bacteroidia; order Flavobacteriales; family Flavobacteriaceae; genus Oceanihabitans; species Oceanihabitans himadriense. Next base: position 226,761 of record NZ_LIQI01000019.1, read on the forward strand.
CTGTATTATCATCAATTTCATGTTGTATACTAAAATTTTGGCTACCTGTATATTCAATCCAAAAGAACCTAGAACCATACGAACAAAGCAGGTCTTTATCTCCATCATTGTCTACATCTGTAGGAAACATAAAAAAACAATAATCACTTGAAATAAACCTTATATTACCAAAAAGACCATTCCCATCTGTATTTTCAAACCAGGCCAAATTATTTAAAGACCTAGAAAGTATATCTTCATCACCGTCTCCATCTATATCAAAAGCTATCACCTCTTTTGGTGTATCTACATTCGTTAATATAACTTTCTCTGAACCATAATCTGGTTGTCCATCTAAATACACATGCCATGAAATTGTTTCGTATTGTTCCGAGTATTTAACGACGTCCAAATCTCCATCTCCATCTAAATCGGTTGCATATATGTTCGTGGTTCCTTCCGAATACGTATTTAAGAAGTTTACAAAACTAGAAAAACCTCCTGTGCCATTATTTATGTGGTAGATGGAAGAATGGTTGTAACCTCCACTTACAATTATATCCATAAACCCGTCATTATTTATATCTGAAACGTCCATAAACACTCCTCCGGTTCCAAAATTTATTCCATCTGCAAAATCTCCAAGGCCATTCTGGTTTTCATACCAAATTATAGTACCAGAAACAGAGCCATCTACTGTAATTAGATCCAAATCTCCATCATTATCAAAATCTATAGAAGAAATAGAATCTGCATTATATTGTGTGGCCCCAATGAGTTGAGAAGGTCCAAAATCTCCTAAAGCATCGGTATTTTCATATAGGTATAAATTTTCATTATCACGACCAGCAATAATATCCATATCGTTGTCGTTATCCACATCTGTAATGTGTAATGATAATATTGTAAAACCATCGTTAATAATTTGTTCCGAACCAAACATTCCTAATCCATTTGTATTTTCAAACCAAACCAACTTGCTATCCTGATAATTAGAAGCTACAATATCTAAATCCATATCATTATCTAAATCGGCATAACTAATACTAAATGCATCAAATGGTATAGATTGCTGACTAATAAAAGTCCCTAATCCATCTGTATTTTCATACCAAGTAATGTATTCATCACTACTAGAAATAACATCTGTATCACCATCACCATCCACATCTAGAGCATAGGCTGTTCTAAAACCAGAAGACGCTAAACTTATCGTTTCCGGTGTTCCAAAATCTCCTTGTCCATCCAAGTTTTCTAGCCAAGCAACTTCCTTACCATTACCCAAAATCACGACTAAATCCATATCTCCATCCCCATCGATATCATTAGAATGAACAAAACCATTGGTATAGCCGGGATATACATTTTCCGAATTAAGAATATTATCTTGAAACCCTATTTGTGCAAAAGTAAATTGGATAAAGAATAGAAATAGTAAAGAAATGTATTTTATTTTCATGCTTTTTTAATTTTGAGAGTTGAAAATACACATAAATTTCTAAAAAACTAACAGATACAAAAAAAACCTTCCAAAATTGGAAGGTTCAAAATCTAATATATAAAATTCATATTTCTAATCATAAGACTCCTGCTTCTTCAGGAATTAGTTACTCCTTAAAATTCTCCACTCCTTTAACCAACCAATCATAGTACTCATCCGCATTTGGAGTATACGCCGTAGTATGATTTAAGAGTTCCATATCATGGTTTAATAACACATAAAATGGTTGTGAGTTATTTTGGAAATTTAGCGTTTGTAAGGTTGCCCATTTATCGCCAATAGTCTTAATATTTTTAATGCTTCCGTTATGCTCAAAAACTGAAATTGTTCATTTTCTTCCAATTCTTTTCTATCATCTACATATAAAGAGATAATAACATATTCTTCATTTAACACACTATAAATCTTGTCTTTACTCCAAACTTGTTCTTCCATTTTACGGCAATTCACACAAGCCCAACCTGTAAAATCTAACATGATTGGTTTGTTTTCCGCTTTAGCTGCAGCAACGCCTTCTTCTAAATCTTTATAACAGTTTAAGCCTAAAGGACAATCGGATTCTTTTTCATATAAACTATACGGTAAAGGTGGCGGAAAACCACTTAACAGCTTTAAGTTTGCGTGTTCGGTATTGGTTAAACCCGGAATTAAATACACTACAAATGCACCTACTAAAACAGCGAAAGAAATTCTACCGAAGCTTAATTTTTTAAGCGGACTATCATGTGGAAACTTAATTTTTCCTAATAAATACAATAATAAACCAATTCCTAGAACAATCCAGATACCAATAAATACTTCCCGTTTTAAAAGTCCCCAATGTTTTACTAAATCGGCATTAGATAAGAATTTAAAAGCCATTCCTAATTCTAAAAATCCTAGAACCACTTTAACGGTATTTAACCAACCACCAGATTTTGGTAATGCGTTTAACCATTTTGGGAACATCGCAAATAAAGTAAACGGTAATGCTAATGCTAGTCCGAAACCAGTCATTCCCATAGTCAGTTGCATTGCGCCACCATCGCTAGTTAAGGATCCTGCCAATAGCGAACCTAAAATTGGTCCTGTACAAGAAAACGAAACAATAGCTAACGTTAATGCCATAAAGAAAATACCGATTATTCCACCAACGTTAGAAGCGGAATCCATTTTATTTCCCCAAGATGCTGGTAATGTGATTTCATAAAAACCAAAGAACGAGAATGCAAAAAATGCGAGTATGATAAAGAAGATAATATTTAACCATACATTAGTAGAAATGGTGTTTAGTATCTCTGGATTTAACGAATCTAAAAAGTGAAATGGTAAACTTAAAAGCACATAAATCACTAAAATAAACAAACCATAAAGCATGGCATTTGCTAATCCTTTTTGCGAATTGCTTGCACTTTTTGTAAAAAAGGAAACCGTTAACGGAATCATAGGAAACACACAAGGTGTTAATAAGGCTATTAATCCGCCAAGAAAACCAAGAATAAAAATACCGAAGTTGGATTTTTCTTTAACTTCTTCTTTTTCATATTTTTCCCAACCGGTAACGTTAAGTTGTAATTTATCGGATAGTTCTTTACTTCTTGCATCTATAGAAGTTGTTGTAGTTATAGCTGTTGCTGAATCTTTAGATAGATTAAAAGTTAGTACTTCACTTTCAAAAATACATTTTTCATCATCACAAGCTTGAAAAAATACTTCGGAAGAAATAGAAGTTACTTCTGGATTTAGAAGTTCAATCTTCTGTGTAAAAGTAGCAGCACCATCAAAATAGGTTAAATCCATTTGAAACACCTTATCAAACTTCGTGATACTCTCACTTTCTAAAACTTTACCAACCAATTTATAGTCTTGTGTTTGCGCAATAGAATCAAATTCAAATTCTGTTGGCAAAGCGCCACCTTCTGGTAAATGTTGTGAATACAAATGCCAATGATCTTCTATTTCTGTATTGAAAATAAGATTGTATTCTGTTTCTGAAATTTTCTCGACAGCAGTAGACCATTTTACTGGTTCTAGTTGTGCGAAAGATTGACTAAGTGAAAAAAAAGTAAGTACTACTAATAAAAAATGCTTCATTATTGTAATGTGATTTTTAATATGTTTTTTGTTTTTTCTGTGACTTTATAACGATTGTCGGTACGTTTGTTTATTATCCAAACGACATCTTCATTAGCACACAAAACTAAGGCTTTTTCTTTTTCTAGTAACGAAAGCTTTTCGTCTTTAAAAAACTTACTCAGCTTCTTTTTGCCTTGCATGCCTAAAGGGTAAAAATAGTCGCCTTTTTCCCATTTTCTTACGGTTAGCGGAAATTTTAACAAATCTTTATCTATATAAACTATTGCTTTGTTTCGTTCGGTAAGTTGTTCTGTGGATTCCAAAGATAAAACGCCTAAGGGTGTTTCTATTTCGGTATCGTTTTCTGAAATTGAAATAGATGTATCGACTTCACTCGAAAGGTCATCATCCACTTCGGTTAACAACAAATATGCTCTATCTTTTAATAATCGGTGTGTGTTAGAAAACACTTGTTTTCCGGACTGCGCTTCTAATAAATTATAAACATCATTCCATTCTGTAAATCCGAAACCCTTAAGCAATTCAAACAAATATGCTTTGGTGTTGGATAACTTCTGAAGTTTTTTAATGTTGAATTTTATGATTTCACCTTCTACCGAAACTACTTTTTTCTGCACGCTTGTTATCGCATCTTCAATAATGCTTTTGACATCTTGTAAATTGTTTTGTGTGGTTTCAAAATTTTGAAGTAATTCGGCATTCATTTCCTTTAAAACAGGAATTACATCATGACGTAATTTGTTTCGTAAATACTTGGTAGATGCATTACTACTATCTTCTCGCCATTGAAATTTATTTGCTTTTGCGAAACTTTCTATTTCTTCTCGAGTACATTTAAGTAATGGTCTTACAATATTCTCATTCACTTCCGGAATCCCTGTCAATCCGTCTAATCCTGTACCTCGAGTTAGGTTTATTAAAAAGGTTTCCAGATTATCATCTGCATGATGTGCTGTTAAAATATAATCAAATTGTAGTTGCTCACTTAACTCTTGAAACCAATTATAACGCAATTCTCGAGCAGCCATTTGGGTAGAGATTTTATGCGTTTCAGCAAAAGTATTGGTATCAAAATGTTGGATAAAAACTTCTGCTTGTAAATCTGCTGCCAATTGTTCTACAAAATCTTGATCGCCATCACTTTCTTTTCCGCGTAAATTAAAATTGCAATGTGCTAAAGAAAAATTAAGATTTAATTGATGGCATACATGCGTTAAAACCACAGAATCTAATCCTCCAGAAATAGTAATAAGGAGTTTACTTTCTTGTAGGAAAGGAAGATTTTGGTTTATATGTTCTTTAAAGGTATTTAAAAGTTTAATAGGCATAAGAAAAGAGGCATAAGTTTAGATTGCGATTTTTTTAATTAATGAATTAAGCATTTTCTCTATTTGCAATGACAAGTTATTTATTTCGTTTAAATCATCTAATTTCAAAAAACCTAAGTTGATTGCGATTTGTAATTGCGTTTGCATTTCGAATAATGAACCTCTAGCAATGTTTAAAAAACGAATATAATCTTTTGTATAATTTCTTCCGTAGCCTTCTGCTATATTTGAAGAAATAGAAACAGAACTTCTTTTTATCTGAGAAGTAAGCCCAAATTTTTCATCTTTAGGAAAATCGTTTAAAAGCTTGTAAACAAGAGTAACCATGTTTACCGATTTTTGCCAAACGATTAAATCTCTATAACTTTTCATTTATCAAATTTAAGCATTTAACTTTTTGTATGCTTTTTTTCTTTTCTAAAAAGACCTTTTTCCTCTATTGCCTTTTCCCTCTTCCCTCTTTCCTCTTTCCTCTTTCCTCTTTCCCCTTTCCTCTTTTCTCTTTTCTCTTTTGCCTTATCCCTTTTCCCTTTTGCCTTTTCCTCTTACCCCTTTTCTACTTCAGCATCTAGCCATGCAATTATGGACTCCATTAATTCTTCTTTACAAAAATCATAATGCAGTTCATGATAGCCATCTTCAAAAAGCTTCAAATCTGCTTTTGGTGTATTATCGGTAAAAGCTTTAGAAGCTTCCCAACTAGTAATTTTATCTCCTGTACCGTGACAAACTAGCATTGGAAGATTTAAGGTGTTGGCATTTGCAATAGCATATTCGCCTGCATCAAAAACAGGAAAAGAATACATTGGACTAATTTTATCGTGAACCAGCGGATCTTTTTGATAACGTGCTACTTCCGCTTTATCTCTAGAAATTCCGGAAGCATCTAATTCGCTTGGTAGGGTAATACCTGGCAAGATATTAAGCATAAAACGACCTAAAGACACTTTCCATTTTGGCGGATTAAAGGCTAAGCGTAGCAACGGACTAGTAGCAACTACGGCTTTAATTTGCGATGGATTTTTTAAAGCATAATTAATCACCACATTTCCTCCCATACTATGTCCGTAAACAAAAACAGGTAGGTTCGGATTGCGTTTTTTAGCTTCTAAAACGGCAATATCTAAACAATCTAATAGCAATTGATAACTAGAAACATGTCCGCGTTTCCCTTTTGTTTTTCCATGTCCGATTTGATCATAAGCCAAAACCGCATACTTATTTGCGGTTAATTCTGGGATAACAAAAGGGTTATAGCGGCCTAAATGTTCGCCCATACCGTGGAGTAAAACTACGGTTGCTTTTGGATTTTCTGGTTGCCAATATTCGGCATGTATAACCTGTTTTTCAATTGTTAACGGAAATGTATTATGTACCATATAAATTAATTTTCTAGAACCTCACGCATTGCTTTTGCTTTCACCAAACATTCTTCATATTCTTTTAAAGGAACGCTTTTTGCCGTTATTGCTCCACCAACAGAATACGAAACATATTTATTGGTAGCATTGTATAATATACTGCGAATAACCACATTAAAATCGAAATTCCCTTTTGGCGAAAAATAGCCAACAGCACCAGAATACAAGCCACGTTTGGTTTCTTCTAAATCTTCAATAATTTGCATTGCTGAAATTTTTGGTGCGCCAGTCATGCTTCCCATTGGGAAAGTAGTTTGCATAATATCTACAGGATGTGTCTCTTTTTTTACTTTAGAAACTACCGTAGAAATCATTTGATGCACTTGATCAAACGAATATATTTTACACAATTCTTTGACTTTAACGCTTCCTTTTTTTGCAGTTTTAGACAAGTCGTTACGGACTAAATCTACAATCATTATGTTTTCGCTTCGTTCTTTATCGTCATGCTTTAATTCGTATTTTAAAGCTTGATCTTCATTGTGATTGGCGCTTCGTTTTGCAGTTCCTTTTATAGGTTGCGAAACAATATTGTTGCCTTTCTTTTTAATATATCTTTCTGGCGAAGCACTCAGTAAGTATTTATCATTGCACTTTAAAAAAGTAGCAAAAGGTGCTTGCGAAATAGCGTTGAGCTTATTGTAGGTTTCTAGCGGATTAATTTCTGTTTCTTCGGCATAGAATTCTTGGCAAAAATTAGCTTCATAAATATCTCCTCGATGGATATGTGCAAGCATTTTGTCTAGCTTACGGAAGTATTCGTCTTTGTGAATGCGGAGTTTGATTTTGATAGGCTTCTCTGAGACCTTTCGATCGAGTTTACCCTGAGCGCAGTCGAAGGGCTCCGTGTGACATTCGGTTAAAGAATGAATCTCTTTTAAATCTTCTTCCAATTCATCATCTACCGCATTTAGATATTTAATCTTTACCGTATTTCCTTTAATTAAAAATATTTTTTTTGGTTGAAAAAAGTATACATCCGGAAACTGTAATCCGTCAAAATTTGCAGATTCTAATTCCTCTGCATCGTTTTTAAGATCGTAGGTTAGATACCCAAAAATCCAATCGTTGGTAATGGATTGATATTCCTTCAGCTTCACAAAACCATTGGTATAATCGGTTTGTATACTAGTAAAAGCATCTACAGCTAAAACAGCATCATAACTGGAGTATTTTGATGTATGACTATTAGAATCTAGCCAAACTACATCATCAAATTGCTGACTCCATAGCAACAACTGTTGCTTGAAGGTTTCTATCGACTTTGGTTTATGTTTTGTTGTTGTTCTCAATAAAAAAATATTACGTGTAAAGTTAATCAGAATAGTTAAAAAATAATATCTTTTCGGGATTAGATTAAATCCTTTCTTAAATGTATCAGATATCCAACGAGTTACTACAGATTGCTATTAAAAAAATTGGCGCAGAACTTTGCGAAATTTCTTCCGTAAAGACAACACGCCATTTATGTGGGACGCAAACCCTAATATTTGGGGAAGCTTTGCTCCTAACCTATTTCCTGTAATTGGTGCTTTAAAAAATAATACATACATTTTTGAAGGCAAAACCTATACCATGCCAAAACATGGTTTTATTAGGCATAATACGGATATAAAATGCATTAAAGAAACGAAAAACAGCCTTGCTTTTCAGCTTACATACAATGACGAGCTACTGAAAATGTATCCTTTTAAATGCAGCTATACCATAAGTTATACTTTAGAAAACAACCAATTAATAGTACATCATGAAATTTGCAATCTCGATACAAAGACGATGTATTTTAATCTTGGCGGACATCCAGCTTTTAAATGTCCGGTGTATACAGATGAAAAATATACCGACTACAGCCTCCTTTTTGAACATAGCGAAACCGCAGAAACTTATTTATTAAATACCGAAAATGGTTTGATTTCTAATCGTACAAAACCCGTTTTTAAAGACACTAACGCAATACCTTTAGATTATAATTTATTTAAAAAAGATGCGCTTATTTTTAAAGATTTAAAATCTAGAAAAGTAAAGCTACACAGCAAAACAAAAGGAGATATTTTAACGGTAACCCATACCGATTTTCCGCATTTAGGTATTTGGGCAAAACCAAATGCCGACTATGTTTGTATAGAACCTTGGTTAGGTTATGCAGATACCGAAACCACAAACCAAGATATAACCACTAAAGAAGGCATTATGAAGCTAGATGCAAACCGCAAATTTAAAGCGAAATACACCATAGAAATACATAAAGCGCATTTAGTGTAATTAATATATAAGTAGTAGCTTTGCAGCTTATAACAAAACCATGAGTACTTTTCAAGATTTAAATTTAAACACACCTTTATACAACGCTTTAGATGATTTAGGTTTTACCATTCCTACACCTATTCAAGCAGAAGCCTTTAATGTGGTTTCTAGCGGAAAGGATATGGTTGGTATCGCACAAACAGGAACAGGAAAAACCTTTGCCTATATGTTGCCTATTCTAAAAAACTTGTCTTATTCTAGACAAGAAAACCCTAGAGTTTTAGTTTTAGTACCAACTAGAGAATTGGTTGTTCAGGTTGTGGATGAAATTGAAAAGCTTTCTAAATACATAAACAATCGTGTTTTAGGTGTTTATGGAGGAACGAATATTAACACCCAAAAGCAGGCTATTGCAGAAGGAATTGATATTCTTGTTGCTACTCCTGGTAGAATGTACGATTTAGCTTTATCTAGAGTTTTACAGTTAAAATCGATACAGAAATTAGTGATTGATGAAGTAGATGTGATGCTAGATTTAGGTTTTAGACATCAGCTTATTAATATTTTTGATATCCTTCCAGAAAAAAGACAGAACATTATGTTTTCTGCAACTATGACGGAAGATGTTAGTGAACTTATTAATGATTTCTTTATCCAACCAGAACGCGTTTCTATTGCTGTTTCTGGTACACCGTTAGATAATATTGCACAAACAAAATATACGACACCTAACTTTCATACCAAACTGAATCTATTAAAACACTTGCTTCAAGATACCGAAGCGTATAATAAAGTTTTAATTTTTGTGGCTTATAAGAAAATGGCCGACCGTTTGTTTGAAGCTTTAGATGAAGAGTTTCATGAAGAACTTTGTGTGATTCACTCGAACAAAACACAAAACTACAGATTGCGAAGTATTGAGCAATTTAGAGAAGGTTTTAATCGAATTTTAGTGGCTACAGATGTAATGGCTCGTGGATTAGATATTGATAATGTAAGTCATGTTATCAATTTTGACACGCCAGATTTCCCTGAAAACTACATGCATAGAATTGGTAGAACTGGTCGTGCAGAACGTGAAGGACAATCTATTATTTTTACTACGGAAAAAGAGCAAGATTCTTTAGAAACTATCGAAGAATTAATGCAAATGGAAATTCCGCATTTAGCCATTCCTGATGAAGTAGTTATTTCGGATGAATTAATAGAAGAAGAAAGACCACAGATAAAAGAACGTAACAATCCGCATAAACGTTTAAAAGACGAGGATGCTCCAGGACCTGCTTTCCATGAAAAATCGGAAAAAAATTCGAAAGAAAACTTAGGAGGTTCGTACAAATTTAAAATTGCCGCGAAGTATAAGAAACCTAAAACGCGTGGGGATAAGAATTACCAAAAGCATAATAAGAATAAGAAAAAATAGTATTCCGTGTTCAGTCGCAGTGTACAGTTGTTTTTGCTTCTATTGCTGATTTATTTTAATTAGAAGAATTGTAATCCAATAAAACATGGTGTTTTTATTAGGCTGTTTGTACATTATAGCATCCATCATTTGTCTTCGGTCTTCGGTCATGGAATTTTTCTAATAAAATATTATCTTTCCGTTTTCGTTACACTTAAAACTAACTAAAGGTATTTCATGTCAACTGCTATTTTTAATTTATTTCCTAACCTAGAACCTTTTCATCATGACACCCATTATGAAGATTTGTTTTTAAATCAGAATTGGGTTTTAGTAAATGGCATTACCAATAAAAAAGCGGTTTATATTTTTAAAGATGAAAACACACTTCATATTATAGAAAACGAAAACACCTCAGAAACTTCTTGGTGTATCGATGTAAAAAACACTTTTTCTATTGAAACGGAAGACGGAAAAACTACCGTAAAAGCATATTTTAAAGACGACGATATTTTAGTTTTAAACCGAATACAAACAGACGATTGTGCAGTTTTTATAAACGAAGACCGTTGTTCGGAAACATTAAACACATTGGAAGACGTACAGCAATTTCTTCATAATAAATATAAGGGAAAAGCGGCTAGTTTAATATCGGATCACGAGTTTTACTATATTGAAAAAGCTGAAGAATTTGGACCTTTTACCGTAGCACAACTTTCTGAAAAAGTAGAAAACAAAAAAATAAGTATCTTCTGTTTTGTTAGAGATGTTAATGAACACAACTACAATAAACGCCTTCGTATTCGAGATTTAATACGGGAATTATAGTTTTTTTTTCATTTTAAATACCTACAAGGTTAAAAAAACCTTGCAGGTATTTTATAATATAATTACTCTTTTTGCAATGCTCTTAAAAGAAGAATTCCAATTCTAGCAATAATAAAAGTTAGCAACCCAAATAGCGCTGTTAATAAAGACACTTTTAGTCCTCCGGCAAAAACCGCTGGATCTGCATTTCCCATTGCTTCTAAAGAATCGAAAGCCGAAATTAATCCGAAAACAGAAGCAAAAAAGCCAATCACCAATCCGAGAAGACTACTATCTGTTGCTAGTTTTAGCATCTTTTTGGAAACAGCATTATTCTTCTTTACATCCATAAATCCTTTAATTAAAAAGAAAATAGAAAGTAATAAACAGATTAGTATTAAGGTCATCATAAAGAATCCTCCTTCTTCAAAACGATCTGCAATTTGAATGGTTAAAAATCTCATAAGTATTGGTTTTAATTAAACATAGAGCAAACATAAAATACTTTATTCGTTCTAAAACAGAAATGCGATAGACTACCAATTTAGCAATGGTATTAACGGGAAGGTTAAAACAAGTACTAAATCTGTTATTCGTCTACAAAAAATATAATGGCGCAAAAAATATAGTATTATTGTAAATTACAAAGACTGTATGTTTTTATATAAAATAATATGCATTATTAAGTTCGAGTAATTTGCGATAGAAAAATCGTTTACAAGAATTACTATTTAAAATAAATTACTAATTCTCGATACAAATTTCATGTTCGAAAAAACATGAAATCCACTCGAATTGACAAAATGTAAACCAAAAAGACAACGGATAAATTAAACCTCTAGATGTTTACCAAAAAAGACATTTTAAATAAAACAGGCCAAATTACACTTCACATTATTTTCTGGGGTGTTGTGCTCTTGTTCTTTACTTATTTTTTTGGTGTTGGTAGTAAAAACTATGAAGGGACCTTAACGTTTTCCTTATTTTTATTACCAATAACCATAGCAACGACCTATGTTTCTATCTATAAATTAATACCAGATTATTTAGTCACTAAACGCTATTTCCGATTTGTTTTATACAGCGTGTACACGATAATTATTTCGGGATATCTAATCATGGTTTCCGTTTTTTTTAGCCTGATATATGTATCCAATTTTAAGTATGCGGATATGAATCCGTTAACGAGAAATATTATTTTAATTACCACAGCGGTTTACATCGTGGTGGTTTTGGTTAGTGCTTTTAAATTATTAAAATTGAATTTAAACCATGCCGAAAAAACAAAAGCATTAGAAACTAAAATTCTCGATAGTCAGCTAAAATTAAAAGAACAAGAGTTGCACTATTTAAAGATGCAGATTCATCCACATTTTTTGTTTAACACCTTAAATACCATGTATGGTTTCGCTTTAAAAAAAGCAGATGAAACGCCAGAAATGATATTGAAGCTTTCTAATCTATTGGATTACTTACTATATCAAGTAGATAAACCTTTTGTGCTTTTAGTGGATGAAATAAATCATATAAAAGATTATATCGCTTTAGAAAAAATGCGCTTTAATAAGACACTAGATATTACTTTTAATAGTGAAGCGATTAACGAAACCACCAAAATAGCACCCATGCTTTTGCTTCCGTTTATAGAAAACAGTTTTAAACATGGAAGCATAAAAAATGGCGTTCTAAAAATTGAAATTGATTTAGCTACCACTCCAGAAAACATTCTTTTTTCCATTAAAAACACAAGTGCTATTCCCGAAAACGCAAATAAAGGTATCGGTTTGCAGAACATAAAAAAAAGGTTAGATTTACTCTATAAGAATAAGTACGACTTAGAAATTGATACTTCGGAAAACTTTTTTAAAGTAGCTTTAAAACTAAATATCGACTAATTGCAAGATCAAAAAAACATACACTGCCTGATTGTTGATGACGAAGCTATTGCTCGAGAAATTATAGCTACGCATCTTTCTAAAATCGACAATATAAACGTTGTCGCAAGTTGCAGTAATGCGATGGAAGCCTTTAATGTAATAAGTAATCATACCATCGATTTGGTTTTTCTGGATATTAATATGCCAGAGATTTCTGGAATCTCTTTTGCTAAATCGATAAACAAAGACATTAAGATTATTTTCACCACGGCTTATAGAGATTATGCGGTTGAAGGTTTTGAATTACAGGCTGTCGATTATCTATTAAAACCCATTCCGTTTGAACGTTTATTAAAAGCGGTAAACACCTATTTTGAAGTGTACAGTACTACGAAAGTAGAGACAGCAAAAGAAACAGAAACAGCCGATTTTATGTTTGTCCGTTCCGACAGACGTATGCTAAAAGTAGACTTTGAAGCGATCCTTTATGTAGAAAGTTATAGCGATTATATAAAGATTCATTTAGCAAACGAAACCATTGTTACTCGGGAAACGATTAGTGCGATTGAAGCAAAGTTACCTTCGAATACATTTTTACGAATCCATAGATCGTTTATAATTTCTTTACAAAGCATTACTTCATTTACCAACGAGCATGTTACTATAAAAGAAAAAGCGTTGCCAATTAGTAGAAGTTATAAAAAGGAGGTTTTAGCGTTGTTGGAAAAATATTAAATAAATAAAAACGACCAACTTAAATTACTTTTTGTAATCAAGTTGGTCATTTTCTATAATGAGATTCCTGTCTTCGCAGGAACTTGTGTTAGATATGTAAAGCTCTATCGTTAGCTGCTAACGCTGCTTCTTTAATTGCTTCTGTAAATGTTGGATGTGCATGAGACATACGCGATACATCTTCCGCAGATGCTCTGTATTCCATAGCTACAACTGCTTCTGCAATCATATCTGCAGCACGTGCACCAACCATGTGTACTCCTAAAATTTCGTCTGTAGACTTATCTGCAAGAATTTTTACAAATCCGTCTAAATCCATACTCGCTCTACTTCTACCTAAAGCACGCATTGGAAACTGACCTACTTTATAATCTACTCCTGCTTCTTTTAATTGCTCTTCCGTTTTACCAACAGAAGCTACTTCTGGCCATGTGTACACAATACCAGGAATTAAGTTATAATCGATATGTGGTTTTTGTCCGGCTAAAGTTTCGGCAACAAAAACACCTTCTTCTTCCGATTTATGTGCAAGCATTGCTCCTTTTATAACATCACCAATAGCGTAAATATTAGAAGCGCTAGTTTGTAAATGCTCATTTACTTCTACTTTACCTCTTTCGGTTAATTTTACTCCAGCAGCTTCTACATTTAAACCATCTGTATATGCATGACGACCAACAGAAACTAAAACATAATCTCCTGTAAAAGTTACTTCTTCTCCTTTTTTGTTATCTGCTTTCACAATAACTTCATCGCCATTTCTCTCTACAGATTTTACTTTATGCGAAGTATTAATCTTAAATTTCTGCTTCTTTAAAACTTTGTTTAATTCTTTAGAAATACCAGAATCCATTGTAGGAAGGATTCTATCCATATATTCTACAACCGTTACTTCTGCTCCTAATCTTTTATATACTTGACCAAGTTCTAAACCGATAACGCCACCACCAATTACGATTAAATGCTTTGGAATTTCTTTTAGCTTTAAAGCTTCGGTAGAAGTGATTACGCGTTCTTTATCTAATTTTATAAATGGTAATGTAGATGGTTTAGATCCTGTTGCTATAATCGTATTTTTAGCTTCAATCTCTGTTGTTTCTTCACCAGTAATGGTAATATGTGTTGCATCCTTAAAGCTTCCTACACCAACATAAACATCAATCTTATTTTTCTTCATTAAGAAATCAATTCCGCCTGTAGTTTGATCTACAACAGATTGCTTTCTTGCAATCATTTGCTTTAAATTCACTTTTATTTCTCCCGGAATGTCGATACCATGTTCTTCAAAATGTTTGACAGCATCTTCGTAATGATGTGAAGAATCTAAAAGCGCTTTACTTGGTATACAACCAACATTTAAACAGGTTCCTCCAAGTGTAGAATATTTTTCGATAATTGCAGTTTTCATTCCTAATTGTGCGCAACGTATTGCTGCTACATATCCTCCAGGTCCTGAACCTATTATTGCTACATCGTATTTACTCATAATAATTTCTTTTTATATTTAAAAAATTTCCACTTTCGCGGAAACTAAAGCAAAAGTACAACATTGATTTATGAATTGCGAATTACAATTAATGAAATTTAATAGAATACTTTTTTAAAGGAAGAATAATAAAAAGCCCACTCCATAATTCAAAAAATACATTTTGAAAAGAATAGGCTTATTTATAAAAACTGATTAATAGCAATACAAATTACATAGAATTACGAATGATATACAATACTCAATTTGAGTAATTTGTAAGAAAAACGTTAAATTAAATTCTTATTTGTTTTTAGCATTCCTATTAATTCTCCTGTAGAAGATATGTTTAACTTTTTTAGAATGTTTCTTCTATGTGTATCTACAGTATGTGAGCTGATATTTAATTTTTCTGAAATTTGTTTACTGGTCTGATTTTGCACTAATAAGCGAACAACATCGCGTTCTCTTTTACTTATTCCGCCTTCTAGTAATTTTTGCGAATGGTTATTAAAGTAGATGGTTTCGTATTCCTTTTGATCGTTTAATAACTTTGCTGAAGCTGTTATTTGCATTTTTATATTAGGATCTAAAACCGTGTAATGTGCTAAACCGATAATAGGTTTCATATCCGAATCAAAAGCTAAAGGTGTTGTGTTTTGAACAATATTTACATAATTTCCTTTGGCATTTTTAAATCGGTAATTCCATGTGTAATTTGCGTGTTGCCTTTTATCAGCAGGTATTTCCCCAATAGTAAATTCCATTAAACTATTTAAAGCACGCAACCAGATATCAATATCATCTGGATGAATTCTGCTCCAAAAGTATCGCATTCCTTTTGCTTTTAAATCATTTGTATCTAAGCCTAAACAGGAATTAAAATTCTTACTTATATATTCAAAAGTAAGGTCTTGGGTATTTGTTATACAGAAAAAAGTGGAGCTATAAGGCAGATAAAAATCTAAATCTATAATTTTTTGAATATGCGTTTCTAAAGATGGTGAGTCATAAGACTCGAAAATAGATTTGTAAAATAGTTTGATTTGCGCGTATTTCATAAAAAATCAATTAGTAAGCATTTGGAAACATCAAGCAATTTAAAAAAAAATAATCTAACTAGGAAACCCAAGCATTTCTCCCATACCAACGGTAAATAACCAGCAACCGTAGATAGCGTGCTCTATAGACACTAATAGCGTAGACTTCGTTTTTTTATAGGTTATTGCGAAAAGTAATCCTCCTAAAAAAGTCATGATTAGTACTAATATATTCTTGAAAAACAAATGTGCTAATGAAAAAACAATAGCATTTACTAAAAAAAATAACGCCTCACTTTTAAACAATTTTTGATACCGCTGAAAATAAAAAGTTCGGTATAACAACTCTTGTGGATATACCGAAAAAACACTGTAAAAAAACAAGATACCAAGCCATAAAAAAGGCTTATTTATCACCACATTAAAAAGACTTTCTTTACTTGTAAACCAAACAAAAAGCGTAGTAATTACTGCTATTAACAACAACTTTAGCAAAGTCATTTTCCAAAAGCGTTTCCAGTTTAAATTTGGGTTTATTTTAAATTTATTCTTTTCTACTTTAAGTAAAATATAAAGCACATAACCAAAGCCAACTACACCTAAAATAAGTTTTATTATAACAGAGTAATTCCATATAAAACTTACAGGTAGTAGTATAAAAATAATGAATAATTCTATATATCTATAAAGGGTAGCTTGCATAATTAAATGTACAAAAAATAGCGTTAAATAATGCGATTCATAAAAAAGCTGTTATCGTTAAAATATTACTCTTTTTTACTTTCAATCGTATTTAAAATCCAATTTAATTCTGGATCCTTGTTTTCTCTTCTATCATTAATGGTTGGTAAAATTACATGATCTGGTTTTACACCATAACCGCCTGGCTCTTGTTTATGTGGTGTTTCTAACTCCATTAAACCTATTCTAATTTTCAGTTTCGTTTCTGGTAATTCATAGACTTTAAAAATACCTGCAACGGTAGAGTTGTATGCTCCTCCGGTTTCCTCTCCAACAAAAACAGCTCTTTTATTTGCTTGTAATTGATTAGACAAAACTGAAGATGCCGAAAACGAATGTCCATTAATTAACACATAAACATCTCCTTTAAAATTATTTTCTTTAGGCTCTGCTAATTTGCTTTGCTTAAATTTATAATATAATTTACCATCTTCTTTTTTCGTTTTAAGCCAATTATGGACTACAATAATCGGAGAAAACACACCTACAAAAAATTTTAATCCGGTAGAAGAAGTATTCGACATTGCCATTTTTAAAAAGGGCACTCTGCTATTTACTTCTCCTGCTTTAAGAAACTGAAAGGGTTCATCTGCTAAGTACGAATACAATTCTGCAATTTCGGCAAGACTTCCTCCTCCATTATCACGTAAATCAATTACTAAGTTTTCTGCCTTTACGGAATCTATTTCTTTAAAAACTTCTTTATAAAACTTCTTTATATCCCCTCCCATGAAACCTCTTATTTTCATGTATGCAACGCTACTATCCTTTCCTATAAAATCTATATCTCGAATATACTCATCCCTTGTTTTATTATAACCATATAACACATTATGCTTTCGCTTAATTTTTGCTTTTTGTTTCTTTTCTTTACGCTGTTCCTTGGTAAGTTTAACAACTACTTCTTTTTTTATGCTATCGTTCTGTATGGTATCTTTCTTTATTTCTTCTTTATTTACACGATTAAAAACCTTTTGAAACAAAGAGTCTTCCTTTTTAAAAGTAACCTGTAAACTATCTATAAAATATTTATCACTATTGTAATACGCAGCAAATCTTTTTCCTAAAACTCTATCCTGTAATGTGGTGTTATAACCATCAGACGTGATTTGTCTTTTGATCTTAGCTATTAAATCCGAAATTTCTTCGTCTTCTATTTTAACCACTTCACTTCCTATCAAAAAAGAATCTTTCGATCTTGTATTGGTAACCAAAAGCCTGTCTTCTAAGTAATCAAAATCTAAGTCGTTAAACGTAAATTTCTTTTTAAGGAATGCTTTATAATCTTTTCTATTCAAGTGTTTTTTTGGCGCAAACAAACTAATATGGCCTTGTCTTATACTACCTATAACGGGTCCTAATTTTGTGTAAAACGCATAGGTAGTTAATGGTTTGTTTATGGTTTTCTTTAAACTGTCAAACTTAAAATCTAAGCGTTCTTCAGAAATATATAAATGAAGATTAGGATGATTCCGCTTTAGTTGGGTATATGTTTTATCTACATCGTTTTGTAAACTTTCAACAGAATGTAAAGATGTTATTTGCTGATTGAATTTTTCTGCACTAGAGCAAGAAGCTAAAAGTATAGTAAGCGTAAAAAGAAGTAAAAGTTTTTTCATAAAATTCGTATATCACTGATTAACAATAAAATAAACCTTTAACCAGCTTATTACACTTTAAATATACTATTTATATCATTTTAGAATCTCCTCTAATTCATAATTTTAAGAAAAAAATATGTTTTAAACTTATACTGTAATTGCTGTAGTATGCTTCACTTCATTAATCATAAACATACTATGTGTACTCCCAATATGATTAATTTTAGTTAATCTATTTACCATAAACTCTCTAAAAGCTTCCATGTCTTTTACCAGTACTTTTAAAAGGTAATCATAATCTCCACTAATATGATAACACTCTAAAACCTCTTGTAAATCCGCCACTTCTTTTTCAAATTTAATCACATAATCTTGTGTGTGTTGCGTAAGTTTTACATGGCAAAAAGCAACAAAAGATTTGGACACTTTTTCTTTATTCACCAAAGCAACATACTTATTAATAACGCCCTGATTTTCAAGTTTTTTAATTCTTTCATACACTGCAGTAACCGAAAGATTTAATTTATTAGATAGCGCTTTATTGGTCTGCTTACTGTCTTCTTGTAAAAGCTGAATTAGTTTTTTATCGATTGCGTCAAAAGTCATATTGAAAAATTTTCAGAAAAAACAGAAATAATTCTATTCTTTATTATTATAAAACCACAAAAATAACAAAATACAGATTTAAAATCTAAATAACCAATCATATATTGATTATTAATCTAATAAGATGGTAATTTACATTTATATAAACTAAAACCAATTACTATTATGGCATTTAAACCAGCAAATAACATACAAGATCTTCAATATTTTGGCGAATTTGGAGGTGTGAACCCTTCCATTTCAGATTCTTCTACCTATACGTTCTTATCGGCAAAAACCATGTTCGACACTTTTGAAGGTAATGCAGATGGTTGCTATTTATATTCCCGTCATTCTACGCCTTCTAATTTATATTTAGGCGAAGCACTTGCTGCCATGGAAGGTACAGAAACGGCGAATGTTACTGCTTCCGGAATGGGTGCAATTACACCTGTAATCTTGCAACTTTGTGGTTCTGGAGATCATATTGTTTCTAGTAGAACAATTTATGGAGGAACCTACGCCTTCCTAAAAAACTTTACGCCGCGTTTTAATGTTTCTACTTCGTTTGTAGATATTACAAAATTAGATATCGTGGAAGCTGCTATTACTTCCAATACAAAAATTTTATACTGCGAATCGGTAAGTAACCCTTTATTAGAGGTTGCAGATATTGTAGGATTAGCAAAATTAGCGAAAAAACACAACCTGAAACTAGTAGTAGATAATACCTTTTCACCGTTATCTATTTCTCCTGCAGAATTAGGCGCAGATGTAGTTATTCACAGTTTAACCAAATTCATCAATGGCTCTTCTGATACCGTTGGTGGTGTGGTTTGTGGTACCCAAGAATTTATCAATGATTTACGAAATGTAAACGATGGTGCATGTATGCTTCTAGGTTCTACTATGGATAGTTTACGCGCAGCTTCGGTTTTAAAAAACTTGAGAACCTTACATATTAGAATGCAACAACACAGTTTGAATGCATCCTATTTAGCGGAAAGATTTGAAAATTTAGGTTTAAAAACAGTCTATCCTGGACTAAAATCACATCCTTCTCATGATTTATTTAAATCGATGATGAATGATAAATATGGTTTTGGTGGTATGTTAACTATCGATGTTGGTTCTATTGATAAAGCCAATGCTTTAATGGAATTAATGCAAGAAAAAAACCTTGGTTATTTAGCGGTTAGTTTAGGGTTTTATAAAACATTATTCTCTGCTCCTGGAAGTTCTACTTCTTCAGAAATACCTGAAGAGGAACAAGTTGCTATGGGACTAAGTGATGGCTTAATTCGTTTTTCTATCGGATTAGATGCAGATATTGAACGTACTTATGAAATGATGAAAGGTTGCATGGAATCATTAGATATTCTATAATAGCAAATGGTTTAATTCTAATCTATTTCTTAAAACAAGGAAATAAAATAATAGTGCATAAAAAAATCCGTTGCGATATTTTCAACGGATTTTTAATGGTAGTACTACTAACGTATTTAGTATCCTTATTTTTTAATTATTCTCTTAGCAAGTGTTCCATTATTACTTTGAATTTCTAATAAGTAAACTCCTGATTCTAAATTAGAAACATCCATAGTTTCTTCTAAAGAACCAGAATTTAAAGGAATCGATTTTACTAGCCTTCCTCTTAAATCATATAAATTCAGGTTGTTTAAAACCAATTGCTTTGGATTTCTTAATGTAATTGTATGGTAAGCAGGGTTTGGATATACAGCCAAACTCTCCATTGCATTCTCTTCTGCAGATAAAGTGAATGTTCCTGTTAAACGAATATTGTCAATAGCCATTTCTTCTTGTACACCACTTAATGCTGTAACCCTAATATTCATAGAGCTACCAGCTACACTATACCCTGAAATACTATTTAAATTCGCATTAAAGGACACCATAGATGTTTCAATTACTGTTTCCGAAGCATTATAAAAACCATCACGATTATCATCATACCTAAATCTTCCTGATGTATTTCCTCCCTCTGGTCCTCCAGAAGCATAATGCGCTCGTATCCATGCTCCGCCATCCACTTGGTATTCCACCATTATGAAATCTTGTGTTTCGTATCTGTTATATGTTGCATCTGGTGCTGCCATTCCAATACTAAGCTCCATATTTAAATAATTAGAAATATTAATTGGATCTAGTGTAATTGTTATTGTGCCATCTCCACCAACATAGCCATCAAAATCTTCCCATAGTAAGAAATTAGAACCTTCGTAATTTGAAATATTCGTCCAACAAGTAAGACAAGTACTGTCATTATTTCCTCTTAAAAAATAATCACTACCTGGATAGTCAAAAAAAGGTGTAGAAGTAGTATATCCTGAATAATCAGGACCCTCAAAGCCTTCTTGCTTGATTAATGTTTGAGAATACATGCTGTTATTTAATAATAAGGCACATAAAATTAATAAAGAATTTAATGTAATTTTTTTCATAATTTTAGATTAAGTTATTGATTTGGACTTCAAAAATAATCTTTTATCTTATAAAACCGTACACATTTTTTAGGTTTTGTAAAAGCATAAAACACAACAATCCATAGCAAACAAAACAACACCACAAACCACTAAACACAAGCTACATACAACAAAAAAAAAAGACTCCTGCTTTTATTAAAAAGGAGATACAGGTAGCCATTGATCATGCTTAAAGAGATTTAATTTTGTAAAAAAGCGTCATATGTTCTTCCATCCTCTAGAGATATAAAAAGCATTTAAACATCATATAAAAGGTTCTATTATTCCATTTGCATACTTTATACGAAAATCGTAACATTACATTTCTTAAACCAACCAAATTCATGCAAGAAGACGATAATCTTTCCGAAATTAATATTGAAGACCAAAAAATCATAGATAACAAAGAACTTAATATATGGGAAGCACTTATTCCTGTTGTCGTCTTAATGAGCTTATTAGCGTATAATATCTTTTTTGCGGATGGCGAAATGTTTGGAGAATATTCCAACCAAATCATTTTATTAATTGGAGGTTTTGTTGCTTTTATTGATGGTTTATTTAATAAAGTGACGCCTTTAATTATGGTGCAAGAGATTTGGGAAAACCTTAAAAGTGTTTTTGTACCCATTATGATTTTATTTCTTGTTGGTGCTTTAGCAGGAACTTGGCTAGTCAGTGGTGTAATTCCTGCAATGGTGTATTACGGATTACAAGTATTAAGTCCAGCGATATTTTTACCAGCTTCTGTAATTATTTGTGCTATTATTTCTGTGGCTACTGGAAGTTCTTGGACGACCTCTGCAACTGTAGGTATTGCACTCGTTGGTATTGGTACTGCCTTAGGCATCAATCCAGGAATGATTGCCGGAGCAGTAATTTCAGGTGCTTATTTTGGAGATAAAATGTCGCCTTTAAGTGATACCACTAACCTTGCTCCTGCTATGGCTGGAACCGATTTGTTTACCCATATTAGATACATGACCATCACAACAGTGCCTACCATTATTATTACACTAATTGCATTCTCAATTATGAGTGCAACTATTGATACTACAGGAAGTGCAGATATTAGCGGATTACTAGCTAGCATAAAAAGCACCTTTACTATTTCACCTTTATTATTTTTGGTCCCATTAGGTGTTATTGCTTTAATATTACTAAAAACAAAACCCTTAATCGCACTTGGTGCTGGTGTGCTTTTAGCTGCTGTTTTTGCTTTTGTTTTTCAAATGGATGTTTTAAATGGTTTATCCGATTCTAACTTTACAGCAATTACAAATGCTATTTTTACCGACACACAAATTACTACAGATAACGAAAAATTAAACGATTTGTTTAGCGCTGGAGGAATGAAAGGTATGCTTTGGACTATCTTCTTAATTTGTTGTGCTATGGTCTTTGGAGGTATCATGGATGCTATTGGCGCCTTGTCAAGAATCACCAAAGAATTATTAAAATTAGCAACTACCGTATTTGGTTTATTTGCTAGTACTGTAATTAGCTGTTTAGGTTTAAACGCTATTGCTAGTGATCAATATTTAGCAATAGTTATCCCTGGAAAAATGTTTAAAAAAGCATACGAAGACAAAGGTTTAGCTCCTGAAAATTTAAGTAGAACGCTGGAAGATTCTGGAACTGTAACTTCGGTACTTATTCCTTGGAATACTTGTGGCGCATACCAATCTGGAGTTTTAGGTGTTGGTGTATCCGAGTACTTTTTATATGCCATCTTCAACTGGTTAAGTCCTTTTACTACTTTACTTTTTGCTGCATTAAATATTAAAATAAGACAACTAAAAAACAAATAGCCGGAAACTATTTCGTTTACATTTTACTATAACAAAAATTTATAGCCTAATAAGATTTAAAAATTTTATTAGGCTTGTTTTTTTGGTGTTGCAATGTATCTTTGCACACTGAAAACACAATATAATAATTTATAAAATTTTAAAATAATGGCTATAGTAGGAAAACAATTCCCAGATTTAAATGTGGATGCAATGAACGAAATGGGAGATACTTTCAAATTAAACGTTCTTGAAGAAGCAAAAAACAACAAGAAAAAAGTATTATTATTCTGGTATCCTAAAGATTTTACTTTTGTTTGTCCAACAGAATTACACGCTTTTGAAGCTGCAAAAGAAGAATTTGCAAAAAGAAATACAATCGTTATTGGTGCATCTTGTGATACTCCAGAAGTACACTTTGCATGGTTAAATACACCAAAAAATAATGGTGGTATTGAAGGTGTTACTTACCCAATTCTTGCAGATTCTAACCGTAACTTAGCAAACACTTTAGGGATTTTAGATATCACTAACGAAAAATACAACGAAGAAACTGGTGTGGTAACTGTAGATGGTGACAACGTAACATACAGAGCAACATACGTAATTGATGAAGATGGTGTAGTACAACACGAAGGAATCAACAACATGCCAATTGGTAGAAACGTAAACGAATTTTTACGTATTATCGATGCTTTAACACACGTGCAAGAAAAAGGAGAAGTTTGTCCTGCAAACTGGGAAGAAGGTAAAGATGCAATGAGTGCAAACAGATTAGGTACTGCAGAGTATTTAGCAAATCACGTAAACTAATTTATCATGGTACAAGAATTAGATCAAGATAATCTTGCCGAAATTATTGCCGCTAACAAAACCGTTGTAGTACAATATTCTGCAACGTGGTGTGGTAACTGTCGTATTATGAAACCAAAAGTTAAGAAATTAGCTAGTGAGTTAGAAGATATTACGTTTGTTATCGCTGACGCGGAAAAATTTCCGGAATCTAGAAAATTAGCGACCGTAGATAATTTACCAACCTTTGCTGCTTTTAAAGATGGGAAATTTGTGAATCAAACACAGACGAACAAATTTGACGTTTTAAAAGAATTAGTAAACGAAGTAGCATAACCTATTACTTTTCGCTGTAGCGGAATTAAAAAAACGTCAGTTCGAGTGATTCCATTTTTTTATCGGAATTCTAACGAAAACAATTTTTCAAATAGAAATGTCAGTTCGAGTGATTCCGATTTTTTATCGGAATTCTAACGAAAACAATTTTTCAAATAGAAATGTCAGTTCGAGTGATTCCGATTTTTTATCGGAATTGTATCGAGAACAACTTTTAAAACAATACAGGTTTCCGTTTTCACGGAAATGAAAAAATAAATATTTTCAATGAAATTACCAGTAATAAAACACTTAGCACAGTTTATAGAGGACAATGACGAAGACTATATAGTAGAAACCATTGAAACCCTAGAAGCATTAACCGAAGTTCCTTCCTTAAAAGATGAAGAACTAGACGTTATTGGAGAATTAATCTCAAATATGTATGGTGCCATTGAAGTAAACAAAATGATTAAAGAAGGTGCAACTAAAAAAGATGCAGTAAACAACTTTATGCAACGTGTTTTAGGTTCCATCGATAAATAACTGAAAAAGAAAATTAGTATTTAAGAAACCATCTTGTGAAAACAAGGTGGTTTTTTTGTTTATACGGAAGTTTGACTTTGTGAAACTTTCTACTATCTTCGTTTAATACCAATACCAATAATGTAAATCGCATTTATTTAGTAGCTGTTCCAAACCATGTAAAGCATACCAATGAAAAATTTACTACACTATATTCAATCTCGATTTACGATCACTAATGACGATATAAGCTTCGTTGAAAACTATTTTATTAGCGAAAATGTACCGGCACAAACCATACTTTTAGAAGCAGGAAAAGTAGAACGCTATATTTATTTTTTGAGTGAAGGTATTGTAAAAGGCTATCAAAATATAGATGGTAAAATTGTAGTACAACATCTCGTTGCAGAACACGATTTCTTCACTTCTTTAGATAGTTTTATGAGTGAGACAGCTGCTCCTGATTACTACGAAACCGTTACCAATTGTACACTTTTAAAAATCTCTAAACCAGATTACGAATTACTTCAAAGCAACTCCTCCTTCTGGAGTAACTTCATAAAAACCGTTACTAATGAGCATCTAAACTGTAAAGTCGAACGCGTTAAAGATTTTCAGATATTAACGGCAAAAGAACGCTATCTAAAGTTTATAAAACAACATCCAAACCTAGCATTACATGTGTCTGTAGATAATATGGCTTCCTTTTTAGGTATGGAACCACAATCTTTAAGTCGTATTAGAAAACAAATCACTTTCTAACAAATGTTATTTTTCTACTTTTAATTACTTCGCACCTTTGCTGCAACAAAAAAATAAAACATGAGCAAAGAAATAGCATTAGTAACTGGAGGAAATGGACATCTAGGAAACAATGTAATCCGTTTATTACTTTCTAGAAACCAAAAGGTAAGAACAACCGTAAGAGACATCCATAACACCGCGCCTTTTATAGGTTTAGATTGCGAAGTGGTACAAGCCGACCTTTTGGATACAGCATCTTTAAAAAAAGCATTTAAAGGAATTACCCATCTTTATGCTGTAGCGGCAAATTTTAGTATGTGGGCGAAAAACCCGAAAACGGAAATTTATGACAACAACCTACAAGGCACACAAAACCTATTTGATATCGCCAAAGCATCGGGTATTAAAAACATCGTTTATGTTAGTTCTGTTGCTTCTTTAGACTTCACCTCCTTACCTGCTCATGTAGATAATGGGTATAATAAAGACCGAAGAAACTGGTATTACAATTCTAAAAACGATTCCGATACATTAGCTCTAGCCTTAGGCAAAAAATACAACATAAGAACCGTTGTCATTCTACCATCTGCCATGATTGGAAGCCATGCACACAAGCTTAGTTACTCCAACCATTTGGTGCATCAAATTTTAAAAGGTGAAATTCCTGTAGACACCAACATCACGTTAAATTGGATAGACGTCAAAGATGTTGCTTTTGGCGCATACCAAGCCATGGTAAAAGGAAAAAACAGCACACGATATATATTAGCAAACCCAACACATACCACATTGCAAGAAAGTGTAAAAATTGCCGCAGCTTTATATCCCGAATTAAAATTAAAAACACCTAAAAAAGTACCCAAATGTTTATTGTACTCGGTGGCAGGACTTATGGAGTTTAGTAGTAAAATAACCGGAAAAGAACCCTTATTGCAACGGCATTATTTAGATATGTTTTACGGACTAAAACAGGATTATGATATCACTACATCTATAAACGAATTAGGTTTTACTCCCAAACCCTCCAAACAAGCCTTAGAAGAAGCTCTTCAATATTTAAAAAACGATTGGAAAGAAAAATAATAAACCCTAAAACCACTTGGTGAAAGCTTGGTGGTTTTAACTTATACCAATCCCCTTTTTATCTGTGCTACAATTTGGTTCCCTCTATAAATGGCACCTTCCATATAGCCTCCATAACTTGGTGAGGTTTCCGAACCGGCTATGAAAAAACGATCCTTTATATATGCCTTTTGATAAATGGGATGGCCGTTGTTTTCGTGCGGACTTATAAATCCAGAATCCGCTGTGGAAACTAAAGGTTCTTCGCTCCAATTCTTTTCTTCATACGAAAGATAATTAACGCCATCTTCGCCAAAAAATTTAAAAAGCTGTTCCCGTACTTTTTCTTCTCGATAAGCTTTGGTTTCGGTAGCTAAAGCACCATGTAAAAAACCCATTAATGCAAAGTGTTTATGCTCCAAATCGGAATGATCATACATTTCTGTAAACGGACCAACATTACTAAAACCAACACCAGACAACCCTTTTTCTTTCCAGAAAGCACTTTTATACACCAATGCAAACTTAATAGCATCTTTCATCCAGGTGTGTGTATGCTTGGCAACTTGTATCAAATTGCTATCTAATGCGGGAGAAAACGTCACGCTATGCACCAATACTTTTGGTGGCAGCGTAGAAACCACAAGATCTGCAGTAAAAGCGGTGTTTTCGGTAAGGACTTCTACCCCATTTTCTGTGGTATTAATTTGCTGTACTTTTTGATTGAACAACAATTCTTCTTTAGAAAAAGCCATGGCCAATTGGTCTAAAAGAACACGCGTGCCACCAGCAATTCTATAGCTTATTTCTTGATTTTGTGGAAGCTGAAAACGTTGCACTGCATGAACACTCGTAGCTTCAAATAACGCATCGCCACGCATGTCTTGCTCAAATAAGGTAATGTTTAATTCCCTACACAATTTCAATAGCTCTTCATTGTATTTCCATAGCCAAGTTGCGCCTAGTTCTACATGGGTATCCTGCACGTTTTTGGTAAAAATTCTTCCGCCAATTCTAGCATTCGCTTCTAGAATACGCACTAAAAAACCTTCTTTTTTTAATCTATATCCCAAATACAAACCCGAAAGCCCAGCACCAATAATTACTATTTTCTTTTTCATTTCTTCAAAGATAACGAAGTGCGGGTGGATACAAAACTGCCTGGTGAAAGCTTGGTGGTTTTTTTGTTTTTTTTTGGCAATTACGGTTTACCGTAAAATAGTTAACACAAAACAATGTAACTTGCTTAATAAGAGAAAAATACGTAGTTCTACGTATTTTATGATAGTAAAATAAAAACTAACTTGGGTGCGTATAGTTTTATTGAATGATAGTATTAATGGACTTATTATATACTGTCTTATTTACAGAATATAATCTATAAAAATGATGATATAACGAGTTGTGTGCAATATTGAGTGACTATTTGCTAACACAATTTTCACTCTAAAACCATAGATTATCATCATAAGTTTTAAATGATAAATTGAATATATAAATTTAAAAAAAAACTAAATTATGGAATTACAAAAATACCTTTATTTAATGCTTTTGATTTTTGTTTTTGGTTGCGAAAAAGATGATGAAAAGGTTGAAGTTGAAACTGAAAAAATAGTTAATGGTAGAATAGTGTTTTCTAAAAATAATAATATTCCAGAATTATTAAAAATCGCAAGTTTTTCTGGAAAAACAGTTTTAGGAAGTGAAGATATACAGCAGCCAAATGATTTACATGGTTTTGAATTTATTTTAGATGAAAATGATGAAATCATTTTTTTAAGTAGGAAATACCCTAATTATGCAGATAATGATATTTCTTCGAAGTCTACAGCTTTATTTTTGGCAACTTTGAATTCAACCTTTAGAAAATTATCTGTAGATCAGAAGGTAGAGGTTATTGAACAAATTGTTTCAAATCAGAATTTTGTAAAAGCAGTAGAGATTCTAGATTCACAAGAAAATATTTCAATACAGAATACTGATTTTTTGAATAAGTTAGCTTTAACAACAAGAGAAGTTTTTTCTAATCTAGTAGTTAGTAGAAATAGTAGTCAATTTGATTTACCAGTAACATCTTCTGAATTTAACGGTAATAACGTTAAAATAAAAAATATCTCTCCTTTTCATGTGGGTATAGATGTTTACAAAGGGAGTTTATTAGTGCAAAACGAATTATTGGATTCTGATGAAGAATTGTCTTATGATTTAGAAAGCGAAAACACAGAATATACTTTTGTAGTTAGGTCAGGTTTTTTGCCTTTAGGTCAAACCATAACAGAAGCGGCGTTAAATGCATTTGAAGCAGACTATATTTCTCTTTTAGATGAAACAATTGGGATAGTATTGGCAAATGCTGTTGATGGAAACTGTTTGGTAGATACCCTTTCTACAATTTATAGTAATGTGAGTTTTGTGGCTTTTTATGAAGACAATAATGGAAATGCACTTAATACTTTTATTGATATTTTAACCTATGTTGGAGATAACTTTTTAGATGTCGTAGATAGTAGCTGTTTCAATATTGATATGGGTAACTTTAGCGAAATATTTGATTTTTTCTCGGATTTGAGCTTTCTTCAATCTGTCAATGAGTATTATGAAGCAGCATATGTTTTTCCTTTATATGCTTTATATGAAAACAATGAAAACATATGTTATACTTATGTAAATAATGAAATTTTTGTTTGTGAAGATTCCCCTGTTTCCCCTGTTTTTAATCCAACACCAAGCAATAATTCAACCGATGTTCCTCTCTCGGGGCAATTAACATTTACACCAAGTACAAATACACCAAATGATGCTACATATAAAATATTTTTCGGTAGCAGTAGCAACCCTACAAATTTCAACATTAGTAGCTCACCAAATAACACATACTCTGGCACAGAAGAAGGAACAACTTATTATTGGAAAGTAGAAACTTTAAATAATGACAATTCAGTTTTAGCAACTTCGCCAGTATGGAATTTCACTACATTAACATCAAGTAATTCAACACCAACTTTAACAACTAATTCAACAAATAATGTTACTGAAACTTCTGCAACTAGCGGTGGAAATATCACTAACGATGGTGGTAGTAATGTTACAGCTAGAGGTGTTTGCTGGAGTACCAGTCCCAATCCCGACGTAAATGACAATACAACTAACAGCGGAAGCGGAACTGGAAATTTCTCAAGTTCTATTGTTGGACTTAATACAAACACAACTTATTATGTAAAAGCTTATGCCACAAATAGTGAGGGAACTAATTACGGTAATGAGTTAAATTTCACTACAACATCAAACAACAATACAACACCAACATTAACTACTAATTCAATATCTAGTATAACAGAAATATCTGCTTCTAGTGGTGGGAATATCACAAGCGACGGTGGAAGTAATGTTACAGCTAGAGGCGTTTGTTGGAGTACTAATCCTAATCCTGACATCAACGATAATACATCTAACAATGGAACTGGAACTGGAAATTTCTCAAGTACTATTTCTGGACTAATTACTAACACAACATATTATGTAAAAGCTTATGCTACAAATAGTGAAGGAACTAATTACGGTAATGAGTTAAACTTTACTACTACCAGTAATTCAGGTCAACCGAATATAATTGTAACAAATCAATTTGAAATTGATGATGATACAAGTGGTGGAAGTGATGGAAATAATAACGGAATACCAGAAGCTGGAGAAGAAATTGAATTAAGTGTACAATTACAAAATACAGGTACCGCTACTGCAACTAATGTTACAGCTGTTTTATCTACTAATGATAGTGAAATAAATATTACAGACGCAAACGAAACTTATGGTACAATCACGGTTGGTTCAACAGATTGGAATACTGATTTTGATTTTAACATTGACGTTAATTGCCCTACCAAAACAGTTGATTTTATACTTGACATAACTTCTGACCAAGGAAGTTGGCAACAAAGTTTCTCTTTGAATGTAGAAGGTTCAGGTGGTGGTAATCCTCAAGTAGATGTTGGAAATAATACACCAAGAGATAATTGTTCAGATACAGGTTCTTCAAATAATTACAAACTAGATTTAAATACTGTTTATTATAAGCAAAATTGGAATATAGATAATATTATAGGATATAGTTCAGACGGAAATAGAGGAATGTGGTATCGATTTGAAACTACAAATTCTGGTTCATATAATATTGGAGTTAGTTTTAATGGAAATGCAGGTTTTCAGTTATTTTCATCTTGTACATCTTCAAGCCCAATAATTACTTCTAACAGTTCTAGTGGTAATGCGGAAACAGCACAAGTGAATTTAAACGGAAATACAGAATATTTTATACGATTCTACGATATTAATGATATTAATCCTGTAAATTTTGTGATAACGATAGAAAACAATTAATACTGCACACAACAATGTATAAAAATAAGGCTTAAATTAGAACTAAATTTAAAAGTCATTGCACTTTTGCTACATCTGGTTTTCCTTCGGAAAATCCTCGCACACAAAAACGCACTATTCTTATACGTAACCGTTACCTGCAATATGACAACTCAAATGAAAGAATACTAAAAAAAATGGATGGAGGATATTATGCTATAAAAGGATTTGAATATCAAATTGATAAGAATATACTTGAGATTCTTAAAGAAACAGATGAAAAAAAAGCAATAAATATTGAACAAAATCAAGATATAGATTCAGTTGATTTTGTAATGCAAGTAAAATACAAAGAAGCAACTAAATTCACTCCATCTGCAATTAAAAAACCTGTAATCCAACTTATAGACGAATTCATAAAAAACAATTCGAAACAATATATTCTGTATTGTTATTTCAAAGATTTTAATGGTTACACAGAATCCACTTCTATTGATTCAATTTTAGGCTCTTCAAAATCAAATTATACTCAACAGCAAAAAAATGACTTTAAAAAGTCTTTCAAATTAAATTTTGCTTCTCAATTTGATATTCAATTAGAACAAACTATTCGTGAAATACAAAAATTAAATTACAATGAAGATGAATCTATTATATTCCATAGTAGAGCATCTAATTTTTTAAGAAGTTTAGTAGTAAATAATTCCCCAAGTAATATATCAAAGAGGACTTGTACTAAGCAAGATTTAATAAATCTTTTTAAAAATGATAGAAAAGTAATTTTTGATAATAGTTTTAGGTTTTTTAAAGGAGAGGATTTGTATTTCAAAAAAATGAAGAATGAGTTTTTCACTTTTAATAATATTGATAAAACTATTAGGTTTTTTATAATCGAACTTGATGGTTTAGAAAGTATCTCAGAAATAACATTGCTACTAAAAAAAATAAGCGAAAAATGTTTTAAAAAATTAACGAGGGATGTTAAGGGAGAAGCACCTTTTATTTTTATTCACAATATCGATTCAAATAATATTATAAAAGTGAAAGAAAAATTAGTAGAGAATGAAATAATATTCAAAGACGGTTATGATTTCTTAAATAGTCAATTTAACTTGAATTCAATTACTTTAAAATCATCAAAAGAAAATAGAATTTCACTTAAATTAATAAATAATAAAAATGAATTAAACAAAGTCATTGACTTCAATTTCAATACCTTGAAAAAGGTTTATCAATTTTACAAAAGTAAACCAATCGAAATAAGTCAAGATGTTACAGAAACTAAAATTGCGATTCAAAATGCAAATGAAATATTAAAAGTAATATAATAAACTATGGAAAATTCAAAAGAAGCAACCGAACCAATTGCAGAAGTAATTGCTGTATATCCAAATAGAGTCAAAATATCAATTGACGATTTAAGCAAATTTTCTACAATTGACAGCCAACTAGAAAAGTTGCGAGTTGGCTCATACTTAGAAGTTTCAGATGATGAAAACCATAAATTAATCGTTATTATAGAAAGTTACTCTATAGAATATAAAGAAGAGAAAATAATAGAAGAAAGTGGTGATGAAAGAATCCTAAAAAACAAAAGATATATTATAGAAGCAAATCCTCTCGGAACTTTAGTTAATGATAAATTTCAAAGAGGTGGTGATTCATTAACTATTCCACCAACAAAAGTAAAACCAGCAAGTGCAAAAGATATTGAAAAAATATATCAATCTGACATTAACGAAAATGAAAAATTTTCTTTTGCTACTCTTTTGACAAACAAGGATATTGAAGTACCAGTAAATGGTAATAAATTCTTTAATAAACATTTTGCAATTGTAGGCTCTACTGGTTCAGGTAAATCTCATACAGTTGCAAAAGTATTACAAGAAGCAGTAAGTTCTAAAAATGGAGGATATAATGGACTTAACAATTCTCATATTGTGATTTTTGACATTCACGGAGAATATAAAAAAGCATTTCCTGATTCAAGTTACATCGACATAAACAACCTCACATTACCTTATTGGCTATTAAATAGTGATGAATTAACGGAACTTTTTATAGATACAGATGCAAACGACCATAATCAAAGAAGTGTTTTTCAAGAAGCAGTAACTTCGAATAAGAAAAAACATTCAACTGATGGAGATGAAGCAAAATCAAAAATTCATTTTGATTCTCCATTGTATTTCGATATTAATGAAGTACTTCAATATTTAAAGTATCGAAATACTGAGCAAAAGCAAACTGATACTTCAATAATTTGGACAGAAAATGGTGAAGAATTTACTTTTTCAGAAGAAACTTCTGAAAAACTATTTAATGAAGGTCTTAAAATTAAAAAAGGAAGTGCCACAGGTACTTTAAATGCAAAGTTTATAAACTTTATAAATCGTTTACAAATTAAATTGAATGATAAAAGACTAGACTTCCTTCTTGATGAAAAGGCAAAAAAAATATCATTTGAAGATACCATTAAGCAATTTATTGGATATTCTAAAGAAGGCACTAAAAACTCAAATGTTACAATTATTGATTTAGGTGGTATACCATTTGAAGCATTAAGTATAACTGTTTCCTTAATTTCAAGAATGCTGTTCGAATTTGGCTTTTACTATAAAAAGAAATTAGATGAAAATATTGATTGTGAAACACCAATTTTACTGCTTTATGAAGAAGCACATAAATACGTCCCTAAAAGTGATTTAGTAAAATATAGGTCTTCTAAAACCGCTATTGAAAGAATTGCAAAAGAAGGACGTAAATACGGAGTAACTCTTGGAATAGTTAGTCAAAGACCTTCGGAAGTATCAGAAACAATATTCTCTCAATGCAATACATTTATTGCAATGAGATTGACTAATCCTGATGATCAAAATTATGTAAAAAAACTATTACCTGATACAATGGGAAATATGACTGAAATGTTACCATCTTTAAAAGCAGGAGATGCATTGCTTGTTGGAGAATCCATTGCAATTCCATCATTAGTTCACTTAAATGAGTGTTCACCATCTCCAAAATCATCTGACATTAAATATATTGAAGTTTGGAAAGAAAAATGGAAAGACGTAAATTTTGAAGATATAATCAAAGAATGGAAAAAATAAAGCAACTAACACCACATAAAATTAATGGCTAGTACTGGCCTACTAATATAAATTCAACTCAATTCACTATTCGATTGTTTGCAATTAAAACCTACTTACCCTCTAACTGTTTATTTATTATTCTTTTACATACAGTTTTCCGTTGGCAACAATTAGTTTTCCTATTGTACAAATGTATTTTTTCTTATGCGCTTCTAATATTAAGTAATTGCTAAATTTTGAAAGGTTTCGGTTGGACCATGGTAAAGAATAAAAAAAACCGCAAACTATATGAAATTATTTTTTTATATTGCTGAAAATAAGCGAATTACAATTCTCCTTGTTTTCTTTTTTAAAAATTATTGCACACATACTTGTTCCCTAAAACTTGAAACATGAATCTTATAAAAAATCTAACCTTATGGAACAACCAAACCAAAACGCAGTACGAGCATACGAATTAGAAACTTGGTCGAGGTGCTCCCCAAGTTATAACGACACTTGGGCGACTTTAACCAATGAAACACTTCCGCTATTATTACGAAAAACAAAAGTAGACGCCAATCTGAAGGTTTTAGATATTGGTTGTGCTGCAGGAAACTCCACAAGTAGAATTAGTGCATCTGGAGCAAAAGTTATTGGAATCGATTTTTCTCAAAAAATGATTGACCAAGCGAATGCTTCGCATCCAAACCTTACTTTTAAACAATCGGATGCCGAGAATATGCCACTAGAGGACAATAGTATGGATGTGGTAATCGCCAATTTTGTTGTGCATCATTTTGCCGAACCGATACCGTTTTTAAAGAAATTCATAGAGTTTTAAAACCTAACGGGAAATTTGCTTTTGCTGTTTGGGGAGCCAATGAAGAACAAAGTTCCTTGGGTGCTTTTTTTCAAGCCTTTGCAAAACATCACGAATTATCTGCACTACCACACGGACCACTATTTGGGGTTACCGATTTTGATACCTATAATGACATTGCCACAAAGGCTAGTTTAAAAAATTTCCAGTTAGAAAAACTAGATACCAGTTGGAATATGGATTCGCTAGATCCTTTGATAAATGGTTGTTGGGATTGGGGGAATTTACATCTCTTTCCTGAAGGAAAACAAAAGGATATTAAAAACGATTTCGTTAAAAATTGTGATGCATTTATAAAAGGCAAAGGCTATTCTTTTCCACATTCGGCAATCATAGGCTATGGCGAAAAATAAAAATTGGAGGTAACACACCGCTAAAACAAATAAAACGGCGTTTAAAAAAGGAACAAATCCAATTTTAAACGCCGTTTTTATTAAGAATATACTTCTTTATTTTAAGAGTGTAGCAATTTCTGTAAACCCTTTGTCTTCCGCATAATCTAAAGCGGTTTTATCTTCGTTATCTTTAATAGAAATATCTGCTTTATGCTCTAAAAGCAACTTCACGATGGCTACTTTATCATATTGCGTAGCAAAGGTTAAGGCAGTGGTTCCGTGATTATTTATAGCATTTACATCTGCTCCATTTTCAATTAAATACTTCGCAAAAGCGACATTCCCTTTAAAACTCACACCTATTAAGGCCGTGTTTCCAGAGGCATCTTTATCATTAATTGGCGCATTGTTTTCTACTAGTATTTTGGTAGCAGCTTCATTATCAAAATACGTAGCTAAAATTAATGGTGTAAAACCACGTTGGTCTTTTGCTTCGGCTAGTCTTGGGTTTTCAGACAACAATGCTTTTAAAGTACTATTGTCTTTATTTTTTATGCTTTCAAAAACCTGTTCTACATTTTTCATGGTATACTTTTTTTCAATAAAAAAGGAATGGATTTTTAAATCCACTCCTTTTAAAATCACTATTCTTTATTTTATTTTAAATCAAAACGATCCAGGTTCATTACTTTAGTCCAAGCAGCAACAAAGTCTTTTACAAAACGATCTTGACCATCATTTGCACCATATACTTCCGCAATAGCTCTAAGTTCTGTGTTCGATCCAAAAATTAAATCTGCACGAGTACCTTTAAATTTCACTTCGCCAGTGTTTCGATTGCTTCCTTCAAAATATCTATCGTCTTCCGTAGTTGCTTTCCAAGTGTAGGAAAAGTCTAATATGTTTTTAAAGAAATCATTGGTTAAACTTCCAACGTTATCTGTAAAAACACCATTATTAGAACCATCATAATTAGCACCTAATACACGTAAACCACCAACTAACACGGTTAATTCTGGTACTGACAAGGTTAATAAATTCGCTTTATCTACTAATAAATCTTCAGCAGCTATTTTTAAACTCCCTTTAATATAGTTTCTAAATCCATCAGCCAAAGGTTCTAAATAGCCAAACTGCTCGATATCTGTTTGTTCTTGTGTTGCATCTCCTCTACCTTGTGCAAAATCTACGGTCTGATTGTAACCCGCATTTTTCAATCCTTTTTCTACACCAACATTTCCTGCAAGCACAATAATATCTGCCATAGAAACGTCTCCGTTAAACTGACTTTGAACCCCTTCTAAAACAGTCAGAACTTTATTTAATTCGGTAGGGTTGTTCACTTCCCAACTACGTTGTGGCTCTAAACGAATACGTGCGCCATTTGCTCCTCCTCTATTATCTGATCCTCTAAACGTAGATGCCGAAGCCCAAGCAGTAGTTACTAATTGTGAAATGCTTAATCCAGAAGCTGCAATTAATCCTTTTAAAGTTTCAATATCTGCAGCACTTAAGGTATAATTTACTGTAGGAATTGGGTCTTGCCATAATAAGGTTTCTTTAGGCACTTCCGGACCTAAATAACGAGATGTTGGACCTAAATCACGATGTGTTAATTTGTACCAAGCACGAGCAAAAGCATCTTCAAAGGCTTTATGATCGGCATGAAAACGTTTCGAAATCTCTAAATATGCAGGATCTACTTTTAAAGCGATATCTGCGGTAGTCATCATTAAATCTTGTCTTTTACTAGCATCATCAGCCATTGGAGCCATTTTAGCATTAGATGCTGCAGTTGGTTTCCATTGGTGTGCACCCGCTGGACTTTTAGTTAATTCCCAATCGTAATTTAATAACACATCAAAATAATCTGCATCCCAACGTGTAGGATTTGGTGTCCATGCACCTTCAATTCCACTAGTAATCGTATCGTCTAAAACGCCGGTACCATAGCTATTTTTCCAACCTGTACTCATTTCTTCAATAGGAGCTCCATGTGGTTCTTTACCAACATATTCATCCGGATTAGCAGCACCATGCGCTTTACCAAAGGTATGTCCTCCAGCAACTAACGCAACCGTTTCTTCATCGTCCATTGCCATTCTTCCAAAAGTCTCACGTACATCATGTGCAGAACCCATTGGATCTGGCACACCATTTGGTCCTTCCGGATTTACATAAATCCATCCCATCATTACTGCCGCTAAAGGATCTTCTAAATCTCCTTCTGCATAACGATCTTCATTTGCTCCCCATTCGGTTTCACTTCCCCAATACACATCTTGTTCTGGTTCCCATACATCTGCTCTTCCTCCTGCAAAACCATAGGTTGGAAAGCCCATAGATTCTAATGCGCA
Organism: Lacinutrix himadriensis; assembly: GCF_001418105.1. Lineage (GTDB taxonomy): Bacteria > Bacteroidota > Bacteroidia > Flavobacteriales > Flavobacteriaceae > Oceanihabitans > Oceanihabitans himadriense. The sequence goes on from NZ_LIQI01000019.1 coordinate 264,276, forward strand.
GTTTCCTGCAAGAATCATTAAATCTGCCCAAGAAATTTTGTTTCCATATTTTTGTTTAATAGGCCATAATAATAAACGTGCTTTATCTAAGTTACCATTATCTGGCCAACTATTAATAGGTGCAAAACGCTGGTTTCCTGCTCCTGCTCCACCACGACCATCACCAACTCTATAGGTTCCTGCACTATGCCAAGCCATACGTATCATCAATCCTCCATAATGACCATAATCTGCAGGCCACCAATCTTGAGAATCGGTCATAAAAGCAGTAAGTTCTTTCTTTAAGGTATCGTAGTCTAGACTTTTAAACGCTTCCGCATAATCAAAATCTTCTCCCATTGGATTCGATTTTGAAGCATTTTGACGTAAAATGTTTAGTTTTAACTCGTTTGGCCACCAATCTCTGTTTTTTACTCCTTCACCAGAGGTTTGTTTCACTGTTCCGCTTAAAAAAGGGCATTTACTTGCGTCTCCATTATTAGAATGATCCATATTATATATCTTTATATTATTTAATTTTTGATAAATTTACTCTATTAACAAGCTTAAAGTTAATAAATAAAATTGATTGTTTTTATTTTATCATAATAAATACTTATCGCTATTAATTTAGATGGTCCTTAAAGTTAAAGAAACCAATCTATTAAAACAAAAAAAGCATCTTCAAATTGAATTGCTTTATAAATGAAATCTTAACGCCTCCGTAAAAATCAATATTTTACTAAAAAATTCAATTAAATAAAAAAGCGTACCGTATGGGTTTCTAGGAAATATTTAAAAGGAATAAAAATTCAAAAAAAAAGAAAACAAATAGTTTAAACATCTAATTATTCTTAAATTTATACTTTAATTAAATATCATAAATATGGCAACAGTAACCTTAAAAGGAAACCCAATACAAACTTCTGGAGAATTACCAAAAGTTGGCACCAAAGCACCTGATTTCACATTAACAACAACAGATTTAGGAAGTAAATCGCTTTCCGATTTTGCAGGAAGCAAAGTGGTATTAAACATCTTCCCTAGTGTAGACACAGGAACTTGTGCACAATCTGTTAGAACATTTAATAAAGAAGCGAGCACGTTAGATAATACCAAAGTACTTTGTATCTCTCACGATTTACCTTTTGCACAAGCACGTTTTTGTGGCGCTGAAGGTTTGGAAAATGTAGTAAATCTTTCCGATTATAAAGATGGAAGCTTCGGAAAAAACTACGGTTTAAATTTTGTTAATGGACCTTTAGATACTTTACATTCTCGTTGTGTAGTAGTAATAGACGAAAACGGCATGATTACACATACCGAACAAGTACAAGAAATTGTGGATGAGCCAAATTATAAAGCAGCATTAGAAGCTTTAAAATAAAACATTCATAAAAAGAGGTCCCTTTAAAAGTTATACCATGGCTAAAAAAGAATCTTTTCTTGTAAACAGACTTAAAAGTGTGAAATATGCTTTTAAAGGTGCCTTTTTATTACTTACCACAGAAAACAGTATTAAAGTCCAATTTTGTATTGGTATTATCATGACCATTCTTGGGTTTTATTACCAACTTTCTGCTACAGAATGGATGATACAAATACTATGTATTGCGCTTATTTTGGCTTTAGAAGGAATGAATACTGCCATTGAAGAAATTGCAGATTTTATTCACCCAGCCCATCACCCAAAAATAGGTCTCATTAAAGACCTTGCTGCTGGCGCTGTTTTTATTTTTGCAATTGCGGCGTCTATTATTGGTTGCATCATATATATCCCAAAGATTTTTTAGTATATTCCTTAGGAATTTATTTTCTTGAAAACATTGTTTACAATTTTTCAGAATAAAGTTTCGTTACCATTTGTAATTTGTATTTTTGTTTCCATCGAAACAAAATTTATTTCAAAGCATATTCAGCAAAAAATTAGAAATTAAAGATTTTCACTTTCGTGGAAAATAAGTATGGCAAAAAAGAAACCGAAAACGGCAAAGACTACAAAGACTGCAACCAAGAAAACAAAAACATTAAAAGCACCAAGTTTTAAGTTATCTAATCAGCAAAAACTGGTATTAGGTAGTTTATTAGTAATACTTGGTTTATTGCTTTTTATCGCTTTTTTATCTTTCTTTTTTACAGGAAAAGCAGACCAAAGTACTTTATCTGAATTTGCTTCTAGAAGCGTAGAAACGCAAAACTGGCTTAGCAAATCTGGTGTTTGGTTAAGCGACTTTTTTATACAACGCGGTTTTGGTATTGCATCCTTTATATTTGCTGGTTTACTATTTCTTTCTGGAGTTTATGTTTTGCTAAACCTAAAAAAAGAAAAACTAGGCAAACATTGGTTTTGGGGAACTTTAATTGTTATTTGGCTCTCTATTTTCTTTGGCTTCTTTGCACATAAAAACGACATATTAGGTGGTACTATTGGTTTTGAAATCAATTCGTATCTACAAGATTATATTGGTAAAATAGGAACCCTACTGTTTCTTGTTTTTGGGTTAATCACCTATTTAGCCATTCGTTTTGAAATGACTGTGGATACCTTTAAAAAGATTTTCAAAAAGGCGAAAAAGGAGATCAATGACGAGATAGAAGACTTTAAGGAAGAATTCACTCCTATAGATAATGATTTAACTGCGGAAGCCGAAGAAATTAAAAAAGCACATCAAGTTCCTTTAGAAAACACTATAGAACCTAAAGAACCTGAAATTAAAAAAGAGGTTAAAATAGAAACGAATACAGAAGACTTTCAAATAGAAATAGCCAAAGAAGAAGAAATAGAGGAAGACATTGAGGAAGGTGAAATAGCGATGAAAATTGAAAAAGTGGAGGAAGAACTTTCCGAAACCGATAATCTAGCCAACAAACTTGTAGCCGACTTTGGCCAATTTGATCCTACTTTAGAATTGGGTAATTACCAATTTCCGCCTTTAGACCTATTAAAAAAATACGATAACGAAGGGATTTCTATCAACCAAGAAGAGCTTGAAGAAAACAAAAACCGTATTGTAGAAACCTTAAGCAATTATAAAATTGGTATTGCAAGTATCAAGGCTACTATTGGTCCCACCGTAACCTTATATGAAATTGTACCAGAAGCTGGAGTACGTATTTCAAAAATTAAAAACCTAGAAGATGATATAGCCTTATCGCTTTCGGCATTAGGTATTCGTATTATTGCTCCTATTCCTGGAAAAGGAACGATTGGTATTGAGGTACCCAACAAGAATTCGACGATTGTTTCGATGCGATCGGTAATCGCTTCGCAAAAATTCCAAAAATCAGAAATGGAATTACCTATTGCTTTTGGTAAAACCATTAGTAACGAAACCTTTGTAGTAGATTTAGCCAAAATGCCACACATGCTTATGGCTGGAGCAACAGGTCAAGGTAAATCGGTAGGTTTAAATGCAGTACTTACTTCCCTCCTTTATAAAAAACATCCTGCAGAAGTGAAGTTTGTTTTAGTAGATCCTAAAAAAGTAGAGCTTACTTTATTTAATAAAATTGAGCGCCATTATTTAGCAAAACTTCCAGACGAAGCAGAAGCCATTATTACCGATAACACCAAAGTAATTAACACGCTTAATTCCCTTTGTATTGAAATGGATAACCGTTACGAAATGCTTAAAAACGCATTATGTCGTAACATTGTAGAATATAACACCAAATTTAAAGCGCGTAAATTAAATCCGAATGACGGACATGCATTTTTACCATACATTGTTTTAGTGGTAGATGAGTTTGCCGATTTAATTATGACAGCTGGTAAAGAAGTAGAAACTCCTGTTGCGCGTTTAGCACAATTAGCCCGTGCTATTGGAATTCATTTAATTGTTGCAACACAAAGACCTTCGGTAAATGTAATTACAGGTATTATTAAAGCAAATTTCCCTGCAAGAATCGCTTTTAGAGTAACTAGTAAAATAGATTCTCGAACTATTTTAGATGGCTCTGGAGCAGATCAACTTATTGGTCGTGGAGATATGTTATATACGCAAGGAAACGAGTTAGTACGTATACAATGTGCTTTTGTAGATACACCAGAAGTAGAACGAATAGTAGATTTTATTGGTGCACAAAAAGCTTATCCGGACGCGCATTTACTTCCAGAATACGTTGGTGAAGAAAGTGGCACAAGTCTTGATATAGATATAAGCGATAGAGATAAATTATTTCGCCAAGCTGCCGAACTTATTGTTATTGCACAACAAGGGTCTGCATCCCTATTACAACGTAAGTTAAAATTAGGATACAATCGTGCAGGACGACTAATAGACCAGTTGGAAGCTGCCGGAATTGTTGGTGGTTTTGAAGGTAGTAAAGCAAGACAAGTTTTAGTTCCAGATTTAGTTAGTCTCGATCAATTATTAGAAAACGAAAGTTTATAACAAATAGAAAAAAAACAAATATTTATTATGAAGAAGTTAATTTTCATATTTACCATTTTATTAAGCATGACTAGTTTTGCTCAAAACGAAGCAAAAACGTTATTAGATGAAGTTTCTCAAAAAGTTAAAAGCTATGATAATATAGCGATCGACTTTAAGTATATGCTACATAATAATGCCGAAAACATCAAACAAGAAACACGTGGTGATGTAGTAATACAAGGCGAAAAATATAAACTAAACATTCTTGGTATCACTAGAGTTTATGATGGAAAAACGCTATATAGCATCAGTCCGGAAGACGAACAAGTAACCATTTCTACCGAAAGTATGGATGAAGAAGGAAGCATTACACCTAGTAAAATGCTATCTTTTTACGAAGATGGATACTCTTACAAAATGGACATTGTTCAAAATGTACAAGGAAGAAAAATACAGTATGTACAATTAACTCCTATTGATTCTAATTCGGAAATAAAAAATGTTCTTTTAGGTATTGATGCACAAACAAAACACATCTACAATTTAATAGAAACAGGTAAAAATGGAACAAAAACCACTTTTACTGTTAATTCTTTTAAAACTAATGAGACTATATCAAAAACCTTATTTACCTTTGACAAAAGTAAGTTTAAGGACTACTACATAGAAAAATTAGATTAGGTTAATTAAAGAATAGCAATACATTTAAAGTGTGAAAATATTAGACAGATACATTTTAAGCACTTATCTCAAAACCTTTATCAGCGTGTTTTTAATACTCATGCTGATTTTTGTTTTACAAACTATTTGGTTATTCATCAAAGAATTAGCAGGTAAAGACTTAGATTTAATTGTAGTTTTAAAGTTCTTACTATACTACTCACCAAAGTTAATTCCGTTAGTACTACCACTAACCATCCTCCTTGCCTCTATTATGGTATTTGGTAATTTTGCCGAAAACTATGAGTTTGCAGCCATGAAATCTACAGGGATTTCGCTACAACGCGCCATGACTGGTTTAGGGATTTTTATTGGTATACTTGGGATCACTACCTTCTTTTTTAGCAATAGCGTAATACCTTGGGGAGAATACAATTCGTATAATTTACGTAACAATATAAAAAAATTAAAACCTGCAATGGCTATTGCCGAGGGCCAGTTTAATGATGTTGGAGACTTTAATATTAAGGTAGAAGAAAAAAGTGGTCTAAACGGAAAAGACCTTAAAGGTGTTGTTATACATAAAAAAAGCAGTACTTCAAGAGGGAATAAAAACAATACAACCATAGTATCTAAAACCGGAGAACTTATTGGAGATGACAAGTCTAGTGTATTAAAACTAATATTACACGATGGTTATTTCTATGATGATACACCGCCTAAAAAATTTAAGGACAGAGAAAAAAATCCATTAGTAAAAAGCGCATTTAAAACCTATACGTTCAACATAGACTTATCTAAAGAGAACAGCCAAGATTTAGATGAGAAAAACATTTCAGACAAATACAGCATGCTTAATGTTAGCGACCTAAACTACACGATAGATTCGCTAAGTCTTGAAAACAAAAAAGAATACGATGAATTCTCTGATAATCTATACAAAAGGTCACAAATAACATCTTTAGATATTGGTTTACAACCTAAAAAAGATTCTATTTTTAATGGAGATATTTTAAGTTTATACGATACTAAAAAAACCTTGCAATTAATAGATTTAGCAATAAACTCTACGAATAGCACAAGGCAAATGATTGTCTCTAAAGAAAAATATTTAAAGAATAAAAAAACAAAATACAACAAACACATTGTTGCCTTACATGAAAAATTTGCTTTAGGATTTGCTTGTGTCATCTTATTTTTTGTTGGTGCGCCACTTGGTGCATTAATTAGAAAAGGAGGTCTTGGTTTACCTATGGTTATTGCAATTCTGTTATTTTTAACCTACCACTTTATTGGTATTTTCGCCAAAAATAGTGCGAATGATGGTAGTGTAAATCCGGTTCTAGCACCTTGGCTTTCTACTATTGTTATGTTTCCTTTGGGCGTCTTTTTAACACGAAGAGCAACGGCAGACAGAGGTTTATTTGAGTTTGATCATATTATTGAACCGATAAAAAAACTCTTTAAAATTAAAGCCTCTTCTGATGAAGAAGTCGTTTCAAATATCGAAGAAAGCGCAGTTGATATAAAGGATCTAGATCAAGTTAAATCTATTTTCACTGCTTATAGCTTTCATTCTAAAACGGCATTAATTTTCTATATCACAGGATTAGTATTAATTATATTATTCTTTGTGTTTAAAAACAATGAACTTCCTAATTTTGCTTCAGCAGCAGTACAACTAAGCATCGTTTCGTTTGTAATGCTAATTATTTACTATATAAAATCGTTTTTAAACATAAAAGCACTTTATGGATTCATGGATGATAAAACAAATTCTAAAAACCCAATAAGACTATTTGTTGGTTATGTTTTTTATCCGTTGACGCATTTTTTAAGACTAAATAAAATTAAGGAAGACTTTTCTAATACATTAAAATAAGAATACCTTTGTAACATGATAACACCAACAAAAGAAAGCAATAATAAAGAGTACACTCTAGATACTATTGAAGCAGCCATAGCCGATATTAAAAACGGTAAAGTTATTATTGTTGTAGATGATGAGGACAGAGAAAACGAAGGCGATTTTATTGCCGCAGCAGAAAAAGTAACTCCAGAGATGATTAATTTCATGGCAACTCATGGTCGCGGATTAATTTGCGCACCATTAACCGAAGATCGCTGTGAAGAATTACATTTGGATATGATGGTACAAAACAACACTGTTTTACACCATACACCATTTACAGTATCTGTAGATTTAATAGGACATGGTTGTACTACCGGAATTTCGGTACACGATAGATCTAAGACGATTGAATTTTTAGTAAAAGAAGATACCAAACCCCAAGATTTAGGTCGTCCAGGACATATTTTTCCTTTACGTGCCAAAAACGGAGGTGTTTTACGTAGAACAGGTCACACCGAAGCTTCTGTAGATTTAGCACGTTTAGCGGGTTTAAAACCTGCTGGAATTTTAGTAGAAATTTTAAATGAAGATGGAACCATGGCACGTTTACCACAATTGGTAAAAGTGGCTAAGAAATTCGACTTAAAAATTATTTCTATCGAAGACCTTGTTGCTTACCGTATGGAGCACGATTCATTAATAGAGAAAAAAGAAGACTTTAATATTGAAACGCGTTTTGGAAACTTTCGTTTAAGAGCATATCATCAAACTACAAACGACCAGATTCATATTGCACTAACCAAAGGTTCTTGGTCTGCAAACGAAACGGTTTTAACACGTGTAAACTCTACGCTTGTTAATAATGACATACTTGGTACTTTAACCAATAATGCAGATGAAAAACTAGACGATATGTTTAAAGTGATTAACGATGCTGGAAAAGGTGCCGTTATTTTCATCAATCAGCAATCGCAATCGATGAATCTTTTAAAACGATTAAGTATTTTAAAAGAAACACAAACAGAAGGTGAAGTAGTAAAAGCGCCTAGTATTGAAATGGATTCTAAAGATTTCGGTATTGGTGCACAAATTCTACACGATTTAAATATCCATAAGCTAAAATTAATCTCTAATACACAACAAACCAAACGAGTTGGTATGATTGGATATGGCTTAGAGATTGTAGAATATGTAGGATATTAAGCCTATTAATTACAACATATATTTTAAGTGAAAAAAAGGGGAATTATTGTAGCTTACGCTAGAATAGTTCCCCTAATCACTTCGATTAATAGCATTTTTAAATTCTTATTCAATAACCACTTTTCTAGTTAGTGTTTGTTGATTCGCATATATTTTCAGCAAATACATACCCGCATTTAATGCATTCACTTGTATTTGTTTGGTATCGTTACTACTTAAAACGAGTTTCCCCGTCACATCATAAAGCGCTACTTTTTCTACTGGAAATGTAGCCGATATATGAATCACATTGGACGCAGGATTTGGGTATACCGAAAGCTTCACACTATCCGTAACCAAAATTTCATCTACAGACAAGGTATCAAAATTAATACTATTTGCCGTTGCATCATGCTGTCCGAAATAATTGGTTGTTGTTCCTGTAAAACTCACATTTAAGAAATTTTCAGAAAAAGTAGCCAAAACAAAAGGATCGTCATTATTAGCTAACGTTATGGTACCTGTTGTTGGATTTGTTGCCGCTATAATATCGAAAACAGCCAATTGAATAGGCACGCCATTTTCGGCATTTATAAAATAATTAGTAACCCCTGGAACTCTCAATATTTGAAAAAGTTCTTTTCCAGCATCTGTACCGCTAGAATAACCAATCCATTCACCAGCCGGAATACCAGAATCTGCTGCTTGAAAATTACCAATGGATATCCCCAATCCTTCTGGCACATAAAAAGCAGCTCCAAGATCTGCCGTGTTCCCATTTGATGCATCAAAATTTGGTGTAGCTAGTAAAGCCATTTGATAATTGTCTGTTGCAGGATTTACACCAAGAAAACTTAAACTATACTGATAAGCATCTTGCCCCTGAAGCATTATTGTTGTTAATAATGTGAAAACGAAAGTTATATATTGTTTTTTCATAATTGTAAATTTTAAAATGGTTTGTTTTTTTAATTTGAAATCTGACTTAGCAATAGAAATAAATTGGAACCGGAACCATTATTCGGATGATTCAAAATAATATCCTTAATGATATTGGTGTCATTATTAGCGCCTAAATAGCGTACGGTTCCATCTAAATTAATATCTGCATTATTATATCCCGAAAACGGAATTAAATTAACACCAGAAGGATTATTAGGATGGTTTAATACTTCATCTTTAATAAAGTTAGTATCATTACCGCCTCCCAAATAACGAACCGCATTATCGCCATTTGCATTTCCTGCCCAAAGCGCCATATCGCCTGAAGCAAGTGTGGTTTGTGCATGATTTCCAAAAGTGGAAAAACTACTGCTCTTAAAATTGACTACCGTTGCGGTATCTTCCAATAAACCAATAGTGGATGCACTCATGGCTCCCAAATGATTTCTATGATTTACCACCACATAGTAGTTACTTGGTGCTGCATTCATAAGTAGATTGGTTACACCGTCTGCAGCTACCACATCACCATCTCGCTGTACGAGTGCCGATTTACCATTAATGACTTTGGTATTATCAATTGCCGCTCTAAGTTCTACCCAAACCCAATCTACAATAGCATTGTTTCCTGTAATGGTAAATACCGAAGCATCACAAGTAGCTGCATCTGCATACGGACTGGTAGTTGGTAGTAAGGAGATACGCAGATTATCATTCATTAAACCGGTGACTGCAGGACTTAAAAGAGGGCCTTGTAAAAATAGTTTCGGGTCTATTTTTATTTTAAAATTGGCGTTTATAAAACCTTCGGAAATCTGAACTTGATCTGTACGTAACTCTTGCACATTAACTTCTCCAAGAGTATAAAGTATACTTATGTTGCCAGCGGAAACGGAAGCACCTCCACTATCGACACTAAACGTATCTATAGTTTGCGCTGTACTACATATAGTATAACTCCAAAGGAATACTAAGATTAATATTGTTTTCATAATGCTTATTTTTTAGATTATTTATACGTGACAAACTGAAAATTACCTTGAATAGCTACGCCTGCATCGTCATACAGATACACTACTAATTTCCCTGCAGCGCTAGTGACACGTGTTTTTTCAATAGCAGATGAAGAACCCGTAACATTGGTCGTATAGAGTGTCCAGAAATAGCTCTCTCCTGTAATTGTAATTTCATATCTATTACTTGCCGCAACCCAAGAAGCACTGTAGTTCCCCGAACCAGATAAAACACCACCTGTAGTTCCCACAAAGCCATAAGCTACCGGACCAATAGCAGCTGTAGTTTGCACACTATTATCTTCAAACTGTACCGATTTAAATTCAGCAGAACCATCACTATTTACAGCCGCAACAATATCCCCCCCATTTTGCATTTCTATAAATTGCGATCCCGATGTAGATCCAGCAGGCACAATAAGTTCGATAAGATCTTTTCCTGTAGGTTGGTCCAGACTTTCAATACGAACGGTATTTGCTGTACCTGAAGTTTGCAATACCGATAAAGGGTTTACAGGAGAAAAAGTTCCTATACCAACACGCCCTTCATTTTGTGCCATAATAATATCTCCATTAGATTTTAAACGCAATCTCACCGCTCCAGATAATATATCATCATTAGAGCTTGCAATCTGAAGTTCATTATTTGTAGCATTATTGAAGGACCAATCTATATTTGATGCTCCAGGTCGAAAAAGTTGCAGCGATGCCGTTTCAGAGACAGAAGTCACACGAGCTTTTGTAAATCCAGTCCCCTTTACATCTAGTTCCGCAAGCGGCGTATTGGTACCAATTCCCACTTTCCCATCATTATAAAAAGCATTTATACCATTGGTTTCCCAAACTGCATTTTCAACATCTTTAGCGACTAAAGCATAAGGCACCGTTTTAAATTGCGTGGTTCCTAAATCGACTAGGCCAGCACCAACATTTACCTGCACGTTTAAATAATGATCATCATTTCCCCAATCTATTGCAGAAAAATTGTATCCAGATATCCCTTCTCCAATATTAACGATAATCATGCCGTTGGCATCGGTATTTAAAGTATGGCTTTCTTGATACACTTTATTAGTAAGTGCTACACCTTCATATATAGTAAATTGAATACTTATTGGTGCAGACACCATCACGTTACCTGTTGCGTCTTTAATAACCGCTTTATAGTTAATTCCGTTTTGGGCAATGCTACTTAGCGTTAACAGTAAAGTAATAACTAAAGTGAGTGCTTTTTTACTCGCTAGATATTTACTCTTTTTGAATTCGTGGTTTTTGTAAAAATAGTTCATGATCTTTGATTTTTATTTAATGGATTAATAGCTGTTTACTTCTTATTTATACATTAAAAATCAAAAGGTTAACATTTTAAAACATTAATTTTTGAAACAAAAAAAATCCCTTTTAAGCTATTGCCTAAAAGGGATTTAAAGAATTTATATCTTTTTTTAAATCGAAGCACGTATTGCTGCAACCATTTTTTCTGCACGAAGTTTTATTTCTTCTTCCGTCCAAGATAATTTTATTAAACAAGAGATATTTCTAGCTATAAAATCGTCAGATTTCGAATAATCTGCAGTTTCTAGGTATTTCAATCCTTTTTTCACTTCTGCAGGAATAGGATATAATGTTTTTAGATCTTTAAGATGTTGCCATTTTCTAATATAATGCCATTGGTTATCATAATAATGAAAACAAGCATCGATACCATTTTCTTTTAATGCTGCCGAAGCTTTTCTGGTGGTTTCTAAATCCGCTAAAAAGAAGCTTAAAAACGAATAGCTTTCTTCTCCTCCTTCCGGAACGGTTCTAAAAACGACTTCTGGAATTTGTGCTAAAGCATCCCGAAGAATGGTATAATTTTTTTTCTGAATCGCTACAAATTCGTCTAATCTATTAATTTGTGCCAAACCAACTGCTGCGTGTAATTCAGAAATACGGAAATTATATCCTAAAAAAGGATGTGTTTCTGCACCTCTATCATTTCCTTTATGGTCATGTCCGTGATCACTAAAATGATCTGCGTGCAATGCATATTTCGGATTATTAGTCAGTACCACACCACCTTCACCAGCGGTAATTATTTTTACAAAATCTAAAGACAAACATCCCAAATCACCAATACTACCAAGAGGTTTCCCTTTATAGGTTGCTCCTGTTGCTTGTGAAGAATCTTCGATTAGTATTAAATTATTGTTCTCACAAATATTTTTTAAAGCATCTAGATTTGCCATACTTCCGCACATATGGACAGGCATAACCGCTTTTGTATTTGGTGTAATTGCTTTTTTAACGGCTTCCGGATTTAAAGTTAGCGTATCATCGATATCCACTAAAACAGGAACAGCGCCAAGCATCATAATAGCTTCAAAACTGGCAACAAAAGTAAATGTAGGCATGATAACCTCATCACCAGCTCCAATTCCTGCAGCAGCCATTGCAATAGAAACCGCAGCCGTACCACTAGACACTAATTGTGCGTGTTGTACTTGCAATTTATCTTGTAAAGCTTGTTCTAATTCTTTTGCTTTCCAATGTCCGTTTCGCATGGCATCAAAACCATAGCGCATCAGCACACCATTTTCTAGTACATCGTTTACTTCTTTACGTTCTTTATCTCCAAAAAGTTCAAATCCAGGCATAATTTATAGTAATTGTTATTGCAAATTTACGTTTAATATAAGGAATAAAAAAAGCGTCAAAACTATTCGTATTGACGCTTTTTTTATATTTAATTTCTTTAATAATTTTCTAATACAGCATCTACAAATGCATCGTGTCTATCTGTTTCTCTTAAAAAGGTATATCCCGAAATTTCGCCAATAACCTTTCCACTTGCGTTAAGGGCAACAATATTTGGGTAACTACCGTTTTTATTATACTTATGTACTAGTGCTATATTTTTCTCCTTTTGTTCTGGAGAGATAATATCAATTCTTCTTGGCATATCTACCATTAAAAGCACCATGCTTTTTGCTTTCTCTTCAAATGCTGGCGAATTGAAAAAATCTTCTTTCAACATTTTACAAGGCGGACACCAATCACTTCCTGTGAAATATACTAAAATCGGTTTTTTCTCTTTGGAAGACACGGATTTTGCTTGATTAATATCTGTTAACCAATTTAGGTTAGACATTTCTTCTTCTTGCGAAAAAACACTACTTACAAAAGCAAAAGCGACAATTAGAATTAGATTTTTCATCTTAAAAATGGATATGGTGATTTATACAAATGTATATTTTTTTTTAATATAACAACAATCTTGCCAGTTTATTGTTGGTGTAGGATTACCGATTCGGAAACCGCTTTTCTTACTTTTTTAAATCCAGCAAACATATCGTCTTCTGCGCGATACCCTATTGGCATAATTAATACCGATTTTAAACCTTTGCTTTTTAAGTCTAATATCTCATCGTATTTCTCTGGACTAAATCCTTCCATCGGACAAGAATCAATGCCTTGTGTAGCACAAACGGTTAGCATGTTTCCCATAGCAAGATATGCTTGTTTGATTGCCCATTCTTCGATGGCTTCTTGTTCTTTTTTGGAGAAGTCATCGATTAAAAAGTCTCGAAACGGATTTAAGATAGCATCTGGCGTATCTCTAATATCTTTAATTCTATTAAAATAGTTTAATATGAATTCTTTATCAATATTAGTTTCAATACAGAATACTAATACCTGCGATGCTTGTGCTACTTGCTGCTGATTCATAGAATGTTCTACTAAATCTGCCTGCAATTTTTTATCTTGAATGACCACCAACTTTATAGGTTGTAATCCGTATGATGTTGCTGTTAGATTAAATGCATCACAGAGTATTTGTAATGCTTCTTTATCAATTAACAGCTCTTGGTTGAAGGTTTTTGTTGCATATCGCCAAGATAAATGGTCTATTATATTCATTCTAGTTACTTATTTTGGCAAAAATACTATTTGTAATGACTTAATAACCAAGTTCTGGAAAAACTTATTGGTAGCAGAATAAAAAAAAAGTAATAAAAATTCGCTTTTTTATTGGTAGGAACTAAAAAGGATTATATATTTGCACTCGCATTTGGAGATTATCCAAATAGACACTACTGGAGAGTTGGCAGAGTGGTCGAATGCGGCAGTCTTGAAAACTGTTGAGGGTCACACCTCCAGGGGTTCGAATCCCTTACTCTCCGCAAAAGGAAAACCATAACGAAAGTTATGGTTTTTTTGTTTTATACAAAACGCGAAATTCACTTCAGCATTTTGTGTAAAACAAAAATACAGATCAAGTTTTACTTGATTTGGTTTTCTATGCTTGTATTGGATAACCACTATGGGATATGCAATCCCTTACTTTATAAAAATATATAACGTTAATAGTTAAGTCTTTATACAAAACACGAAGTTCACTTCAGCATTTTGTGTAAAACAAAATACAGATCAAGTAACACTTGATTTGGTTTTCTATGCTTGTATTGGATAACCACTATGGGATATGCAATCCGCATTCTCCGCAAAAGGAAAACCATAACGAAAGTTTTATTTTATAGAAAAAGTGAAGTTTCACTTTAGGATTTTACCTTTTTGCCACAGATATATTCATGTAACTTTTATAATCCAAACAAATAGCAACACCTCTCTCCTATGTTTCCAACGAGCAACAGCCTTTTCTTTAATCGAATATAAATCGACCATTAACAAAGCATAAAGAACATATTTAAATTCAGTTGTAAAATATTTTTTTTTCACGTTAAAAAATCCGCTACATTTACAAGCAATTATTGCTTATATTTGTAGCGCTATGAAATTTATATCCCAAAACATACGTCATTTAAGAAGTTTAAAAGGAGTTACACAAGAAGTGTTTGCGGAAGACTTACAAGTAACCCGATCACGCATAAGCTCTTACGAAGAAGGTCGCTCTGCGCCTACTATTGAAATGCTCATTCAATTGTCGGATTATTTTAAACTTCCTATAGATATTTTACTTCGTAATGATTTAACGAAAGCAAAAGATACTTCGTTTATCGAATTACGGAACCAGCGTGTTCTGTTTCCTATTACTGTAGATAGCGATAATGAAAATCTAATTGAAATTGTTCCTGTAAAAGCTTCCGCAGGATATTTAGCAGGATATGACGATCCGGAATATATTGAGCAACTTCAAAAAATAAAATTACCGTTTTTACCAACAGGAAAACATCGTGCATTTCCTATTAAAGGAGATTCGATGCTCCCAATGAAGGATGGCGCATTTGTTATTGGGCGTTTTGTAGAAGATAGAAGTGAAATAAAAACGGGAAAAACCTATGTTTTAATCACCTTAAATGATGGTATGGTATATAAACGCGTGTATAATAATATTGATTTGAATGGCTCTTTGTTACTCATGTCAGACAATAAAGTATACAACGATTATAGTGTACCTATCCATGAAGTATTAGAACTTTGGGAGTTTACTTGCAGTATTAACACCCAAGAATACACCGAAGAAGAACTAAAAATCAGTAGTATTCTCGGCATGTTTAATGAATTAGGCGTAGAATTAAAAGCATTAGAACGAATTATAAGATGATGTACACCATTATAGATGTGGAAACTAGCGGAACTAGTAACCGAATCACAGAGATTTCCATTTTTAAATACGATGGAAAACAAATTGTAGATGAATTTACATCGCTTGTCAATCCGGAAGTGATCATTCCAGTATATATTACTTCCTTAACCGGAATTGATAATGTGATGGTTGCTAATGCTCCTACTTTTTCGGAAATCGCAGCCGATGTATTAGCCATTACCGAAGACACGACTTTTGTCGCACATAATGTCAACTTCGATTATAATGTGATACGTAATGAATTCAAAGCTTTAGATATCGATTTCAATCGAAAGAAACTATGCACTATTCGTTTGTCCCGAAAGCTCATTCCGGGGCATAAATCGTATAGCTTAGGAAAACTTTGTGCTGCATTACATATTGATATTGTTGGTAGACACAGAGCACGTGGCGATGCCGAAGCAACGGTTGTTTTATTTGAAATGCTATTGCAGAAAGAAGGCTCCGAAACAGTTTTTAATGACTTCTTAAAGAAAACCTCTAAAGAAGCTACACTACCTTCGCATTTACCGACTTCCGTGTTTAATAACCTATCGGATAAAGCAGGTATTTATTACTTTAAAAACAAGAAAGGAACTATCCTTTACATTGGAAAAGCGAAAAATATTAAGAAACGTGTTTTAAGCCATTTTTATAGCAAAACACAGAAATCTTTAGACCTATGTAGGGAAACTTCAGATATTGACTTTGAGTTATCCGGAAGTGAGCTTATCGCTTTCCTGATGGAAGATGCTGCCATTAAACAGCATTATCCGGAATTTAATGTGGTTTCCAAACGCGCACCAAAAGCCTACGCTATTTTCAGCTATGAAGATAGAAAAGGGATAACCCACTTGGCATACAACACTTTAAAAGCGACACCAAACGCCATGCAAACCTTTTCTACTATTGCCGATTGCCGACAGTACCTAGAAAAAATGTGTACGGAATTTGAATTATGTCCGAAATTTTGCCATCTACAAGAAGCAGTTACACAATGCTCCCATTATAAAATTACGACTTGCAAAGGAGTTTGTTGCGATAATGAAACCGTAAGCGATTATAATACACGTGTCACTGCAGCAATTACCTGTATCACAGAAAGCAAACAAGATTTAGTGCTCAAACAAAAAGGACGAAATAGCCACGAGGAAGCTTTTGTACTCATTAAAAACAATGTGTATTTAGGTTACGGCTTTCTAGATAAATCGGAACAAATTAATACTCCCGAAGATTTAGAAAACTTCTTGATTCCGCAAAAGGATAATTTGGATGTGCAGAAGATATTGAGAACGTCATTGCGAGCGTAGTGAAGCAATCTGTTTCTCTTTATGTCTATGCGAGGTAGTCATGGATAATTAAAAATACATGAATAATCTGATTATATATTATGTTCATTTTGCCTTGATGCAAAAACGAACCAAAAGATCAAAACGATTTATTAGGAAATCACTAAAGTACCATTCTCTGATACATGCGAGACTATTGCTTAGAATTATATAAATATTTCAATCCTTGAGTAATTTTTAAAACAATTTCCATTGCTCATTATTTCTGAAAATCGTTGCTTCCGACGTTGTCGGAATTTCAAGTACGATAGTATTTAAAGTAAAATACCGCAAAAGGATTATTTGGATGTGCAGAAGATATGGAGAACGGTATTGCGGGTACGAAGCAATCTGTTTCTCGTTTGGTCATTGCGAGGCACGAAGCAATCTTCCTCTCGTCCCCTCGTAAAGCTCGCAGTGCCAGTACTAATGAAGCGCCTCTTTTTGGGTACCAATTCTATAACAACGTTCTTCTCCGAGATATTGGGGATCGCCATGTTTCTCCGACCAAAAGCCTTCTAAAACATCTTTAGTGATGCATTTATACACGACGACGCCTTTATATATTTCGGCATCATCCCCTTGATAGTTAAAATTAATCACCAAGATATTATCTTTAAAAAAACCAGTTCCTAATTGTTTTTGGTTGTTGTTAATGACCCATTTGGCAAGAATACGGTTGTTTGCATCTAGGCTTAAATCTAGTGTGCCTTTGTAAGGTACTGCTGTTTCGTCTTGGTTGCTGCCTGTGATGTGGTAGGTTCCTGGTAATTCGTTTATGGTCATGTGGTTTTTAATCTATATTCCTTTATAAGTTAGCCTTTCCGTATATCCCTTGTCAAAAGTAATTAATCTGTGAAATTCTACCAACCAAAACCACAATAGACCTAAAAGCAAATCGCTTCATACTACTTATATAAAGTACTATGAAGCGATACCGCATTCTAAATCCAGATTAATAATATTATAATAACTTATTTTTCTATAAAATCGGAATCCGTTAAGGTTTTCATAAATGCCACCAAGCTCTCTTGTTCAAACTTAGTCAGATTTAATGCATCAAAAGGCAAGGTTTGAAATGCTTCATGAATACCTATTCCTTTTCCTCCGCCACGATTATAAAAATCCACAACCTCTTCCAAAGTAGTATAAACGCCATTATGCATATAGGGTCCTGTTACATTAATATTCCGGACCGTAGGTGTTTTAAAAAAATGCTTTCTTTGATCGGTACCAAACACATTATAACGTCCTAAATCGGCACTAATAACCGCGTTAATAGTATCATTTGTTCCTGGCACCCCAATTAATTCTACCTCCGTATCTTTATAATTAGGTGGAACCGTACCATTAAATAATGGAGGGAAATGACAAGTCGCACAAGCAGCCTTACCCATAAACAGATTAAACCCTTGCTTTTCTTCTGCTGTTAAGGAAGACTCGATACTTTCTATATTATTATCAAATTTAGAATTAAAGCCATTTAAACTTCGAACATAACTAGCGATAGCATGTCTGATATTAAAATCAATACGTTTGCTGTCATACAAGCTATCTATCGCAGCCTTGTATGCTGGGTTTTTTAATACACGACGCACTATAGAATCCATAGGTAAATTAAATTCATCATGATTTTCGGCTACACCTACCACTTGTCCTTCCAAACTCCCGGCACGACCATCCATAAAAAAAGATTGTTGATACGCACTGTAAGTAAGCGTTGGTGAATTTCTTACTTGTCGGTCATCAAAAGTCTTTCTGCCATCGGTAAAAGCCTTTTCTTCAATATGGCAACTTGCGCAAGCCATATCCTTACTTCTGGATAGTGCTTGGTCATTAAAAAGCGCCTTTCCAAAAACCTCCTTCTGTTTTAAGTGAAGGGTATCGCTCTTATAGTCTGAAAAATATAGCACATTCACCGTATTTGCTCCAAAAAAGGAAGTAGCGTTATTGGATATAGCCATTTCAAATGGAAACGTAACCTTCCAATCCTCCTGCGTTTTTACTAACAGTTTTAATTGATTATCTGTGTAATTTTTTATAAAACTAAAACGATCAAAAGCATCAAAATCGGAATCTAGAGCTGTAATTCCTTCTTTAAAAGAAGCTCTCAAGTCCTCATAAATTTCTATAGCGCTAAACTTATCTTTACAGATATCTATCAACGCAATAAGTGTTTGGGTGGTATATTGACTTTCGGTTAATGCTTGTCCTAAAACAGGTGAATCAAACCCAGTGATACCTGTGGCTGCAGTTCGCATAATTTGATCTCTAAGCAACCAAATAAGATGATAATCTTGTAATTTAATATGGGTATTACGTTGCAACAGCTTCAATCGATCCGAAGTAATTATTAACGCATTATTTAAGGATGCAGCATCTGCTTCTTCCTCGTGCAATAACTCTTCAATCACCTGAAAACCAAATGGATTTCTAATTTTTACATCGGTTAAATCCTCTTCCTGAACTTGTAAGATATTTGGTGCATTTAAAGATTTAAAATTATTTTTATCTATAGCAGCCAAAACCGGCTCCATCGCTTTAAAATGTCTTCGTGCTTTTTTATAATAAGCAATACGCTTCATAGCATTTTTGGACATCGAGATGGAATCTAAAAAAGTAATACAAGCTTCTAATTCTGAATTATAAAACGAGGCTATTTTTTTATCGGTAGCATCCATGCTTACCGTTTTCGCCTCCTTTTTACACGACACTGTCATTAAAAGCAAAAGACATATACAAGATGTATATGTCTTCGCTTTCATAAATATATTATTATTCATGCTAATTTTTTATTATCTATCTAAACCTTTTATAACGTAAAGCATCGAACCTTCTTTAGCATTTGACAAGTTAGGATTAGCTAATGGATCTGTAAAAGACGTTCCGTCAGCAGGATTCCAGCCATGATTTTGTGTCATCACTAAAAAGGTGTTCTCTCCATTGTTTACAACATCGGTAACATCAATCATACCTGTAATTTCCCAAGTACTGGAAGTTGTACCGTACCCTAAACTCTGAGCTCTGCTTTGGTCTGCTTCTAAAACCGTTTTTAATTCCCCTGTATTTAAATTGTATTGGTAAAGTTTAGCATAACCATTTACTGAAGTATCTAAATATCCATTAGGATCTTCTTGAATGTACGCATAGTTTTCTGTCACTAAAATATTATCTGGGGAATGGAACCCTTCTGCTACACCACCAACAATATCACCATCTAAAACACAAGTAATTGTTGCAGGACCTGTTGGATCTGTCTCATTTAATGTTACTTTATACACACGACCTAAAGCAGATCCTTTTCCTGTTAAACTTGCAGAAACACGCCCTGTAACACAAAAATAGATTTCTCTTTGGTTTGCTGCAGCACCTCTTCTCCAATCGATATCTTCTAGTCTAGAGAATCCCATAACCCCTTTTGTTTTTGCTTCCGTATCTAAAGCATCAATTTCTGTTTCATTTAATGGAACAAATTCCGCACTGTAGGATGTTCCTTCTACCATATCCATTTCAAAATCTACACCTGCAGCAGTTACTTTTAATCCGTATAATTGACCACCATATAAATCTCCACGATTACCAACATACATTCCTAATTGACCAGAAGGCACCGAGTTATCTGCATGATCATCTCCAATAAAAACAACCGTCTTATCAGCATAAGCATCTTTTCCTATTGGAACCGCATTTTCTGTAGACCATTGTCCTAAAGCTGCTAAGGTCTCTCCTACACTAGCATCTTCAACACTTTTGTTTGGATCTACTGCAAATACTCCTTTTGAAGCACCACCCCATTCTCCTCCTGAAAGGTATAATGGTCCAAATCCATGCTCTTCTGGCGTTATTAAAGTTCCGGAACACATTGCTGTTTCGGCAGTTGCTGAAGCATTTAATATATATTCCCCATGATATGGTCTTAAATTTTCGTTTAATAAAATTCTAGCGATAGAATAATCTGCTTCAATATTATTAATTAAAGTAAAGGTATTATCACCATTATTAATTAATCCGGCACCATCAGCCATAGACCCATAAATAAAATTAGGTGTGTTTGGAATAACATCTTCTGAAGTTAAAAGCGTAGAAATTCTTAGGTTAATAAATGCATCTGTAACCTTTAATAAAGTAGGTGTTTTTGATGCGGATAAGTAATCTGAAATATCGCTACCGTCTTCTCCGTCAATTCCGTCGATACCGTCCTTTCCATCTTCAATATCACAACTAACAACAAGTACTCCTGATGCTGTGATAATAAATGCGAATAAAAATAGTTTAAAAATTTTGTTCATAATTTTAGGTTTTAAGTGGTTATAATGTGTCCCCAAAACTACTTTTAGCCTCTTATAAACCTGTTAATTAATGAAGATAGTTTGATTAAGTTACCGCTAACTTAACGTTAACCATATTACGTCACTATTACCAACATCTTCCATTTTAAACTCTAATGTTATCTAAAAATTAAGGAGGATTTAAAATATCTATGCCGTATTACATTATAAAAAAGCAAACCCTACTCCTATTTTACATGTAAATTACTATACCTCAACGCTTACTAAAGACAAACTACAATTCTGTCATTTAGAAGATATGTATTTCTTGTGTCTAGGTAGATTTTTAGTTTGCACAAAATAGATGTGTTTGCGCTTGTTCTGGTATATTCCTTTTATTCGCGTATTTTTATTTGTTTTTATTGGTATTCATGAATACTATGCATTTGCCTTGATGTACTATTTAGTGTTTATTTTTTATATGTTCATTTTATTCATGCATTCTTATTTGTTTTTATTGGTATTCATGAATGCTATGCATTTGCCTTGATGCAAAACCCTTCGACTATGCTCAGGACAGGCTACCAAAAGATCAAAACGATTTATTAGGAAATTGGTGGTTGGTGATTACTAAAATATCTTGTATGGTTTAAGGTATGATTTTTTTGGGGTTTAAGTAAATGGTTCGTTTGGTTGTGGTTTTTATACTTGTATTGGATTACTTTCTAGGGAAATTCTAGGCTTTATTCTCAATAAGCAACATTTTTTAATCCTTATACCGCTAAATGCTTCTTTATTTAAAAGTATGCACTTATTCGTTTTTTATCTACACCCGACGCATATCCGAGGCATATCCGAAGGACAACCGGGGGAGATACGAGTGCGTACTTATTGTATTTTTGCTTGTTGTGCTTTTTTGTTGTTATTTTTTTTAAATTCTAATTGTCATTTTTATGAGATTCTTAATCACCTTTCGGGTGTTTGTAAGAATTTTAAAATTTATCCGCTATAATTCGTTACTTATTAAATAATTGAGAAAATTTTCTATATTTTATTACGAATGCTTAATTAGAGTGCACTTCTCAATAAAAAAATATTTTATATGTTTGATTTATAGTTAATTGACTTAGGTGTTTCTTTGCTATCTATATGATACCGGTTTTATAGAGAACTACAAAAAACCCTTTTATTTTATACGCCCATACTTGGGTACTTTGTTTAACTAGATGCAATATGTGGCTTTAGTATGCCATAAGCTACATGCATCATAAATTTTTAATATTATGGCAAAGAACAATTCATTTATTCGATTGGAAGGAACCTTAGATGGCTTAACCTTTTTTAGAAAGAACGGCGAGAATTTTGTGAAAACAAAAAGTAGCGTAAGTAAAAAACGCATTTTAAATGATCCTGCGTACAAACGTACTCGGGAGAATATGCAAGAATTTGGAGGTGCTGCACGATGTAGTAAAGCCTTTAGAGAAAGTTTTTCTGGAATTGCCAGATTGGTTGGTGATAATTACTTAAGCGCAAGAATTACGGGTATTATGCGTAGTGTTGTATCTAATGGTGTTGGTGCTCGTGGTGCACGCAGCATTAATGTGGTAGATAATACCGCCACTTTTTTTGGTTTTAACTTTGATAAAACCAAGCCTTTTGACAGTCAGTTTAACGCTCCTTCTGTAGGACCAACAATAAACGCCAGTCGGGATACCGTAACTTGGTCTATTCCTGATTTTAATACCGAAACGTATATTAATATACCAGAAGGTGCCACCCATTGTAAACTAGCATTAGCCGCTGGTTATACCAGTAATTATGAATGGGAACCTGCTCTAAAATCTTATGAGCCTGTAGAAGAAAATGTTAATGGTCGTGGCGATGTAAGCTATAGCGATGCCATTGCTTTAAGTGGTATGGTTGGTGCTGTAACCGATTTAACTGTAGACTTAACGGCTTATGCTCCTATACCAGTAACTACAGCCTTATTTGCTGGGACTGCTATTGTGTTTTACCAAATGGTAAATGGCGAATTGTATGCCCTTGCGCAAGGGCATTGCATGCAAATTGCTGCTGCTGGTTAGTTTTAGCTGTTAGCTGTTAGCTGTTAGCTGTTAGCTGTTAGCTGTTAGCTGTTAGCTGTTAGCTGTTAGCTGTTAGCTGTTAGCTGTTAGCTGTTAGCTGTTAGCTGTTAGCTGTTAGCTGTTAGCTGTTAGCTGTTAGCTGTTAGCTGTTAGCTGTTAGCTGTTAGCTGTTAGCTGTTAGCTGTTAGCTGTTAGCTGTTAGCTGTTAGCTGTTAGCTGTTAGCTAAAAATAGTTAAAAAATCCCGTATGGCTTGCTGTACGGGATTTTTTTGGTTAAATATTTTAAAAAAATAATAGAATCTATCATTAGTTAATCTATTACTAATTTGTATTCTTTAAGAATATTTTCCCATTTTGTTTCCACATTTTTAGGTATTAAAATACTCTCTTCATTCGCAATTCTCTGACCTTTTTCTTTATTGAATGACAAAAAATTAAAACTTCCTTGTATATAATAATCGTTATCTTTTATTATTAATTTCCTATGCGTTCCTGTCATTTTATAATTTCCTTGCTCTTCAAAATGACTAGGCAAATGTATTAAATGAAAATTCTTATGATATTTACTTTTTAAATTTCGCAGTTTTTCAATTGTTCCGTAATGATGTTCATCATTGCTCTCAATTCCATACAATATAATAACATCTACACTTCTTTGCAATGCTTTTTCAATACTATCCATGTACTTTAATGTAGCACGTTTTACCCAAGGACTTTCTATTAATATTTTTGATTTAACCGTCTTTAATGCTTCTGCAAATTTCTCTTGCGTTTCCCAAACCGATAGTGTTTGTGTCTCTGTTATCTTTTTTTCGATTTCAGTTGTTTTAAACTCTTCTAAAAGTTCACTATTATTATCTTCTTGAATTTTCGCAAAACTTGTTCTGTCGGAAGTTGTAAATTGATATAATATACTTGGATATTTTTCAGATAGTGATTTAGAAAGTCTTTTTTGTTTTGAAATATCTTTATCCGTATTTCTAACTTCGATATATGGTTCTAATTCACTTTCTTTTTCCTTTATCGGAATATATTCGATTAAATAATAATCGTGATTTTCCTTTTTATCAAACTTAATATTTGACTTGTCATAATCAACTAAATACGCTTTTCCATTACTCTGACTTTTATAAATGTCAGAAAGTTGTTCGTTTTTGTTTTTAAGCAATTCAGGATTTTTTATTGAATAATCAATCTCTGGATTTAATCTGTTTTCAATGTTTTTATCGCTAAATAATCTAAAATTCTTTTCAATCGCTTGATTTGATATTGCATCAATTAAAAATTCAAATTCTTCTTCTTCAAGAATTTTTAAAATACTATTATCTTTTACAAATTCTTCTCCTTGTTCGGTTACTAACCAAATACCTGAAGTAAAATCTACAAATCCTCTTTCACGCAAAAAGTATAATTCTCTTAATATAAAATCTTCTTTGTTAAGACCTAAAAATTTAATTATTTGTTCTTCTTTGTTATAACCCGCTTTTATTGTTCTTAAAAAAACTGAATATACTTGTTGTATTGATTTTTCAGGCGATTTATTTACAGTTGCGTTTACACGAATTCGTCTATAAGGATATGCAAATTGGATAATTTCATTTATCTTATAATCGCTTGCACATTGTTTGTCTAACTTTTTATGTATTTCTTGTATGTCCATTAAAATATTTGTTCTACGTTTTTAACAATCCAATCTTTCTTCAATTCACTTAAATATTTTTGTAATGCTGGTTTTTGATTTGTGTTTTCTAAATCTTTAGGTGGTTTTGCACTTAATATGCTATCTAAATTTCCAACAATAATTAATAGTTTTTTTTGCCTTGATAAAGCAACATTTATACGATTTGCATTAGATAAAAATCCTAATGTTTGTTGCTGACTTCTTACTAAATCAAAAATTATAATATCTTTTTCTAAACCTTGAAATTTATCTACAACAGATATAACTACATTGTTAGATTTTACATTTTTTAGTTTACGATAATCAACTTTATTTCTTACAACTTTTCTTATTTCTCTTACTTGTGCAGAATAACCCGTAATAACACCAATTGTGTAATTCTTTACTTTATCAAACCTATCTAATCCATTTAGAAGTTCTGGAATTAATTCAGCACTTAATTTATTTCTTGACGAACCATTTCCATCAATTTCACTTTTATATGAATTACCAATATCAAGAAAGATAATTGAACTATCAATTTTTAAATCAAGATTATGTTCTTTTTCTTGTGGTCGTTCAACTGGTTTTATCGGTTCATCTCCAAAAGGTTCGTAAAAACATTTTGAAGTTAGTAAAACTTGGTCTTTAGAACTTCTTCTACATTCTTCTAACTGACTTTTAAAGTCGTCATCAATTTTTGTTATTACTTGCTCAAATAAACTTGGTCTATTAAAATAATCATCCCAACTATCAAATTCATCTGTGTCAGTTTTAAACTTTTCTCTTAACCATTTTTCAACTTCACGATTTGCAGTTAGCATTGGTCTTAATTGTCTATGGTCACCAACAAGGATTAATTTTTCGGCTAAAACTGTTGGTATTAATGCTTCTGCTGTGGTTGCTTTTCCACTTTCGTCCATTATTACATAGTCAAATTCAAAATTATATTTTTGATATTTTTTTGATGCAATATGATTCGTTGTTGCACCAATTACTCTAATACTATCTATTAATTTTTGATTTATATTGCTATTCTCATCTAACGAACTAATTGTTGCTAACCAATCTTTAAATATTTGTTGTTTTAAAAAATATTCTTCAAAATCTACTTTTACATAACTACTGATTGAAGTTATAAACTCTGTTTCAGAAGTTAAAGATTTATCTAAACCTTTAAACGTATTAAAACGTTCTAACATTTTTTTTATTTGTTGCTTTTTTACATTCCATTGATTATTAGAAGAAAGGATTTCAAAAATTGGTAATAGAATAATATTCTCTTTTTCTAATGCCTTTTTAAATTGTTCTTTATATGGTTTCCAATTAGCTTTAGTTTTTTTTCTTACTTCTTCTTTCCAACCCTCAATTTTTCTATCTAAAGTATGTTTTTGCAAACTTGGTTTTGGTTTTCTAATACCACTTAATCGAACAATTGGAATCTCTTTTTCCAATAGATTATCTAACACGTTATCCACTGCATCATTTGTTTGAGAAGTGATTAAAATTTTAGCATCAGGATTTTTATTTAAAATTTGAAAAACAATTTCTGTGATTACAGTTGTTTTTCCTGTTCCTGGTGGACCTTGAATAATTGTTAAAGGTTCTCTATGAATTGCATTTAGTATTGCTTTTTGTTGATTAAAACTATATACAAAGTCATTTCCTTTTTCGTCTGTTTGATAAACATTTGTTAGTTCTTGATATTCAAGATATTTGCCTTGCAAATCAGTAGGATTAAAAACGTAATGTATTAAATCTCTATTTTGAACTTCATTATATTCTACTTTTCGTATTGCTTCTAATTGTCTTTTCTTTTCCTCTTCTTGTTTACTGATATTTTCAAATATGTAACCATTTTTTGGGATTTTTTCAAAATCTAATCGTTCACAATCCTTAAATTTTAGAACTCTTGTTTTTGTATTGAAATCATAAGCAACTCCCGAAAATTTCATTGGGTCTTTCATTTGTTTTTTATCGGCAGTTTCACTTACAATAAATTCAAAATCTTCTGGACTTGGCGGTGTTGCTTTGTCAATATGAGAAAAGATTAAACCATTTTTACTGTATTTCTCATTATCTTGAATTTTAAATGAAATTTCATAATTTCCTTTTTTTTCAAAACCTACAAAACGTAATCTTAATGAGTTTTTTTCTAAAACTTGCATTTCTTTGGTTAGTAAATCTTTAAAGAATTTCAATTCTTTAGTAATCTCTCTTTTTCCTTTTCTATATTCGCTTTCGTGCTGTTTTTCTTTTTGTACTTTCTTGAAAAAAGGTGTTAAGTTAAAACGTTCGTTATAAGCATTTTGAGAAGTAAACACAATTGGCAAGCCTAATTCTTTTCCATATCTCAAAGTATTAGAATGTTCCCTTTCTTTATTTTCTTTTCTTTCTCCATTTAGGATTTCTAAACCATTTTCAGATATTTTCCAAATACAATGAATATAGAAACTTTTAGTTGAGATATTTAATAGAATGTTTTCTCCTCTACTCGGACTTATGTCAAATTTTGGTTTGAAATCGGAATTATTTAAATCTTCTATAACCTCTGGTATTGCATTTATGGCAACGGATTTTTTACCATCAAAAGAAATTTCACTTGTGATTTTCGATAATTCCTCTAAAAAGGAAACATAATTTATTCTATTAGATGGTAATTGCTCACAAGTTTTGTCTGCCAATTTCTGAACTTCTTCAAATTCGTTAATTTCATTTTTCACGAAATACCATTCAATAACTTTACCAATAGAATAAATGTCAGATTGATAGGGAAATCCCTTTGGGATTTTTCTATCCCATTTTTCAGGTGACGCAAATTCTTTTGCGAAAATTTCTAATTCTTGTGACTGGCTTAATGTTGCAGAAATATCTGAAATACCAAAATCAATTAAGTAAAAATCAAAATTTTCATCTACAAGTATATTCGCAGGTGTTATATCTCCGTGAGCAAGTTTATGTTTTTGTTGCAATTGCTGTAGGCAATTTGCAATTTGTTCGATCCCTTTTAAAAAATACGTTGGTTTAATTTCAAAAATTTTTTCTTCTAAAGAAGTTGCATTTTTATTTTCAAATATGATGCAATACGCACTTTGACTGTCGTCCCATACGTATTCAATAATTTTCGGTAGGGAACTGTGAATTGCTTTTTTTAAGTGCCTTAATTTGTTGTAAAGAATTTTACTCGGTTGCGAGTTTTTCTCAATTCCTTTTATCCATTTAGCAAAATAAATGTCTCCACTTTCATCTGTTACTTTTGCGGTTGATGAATAACCTCTGTTTTGGATTTCTCCGTATAGTTGGTATTTGTCTAAAATCATTAAAATTTACATTATTTAGGTTTAGTAGATTGTTTTTGGGAAGGGAATTATTTCGATACACTAGACATACGCTTCATCGTATCAAAAAACGCTGTTTTAAAAGCATCATCCTTAGCATACAATCTATATAAGTCTAGTTCTTGCTTACGTTGTTTAGACATCACCTCATCAAGTATTTTCTGAAAGGCCAAATTCTTATTCTGCTCGTCACTATTTTCAACTACTTTTTGTAAGAAGTCGGGATGTGCTTGTATCGATTTAGTAAGGCTTATAAACTTTACACGTTGGTCTTCTGGTGTCACTTCCCAATTTTGAAACCACTTTTCGTTAAAACTCTGTATTATTAAATCTAAAGGATCTTTATCTTCATCTGTACCATGTGCACCTCTTGGATTTGGATTTTGTGGATCTACCATACTTTCCGAATCATCCAATCCTATCACTTCATTTAAACGCACACGTTCTAAACCGTAGGTCGATAAGTCTACCGAACTTAAAAGCTCATCTAACGCATCTACTTCAGTATTGTTTATAGGTAATTTAGGAATCAAGAACTTTAAAAACCAATACAGTTTTTCCCAATCCAAGATTTCAAAAGGCATAATAGAAGCCATTTGTCCGTAGATTTTCACAAACTGCTTTGCTTTAATCTTGAAATCCGCTTTATCCTCATCTTCTAATTCTAGTTCATTAACAAAACGTTCTGCCGCATGTTCTATAATCGGACTTAAAACCTGTGCATCCTCTTTATTAAAAAACTTAATATTAAAATCTTCTACCTCACTCCATTCATAAACACCAACATCATCCAGCACTTCTTTTAACTCATGTAACACATTTACATCTGTGGCTTCGCTTAAAGAAGTTGCGGTGTAAAAAGGATCAAAGGATGCTTTTATATCTGTAGACGAATTAAAAAAGTCTAACACAAATACATCTTCTGTTTTCTTACCTAATTTGGTTGCTGCTCTGTTTAAACGTGATAAGGCTTGCACTGCTAATACACCTTGTAATTTTTTATCTACATACATGGCACACAGTTTTGGTTGGTCAAACCCTGTTAGGTATTTATTAGCGACTACTAATATTCTATAGTCCTCTTCATCAAATTTAATACGTGTGTCTTTTTCTGCAAAGCCATTCATCTCTGCTTCTGTGTATTCGATACCATCTACTTCTTTGCTTCCAGAAAATGCAATAAGTACTTTAAATGGACGCCCTTTATCTTTTAATATATTTTGTAAGGCTTTATAATAACGAATAGCAGATTCTATACTCTGCGTGACCACCATAGCTTTCGCTTTTCCTTTTAGCTTTTTCTGATTGACTATTTTAGGAATAAAATGGTCTAATATTATTTCTGCTTTGGTATTGATAGTCTGTTGATGTTGTTCTACATAAGCACGTAATTTTTTTTGCGCTTTCGCGGAATCAAATAGTGGATTCTCTTCAATAGACTTTTCTATTTCGTAATAGCTTTTTAATGTTGTGTAATTGGCTAAGACGTCTAAAATGAAACCTTCTTCAATAGCTTGTTTCATAGAGTATAAATGAAACGGTTTAAAACTACCATCGTCTTGTTGCACACCAAATTTTTCTAAAGTAATAGGTTTTGGTGTAGCTGTAAAAGCTAAGTAACTTGCGTTACCACGCATTTTACGCGACTGCATGGCTTGTACTATTTTATCTTGAGCATCTAGCTCACTATCTTCATTGGCTTGTTGACCCATAGCGGTATTCATACTGTCATGTGCAGATCCACTTTGACTACTGTGTGCTTCGTCAATAACAACCGCAAATCGCTTGTCACTTAAATCTGCAATACCATTTATAATATGAGGAAATTTTTGAATCGTAGTTATAATAATTTTCTTGCCTTGCTCTAAGCTACTTCTTAATTCGGCAGAAGAATACGCTGGTGCAATAATATTTTTTACTTCTGAAAAATCTGCAATATTATCGCGTATTTGCTTATCCAATAAACGTCTGTCGGTAACTACAATAACCGAATCAAACAATGGTCGTTCTACATCTGTAATTCCAGGTACTGTATTATCTTCAGGATAGGTTTCTATTAGTTGATAGGCTGCCCAAGTAATGGAATTCGATTTACCAGAACCTGCAGAATGCTGAATTAAATAGGTTTGTCCTACGCCTTTTTTACTTGCATCGGCTATTATTTTTCGCACCACATCCATTTGGTGGTATCTTGGAAAGAATAATGTTTTAGTCTGTATTGGATCTTTCTTTTTACCATCCAATCGCACAAAATGTTGAATAATATTGGCTAAACTTTCTCTAGTAAAGACTTCATTCCATAAATAGTTAGTTCTGTGACCAATTGCTCCTTTTTCTAATTCCGGATTGCCTTTGCCATGTTTATTTCCTTTATTAAATGGTAAGAAAAACGTGTTTTTACCATCTAATTTGGTAGTCATGTATGCTTCGTCTGTATCTACAGTAAAGTGTACCACACAACGTGCAAACTGCAATAATGGTTGTTTTATGTCACGTTTATATTTATATTGATCTTGCCCATGCACTCTAGCATTTTGACCTGTCCATGCATTTTTAAGTTCCATAGTTACAAGAGGCAAACCATTAATAAACAAAACCATGTCTATTTCTTCTCTTGGGTTGTCTATGCTGTAACGTAATTGTCTGGTCTCACTAAAACGGTTTTTAGCAAAGTTGTCTTTTACTTGTTGGCTACTACTTGCCAATGGGTTTTGATAAAACAATGTAAAATTAGCATCATCTACTTGTAAGCCTTTTTTAAGCAGATACAGAATACCATACTTTTTAACCAAACGATCATAACGGTTTAGAATTTTTAATTTCCAATCGCTTTGCTTTTGTAGTTTGTCCAGTTCTTCTTTCTGAGTACTTTCTAAAAAGTCCCAAAAGAACTGCTCATCTATTGCAAACTGTGCATTGAAATTAGAAGGCTGTCCAATGTAATAGCCTTTACCTGTTCTATAGATTTCTGCATTTTCGTTGACTGCGTTTACAGATGCACCATCCTTTTTAATGTCCTCTATGCAAGTTCCTGTTAAGGTTCTTTCTATGGCTGCTTCTAAAGCTTGTTCGTTGGTTTGGCTATGCATAAATCATATATTTTAAAATCCAATATCATCCTTAGGTCCTATGTATCCTATGTAAACCTTTTTATCTATATCATTAGGGAAATAATACAATCTAAACGGTTCTTTACCAAAAGACCATTTTATGTGAAGACTAAAAACTTTGTCACCAATACTTGGACAAGAAAATGTTCTTAAATCTAATGTCTTCTTTACTCTGGTTGGAGTGTCAGGACTATTGTTTAAGCCTAAGTTTTTGTAATTAAATAAACCTTCTTTCCAATTACCAGTAAATTCATTTAAGACTTCTAACTTATTGTTTATTAACTTAAGTCTATCGTCATTAATAGACAAATGTTCTATTTGACTTAACACACGATCACAAAAGACTAAATTTGGAAATAACCCAGCCCTTAAATCCCAAAACTCAAGAACTGTTTTAAAATTTTGATTGCAAACACAATTATTTATAAATGAATCAAATTTGGAAATACAATTTATTTGATTGGCGTTTGTAATATTTAAACCCTGAAAATTTATACCTAAAAACCCATTACAACAATTTGGATAATTTAAGTCAAGTATATTTTCAGTTGCAAAATACGAAGTCGTTATTTTAAAAGCTCCGAAAAGTTTGGGAATCAAAATCCTTATTTCCTCACTTACAATACTATATGTGAATTCATAAATAACTCCATTATTAGTTTGAAACCTCCAAATATTATCATTTACAATAAAATTATCTCTTTCAGGTAACTTGTTTGTATGAATATCATTTAATACTTTTATTCCTTTCTCAAACTCTACGACTGTAGTCTTATTAAGTGCTTCATTAAGCAAGAAAAAATTATTCATCTTCTCTTATTTTAAATAGTTCAGAGAAGTCCATTTGTGTTTGATCGAAAAACCCTTTAGGCCACTTTGAAAGTTCTCCCTTGTTACTAATTGAAATAGGTTCTATAACTGGCTGCAATGATTCTTCATTATGACTAAAATAATTTATTGCTATTAATTCTGAATCAATCTCATTAGAAGCTGCAGCTATTTGTATCCCATTAAGAAAATGATCGCTATGTGTTTCTACAATAATTTCAACACCTGAATTCGCAATCATTGCTAAAAATCTTCCTATTTTTGATTGAGCTGAAGGATGCAAATGAGCTTCGGGGTTTTCGATAAGCATGTAAGCACCTTTTTGAGCGATTAATCCTGTTACAATTATTGGTAATACATAGCTAATGCCAAATCCAATATTTGGCGCTATTGTATTTTCACCCTTTGTAAATACATTATTCACCCTTATTTGTGCTGAAAGAGTATCCTTGTCATAGCTTGCTGAAACAGAAACACCAGGTATAATATAATCTAGCCAAGCATTTACTTGATGTTCTAATCTTCTATTATTAATTTTAGGATGTAATCTATTAACATCAATTTTAAATCTATAATTAAAATCGGTATCTCCAATTAGTTGAGCTACAAATTCTCCTTGATAACCAGTAGAAGGATAATCATAAAAACGAATGTCTTGTTTTATTCTAGGACCATTTCTTTCTGCATTTAAATAATAAAATTCTTGTTTAAATAAAGCTTTTATTTTTTCAGTATCATTTAAGACATTTATAGGCTTCAAACCTAAACTATCCTCTCCAATCTCATAGGAAACCATGATTTCTTCTAATTCATCAAAGATTCCTAAATTTATATTTACATTGGTAGAGATACTTCTTGGTATAATTAATCCAGTATTTCCAAGTGATAAACCATATGAACCATTCAATTCTACATTTAGTCCATTGGGCTCATTAAAGTTATATACATTATTCTCCCATATTGAGCAATGCTCAATAGTTCTTCTTAAAAAAAGTAACGCTTGCATCACAGTACTCTTACCGTTACCATTTGCACCTGCCAAAATAGTTAGGCCATTTAGCGGTATATCTGCGTCATAAAAACATTTAAAATTTTCAATTTTAAGATATTTCATAAATTTAAAAATTTAAGTTTCTTTCAATAAGATTTTCTATTGCCCCAAAAACATACAGTAAGTTGTTTCTACCATTAGTACCATAAGATAGATAATTCAATAATTCTTTATCATTCTCTATTTCATATGCTAAAGGCTCAAGTAATCTCTTTTCTGCATTCTCATTAATTATAGTCTCATTTTCAATATCAGCCAATAAGACAGAACAACTAATAAAAAGCGCTTTATTAATTAATTGTTTATTAGCATTTGGCTCCAAATCATATAGCCTAACTTTTCTAAATGCATATTTTCTTCCGAATAGATACTCTGCGTTTTTCATTGCATTAGAAAAAGCATCTATATATTTTTGTAAACTCTCCCTTTTAGACTTCATTAATTCTTCTGTCAGCTCATCTAAAGAAGAATGCATATATCCATTATAGTTATAAATAAAATTATCTTTTTCCTTATATCTATAAAAAAGAAGAAAACGTAAGGCCATTTCTTGATCATCCATTCTTGTGGATTTAATACTGTAATCCGTTGCTGTTTTAAACTCAGGCAACTCAATCATTATATTTAAAACATCTCTCAAAACCTCGCTTGCTAAGCAGTTTCGAATTTCCTGATTATTCAATGGCTTACCTCCTGTATTTATTCTTCTAAAAATATCGTATTTAACTTTTGGAGGTGAAGATGGGTCAATTACATTAACAGAAAATTGTGTTTGATTAAACCATCTAACATATTTTGCGTCAATTCCCTCTTTTTTTTCTGAATCAAAAAAATATTTACCTTCACAACTGCTTCCTAAATACTCAAGACTTTTCAAAGGGAATTTATTGTCCATAAACTCTGTTATTGTAGTTAATCGTTGGAGACCATCAACAATTGTAATTCGACCTTCATCGTCTTCCGAAAAGTAAAACATTGGTAATGGTATTCTCAATAGAATAGATTCAATAAGTCTAGATTTTTGAAAATTATTCCAAACAAAATTCCTTTGAAAATCTGGTGATAAATCAATATCTCCAATCTTGATCATATCATAAATGAGTCGTAAACTGAATTGCTTAGCATGTACTTTTATATCCTCTGGATTAAAAGGACTTATTTCTTCATCTATGTCCGTTTCATTATTTTCTGTGCCTGACTGTTCAGCTTCTATAACATCAAGAACTAATCTATCTAGTTTTATTTTAAGAATATAGTCATCTTCAACAATTTTTTCATCCTTATTTAGGATCAGAAATCTATTATTCTCAAGCTTTAAATCAATCCAATTTTTATTTTTATTATCGATAAGTTCAAAAACATTATCAATTCCACTATCATTAGTTTTTCTTATTGGTTTTAAAAAAACGGTTTCGTTATTTACGATTTTGATTTCTATCAACATGTTTTTTATTTTACTTTTTCAAATTTAACAAATTTAATTTGTGTTCTTTCACAAGATATATTAAAAACTTCTTTCCAACTATAGTCAATAATAATAATCTATCAATAGTTCTACTTTGTGTTGTTAACACACTCTAACCTTACCAGTTACAGCCCCATTTATTAAACTACTTTTATACTCTTTTAACTTATCAATCTCCTGCTGTTTTAAGCCAATAGCAGTTTCTATTTTTTTTGTGCCTGAATCTAAATAATCAACAATTTCTTTTTGTTCATTTTTTGATGGATACCAAACGGTTGGCTGTTTTAAAATAGACTGTGTTATACTAAAAACTTTTACTCCTTTTACTTTTGTTCTTATTTGATTCCTGAAAGACTCAGATTCAAAGATGTAAGCAAAAAATCTTGACTCTATCTCAAATTTAGGTTTAGCAACAACTGTATGATAACCTGCAAAAATTTCATCTTTACTTTCTAAATAAGTGAAATTTCCAGAACCTTCAATATCTTCAGATGTATCAGCAAAAACAAAATCTCCATAATTTATTAGTGCACTTGGATTGTTTAAAAGATAGTCTTCATCTACACATTTTAATTTATGGATATTAGTGTCTAATTCAAACCCATATTTAGAATGAATCTCTCCATAATTCACACAAAAAACACCTTCTTCTCTTAAATTATCTTTTGTAATGGTTAAGCCTTTTCCAAGATTAAAAACATATCTAAACCGCTTCACCTCCCAATGCTCAGGAATCTCCCCAATCCACTCCACACAAGAATCTTTTAACGTAACACTATCATCTAAACCACGTGTTACGGCTTTGTGTATTAAAATTTGTTTGCGTTCTTTAAGTAAGTTTATTTGTTGCTCTTTAATAGCAATAGCATCCTCTATTTTGGTCGTTTTATCGTTTAAAAACTGTACTATTTTGGTTTGTTCTGAGGGATTAGGAAATGGCAATTTCATCGACCGTAAATCATCTCTAGAAACTTTTAACCTCAATGTGTTATATTTCCCATCACCTCTATCAATAGCCATTAATCCTTTTCCAAGACTATACAAAACACCTTGAACTATTTTACTTCTAAACAAATATTCATAAAACTTTGAAGTATCAGAATTATTAAGTTCTCCATAGTATGTATAATAAACAGGACTTACACAACCAAAATAGTCTGAAACACCAACTGCTCCAACAATCATATTCATACTATTAAACACTAAATCACCTTTATGAGCTAACTTATATTTGGAAAAATCATCTTTGAATCTGTCTAAATTTGTAGTCTTTTCAGCATATAGAGTAACACCTTTATCAATAGAAAGTGATAAAATCTCTTTAGTTCTTATAGGCGCATTTTTTTCATTACGCTCTGTTAGAATATGTTTAAAGGATTCAATCTTCCAGTGCTTTGGGATTTCTCCTAACCATTCTATTCCAGAATCTCTATAGCTTTCGTAACGCTCTATTTTTGTTTTTGCTTCAACCATTATACCAAGTTTAAAATCTCAGTAATTAAACCATCACTTTGTTTTTCTAAGTCTAGAATATCATTCGTTACGTCTTCTATATTTCGTAAAGGCTTATGTTTATAAAAGTATTTATTAAAACTAATCTCGTAACCAATTTTGGTAGCGTCTAGGTTTATCCAAGCTTCTGGTACGTGTGGTTGTACTTCGCGTAAAAAGTAACTGTGTATGTTATCTTTTAGTGGTACGTTTTCTGTGTCGCGTAGGTCACTTTCGGTTTCGTATATTACATACTCTCCCTTTTTAAGAGACCTCTCGACTGCGCTCGAGGAGACATCTTTACTAAAACCATAATACCCAAAGTCTGCCAGGTCTTTTTCTTCACAATCTAAATGGGCTAAGAGTTTGTTTAGTTTATCGCCAGATAGTTTTTCTACTTTTTTAATGACTTTTTCTGCTTCAGCATCATACCAACTTACTGCGTTTAAAATGGCTTTTTTATCGCTTGCAGAAATACTTAGTTTCTGTTTTTTAATTTCGGCATCCACTAATTTTTTAAATTGGTTAAAGTCGTTGTATTCGTCTTCACCAATAGCTTTTAACAACACAGTTCCTGTTTTTACTAAGTTTAAATGCTTTTGCCATGTTGTTAGCTTGGTCAATTTTGTTTTATTGGCAGATGATAAGTTGAGTTCGTTTTTTTCGCACCATTCTAACAACTCCTTTTCGTG
Source organism: Lacinutrix himadriensis (assembly GCF_001418105.1). Taxonomy (GTDB): domain Bacteria; phylum Bacteroidota; class Bacteroidia; order Flavobacteriales; family Flavobacteriaceae; genus Oceanihabitans; species Oceanihabitans himadriense. Next base: position 301,165 of record NZ_LIQI01000019.1, read on the forward strand.
TTGTTTGGTGTTGGTGTATATGTTGTCTCCAAAGGTTTCAAATGCATATTGCATGGGTTCTTGTAATACGCGGTCGTAACGTAAGGCTTCAATACGCTCTGCTGTAAATTGGGCGCATAAACGTTTTGGTTTCTCAATAGTGGCTTTGTAATAGCCAAAATCTGAATTATCAAAGACTTTTGAAGAAATACCTTGCTCACCTACACGTTCTTCAACACTCATGTTTTTATAAGTATTTACAATTTTAGTAATGTGTTTTGGCGAGAACTCACAGTTTTTGTTTCCTAAGGCTTTACGCAATTTACGGTACAATTGTACCGTATCAATCAATTGCACTTTCCCTTTTCGGTTGGCAGCTTTATTGTTACTTAAAATCCAGATATAGGTGGTAATACCTGTATTGTAAAACAGGTTGTTTGGTAATTGCACAATGGCTTCTAGCCAATCGTTTTCTATAATGTGTCTGCGTATGTTGCTTTCTCCTCCTCCTGCATCTCCTGTAAATAGGCTACTTCCGTTATGTACCGAAGCAATACGTGTTCCTGTTTTGCTTTGGGATAAGGATTTCATTTTATCGACCATTTCCATTAAAAACAGTAATTGTCCGTCGGACGATCTAGGAATGGCATCGGCTTCTTCTTCTACATTCCAATAATTTTTTAAATTGATTTGAAAACGCGGATCGATAACATCTTTACCATCCTTGATGTATTTTTGCTCACTAGACCATGATTTTCCGTATGGTGGATTGGATAGCATAAAATCGAAAGACTTGCCTGCAAATTCATCTGTAGATAAAGTAGAACCCACTCTGATGTTTTCAGGATTGTTTCCTTTAATCATCATATCACTCTTACAAATAGCGTAGGTTTCGTCGTTTATTTCTTTTCCATAGAGATAGACATCACCTGTGGCACGAATCTCGCCTGCTTCATCTTTAATAAAGTTCTGACTTTCGGTAAGCATTCCTCCCGAACCACAAGCAGGATCGTAAATGGTCATTACTGGTGGTAAATTGTCTTTTATGGGGTCGAAGATAATGTGTGTCATTAAATCAATCACTTCACGTGGTGTAAAGTGTTCTCCTGCTTCTTCGTTATTTTCTTCGTTGAATTTTCTAATGAGTTCTTCAAATACATAACCCATTCCTAAATTGGATAAGGCTGGTAATTTTCTACCTTCTGGATCTTCCTTTTCAAAAGGCGTTAAGTTAATGTATGAGGATGTGAATTTTTCCAACACATCTAACAACACATCTTTGGTTGCCATGTGGCGCACTTGACTACGTAGTTTGAATTTCTCGATGATTTCCTTCACATTAGGACTGAAACCGTTTAGGTAATCTTCAAAATTGGCTTGTAGTATTTGTTGGCTATTGGTTGCGGTATCTTTTAATTTTTGAAGTGTCCAAGTGCTTACGTTGTAAAATACATAACCTGAAGCTTCACGTAAACCAGACTCATCCCATTCGGTAAAACCAGCTTCATCACGTTGAAAGGCTAACTCTTCTAAAACTGCGTCTTTGGTTGGTTCTAATAAGGCGTCTAATCTGCGTAGGACTATCATTGGTAAAATGACGTCACGGTATTTTCCTCTTACGTAAACGTCACGTAAACAGTCGTCTGCAATAGACCAAATAAAAGATACTAATTTATTGTGCGATGATTTATTCATTTATAAATAAATGTGTTTTTTGTTTATTATTAAAAATGCTGTGCTAATAGCTAATTAGGGAGAGCTTAAATATATAAACTTTATTAAAACTAACTAAGTAATACATCGAAAAAAGGGAAAGTTTTTCAAATTAATTAGGTGCACAACCTAAGGTTGCATTATACGGCTGAATATATTCCCAAAAGGCTTTACCTGCACTATCTAAATAATACATAGAATAATTTAATTTGGTATTGGATCCCACTTGATAAATATACTCGTTACAACCATAAGAATACTCTTGCTTGAAACATACAACAGCAAAGTAATAGGTTTGATATTCTATTTGTGTATTATAAAAAGTCACTTTAGAAATAGCATCACTATCATAACTAGTATATGTGGTACCATAACTTTTTGATTTCACGAAATCTATCATTTCTTGACAAGATTGCGCATATGTGGTTAAAGTAGCTATTAGAAATACTAGACTTAGTAAAAGGTTTTTCATTTTATATAATTTAAAATAGATGAACAGCACCCCAAACCTAACCCCATCCCCACACATTTCCTTACGGAAAACCGTAAACCAAATTATTTCATTGCTCTGACCTAGGTCATTTGTTAAGTAACTCATTGATTATACATTAGCTACTCATTAATTGTTTAACTTAAATCTTATAATTATGTCACTCGTAAAATTTAAAAGAACCCCTTTAGAAAATCTTTTTTCAACAGATGTATTAGATACCAATGATTTCTTTGATAATCGTTTATGGAATAAAAAAAACGATGCACCTGCATTAAATATTAAGGAGACAGATAATGCCTTTGAAGTGGAATTAGCAGCGCCTGGTTTTGCAAAGAAAGACTTTGATGTAACCATTGATAATGGCTGCTTAAATATTTCGGCGGAAAGTTCCAACACGAAAGAAGAAAAAGACGACGACTATACGCGTAAAGAGTTTAGTTATAATTCTTTTGAAAAAAGACTACAACTTCCGGATTCTGTAAAAGAAGAAGACGTGAAAGCGAAATACAAAGACGGCGTTCTTAGCTTTAATCTCGCTAAAACAGAAGCGTCTAAAAACCATAAGCCTAAAAAAATAGCAATTTCTTAAGGATAGAATATATCCAAAAAAAAGGAGGAGATGAATGGTTTCATCTCCTCCTTTTTATTGGTATAATCTTCCGATTATAAATACATGGGTATTAAAAAAAAAATTAATTAATCTTTATAAATATTTAACACCTTTCCTGTGCTGGTAAAGGTAATTTCTATTTCTTCATTCCATCCTTTTTCTAACTCCACTTTATAGGTGGTTACGCCTTCTTTTTCGTTAGACTCTACAGCATCGACTCTATAATCTGCGTATTGCGTTTTCAGTAAATTCACAAGTGCAGATGGTAATTCTACATGCGTAATTTCTTTTTCTACACGCACCTTTGTTCCTTCCCTGTTGAACCAAACTTCGCGCTCCATGTTTCCTACGTCAAACGTTACTTTAAAGTCATTACCATTTCGTTTCCATTCTATATTTTGCGCTTTAGGATATTCTTTTAAAAGTCCTTCTGTAAAACTTTGTGGCACTGCTGTTTTTGTTAATTCTTGGGCACTTAATGTTGCTGTTGCAAATAATACAAATACTAATAATTTTAAATTTTTCATGTTATAAATATTTAATTAATAATCCTTAAATGGGTGAGATATGCATGTGGTTCTTACGGCATTCCCAACTTGTTTTTTACTTTTTCATATTGCTTTCCTTAAAATTATTCACCAGCGTGATCGTTGATTAAAAAAACACGGATACCGCTTTAGCGATGCATATAATGAGAATATGGTTAATGCAGGTTCTCAAAATGTTTTTTTACAAATGCATTTTTTTCGTTTTCCGTCATCTTATCTGCAGATGCCACATCCACTTTTATATCTTTAAAATGCAAATCTTTATTCAAAAAATTATGTAGTTCTGTTTTTGCATTTGTAGGACCAAATAAAAGCACATGATCATATTTCAAAATAGCGTCTGCAATTTCTTTATAATATTCTTCTTGCATTTGTTGTCTTTTATTGTGCATCAAGCTTTCACTTCTTTTTAATGCTTCCTCTTTGGTGCTAAAATTAAATTTCGATGCTATAGAATGGCTTTCTTTCTTAGCATTTAAATCCATTAAATTTGCGGTGGAATGATCCATCCAAATACCTAATCTTTTTTGCGTTTTCATATATTTTCTATTTAAATTGTGATTTTATACATTAAGTAACTTGATAATTTATTCCGAATAACTTTAAAAACCACTTCCTTTCCCATGCATCCGTAAAGAAAATCAGTTTTCACCATCTAATTCTTCATTTCTAGATACTATACCTTCCTGGAAATGATGTATATGGATAGATTCAAAAGTACAGATAGTAAGGAAGCATTCCAATGACATAAGTCATGCTTCTTATAATATTACATAAATTTTATGACGAGTAATTCGCTAGAAATTTTCTCAAAAATCAAATGGCTTTCCGAAGAAAAAAATTGTAATAAAAAGGAAATAGCTTTAAAACACTTAAAGCCAGCAATGCTTTTAAAGGAATATCTTCATTTTTTTTACTCGAATTTCTCCTCTGAGAATAAAGAAATACATGCATCCAATTATTCCCCAAAGATACTTCCTCTTGTAAATAACTTTAAGACCTTAATTTTTGTATAAGAGATAATTAATATTTCATTGGAATTCACATTGTTTTCCAAATACTAGGAAGCCATTAACAGAGGATTTAAAAGAGGACAAATTGATTAGGAACAACACCATAAAAAACGAAAAATAACCTATTAAAAAAATGGTTTTGCTGAAGTTTTAAACCCTTATTAATGAGCAACTGATAATAATCATTATTTTTATGTAATCAACGTATTACATTTACATGAAAACAACACAACTTACAAATGAATACAGGATTAGTCCTTTCTGGCGGAGGAGCTCGAGGTGCGGCACATATTGGTGCTATAAAAGCACTTGAAGAATTCGGCGTTTTTCCAACACATATTTCAGGAACTAGCGCAGGAGCTATTATTGGCGCCTTATATGCTGCTGGTGTACCTTGGACGGAAATGTTAGATTTCTTCAAAAATATATCCATCTTTCAAACAGCTAGATATGCACATAATAAACCCGGATTTATAAATTCGGCAAAATTCTATAACGATCTCAAAGCCTATCTTCCTATGGATGATTTTAGTGCTTTAAAAAAACCGCTATTTATCACTGCGGCAAATGTTATTGATGGTTCTTTAAAAGTTTTTAGCAAAGGACAACTCATAAAACCTATTATCGCTTCGGCTTCTTTTCCGGGAGTTTTTACACCAACCGAAATTAATGGAAAATACTATATCGATGGTGGCACTTTAAACAATTTCCCTGTAGAGCCTTTACAAAAAGACTGTGATAAAATTATTGGTGTATACGTTAATCCGTTAAAAAAAATTAGCATCACAGATTTAAAACATTCGTATAGCGTAGTGGAAAGAGCCTATAAAATTAAAGTCGCTTCTGAATCCATGTTGAAATTTCCAAATTGTGATTTGGTTATTTCTCCAGAGGAACTAATTAATTACGGTACTTTTGATATGAACCATATAGATGCTATTTTCAATTTAGGATATACGGCCACAAAAAAAGCGCTAGAAGAAAACAATAATGTATTCGCATAGAAATAATACACATCGTCTTTTATTGAAAAAACACAAGACGCGTATTTAATAATAAAATGAATATGGATAACATGTTAACATCGCTACATTTAGCATCTTGGATTACATATAGTATTGTGCTTCTATGCAGTATATTACTAGGGCTACTTTTAAGATGGATTTTATTTTCACTTATTAAATTTTCTAACCAAAGAAAACCTAGCGTTTTAAAAACGCAGTTACTAAAACATTTAAAAGCTCCAGCCAAGTTTCTTCTTCCTATTCTATTTATATACAGCTCCCTTTCTCTTTTAGCATTAGACTCCTTTTGGCAAAAAATTATAGAAAGCCTAATCATTATTAATTTCTCTTGGGTACTTATTGCGTTATTAAATGCTTTAGAAGAAGTGGTTAAAGAAAAATTTACGGTGAATGGCAACCATAAAACAAAAGACAGAAAAGTATTGACGCAACTACGCTTTTTAAAAAGCCTTACTATTGTTATTATTTTCACACTGGCAATAGCTGCCATGCTATGGAATATCCCCGGAGTAAAAAAACTAGGAACCACCATACTTACCTCTGCTGGTGTTATTGGTATTATAGCTGGTGTTGCAGCGCAAAAATCGATTGCAAACCTAATAACCGGATTTCAAATCGCATTTGCACAACCTATTAAAATAGATGATGAAGTGGTTATTGAAGACGAATTTGGTACCGTAGAAGATATTACATTAACCTATGTGGTTATAAAAACGTGGGACCAAAGACGATTGGTTTTGCCTCTTAATTATTTTAATGATCATTCTTTTGTAAACTGGACCTTTAATGCTACCGAATTAATTGGCGCTGTTTTTATCTATGTAGATTATACCTTTCCTGTTTCTGTTTTAAGAACAAAACTTATGGATCTTTTAAAAGCGCATCCTTTATGGAATAAAAAAACAGGGGAACTTTTGGTGACAAACAGTACTGAAAAATCTATAGAATTACGAGCGTCATTTAGTGCAAAAAACGCTTCCGATACTTGGACTCTGCGCTGTGATATACGAGAACAATTAATCCATTTTATACAAGAGAAATATCCTGCTTCTTTGCCTAAATTAAGACAAATGGAAGTGTTTAAAATATAAAAAATGATAGATGCATTAAAAGATAATGACCTTTTTAAAAGTATTTTCCATTCTTCCGTAGAAGGTATTTTGGTTATAGATGATTCTGGTGTCATTATTAAAGCCAATCCCGCTAGTGCGCAAATGTTTGGCTACAACCAACAAGAATTAATTAATAAAACAGTAGAAAATCTTATTCCGAACCAATACCAAAAAAATCACGAATCCTATCGGTCCAAATATTCTAAAAAGCCCAAATCAAGACGTATGGGACAGGATTTGGATTTATGGGGATTGAAAAAAGATGGTTCTCAATTTCCGTTAGAAATAAGTTTAAGTCCAACAGAAATTGACAATAAACAGCTTGTCATTGCTTTTATAATAGATATTACAGAGCGCATGAATGCAAAACAAGCGCTACTACGTAGTGAAAGCAGAATGGCAGAAGCCCAACGTCTTGCGCATGTAGGAAATTGGCATTGGAATATAGAAACGGACGAGAGAAGTTGGTCTGACGAATTTTACAGAATCCTTGGTCTTCCTCCTGGAGATAAAAAGCTGAATTCTAAATCTGTAAGAGATTTTATTCACCCAGAGGATAAAAAAAATACCATACGGGCAATAAACGATGCTGTAAAAAATAAAACACCCTATAAGCACAAACAAAGAATTGTGAGACCAGATGGCACTATAAGACATATTCTAGCAAAAGGGAAAACAATATATGATAGCGAAGGCTTCCCAAAAGAACTATATGGAAGCATTCAAGATATTACAAGGCATAAAGACATTGAATTAAAACTAAAAAACAGTCAAGAAAAAACACAAGCTTTACTAGAGGCTTTACCGGACGTCATGATACTTTATGACAAACACGGAAATCATCTAGAGGTGCACACCCCGGAAGACTACCAACTTGTTGCTCCTTATGAAGACAATATTGGTAATAATATTGATAAGATACTTCCAAAAAAGGTTTGTGAGAAAATAAGAAAGGGATTTGCCGATTGTGAAAAAACGAAAGAAAATCAAATTGTAGAGTATTCACTAACCATCATGGGCAAGTTGACACATTTTGAATCCCGAATAGTAAAAACAGATACTAATAATTTTTTATGCATCATACGGGATATTACCGAAAGTGAAAATGCAGAAAAAGTAATCCTTGAAAAGGAACAAAGACTGCGATTAACTTTAGAAGCTGGCGAATTTGGATCTTGGCATTGGGATTTGCTATCTGATAAAATAGTAAGAGACAAATATCAAAACTCTTTATTTGGAATAGCAGCAGAAGAGTATACCACTACCTATACCGATTTTTTAAAGAATATTCATCCTGAAGACAGAGATAACGTAAGGTTAACCATAGCAAACGCCATAAAAAAAACCAATAGCTATACCGTACAATATAGAATTACACATCCTGATTTATCTATGCATTGGCTGCTTGAAAAAGGAAAAGTTTTTAAAAACAACCTTGGGCAACCAGAACGCATAATAGGGGTAACACATAGCATTACAAAACAGAAGTTAGCAGAAGAAAAATTAAAAGAAAGTGAAGAAAAACTTCGAGATTACACCCTGGAATTAGAAGAAAAAGTAGCCGAACGGACCAAAGAACTTACTACTGTTGTTCAAAAATTAGTAGCCTCTAACTTAAGTCTTGAAGACCAAATATTGGTAACAGAAGAAGCGGAAAACATAGCATTAAATAGCAAACAAGTACTTGCCAATATTACTAGAAATTTCCCTAAAGGTTTTGTCGTAGTTGTTGACGCCAACCTAAATATTGTTTTTATAGATGGTGAAGAAGTGGAAGCATTAGGCTATAGCAACCTAGTACTAACAAACGCCACAGTATATGATGGAAATGGCATTACAGAAGACGTTAAAAACATATTAATAAAAGAAATTAAAAAAACATTTAAGGGAGAACATTGTTCCTTTGAAATAGATATTCAGAATAGATCTTACCTCGTTAATACTACGCCGTTATTAAATAACGATAACCAAATTGAGCAGATTTTATTGGTCAATAATAATATAACACAGCAAAAACAAGTCGAATTAGACATCTTAAATACGCTAACCAAAGAACGGGAATTAAGCGAATTAAAATCGAGATTCATTTCTATGGCTTCGCACGAATTTAGAACTCCTTTAAGTGCTATTTTGTCTTCAGCAATACTTATTGAGAAACAAAATGAGCCTGGAAAAGAAGATAAAAGAATAGGTTATGTAACTAAAATTAGATCGAATGTTAAAAACCTGGTCGTGATACTTAACGACTTCCTTTCTTTAAGTAAATTACAAGAAGGAAAAGTAACTGCGCATCCAGAGTCTTTTAATCTTATTGATTTTTCTAAATCGTTAATTGAAGAAATGGAGGACATCAAAAAAGAGGGCCAGATCATCAATTTCCAATGTGAACATTCCACTATTAATGTGTTTTTAGATATCAAATTATTAAAACACATCCTTTATAACTTAGTATCGAATGCTATAAAATATTCGGAAGAACAACAGGAAATCACCATTAAAATAGCAACTAAAAATCAGTTGGTATACATAGAAATAAAAGATCAAGGCATTGGTATTCCTTCCGAAGATCAAGACCATATGTTTCAACGTTTTTACCGTGCAAATAATGCTTCCAATATACAAGGCACTGGTTTAGGACTAAATATCGTGAAGCAATACACCGAATTAATGAATGGTACCATTAATTTTAAAAGTGAAATAAATAAAGGCTCTACCTTTTCTATAACCTTTCCTTTAAACGAAAAACAAGATGAATAAAATACTATTAATTGAAGACAATCAAGACGTAAGAGAAAATACAGCAGATATTCTTGAATTAAACAATTACACCGTAATTACTGCAGAAAACGGTAAAATTGGTGTTGAAAAAGCGATAAAAAACAATCCAGATATCATTATTTGCGATATCATGATGCCAGAATTAGATGGCTTTGGTGTTTTTGAAAGCTTAAGTAAAAACCATAATACAGCGCGTATTCCTTTTATTTTTCTAAGTGCTAAATCGGAAAAAACAGATATAAGAAAAGGAATGAATATTGGCGTAGATGATTATTTAACCAAACCATTTGAAGAGGATGAATTATTAGACGCCATAGTGTGCCGTATAAAAAAGAATGCCTTTTTGAAAAAAGAATTCTCTAAAAACATAGAAGGTATTAGTGAATTTATCAACGAAGCTTCAGACTATCTAAAGTTAGAAGAACTTTCTAAAGATCGCAATCTAGAAAAGTATAAAACGAAAGATTGTATTTTTAATGAAGGGACCGCTGCGCATCAATTATATTTTATACAAAGCGGAAATGTAAAAACATATAGAACTACCGAATCTGGAAAAGAATTTGTTACAGGCTTATATGGACCTGGAGATTTTATTGGTCAGTTATCACTTCTTGGCGATAAAGGTTTATACGTAGAAACGGCAAGTGTATTAGAAGATGCTGAGATTTGCGGAATCCCAAAAGCAGATTTCACCAAACTCTTGTATGGTAACAAAGAGGTTTCCAATAAATTTATAGATATTATCTCTAATAATTTAATAGACATGCAGGAACATTTAGTAGATATGGCCTACGCTACAGTACGAAAAAGAACAGCCAAAGCATTGTTAGAATTAGATGAAAAAGGACTAATTAAAGATAATAAACATACGGGTATAAGTATTCCTAGAGAAGATTTTGCAGGATTAATTGGTACGGCAACAGAAACGGCTATACGTATGTTAACCGAATTTAAACATGAAGGTTTAATTGACGTAGAAACAAACAGAAGGCTTGTTATATTAGACAAAGAAAGTCTAAAACAAATTTCAGAATTTGGATAATAAATATTAAATAAAAAAAGAGTTTTACTATAATCACAAAGTAAAACTCTTTTTTATTATCTAAACTTTTTAATCAAACTATTCATTATAAATGTTAGCAGTTGTTCTTGCAAAGCTCCTTTAACCTCATTTTTAATAGAAGTTGCGCTAAGGCTATCTTTAGAGCTTTTTAAATTCAGTTTTATATGTTGTTTATAAATCTGTTTTTGCAGACTTAAAATTTTTAACTGATTATCTATTTCGTCAAACGAATTGTAACTATTTGGTATCATCTTTTATAAAATAACATTTAGAAAACTTTCTTAATAATGGTCCGTTAAACCTATCTCTTAAAAAATAAACAACCATTACAACGAACACATAAAACAAGCCAACAATTAAAAAACCATAAAACGTATCATCTAAAATTTGCGCTAGTCTAAAAGCTACTGCAAAAGATAATATTAATAAAGTAATACATGCCAAAGAACCAATCACGATAATTTTTGTGATATACGTAACACCTAGCATAAGCACTTTAAAACTTTTAAGCTTAATGTATTCTTCACTGCTTTTTAAATAGGCATGAACATGAACATCGGTCTCTAATACGTTTTCTTTTAATTTTTCAAAAGCCATACTAATTATTTTTGAGGCTCCATTTTTTTAAGCTCTTCTAACTTGCGTTCTAAGCTAGAAATAATGTCTTCGGCCTTACCATTCATATGCGAAATAGTTTCATCTAACTTTTCTTTCATTTCTTGTTTTTTCTCATGTACTGATCTTGTAAGATCTGCTTTAGCATGCGATACACGTTCCGAAATATCATGTTTTGTTTCGTCTGCTTTTTGTTTGATTTTTTTTCTGGTTTTAATCCCTTTATCCGGTGCATATAAAACGCCGATTCCAGCTCCTATTGCAGCTCCCGCTAATAAAGCTAATAGTGTGTTTTCTTTAGTACTTGACATAATTCTATCATTTAAAGATTAATAAATTAATTTCTATACCTCAAAAGTAGGACAACAAACTAGGAATTAGAATGACCTAGGTCACTCTGTTAGATATTAATAACTGCATAAAAAAAATAGCCAAATGATGTAAGTCATTCCTTTTTTATGCAAAGCATCCTACTTTAGACCTACAATAAGTAAATACCATGGAATCTAAAATAAAAGAAACAACCGAAAAGCGCATTTTTATAAAATCATATCCAAAATTTCAGCAAATAGAAGCACTAATAAAAGCGATGAACTTACCAGAGAATAAAAACCCACAAATCTCTATTATTGGTAAGTTTGATGAAGACCCTTTGGATGCTACAAAAAATGTAGCTGCTTTAGAAGAGGAAATGGAAACAAAGTGCAAAGCATTATTTCCATATCCAATAGACTTTGGCATTCTTTCCAATCCTGAAATTGGTACCATTTTCATTACAGGATTTCTTGTGTCCACGTTTTTACAAGAAATAGAACGCAAAGAAATTGGTGCCATGCTAACCGGTCCTTTTGGAATTTTAAGAGGTTTAGGAATATACCCCGAAAGCGCTGCTTTAAATTTAAAAGCATTACAACTTGGACGCTATTTATTAATTGTTAGAGGCACTAAAAAAGAGTTAAAAGCATTATGAAACGACTAATTTTCAGCGCGTTAATAACACAAATCCGTATGCCTTATATTTAATTAACTGATCTAAGTCATTTCACATAAAATGTTTAGTTACCACCTTTACATATAACTTATTAAGACCTATACCATGGAAACAAATGTTTCATATTTCGAAAATAAAAAGGAGTTCCGACTTTTCGTAACAAAATCCTTTACCAATCTAATTACACTAAAAAAAGAAGGGAATCAAACCTCTTTTAATGCATTAGTGCTAGAAATAATGCCGCAAATAAGACAGTATGTGAATACACAATTAAATGCTGCTATTAGAAAAGGGGATTTCTCCAAAAACAAGTATAAAGCTGACGATATAATAGATCAACTATTTATTGAAATCTACGACCATATTGAAGAGGTGGAAAAAGAAGAACACTTTTATAAATGGCTATTTAAAAAAACCAATGCTTTGTTGGAGGATATTATTGAAGAAGAAGCGTTTGATGATTTTTTCTTTAAAAATATTGATGACTATTCTAAACCAGAATGGAGTGCTATGCAAGAGAAGTATAGCTCGGATGCAGAAGGCGACGGACACTTAAAATTGATTGAAGAATTTGATGACAGGTCTTACAATCACAATGATTATACTTTAAAGGATGTATTTATTGAGAATAAAGAAAAAGGTTGGATAGAAAAAATAGATGCAGATTTAAGTGATGAGGAAATTAAAAACCACATCAAAATGGTATTGCACAACTTACCATATGCTATGCGTAATGTTTTTGAACTATCTACAAACCAAAAACTAGAGCTGGAAGAAATTGCCGAAATACGAAAAAATACAGTGGAAGAAGTAACCCAACTTTTAAAAGATGCGAAGAAAGCTTTACAGCTAAGTTTTTTCAATAGATATCCAAACGATTAATAAAAATAATACAACTTAATACATACCATTATGAATACAGCAACTTTAAATCCAAAAACACAATATTTACTTGGTGCAGGACTAGATGTTTTACACTTTGAAAGTAGAGAATGGCTAGAAACTATCGACTTCTGGAAAGATGAAATTAGATTTTTTAATGATTTACTAAAGAAAAAAGAAGCTTCAGAAAAAAACAATGCAGCATATGAAAACATGCTAAAAAACTTAGACAAGGTACATGCTGATTTGTTTAATGATTTAAAAGAAAGCGTTGTGGAACACGAACAATTATTATCGAAAATTGAATTGGCCGAAAAAGGATTATCCGATAATAATTACAGAGAAAAACACGCGCAACTTTTAGCAAGAATGAACACGTTTACAAAAGATTTCAAAACGTTTAAAAGCATTCTTTTTGATTACGCAAAAGGGCTATAATTATCACAACTACTGAAGAAATTAGTATTGTAGTTTAAACGCAATTTCTTCAGTAGTTATTTTAAACATAAAATACTAAAGCACAACAACTATGGAATTATTACTATATACTAAAACATATAATACGGCAGATACTATTCATAATTTTATGGATTTATACTACAGTTTACATATGACACATTTGGCCAGTGATCTTTTACAAAAAGGATTATCTCCTGACCAAATTACAGATGCTGTTGCAACCGCCATTAGCATTGCAAAAACATCTGGTATGGAGACAAACAAACATTTTATGCCCGTATATAGTGGAATAAACGAAGAAATTATTCAGGATTGTAAACTCTCGCATTTAGGATATGGATTGGTAATATTGAATGCCGATAAAAGTTTACCTCTTGTAGGAAGCTTTCAAGTAGATGTTTTAAAAGAATTCCTTAATGAGCATTAAATAAGTAAAGCACTTTACAAATTGATTTCCATGCTAATTGGACAATGATCAGAACCATAGTATTCGGATAATATATTTGTAGCTTCTATTTTTTCAACTAGTAAATTACTTACCAAAAAGTAATCAATTCGCCATCCGGTGTTACGCTCTCTAGACTTAAAGCGATAGCTCCAAAAAGTATATGCAATCGTATTGGGATGTAAATATCTATAGCTATCTACAAATCCAGATTGGATAAAATGATCCATTCCGTCTATTTCAATTTGTGTATAACCTGCAGTTTTATTGTAATTAGATGCATCGTTTTTTAAATCGATAGCTTTGTGTGCAACATTAAAATCGCCACAAATAATAACCGGTTTTGTCTTTTCCAAATTTTTTAAATATTTCAAAAAATCGGTATCCCATTGTTGCCTATAATCTAAACGATCTAATTTTTGACCAGAATTAGGCACATAAACGTTTACTAAATAAAAACCTTCGTATTCTGCACATTGTATTCTACCTTCTGCATCATGCTCTGAAATGTTCATATCATTACTAACAGATAGTGGTTTCGTTTTACTTAAAATGGCCGTTCCAGAATACCCTTTTTTATCTGCAGAATTATAATACTGTTCATAACCATGCATCGACAACAGTGCTTTTTCCACTTCATTATCCTGCGCTTTTGTTTCCTGCAAACACAAAATATCTGGGTTTAAAATCCCTATAGATTCAAAAAAAATCCTTTTTCACTATAGCTCGTATTCCATTTACATTCCAAGACACAATTTTCATAAAATCTATTTTTTTTTTAGTGTAATCGACTACCTCTAATTTGTTTTTATATAAAATATATTTAAATTATTTAAACCTAAAAAATATCGTTTTTAATGAACAAATAAATACCATAAGAATCGCATTTACTATTGTGCTTTTTTACGTTTATACCACTTGACAGCTTCGCACCATATCACAGCTAAAAAACCTGTTCCCACGCTAATTAATAATTGAAAAAGGTTTAACGTTTCAAAAGTAAAAAAGTTTGCGAATGGTTTTATAAAAAGTAACGATGCTGTAATAGCAATGGTGATACCGATTATTAATGGAACTAGCTTATTTTTATACTTTAAGGTCGTTAAAACGGAATAATAAAAAGAACGATTAACCAAGGTTAGAAATATATTCGCGGCAATTAATGTGGTAAAAACCATACTTCGTGTTAGCGCTTCGCTATAACCATTTTGAATGCCATATTGATATACAATAAGCACACCCAAGGTAATTATTAAACCTTGCACGATACTCGTGGCTAATTCTTTTCCGTTAAAAAAAGTAACCGTAAACGGACGCGGTTTTTGAAGCATGCTATTTTTTTCTATCGGTTCATTTTCATAAATAATAGAACATGTTGGCCCCATAATTAATTCTAAAAAAATAATATGTACCGGATAAAATATATTTGGAAATTCCCAACCCAAGGCTAAAGGAATAAAAACGGTTAAAATAATTGGGATATGAATAGAGATAATATACTGAATGGCTTTTTTTAGATTTGCATAAATCCGTCTGCCCATAGCAATAGCATCTACCATTTTGGATAGATCATCTTCCAATAGAATCAAGGAAGCTGCTTGTTTCGCAATTTCAGTTCCTTTTTTACCCATCGCAATACCAATATGTGCCGCTTTTAGCGCAGGTCCGTCATTAACACCATCTCCAGTCATGGCAACAATTTCATTATTCGCTTTTAAAGCGTTGATAATTTTTAATTTTGCCTGCGGAAACATTCTTGTAAATATGGTAGTGTCTGCTACTTTTTGCTGTAATTCGGTAGCATTCAGCTGCATTAATTCATCGCCAGAAATACTTTTTTCATAGCCTTTGAATCCAATTTCTTTGGCAATAGCTTTAGTCGTTAATGCATTATCACCAGTAATAATTTTAACCTTTATTCCTGCTAAATTAAAATCTTCAAATACCGATGCTATATTTTTCTTTGGCGGATCGTAAAAAGCAACTATTCCTTTAAAATGAAATGGAAAATCTTGCTGTTTCTCTGGATAATCATTCCCTTCAAAATGCGTTTCCGCCACACCCAACACACGATACCCTTCTGATGTTATGGTTTTAATCGCATTATTTATTTGTTCCTTTTCTAAAGTGGAAAGATTGGAAATCGCCATTAAAGCTTCTGGTGCTCCTTTTGCTGCAATAATCCTTTTTCCTTGCTTGTTTTCAAAGACATGTGTCATCATTGGTGGTTTTCCACCTAAAGGATATTCGTGTACCAGTTGAAATTGAGAACGTTCGTCTATCTCGCTTGTATTTTTATATGCAGCATGCAAGGCTATTTCCATAGCATCAAAAGGAATGGGTTCACTTGCCCACATGGATATTCGAATTAGTTCTTTTTCAGCAACACCAAAACCATCCTCTATTTTGAATATTTTATTAGAAGACAAAGTGTAAAGTCTCGCAAGACTCATTTTATTTTCGGTTATAGTTCCCGTTTTATCTGTACAAATAACAGTGGCACTTCCTAAAGTCTCCACCGTTTTTATTTGTTTCACAATAACTCCCAATTTCATTAATCGCCATGCTCCCATTGCCATAAAGGTGGCGAAAGCGACAGGAATCTCCTCAGGCAAAATACTCATCGCTAAGGTTAAAGCTTTCAGTAAACTATCTAAAATATTATGAGAATGGTAGAAGTTAATTCCCCAAACAATTATAAAAACAACAGCACCAATAATAGCCATTTTTTTTACAAAATTGTTAATCTGTAATTCTAATGGCGTTTTTTCTTTTTGTATTCCTTCTAAGCTTTTTCCTATTTTTCCTAATTGCGTTTCACTACCTATAGCAGTAACCGTAACAATAGCCAATCCGCCGGAAACCAATGTTCCTTGATATACTTGATGATCTTCTTTTGTTTTGTCTTTATAAACGGTTAGGGATTCTCCGGTTAGGATAGATTCATTTACTGAAAAATCATTGGAATGGACAATAATTCCATCTGCAGCGACAGTACCTCCTTCTTCCACAATAAGGCTGTCACCTACAACTAATAATTCACTTTTTATTTCCTCGGTCTCGCCATTACGAATGACTTTACATTTAGGTTCTGAAAAGGTTTTAAGTTTCTCTAAAGCATTCCGACTTCTAGAATCTTGGTATAAGGAAATAGCGGCGACAAGAACTGTAGCTGCCGTAAGAAATATACCGTCTCCTATATTTCCACTAATAAAGTAAATAGAAGAAGCTACCAACAGCAAAATAACCATGGGCTCTTTTACTAAACTTTTAATAGCATCCAAAAAAGGATACTCTTTTTTAGCTTCTAGCTTGTTATAACCGTATGTAGTTCGTGCAGCTAATACTTCTTCATTGGTCAGCCCTTTTATGTTAAAATTATTTGTTTGCATTAAAAAATTATGGGAAAGTGGTTTTTTTATAAATTTAATACATTCGTTTTAAAATTTGGACTTTCTAATGGAAAAACCTTCCATCAAATGATTAATCGTACACCACCTAATTCTTCAATTTTATACGGAAAATGGTCTCCTGGTGAACCGATAAACATAAAGTTGATTGGAATGTTCCATTCTTTGGATAATTTAGTGATTAGTTCTGGTCCAAAATTAGCATCTAGTTCTATAAACTCGATTTTAATTAAAGGGTATTCCCTATCCACGACATCTATATCATTTCTAAATTGTTCTGTAATCGGATTACCATTTTTTGTAGCCGTAACGACTTTTAATTTTTTGGTATGTTCATTTCTTTGAATATATAACAACACTTTATTTAGTGTTTCTACATCGTCATCCTTTGTAAAATAGACAAATTCCTGAGAGTTAATCGTATCAATTACTGCCAGTATTTTACTATCTGTTTTCATCACAAAACTACGAACAGGATCAAAAATGGTATGGATTACTTTTAATAGCACTTTTAGCAATAAAGTTCTATTCAGCATTATCGTTGTAAAAACAATAGCAGGAATAAAATAATCTAAAAAGACAGCTACATTACTAGCACCACCTTCTATTGGAGGCATAACTACATTACCTATTAACGCTATAATCACAGCCGTAATTGCAATAAGTATTGCAATCCAACTTGCTTTTTCCGGACGAGGCAAACTGTTTCTTTTTACTTTAAGAAGTACATTCCCTATTCCGAATAATGTCATTACAGATAAGAAGGAAATGGTATAAACACCAGCCAACAGTTTTACATTTCCTTTGGTAATAAGTAAAACAGAAATGGTTAAAATTAAGAAAACTAGGATAATGCGATACGAGCTTCCCCTACTATTTTTCTTAAGAAAAAACTGAGGCAAAACTCTATCTAAAGCCATTCTTTCTAACAATCCAGAAACACCAACAAAACTTGTTAATACTGCGCCACTAAGTACTAAAAAGGCATCTATACTTATTAAAATCGCTAACCAATTACCACCAACATGTGATGCCATTTCGATTAAAAGTGTATTTTGATATGCATCACTTTGTAATAAAGGAATTGCAAATAAAGACAGTGCAAACAATGCTGTTAACGGATTTAGTACACTTACTACAATCCACATATTCTTTAGTGTTTTTGGAAATACGCCTTTCTGTTGATCTTCGACAAAATTTGCAGAACTTTCAAATCCTGAAACCCCTAACATAGAAGCTGCAAAACCAAGAAAAATGGCTTTGGTTATACTCCCTGAAGTGGTTGGGAAATGCCAATTTTCAAGAAATAAACCAATACCATTATTAATCAAGAAGAAAATAATAAAACCACTTAATATAGCAAAAGACAGCAAGTGAAAAAGAAAAATACCTATAGCGACTTTGGAAGATTCCGAAACACCTACAATAGTGAGCGCTCCAAAAAAACTAAGCAGTATGATGGTCGCAATTATTACAGAAATGGAAGGCACCAAATGATGTAAATAATGAATGGCTTCATTTGCTGAAATAACTGCAGTAGCCATATAAGACAACAAGGTTAGTGTGGCTGCAAAAGAGGCCATAAATTTACTTGTTGTATTTAATAGTGCATTATAAGCTCCACCATTTAATGGTAATGCACCAACAACTTCTCCGTAAATTTTTCGAAACAAAAAAAGCACCAAAGACACGATAAGCAACGTAATCCAGGCATACTGTCCAGCAAAAGCAATAGCCAAAGCAGACACGTATAATACGGAAGAACTAATATCATTCCCACAAATAGCAGTTGCTGCCAACTCGCTTAATTTTTTATGCTTTTTCATAAATACACGTGCCTAAAACTTCTATTCCTTTGTCTATTAATAATTAAAATGACTTGCTATTTATTTTAAAAAATCGGGATTCTTAAACGCAGGATTTGGATATTTATAAAAACCTTCTCCTGTAGAGATTCCTAATTTGTTTTTATCTATAAAATTCTCTTTTAGATATTTTACCGTTTTAATGGTTATTGGATTATTGGTTTTCTCTGCTGCTATTTGATTAATATTATATGCAGTGGTAATCCCAACGATATCGAGAATTCCAAAAGGTCCTACAGGTGCTCCTGTTGCTTTTATCCACGTTTTATCTATAGTTTGCACATCTGCAACGTCGTTTACCAATAAGTTAGTCGCTGCACTTAATAATGGCACTAGCAAAGAGTTAAGAATATATCCTGGCTGCTCTTTATGAAGTGGTAAAGCCAACATACCAATAGCCTTTGCAAAAGCTACAACATCTTTAAAATTCTGTGGATCTGTAGTAGCATGCCCCATAACTTCTGCTGTGTTATGCATCCAAATGTTATTCGCAAAATGTAGTGCTAAAAACTTTGCTGGTCTTCCTGTGGCATCTGCAAACTGACTTGGTAAAAGCGTAGAAGAATTGGTTACAAACACGGTTTTCTCTGGAGCGACTTTCGCTAATTTATGATAAAATTCTATTTTAATTTTCGGATTTTCTGGTACTGCTTCAATGAGTAAATCGGCATCTTTTACCGCTTCTGCTAAATCGGAAGTATAATTTAAATTTTGATCTGTTTTATCTAATTGTTCTTGTGTTGCATTTAAATCACGTTTAAAAGCTTCACTCATGGTTTCAAATTTCGCTTTTGCTTTATCTAAAACTGCATCATTAATATCGTAAACCGTTACTTTAAATCCGTGAAACGCTGTTAGAAATGCTATTTGATATCCTAAAACACCGCTTCCTGCTATGGTTACATTTTTATAATTCATGGTACTATTTTTTAATTTGTTTTTATACATATATTGGGGAATATTCTACTTCCAATTGATTGATCACATTCGTAATTCCTGGAGCATGATACGCCGCGATTTCTGCATCCTCTTTTTCTTTCATAGAACGCACAGTTCCGCTTAATGTTAACTCTTGATTATGAATAGCCACATTAATGTTTTTGGCATCTATATTTGCCGAACGTTCAAATGCTTTTTTAATTTGATTTACTACATTTTGTGGCGTTGCTTTCGGCTTTACATCAATATTATTGATTACTTCTTTAACACCATATAAATGCTCGATAGTTCTTTTCGCAAAACTCTTTTGGTACTCCCATTCTAGTTCTCCAGTTAAATAAATTATTCCATCTTCTACTGTAACAATAATATCTTCGGAAGGTACCGAAGCATTCCACTCTAAAGCATTTATTGCTGCTTTTGCTATTTCTATATCCGATTTTTTATCGCTATCTGTGTATTTTACTTTAATTTCTTCTGCGACAGCTTTTATGCCAGATATACGCTTAACAGCATTTTCAATTGCTGTTTTTTTTGGTAAGTTACTTACAATTCCAGTAAGTGTTACAATACCATTGTTTACGGTTACACCAATCTCGGTTTCCTCAATATTGGGCTGCCATTTTAATTCGGCTAAAACGTCATTTTTAATTTCTAAATCTGTTTTCATAATCCATATACTTTAAATATTTTGATATCTAATTTAGTATAAAGTTACTGCGGTAAATAATATTATATGCTGACCTAAGTCAGTATAAAAAATCACCCTAACATCATATGATGTGTTAGGGTGATTTCCTATAAGACAACACTATTATGGTTTCTTATAAATTTATAAAATTAATACTCCACTACCAACTCGTTTTCCACACTCCATACTCCTGGCGCATAAAAAGCGGTTCGTCTAGCATCCTCTTTTTCTTTTAAGGAATGCACTTTACCTATCAATTTAATGTTATGACCTTCGGCTTTTACAGTAATCCCTTTAGAGTCAATATCTGCAGAACGTTCAAATGCTTTTTTAATTTTATTTTTAATGTCTTCTGCTCTTACCGGGTTTTTTAATGCAATATTATTTACCACATATTTTACACTTTGTAAGTTTTCCACCGCTTTTTTAGCCGCAGTTTTTTCAAAATCCCACATCACTTCCCCTTCTAGATATACCCAACCATCTTCCACTTTAACGTCGATTTTATTGGAAGGCACCGAAATATTCCATTTTAAAGCATTCACTGCAGCCTTAGCTATTTCTGTATCCGATTTGTGTGCAGAAGTACCATACTGCACTTCAATCTCTTCGGCTACAGCCTTCACCCCTACTACACTTTTAGCTGCTTTTTCTGCTTCACGCTTTTTAACATAACTATCTACAGTTCCTGTTAGCGTTACAATTCCATCTTTTACAACAACACCAATTTGCGTTTCATCAATACTTGGTTGCCATTCTAATTCTTCTAAGATGTCTTCTTTAATACTTAAATCTGATCTCATTATTTCTATGATTTAAATTAAACAATTATTATACACCAAAGATATGCACCACTTAAAACACTGACGCTGACCTACATCAGTAGGGTTCTTTTTTCTGAAAACTTTAACAAAGCAATCCTTTTTAGAACATAAACATCTTACAGCACAAAAAACCCAAACAATATAGCTACTGTTTGGGTTTTTAATTTTGAAGGATTTATAAATTTGGAATGCTTATTTTAAATGGGATCGTAACATCCAAGCTGTTTTTTCATGCTGTTCCATAAGCCCTGTAACGTAGTCGCTAATGCCATCTGCTTGCCATTTGTCGGCAATAGGTTTTATTTCTTCTCTAATAAAAATGATAATGCTTTCATGGTCTTCTAGCAATTCTGCAAAGATACTTTGACTATCATTTTTACCTTTTGTTTTTTCGGTAAGATGTGTCAATTCCGAATACTTTGCTAAAGTTGCAGGCACATAATGCCCTATCATACGTATTTTTTCTGCTACGGTATCTACAACCTCTTGTTGCTCTTCATATAAGGTTTCTAAATAAACATGTACCGAATGAAAATCTGGACCTTCAACATTCCAATGAAAGTTTAAAGTCTTAGAATACAATACAAATTCGTCTGCCAATATTTTTGATAATTGGTCTGCTATAGCTTGTCTGTTTTCTGCTGAAATTCCTATGTTTGGTGTTTTCATCTTTATGATTTTTAATTAATTATGAAGTAAAGGTATTGGATGTTTCAAACAATTATTATGACCTAAGTCAGTAGACACTATTTTTAAGATTTTTTTAATACGGAATAGATAGAATATCCCACAGAAGCAAATACAACACCTAAAAATGCTATTGCCATATCCTTTTGTGCATCCCAGATATCTCCTTGCGTACCCAAATAGGAAATTCCTTGTTCTACAAAAAAAACATCTGCTACTAGCCATTCTATAATTTCATATAAAGCGCTTGCAGATAGAATAATTAAAATAGGAAATCTTAAAGCTACTTTTTTTGAAATTTTAATCCAATTGGAAAGGCATTCTTGCAATGGATAATATAATAGAAATCCAAAACTAAAATGGACTAACCTATCATAATGATTTCTTGAAGAATGAAAAACCTCTTGTAGCCAATAGCCAAATAAATTTTGCGCATAGGTGTATTTAGAACCATACACGTGAAGACAAAGAAAGATACAAATTAGGAAATAACTATAATTACTAAAGCGATACTTTGCGTAGGTAAGCATTAAAAAAAGCAGTGCAATAACCGTTAACGTATTTTCTATAAACCAATTCTTAACGTCTGTTGTACCAATTAGGGAATTCCCCCAAACGATACTAAATAACAAACCAAACCAAAAAGGCTTATGTCCGATTACAGTTACAACACTGCTGTATAATTTCATTTTAATATCAATATTTATTATAAATGGTTAATGAAATTATTACGTTTCATTTTATAATTCCATTAGCCACTAATCGATTTTACAGCGGTTAATAGGGCTTTCGGACTATGTATAGAATCGTAAACAGGTAATACTTTCTTATCGGTTTCAAACAAACCAAAAACTGCGGTTTGCGCTGTTCTTACCGAATATTCTACGGTAAATACAACATCTTTTGGAACCTCAGCAAACTGTCCTAAAAACGCAAAATTAGTCGCTCCTTTTGGTAATACTTTTGGTCTATCTCCTTTTTTTCTTGGCATAAATAAACTATCAATATAAGGCATTGCTGTTGGAATACAATTTACTTTTCCTGCATGTACAATTGGATTCATTAAATCTTGTACTTTTAAATGATACCATAATTCTTCCAGTATTTCTTTACCAGTACATTCTGCCATTGTTTTATTCACATAGTTTCCTTTTCTATCTGGATACAATCCATAACCCCAAAATACTTTAACATCCTCTGGTTGGTTTGGAAAATGTGGTTGACGTGCAATAACTATAGACATCAACCAATTAGAATCTGTCATGGTCACTAAACCTCCTGTACCATCTACATTACCAGAAAAGTTTTCCATATAATCATGAAAAGTACTGTCCTTTAAAGTAGCGGTAAATGAATACCATTTTTGTAAATCGATGTTATCACAAAAAGGATTTGGATTACCAAAAGCTTTATCTTTTTTCGCTAGTGTTTTCCATAGTTGCCAAGATCCTGATTCCGCAATTCCTTTTAGTTTCGCAGGTCTTTCCCAGGCACCATTATCGGTGCTTTCTGTAATAGAACCATTAGTAATAAAGACGTAATCGTTTTCCCCAAGTACGATTTCATTTTTATCTTTTAAATGGATAACTGTCGCTGTTTTTTTATCTGAAGACAAATTAAAATCGATATCCACGACTTCGTGACCTAAGTCAAAATGTACACCGTAATCCTTTAAATAATTTCTTAATGGAATAACTACAGAATGGTACTGATTGTACTTGGTGCGCATTACTCCTCCTAATCTTTTTAAACCATCAATTAAATGAATAAAGCGTTTCATATAGCGTCTCATTTCTACAACGCTGCTCCATTTTTGAAAAGCAAACATGGTAGACCAGATGTACCAAAAATTAGTTTCGAAAAAGGCTTGATCAAACCAATCTTCAATTCTTTTATTACTTAATGATTTCTCGGAAGCGAATATCAGTTTTAAAAATTCTGCTTGTTGTTTTTTGGATAGTCCATAAGAAGACACATCCATAATTTTCCCTTCTTTTAAAAGTCTCGCTTGTCCGTTGGATACAAATCGTTTATTAAATTCAAACGACTCATCACGTACAGAAACATTTGGATCATCATAGGAAGGAATATTAGATAATAAATCCCAATAGCAAGCATAATGCGCTTCATGCATTCTACCGCCTCGTACTACAAAACCTTCTTCTTTATCTCCTGCGCCATCCAATGCTCCTCCAAGAATAGTATCTTTTTCTAAAATATGTATATTTTTTCCTTGCACACCCGCATCTTTAACTAAAAAAACGGCACTTGCAAGAGAAGCTATTCCACTTCCTATAAGATATACTTTAGCTTCTTCTGGGTTTTTGTTTTTTATTTTACTCATAATATTATAGATAAAAATTAATAAGTAATGTGATAACCGTTCATGTATTTTCTATCCGTTAAATCTGATTAGTAAACGGTTTTGGTTACTAAAAACGAATTAAAAAACGTATACTTTTAACGGTTATAACAGCACTTTAAATTTGTTGTTTTAACTGAATTTATTCTTGATTTTTTTTAAATCAAATGCTAGAAATATTCTAAAAACACCAGCGGTAATACATGCCATTGCTGTCATATACACGATGCTTAATCCTGCAAAAATTGGATTCGCTAATAATAGAAAGGCAAAAAGTAAGGTTAGAATTCCTAGAAATAAAAACCATCCCCAATTAGGTACATCAGCAGATTTAAATTGAAAGGACAAACCAATAGCCATAAACCCTTGAAACAACAACCAAAAACCTATATAAAAAGGTAGAATGGCCATCGTCATTAACGGATGTGAGATTAGTAATATTCCTATTATAAGATCTAGAATTCCACCTGCCAGATGCCAACCCCAACCTTCCATCTCGTTGCTGCTAGAAACAGAAAATGCGATTTGAGAAATACCAGAAACAATGATAAATACACTAAAAACAATACTTAAAGACACATAACTTGCTAGTGGTGTTTGAAAGACCCAAACTCCTGCAATTATGTATAAAATACCGAGTAAAAGGGATATCCACCAATTTTTTACTGCGGATTGTGCGGAACTTAAAATGGTAGTTGCCATAACGTTTTTATTTAAAATTATTAATCGACATTATTTTTAAAAAGATCTTTTAAAGCAGTCCCTAGTTCTGTCATATCATGATTAAACTCACGCTCGAATTTCAGTTCATTTGCTACAGTAGTCGCATTAAAAGAAACGACACCGTCTTCAAACGCTTTAGCTCTTTTTGCTAATTTCTCTTTAAGTTCTTTATTTTTTTGTTCTAGGGTATCTAGTTCTTTTGTCAATTTTTCTTTTTCCTTTTTATTTGCTACTGCTATTTTTTCTCGAAGCGCTTTAATCTTATGCTCTGTATTATCAATGGCAGTTTCTGATGATGTTTTAAATTTCTGCCAATCGGAAGTCACACTAGTTTTAATTTCTTCACTAGTGTCTTTTGCTCCTTGTTTTAGATCATTATTAAGTTCTTTTACGTCCTCTTTAACCGATTTAGCATCTTGTTTAGATGCCTGTCCACAACTAGTTAAAACGACTCCTGCCATAAATACAATTACAGTTAAGGATAAAATATTTTTTTTCATAATTGATTGTTTTATTTGTTATTAATTAATACTCTTCTTTTTTACAAAATTCTCTAAGGCCCATTATAAGTTCATTCATATCACGGACAAACGATTTTTCAAAGGTTGTTTTTATGGCTTCATCATTTTCATTAAGATGTTCCATATCTGTGGTAATCTTTTTATTAATCTGAGCCAATCTCTCTTGGAGACCGTTCTTTTTTTGTTCTAAGGTATCCAGTGCTGTCCTGCATTTTTGTTCTTCTTTATTTATATCGGAAAATTCTCGCTTTAAATCTTCAATTTGACGCTCTCTTGCTTTAACAGCTATTTCTGCATCTTTTTTAAATGTCTCCCAATGTACTTTTAAGGAATCTTTTCTTACTTGATTTACCTGCAGATTAGCTTCCTTACTGTTTTCATTAGTTAATTTTAAATTTTTATTTGTCGCAGAACTGCAACCTAAGCATCCAATTCCTAAGAGAAGTACTAGTACAACCGATGCAAATATTTTAGCTTTCATATCTCATTATTTAAATTGCGAATTAACTTTCATGCTCTAAAACATATTTATCTTTTAATCTCATTTCGGTATCAAACTCATAAATATTTAACACTCCGGTTTTCACCTCCACATTAGAAATTTCAATAGGAGAAATTTTTTCAATATGTCCCATTAATGCTCGAATAGAATTTCCGTGTGCCGAAACTAAAACGGTCTTACCTTCTACTAATTCTGGGACTATCGCTTCAAAGAAGTATTGAACAGCTCTATGTCTGGTTTCCTCTAAGGATTCACCTAATGGTAATTCTTCGGTAGGAAGCTTCGCATACTTCGGATCAAATTTCGGATTCCTTTCGTCCTCCATAGATAAACTTGGAGGCGCCGTGCTAAAACCTCTTCTAACCTTTAAAAAAAGATCATCTCCCACTTCTTTTCTTACCGCTTCTTTTTTTCGACCTTGCCAAGCGCCATAATTTCGTTCATTAAGTTTCCAACTTTTTAAGAAGTCTATGTGCATTAAATTGGCAGTATCTAAAATAATCCATGCAGTTCGTATCGCTCTTTTTAGATACGATGAAAAACAGATATCTATAACTAATTTATTATCCCTTATAATTTGACCAGCTACCTTAGCTTCTTCGATTCCTTGAGGAGCAAGATCGATATCTGTCCATCCCGTAAATATGTTTTCTATATTCCAAAGGCTTTTTCCGTGTCTTACCAATATGAGCTTTCCCACTTCTATTTTATTTTTGAAATATTACTAACGCTATATTCTTCTTTGTTAATCCTCAATATCTTCTCCTAAAGCACTATGCAGTTGATATAACTTTTCTTCTTCCTTTTTGATTCTCTTATTCAGTCTATTTTTTCTTGCTGTAGCAAAAGCATCTGTAATAGCATGTTCTACATTATCCAAACGAGATTCTAATTTGTTAATTCTAGATTTTGTTTGGTTTTTAATTTCTTTTAAAGCCGCTTTTCTCTTCACTTCTAATGCTGCCATTTCCGCTTTTCTTTTTGCTTTTAGATCGGCAATCTTTGCTTTAATTTTAATTTTTTCTTCTGCTGTCGCTTTTCTTAGTTTTTGACGTTGGTCTTCAATGCTATCTTCAATGTCTTCTACTTGTTCATCTACATAATCATCGAATTCTATTCCTGCTTCACTTCTAATAATTTCGGAACTTAATCCTTTAAGCGCTTCATCAATAAAAATGGAACTATCTTCTGCTACTTCTGCCACAATTGCTATGGTTCCTGGAGTCATTTTATTACTCACCTTTTTAATAAATGCATCTTCAAAATCATAGCGACTAATATCCCAAACGGCTCCTGCGACTACACCTGTATATAGTCCGATAATTAATCCTAAAGGACCTACAAAAGCTCCAATAATACCTCCAAGAGCCATACCTGTAAAGGTTCTCCATCCTTCGCCATCGGTTTGATCGTTTAGTACTTCGTATTGATTGTTATCTTTTTTACGAATCATCATATGTTCATAGAGTGTAATATCTCCATATACATCTAATTCTTTCATTTTGTGTAAAGCTTCTATTGCTTTTTTCTCTTCCTTAAAAGGAACAACGATAATATTTGCCATTTTTATTAATTTTAAATGTTAATACTGATTTGATTTAGTGGAATGCTTTCGCTACGGTTTCTAGTTCCACTTTTAACGTTTTATCGAATTTTGTAATCGGTGGGATTTCCAGATCGATGTCTAGTAATTCATACACTGCCATTTGTGCTGCTCTAACGGAATACTCTACAGTAAATACCACATCATCTGGAATCTCTACAAACTGACTGATAAAAGCCAAGTTTTTAGAGTTTTTAGGCACAGGAAGTGGTCTATCTGTTTTTAATCGTGGCATAAACATACTGGTGATGTATGGCATTCTACAAGGAATACAAATTGCATTTGCAAACACTACATCATAATCGAATTTTAGATGTCCGCATAATTCTCTAAGAATTTCCTCTCCCGAACATGCAGTCATTGGTTTACCAACAAAGTTCCCAACACGATCTGGATGCAATCCGTAGGTAAAAAACACTTGTACATTATCTGGTTGATCTTTATAATGCGGTTGTTCATTTAATGAAAAACTCATAAACCAATTGGAATCTTTAAGTGTTACTTGGCTTCCTGTTCCTGCTTTGTTTCCCGATAATTTCTCCATTTGATCAAAGAATGCAGTGTCCTTCAAGGTTACTGTAAACGATTCCCAAAACGATTCTGCTATATTGGTATTAAACACTTCTGGTCTACCAAATCCAGGATATTTATTGGCTAGTTTCTCCCATAATTCCCAACCTTGACTATCTTCTTTAGTAAAGAATTCTGGAGCACTTGTCATAGAACCATAACTAGAAGCATCAGTCATAGAACCATTTTGATAGAATACTAAATCGCTATCTTTAATCGCTATGGTTTCGATATTACCTGCACTTTTATAGGTAATATGTTTTACTACTACTTTTTCAGTTTCTGTTCTTGCATCTAGAGCATATTCGGTATCTAAATCGGTCACCGTGCTACCTTTCATAAAATGAACACCATGGGATTGCAACCAAACTTGTAATGGAAGAATCATAGAATCGTACTGATTGTAAACCGTACGTTTAACACCGGTCATTGTTTCTACATTTGGAAACTCCTGCATAAAACGATGTAGGTAACGTTTAAATTCTACGGCACTATGCCAAGGGGAAAACGCAAAACTTGTACGCCACATAAACCAGAAATTTGTTTCGAAAAAGGAAGGAGAAAACCAATCGTAGATAGAACTATTACCTAGTTTTTCTTCGCTTGCTTCACTTAGTTTAAGAAGCTCGGCACGATTTGCCATTGAAAAACCAAGCTTAGATGCATCTACAATTGCTCGGTTTTTATCTATAAGGCGTGCTTTTGCATTTGATATTACTTTTTCATTGAATGCTATGGTCTCTTCGGTTACAGAAGTATTTGGATCTGTAAGGGATGGAATGGATTTAAACAATTCCCAAGTACATTCGTAAATATTTAATGTAAACATACGGGAACCACGTAATGTGTAGCCTTCCTCTGGATTTCCTCCTGCATCTAAACTCCCACCTAATACTGGCAGACTTTCGAAGATTGTAATATTATTTCCTGCTACTCCACCATCACGTATCAGGAATACTGCTCCTGCTAAGGATCCTATTCCGCCACCTATGAAATATGCTTTTCTATCTTTATTGCTATTATACATAATATCTAATTTTAATATTACTAATTGTTATTTAAATTAGTTAATCGGCTAATTCTCCCATCTCTTCATCCAACTCTCTTAGCATGATAGACTCTTCTCCAAAAGCTTCTAGTCGTCCTATTAAATATTGCACTTTGCTTAACTCTTCTG
The DNA here is from genome assembly GCF_001418105.1 of Lacinutrix himadriensis. Classification (GTDB taxonomy): domain Bacteria; phylum Bacteroidota; class Bacteroidia; order Flavobacteriales; family Flavobacteriaceae; genus Oceanihabitans; species Oceanihabitans himadriense. The sequence continues at coordinate 330,765 of NZ_LIQI01000019.1, forward strand.
CTTGCTCTTTGCAAAACCATAAACCCAATTCTACAACCATAAAGTTTTCTTCGGTATGTGCTGCTTTGGTAAGTGCATAGCATTGTGTGGTAATTTCTTTTTCATGTTCTAATGCTGCCAGAATAACATCTGGAAGGCTAATAAAATCTTGTTTTGGTTGTTTTAAAGCTGGAGTGATTGGTTGGATACCATTTGCTAAAAGCATTTTTTTTGCTTTAGCTGCATGCACCAACTCTTCATCACTATATTGTTTAAATAATTTCGCTGCTCCTACAAACCCTTTATCATCTAACCAAGTAGACATGGCTAAATATATTCTTGAAGAATATTCTTCTTGTTCTACTCTATAATTTAGCAACTTCACCATTGCTTCGCTTAAAAATTCTGATTTCGTTTTCATGTTCTTTCTATTTAAAATATTCATTTTTTATTTTGAAGTATCTAATTTTTGATATCTGTTTACACTTCAAAATTATATTGTTATGAGGAGAGACACACTGACCTACGTCAGCGCTAGCAAACTGATTTAAATCAGTTTACTCCTTTTTGTTCCAAAATTCTTCCGCTTCATTTTCCATTTTTTCTAAGCGTGTATAGTAATCTGGAAACTCTTTTAAATGCGCCCATGCTATTTTTCCAGTGATGTTTTTATCGTCGTTGGTAACATTCGTTTCTGGGTATCTTGAACCGTGCTCGAATTCTACATTTATTCCTTTTGTGAATTCATCTAATGGTACATCTGTCCATGGAATACCAAGAGTATCTCCAATTTCTTTTGCTTCTTGTGCGTTTAATTTTTTCATTGTCTTGTAATTTATTGGACAGAAAATTGATAAAACCACTGTCTTCATTTCTAGTGTAAAACTACTGGTATAGAAGCATATGAACACTGACCTACATCAGCATGATAAAAAAGAATCTATTTTTTTGAAGGGTATTTTGTTTTGCGAATTTGCGTGAAGGATTGCAGTGAAAATCCCGCAGCTCGACGCAGGAGATGCGAGGAATTGTAGCGTAAAGCCTGACCCTTGTGGTCACGCCCAACTTTTAAAAACAGAAAAATACAATTAGCTACGAATAATAAAAATGTAAAGGATACCAACTAAAATTACGCTTCCAAAAGCATAGCCAACAAGTTTACCTGCTGCTTTGGAACCTTTAAATGCAGTGATACCCAATTTTACTAGCATATTACTAATGGTCGCCGCAATAATTACGGAAGCTGCGAGATTTAATTTTTCGCCATCTAAAGAGAATTTAGACATGCTAATGGTAATGGCATCGGTATCTGCCAGACCTGCAATTAATGCGGAATAATACAAACCACTTTCGCCAAAAAACTGATTGCTATAAAAAACGGCGAAAAGAATAATGACATATACTGCTCCGAATTTTATGGCATTCAAGATGTTTAATGGATTGCCTAATTTAATATTGGTGTCAGGTATAGCATCGTCTTTTCGCATTAAAAACAACGTTGCTGCCACGCAAATGCAAGTTAATATACCAAAGGGTATTGCTAAATGGATTAATATATTACTGTTAAAAATGTATGCTAGCAAGGCCAATCTAGGAAACATAATGGCAGATGCTACTATGATTCCTGCACTATACTTTTTGGAAAGCTCTGGAGATTCTTTACTACTGGATGCATAATTCCACGCTACTGCTGTGCTTGAGATAAGTCCGCCAAGGATTGCCGTTAGTATAATTCCTTTTTTCGAGCCAATAAATTTGACAAGAAAGTAACCTATAAAATTTAAGAAAGAAACAATAACGATAATGGATCCAATTTCGAATGGATTTAATAGATTATCTGGACCATAGGTTTTGTTGGGTAGAAAAGGAAGAATTAATAAGGCTATGATTACGAATTTTATGAAAGCGAAAAGCTCTTCGGAAGTAATATTTTGAATTACAGAACGAAACCTCGTTTTTAGAGATAATAAAGTAACTATAATTACAGCAGTTGCTACGGCATCTCGGTAATATGCTACCGAAACCATAACTCCTAAAACAAAGGTTGCTATTAAGGCTAAATTGGTGGTTAGGTCTTGACCAAGTATGTCTTGTTTTTGAGAATAGGTATTAAATGCCAAAAAGAGAATAAAAGTGCCCAAACTGATAATTAATAGCCAAGGCGTAAATATTTCGGTAAGATTACCTAATGAGAATCCAAGAATGGTAACAATAGGGAAAGTTCTTATACCTGCTATACCTTTGTCTTCCTTGAGTTTGTCGTACTCTCTTTCTAGACCAAGTATAAGACCTATCCCTAAACTGATTAGAACTCCTAGCATATAAGACCCTACGAGCTCACTAATTTCCTGATACCATTGCATTTAATATTACATATATTTTTCTAAAAATCTGAAAAATTCTTTTTTAAGATCTGCGTAAATCTCACGTTGTGTTTCCATTTTATTTCTAAATTCTACATGCTGTTTTGCTAATTGCACATCTATTGCGTCTTCGCCTTCTATGCTTTGTCCTGCAATACGCTCTTCATGTTTTTCTATGGTTTCTTGTAAATCTTCAATAACACCACCATGAAGAATAAATTCATTTTGATAATGCTCTAATTGTGCTAGCACATCTTTGTTTGTCCAACGTGTTACCAATTCACTTAATCTATTATTAAAGAATACTAATTCGCCTTTCCAAAATGCTAATTCGCCTTTCCATTGTTCGTGTTCGAAATGCATGTTGGAGTTGTATAAAATTTCTTTTTCCATGATTGTTTATTATTTATAATTAGTATCACAAAGGTTACCTTTTTATATAGTCTTTGAAATGACCTTGGTCAGTATTGAGACAAAATTAAAATCGGGTTTATTTATATTTTAAGAATATCTGTAGGTGTCTCCACCAAAATAGTTGTGTCTCCTCTTAAAGCTATTGGCTGCTTCATAATTTCAGGGTTGTGTTGTATCATTTTTATCCAGTCGTCTGTAGATAGATTATGATGTTCAAAAACAGAAGCATACGCTGGACTGTCCTGGTTAATAAGATCTGCGACTTCTAGGTGTAATCTTTCTGCAAGTTCTACCAGTTGCGTTCCTGTAATTTTAGTTTTTAACACATCTATTTCCTGCACCTTAAAACCATCTGCTTTAGCATAGGCTAAGGTTTGTTTTGCTATATCCGACTTTGAATTATAGTATACGGTTATTTGTCTTTTTGATGTCGCAATTTCTCCCATAATTTGAATATTAAAATCTATTGCTTTTTAATTTTTTCTTCCTCCACATAATGACCTAATAATTGCTTTAAACCTTCTAGATATTCTGCCATTACTTTTTTATCCATATGTGGACTTTCACTAACAGGCAAGGTTAATGGATTTTCATCAAGAGACCGATAAAGTTCCGGGTAATTGGTTTCAATTTTATTGGTTAACTGTGTAATTTCTGTAAGAATATTGTGTAAGTCTTTCATTATGCATATTTTTTAATGATTAAAACGTAAATAATCTATGGATGTAAAACATTAAGTTGCTTAATCAATTCTTCTCCTCCAATCATGTGTTCTGTAATTGCAAAAATTTCTTTTCTGTTTTTCCGGTAGTCTTTTACAAATTGTGAAAGATCATCTTCCAATTGTTCGTGTTCCGTTCTAAATTTATCGGAAACATATGTAAAAGGATCATCTACCAACTCCGCTAAATGATGAAAATGTTTATTAATACGATCTACTAATGAATTACATTGTTTTTCCACTTGAAGCAGGTTTACTTCCATTTCAAGCACCAAATCTATATTCTCTTTTTTGGATAGATATAAGAAGTATTTATCAATAAGATGATGCAGGAAATTTAAATCGCCTTTATAAAATTGCATATCCGATTTCCAGTGCTCGGTAAGCGCATATAACTGTGTCCAAGTTGCTTCATGAATAAAGTTGTCTTTGGGTCTGATTCTATAATCATTCATAACTAGTATTATTTAAAGTATAAAGATAAAGATGAAATTCTCCCAAAGAAATGACTTTGGTCAGTTTAAAACTATGAAACACCAGATCGGTAAAATTTCGCAAATAATATATCTCTTCAATTTTAAAAGAATAAGACCACTGACCTATATCATTTCTGTAAACCATTGCCAACTCTAATTTTGTAGAACACACAATATTTAATATAAAAAAATTAAAAATATGAGAACTAAAAATTTTAAAGCATATTGTTTAGGTGGCGGACTTGGCTCCCTATCTGCAGCTGTATTTATGATTCGTGATGGCGGAATTTCAGGAAATCAAATTACTGTTTTCGAAAAACTACCAACACTAGGAGGTTGCTTAGATGGTGCACGTCTTGAAGATGGCAGTTATTCCCTTCGTGGTGGCAGAATGCTTACCACAGATGCTTATGAATGTTTTTGGGGTTTGTTTAAAGACATCCCATCCATTAACAATAAAGGTATGTCTGTAAAAGACGAAACAATTGCCTTTAATAAAAAACACATCGCACACTCTCAAGGTCGTTTAGTAGATAAAAACTGTCATATTGTAGACACTTCTACCATGGGTTTTGATATGCATGATAGATTAGAATTTGTTAAACTTCTTGAAGCTTCAGAAGAAAAATTAGGCACCTCAAAAATCACCGATTGGTTATCTCCTGGTTTTTTTAAAACAAACTTCTGGTATATGTGGCAAACAACATTTGCTTTTGAACCTTGGCATAGTGCCGTAGAGTTTAAGCGTTATTTACACCGTTTCATGAATGAATTTCCAAGAATCAACACACTTGGTGGTGTTAAAAGAACTATTTATAATCAGTACGACTCTTTAGTACTCCCTCTAATTGCTTGGCTTCAAGGTAAAGGAGTTCATTTTGAATTAGCTACTACTGTAGACGATATAAACGTGGAAGATATCGATGGAAAAGTTACTGTTACTTCACTTACAGTAATTAACAAAAATGGCACTAAACAAGTTGCAGTTAACCCTGACGATATTGTTATTTTCCAAAATGGCTCTATGGTGGATGCTTCAAGTATTGGTTCTATGGACCATCCTCCTATTAAAAAAACAAAAGCAGATAGTAAAGGTTGGACGCTTTGGGAAAAACTTGCAAAAGGAAGACCTGACTTTGGAAATCCTGCATCATTTAACAGCAGTATTCCTGAGTCTTTTTGGGAATCGTTTACAGTAACTTTTAAATCCTCTGAATTTTTTGATAAAATAGAAAAAATGACCGGTAATAAAGCTGGAACTGGAGGACTGGTAACCTTCAAAGATTCTAATTGGTTAATGTCTGTTGTACTTTATAATCAACCTCATTTTATTGATCAACCAGATGATGTCTATATTCTTTGGGGTTATGCCTTACATGGAAACCGTGTTGGTGATTTTATACCAAAAACAATGATTGAAAGTAATGGGCAAGACATACTTAAAGAGTTAGCGGGACATTTTAATTTTGATGATAGTGTCTTTGAAGACGCAGTTTGCGTACCATGCAGAATGCCATATATCACTTCTATGTTTATGCCACGTGCTTACAACGACAGACCAAAACCGGTTCCTGAAAGCTCCAAAAATCTAGCATTTGTAAGCCAGTTTGTAGAACTTAAAGATGATGTTGTATTTACAGTGGAATATTCTGTTAGAGCTGCGCAAACTGCAGTCTATCAATTATTAAATATTGATTTGGTAATACCTAAAATTACAAAACATGATAAATCCCCTAAAGTACTCATTGATTCTTTTTTCAAATCCATTAAATAATGGAAGAAAAAACTTCAATAGGATCTTGTGAATCAAAAAACCGAGGCTATTTGCTTCGGTTTTTTGTTTTAAAAGCACCATACTGACGAAAGTCATTTACTCCCAAGTTAATAGTCTGTAATTTAGGTGTCTATAAAAAAACCGATGCAAAAATGAAAACGATATTATATGCTACTGATTATTCAGAAAATTCTGTTCCTGCTTTAAAATATGCGTATTCGCTAAGTAAAGCCCTGCGAGCGACATTAAAAGTGATTCATGTTTTTGATTATCCAACCTTGTTAGATCATTTTAGTTTAAAAGCAGAAGATCCATTTCCAGACTTGGAAGGTGATGCTATTAAAAAACACATTTCAAAACTTAATGCGTTTTGTGAAGAACATTTAGGTTCCGATTTAGATAAAATGCACATAAAGGTGGAAGCTATTGAAGATAAATCTATAGTCCACGGCATTACAAAAAAAGCGACTGAGTTGGATGCTTTTTTTATTATTACAGGAATGAAAGGTGTTAGTGCTATAAAGGAAATCATTATGGGTAGCACTGCTAAAAACCTTCTTAAAGATTCACCTTGCCCAGTACTCACTATTCCAGAAGATGCAAGTCATACTAAAATTAATACCATTGTATATGCCACAGATTTTGAAGAAGAAGACTTGGGTGCCATTAATAAGCTGGTAGAAATTGCAGAACCTCTTCATGCTAAAATCAAGCTTGTTCATGTTTTTCCTTTAAATGAAAAATTAAACATAGCCGAAAAGAAAGAACTAGAAGATAAAATTCATGAAAAAATTAAATATACAGACGTAACACTTGATATTTTATATGCAGACGATGTATTTAAGACCCTTAAAACATACTTTGGTAATTCCAATGCCGATCTAATTGGCATGCTAGAACGAGAAAACCAAATGCTATCCGCACACGTATTCCATAGAGATTTAGTTAAAAAAATGGAATCTTATGGTAAGATTCCTGTGATAAGTTTTAACGCCAAAAATTATGGCATATTCCATTTATAAAAATTAACCACTAAAACATTTAATAAGATGTCCAGAAGAATATTTAGAATCGTTATTATACTAGCAGTTGCATTAGGAATTTACCTTTTTATAACAAAAGAATCCCATACCAAAAGTTTTTTAATTATCATTTCTACACTTGATTTTTTACTATTGAGTCTAGGTATTCATGGGTTAATTGCACATTCCTTACGCCCAAAATCGAAAGGGGAATTAATTACTTTCCCGCTTTTAATGTGGGTACTTTGGGCTGTTTTATTTTTAGTATTTGTATTTTTTATTATCCCTATTTACTGTCCCGACTTTTTGGTTGATCCCAAAATGTAATCCTTTATTTATCCTCGAAACACGGAACAAATAAAAGCTACAAGACTCATAAATAGATGATTTCACACACATTCTAGCGAACAAAGTTCTTCTGTAAAAGTAATTTTATGCATAAAAAAACTACTTGTTTTCAGTACTAAAAACAAGTAGTTTTATAATCTTTATTATTTTATATTAACAATACCTTCTTCACTTAACGATTTCATAATAACTTTCACATAATCTTTAACGGTTGTATTGATTTGTTTTGGGTCTACAATATCATAAGAAGCGACCCAAACTAATGATTTGTCATTATTTTCTTCTATATTATATAAAGAAGCTTCCACATGATATACTTTATATTTTTCATAATACCCATCATCAAAATAAACATCTTGATATAAGTAATAATATCGGCCAAAACGTTTCCAATAATATCCAGGTCTATATGTCGTACCAGAATATGTTTCTTTTTCATCTACCCCTTTTACTGCCGAAATTAAAACAGCGTCAAACCCATCTTTAGAAATTTTTACTAATTCGGTATTAATGTCGTCTTCTGTTTGTTTTACATTGGTAAAAGATGGTTCAAATACATTAGAACTACTCATTGCCTCGATACCACTTTTTTTAAATTCCGAAGTTAATTGTTCTTCAAACTGCTTTCTGGCAGTAAGATTATCTGTCATACCAACAATTAAAACTTTTTTAGGCTTGTAGTTGGTATATTCTTGACTTTTCCAACTATCTACCATTCTAGAAGAGGAACAACCAACCATTAGAAATAAAACGATTACTAAATAAACTGTTTTCATAACATTTGTTTTTAAAGGTGTTTTATAAAACTATCTTAAAACAAGCTGTATAACAATGATATATATCAGAATCCCATATAAATTATTAAAAGATATAATTATACATATTAGGTACAAAAACGGGTGCTACTTTAAAAGCCCGAAGCAACTGTTTTCGTCTTTTTAGTCCCGTTTGCCGATTTTATAATAAGCTGTAAGTTTTTTAACAAAAAAGCGTCTAAAAATGTATCTTTAAAACATCTATTAATTTAAGAAAGGAATAACAGTATGCTTACTTGGAAACATATTATTAATTATACCGTAAATGGAAACCCTACTCCAGATAAAAGAGTAGAAAAAACCGAAACCGAATGGAGTGAACTACTTACTCCGGAACAATTTAGAGTTACTAGACAAAAAGGAACCGAAGCACCTCATAGTGGCGCGCTTTGTAGTATTTATGACGAAGGACAATACAATTGTGTTTGTTGCAATACGCCTTTGTTTGACTCTACCATTAAATTTACTTCGGGATCTGGTTGGCCAAGTTTTACACAGCCAATACAAGAAAATGCTATTCAGTATAAAAAAGATACTGCCTTTGGTATGGTTCGCGTAGAAGTAATGTGCAATACTTGTGATGCACATTTAGGACATATTTTTCCAGACGGACCAGAACCTAGCGGATTGCGTTATTGTATTAATTCTGCATCCATGCAATTAGAGAAAGGGACCGTAAATGAAAACTAAAAACCTACAATTAGCCACTATTGGTGGTGGTTGTTTTTGGTGTACAGAAGCTGTATTCCTGGAAGTAAAAGGCGTAGAAAAAGTAATCTCTGGTTATGCTGGCGGAACAGTTCCTGGGCACCCAACCTATCGCGAGATCTGTTCTGGATTAACCGGCCATGCCGAAGTGATTCAAATTACCTTTGATGCGAATGTAATTTCCTATGAAGATATCTTGGTCATTTTTATGACTACACATGATCCTACCACCTTAAATCAACAAGGTGCCGATCGCGGAACGCAATATCGTTCGGTTATTTTTTATCATAATGAAAAGCAAAAGGAAATTGCCGAAGTAGTTATTAAAGAGATTGCTCCATTTTATGAAAATACAATTGTAACAGAAATCAGTGCTTTTCCTGTTTTTTACGAAGCAGGAAAAGAGCATCAAGATTTCTACAGAAGTAATCCTGGTTTTGGCTATTGCTCTTTTGTAATCGACCCAAAACTAGCAAAGCTTAGAAAGCTGCATAGCGAGAAACTGAAATAGTTACACCATAATATCTATTCGAGGGGTTTTCTTTTTTATTGAAAGTCTCTCGAAGGGATCCTATTCGTTCTAACCATATAAAGGATTTACAAATGGCAAATTTAAAAGAGCAACAACCGTTATTTAAAGCTCCAGAATTCCATATAAAAAAATGGATCGATGCCGAAGGCAACAAAACAGGCGAAATAAAATTATCGGATTTTAAAGGAAAGTTTAAAATCGTATTCTGTTTTCAAAGTTGGTGTCCTGGTTGCCATAGTAAAGGCTTACCAGATTTAAAGGAAATGGTAGACGCTTTAAGCGACAATAAAAACATTCAGTTTCTGGCTGTCCAGACTGTTTTTGAAGGATTTCACGCCAATACCTATGAAAAGATGGTAGAAACGCAGAAAAAGTACGATCTAAAAATACCTTTCGGACATGATGCTGGTACCGACGGAAAATCAAATTCTAATCTCATGACCAACTACCAAACTGGTGGGACACCTTGGTTTATTTTTATTGACAAACACGATAATGTGGTGTTGAGTGATTTTCATTTATACCCAAAGGCAACAATTGCATTTTTAAAAACGCTCTAGGGATGAAAAACATTCCAGAAATAAAATTATTTGGAACAGCCGCTTGTCATAAAACAACGTTTTATAAAACTTGGTTAGACCAAACAAAACTTCCGCATCATTTTTTGGATGTAGCAGAAAATGAAGTGCATCTGGAAACATTGCGCAATCTTTATGAAAGCAGGAAGGGACATTTTCCAACGATAACGATTGGAAAAAAGAAATTAAGAAATCCGAAACCAGAGGAATTACAAAAATGGATAAACAAGCTAATACCAGAAATTTTGGAAATTACACACGACAAAGAAAAGCAACGTTTTACCTTAGCTATTAATGACGAAATAGCAAAAGTAGATTACCAAATAAGAGATAATAAAATGTATCTTATGCATTCGGAAGTGCCATATAACTTAAGAGGGCAAGGTATTGGTAAGGTTTTGGTCGAAAAAACATTCGAGCAACTCACCAAAGAAGGCTATACCACCGTGGCTATTTGTAGCTACATAAAATCGGTTGCGGCTAAAAGTGAGAAATGGAAAACGAAAATAGCATATTAAGCAGCAAGGGAACTAATGAAACTGAATATACAAGATCAATTTAATAAAGAATTACCAGCAGATCCTATTCTGGAAAATACCAGAAGACAGGTGGAAAACGCTTGTTTTTCTTATGTGACACCTATAAAAACGGCAAATCCGGAACTCGTACATGTTTCTCCAGAAATGCTTAGCGAATTAGGCATCACTCCAGAAGAAGCTAAAAGTGAAGACTTCTTAAATGTCTTTACAGGGAATGCCATTTTACCTAATACCAAGCCGTATGCGATGTGTTATGGCGGACATCAATTTGGAAATTGGGCAGGACAGTTAGGTGATGGTCGCGCTATTAATTTAACAGAAGTAGCACACAATAACAAACATTGGGCAATCCAATTAAAAGGTGCTGGAGCAACCCCATATTCGCGTACTGCAGATGGCTTGGCGGTTTTGCGTTCTTCCGTTCGGGAGTATTTATGTAGCGAAGCCATGTACCATTTAGGCGTGCCAACCACCAGAGCTTTATCTTTAAGTGTATCTGGCGATCAGGTATTGCGAGATATGTTATATGATGGCAATGCTGCTTATGAAAAAGGTGCTATTGTTTCGCGTATTGCTCCAAGTTTTTTACGCTTCGGAAGCTATCAAATTTTAGCAGCAAGACAAGATACCAAGACCTTAAAAATGCTTGTAGATTATACTATAAAACATCATTTTTCGCATTTAGGCGAACCTAGTAAAGAAACCTATTTGCAGTTTTTTGAAACGGTTTTAAACGATACTTTAAAAATGATTATCCATTGGCAACGTGTCGGTTTTGTGCATGGTGTAATGAACACCGATAATATGTCTATTCTTGGATTAACCATCGACTACGGACCGTATGGTTGGTTAGAAGGTTATGATGCGAATTGGACGCCAAATACTACAGATAACCAACATAAACGCTATCGTTTTGGTGCGCAGTTAGAAATTGGTCTATGGAATTTATTTCAACTAGCAAATGCGCTATATCCTTTGATTGGTGAAGCAGAAGGCTTAGAAAATAGTTTAAATCAGTATAACGAAAAGGCTGCAGAACAATACGTAGCCATGATGCAAAGCAAATTAGGATTGTTTTTAGAAAGTGAAAATGATGTTTCCTTAATTTTTAGTTTAGACGAAATCCTTCAGCTAACCGAAACCGATATGACTATCTTTTTTAGAAACTTAAGTGCTTTTTCTGCGGAAAACCCTTCGGAAGGATTACAAATTATTCAGGATGCTTTTTATACACCAGATACTATTTCCGAGGATATAAAAGAAAAATGGAATACGTGGTTTACAGATTACGCCAATCGTTTACAAAAGGAAAGTATTTCCGCGGAAGCGAGAAAGGAAAAAATGAATCAGGTGAATCCTAAATATGTCCTTCGTAATTATATGTCGCAATTAGCAATTGATGATGCCAACAAAGGCGATTACAAATTGATAGACACCCTATTTCAGATCCTTAAAAAACCATACGACGAGCAACCAGAAAATGAAAAATGGTTTGCCAAGCGTCCGGATTGGGCAAGAAATAAAGTCGGCTGTTCTATGTTATCTTGTAGTTCATAAAACTAGAATTAAAATAAAAACACAAATTGTCCGCAGGTTATTCTGAAGGCATTTAAAACACTAAAAACAAATACCATGTTAGGATTAGGTACTGCAGCATTAGGAAGACCACAATACATTAATATACGAACGGATAAAAATGTAAATCCGCATTTAGAAGCCTTTAAACAAAATAGCTTTAACGTGTTAGAGCACGCGTACCAATTAGGAATTCGTTATTTTGATACTGCTCCTGGCTACGGATTGGCAGAAGATTTATTATTAGAGTGGTTACAAACCAAAAACGATCCAACGATTCAAATAGCAACAAAATGGGGATATACCTATGTCGCTAATTTTGATGCAAACGCAAAAGTGCATGAAGTAAAAGAGCATAGTTTGGAGAAGCTAAAGGAACAATGGGAAGTATCGAATGCATTTCTGCCACATTTAAAAATATATCAAATACATTCTGCAACCTTAGAAACTGGTATTCTAAATAATACCGATGTTTTAAAGCATTTAGCATTTTTAAAAAACGAATATAACACGCAAATTGGGATTACAACTACTGGAAGCAACCAATTGGAAGTCATAAAAAAAGCATTAGATGTTTCGGTGGAAGGAAAACAGCTGTTTGATGGTTTTCAGATTACCTATAATATTTTAGATCAAAGTTTAGAAGCCATAGCGAAGGAACTAGTACAACAAGACAAGAAAATTATTATTAAAGAAGCCGTTGCAAATGGTAGAATCTTTAGAAACTCTAAGTATCCTGAGTACGCTAAATTATATGATACTTTAGAAGCATTAGCAACAAAACACCAAGTAGGATTAGATGTCATCGCTTTAAAATTTTGTGAGCAAAACATTCAAAAGAGTATTATTTTAAGTGGTGCAAGTAATACAGAACAATTAAAATCGAATCTTCAAGTAGATACAATTACCTTATCGGAAGAAGAAATAAATCTGCTAAAAACCTTTAAAGTCGATCCAACGGAATATTGGCAAGAAAGAAAACAATTAGCTTGGAACTAAATAAAAACCAGTAACTTTTTATGATTAAAATAGCATTTGGAGGAGGTTGTCATTGGTGTACCGAAGCTGTTTTTCAGTCTTTAAAAGGTGTAGAAAAAGTGGAACAAGGTTTTGTAGCTTCTACAGCAGAGAATGCTAGTTTTTCGGAAGCAGTTATTGTGCATTTTAATCCGGAAGAAATATCCTTAAAAACCTTAACAGAAGTACATTTAATCACACATAAAAGCACGAGTAATCATTCGATGCGAGAAAAATACCGTTCTGCAATTTATACGTTTTCCGAAGCACAAAAAGAAGAAGCTTCCGATTTAATTAAAAGTTTTCAGCCCGATTTTGAGCATCAATTAATAACACGTGTATTGCCTTTTTCGGTATTTAAAGGGTCGCGTGAAGCGATTCAGAATTACTATTTAAAAAATCCGGAAAAGCCATTTTGCAAAAAATTTATTCATCCGAAATTAGAAATGCTTTCTAAAAAGTATTCGGAGCATATTAAAAAACAAACACATCCTATCATCTAATACATTCCATTTTATGAAAAGCACAAAACTAAAAATAGAAAATAAAAACGGACAAGCCTTACAAGCACATCTGGAATTACCCGCAAATCAGAAACCAAACTACTATGCTATTTTTGCGCATTGCTTTACCTGTAGTAGTACTTTAAGTGCTGTGAAAAATATTAGTCGTGCGTTAACTACGCATGGTTTTGGAGTACTAAGATTTGATTTCACCGGATTAGGAAAAAGTGAAGGGGAATTTGCCGAGAGTCATTTTTCTGCCAATGTAGACGATTTAATTGCAGTGAGTGATTATATGCAATTACACTACAAAGCACCTTCGTTATTAGTAGGGCATTCGCTTGGTGGTGCAGCGGTTATCACAGCTGGAGCACAATTAGAAAATATAAAAGCAATAGCAACTATTGGCGCACCATCTTCTGTAGAACATGTGACGCATTTATTTTCTCATGGAATAAATGAGGTAAAAGAAAAAGGAGAAGCGCAAGTACATATTGGCGGTCGACCTTTTACTATTAATAAAGAATTTATTGAAAATTTTGATAAAACTGATTTGCCTTCAATAGTAAAAAACCTACGCAAACCAATACTGGTTATGCATTCGCCAACGGATACTATAGTCGGAATTAAAAATGCAGAAGAGATTTATCACAATGCACATCATCCTAAAAGTTTTATCACGTTGGATGGCGCCGATCATTTATTAAGCAATTCTAAAGACAGCATGTATGCTGGAAATATGATTGGTACTTGGTCACAGCGTTATTTTGAAACTGTAGAAAATGAAATGCTAGAAACCAAAGGAGAACAGTTGGTTGGACATTTAAATGTGGTAGAAGATAATTTCACCACGACCATTCAAACAAAAAACCATAATATGATAGCAGATGAACCTGCATCTATTGGCGGTGATGATTTTGGACCATCGCCTTACGATTATTTAAGTGCTGGTTTAGCGGCTTGTACAGTAATGACTTTAAAAATGTATGCCCAAAGAAAAAAATGGGATTTACAAGAAGTTTTTGTGTATATCACCTATTCTAAAAAGCATAGTGATGATTTACTGATAGAAGTAGATACGCCTACTCGATTTGATCATTTACAGAAGAAATTAAAATTTGTTGGAAATCTAGATGACAAGCAAAAACAAAGATTAAAAGAAATTGCTTCTAAATGTCCGGTGCATAAAACCTTACAAAGTGAAGTTTTAATTGATACGGAATTGCTGTAATGAAGAAGCACGTTAGCGCGGATTTGCAATCTAATAGCATGATAGCGAAGATTTGTAATCAGATAGCGCGGATTTGCAATCCGTGTAACGATAGCGCAGATTTGCAATTCGCGTAACCATAGAGCGTATTTGTAATCTGTGACTTTGATAGCACAAATTCATTAATCAGAAAGCGCGGATTTGCAATCCGTGCAACGATAGCGCGGATTTGATAGCACGGATTTGTAATCCGTGACTTTGAAAACCAGATAGCGTGAATTTGTAATACGTTAATATCAATAGTGTAGATTTGCAATCCACGATATCGGTGTTACAAATATTATGGGCACGGATTGCAAATCCGCGCTGTCAAACTTTACAAACGCAAACTAAAACATCGTTAAAATCAGCACCTCTAATTCATAATCTAAACCAGCATAGTTTCTTGCAGAACTAAACACATAATCTTCTGGATTTGCTACAATCTTGTCTTTTACAGGATTGTTATGAATATAATCTAGTTTTTGTTTTATAAATGTATTAGAACTACATATTTCTGCATGATAGCCATTTTGCCAAACTTTATAATTTTGTTCTCGTTTTAAATGATTACAGGCTTTTTTAAAATAATCTAATATCCATTCTCTTCTACTTTCTGGATAGTTTATTAACGTTTTTATTATTTGTTTTGACGTATACTTTTTAAAATCACGCATGATATTAGATAATAAATAACCTTCTTTTGCTTTACATAGCATATGTATATGATTGGACATAACACAATAGGCGTAAATCTCCAATCCTTTTTGTTTCTGACAATAATCTAAAGCGTTTATAATTACATAACGTTGTTTTAACCGTGTAAAAACATCTATCCAACCTACTGTTGTAATTGTTACAAAATAGCCTGTTTCTGCCATTGTTGCTTTATATTTTGTAGACATAATTGTTTTTATACAATTTAAGAAATTTTATAAAAAGATAAAAAGCATAAAAAATGAAGCGCTTTATTACTTTACTTACTCTTATGGTCATGAATCACGGATTGCAAATCCGCGTTATCGGTTAGAAGTAGTTACTCCTACTCGCTTTGATCATTTACAGAAGAAATTAAAATTTATTAAAAATCTGGACGACAACTTATAGGCACGGATTGCAAATCCGCGATATGGCTTTTTTATAAATATTAAAAGTGCATCAAAAACAATGCTCTTTATTACTTACGATTGTGGTAACAGATCACGGATTGCAAATCCGCGTTATCCCGATAGCGCGGATTTGCAATCCGTGACACCTATTTTCCTTGATTGCTCTTTATCTTTACCATCTCTCGCCATAGACAAGCGCAATCGAGCGGCCCGAAATAAAACAACCTTGAAATTTTAAACAGATCTTTTAAAATAAAACACATAAAAAGTGGTTAAGGTATAAGCTTCGGCATAATTAATGTTACAATCTTGTATATTTGAAAAATTTTTAGAATTTATGAAAAAAATAATCGCAGTCCTTTTACTTAGCATAAGCGCCGTTTCGTTTGCACAAAACAATGCGTTTCAAGCTGGTGAAAAATTAAGTTTTACAGCATCTTATAATATGTCTGGTTTATTAACAGATCTTGCAGAGGTGCGCATGGAAACTAGTGAAGTGAAAACTTCTTCCGCTACATTGCTACGTTTAAAATGCACAGCAACGACCTATAGCAAATGGGATAATTTTTTTAAAATTCGTGACATCTACGAAAGTTATGTAAATCCAAAAACACTTACTCCTTACTTATACCAAAGAGATATTGATGAAGGCGGGCATTACAAATTTGTGAAATATACTTTCAATCATAAATCAAATACGGTAAAAAGTTTAAGAAGACAAAAAAGCAAGAATTTTGATTCTGGTTTTTGGGATAGAAATGATGTAGTAAAAATAAATCCAGGAACGAAAGATTTGGTAACTACCATTTACCATATTAGAAATTTAGACATCCATAAAGCACCTGTTGGAGCATCCGATTCTTTTAAAGTATTATTCGATAATGAAGAAACAAGAATTTCTTTTACCCTTTTAGGAAAAGAAACCATCAACACTAACATTGGTAAAAAAGAATGCTACAAACTAGCGATTAGCATTAGTGGCAAAGACGTTTTAAAAGGAAATAACGCCAACATACTTTGGCTAACGGCAGACGAAAATAAAATACCGGTATATGCAAAATTTAGAGTTGCAGTTGGTAGTGGAGAACTTAAAATAAAATCGGCAACAGGTTTAAAAAACTAAAATAGTTATGAGAAAATTATTTATAATCTTAGGTATCATTGCAGCTATAATTGCAGTTGTTTTATCTTCTTTGCCTTTATTTAATATGGCATTCATTCCTGCATTAGCTGCTTTAGCTTTTGGCTTAGCAGCCTTCTATTTATCTAAAAAGGAAAACGAATCTAAAAAAGCGGTACAGTTAGTCTTTTTACTAACCATAATCTCTTTATGTCTTTCTACCTATAAAGCTATTTTTAGCGAAACCGAAGTTGGTGATACGAAAGAATTAGAAGTTCGTGAACAAAAAGCAGAAGATAACGCCATTGAAGAATTAGAAGATTTAGATTTATCTGATATTAAAATAGAACCAGAAATTCGCGTACAAGAAGCAGAAGACAAAGCTATTGAAGAATTAGAAGGTTTAGATTTATCTGAATAATCCTTATCAAATTTTGTATATATTTGAGGTTCAAAAATTTATTAATTTATGAAGATGTACTTTTTACTTTCTGCCTTTATACTGATGGGCTCTTGCGCAGAAAAAAAATACGCTACAAAAATTAAAAACCTTAAAGAAAGTATTGACATCATTGATGGTGATTTAGCAAAAAAATATGCTGCATCAATTACTTCGGAAGCATTAAAAACAAAGCTATACCAATTTGCATCTAGTGATTTTCAAGGTCGTGCAACCGGTGAAGAAGGGCAAAAAAAAGCATCCAATTTTTTAGCAGATTTTTATAAATCGGAAGGCATAGCTTCGCCAATTGCAGATTCTACATACTTTCAAACCATTCCAGAAGACTTTTTACCAGAAGGCACAAACACATCCGAAAACGTATTAGCATATATTGAAGGAAGTGAAAAACCAGAAGAAGTACTTATTATCTCCGGACATCTAGACCATTTAGGAATAGAGAATGATGAAATACATTTTGGAGCAGATGATAATGGTTCTGGTTCGGTTGCTATACTAGAAATTGCAAAAGCATTTAGAAAAGCAGAATTAGAAGGTTTTAGACCGAAAAGAAGCATCCTTTTTTTACATTTAACTGCTGAAGAAATCGGATTACAAGGATCCCTATTCTATACCAAAAACCCAATCTTTACATTAGAAAACACGATTGCTAATCTCAATATAGATATGATAGGAAGAATAGATCCTTTTCATAGAAATAACCCGAACTACATATATATTATTGGTGCAGATAGATTAAGCAAAGAGCTACATTATGTTAGCGAAAAAGTAAACAGCACTACCACCAATTTACATTTAGAATATAAGTATAACAGTGAAGATGATAGTAACAGATACTACTACAGAAGCGATCATTATACCTTTGCAAAACACAATATTCCTGTCATATTTTATTTTAACGGAGAACACGAAGACTACCACAAACCAACAGACACTCCAGATAAAATAAATTATGCTGTCTTAGAAAAAAGAACAAAACTCATCTTTGCGACTGCTTGGCAACTTGCTAATCAAGAAAACAAGCTATTAATGAATAGTGATTTTTAAAATTTAGTTGTTAAAATTTTAATAAACCTTTTTAATTATTCCCACTATTATTTGGCTTTTTCGTAATATAGTAGATTACTTTTATAAAATTACGCAACAAAACCAACTCATTCTATTAAAACACAATCTTATGAAAAAACTGTTATTCCTTTTTGGGATATCTACAATACTATTTTCTTGTGGGTCTTCGCAAAACAAAACAGCAACAAATAGCAAAAAAGCTCTAGAGGTTACTGCCTATGGTAATAGCATTACTTCCGCAGAACTTAAAGAGGCGCTTTACACCTATGCTTCCGATGAATTTGAAGGTAGAAACACAGGAGATCCCGGACAAAAGAAAGCAGTAGAATATTTAAAAAATCATTATGTAAGCTTAGGGATTCCTTCGGCATTACCCAATAACGATTACTTTCAAGAAGTTCCTTTACAAACATTAAGTACACCAGCAATAGATTTATTAGTAAACGGAAAATCATTTACAAATATTGAAGACTACGTATCTGTGATTTCTAGTCCAGATGGCACCTTTAATGCAAAAGAGATAATATATGTTGGTTATGGTATTGATGATGAAAAATTCTCAAGCTATACCAATTTAGATGTAAAAGGTAAAGTCGTTCTTTTTAAAGCTGGAGAACCGAAAAACAGCGATGGAAACTATACGATTTCCGGAACTGATGAAACTTCAAAATGGTCTAATCTAAGACAAGAATTTGTAGCCAAACGTGAGGTTGCAGAAAACAAAGGCGCAAAAGCCGTTTTGTTCTATAATCCAGACGCTTACAGTTTTGTTGCCAAAAGATTTGGAGGTAGTCATGGTAGAATGTCTTTAGTAGAACCACCAAAAGATCTATACTACTTCATTATAAATACCGATTTAGCAAAAGCAATTCATAGCACTATTGATACTTCAGACAAAACAGAAACACTAAATAGCGCTATTGAATTTAATTATAAAAATGCTTCCAATACTTTCGAATCTGAAAATGTGGTAGCCATCATTAAAGGAAGTGAAAAACCAGAAGAATATGTAGTAGTATCTGCACATTTAGATCATGAAGGTATTAAAGATGGTGAAATATACAATGGCGCAGATGATGACGGTTCTGGTACTGTGGCTATGTTAGAAATTGCAGAAGCATTTCAAAAAGCAGTAGAAAACGGACAAGGACCAAAACGTTCTATCGTGTTTTTACACGTAACAGGAGAAGAAAAAGGCTTACTCGGTTCTAAATATTACACAGACCAAGATCCAATTTTTCCTTTAGCAAATACGGTTGCCGATTTAAACATAGACATGATTGGTCGTACAGATCCGAAACGTGAAAAGACCAACAGAAACTATCTTTACCTAATTGGTAGCGATAAATTAAGTACCGAATTACACAACATTTCCGAAGAAATGAATACCAAATACTGTAACATCGATTTAGATTACACTTTTAATGATGATAATGATCCAAACCGTTTTTACTACAGAAGTGACCACTACAACTTTGCAAAAAACAACATTCCTGTAATCTTTTATTTTAATGGAACACACGCAGATTATCACAAACCAAGTGATACACCAGACAAAATTGAATACGATTTATTAGAAAACAGAACCCGTTTAATTTTCTATACCGCTTGGGAATTAGCAAATCGTAAAGACAGAATAAAAGTAGATAAAGCAAATTAGTATTTCGGCTTGTCCAACGAAGCTTTAGCGAAGTTGGGCGTTCACTACTACGCTAAAAAAGCTACGTAGTACCGCGCTATCCACTATATCTTTTTACAGGAAAAGTAAAAAGGATGCCGTTACTATCACTAACGCAAAAAAAAAAAAGAGTTATAAATTTTTAATTTATAACTCTTTTTTTTTCTCTGTTTTTATAAAAACTAAAAACGCATCGCCAATCCTATTCCGGTACCATTGGCTATAATTTGATATTCCGGTTTAAACGTTTTATAAGACGTGGCATTTAAGGTGGCATTATATAACTCCACCGCTTTATTCGCATCTTTATCAGCACTGGATCCAAGAGGAATTGCAACAATAGCCAATCCTGCTCCTATTCCTGCAAGTACCCAATTGGGATCACCTCCACTAATGGCTTCTCCAATTGGCCACCCAATTAAAGCTCCACCAGAAAAACTAATAACCGTAGCAAATATACTTTTAGACTTTGCACTTCTTACCAAATGTAAAACTTCGGCATTCGTTTCTACTTTTTCAATTAATTCGTTAAGCGCTAATTTATTTCCATCCTCATAAAATGTATATCCTGTAAAGGAATGCCTTTTAAACGTCATTTCCTGCGCATTACAAAAGGAAGCCACCATAAGGACTAGAACTATGAGTATCGTTGTTTTCTTCATTTTATGTGAATTTTAATAGTTAATAAAAAAAGGAATCTATACATACAAAAAAAGCTCCTCTTAAAAAGAGAAGCTTTTGCTTTTGGGTGAAAGACGGGATTCGAACCCGCGACCCTCGGTACCACAAACCGATGCTCTAACCAACTGAGCTACAATCACCATAAAAACATTCTTTAAGAATGCGAGTGCAAATGTAAATTATTTAGTAATTACTGCAAAGATTTTTTTGCAAAATTTTTACTTTAAATCAAACAAACTTTCTACAGCCGCATAACGCTCTGTGGTAAAGCCTTCTGCATGTGCTACTCCAACCAATCTTCCTAGGTCTCTAGCTCTATAATCTACACTATCTGTAAAGTTTCTACTCGAAATAGGTGTTTCAGGCTCTTTACTGTTCACATCAAAAAACTGTGTTTGGTACGCTAAAACAGATGCTATCTTAGTTTCTATAGACTCAGAAATATCAACTACAAAGTCTGGCTCTATATTTTTCCATTGTATATAATGGTATACCTGCTTTGGTCTCCATTGCTTTTGTAGGCTTCCATCGACTTCGGTTTCAATCTTTATCAATCCGCTTAAAAAGCACGCATCACTTACCAGCTGACTCCCCTTACCGTGATCTATATGCCTATCGTCAATAGCATTACATAAAATAATTTCTGGCTGATACTTACGTATCATCTTTATAATCTCTAATTGATGCTGTCTGTTATTAATAAAAAAACCATCCGCAAAACCAAGATTTTCACGCACAGCAACTCCTAAAATCTTAGCCGCATTGGTAGCTTCTTGTTTTCTAGTTGCTGCTGTACCTCGAGTTCCTAGTTCACCTCGCGTTAAATCTACGATACCAACCTTTTTTCCTTTTTTAATTTCTTTTGCAATAGTACCACCACAACCTAATTCTACATCATCTGGATGCGCACCAAAAGCTAATATATCTAGTTTCATATGTGTTTTTCGTTTTTCTGAATATCAAAAATATTAAAAAGAAGACAGATAACCGCTTTCTTTTTAACTAGCAATCATTATTGTTTGAAATAAATTAAAGAATTCTTAATAAAGAATAGTCAAAATTATAAAATTTGCAATACTTCGAAGTATGATAATAGTCATAAATATTACTTTCTAATGACTATACCTTTATTCCATAATTAAATACAATGAATTTTTAGTAATTATGACTTTAATGATAGCAATTCTTATTATCACCATCGCCTTATTTATTTGGGGCAAATTTACACCAGATATTATCGCATTACTATCAATGTTAAGTTTATTTCTTTTTGGTATTTTAAACTTAACAGAAACACTAAGCGGTTTTAGTAATCCGACTGTTATTATGATTGCTGCTTTATTTATTATTGGAGAAGGATTATCGCAAACTGGCTGGACAGCTTTGGCTGGTGAAAAATTTATAAAAATGGCTGGTAAAAGTAAAACGAAACTTTTACTAATAACCACATTAGGTTCGGGACTACTTTCTGGAGTAGTAAGTAATACAGGAACAGTAGCAACACTAATGCCAGTAACCATAGCTTCTGCTTGGAGTATTGGAACATTGCCCTCTAAATTATTAATGCCCGTTGCCTTTGGCTCTAATACCGGAGGCTTATTAACACTAACAGGAACACCTCCAAATATTATAGTAAATAACGCCATGATAGAAAGTGGGCTTGAAGGTTTCTCTTTCTTTGAATTTAGTTTAATAGGTATTCCGTTATTACTAATAACACTTCTCTATTTTAAATTTATCGGACATAGACTTTTACCTGATAACAAAACGAATAATAAACCTGTAGATATAAGTAATACGCTTCATAAATGGATTGAAGCTTATCAAGTAGATGGTGAATATTATAGATTAAGAGTAAGATCTGTATCGCCATTATTAAATACTAAATTAGGAGATTGGGATTTTGAAAATAAATATGGTGTATCTATACTTCGTATTAAGAGAAGACACCCTAACCGTCTTAAAGGAAAGGACCCTTATATTGAACTTCCAACAGAGGATACAGAATTCTTGTATCATGATATCATAACAGTAAAGGGAGAAACGCAGGCTATAAATGCATTAATGATTAGTTTAAGACTAGGGCTTTTACCTTTAAAACCTATTGCAAATGAGCTAAGAACCAATCTGATTAATAGAGAAGTTGGTATGACGGAAATATTGGTAACACCTCAATCTTCTTTAGTTGGAAAACAAATAAAATCTATTCACTTTTTTGATAGATATAATGTACAATTAATGGCTGCTTCCCGTAACTCAAAACCGCTAACAGAACGAGAAATTACAGTAAGAGCGGGGGATTCTTTTTTAATTAGAGGAGAATGGAGTGCTATTGACGATTTAAAGAAACATCATGAACATATCGTAATTTGTGGCAGTCCGGAAGGCATGGTTAAGACCGTAACTAATATTACCCTTAAATCTTATATCGCGTTATTATCTTTAATGTTAATGATTGTTTTATTGGTATTTAAACTTGTACCTGGATCGATTGCGGCATTAATTTCTGCCGGCATTGTATTAATCACTGGCTGTGTTCCAATGGCCAAAGCATATAAAGGTATTAGTTGGGTGAGTGTTATTATGATTGCTGCTATGATACCTATGGGAGTTGCTTTACAAAAAACAGGAACAGCAGAGCTAATAGCCAATGGACTTGTTAACACTTTAGGAGCTTTACATCCTATTGTACTACTAGGAGGTATTTTTCTATTAACCACATCCTTTAGTCAGGTTATTAATAATTCAGCTACAGCTGTATTAATGGCACCTATAGCAATTCTTACCGCAAATTCTCTAAACCTTTCTGCTGCTCCCTTTATGATTATAGTAGCTATTAGTGCATCCACCGCATTTCTAACTCCTGTTGGCACAACAACAAATGCTATGGTAATGACAGCTGGTGGATATAAATTCATGGATTACTTAAAAGTAGGAGCTCCATTGCTGCTACTCTTCTTAATAACATCATTAATACTAGTGCCATTATTTTGGCCTTTTTAACATTTTTACATCTGGAACAATACATTAAAACAACCGATTATGAAAACAAGAGATCTAACAAAGTACGGAATTAAAGACACCAATGCACATTGGAATCTTTCCCCTGAAAAATTACAAGCCATTACTATTGAAAAAGGAATGGGTAAAGAAACTGCTAACGGGACATTAGCGATTAACACTGGAAAATATACGGGACGCTCACCTCAAGATCGATTTATTGTAAAAGATGATTATACAAAAAATCGCGTTTGGTGGGGAAAAACAAACAAACCTATCTCTCCTGAAAATTTTGAATATTTACAATCTGAAATCACAAAATATCTCAGCGGTAAAGAAATCTATGTAAGAGATGCTTATGTATGTGCAGATCCAGAATACAAAACAAATGTGAGAACCGTTACCGAATATCCTTGGTCAAACATGTTTGCCTACAATATGTTTTTACGTTCTGATGAGTCTGAATTAGAAAATTTCAAAGAAGATTGGTTAGTACTTTGTGCTCCTGGTTACGAAGCAAAAGACCCTAAAGCTGTTGGATTACGTCAAGGTAATTTTTCTGTACTTAATTTTTCAAAAAAAATAGCTTTAATTGGAGGATCTGGATATACTGGAGAAATAAAAAAAGGTATTTTCTCTTCTTTAAACTTTATTCTTCCTGTTGAAAAGGACGTTTTACCAATGCACTGTTCTGCTAATGTTGGAGAAGCTGGTGATACTGCTATATTTTTTGGATTATCTGGCACAGGGAAAACAACGTTATCTGCAGACCCTAATCGTAAACTAATTGGTGATGATGAGCATGGCTGGACAGCAGATAATAACATCTTTAATTTTGAAGGCGGATGTTATGCTAAAGCTATTGATCTTTCCGAAGAAAAAGAACCAGATATTTTTAGAGCTATTAAACCAGGAGCTATTCTTGAAAATGTAGTTTTTAAAGACAATGATGAAATTGACTATATGGACAGTAGTATCACACAAAATACACGTGTAAGTTACCCTATTTATCATATTGATAATATTCAAAAACCATCCTACGCTAAGAATCCTACAAATATATTTTTCCTAACAGCGGATGCTTTTGGAGTATTACCTCCAGTATCTAAATTAACTCCAGGTCAAGCAGCATATCACTTTATTTCAGGATATACCGCTAAAGTTGCAGGAACAGAAGCTGGTATCACAGAACCTGTACCTTCTTTCTCTGCGTGTTTTGGAGAACCATTTATGCCATTACACCCAACAGTATATGCTGAAATGCTAAGCAAAAAAATGCAAGATGCTGGCGTTAACGTTTGGCTAATAAATACAGGCTGGAGTGGCGGTCCTTACGGCGTTGGTTCTCGTATTAAATTAAAATACACTAGAGCTATGATTACTGCAATCCTAAATGGAGATCTAGATAATGTAGATTATTCTCAACATCCAATTTTTGGATTATTCATGCCAAAAACGTGTCCGAATGTACCTGTAGAATTATTAGACCCAATGAATACTTGGACTGACAAAGGAGCTTATATCAGCAAATCGATTCAATTAGCACATTCATTCCATTTAAATTTTGAAAAATTTGCGAGTGAAGCTTCCGAACAAATAATTGAAGGAGGTCCATTAATTGATGAACACCATCACTTAAAGGAACATATTTAATAGTATCATAACTAAAAAGAGCCCAGAAATGGGCTTTTTTATTTTTTTTCCATGATTATAAAAACCACCCTATTCGTACTACTTTTTGCCTTATTCGTTCCAACACAATTGTTTCCTCAAAAAACTTCTGAAGACTACTTAGGTTCTTGGTATACGCTAGGAATTAACCATAGATTCACAGAAAAAATTAGTGTAACCACATATGCCGAGCTACGGTTCTATGAACCTATATCCAATTATAATTTAATTTTCACTAGCCTTTCCGGAAATTACCATCTTAAACAGAATCAAACCCTTAGTATTGCTTATGCGTACTTAGATATTGATAGTGTTTTTGATGAAGACAATCGTCCCAATACAACAGAAAATAGAATCTATGAACAATACAATTATAAGCATAAACTTGGTGCTTTTAATGTACAGCATCGCTTTAGACTAGAGCAACGCTTTTTGCAATTAGCTGATAAAAACGAATTGCAAAATAGATTACGTTATCGATTTAGTTTAAAATATAACATCAATAAAACGCTATTCCTTGGTATAAAAGAAGAACCTTTTGTTAATTTTCAGGATCAAGCTTTTCATGAAAATCGTTTTTTCATTGGAGCTGGTTTTCGCCTGTTTAAAAACACACAACTACAGATGGATTATTTAAAACATCATATTAGAAAAAAGAATTTTAATCGTATTCAAATAGGAATTAGTATCCTAACCGATTACAGAAAATCTAAATCTCACGTTAATCAACAAAAGCTTCATTAACTTGTTGTTCTAACTACAACAACCAGTCTTTTTTATCTTCTTCTGTTAAAAAAGTCCAAGCCACTACTCTACTTATTTTATTACCAAGCTGCATATTAATCACCTTTACTTCTGTTGCTCCTAATTTCTTAAGTGATTTCTGCATCGATTTCACCAAGGCTTTATTAGAAACTAAACTTGTAAACCAAAAGCAATTGCTTTTATGTAAAGAGCTTTCATATAAATAGGTATGTAAAAAAGCTTTTTCTCCTCCTGTAAACCAAAGTTCACTTGCGGTACCGCTAAAATTTCTAACTACTTGTTTTCCTTCATTCCCAAGACCTTTTAGTTTTCGTTGTGTCGCTTCTAGAGCCTCTTCTTCGTCTTTATAAAAAGGAGGATTACACATACTAACCATAAAAGTGTCTTCCGGTTTTAAAATGCCATTTAAAATTTGCGCCTTGTCCTTTTGAAAACGTAAAGTAATGTTATCACTTAACTTATTTTTGTCTATAATTTTTTGTGCGTTTTTCAAGGAAGCGTTTTCTACATCTGTTCCTACAAAGCGCCAATTATATTCTGCAAAACCAAGCAAAGGATAAATACAAGTCGCTCCTGTACCAATATCTAAAGCCTGTATTTCACTTTTGAAATTATATGGTTTTAAAAGCGCTGCTAAATGATGTATATAATCTACACGACCAGGGATTGGCGGACATAAATGCGCATCTGCAAACTCCCAATAATCTATATTATAATAACTTTTAAGTAATGCTTTATTCAGTATTTTTACTCCTTCCGGATTCGCGAAATCAATCGTTTGTGTTCCGTGGGTATTAGTAAAGACAAAAGGTTCTAGTTTTGGAAACTCCTTCAATAGTGTTTCAAAATCGTACCCTTTACTATGTTTGTTTTTTTTATGCATTTTTTGTTTTGTTTATAGCTTGTTCGATATCCGCTATCAAATCTTTTTTAGATTCGATTCCAACAGAAAAACGAATCAGTCCATCTTTTATTCCTTGTTCTTTTCTAGCTTCGGCAGTTAATAAAGAATGGGAGGTTTTAGAAGGTAATAACATGGTACTTTCTATTCCTGCCAAACTCATAGAAGGTTTTATAAGCGTTAATGCTTTTAAAAACACTTCTGCATCTATGTCTTTTTTTAATTCGAAAGAAAGCATCGCACCAAAACCTTTCATTTGTTTTTTTGCTAAGGCATGATTCTCATGACTCTTTAAACCCGGATAATATACTTTTTCAATAGCTTTATGTGCATCTAAAAACTTGGCTAATTTTCTTGCATTTCGTTGTTGTGCTTTTACACGAATGGCTAAGGTTTTCATACTTCGTTCTAGCATCCAAACGGTAAAATCACTCAGACTTCCGCCAAGCGCAATTCCCGTTTGCCAAATAGTATCTATATGAGCTTGGGTACCTGCAACTGCTCCAGCACAAATATCACTATGACCACCAAAATACTTGGTTGCACTATGCAAAACAATATCGATTCCAAAATCAATTGGGTTTTGTATAATAGGGCTAGCAAAAGTATTATCGATTACAGATAATACTTTTTCCGATTTTGCTAAAGTTGCAACCGCTTTCATATCTACTAATTTTAAAAGCGGATTAGAAGGCGTTTCAATATAAATAAGTTTGGTATTTGGCTGTATACACGCTGCAAATGAAGTGATTTTTAAATCTTTCGTAAAAGTGAATGAGATATTATAACTCTCAAAATGCTTTTCAATAAGGTTTCTTGTTCCTCCATAAATATCATTTTGTACCACCACATGATCTCCAGCTTTCAAGAAAGTAAGCAGAACGGTGCTAATAGCAGCCATTCCGGATCCAAAAATCATAGCAGCTTCTGTGTGCTCTAAAGCTGCAATTTTCTTAGACAAATATTCTTGATTTGGTGTATTGAAGTATCTTGGATAACGCTTAACATCCACATCCATAAACTCATACGAGGTAGACATAAACATTGGCGATACAGCGCCTTTAAACTGTTCATCTGGCGTTTCACCAACATGCGTACAAATGGTATTGATCCCTAACTTTTCATGTTGCATAATTATAGTACTTTTTAGTGCTATAAAGTTATGGAAAAATTGTGTTAAACGACCGGATAAACCAACTCCTTATTTATAAAGTATACATGGAAAAATCACTTTAATCTGTACTTCCTTCTTTAGCACGTTGGATAATTTCTTTAAGACGTTCTTTACGTAGCGCTTTTTCAGCTTTTTGCTTATTCACTTTTCTAGCGATTAGCTTGGAGTGCTTCGCTTTATTTTTCGTGTTTTTTTGTCCTTTAGGTTTTGGCATGTGTAAATTTAAAATAATTTTTAATTTAAGTATTATAAATAAAGTAACTAAATTGCTTTTTATATAAAACTACTGTTATTTTGAATGCATTAATCCAACATCACCACTTTATATTACATAAACCTTATGGTTTTTTAAGTCAGTTAATAAACAACCAAAATAAAAGGAAGAATAAACGCTTACTAGGCGAATTGTACGATTTTCCAGAAGGAACGATGGCTATTGGTAGATTAGACGAAAACTCAGAAGGCTTATTATTTTTAACTACTAACGGAAAAGTTAGTGAATCCATCCGAAGCGCTAAAGTTGAGAAAGAATATTACGCCCAAGTAGATGGAATAATTACGGAGCAAGCGATAAAACAGCTACAAGAAGGAGTAGAAATTGGAATAAACGGCACAAAATACAATACCAAACCTTGTAAAGTAAGAGCTGTGATTACTATAGGCGACTTTCCTTTTGCCGATAGAAAAGTTAGAGATGCGCGACACGGACCAATGTCATGGGTTTCTATAACACTAACCGAAGGTAAGTTTAGGCAAGTACGAAAAATGACTGCCGCTGTTGGCTATCCAACCTTGCGTTTAGTAAGAGTCCGAATTGGTGATATCTTTCTAAAATTAAAATCCGGAGAAATAGAAAAAACAAACTCATTTTAGTGCCTCATTATCTACTTCGCAAGTTTTTAAATCTACTGGAACAATAAGCACATACTCCTCTAAATATTAAAGTTTTAACCATTATTTTTATTGTTTACGCATCCAATTCCAACAAAAAACAAAACCTTAAACACCTGTTTATTAGTAGTTTATATTTTAATATTTTTATTATACATTAGGTGTTATTTATTATTTTTTTGTATCTTGCACGTTATGACAGCAGCAGACAAACAAGTAAATTTAGAATTTTTAAAGGAGAGTATTTTATACTTAGAAAACAAAGGCTTTGATAATATTCAAGCAGATGTTGAAGGTTATGAAACACCAAAATCTTATACTAAAAAAAGTAAAGGTGTTGATTCTTCAATAACTCCAGACATTGTAGCAGAGAAAGCTGGAAGAAAGCACTATTTTGAAATTGGTTTAAAAAGTGAAGAACCTACACTTTTAAAATCTAAATGGCGTTTCTTAGATGTTCTATCTAGAATGAAAGACGACAGATTTAAAGTAATTACACGTCGTGGTCATTACAAATTCACACAAGACATGCTTGATGATCTTAACTTAGACAAAGAGCCAATTAAACTACCTTAATTTTTAGTAGCTTTTAGTAATTTATTTTGTTCCTCCATTAAATCGGTAAGCTTTGCTAAAAGCTGAATATCTTTAGGAGTAGCCACAGTTGTGTCTTTTTCATCGTGTGACTTGGTGCGCAATCGATTCATGGCCTTAACCACCAAAAACACGGTTATTCCTACTATTAAAAAATCCAGAGAGACTTCAAAGAAAGTTCCATATTCCATTGCAACCTCATTGGTTGTAATGACTCCTTCGGAGTTTACAATGGCATCACGAAGTATGTATTTTTTATCCTGAAAGTTTAAACCATCCGTCATTAAAGACAAAGGTGGCATCATCACCTTCTTCACCAGTACATCTATTACTTTATTAAAAGACGCACCAATAATAATACCGATTGCCATATCCATCATATTACCTTTTACGGCAAACTCTTTAAACTCTTTTATAAATTTCATCTTTCTATTATTTAAAACTGCAAATATATCCATTTAGAACAGAAACAAATCGATTCCTTTTAAATTAAAAAAACGGAACCTCTCATAAAATCACACAACTCTGCAGCTTAATAACGCTAATTATTAAGACATAAAAATTTCTGAGAAATTATGGATTGGATCTCTTTTTAAAAAGACGTTACAGGTTATTGCTATGCAACTAAATTGCATCATTACGAAGGCACGTACTACTTCATCATTAACGAAGACTTTATTCCGGCAAATAAAGTAAAAACTTAAAATCAACTATGTAAATATGGGGTAATACGGCAAGCCATACTACCCCATATTTAAATAAAATAAACCGAAGAAAGCCAATCCCTTAGCCTCTTACCGCTATTTTTTATAAAACTTAGCATACTTTCGATATGCAAAGAAACCAAGTAAAGCGACAATTACACATGAGATCCCTATAATTTTAACGCTCATCACCTGATCTCCACTAGCATAAGAGTGTAATCCTGCAAGATAAAAGTTCACTCCAAAATAAGTCATCATAATACTAGCAAAAGCAATTATAGACATTAAATTAAATCCGAAACGACCACGAAGTCCAGGAACTATACGCATGTGTAACACAAACGCATACACCATAATACTAATTAAAGCCCACGTTTCTTTAGGATCCCAACCCCAATATCTACCCCAACTTTCGTTTGCCCACATACCACCAAGAAAGTTTCCGATAGTAAGCATCACTAAACCAACAGTTAAAGCCATTTCATTAATAATGGTTAACTCTTTGATGTTGATTAACATTTTTTCTTTATTCTTATCTGTAGTTGCAATCATTAAAATAAGAGAAACGATCCCTAAAATCATTCCTAGAACAAATGGTCCGTAACTAGCAACAATAATAGATACGTGTATCATTAACCAGTAACTATTTAAAACGGGTTGTAAGTTTGCAATAGCAGGATCTAACCAGTTTTGGTGTGCAAAGAATAAAATAATAGATGCTACAAAAGCTGTAGAAGCAATCGTTAAATCACTTTTTCTTCCAAAGAACAAACCAAATAACATGGCAGACCAAGCTACATATAACATGGTTTCATAAGTGTCACTCCAAGGTGCATGACCAGAAATATACCAACGTGCTATTAAACCAACCGTGTGAATTATGAATAAAGCGATAATTAGCCATTTACTAATTTTAACAGCAACATCAATACCTTTTCTTTTACTACTTAATATTTGCGTGATTAAAAATACAAACATTAAGAATCCTGCTAACAGATAATATCTATATAGATTTTTAAAAACATTGTATTTGTTATAGTTAATCTCCGCGCTTATTTTATTATCACTAAGCATTATCGCACTTCCGTATTTATGCTGTGTTTTATTAAAGGATTCTAGTAATTTTTCAGCTTCGGTATAATCTCCAGATTGTTTTGCTTTATTTAAAGTAAATAAATAAGCTGAAAATCCAGAATTTACAAAGTTTCCGTAAAGGGAATCTGTAATCTTTTCTTTATACCCTTCTTTTCTATATTCTAAAGGAGAGATCCATTTATTATTATCGTCTTCCGGAATTGGAAATATTTTTAATGTTAATCCTTCAATTGCATTAGACAAAACAGTTGCGCGTTGATCGGCTAACTTTAATTCTTTTTGATACCCGTTTGGTGATTTCGTTTTATATGCATCTTCTAAATACGGATTCAACTTATAGCTTAAGTTTTCGTCAAAGAAATCTACAATAGTTGCATAATCTTTCTCCTTCGGAATACCTAAAATCGTTTTAAGCGAATCTGTTTTCATTGCCTTTAGGTATATAATTGGAACATTATACCAAAGTAACGGACTCTCACTTATAGAAAGTAAAATTTGATTAGGTGTTAATCCTGCATAGGTTTCGCTATGGTGTATTTTTCTAACTAACTCCGATGCGTAGGTGTTCATTGGCATCATACGACCACTTAAATCCTGAATAACTAATCGTCCAAATTTATCTGCATGTTCTTTTGGTGTCGCATTAGCAATTAAGATAGAATCTATTTGTGCTGGTGTTGGTGCTTGATGCTGTTCTTCCTGTGCAAAAGTCTGCATTGCAAAACACAGAAACACTACAGAAAGTAGTTTTGCTTTCTTCGTTTTAATCTTATCTAAATGTCTTCTTAAGTCTCCAAATCTAGATCCTTTAGAAAAGAATATAGCTATCATACCAAAGTACAGTAAGAAGTAACCCAAATAGGTAATCCATGTTCCCCAAAAATCATGATTTACAGAGAGAATCGTTCCTTTTTCATCTGGATCGAAGTTCGATTGAAAGAACTTATAACCACCATGATTTAGAATATTATTCATATAAATTCTATAATCAAAATCACCTTCTTTTTCATCTAAAACCGTTACTTCACTAGCATAAGAAGAATAACTTCTTTCTGTACCAGGATAACGTTCTGCAATAAAATCGTTTAACTTAATATTAAAAGGAAGCTCTAAAACCTTTGCTCCATAACGGAACGCGAAGTCTAAACCTCCTATTTTAACTTGCTTAAAGGCATTGTTTTTATATGGTCCACCAAGAAGTCCTACTCTTTTTGTTTCCCCATTTGCAGTTACTTTTAAAACGATACCATCTTCATCTCCTTTAAACATTTCCGACTTTTTCACAATATCAAATTCCCCCTTAACCACAGGCTTAGGAAAAACCATTTGCATACTACCAATAACATAACGAGAACGTAAAACTAATGGTTGTAAACTGTCCTTTATCAATTTTCCTGATTCCATGGTTGCCATGGTTAGGTACTCTCCTTCAAATGGAGAATGAATATTTAATCGATTACCATCTTGTGTAATATTTATAGCACCCTTTGTAGGTTTATTTAGAGCTATTAGCACATTATGAATACTTTGTACTTCTCCTGATTTTAAAAAATGATTATGTGGGCCATCACTTCCTGCTTCTACAATTTTAAGATATTCTTCTCCATTCTCACTAGGAACAATATCTTCTTCTGCGCCACCAATAAACTTCTCTAATTCGATGCTAACCGGTTGGTTATTATAATGAGTATTTACTTCAAAACTATTTTCTAAACGTGGCGAAAAATCTACGTCACGTTCTACTGGTAGTCGTTGTGGTACACCGTCTATTTCGTAGTCTCCATCAATATAGGTTGTTATATATGTTTTTTGGGATAAGAATTTGTTTTCGGTAGCGCCTTCACGAATTGGCATCATTCCTTCAAAACTCGCATAGCGCGTAATAAAAGCACCTAATAATATAAATATGAAAGATAAATGCAGTACTAAAGTTGCCCATTTTTCCTTTTTATATAATCGGAATCTAAAAATGTTTCCAACAAAATTAATAACAAAGAACAACATGATTCCTTCAAACCACCACGTATTATATATTAAATTTCTACTGTAAGGTGTTGGTGAGGTATCCATTCCCGCATCCATAAAAGTACCAACAGCCATAGCTGTTGCAAATAAAATAAAAAGAATAGCAGTTAGTCTGGTTGAGAACAGAATATTGGAGAGTTTCTTTAGCATAATCACAAGCTTTTTTTTGCTCGTGCAAATTTACGGATTTTTGTTTATTTAAAAGTCTAAACGAAACAAATATTGTGTTAAATTATGCTTCGTTTTTAACTTATTCTTTTTTCCGAGCAGAAAAAATATTCATATACATAAAGGTACCCATTTTTCGCGCTCTTCGTTTTGCATTATCTGCAATTTCACCTTCAAATAATTCGTCTAAGGTTTGATACCATAAATTTAACCAGATACCAAAGTGCAGATTATCGATAGTATGGTTAAACTGTTTATCCACTTTAACATGTGCTTCCAAAGGATTACCACGATACTTTTCCTCTAATTTTCTAGTCATAAAAAGACTCGTTTCCCAAAAAGTAGTTAAATGGTTTAAATGTGCTTCCCAGTCTTTAATGGTTTCATTAAAAAACGGACCAAGCGTTTCTTCTGCTCTAACTTTTTCATAAAAATTAGAAACTAGCAAAAAGATATCTTCTCGAGTATTTATATCGGATTTATTCATGTATTCGAAATTAAGTCTTTATTTTGAAAAAAGGAATTAAATATTCTTAATTAGTAATTGATTATTCTTATTATTTTAGCAAAATGATTAACGTAGTATTACTTGGAGCAGGAAATGTAGCAACACATTTATTTAAGGCTTTTACAAATGCGGAAGAAGTAACTGTAAAGCAATGGTATAATAGAAACTTAAGAACCATTGAAAAGCACAAAACCAAAGTTGCAATTACAGATAATTTAAATGATTTAGTAGTAGCTGATATTTACATTTTAGCCGTAAGTGATGATGCTGTCGCCGATTTATCTACCCAACTTCCGTTTGAAAACAGATTAGTGGTGCATACTTCTGGTAGTGTTAGCTTATATGCTATTGACAAAAAACACAAACGCGGTGTTTTCTATCCGTTGCAAACGTTTAGCAAAGCTGCTAATGTAGATTTTTCAGATGTTCCTTTGTGTTTAGAAGCTTTAAAAAATAAAGAAGACCTTCCTATTTTAAAAAAATTAGCAAAAGCTATTGGGAGTCAGCCACACAAAGTAAATAGTGATCAACGTGCTGCTTTGCATTTGGCTGCTGTTTTTGTAAATAATTTTACCAATCAAATTTACAGACTAGCACATGAAATCACAGAATCTCAAGGTGCTGAGTTTGAAATATTAAAACCATTAATTAAAGAAACGGCTAGAAAACTAGACGAGGTTTCTCCGTTTTTAGCACAAACCGGTCCTGCAAAACGCAACGACAAAAAGACAATAAAAAAACATTTAAAAGCGCTAACCGATAAACATCACAAAGAAGTTTACGAATTGCTGACTAAATCAATACAACAAACACATGGCACTTTCGTGAAACCAAAAGCGAAGCCAGAAAAAAAATAAATAAAATGGAAGATAAAAGCTATAAAGAATACCTAAACCAAATCACTACATTTATTTTTGATGTAGATGGCGTACTTACCGACGGAACAGTAACCGTTACCACCGATGGCGAAATGCTAAGAACCATGAATATTAAAGATGGTTATGCTTTAAAAACCGCAGTAGACAAAGGATATCCTGTATGTATTATTTCTGGAGGAAGTAATGAAGGCGTTAGAAAACGTTTAGAGAATTTAGGCCTTACCGATGTTTACCTTGGCGCACATAATAAAATTGAGCAGCTTAACGATTACCTAGAAAAGCATGACTTAAAATTAGAAAATACTTTATATATGGGAGATGACATACCGGATTTCCCGGTTATGAAATTGGTTGGTCTGCCTTGTTGTCCGCAAGATGCTGTTCCAGAAATTAAAGCTATTTCGAAGTATATTTCACATAAAAACGGCGGGAAAGGTGCTGTTCGTGATGTTATTGAGCAAGTATTAAAAGTGCAAGGTAAATGGAATGGTAGCTTTGATGCGAAGTATGATTAGGGTTTAGTAATCAGTGTTCAAAAAATTAAAAATTCGTGTATTCGCGGCCTTTTTTAATTATTCCTTTTTAATTTTTACTTAAAATAAATGCAAAACATTTTAAAACTCATTCGCTGGAAAAACTTAATTATGATTGCCTTGGTGCAATTATTAATTAAATATGCGCTTTTCGAACCTTTTGGAGTTACCATTACATTAAATGGCGTAGGTATTTTGGTTTTAATTTTAGCCACATTATGTTTGGCTGCAGCAGGAAATATTATAAATGATATTTATGATGTAGAAACCGATTTAGTTAACAAACCAGAGCGTGTAATTGTAGGCAAAAGCATTTCAGAAAAAACGGCCTACAACTTGTTTTTCACACTTAATATTATTGGTGTCGGACTCGGTTTTTGCTTATCGCATATGGTTGGTAAAAGTCCGTTTTTTACCTTATTCGTGATTATTTCAGCACTACTTTACATTTATGCTTCCTATTTAAAACAATTGCCTTTTATTGGTAATCTTGTTATTTCTGCCTTAGTCGCTTTAAGCTTAATTATTGTCAGTATTTTTGATTTACTTCCTGCGATTACACCTTCCAACAAAGAAGCACAATTAACTTTTTTTAAAATTGTTTTAGACTACGCTCTTTTCGCATTTATTATAAATCTTATTCGCGAAATGGTTAAAGACATGGAAGATATCGATGGAGATTACAAAGCACAGATGAACACATTGCCCATTGCTATTGGAAGAGATCGCACGAATAAAATCCTCTTTATTCTTTCCTTATTCCCTATAGTTGCTGTTATATTTTACATCACTAATTTTTTATATAAACAAGAAATTGCGGTTGCCTACTTCTTAGTATTAATAGTAGCTCCGCTAATTTATATTAGCATAAAAATATTTTCAGCTAAAACAAAAAAAGACTACACAAACATAAGTATTCTTTTAAAGTTTGTTATGCTTATCGGAATGCTCTCCATGCTACTTTATCCTTTAATTTTAAAATAATGAAAACGATAAAATCATATATACCAGAAATTTATTTCTTCTTTTCTATAATCTATTATTGGACACTTACATCTAATACTTTTAATTGGGTTGCCATAAGTCTGTTACTACTTTTAGCATTCCTAGTGTATAGCAAAAATAGAATCACAGGAATAATACTAGGTAGTATCATTAATCTAGTAAACGTGTATATGTTATTTGCTTTAGCTTCGGAATTAAGTGAATTTAAAACATTTAATTCTGATGCAAAAAAACTTTTAATCTTTGGTTTATTGTATCTTGGACTTAATCTTATTTTCGGGACTTGGTTGCTAGTTAAATATGCTTCAGAAACGGAAAAAACTTTAAATTTAGAGACTCAAACTAAAGTATAATGCTAAAAGAAAAACTTAAAAATTACAATCTAATTCTTGCTTCCGCTTCGCCAAGAAGACAAAAGTTTTTCTCAGACTTAGACCTAGATTTCACTATCCAATTAAAACCTGTTGTTGAAGAATACCCTAAGAAACTTCGTCATTTTGAAATTACAGATTATCTAGCACAACTAAAAGCCCTTCCTTTTAAAGCAGATTTACAAGACAAAGATATTTTAGTTACTAGTGACACTATTGTTTGGCAAAACGAGAACGCTCTAGGAAAACCTAGAGATAAAGATGAAGCTTTTCAAATATTAAAAGCCTTAAGTAACGCAACACACGAAGTAATTACATCGGTTTGTTTTACTACTACAACTTCGCAAAAAACAGTAAGTAATGTTACTAAAGTTACCTTTAAAGAATTAACTGACGAAGAAATAAATTACTATCTAGATAACTTTAAACCTTACGATAAAGCAGGTGCTTACGGTATTCAAGATTGGATTGGCTATATCGCAATTACTAAAATTGAAGGTTCTCATTATAATGTAATGGGTTTACCGCTTCATTTAGTCTATCAAACTTTATTAGAAATTGTAAACTAACCTCTTTTTTTGTTTTTAAGAACGAAATCTAATTTATCTTTGCGCTTTATTAAAGATTATGAAAGATTTTTTTACCACCTATAACGACCAATTAATTAATTCCTTAATTCTATTAGGAGTCTTTATAATTATTTGGATGATTCAGAAGATTTCTATTCGTAAAATCGGAAGAAAATCGGGTATCAATGATGCGCGTATTCATTTAATTATTAGATATTCTTCGGTTACATTATTCTTTGTTTTCGCACTTATTTTAGCTTTTATTTTTGGTGCGCAATTAGAAGAACTTGCACTAGTATTTTCTTCTGTTTTTGCAGTTATTGGTATTGCTTTATTTGCAATTTGGTCTATTTTAAGCAATATTACTTCTGGAGTAATTATGTTTTTCTCTTTTCCTTATAAGGTCGGTGATAAAATTCAAATACACGATAAAGATTTCCCAATAGTAGCCATTATTGAAGACATTAGAGCATTTCAATTACACCTTAGACAAGACAATGGGGATTTGGTAACGTACCCTAACAATCTTATTTTACAAAAGGCCGTTACGTTATTACAAAAAGATGCTATTGAAGATTTTGAACACGGCTCAGATCTTATCTAAATATTAAGTTAAATAAACATTAAAACCCGTTCTTACGCTCGTATCTTTTTTATATTTGGCTCTTAAACCAACTATAATCATGCGCAAGCTACTACTCTATTTTTTCATTTCTTTTTTCACCATTTCCAACTTACTAGCACAACAACCTAAAAAACCAAATGCTTCTCAGATTTTTGAGTCTATAAAAAAGCTGAATTTTTTAGGATCTGTTTTATATGTTGCCGCGCATCCAGACGACGAAAACACACGCTTAATCTCGTATATGGCAAACCATGTAAAAGCAAGAACAGCTTACTTATCGTTAACTCGTGGTGATGGCGGACAAAACCTAATTGGCCCAGAAATTAGAGAACTTCTTGGTGTAATTAGAACCCAAGAATTACTTACTGCCAGAAATATAGATGGTGGCGAACAACGTTTTACAAGAGCAAACGATTTTGGCTATTCGAAACATCCAGACGAAACTTTGGCTATTTGGAACAAAGAAGAAGTGTTAAGCGATGTTGTTTTGGCTATCCGTCAATTTAAACCAGACATTATTATTAATCGTTTTGATCACAGAAGCCCAGGTTCTACACATGGTCACCATACCAGTTCTGCAATGTTAAGCTTAGAGGCTTTTGATATTACAAATGATAATACCAAGTACACCAGTCAACTAAAAGACGCTGGTTTATGGCAAGCACAACGTGTGTTTTTTAATACTTCTTGGTGGTTTTATGGAAGTCAAGAAAAATTTGACAAAGCAGATAAAAGCAAACATTTACAATTTGATATTGGTGCATATTACGCTTCTAGCGGATTGAGTAATACCGAAATTGCTTCATTGAGTAGAAGTCAGCATAAATCACAAGGTTTTGGTAACACAGGAACTCGTGGTAGTCAAATGGAATATATTGAATTGATTAAAGGGGAAATGCCTTCGGATAAATCAAATATTTTTGAAGGAATTGATACCACATGGAATCGTGTTAAAGGCGGAACAGCAATAGGAAATATTTTATACCAAGTAGAAAAAGATTTCGATTTTACCAACCCTTCTGCTTCTATTCCAGAATTATTGAAAGCATATTCTTTAATTGAAAAATTAGAAGACACCCATTGGAAGAATATTAAAACGGAAGAAATTAAAAACCTCATCTATAATTGTGCAGGATTATATTTAGAAGCCGTTGCAGAAAGCAATCATGCAACAGCAAACGAAACGGTTAATTTAGATCTAGAACTTATTAATAGAGCTGCTGAAAACATACAATTAAAAACATTACAGATTAATAACGATGCTTCTGTTTTAGAAACGCAAGTTTTAGCTAAAAACGAAAAAGTAGCACTTAAAAAATCTTTTACCGTAAAAGCAGATCAAGAACCAACAACACCATATTGGTTAACAAAAAAAGGAACACTTGGTATGTATCAAGTAGACGATAAAAGTCTGATTGGTAAACCAGAAACACCTCGTTATTTTAATGTTACTTTTGGTTTAAGCATAAACAATATTGCTATTAATTTCACCAAACCTATTGTATACAAAACCAACGATCCTGTAAAAGGAGAAGTATACAAACCTTTTGAAATAATTACCGAAGCTTCCGCAAAAATCGCAGAAAAAGTAATCATTTTTGAAAACGACGCACAAAAAGAAATCCCTGTAATTATTAAAGCGGGAAAAGACAACTTAGAAGGTTTTGTAGAAATTGCACATCCAAAAGACTGGAGTGTTTTTCCGGAGAAGCAAAAAATTTCCATCGCATATAAAGGTCAAGAACAAACCGTAGTATTTACCGTTATTCCTCCTAAAAATCAGAGTGAAGGATTAATAACGCCAATGGTACATGTTGGAAATAATACATATACCAAAGAGCTTATAGAAATGGACTATGATCATATTCCGTTTCAAACGGTTTTATTACCAAGCGAAAGCAAAGTGGTACGTTTAGACATTCAGAAAAGAGGAGAAAATATTGCATACATTGAAGGTGCTGGAGATGTGGTTCCTGAAAGTTTACAGCAAATTGGCTATAACGTAATCACCATAAAACCAGAGGATATTAATGCCGAAACATTAAGTAGATTTGATGCTGTAGTTGTAGGTATTAGAGCATACAACACCGTAGAAACCTTAAAATTTAAGCAAAAAGCTTTGTTTGATTTTGTCGCTAATGGCGGGAACATGATTGTGCAATACAACACCAACCGCAGATTAAAAACAGAAGAACTTGCTCCGTTTGCTTTAGAGCTTTCACGAGATCGTGTAACCGATGAAAATGCAAAAGTAACTTTACTAGAACCAAATCATGAATTACTTAATTTTCCGAATAAAATAACGGAAAATGATTTTGAAGGTTGGACACAAGAACGTGGTTTATATTTTCCAAACAAATGGTCTAAAGAGTTCACGCCTATTCTATCGATGCATGACAAAGGAGAATCTGCAAAAAAAGGAAGTTTGCTAGTTGCAAAACACGGTAAAGGGTATTATATATACACAGGATTAAGTTTCTTTAGAGAGTTTCCTGCTGGAGTTTCTGGCGCATATAGACTTTTTGCTAATATGTTAAGTATTGGAAAAGAAAATATGAATACAGAGAACGTATTAAAAAATTAAATGATCATTAGATCAAAAAGGCAGTAATTGTCAGTTCGAGTGAAATTCTTTTTTTAGAATTTAGTATCGAGAACAACTTAAATCAACCGCTTTCAAAATCCATCAATATGAAAAAATACAAATGGAATAACATGTACACACTAGTACTTGTAGCCAACGCAATCTATATCATAGTTTTTTACTTTATAACCAAAGCACTTTAAATTATGCAAACATTAGACTGGATTGTACTTATTAGCACCTTATTACTTATTGTTGGTTATGGAACATGGCAAACTCGCGGAAGTAAAAACGTTCAAGACTTTTTAAAAGGCGGGAATTCTTCTAAATGGTGGACTATCGGTTTATCGGTAATGGCAACACAAGCCAGTGCGATTACCTTTCTTTCTACTCCTGGTCAAGCTTTTAATGACGGAATGGGTTTTGTGCAATTCTATTTTGGATTACCAATAGCCATGGTTGTTATTTGCATGGTTTTTATTCCGCTTTATCACAAACTGAAAGTGTATACTGCGTATGAATTTTTGGAAACCAGATTCGATTTAAAAACAAGAACACTAACTGCTATTCTATTTTTAATACAACGAGGATTAGCAGCCGGAATTACCATTTTTGCGCCTGCAATTATACTATCTGCAGTATTGGGTTGGAATTTATTATTACTAAACATCATCATTGGTGTACTAGTAATTATTTACACCGTTTCGGGAGGAACACGCGCTGTAAACGTGACACAAAAGCATCAAATGGTGGTGATTTTCACAGGAATGGTGATCGCTTTTATTTTAATAATCAGCAAACTTCCTGCAGATATTACGTTCTCTAAAGCTTTAGATATTGCTGGAGCTAGCGGAAAAATGGAAGTCTTAGATTTTTCTTTCAACTTAAATAATCGCTATACCTTTTGGTCTGGAATTATTGGAGGAACCTTTTTAATGCTTTCGTATTTTGGTACAGACCAAAGTCAGGTACAACGATATTTGTCTGGTAAATCGTTAAAAGAAATGCAATTAGGATTGATTTTTAATGGTCTATTAAAAGTACCTATGCAATTCTTCATTTTACTAGTTGGTGTCATGGTATTTGTGTTTTATCAATTCAATCCTGCACCAATGAATTTTAATCCTACAGCAACAGAGCTGGTTTTAAATTCGGAATATGCAGCCGAATATCAATCCCTTCAGCTAGAACAAGAAAAAATATTTAACGACAAGCAAACGTTAATCAATAAGTATACAGATTCGGAAAGTGAACAACTAAAAAGCTACATTCATTTAGCCAATGAAGCAAGTGATGATATTAGAAACGAAGCGAAACTTTTAATTGATAAAGCAGGAGAAGCGCAACAAGTAAAAGTAGAAAGCAACGATAAAGATTACGTCTTTATTCACTTTATTTTAAACAACTTACCAAGAGGATTAATAGGTTTACTATTGGCTGTAATTTTAAGTGCAGCAATGTCTAGTACTTCTAGTGAATTGAATGCATTAGCAAGCACAACTACTATTGATTTATACAAACGTAATACTAGTGAAAAGACTGATGAAGAAATGGTTAAAACTTCTAGATTATTTACATTAGCTTGGGGAATTATTGCTATTGGAGTAGCCTGTGTAGCCAATCTTGCCGAAAATTTAATTCAGCTAGTAAATATTATAGGTTCCATTTTCTATGGAAATGTTTTAGGGATTTTCCTCCTAGCCTTTTTCTTTAAAACGGTAAAAGCAAATGCGGTTTTTGTAGCTGCTTTAATTACACAAGTACTAGTAATTGCACTATTTATGTTAAACCAATACGAAATGATAAACCTTCCGTTTTTATGGTTAAATTTTGTAGGCTGTATGATAGTGATGGCAATTGCTTTGCTTATTTCGTTTAAAGACTTAAAAAGTAATAGCAAACTAGCCTTATCTATAATCGCGCTTGCATTGTGTAGTTTTGGCTATGTAGTACTAACTTAATCAGAATGCTATTATCAGCAGATTACTCATTAATAGGAATTCCTTGTGTTGTAAAAGACAAACCTTGTTGGCCGTAAGTGGTAATCATTACGGCTTCAAAATAAGGTTCTTGTGCATTTTTTGGTGCTAACCAATCAAAAACAAAATTGGCACCAGTTCCTCCAGATTTATCTTTTTCATCTATAACAATCTCAATGGTTTGCATAGGTTTCACAAAAATAGGGTCTTTAAAATACGTTCTAATTAAATCCCCTTTAGTATCGAAGTAATTTGCATTTTTAACAAAGATAGTATCTCGTTTATTAATGTTTCTAATACTAACCGTTGCTGTTAAATCATGTGTTTTGTGTTCTGTAGTGCTATACACTTGAGAATATACAGATAAATAGGTTGCACCTGTATCTAAGGAATCTTTAAGGGTTTTATTCCACTTTATAGACTGCCAATTATTAGAAGGCAACGCATCCTGTTTTTCTTGTTTATCACATCCTAAAAGAAATAAAACGACAGCAGTTAATAGTAATACATTTTTCATACGAAACGTTTTACACAAATTTACTTAAATCTATATCATTAATTCCCCCATGAGAAGCATAATTTACAACGTTACCGTTTTTGATTACAATTAATTGCGGAGACTCATGCATAACCATGAATGTAACACCTACTTCATCCGAAATTGATCTATAATTCAATAAATCTAAATAGTATAAATCTAAATCTTTTTCGGTTAAATTATACATAGCAACAAATTGATTCATTACCATTCTACTAATTCCGCAACGTGTAGAGTGCTTAAAAATAACCTGCGTTTTTGTTTTCGATTTTTCGGTAATATGTTTTAATTGCTCTATGTCATTCAAAGGAATCCAAGGCAATACTTTTTCTTCTTTTGGCTCACTAGAGCCACCAAATATTTTTTTTAATATACTCATTGAAATTTATTTTTTCACTTCCACAAAAGTGGCATTAATTTTAAATTAAACACTTTAATATCCATTTAATGATATTAATCATTCTTTATGTCGAAACATTTTCGCAAACTTTACTATAAGTAACTGTTATTACAGAAGCAGACAAAAAGTCATCTTATTATTTGCTAAAACGGTCATTTTGTCTTACAGGTTAAATTGGTAAGATAATTGACTTACACAAACCAGAATCAAAGAAAAATTATAAGATGAACATCCTATAATAAACCATAAAATACAACATAACTATGAACTTCAACAATTATACAATAAAATCACAAGAAGCCATACAACAAGCACAACAAATTGCGCAAGGTTATGGTCATCAACAAATTGAAAACGAACACATTTTTAAAGCTATTTTTGAAGTAGACGAAAATGTTTTACCTTTTATATTAAAGAAGCTGAATGTAAACGTCCCAATGCTCCAACAAATATTAGATAAGGAGTTGGAAAGCTTTTCAAAAGTTTCTGGTGGAGATATCATGCTTTCTCGAGAAGCTAACAAAGCCTTAAACGAAGCATCTATTATTGCTAAAAAAAGCAACGATGATTATGTTTCTATAGAGCATTTAATACTGGCTATATTTAAATCTAAAAGCAAAATCGCCCAAGTTTTAAAAGATCAAAGTGTTACTGAAAAAGGTTTACAAGCTGCTATTGAAGAATTACGAAAAGGAGACCGAGTGACTTCTCAAAGTCAGGAAGAAACCTACAACTCTTTAAACAAATACGCAAAAAACCTCAACCAATTAGCCAAGGATGGAAAATTAGATCCAGTAATTGGTCGTGATGAAGAAATACGAAGAATACTTCAAATTTTATCTCGTAGAACCAAAAACAATCCCATTTTAGTTGGAGAACCAGGAACTGGTAAAACAGCAATTGCGGAAGGTTTAGCGCACAGAATTGTAGATGGCGATATTCCTGAAAACTTAATTGACAAGCAAATTTTTGCT
Source organism: Lacinutrix himadriensis (assembly GCF_001418105.1). Lineage (GTDB taxonomy): Bacteria > Bacteroidota > Bacteroidia > Flavobacteriales > Flavobacteriaceae > Oceanihabitans > Oceanihabitans himadriense. Next base: position 375,446 of record NZ_LIQI01000019.1, read on the forward strand.
CTAGATATGGGAGCATTAATTGCTGGAGCAAAATTTAAAGGAGAATTTGAAGAAAGACTAAAAGCTGTTATAAAAGAAGTTACAGAAAGTGACGGAAACATTGTTCTTTTTATTGATGAAATCCACACGCTTGTTGGCGCTGGAGGTGGTCAAGGCGCAATGGACGCCGCAAATATTTTAAAACCTGCATTAGCTCGTGGTGAGCTTCGCGCTATTGGAGCAACCACGTTAGACGAATACCAAAAATACTTTGAAAAAGACAAAGCTTTAGAGCGTCGTTTTCAAAAAGTAATGGTTAATGAACCAGATACCGAAAGTGCTATTTCTATTTTGAGAGGAATAAAAGAAAAGTATGAGACACACCATAAAGTACGTATTAAAGATGAAGCGATTATAGGTGCAGTAGAACTTTCTGAAAGATATATTACCAATCGTTATTTACCAGACAAAGCCATTGATTTAATGGATGAAGCTGCTTCTAAATTACGTATGGAAATAAATTCTAAGCCAGAAGAATTAGATGTTTTAGATCGTAAAATCATGCAATTAGAAATTGAGATTGAAGCGATTAAACGTGAAAAAGACGAAACGAAATTAAAAGCATTACGTGCGGACTTAGCAAATTTAAAAGAAGATCGTAACGAGATTTACGCGCAATGGAAAAGCGAAAAAGATGTTGTAGATAATATTCAAACAGCGAAATCTAATATTGAAGAATTTAAGCTAGAAGCAGAACGTGCAGAACGAGAAGGTGATTACGGTAAGGTAGCGGAAATTCGTTACGGAAAAATTAAAGATGCACAAGAGCAGTTGGAAAAATTGCAAAAAGAATTGCAAGAAAATCAAAGTGAAAGCTCTTTAATTAAAGAAGAGGTCACCTATGAAGATATTGCAGATGTTGTAGCAAAATGGACAGGAATTCCGGTTACTAAAATGCTGCAAAGTGATCGTGAAAAACTGTTAAAACTAGAAGATGAATTGCACAAACGTGTGGTTGGTCAAGAAGAGGCTATTGTTGCAGTTAGTGATGCTGTTCGTCGTTCAAGAGCTGGTTTGCAAAATCCGGAAAAACCAATAGGAACCTTTTTATTTTTAGGTACTACCGGAGTTGGTAAAACAGAATTAGCAAAAGCGTTAGCAGAATATCTTTTTGATGATGAAAGCGCGATGACTAGAATAGACATGAGTGAATACCAAGAACGTCATGCCGTAAGCAGATTGGTTGGTGCACCTCCAGGATATGTTGGTTATGATGAAGGCGGTCAACTTACCGAAGCTGTTAGAAGAAAACCATATTCCGTAGTGCTTTTAGACGAAATTGAAAAAGCGCATCCAGATACTTTTAATATTCTATTACAAGTATTAGATGAAGGAAGATTAACAGATAATAAAGGTCGTGTTGCCGATTTTAAAAACACCATAATTATTATGACCTCCAACATGGGAAGTCAGATAATTCAAGAGCGTTTTGAAGCGACCAAAGATGTAGATTCTGCCATTGAAGCAGCAAAAGTAGATGTATTAGCTTTACTAAAACAAACCGTAAGACCAGAGTTTTTAAACCGAATAGATGACACTATTATGTTTACGCCTTTAAGCAAAGAAAACATTGTTCAAATTGTAGGTTTACAGTTAAAAGGAATCACTAAAATGATTGCACAACAAGGCATTACATTTGATGCCACACAAGAAGCGATAAATTATTTAGCAGATAAAGGATACAATCCAGAATATGGAGCAAGACCTGTAAAGCGAGTAATTCAGAAAGAAGTATTAAATGCTTTAAGTAAAGAAATTTTAGGAGGAAAAGTGACTACAGATAGTATTATCCTGTTAGATGCTTTTGATGGAGAACTAGTTTTTAGAAACCAAAACAGTTTGGTTGCCGAAGAAGTATAAAACGAGATATTCTGTATAGAAAAACACTTTTATATGGAATAAATCACAAAGTATTGTTAACGTAAAATAACTTCATAATTAGTACGTTTTCATATTAAGTTGGTTAGTTAGTTGAAAAACAGCGCGAATCTTTTTTTAAGACGAGCGCTGTTTTTTTTTTAACCTATTTTATAATTACAAACTACATATTAATCTACCACTAAACGCTTAGATGCTATTTTTTGCCCGTCCACATAAAGGGTATAAAAATAAACAGCGGATTGCATATTATTTTTAGATAATGTAACAAACCCCTCTCCAAATTGGTTAATAGGGATATCATAAACTACTTGACCTAAAGCAGAAACAACTTGAATATTAGCAGTATTGTATTTCATTGGAATAAAATACTCTATAGTTGTATTCGCTGTAAATGGATTAGGAATATTTTGATTTAATCTAATATTGCTTTCATCTAAAGGAACACCAGAAGGATCTTCAATACTTAAAGTCCCACCACAAGCACAAGCTTCAATAACATCTAAACGAGACATTAAAGCATCAATTTGCGCTTGTTGTGCTGTATTAACATTTTCTAAATCTGTAATCGCAGTTTGTAAAGGTGTTAAAATTGGTGCTAAATCTACAGCTACGAGTTCCGTTTTCAATAGCAACCGTTAAGTGTATCTGCTAAAGATGCAGAAGCTAAATTTTGATTATCACTAGAAGGATCTACCCAAGCAGTACCATCAAAATAATAGGTCTTATTTTCATCGGTATCATACACTAACATTCCTGCAACAGCAGTTGCTTCTAAAGCGGTTCTACTAGCGGTTGTTAAACGATTTAACAATAAAGCCTTGTCGGTTGCTGCCAAATCTAAAGACGCATTGGCATCTGGAGTTATCGTAGCAATACCTGCTTGACCAGCAATAAATGCATTACCAGTAATTGCAGCATTACCATTTACTTCTAATTTCTCTGAAGGAGAATTATCTCCCAAACTCACATTACCTGTAGCAGCAATATACAAAGAACTTGTAGCTGCTCCTGGTTGTATTCTAAAAGGTAAAGCACTACCATTAGTAACGTCTCTAACAAAAAAGTTGGCTTCATTACCTGCAACATCCCAAGTTTGAGGAGTCCATCCCACTGCTCCATCTTGTTCTAAACGCAGTGTTGGTGTATCCCCATCTGTAACATGTAACTCTACCGCAGGTGTTGCTGTACCTAGCCCTAAATTCCCAGAAGCATTTAAGTAAAATGCATTGTTTCCTGCTCCTGCTAAAATTCTAAAGGGATTGGTTCCAGCTGTAGCATCATCGATTGCAAAATAATTTAGACCTCCATTAGCGGTATCATTAATAGAAATTCTCCAATCATTAGCGGCAAAACTGGCACTAGCGGAAGTGTCATCAAAATGAATCCTTAGGTTGTTCTCCTTTAACCTAACCGTATCAAATCCAAAGTTTTCACCATCTACACAGTCTAGACCTACACATTGACTTCCTATTATAATGGAATCATCAATAACTACATTATCTCTTTGGTTGCTTTCTGTGTCTACATCTTGTTGTGCAAATGAAGTTGTTGCGCTAAGAATTAGGCATAGCGGAATTAAATAGTTTTTTAATTTTTTCATAATTTAAATATATTGATTAGCATGACCAAGATATCTAAATTTAACAAAACAGCATTTACGCCCCCTCTTTAATCACTAAAAAACAGGGGTTTATACGTGGTTTAAAACTCATGGAAATATAAATGCATAGCATCACGATTCTTTTACTAAAGGGGAGGTGGTTCGGTTAAGAATGGAACAGCCTAACAAAATGTGATTTTTTTATACGAAACAAAATAATTTGGTTCGTTGAAAAACAGCCTAAGTCTTTTTAAAAGACTTAGGCTGTTTTTTTTTATATCCAATTAATTATTCTTTTATAATTTTATAGGTAGCTAAATTATTATTAACTTTTACTTTAACAATATATAAACCTGCATTTAAGTCAGACATATCCAGTTGTCCTAAAGAAGTATTAGGTGTTATCGATTTCACATTTTGTCCAATAAGATTATAAACTTCAATAAAATCTACATTCATATCAGATTTAAAATTTAAAACCTCCCTGAGCGGATTAGGATACATTAAAAAATAAATATCTGAAAAATCATTAACGGATAAAGAAGATTCCTGAAGCGTTACATTAAATAAATTGCTTAACCTTCTTCCTGTAACTTCACTCCAAACTTGCAAATAATATCCTGTATCTGCATTAATACTAATATCCTGTAATCCATTTAACGAACAAGTATTTGGAACCTGATTTAAATTAGCACAATTACCTTCCCATAATTGCATATTATAACCATTATCTATAAGAATATCTATATCAGTTGGTATAGTTAAATTAAAATGAAACCAAACATCTAATCTATCCGTGTTATTACAACTTGGTATGTTTGTAGATTCTGTTGCAAAATCATTATAAGCTTCAATTGGCTCATTAATATTAATTGGTATGGCATTTTCACAATTGTCATTATAAGGAATTGCCGAACAAGAAAGTAAAATTTCATTAATACTATTACAGTTTTCTGCGTTATTCTCAACCATTGCACTATAAGGGTCATTAGAATCCCAATCATTATGAAAAAAAGAACAAATACTTTCTATATTACATATGGATAAATTTGGGTTATCAATAATTGTTAAATTTTCTAAATAACTAATAGAATTAAATCCTTCTATGCTAGTTAGCATATTATTACTCTCAATGTTAACTTGTGAAAAAGTATTTTCTTCTAATCCTTCTAAATTTATTAGACCATCATTGTATCTTATAATTAAAGTACCAAAGCCAACCGTAAGGTTTAATCCATTTAAATTTATAAGACTATCATTATTAAATATAAAAAATTCTGTTGATTCTGTTAACGATTCTAAACCTTCTAATGAATTTAAAACTGGGTTATTACTTATCTCAATATTATCAACAAAAAATTCAGAAGAATTAGATAATGTCGAAATACTAGTTAAAAAGGGATTATTTGAAATATAAATCCATGGGGCAAAATCGATATAGGTTATTGTTATATTTTCTAATCCATTTAAATTCGTTAAACTAGTATTATAAATACTTAAATGCTGAACGGTTGTTAATTGAGATAAAGGACTTAAATCTGTTATATCTGCACCATTAAAAGATAAGGAACTTGCTTCTGTACAACTTGGGTAATTGCTAGAAAAGGCATCTACTTCTGCTTGAGATGAAAAAGACAAAACACCTTCAGGAGGACATTGCCCAAAACATCTTAATGATACTAAAAACAGAATAACACATTTAATTTTCATAAAAATAATTTTTGTAAAATTATAGAAAGCATTTAAATAAATCTATAACTTCAATGCTTTTTTAGACTTTTCTAACTGTTGCTGAAAAGTTTTCGCATCCACCTCTTTCTTCCACATAGGAACTATTTTTCCTATTAATTTTTTCCCTTCGGAAGAATTCAATATTTCTGGGAATGCTTTTTCTAAAACCTCTAACATTACTGAAGTTGCTGTAGACGCTCCAGGTGAAGCACCTAACAAACAAGTAATGCTTCCGTCTTTACTACTTACTACTTCTGTACCAAATTGTAAAACACCTCCTTCAAATGCATCTTTTTTAATGATTTGAACACGTTGTCCTGCAACTAGAATTTCCCAATCTTCACTTTTAGCATCTTTTACAAACTTCCGTAAAGCATCCATTCTATCTTCATGTGAAGAAGTTACTTGTTCTATTAAATACTTCGTCAAAGGTAAATTATGCCAGAATGCGCCCAATAAAGGCGAAATATTATCCAGTTGTACCGATTTAAACAAATCAAGATTAGAACCTTCTTTTAAAAATTTTGGACTAAAACCAGCAAAAGGACCAAAAAGTAATTCCCTTTTACCGTCAATATATCTTGTATCTAAATGCGGTGTAGACATTGGTGGATCACCAATTCCCGCTTTACTATATACTTTTGCATTATGCTGTTTTATAATCTCTTCATTTTTACAAACCAACCATTCGCCACTTATTGGAAAACCGCCATAACCTTCTTTTTCATCAATTTCCACTTTTTGTAACAACAGTAAGCTTCCTCCTCCTGCTCCAATAAAAACATGCTTCGATTCTAGATGATGTTTTTCATTAGTTTCAAGATTTTCTATTTCAACAGTCCAATCAATATCTGCACTAGGATCGACATCTTGCACTTCCATATTGCAATGTACAGGTGTATTATATTTCGTTTCTAGAATTTTAAAAAGGGCTTTTGTAAGCGCTCCGTAATTCACTTCTGTTCCTCTATCAATTCGAGAAGCAGCCATGATTTCCTCTTCATTTCTATTATGCATGATTAACGGAAACCATTCTCTCATTTTATTACTATTCCGAGTAAACTGAATGGTATTAAACATAAAATGATCTTTCATACTATGAAAACGTTGCTCTAAATAATCGGCATTTTCTTTTCCTAAAACCCAACTATGATGTGGTACAGGAGAAATAAACTCCTCCGGGTTTTCAAGCAAACCTTCTTCTACTAGATAACTCCAAAATTGTTTAGAAAACTCAAACTGTTCGCAGATTTTTATCGCTTTTTCAATAGCGACAGAACCATCTTCATTTTCGGGACAATAATTCAACTCACAAAGTGCCGAATGTCCTGTTCCTGCATTATTCCATGCTGCAGAACTTTCTTGAGCAACGGCATCTAATCGTTCTACAATTAAAACTTTTAAGTCTGGTTTTAAAATCTTAGAAATAAGTGCTAATGTTGCACTCATGATTCCTCCTCCAACACAAATTAAATCGTATTCTTTAACGGCATTTATATCTTGCATAATTATATACTATCATTTAGGCTTAAATATATACAAGTCCTTTCATATATTTAATTTTTAACAAAAAAAAGGCCGCATATAGCGACCTTTTATAATAAATCATTAGTATTAAAATAGTCTATAACCAATACCAACACCTGCAATAAAAGGGTTAATATCAACATCTGCTCCAACTGTAGCTCCTAATGCTGTAGTAGCATTTACTGTTACATCTGTGTTTAATAATAAGTATTTCGCATCTAAATTAATGAACCATTTGTCGGTAATATCAAAATCAAATCCTAATTGAAAAGCAAAACCAAAAGCGTTATCATACTCTACTTTATCTGCCACAGGTCCTGAATTTTCATCATAAAACAAAGTATAGTTAACACCTGCTCCCACATAAGGGTGTACTATATCGCCATTAAAGTGATACTGTACCGTTAAAGTTGGAGGTAATAATCTAACATCACCTAAAGGAATATCCCCAGCAGCTGTAGATATTGCTTTCACATCATGTTGCGTTGTTGCTAAAATTAATTCTGCTGCAATATTTTTTGTAAAGAAATACGTTAAATCTAATTCTGGAACATAATCATTTTTTATTTTAACATCTCCTCCAATGGCATCTATAGTAGCAGATTCGTTAGCCACTACAGCCAAAGCTCTCACTCGAAGTTGAAATTTTGTAAAACCGGTATCTTCTATAGAAGTATTCTCTTGTGCGTTGGTTGAAATAAAAGCGAAACATGCTATTAAAGCTGTAATAAATATTTTTTTCATAATTAATTGGGTTTAAATTTTAAACAAAATTAACAGTGAAATAAACCTTAAAAGATGACAAAAGTCATAGGCTGAAGTTTTCTTTTTTTTTCTTTTTGACAAAACAATATTACTTCTAAACTCGCTTCATTTTTCAAAAAAAATGAAGTAATTTTATAGTAAATTCTTACTAAAATGAAATTAAACAAATATATAGATCATACGCTTTTAAAAGCGACAGCAACAAAAGAAGACATTATGCAAGTTTGTAAAGAAGCCTTAGAACACGATTTCTTTTCGGTTTGTGTTAATTCTTGTTATGTTCCTTTAGTGAAAGAAGCACTAAAAAACTCGGATGTAAAAGTTTGCAGTGTTATAGGTTTCCCTTTGGGCGCCATGAGTACGGCTGCAAAAGTAGCAGAAACCAAACAAGCTTTAAAAGATGGAGCAGATGAAATTGATATGGTTTTAAATATTGGATTTTTAAAAAGTAATGATTTTGATGCCGTTTCTAAAGATATAGAAGCCGTAAAAAAAGCGATGCCAGATCATACTTTAAAAGTAATATTAGAAACTTGCTATTTGGAAGATTCTGAAATCTTAAAAGCAAGTGCATTAGCCATTCACGCTGGAGCTGATTTTATAAAAACCTCTACCGGATTTGGAACTGGAGGCGCAACAATTAATCATGTTAAACTAATGCAATCTGTTATTGAAAATGGCAAAACAAAAATAAAAGCTTCCGGAGGAATTAGAGATACAAAAACCGCTTTAGAATATATTCATCTTGGAGTAGATAGAATAGGAACCTCTAACGGGATTGCAATTGTAACCGGAACAACTTCCGAAGAAAAAGATTATTAACTTAAAGTACTTTAGATACTTTTAACTTTACAACTTATTTAGATGAGCATACATATTGGAGCCAACAAAGGCGATATCGCAGAAACTATTTTATTACCAGGAGATCCTTTACGTGCAAAATGGATTGCCGAAACTTTTTTTGAAAACCCTGTTTGCTTTAACGAAGTAAGAGGAATGCTAGGCTATACAGGAACGTACCAAGGAAAACGTGTTTCGGTAATGGGAACAGGAATGGGAGTACCAAGTATTTCTATTTATGCACATGAACTTATTACGCAGTTTGGTGTTAAAAACCTGATTCGTGTTGGAAGTTCTGGTTCATACCAAAAACATATTAAAATAAGAGATGTGGTTTTAGCCATGGCTGCTTCTTCTAATTCTGGAGTTAATGAGCTTCGATTTGGAGGTGCAGATTATGCGCCTACCGCAGATTTTGAACTTTTTCAAAAAGCAGTAGAAGCCGCAAAAAACAAAAATATTTCTATTAAAGCAGGAAATGTTTTTACTAGTGATGAATTTTATGCAGACGATTTTGAATCCTATAAAAAATGGAGCAAATTTGGTGTACTTTGTGTAGAAATGGAAACTGCAGGATTATACACCATTGCTGCTAAACATAACGCAAAAGCACTTACTATACTTACTATTTCAGATTCTCTAGTAACTGGTGAAACAACCACTAGTAAAGAAAGAGAAACTACTTTTAAAGGTATGATTGAAATAGCTTTAGAACTAGCCTAAGTATTTATTTTACGGTAATATTTTTAAGCTCAATTTTTGAAAGTAGCTTTAAATTACCAGCTTCAAAAGCCTTGTCTGTATCCAAAAGATTAAGGCTTTCGTCTTTGGGCTTTAGATTGTTATAATCCACAAAACGCAATCCGTTTATAGTTCGCACATTATACGCTTCGCGGAAACGAATACCAACACCAGACGCTTCTTGATAGGAATAAGCTAAATAATCTACGGTATACGTTTCGGTATTTACCCAATATAAAAAGACATCTTCAAAATCTTCTCCGCCACCTTCTTGCTGAAAAGTCACTTTAATTTTATGGTAGTTTTTTCCTTTAATAGAAACGCTCCCTAAATCTTCTTTAATTACTGCAGCATCATTTAATCCGTAAGGTAATAAAGCAAAATAATGTACCGAATTTACCGATGCTGCGTATTTTACTGACATTGTATCTGCAACTACAACCTCTTCATTATTGATAAATCTTTTAAATCCTTCATTATTTAATACGTCACGAATTACCTGCGTAGCATCTTTAAACTCACGTTCGTATTGATATATTTCATTTTTACGAATAGCAGTATACTGTTTATCTCTAAAATCAAAGACTATTTCTGCATCTACAAATTTTTCTCCTCCAGCTACTTCAATGGCTTTATCAATAATAGAATTTGCAGTTTCTACTTTTTCGGTTTTACAAGCTATAAATAGGATACAAACTACAATTAGGTATTTTAAATTTTGCATGAAATATAAGTTTCTTTAGGTTGTCGGAAAATTAATCAATTAATAACATTTTAGTACTTAATTAAATTATGTAATTTTGGCGAACATGCAAAACACTGTAAACATAAAAAACAAAAAAGCAAGATTCGAATACGAGATACTCGATAAGTACACTGCTGGAATTGTTTTAACGGGAACCGAAATAAAATCTATTAGAGATAGTAAAGCTTCTATTGCAGAAAGTTTTTGCGAGTTTAATGATAAAGGAGAGCTATTTGTAATTAACATGACCATACAAGAATATGTTTATGGTAATTACTACAATCATGCTCCCAAAGCAGAACGCAAGCTTTTATTAAACAAGCGAGAACTTAAAAAATTAGAAAAAGAAGTAAACACTAAAGGTTTAACGATTGTTCCGTTACGTTTATTTTTAAATGAAAGAGGCTTAGCCAAGCTAGTTGTTGCTTTAGCAAAAGGTAAAAAGCTTTATGATAAGCGAGAAACCATGAAAGACAATGATAACAAACGCGACTTAGCCAGAATAAAAAAAAGCTTTAATAATTAACTACTTTTTAATTATTAAAACTTTTCTTCTGAATTATTTCCTTTACACTTTAAAAATAAATTTCTGAAGCTTATTTGGAAATTTATATTGTATTCCTATAGTTTCGTTTTCCAAATTATAGAAATACTAATTCTTATCTTCTAATAAAGGCACAAAACGAAACTCACCAAATTCGTATTTCTCAAATTCCTTTTCTCCTTTTCTTATAAACAAAGTCATGGTTTGTACATCATCACCTACAGGAATTACTAATCGTCCGCCAACAGCTAATTGTCTTAACAAAGGTTTTGGTACAAAAGGAGCTCCTGCAGTTACAATAATACTCGCAAAAGGCGCTTCTTCTTTTAAACCTTTATAACCATCTCCAAAAATTAGTTTTTTTGGTCGGTAGCCCAATTTTGGTAAAAACTTAGAGGTTTTTTTAAAAAGCTCTTGCTGTCTTTCTATACTATACACTTTGGCACCCAATTCGCACAAAACGGCCGTTTGATAACCACTTCCTGTACCAATTTCTAAAACTTTATCGGTAGGTTTTATTTGTAATAATTCCGACTGAAAAGCTACGGTATACGGTTGTGAAATAGTTTGATCTGCTCCAATAGGAAATGCTTTATCTTGATATGCATGATCTAAAAAGCTAGAATCCATAAACAAATGTCGTGGTATTTTTCTAATAGCAGCTAGCACTTGTTTGTCTTGTATTCCTTTGGCAACTAGAACATCTACTAGCTTTTGCCTTAATCCTTGGTGTTTAAATGTGTCTTTCAAAAAATGGGTTAGTTTAGAATGCTAAAATTAAACAAACATTTTAAAGACGGTGAATAAAAAGACAAAAAAAAGCATCAAATTATAACAACTTGATGCTTTGCCTTTTATTAAAAATGACTTTAATTGGATACAATTATCTTGTACGTTGTAACGTCTTCTTTACCAACTAAAGCGATCATTTCTTTGGCTTTTTCAAGGGATACCGAATACCCAGTTGCTTTTCCATAATTACTTTCTACTTCCCACAAATACATGTCTTTTTTATAGTTATTACTAAATCTATCGAGTTTTGTTTTCAAGTCTTTATCTTGTAACGTTTGTGTTCCGTTGTTTGCAGAAATAGTCGTTGCTATAAAAAATACTGCGCCTAATGTTATGATTAATTTTTTCATGATTTTATATGTTTTAAGTGAAACAATGTGTGCTCTTATAAGTCGTACACTATATTTACGTACAAGGTTTTAACAATAGATTTCGCACAAATCACAAATTCTCGTTAAAAGGTAGTTAAGGCTTTCTTAAAATGAAATCCTTTAAAAAGAATGTTAAGAATTAACAATTAAAAAATTAAATATCTTATTTTTGTTAAAAACGTAAAAGAATGCTAAAAGCTGGAGTTCTTGGTGCTGGTCACCTTGGGAAAATTCATTTAAGATTACTGCAACAATCTGACAAATATGAACTTGTAGGTTTCTATGATGCCAACGAAGAAAACGCAAAAAAAGTAGCTGCCGAGTTTGGGTACACTTATTTCAATTCTATTGAAAAACTTATTGAAGCTGTAGACGTTGTAGATATTGTAACTCCTACCCTTTCACATTATGATTGTGCTAGACAAGCTATTGCTAAAGGCAAACATATATTTATTGAAAAACCAATAACCAATACGGTAGAAGAAGCCGAAACACTTAGGACTTTAGTTGCCGAATATGGTGTAAAAGGACAAGTTGGCCATGTAGAACGATTTAATCCTGCTTTTACAGCGGTGAAAGACATGCTAGATAAACCCATGTTTATTGAAACACATCGATTGGCAGAATTTAATCCTCGTGGTACCGATGTTCCTGTGGTTTTAGATTTAATGATTCACGATATTGATATTATTTTAAGTGTTGTAAAGTCTAAAGTAAAACACGTTAGCGCAAGTGGCGTATCTGTAATTAGTGATACTCCAGATATTGCAAACGCAAGAATAGAGTTTGTAAATGGTTGCGTTGCTAACTTAACGGCAAGTAGAATTTCTTTAAAAAACATGCGTAAAACACGTTTCTTTCAACGAGATGCTTATGTTTCTGTAGACTTCTTAGAAAAGAAATGTGAAGTGGTCAAAATGAAAGATGCTCCGAAAGAACCAGGAGATTTCGATATGATTTTACAAAATGCCGAAGGTATTAAAAAACAAATCTATTTCGATAATCCCGATGTAGCAGGAAACAATGCTATTCTTGACGAATTAGAATCTTTTGCAGATGCTATAAACAACAACACAAAACCAATTGTAACCTTACATGATGGCACCGAAGCATTACGTGTTGCAACCATGATTATCGATCAGTTTTAGAAAAACAAACTTGAAACTTGCTCTCCTCTTTAGTTAAAGAGGAGAATGAATTTTGATTTCACTTTTAAAAGAAATCAAAAGAAAGAGGAGTTTGAAATTAATGATAAACAGCTTCCCATTCCTTCCTGTCAGTTGGCAGCCTTATGGGAATATTAAACTAACAGATTTTCGCTTTCGCGGAAATAAAAAATAAAATTATTTTTTATGAAAAACATAGCAGTAATTGGAGCTGGAACCATGGGAAATGGTATTGCACATACTTTTGCACAATCTGGATTTAACGTACAACTTATAGATATTAGTGAAGCATCTCTAGAAAGAGGCTTAAATACCATTGCTAAGAATTTAGACAGAATGGTTGCTAAAGAAAGAATTACAGAAGAAGATAAGGCAGAAACTTTAGGAAACATCACCACTTTTACTAGTATTCCTGAAGGTGTTAAAAACGCAAGTCTTGTTGTAGAAGCAGCTACAGAAAATGTAGATTTAAAGCTTAATATTTTTAAACAGTTAGACGAAGCTTGTACTGCAGATACCATCTTAGCATCTAATACTTCTTCTATTTCTATTACACAAATAGCTGCAGTTACTAATCGTCCGGATAAAGTAATTGGTATGCACTTTATGAATCCGGTGCCAATTATGAAATTGGTAGAGATTATAAGAGGTTATAATACCAGTGACGAAGTGACTAATACTATCATGGAACTTTCTAAAAAACTAGGAAAGACACCAACAGAAGTAAACGATTATCCTGGTTTTGTAGCAAACCGTATTTTAATGCCAATGCTTAACGAGGCTATTGAAACACTATACAATGGTGTTGCCGGAGTAGAAGAAATTGATACTGTTATGAAACTTGGTATGGCGCATCCAATGGGACCATTACAATTAGCAGATTTTATTGGACTAGATATTTGTCTTTCTATTTTAAATGTGATGTATGACGGATTTAAAAACCCAAAATACGCACCTTGTCCCTTATTAGTAAATATGGTAAGAGCTGGAAAACTAGGTGTGAAATCTGGAGAAGGTTTTTATGATTACTCGGAGAGTAGAAAAGCGGAGCATGTTGCGAAGCAGTTTCTTAAGTAATAAAACAGTCGCAGCTTTCAGTCGTAGTCACAGTCACACTCAGTCCTGCTACTGAGACTGAAAACTGTGACTGAAAACTAAAATTTATGCCAAAAATAATCCCCTTTAAAGCCGTTCGTCCAACTCGTGACAAAGTAAGTTTAGTCGCATCACGCTCGTACCAAACCTACACACAAGCAGAACGTGAGGCACGATTAGATTACAATCCGTTTTCATTTTTACATATTGTAAATCCTGGCTACAAGTATGCGCATGAAATTACGGGAGAAGAACGTTATACCTTAGTAAAAAATCGCTATTCCGAATTTAAAGAAGACAATATTTTTGTACAAGACAAAAAACCATCCTTTTATATTTATAAAATTGTAGATCGGGAACATCAAGTTTTTCATGGTATTATAGCTGCTGCAAGTGCTGAAGATTACGAAAATGACATTATAAAAAAACACGAAGACACTTTAGAGTTTCGCGAGACTATTTTTAAAGATTATTTAAAAACCGTTGGCTTTAACGCAGAACCAGTATTACTCACCTATCCGGATAATAAAATTATTGCTTCTATTTTGAAAGAAAAAGAAAAGGAACGTGCAGAATATGAATTCACCACAACCTTTAGAGACACACATTATCTTTGGAAAATTGAAGATCCAAAAATAGTTAAAACCATTTCCACAGAATTTCAAAAAATGGAAACCATCTATATTGCAGATGGACATCATCGTTGTTCTTCTTCGTATTTATTAAGTAAAGATTTAAAAGAAAGTAATACAAAGCATAACGGCACGGAACCTTATAATTTTTTTATGAGCTTTTTAATTCCGGAATCTGAATTGCGTATTCATGAGTTCAACAGATTGGTTAAAGATTTAAACGGTTTAAGCAAAGAAGCCTTTTTAATAAAATTAGATACTGCTTTTAGAATAGAAAACAGAGGAATAATACCATACAAGCCAAGTAAAAAACATCATTTTAGTATGTATTTGGATGGCGAATTTTATTCGTTATATTTAAGAAAAACGAATTACAATTTTAATAATTCGTTAGATGCATTAGATGCGCAATTATTGTATAAAACAGTTTTACAGCCCATTTTAGGTATCGACGATTTAAGAAATGATAGTCGTATCAAGTATCTAAACGGAAAAACAGATATCATCAATTTAAAAAGCAGCATTGATACTGGCGAATTTGCCGTTGGTTTTGGTATGGTTCCTGTTACTATAAAAGAGATGAAACAAATTGCAGACGATGGTTTAAAAATGCCTCCAAAAAGCACCTACATAGAACCGAAACTGAGAAGTGGCGTTACTATTTATGAGTTTTAAGTTTTATAGCAAAAGATAAAAAGTAAGAAGACACTAGTTGTCATTCCGAGCGCAGTCGAGGAATCTCATGAACTAATAAAACAAGTCAATAACATTAATAAGACTCCTGTCAACGCAGGAAATAAGTATGAGCATCACAAAAAATTTACAAGACATACAATCACAAGTCCCAGAAAACGTAACCCTTGTTGCGGTTTCTAAAACCAAACCTGTAAGCGACATTATGCAAGCCTATGAAGCCGGTCAACGCATTTTTGGCGAAAACAAGATTCAGGATATGGTAGATAAGTTTGACGAAATGCCAAAAGACATTGCTTGGCACATGATTGGTCATGTACAACGCAATAAGGTTAAATACATGGCGCATTTTGTACGTTTAATTCATGGTGTAGAGAACTTTAAAACGCTAAAAGAAATAAACAAACAAGCAGCAAAACACGATAGAAACATTGACTGTTTATTACAAATAAAAATAGCTTCTGAAGACTCTAAATTTGGAATGACTGCAGCAGAAGCTTCCGAGATATTACAATCTTCAGAATTTTCAGAATTAAAAAACATTACTGTTATTGGCGTTATGGGAATGGCTACATTTACCGAAGACCAAGAACAAATCCGAAGCGAATTTCAACTATTAAAATCCATATTCGAAGACTTAAAAAAAGTAAACCATAAACTTACTACTATTTCTATGGGAATGAGTGGCGATTTTAAATTAGCAATAAATTGTGGAAGCACGATGGTTCGTGTTGGAAGTAGTATCTTTGGAGACAGAAATTATAATAATTAGTTTTTCGTTTTTAACACATCGAATAAATGAAAAACAAATAAAAAAATACACTTATTTACACAATAGTAGACATAGAAACCACTGGTGGAAAGTATAATGAAGAAGGTATTACAGAAATAGCCATTTACAAATATGATGGTCATGAAGTGGTAGATCAATTTATAAGTTTAGTAAATCCAGAGCGCGAAATACAACCATTTGTAGTCAACCTAACAGGTATTAACAGTAATATGTTACGTAATGCTCCTAAGTTTTACGAGGTAGCAAAACGTATTGTAGAAATTACCGAAGGCACTATTCTTGTTGCACATAACGCTAAATTTGATTACCGAATTTTACGTACAGAATTTAGACGTTTAGGTTTCGAATTTAAACGAAAAACACTTTGTACGGTAGAGCTTTCTAAAGACCTTATTCCAGATCAACCTTCTTACAGCTTGGGAAAACTAACCAGAGCTTTAGGAATTCCTATTGCCGACAGACACAGGGCTTCGGGAGATGCTTTTGCAACTGTGAAGCTATTTAAAATGTTATTGGATAAAGACTTGAAGAAAAACATTATTCAAGAATCTATTCGACAAGAACCTAAAAACCAAGTAGAATCTAGACTTTTAAATATTATTGAAATTTTACCATCTACAACTGGCGTTTATTTTATGCATAAAGAAGATGGCGAAATTATTTACATTGGTAAAAGTAAGAATATTAGAAAACGGGTTAATCAGCATTTTACGGGTACTTCGCATAAATCTAAAAAAATACAACTACAAGTTGCAACAGTAACTTATGAAGCTTGTGGTAGCGAGTTAGTTGCTTTATTAAAAGAAAGCGAAGCCATAAAACAAAACAAGCCCATTTATAACAAAGCACTAAGAAAAACGGTTTTCACACACGCACTTTATAGCTTTGAAGATGAAAAAGGCTACATCAACCTAAAGATTGATAAAGTCGATGGTAGAAAAAAACCAATAACCACTTTTAACAATAGACAAAGTGCAAAAAGTTTTATGTTTAGTCGCGTGGAAGAGTACAATCTTTGTCAGAAACTTACCGGCTTATACGAAACAAAAACAAGCTGTTTTAATTATAGCGTAAAAACCTGCGAAGGTGCTTGTGTACAAGAAGAAAACCCAGAAACATATAACAAACGTGTGCAAGAGCTTATAGATAAAAATGCTTTTACTAACGAGAACATTGTAATAGTAGATAGAGGTCGTGAAGTAGATGAACGTGCTGCAATACTTATACAAAATGGTGTTTTTAAAGGTATCGGGTTTTACAATTTAAACTATCAAATAAATAATATAAATGTCCTAGAGTCCATAATTACGCCAATGGAAAATAATAAAGACACACAGCATATTATTAAAAGCTATTTAAGGAGAAATAAAAGAGTGAAAATTTTAACTTTAGATTAAAATGAAAAGTACATACCTGCTATTATTCTTTATTATTACCGTTAGTACTTTTGCACAATCCCAAAAATTTCAATCAAATGACTATGCTATAAGCAGAAGCGACCTTGAAACCAATACATTTGAAAAAGATTCTACAGCTAATGCATTAGTTATTTACGAACTGGGAAATAGCTATGTAGACAAACATAGTTTTAAGCTAAATACCGAGTTTAAACAAAAATTAAAAATTTTTAACAGAAAAGGGTTTGACCATGCAAACATCTCGATTTATTTGTACAATAGTGATGATAAAAAGGTTAAAATAAATAATATAAATGCTACTACAACTAATTTGATTGATAACAAGGTTGTTAAAACTCAATTAAAAGAAAGTGACATTTTTGAAGAAAAATACAATGATAATTATACCATAATAAAGTTCACCTTTCCAAATATAAAGGAAGGATCTGTTTTAACGTATTCTTACACTTTAGAATCTCCTTTCATATATAAATATAAAGGTTGGAATTTTCAAAGTGAGATACCAAAATTACATAGCGAATATCATGCAAGTATTCCTGGTAATTACGAGTACAACATAAAACTTGTAGGCGGAAAAAAACTGACGACCAATACTTCTGAGATTGTAAAATATTGTTTAAAAGCCGGAAATGGAGGAAGTGCTAATTGTTCAAATTATGTATATGTAATGAAAGATATCCCTGCTTTTATTGATGAAAAATACATGACAACAAGGGATAATTACCTTGCTAGAATTGAATATGAATTAAAAATATACAGAGATTTTGAAGGAGGCATAGACAATATTACTAAAAACTGGAAAACTACAGATAAAGAAATAAAATCAGATCCTAATATTGGTAAGCAACTTAATAAAAATGTTCCTTCCAATGATATTTTAGAAGCATCTATTCTTAGTCAGACAGACACATTAAAAAAAGCAAAAGCTATTTTTGAAACTGTTAAAAACAAGTATACCTGGAATCAAGAGTATGATCTTTTTGGTGACACTTCTATAAAAAACGCAATAAAAGTAAAATCTGGTAGTGCGTCAGAGATTAATATCTTACTTCATAATTTACTAGAACAAAACAATATTCAAGTAAAACCCATTTTATTATCTACTAGAAGAAACGGATTACCAACAACCGTTTTTCCTGTAATCTCCGATTTTAATTATTTAATTGTACAAGCTACTATTAACAACAAAATCTATTTTTTAGATGCAACCGACAGCTTTTTAAACTTTGGTCAATTACCTTTTAGATGTTTAAATCAATATGGAAGACTTTTAGATTTTAAAAATGGAAGTAAATGGATAGATATTGAGGATGCATATAGATCTAATTCAAGATACAGAGTAAATATTAGTTTAGATGAAGCGCTAAATATTACAGGAGATGTTAACCATATAACATCCGGCCATCATGCATTATCAGAAAAAAAATCTTTCTTTAAAAATGCTAACCAACATCAAAACAAATTAATAGAAAAATATAAAAATTTTACTATTTCCGAATATCAAGCCGAAACAGCAGAACCAAACAGCTTAGAATTTAAAGAAAATTTTAAAATAAATTATGAAGTAGATAAAATTGGGGAGAACATTTACCTAGATCCTTTCCTCTTTAAATTCTTTGAAGAAAACCCTTTTAAACTTCAAGAAAGATCGTATCCCATAGACTTTGGCTATAAAGATGCTTTTATATACTCATACAAAATAGCAATAGATGACGCCTTCGAAATTGCAGAAACGCCCAAAGATGTTTCGGTTAAATTACCAGAAAACGCAGGCCTTTTAGTTTTTAAAACTACGGTTAAAGACAATGAAATTATAATGTATTTTAAACTTAACTTTAATAGAGCAATATACGTTAAAGAGTTTTATCCGTATTTAAAAGAAATAATGAGTACTGTTGTGAACATACAAAACAATAGTACAATTGTTTTAAAAAGAAAGTAATAAATCTTTTTTAGTACATTTGATACATGCCTGAAAAAAAACCACATAGTTCCTGGAGAGCAAAAGTTCATGAAATTATTTATGAAGCAGATACTCCCGAAGGAAAACTATTCGATATTATACTGCTTATTGCTATACTAGCAAGTATACTTCTGGTTATGCTAGAAAGCATAGAATCGCTAGACGAAAAATATCACACGTTTTTTAATATTTCAGAGTGGATTATTACTGTCCTATTCTCCATAGAATACATACTAAGAATCGTTTCGGTAAAACAACCCATTAAATATGTAACTAGTTTTTATGGGGTTATCGATTTACTGTCCACCATTCCAAAATACCTATCCTTAATATTTGTTGGTACACACGCACTTGTTGCCTTTAGAGCAATTCGATTATTACGTGTTTTTAGAATTTTAAAACTGGTACGTTTTCTATCTGCATCTAACCATTTGGTTGCAGCATTAAAAGCCAGTAGAGCAAAAATTTCGGTTTTTATGCTTGCTGTAATTATTATCACAATAATTCTAGGAACCGTAATGTACTTAATTGAAGGAAAAGAACATGGGTTCGACAACATTCCTAAAAGTGTATATTGGTGTATTGTAACCCTTACTACCGTTGGTTTTGGAGACATCACACCACAAACGCCGTTAGGACAAATAATTGCTTCCTTAATTATGATTATGGGTTATGGTATTATTGCGGTACCAACAGGAATTGTATCTGCAGAATATTCGAAGCAAGATGACAAGCCTTTAAAAAACCCTAATACCGCTTCGCCATTGCCTACACATCCTTCAAAAGTAGATGTCAATTCGCAGATATGCGCAAACTGTTTAGCTGATAAACACAAAGACAAGGCAGAGTATTGTTATAATTGCGGACATAATTTACATATCTAATTTCTGGGCGTTTACTACTACGCAAAGGCTTCGTAGCACCAGGCTTTCCGTTATATCTTTTTTGTTTTAAAGCAGCATTAAGACAAGCTTTGTGCTATCCTTTAAATCTATTTTAAGTACAGTAATATTCTGATAAACAAAAAAGGATGCCACTTCCATCCTTAACGCTTTTGTTTATTACTAATAACAAGTATCTTTACCAGCAAATAAGCAAATTATCAAACCAACAACTTCACATAAAACATTAATTTCTATTGTAGGTCCAACTGCTATCGGTAAAACAAACCTCAGCATTAAACTCGCAAAACATTTTAATACCGAAATTATTTCGGCAGACTCGAGACAGTTTTTTAAAGAAATGCAAATTGGTACTGCAGCACCTACTCCATTAGAATTAGCAGCAGCACCCCATCATTTTATTCATCATAAATCTATTCAAGACGCATATAGCGTTGGTGCTTTTGAAAAAGATGCGATACAAAAACTAGAAGCATTATTTACAAATCATGATGTGGTGATTATGGTTGGTGGATCTGGTTTATATGTAGACGCAGTTACCAAAGGTTTAGATCATTTTCCAGAGGTAGATAAAAGCATCCGAGAAAAACTAAATGCGCAATTAGAAAAAGAAGGCTTAGAATCGCTTCAGGAACAATTAAAGGACTTAGACCTAGAAACCTATAATACCATCGCTTTAAAGAATCCGCAACGTGTTATTCGCGCTCTAGAGGTTTGTATTGGTACTGGTAAACCATATGCCTCTTTTTTAAATAAAGATAAAAATAACAGACCTTTTAAAACCATTACTTTAGGCTTAACTGCAGATCGTGAGATTATTTATAACCGTATAAATAAACGTGTAGACATCATGCTAGAAGAAGGTTTATTAGAAGAGGTAAAAGAGCTAACGCCTTATCAAAAATTAAACGCCTTAAATACTGTAGGTTATAAAGAGATTTTTAATTATTTTAGTGAAGCGTGGACTTTAGAATTCGCCATTAGCGAAATAAAAAAGAATTCTCGCAGATTTGCAAAACGACAACTTACCTGGTTTAAAAGAAATGAAAACACCTTGTGGTTTGACTACGAATCGGATTTAGAAACAATAATTAAAAAAGTAACCCATGAGATACATCCAGAATAAGGTATTCTATATTACCCTTTTCATATTTTCACTTTTTCTTTCTTGTGTTCAAAAAGAGCATAAAAATCCGCTTATAAATTACGAAGTACAAAATGAAATGTTTTTTGTAGAAACCATGCAAAAGCATTTAGACGCGGTATCCAATAAAGACTTAAATGCCTTAAAAAGCACACTTTCTCCTGAAGGAAACATGCAACTTATTTTACCTCAAACCGAAATCACAAATACGGTAGATGCCTTTATGAAATACCATGAAGATTGGTTTGCAGTTCAAGCACCTTGGACTTTTGAAACCAAAATATTAAACACCAAAATTGGAGAATCCTTTGGTATCGCTATTACAGAGATTGTATATAAAGAACCAGAACGCGATGGAAAACCATATTTTAATAGAATGTATGTTAGTTATGCACTTCAAAAAATAGAAGGAAAATGGTATATAATTAAGGACCATGCAAGCTCTATAGAAAAATCTACAGATAAAAAGGAATACTAATTATTGGTAATTGATTATCTTAATTGCATAATAATCCATTCTATGCAGCGTCCTACCACCATTCCAGAAGTTCTAGATCAATTAGATATCATCATAGAGCAATCGATAGCTAATAATGATAGAATTGGCTTATTCGCCTTTATTTACAGAAGAACTACTGCCGAAATTTTAAAAGAAATACAACTGCAAAACTTTGAAGATAATACACGCCTAGAAAAACTAGACGTTGCTTTTGCTAACCTTTATTTAGATGCCTATAACAATTACATCCATAATAAACCCCTATAACAATTACATCCATAATAAACCAATAAGCAAATGTTGGGAATTTGCGTTTCATACCAAAAGCGAAGGCCTTACTATATTACAGCACATTCTCTTAGGCATGAATGCACATATTAATTTAGATTTAAGCATTTCTACTAGCGCAACCATGCAAGGCGAAAATTTAATAGATATTGAAAAAGACTTTAACACCGTAAATGATATTCTTTTCAATATTGTTAATGAAATGCAAGACCGATTAAGCAAAGTATCTCGTCTTATGTTTTTGTTAGATATTATTGGTAAAAATACGGATGAGAAGATTATAGATTTCAGCATGCGAAAAGCAAGACAACAAGCATGGAACAGTGCTAATTTGTTATGGTCTTTAGGGAATAATACGAATACAGAAGCTATAGCTAAAATAGATGTACTAGTTTTAAAATTATCTGAAGTTATAAAAGCACCAAAATCTAGAATCCTAAAATTTGTATTACAAGCCATCGCTAAATTTGAAGAAAAAGAGGTTGGCGTTATTATTTCAAAACTGAAGAATAATTCATTTTAAAAATTATGATACTCCTTTTTAAGAAAGTAGAGAGCAAAAAAAAATCCAACGTAAACGCTGGATTTTTTTATTCTTAATATCTTATAATTTAAGCTTCGGTATTCACTACCAATCTAAAGCCTTCCCCATGAATATTTAGTATTTCTACTTTAGGGTCTAGTTTTAAATATTTACGCAACTTCGCGATATATACATCCATACTTCTAGAAGTAAAGTAATTATCGTCTCTCCAAATTTTGGTTAACGCTAATTCTCTTGGCATTAAATCATTTTCATGTAAAGCTAACATGCGTAAAAGCTCATTTTCTTTTGGAGAAAGTTTTACTTGATCTCCTCCATTATAGGTTAAAAAACGAAGTTTAGAATTTAAATCAAAACCTCCAATTTTAAACTCAAATTGTTTGCTATCTGTAACAGTGTCTGAACCTTTACGTTGAATTATTGCTTTAATTTTCATTAAAAGCACTTCACTATCAAAAGGTTTATTTAAATAATCGTCTGCACCAACTTTATATCCTTTAAGCACATCTTCTTTCATTGCTTTTGCAGTTAAAAAAATGATTGGCACTTCTTTATTTTTCTCTCGTATTTCTTTTGCTAGCGTAAAACCATCTTTATAAGGCATCATTACATCTAAGATACATAAATCGAAGTCGTCTTTTTTAAATTTTTCAAAGCCTTCCATACCATTTTTGGCATGTGTAACTTCGTAATCATTCATCATTAAATAATCTTTTAAAACAATTCCGAAATTTGGATCGTCTTCTACTAGTAATATCCTCTTTTGTTGTTCATTCATAGCTTTATGATATTAGCGGAAGTCTTATGGTAAAAGTACTTCCTTTGTCTTTTTCACTTTCTACAGATACATGACCTTCATGATCTTCAATCATTCTTTTTACATACGCAAGACCTAATCCATGACCTTTTACATTATGTATATTTCCGGTGTGTTCTCTATAAAATTTTTCAAAAACACGTTTTTGAGCTACTTTGCTCATACCACTTCCGTGGTCTTTAATTTTCAATAAAATATTTTCTCCTACATTTTCTGTAGAAACTTCAATTTCTGGTGCTTCTGGAGAATACTTAATTGCATTATCCAAAATATTTACGATTACATTAGTAAAATGTGTGTCGTTTGCTAAAACCGAAGTCTTATTTGCTGCTAAATTTGTTTTCAAGAAACCTTTCTTGTCTTCAATAATTAACGCGACATGTGTAATTGCATCTTCTATTAGGTCGTGCAAGTCTACATTTTCCTTACTAATGTTTAATTCATTTTTTTCAAGTTTAGATATTCTTAGCACATTTTCTACTTGTGCATGCATGCGTTTGTTCTCTTCTTTTATCATTCCAAGATAACGTAGCACTTTTTCTTTATCGTCTATAATTTTCGGATTTCGTATCGCGTCTAAAGCCAAGTTTATAGTCGCAATTGGTGTTTTAAACTCATGCGTCATATTATTTATAAAATCTGTTTTAATCTCCGAAATTTTACGTTGCTTAAAAAGTTGTAATAATGCACTTGCGTAAGCTATAATAATTACCGAAGTGAATATTACAGACAATAGCATCATGGTAATTACCGAAGACCAAATAAATTTATTATGCTCCGGAAAATTAACGAGTAATCTATAATTATTTTCGTTTAATTCATTTTCAAAAATTGGTACACTAAAAGTCGATGCGTTTTGTAATTCAAAAGATTCACTATGCACTTTTGTTGCAAGATCATTATCATAAATAGCATATTGAAAATCGATATTAATATTATCTTCACTAAGCTGTTTTTTCAATAATCTATTCAGTTGTTTTTTTAATACTCTTTGATGAATAGGCACTCTACTCATCATCACTCTAGAAGCTTTTTCAAAATTTATTTTTTCGGCTTCGGTAAGTCTTCCAGAATTTGAAATACTCAATACTGGATTTCTATTTAAATCAATATCTGCTCCGTTAGCATTAGAATAAATTTTGGTTTCTGAGTTGCTTATTATTTTTTGAATATTAATACTATCTCTATCTAAACCTATGTCAAAGAACGCGGAAGACAATGCGTAATTCTCTTCAAAAATTCCACTTTTATACACTATCGTTTCGTTAGTGTTTTGATTTTGCTGTACTATAAATAAGTTTCTAATTGCTACCGTATCTGCTTGCTTTTTTTGTTCTGCAAGCTTTTGATACAAAGTGTAATACTTATCTATTTCATTCTTTTCTATCGTAGCAGTAGTATAACTCAATGCTTTTTTTACATTAAATGTAAACTGCTCCTTTTTATTATCTATTGAGTTTTTTATATAATACGCCTGTACAGAAATAATTCCGATAAGCGATAAGCTCATTAAGATAATTAGTAAGATGAATAGTTTTTTGCTCATCTGGTCAAAATTAACATTTTAACATTTAGGTGTTATCGCTTTTAACCTTACATTAACAGAAATGTTAAAATTATAGAGTTATAATAGATTTAAGTAGTTGATTATGGGTTTTTTGAACCTGAATAACAGTGTTTTCTAAAATATCATTCTGAATAACGAATTGAGACAATGCTATTTTGTCTTCGTCTTGCCATTGATTTTTCATAATAGCTTCAATTTTAGACACGGTAGTTTCATCTCTTTTTAACAAACGTGCTATTCGCGTTTCTATTGTAGCAGTAACTGTTATGATGTAATCGCATTGCTTGTAGCTTCCGTTTTCAAATAGAATAGCAACCTCTTTAATTACGTATGGTGCATCTTGTTTTTTTAACCATCTTTTAAAATGACTAGCCACTTTTGGGTGCACAATGGCATTCATTTTTTGCAGTAGAGATTGGTCATTAAAAATAATTTTCGCTAAATAAGGTCGGTTGAGCTCATCGTTTTTATAGGCATCTTCGCCAAAAAGCGCTATTAACTTTCGTCTAATCACTTTAGACCTATTCATGAGTTTCTTGGCTTCATCATCTGCAATATAGATAGGTACGCCTAGTTTTTTAAATTCTTTTGCTACTGTGGTTTTACCACTACCAATTCCTCCTGTAAGTCCAACTATTTTCATATACGATATTATTTATAGATGTTTATTCTGCAATAATAAATTCTATATAATCTTGCTTGATTTTAGAATGCTTAACAGATTCTGGTATTTTATCGAGCTCTGGTATTAAATAAGATTGCCCTTTTACTAATTTACTGTAGTCGCAAATTACTCTAAAATCTTTAGCTTCTATAGTATTAAAATTAGCCAAGCTTGTATAATACGATACATTTACTTTTTTTGGGAAGTGCTTCAATTTAACATCTATTGGCACATTAATTATCTGTACCGTAATTGGCAATGTTCCTTCTGTATATTTTTCAACTTTAGCTTTAAAACCAACCTTATTGACAGAAAACTTTAAATCTTTGTCTAAGCCTTGAAATTTTAAATTTGTGATTTTTGAAATGTCTTGTTTTACATTCGTTAAAACAACAGTATCTGTTTCAATTTTATCTATTTTATCTAATAAGGCTTTTGCGCCAATAATTTTAACAGAATCTGGTTGTAAAACAATAGTATTGGTAAGATTATATCCAGGACTATAACTTATTTTAGACAGTAATTTAATAGGAACTGTTTTAACTGCATTTACATCATAAGTAAACCATAAACTGTCTGGAACGATATTAACCAACTCTATCTTTTTACTAAACTGTTTATGTAATGCTGCAAAGGCTTTGTTTTTGCTCCAGATATACGCAGAATCTGTTTTATCAATATGCTTCGAAAAATCAATACTAACTTTAGGTTTCGAAAAATGGTATTGTAACAAATCAAAACCAAACGTTTTTAGAGTAATTTCTAGTACTTGACTACTATCATTAATAATGACTTCTTCTTCTGGAATATTAATTTTATCAATAGTAAAAACAAAGGTATTTGTATAACTCTTAGATAATTTTGTAAGTAATAAAATTCCAAAAGCTAAAGCTAAAAACAATAAAAAGATATTGATTTTCTTAGTCTTTATAAAGGATAGTATTTCTGATTTAATTTTTTTCACCATTATTTCTTGAAAAATAATTCAGGGAATTGTTCTTCTGGTTTTTTGTTTAACAAACCAACAAGTATCGTCGATTTTATAAAACCGTAACCATAACCAAAAAACTGAATACAAATTGCTAGCATAGCCTGTATTGCTATTATAATATTTTTTGTTTTTAATATAGCTAAAACAAATGCCAAACCAAAGTATAAAACATAAACAAATAGTAATGCTTTAAAATGGTAAAAACTTAAAATTACGGCAAGAATGAAACCTAAACTAAAAAGGCTAGGAAACCAGTATGTTATCTTTTTTGTTTGTGGATGCCAAGTATTAAGGATTGGTCTTACCATGCCAAATTTAAATACTTGCTTATAAAATTTAGACCAAGAAATTCTTCTTTTATGGTACACATAAGCTTCTGGAATTAATTTGGTTGTATAACCAAGTTTCCATAAACGTATAGACAAATCTGGATCTTCTCCCGGATGGATGGATCCAAATCCTTTAGTTTTTAAAAAGGCTTCTTTAGAAATCCCCATATTAAAACTTCTAGGTTGAAATTTATCTACACTATTTTTATTTCCTCTAATTCCACCTGTGGTAATAAACGAAGTCATTGCAAAATTAATTGCTTTTTGCAGGTTTGAAAAAGAAGCATCTGCAGCATCTGGACCACCAAAACAGGCTACATATTCCTTTTCTAAACTAGAAACAACAGCATTTAAATAGTTTGCTGGTAAAATACAATCACTATCTAGAATTATAAAATAGTTTCCTGTGGCTTTTTGCATACCGAAATTTCTAGAATCCCCAGGACCTGAATTGGACTTAAAGTAATATGCAATATCTAATTGGTCTTCATATTTACTTACCACCTCTTTAGAAGGTATTGTAGAACCGTCTTCAACAATAACTACTTGATACTTAACATTGGTTTTTAATAATGTGAAGCTATGCAAAAGCTCCTCAATTTCTTGAGGTCTATTGTACACAGGAATAATAAAAGAAAGCTCTAATTGCATAGCAACAAAGGTAAGCAAACCAACAAATATTCATCACTCAAAAAATAGTATCTTTAAATTTTAAATTTAGTTGCTATGCATTCAAAAAATATTTTTATTCACATTCCTAAAACTGGAGGCACGACCATAAATTGTGTGATGAATAAAACCCAATGGCAAACAAAGCCGGATTTTAATTATCGTCATATTTTATATGAAACAAAACGATCAAATTCTAATGACATTTTTAATCCCGTAAACTATAACAAATATGACAACTATAATATTTTTATGTTGTTGCGAAACCCTATTGACAGATTAATCTCTGAATATTATTTTATTAAAGACCGTTCTGAATTTATATCTTTAATTAAACCTATCCCCAAAAACCTGAATGCATATATTAAAAGCAAACCAACTCAAAATTACATGATAGGTTTTTTACTAGGAAAACGTATGTATGACGAAGAATTAGTAACTGAAGATGATTTAGAATTGGTTATTAACACTATAAACAACTTAGATATTCATGTTGGTATTTTTGAAGCGTACGCAAAATCCTTATCTTATTTTAGCTCCATTACCGGGATTAAATTACCTAAGCATATAGATGTAAAACGTATTACACTTAATAGGCCAAAACTGGAAAACATTTCGGAAGAAACCAAAGAATTAATCAAAAAAAATAATGCCTTAGATTTTAAACTCTATGCATATTGTTTAAAGAGATTTGAAGAGAACACAAAAGATTTTAACGCAAAAGCAATTCAATTTAAAGGAGATAAATACAACTATATTTTAAAATATACGGAACGATTTAATTTATTAGAAATTGGACTAAAGGATAAAAATTTTATACATACCCATCAACAGTTTTTTAACGATTTAAATCTTTATTTACATAAACATCTTAAAATAAAAGATGGTAAAACCTATGTAAACCTATGGAACGACTATTTTATTGCTTCCATAAATACATCTTATAGTAATACTCCATTAGCAAAAAAATTAAATACATTAGATAAAAAAGCGGAACCCTTAAAAAAGACGGAACAAATTTGCAATGCATTGAATCATGTTTTTAAAGGAAACTCTTCTAATTTATATAAACAACAGCTCGTCTTTAAAAAAGATAGTGTTATAATAAAAACACCCGCAAACAACGGTTTTATTTCTAAATTAAAATCGAAGTTATTTAGTTAAAAAAAGAATTAATGATGTCACTTAAATAAAAAAATCCCGTTGCATAGCAACGGGATTTTTAATATTTAATAATTTACTACTGGTTATTAATTCTTCATAATTCTTACCGTTTCTGTAGCACTTTCTATGGTTACTTTAACAAAGTAAGCTCCAGATTGTAAAGCAGACATATTAACTTCTGTATTAACCGCATTAGGAGCAGTACGTAGTACTTCTTGACCTAACATATTATAAACAGATACGTTTTCAATATCTTTTTGCGCTTTTAAAGCTAAGGTATTATTCACTGGGTTTGGGTAGTAAGAAAAACTATTACGTGTTACTTCTTCAATACCTAAAGTTTGTAATGTAGGTACTAAACACCATTGTAATAAAGTACCATCATCTCCACCAGCATCATCCACAACGGTTAATGTCCAATCGCCGTCAAAAGTTTCCGTAATAAAATCAGATAATAATGTCCCGGATGCATTTGTAACGGTGAAAACACCAATTGTTGGTTCAGAACCACAATCAA
This sequence comes from Lacinutrix himadriensis, assembly GCF_001418105.1. GTDB lineage: Bacteria > Bacteroidota > Bacteroidia > Flavobacteriales > Flavobacteriaceae > Oceanihabitans > Oceanihabitans himadriense. Next base: position 404,877 of record NZ_LIQI01000019.1, read on the forward strand.
TAGCCACACCTTCGTCATCAAACTCAATATCCATATTTTCATTAGAAGTACATTGATCAAACATAAGATCTACAACAGTACCTGTTGGACTTGTTAAGCTAATATCTAAATCACCTAAATAAGTATGATCAATAGCAATAATAACGTTTAAATCTAAAATTTCTTGAGTAGATGTTCCAGTGACAGTAATGATATCATTAACTGGAGAACCTGTTGTAATAAAACTTCCTGGCGTACTAGAATAAGCACCGCAAGAAGTTTCAGAAGGACCACAAATTCCACTCATAGCTTCTAAATCAAAATTACATGCAGCATCCGAATGAACAAGAGATATTGTAACCGAATCTCCTGATAAATATGGCCCAAAAGTATAAATCCCTGTAGTTGTTATGGTTTGAGGTGTTGTACCATCTGTAATACTAGTAGCATCACCAATAAGAGTAACATCTACATCAATAGAGAATTGATTATTAGCACAATCTTTAACAACCATTCCTCCATCTGTTGAAGCAAGCGTACATGTAGGACATGCTGCCGTAATTGTTCCTGTAAGAATATCATTTGATGGATCACCTGTTCCAACTTCTATTCCTAGAGGATTTAAAATCCGATAAGACATATCACTAGAATAAGTACCGTCCATAGAATGCATAACTGTTACGTCGTCTCCATCATTTACAGCAAAAGTTAATGTCCCTTGAGATCCAGAATTCAATGTAGCTTCATCTAAAACTACAACTCCATTTACTAGAACGTCTACAGTTCCACCAGTCCAGCCGTCTCCCCAGGAATCGTTCATTTCTAAAGTGTAATCACATTGTGCATTAGCTTGAAAAGAAAATGCAAATGCGATAAATGCAATACATAATAAAGTAATTTTTTTCATATTAAATTGGTTTTTGTTAGTGAATCATTAGTTATTTACGTAAAACTACTGATAATAATTGAACGTTTTAAGAAAAACACTAATTAATCGATAAAAATTAAAAAAATATGATTAACTACAAATTAACAAACAAAACAAAAGCCACCTAAAAGGTGGCTTTTTAATATAAAAATAAGGTTTAAATTAATTCTTAATAATCCTTACTGTTTCTGTAGCATTACCTATTGTTACTTTAACAAAGTAAGCTCCAGCTTGTAAAGCAGACATATTAACTTCTGTATTAACCACATTAGGAGCAGTACGAAGTACTTCTTGACCTAACATATTATAAACAGATACGTTTTCAATATCTTTTTGTGCTTTTAAAGCTAAGGTATTATTCACCGGGTTTGGATAGTATGCAAATGTTAAACCGTTATTGTAATCTTCAATAGATAATAATGTTGGGTCTGCAGCATGCGCAGCAATTTCAAAAGCACCATCATCAGCGCTAGTAGAAGCTGCTGCTGCATACGCTTGAACTCTAACATAAAGTATATCTCCAGGTGTTTGACCTGTTAATTCTACCTGAGAAAAAAGACCATTTCCATCATCATCACAACCTAATTCTGTTCCAGCCATAGCTCCACAAGTACCAGACCAAACAGACATTAATGTATCTGTTAAAGCAGAACCTGGAGAAGCTTGAAGTGTTATCGTAATATCTCCAGCAGCAGGTACCTCAACAGTGTACCAAGTATCTCTACCACTACCAAATGCAAATTCAACAGTACAAGATATATCTGTATCTGCTAATTCACCAGAAGCAGTATTGTCTATTGTTGTTCCTGTACTCCAAACTTCTGCTCCTGTAGTAGAAGGTATAATGTTTTCTGCTCCACTACAATCATCGTTAGCTGGAGGTGGTCCTGATGTTGTAAATGTAAAAGGTCCATTATAGATACTAACATCTGTATCATCCATACCACAATCTGCACGAACGTAAAAATCATAAGTGGTAGAAGCCATTAAATTTGTTACCGAGTAAGGATTCGATACATCATTAAGTGTTGGTGTTCCTGTTGGTGTAAATCCTGTTACTCCATATTCAACATCCCAAGCTGTAGCAGAACCATTTTCTGTCCACCCTATATCTACTGTAGTTTCTGTAAGGTTATCAATTGTAAAATCTGTTACAAAATTACATGCAATATCTTCAAAACAAACCGTTGAAGTTCCTGTAGTAGCTGCATCTTTCCAAAGTGCAATTAAATAAGATGTATTTGGAGCAAATCCAGTTAAACTAAAATCTGGCACTAATGTAGCATTACAATACAATTCCGTTCCACAATCTGTAAAGACAACCATTCCAGTAACATCTCCTGTTGAATAAATTCTAACAGCACCAGAATCGGATGTAGTAATTTCAAACCATGCACCATTACTTCCTGCAGCAGCACAACTAATTGCACTTAAATCTCCATTAGCAACTGCATAATCAATTGTATTAGGTGTTGCTGTAGCACAATTTGCTTCTAGAGTAGCAGTAATTGGAAGAGAACAAGTATCACCAGTCCAAGTTGCAGGTCCTGTCCAAGCACTTAAATCTCCACTGCCACAATCTGCTTGTACATAAATATCATAATCACCAACTACTATACCAGAAAGACTTAACGTTTCAGCAGTTACAGTACCAGGAGTACCTGTACCAATAGCAAACCCAGTAGGTCCATATTCATAATTCCAAGATCCTTCACTGTTCCCTGCAGTCCAAGAAATATCTGCATCTGTAGCAGAAGTTGGAATAGCTGTTAATGCAGTTGGTTGTGGGCACGATGGAGCAGCATCATTAACAAACTCATCAATATGTAAATAGAATCTATCTGTATCTGTAGCTCTAATTGCAACGTAAACAGACGTACCATCATAGGATGATAAATCATAAGAATACTGCAGGTAGTTAGGCACGTTAGTAACAGCTGTTTCACTTCCTAAAACGACAGTAAAATCAGCTGGAGCTAATCCAGTTGTTGATAATCTAACTTCAAATGTTTCTGTCCAATTATTTGAGATTGCAGCCCAAAAAGATACTCTATCTGAAGTACCAGCCGTTACAGTAAATTGTGGAGTAATTAAATAATCATCATGCGCATTAGAATCCCAAGAAATTCTAGCATGTCCAGCTCCTGCATAATTATCAGCTGTATTATGTATCCAACCATCTCCTCCGTCTACATCTGTTACTGTCCAAGTTGCAGGAATTTCAGTATCGAAACTCTCTGAAAATTGCGCATTAGCATGCCAAGTAAAGGCAAGCATTGCAAATAATAAAAAAGTAATTTTTTTCATATTAAATTGTTTTTGTTAATTAATTATTAGCGTAAACACTAAAATTATTGATAATAATTGAATGGTTACCTCTAAAAGTTGACTAATCGATAAAAGTAATATAATAACGATTAATTGCATGAAAAAAGCCACCTAAAAGGTGGCTTTTTATTACTATATAAAGATCTAAAAATTAGTTCTTGATCACTCTTACTGTTTCTGTAGCATTACCTATTGTTACTTTAACAAAGTAAGCTCCAGTTTGAAGATTAGACATATTAACTTCTGTATTCATAGCATTAGGAGCAGTACGAAGTACTTCTTGACCTAACATGTTGTATACAGCTATGTTATTTATATCTTTTTGAGCTTTTAAAACTAAGTTTTCATTTACTGGGTTTGGATAGTAAGTGAATGCTAAATCGTTATCAAAGCTTTGCGTAGATAATGTAGAACAAGTCACTGTAGCTTCCCATCCTTCTCTTGTTGCACTAGAATCTGAAGTAAACACAAAGGTTAAAGTTCCTGATGCATGTGTGGATGTTATAGACATACCTTGTAAATCTCCTGTTCCTTGGTTTGTAGTATCATCTCTATCCCAACACCAAATTGTTCCACCTCCTGGAGGATCAATAGTAGCAGCTGTTGCATCTGGTCCATTATAAACTGTTAAGCCGTCCCAACAACCTGTTGCTCCATTATTTTCTGAGCTAAAAGCAGTAAAAGTAACCGTAACAGCATCACCTGTAACGTCTGGCGCAATTACATATGTAACATCTTCATTACTTGAATAATCACTACCGGCTCCTCCTGAATCTAAGAAAACACCACTAGTACAACTTGGTATTACAGCAACGTAAGGTGTTGCAAATGTATATGGTCCTGACCATGCACTAGTGTCTCCACCACCGCAATCTGCTTGCACATAAAACGCATAAGAATTATCTCCTACTAAACCAGTAGCAGTATACGGATTTGTAACCCCTGAAGCTGTTGCATTTCCTGTAACAGTTCCTCCTCCAGCAACATCAACTAATTCTATATTCCACATTGTTGCAGTTCCTGCTTCCGTCCAACTTAAGTCAGCAGAAGTTTCTGTAATTGCAGTTGCAGAACCACCAGTCGGTACAGGACATGTTGGAGGGCTACCAACACAAATATCGAAAGTAGTCGTTTGACCAGCTGTAGCTGTCCAAGTATACACCTGCACTAAATATGTATTTCCTATAGTTAAACCAGTTAAAGTACTTGTGTTTCCATCATTACAAATTAAAGACGTACTTAAAGCCCCACAACCTGGAGTAGCATCATAAATAACATGATACATATCGGTATTACTACCCGCAACGTTTATTAAAGATACTCTATGCACTGTAGATGTTGCTACAAAACTGTACCATACATCATCATCTTCCGTTCCATTACAAACATCAACACCAGAGTTTGTAGCTCCTGCAACTGTTCCTGAGGTTACAACACCACATGCGTAATCTGCATTAACAGTTAAAGCTGTTGCAGCACCACATTCATCATTACCTGGAGGACAAGTATCTTGAACTAAACCATTAAATGATGAAGAACAAACTGCGTCTTGATCATTAGCAACCGTTATAACTACAACTGTTCCGTTTGTATAAGGCCCAAAAGTTAACATTCCTGCCGCGTTTAAAGTTTGCGGAGCACTTGCTTGGTCATCTGAAACTGTCATTGACGTCGCTGAACCTAAATCTGTAACATCTACTTCAATCTTAAATCCTCCAGAAACTGCACAATCATCAACAACTGTTGCTGTTACTGTTGCAGGAGCACAAGATAGACACTCTACATTAAAATCTATTGAAGTTTGCTGTGCACTACCACAAGAGTTTGATGAATCTCCTGCTATTCTTACAAATAGTGAAGTACCTGTAGAATTAAATGTTAATCCTGTTAAATCTCCAGCAGTACCATAACCGTTATATAATTCTGGTGCCGTAGCATCTACTCCGTCATATACAATAAATTCATCATACGAACTTTCAACTGTTCCAGAATTAACTGTAATTTTTAATCCACTAGTACCATCTGAACTTGCAAACAACCAGTCTAAATTACTATTGTTGTCATAACAACCAGTAGCATTTGTAGGTGTTCCACAAAGCACTTGTGTTGGACAATCATCATAACTAAAATCGCCAAGAGAGAAATCACAAGCAGCATCTGTATGCTCCAGCGTTAAAGTTACTGTAACTCCAGTTGCGTAAGGTCCTGCAGTAACAATTCCTGAAACAACAGGAAAAGTTCCACCTAAACCATCTGTAACATTAGCACCATCTCCTACTGTTGCCACGTCTACATCTACACTAAATTGTGCATTAGAACAATCTGGCATCACCGTAGCACTATTTACTACTGCTGTAGTACACGTTGGAGCTGCATCATTAACAAACTCATCAATATGCAAATAGAACTGATTAGTATCTGTAGCTCTAATTGCGACATAAACAGCCATACCATCATAGGATGATAAATCATATGTATATTGTACATAATTTGGCACGTTACTAGTTGCCGTTTCACTACCCAAAACGGTAGTAAAATCAGCTGGAGCAAAACCTGTAGTGGATAATCTAACTTCAAATGTTTCTGTATAACTAATTGAGATTGCGGCCCAAAAAGACACTCTATCCGAAGCACCAGCAGTAACTGTGAATTGCGGTGTAATTAAATAATCGTCATGAGCATTAGAATCATAAGTAATACGAGCATGACCAGCACCTAAGTAATTGTCAGTGGTACTATGCACCCAAGTATCTCCACCGTCTACATCCGTTACTGTCCAAGTTCCTGGCATTCCAGTATCAAAACTCTCTGTGAATTGCGCATTAGCTTGCCAAGCAAAGGCAAACATCGCAAAAAGTAATAAGGTAATTTTTTTCATATTAAATTGGTTTTTGTTGATTAATTATTAGCATAAGCACTAAAACTATTGATAATAATTGAAATCTTTTACCAAAACTTTAACTAATCGATAATACTCCAATTTTCACGGTGAAATACACTCCCAGATGTTAAAACATAAAAAAAGGCTTTGTTTTCACAAAGCCTTTTTTTTAATTATTTTAATACTAGAAATCCATCTATTTCTCCTGAGCTTCTACAAAAGCTTCCATAACTTCATTACTAACACCTACATTATTGAATCCTCCATCATGAAATAAGTTTTGTAACGTAACCATTTTAGTTAAATCACTAAACATAGCAACAGTATAGTTTGCACAATCTAAAGCGGTAGCATTACCTAAAGGAGCCATTTTATCTGCATACGCAATAAAACCATCAAATCCTTTTACTCCAGAACCTGCAGTAGTTGGTGTTGGTGATTGTGATATTGTATTTACTCTAACCGTTTTATCTTTCCCCATGAAATATCCAAAACTACGAGCAACACTTTCTAGATATGCTTTATTATCTGCCATATCATTATAATCTGGAAAAACACGTTGTGCAGCCATATACGTAAGTGCTACAATACTTCCCCAAGGGTTCATTGCATCTTTCTTATACAAGGTTTGCATTACTTTATGAAAAGACATTGCAGAAATATCGGTTCCTTTTTGAGTCCAATCGTAATTTTGATTCGTGTATGCATTTCCTTTTCTAACGTTTATAGACATACCAATAGAATGTAAAACGAAGTCTATTTTTCCGCCAAGGATTTCCATAGATTTTTCTACAAGATTTTCTAAGTCTTCAATAGAAGTAGCATCAGCAGGAATTACTTGAGATCCTGTTTTTTCTGCTAAAGCATTAATAGTTCCCATTCTTAAAGCAACAGGAGCATTAGTTAATACAAAGGTTCCTCCTTCTTCATGAACGCGTTCTGCTGTTTTCCAAGCGATTGAGTTTTCGTCTAGTGCGCCAAATATGATTCCTTTTTTTCCTTTTAATAAATTGTACATATGTAATATGTTATTTGGTATTATTAGTTTTATAAATTGTTATTCAAAGGTAGCTAAATTAATATTTATGGGCTACTTATTCATTTGGTATTAGTTATGCATACATAGTATGTTCTTTAATTTAGTAACTGCTTTGCATGTGCCATTGCAGAGCTAGAAACTTCTATTCCTCCTAGCATTTGTGCTATTTCTACAATACGATCGTCATGATTTAGTTTCACTAAATTAGTAGTAGTTACTTCATCTACATCTTCTTTATATACTTTAAAATGCGTGTGTCCTTTTGCTGCAATTTGTGGTAAATGCGTAATAGCAAATACTTGCATGGTTTTACTCATGTCTTGCATAATGTCTGCCATTTTATTTGCGATTTCACCAGATACTCCGGTATCAATCTCATCGAACATAATAGTTGGCAGCTGAATATAATTAGATAATATAGATTTAATAGCTAGCATAATTCTCGCTAACTCTCCTCCTGATGCTGCTTTTTTAAGTTCGTTGAATTGTCCTCCTTTATTTGCTGAAAACAAAAAGGATAATTGATCTTTTCCGTTATACATATATTCTTTTACCAATGCTACTTCTATTTTGAATTGTGCATTTGGCATTCCTAAATCGTTTAAAATACGTTCTAGTTCTTTGGTAAGCTTCGGAATTGTTTTTTTTCTGTTTTGATGTATCTTTTCAGCAACAGCATCTAATTTAATCGATTTTTCCTGAATTTCTTTTTGCTTCAGAAGAATGCTTTCCTCTAAATTCTGGGATGCCGAAACCTTTTCAACTAAACCATTTTTAATTTCAATTAGCTCCGAAACATTTTCCGCTACATGCTTTTGCATCAAATTATGAAGCGTTTGTAACTTTGCATTAACCACGTCCAACCTTTTAGGATCTGCATCCAGGTTTTCTTGAAGCGATTCTATTTCGGCAAAGGTATCGTCTAAGTCTATGAGACTACTATTAACTCTTGTATATAAACCTTCGTAACTATTGGAATAATTAACGAGTTTATGTAATGTATTTTTTAGTTGGGTTAGCATACTAAGAATACCTAACTCCTCCTCTTGTAATAATTGATGGGAATGTGTGAGTTTTTCTTGAATTTCTTCAATATTATTCAAGGTTTCATACTCTTCTTCTAAAGTTTCAAATTCGCCATCTACTAAATTAGCTTCGGTTAATTCTTTTAATAAAAAGGTATTATAATCTTGTTCTTTTAATGCTTCTGCTTGCAGATTAAAAAGGACTTTTAGTTCTTTTTGAAGTTGCTTAAAACCATCTAATTGGCTTTGATATTTTTCTAAACTGGCTTTATTGTTTGCTAAAGCATCAATTATTTGAAATTGAAAATCATCATCTACCAACTGCATGGTTTGGTTTTGCGAGTGTACATCAATTAGATGTTTCCCTAGCAATTGTAATGCGCTTAAATTAACAGGAGTGTCGTTTACAAAAGCTCTAGATTTCCCTGAAGGAAGAATTTCTCTTCTAATGATGGTTTGCGACTCAAAATCTAAATCTTCGGTTTTAAAGAGACTTTCTAGTTGGTAGTTTTCAATATTAAAAACGGCTTCTATAACACATTTTTGATCTTTATTTTTTAGGCTACTTAAATCTGCTCGTTTTCCTAAGATTAAAGACAAACCTCCTAATAGAATAGATTTTCCTGCTCCTGTTTCACCAGTAATTATAGTAAACCCTTGATTAAAATTAACCAAAAGTTCATCTATTAAAGCATAGTTTTTTATGGATAGTGAGCTTAGCATTTTTTATAGTATCAGTAAACAGTGATCAGTATACAGTGTCAGTTTTAAATAAATAAATATCTATTTAGAACTTAATGTTTCGCCATTTACTAGAATGCATTGGCGCAACTTTATTTAATATTCCTATTAACTTACTTATATCTACATTTGGTCCGCCAGAAAAAATTTGTTCTATTTCATCTGCTTTAGCATCAAAGAATGTACGGGATAAGTAAGAGTTTGGTCTTTGTCTATGTACGCCATCCATTTGAGTAATTGCATTTGCAATTTGAGATTTAGCTTCCTTATCGTTTTCGCTCATAAGGTCTAATCCGTCTCTATGGTATTTGTATAAAACCTCTCTAAAATCTTTGTAGGTTGGTGACAAAATATTATCAATTAAAATAAATCTACTCTGTAGACCATCTTCTAATTTCCATCCTTTAAAGCTTTCTTGTTGTGAGAAACTCACAATATTTTGCGCTTGTTTAAAATACTCTTCTCCGCCTCTTAATTTAAAAGTATCTGCATCTAAACCTAATATCATTTGGACGTGAAATGCAATTACAGAAACTAAATTAGATTCGAATTGATTCGGGTTATAAATAAGGTTTTGAAATTCTAAATATCTAAAAGAGAAATCTTTATCGTTAATATTATAAACAGGAGTTGTATACGTAGATCCATAAACGGGTCTTGCAGATTGTACTTGTATGGATGCGCTAAATAAATCGTTACTTTGTCCTGTAACATTAATAACCATGCTACATTCTATAAGTTCTTGTGGTCCAAATTTTTTCTTAGTCCACTCGGTTTTATTTACAAATTCGTTAAGTTGCTTTTCTAGTGTTTTAAATATTTGCAAGTTTTCATTACCTGTAAGTTGTGCATTTACTACTACATTACAGTTTAGTTCTTGCGAAAACCCTGCAAAACTAATACACATTATAAGACCTAATAGTATGTTACGCATGTATTTGTTTTATAATTTGGTTAAAAATATCAATAGCTACTTCTGCTTTAGATTTTAGAGCATATTCTGTAATATTCTCATTTACATCTATAAGCGTTACTTTATTGGTTTCTTTTTTAAAACCAGCACCTTTATCGTTTAACGAATTTAACACAATTAAGTTTAAATTCTTCTTTTTTAGTTTTCCTTTTGCATTTTCAATTTCATTATTAGTCTCTAAAGCAAAGCCTACAAGAAATTGTTTTTCTTTTATTTCTCCTAAAGATGCTAAAATGTCTTTTGTCTTTTCTAGCTCTAAGGTTAACGTAGTATCTTTCTTTTTTATTTTCTGCGTAGCTACATTTTTCGGTTTATAATCTGCAACTGCTGCAGAAAGTATGGCAATATCCACCGTTTTAAAATATTGATGTGCAGCGTCATACATTTCTTGAGCACTAATTACAGGAACTACTTGTATGGAACTATGCGTTACTTTTTGATGCGTTGGTCCAGTAATTAAGATAACCTCAGCACCTAAATTCGCTGCTGCTTTTGCTAACTCAAATCCCATTTTACCAGAGGAATGATTCCCTATAAATCGAACAGGATCTATAGCTTCGTAAGTTGGTCCTGCAGTAAGCAGTACTTTTTTATTACGAAGTGGCAGTTTATTTAAAATATCCTTTTCTAAAAAGGAAACAATATCTTCTGGTTCTGCCATTCTGCCTTCACCAACTAAACCACTAGCGAGTTCTCCACTTGCAGCAGGAATAATTATGTTATGAAAAGATTCTAGTTTTTTAAAGGATGCTAATGTAGAGGCATGCTTATACATATCTAAATCCATTGCAGGAGCAAAATAAACTGGACATTTTGCCGAAAGATATGTCGCTAAAAGTAAATTATCACAAACACCATTTGCCATTTTAGACATGGTATTTGCTGTAGCTGGGGCTACAATAAAGTAATCTGCCCAAAGCCCAAGTTCTACGTGATTATTCCAAACCCCATTATCTTCTTCTTCATTTGTAAAAGAAAAATGTACTGGGTTTTTAGAAAGTGTAGCTAAGGTTAAAGGCGTAATAAAGTCTTTACTAGCTGGAGTCATAACAACTTTTACGTCTGCTCCAGCTTTAATAAATAACCTTACTAGTGATGCTGTTTTGTAAGCAGCAATACCAGCAGTTATTCCTAATAGTATGTTTTTGCCGCTTAGTATAGACATCTTCTTTTTTTACTGGTTGTCTTCTTCTGTATTTCTATGGTAAATTTTATTATCTAACCATTCTTTAACTGCTAAAGCGTGTGGCTTAGGTAATCTTTCATAGAATTTAGACACTTCAATTTGTTCTTTGTTTTCAAAGATTTCTTCTAAACTATCGTTGTAAGTTGCAAATTCTTCTAATTTTTCAATTAGCTCTTTCTTAATTTCAGAATTTATTTGCTCTGCTCTTTTTGAGATTATTGAAATAGACTCATAGATGTTTCCTGTAGCAGCATCAACTTCATTTCTATTGTACGTTGTTGTACTTGTAGGTGCATCAATCTTCTTTAAATCCATAGTATATTAACTTTTAGTACTGTATTTTTTTAATTCTTCTTCTAAATTTTCTAACATATTCTTTGTGTCATCAATATACTCTGAATTTGTATATTTATTAACAAAAGAAAGGTAATATGTTTTTGCTTTTACTAGTCTATCTTCTTTCTTTCTTTCCACACTATTAATCGCTAGATTATAAGCTGAATCCAATCTGTAAAACAATGCTGTTTCACGAAGTTTAGATCCTGGAAATTCAAATATAAAATTATCGAAAGCTTTTATTGCTGCATTATAATCTCTAGTGTATTCTACCGTTTTATAATATTGATAAGCTATATCGAAAGATTTTTGTTCTAGTTTACCATCTAACTCATGTACTAGTTTATTTGCTTCTTCAAGAAATGGAGATTCTGGATAAGCATTTATAAATAACTGAAACTTTTCAATTGCGTCTTTAGTTGCGTGTTGCTCTTTGGTATAAAGCGGGGACAACATATAACTACTTTTAGCAGAAAGAAATTCTGCTTCTTCCGCTTTTTCACTTTTAGGATATGCTGCAGCAAAACGATCAAATTGATAACCTGCTAAATAATATTCTTTTGATTTGAAGTAAGAATCGGCATGTAAAAAGGATAACTTTTCGGCTTGAGGCTTCCCTCTGTATTGTGGCATAATCTGCTCAAACAACCTACTAGCTTTCATGTATTTTTCTTTATTATACATGTCTTCACCTACTTTAAATTTCACAGCAATATCTTCGCTATTTATAGCTTTTTGATATGGACTACAAGAACTTAATACCAAGCCTACTAATACTATGTAAATTAATCTATTCATTTGTTAATTTTACTGTTTTTTAACTATCTAATGCAATTCTATTATAGAATCAAGTGTACTAATGTTTCCTGTATTAGTTATACTTATTTCTTAAATTTAAAACAGAATGCAAAATTAGTCTTTTAATATGGATTTTAAAAATATTTTATTCTGCTAAAATAATTGATGAAATCAAGTAATTTAAAGGTTTAAGTAATATTTAACTTTTATGCAAACACTTTCAGCGCTTCTACTATTTTTTCTTTTAATGAATTTGTAGCTTCTACCAGTGGTAATCTCACATTAGCATTACACATATTCAATGCTTGAAAAACAGCTTTAATTCCTGCTGGATTATTTTCAGCAAAAATAAGCCCCGTCATTTCCATTAGCTTAAAATGTAGCGCATAAGCTTCTTTAGCTTTACCTTCTAAACCTAAATTAATCATGGTTGTAAAGTCTTTAGGTAGCGCTTGCCCAAGTACAGAGATTACTCCTGCTCCACCTGCTAACACTATTCCCAATGCTAAATCATCATCGCCAGAAATCACTAAAAAATCTTCCGGTTTATTTTTAAGCAACTGCAAATATTGGTGCACATTATTTCCGGCCTCCTTAACAGCTATAATATTTTCAAAGTCATTTGCCAAACGCAAAGTAGTTTCTGGCGTCATATCTTTAGCCGTTCTACCTGGAACATTATATAAGATTACGGGAACCGGAGATGCTTCAGCTACTGCTTTAAAATGTTGATATAATCCTTCTTGTGTTGGCTTACTATAATATGGAGATACCGATAAAATAGCATCGATATTAGAGAAGTCTGTATTTTTAATTTCTTCCACAACTTGCGCAGTGTTATTTCCTCCAATTCCTAAAACCAATGGTAATCTTTGCTTATTAGCTTTTATTATCGTTTTAGTAATTGCTGCTTTTTCTGCTGCTGTAATAGTTACACTTTCTCCTGTTGTACCACTTATGACAAGATAATCTGTTCCGTTTTCTATATTATACGCTACAATATCTTCCAAAGATTTGTGATCCACACTTAAATCTTCATTAAAAGGGGTAATTAAAGCAACTCCTGTACCTACAAATTTATTATTCATTACTTATTTTATTAAATGTATTAAGGTATTTTATTAACTCGTTTTTAAATAAATCAAACTGTTTTAAATTGGTTTTAATAATAAAATCATTCAATCTGTTATCCGACTGTAGCACTCCAATTTTGAATTTAGATTTAGATGCTGCTGTTAAAACTTTAAGCGCTAACACATCTTGTTCATAATAGCTAATTAAAGCATCAAATGGTGTATCTAAAAACTCTTGGAGTTCTTTGTTTTTTATTTTTCCGTTCCAACTAAAATCTTTTGGATTATAACAAACATCCCAAGCGCTTATGTCTTCTTTTTTATTAGAAGTAAACGCTATAATTTTAAGCTTATTTTGTTTGACATGCATTACTTCTGCAAGCTTCCTAAAAGACTCAAAATCATCCGTTTCATCTATATTTATTATTACACCTAGACTGGCTATTTTATCTTCATTTAAAAAAAACTGTCTAGAATTTAATAATTTACTAAGATGTTTTTTAGTAGAATTTTGTTTAAAACCCTTTAAAATCATTTATATTTATACTTTCTTACAAAGGTAACAAAAGTAGTTAGTTTTGTTTATTAAATCCTATTCCTTTACACATGAAATTTAAACATCTTTTTTTAATTGTTTTTGCGCTCTGTATTTATAGTTGCAAACAAGAAAATCTATCCCTTACTAAAATAGAAGGAAAACAAATAAATATTAATGACAGCCTAGAAATCAACCAAGAGATTGAGGACTTTGTAAAACCATATAGAGATCATGTTAACAAGAATTTAGATAGTGTTATTTCTTATGCTGTTGACACGTACTCTAAAAGTGATGGAGACTACAATACCGCTATTGGTAATTTATTCGCAGATGCAGTTATTGAAGCCTCTAGCAAGGTTTTACAAAAACGAACTGGACATGATGTAGATATGGTTTTACTAAATCATGGAGGTATTCGCGCTATTATATCTAAAGGAGACATCACCACCAGAACAGCTTATGAGATTATGCCTTTTGAGAACAGCTTAGTCGTTGCAGAAATGAAAGGAAAAACAATACAAGACAGTTTAATAAAATATTTAAGCAAAGCAAAACGCGCACATCCTATTGCGGGGTTAAAATTGACGCTTGATAAAGATTTTAATGCTATTAAGGCTAGCATCAATAACCAGCCAATTGAAGCAGATAAAACCTATTATGTTGCAACGAATGATTATTTATACCATGGAGGAGATAGAATGACCTTTTTTCAAACAAATGATAGTTTGCATGTTTTAAATTATAAAGTAAGAAATGCGCTATTAGATTATTTTCTTAAAACAGATACCATTAACCCTGTTATTGATGACAGATTTATTCAATTAAAATAAACCAGATGAAAAGAAGAGAATTTATACAACAAACATCTGCTACAGCTGCATTAATTACATTAGGAGGTTTAGGTTTACAATCGTTTACCTCTGGAAGCAAAACAACAAAGATCACGATACTTCACACCAATGATGTACATAGTCATATTGATGCTTTTGGTCCAGAAGATGGCAGAAATCCAAACCAAGGAGGTGTTGCAAGAAGAGCTAGTTTAATACAAAACCTTAGAAACGAAAATCCAAATACGCTATTATTAGACGCTGGAGATATTTTTCAAGGAACACCATATTTTAATTATTATGGTGGCGAGTTAGAGTTTAAACTAATGAGCATGCTTAAATACGATGCAGCAACCATTGGTAACCACGATTTTGATAATGGCGTAAATGGTTTATTAGCACAATTGCCGCATGCTAAATTCGATTTTCTGTCGGCTAATTACGACTTTTCAAATACCGTCCTTGACGCTTATGTAAAACCATATAAAGTCTTTAAAAAAGATGGAATTAAAATTGGCGTTTTTGGATTGGGTGTTGAATTAAACGGACTAGTAGACAAGAATCTTTATAAAGAAACCAAATATCTAGATCCTATTGAAATCGCTCAAGACATGAGTCGTATTTTAAAAGAAAAAGAAAAATGTGATTTAGTTATTTGCTTATCTCATTTAGGATATCACTACAAAAATTTCACAGAGAAAGTTAGCGACTTAAACCTTGCAAAGGCTACAAAAGATATCGATTTAATTATTGGCGGACATACACATACTTTTTTACCAAAACCAACTATAGCTAAAAATAGTATTGGTGAAAATGTATTGGTAAATCAAGTTGGTTGTTACGGAATTAACTTAGGAAAAATAGACTTCTATTTTGATGCAGATAAAAACAAAGCAGCAAAAGGAACTTCTATTTTAGTCTAAACTTATTAACTTTTTTGGAAGAAAAAATAGCAGCTTTTACTTTTAAGCTGCTTTTTGCTTTATTCCTTTCTAAGATATAACTAAACAGAAAGAATAAACCTATTAAATGTAACACTCTATCCAGCATTACAAAGCTCAAATTATACAAATAATAGGTGCTTATGTAATGTAATACATCTGAAAACACAAAACATAACACCATAATTAAAAACAGGATGGACACTTTACTTTGTGAATTTAAGTAATCCACAAAAGAAACAAAAGCAAGAGCTATTAAAGCCGTACTCTTAATTCCAAATAAAGTCACCTCTATACTATCTGGAATATAATACTTTATAACATCAAAAAGTATATATAATAGGTATGCATTAATTAAAAATACTAAAACTAAATACGAGCTAATCACTTTATCTAATTTTAGTTTTTCAATCCTTGAAGCCACCGCAATAATCAAAAAAGAATAGCTTAGGCAGTATGCTAAACTAGAAATATTCACAAGCATTAAGCTGTAAGTAAAAACAGAAGCAAAATCTCCAATAAAGGAGAATAATAGAAAAGCCAGAATACTTATTTTGATTTGTTTATTTCTTAATAAAAAATAAATTAAAAATACAGGAACAAAAAGAGGCTTTGTTAATTGCTGAAACAAATCGTTTGCACTAATTGTAGCTATTACATTAATTAACATTAACACAAACAAAATGCACAAAAACATCTTGTTTGGATATTTTTTTATCCAATTTTCAATAATCATAATCATAAGTAGGTTAGTGCAAACATAAAAAAAATATTACACACAACGATAAAACATTGCAGTTAATCGATGAAATACATGGTTTTAGCAAACTTTGTAGTAAAATTCTTTCTTCTAAAAAAAAACAGTAATACGTTCACCTAAGCGCTTAGTTGCAAACTATTTAAACTTAAAAAGAAGATGTACTTATATTAAGAATCATTGTTGCCGTTATTTTCAAAGCAACTTTATGCTTTAAATCTACGGCACAATCCGATTGTGTATCTATAAAAAAAAGGTTAGCATCTTATAGTTAATTTATTAGCAACACAAATCAGAACAATACATAATTATTCACAACTGTAGTTGTCAATTTCATAAATCAAGGAAGTTTACTGTAAGTATGAAGTAAGTCTGAAACCTAATTAAGCGTAAATACTAGCTTTTTTTTTTGAATCAATTGCAATATCACTTTGAAGATAAAACATTACAAAAGCAAAGATATTCAATACTATGGCGATAAAATTTAGCATTTCAAAGTCGGAAAGGTAGTAATAGCCTATTAATAAAAAATCGGAAAAACTTATTGACAGACAACCTATAAATAGGAATAAAGATTTTTTTGTATCATTTTCCAAAAAGTTCAAAAAGGAAACAGCTAAGAGAACAAGTAAAACTAAATTATAGCTATGCTCCAACAACCTCACCATAACCAAAACATCCGTTTCGAACAAAATTGGATCTATTATACCACATAAAACAGTAAACAGATAAATCACAAGAACTAGTAATATTATGGTCTGCATTAAGAATTTCTTTAAAAGAATTTTTAAGTTTAATGTTTTAAAAACTTCAAATAACAAAAATAGGAAAGCAAAAATATAAAGGGTATTACAAACAAAATATAATGTTTCCGATAAATTATCTCCATCTATAATATGTAATATATCTGCGCTAGAATAACTAACTAGAAATAACAAAAAGAACAAAGACCTTTCTTTTCTGGACACAAAATAAAATACAGTAAGCGCAGGAACTACTAGTAATTCTAAAATAGAAAAGATAGAACTATCTAGCACACCAGATACTGTAAGACCAAGAAAATCAGCTAACATAAATTAATTTAAGCACCCTGAAAAGTGAAGTTATCAACCTTCAAATATAAATAAAAAATGCAATAAACAGGTAATAAATAATAGCCTATCGATTAATACTCAGAAACCAACAAAATTAATCAACCATTTTTAAGAAGTCCTGTTCAGAGATTAAAGGAACTCCTAACTTCTCTGCTTTTTCCTTTTTACTTGGTCCCATTTTATCACCAGCTACAATATAACTCGTTTTAGCAGATATGGACGATGAGACTTTTCCGCCATTATCTTCTATTAGCTTTTTAAGCTCGGTTCTTGAAACCACTTCAAAAACTCCAGAAACCACAAATATTTTGTTTTCTAGTTTGTTGGTTTGATTTGCTAATTTTTCAGCAGAAACTTCTAACTGCACACCAAAACTTCTTAATTTTTCAATGGTATTCCTGTTTTCTTCCGAAGCAAAAAACAAGACAACACTTTCTGCTATTTTAATTCCTATCTCATCTACATTTACTAATTCCTCTTGCGTTGCATTAGCGATTGCATCTATACTTTTATAATGTTTAGCTAGTTTTTTAGCAACCGTCTCCCCTACATATCGAATTCCTAAAGCAAATAACACTCTTTCAAAAGCAATTTGCTTAGAAGCTTCCACCCCATTTATTAAATTCTCCGCACTTTTTTCCGCCATTCTTTCTAAAGGCATCAACTGCTCTTTAGTTAGCGTATATAAATCAGAATAATTTGTTATCAATCCTGCTTGTACTAAAAGCGCAACGGTTTCTCCTCCTAAACCTTCAATATCCATTGCTTTTCTAGAAATATAATGCTGAATTCTTCCAACAATTTGTGGAGTACAGCCATTATAATTCGGACAAAAATGTTTTGCTTCGCCTTCATCTCTTTCTAAAAGCGTATTACATTCCGGACAATGCGTTATATATATAGTTGGTTGCGAGTTTTCGGGACGTTTTGTAAAATCGACAGCAATTATTTTTGGAATAATCTCTCCTCCTTTTTCCACAAATACTTCATCACCCACTCTAATATCTAGCTTTTCAATTTGATCGCTATTATGTAAAGAAGCCCTTTTCACAGTGGTTCCTGCTAATTCCACAGGCTCTAAATTGGCAACTGGTGTTATTGCTCCCGTTCTACCAACCTGATACGAAATACTATTTAATCGCGTAGAAACTTGCTCTGCCTTAAACTTATAAGCCATCGCCCAACGTGGTGCTTTGGCAGTATAACCCAATTCTTCTTGTTGCTGTAAATCATTCACCTTAACGACTACGCCATCTGTTTCGTATGGCAAATGATGCCTTTCTTTATCCCAATAATTTACAAATTCTAACACCTCTTCAATAGAGTTTACTAGCTTGGCTGCTTCCGGAACTTTAAATCCCATCTGTCTCGCTTTTTCTAGACTTTCCATTTGTGTAGCAATCCCTAAATTTTCTCCTGTAATATTATACAGCAAACATTCTAATGGTCTTTTTGCAACCTCTGCACTATCCTGAAGTTTTAAACTTCCAGACGCTGTGTTTCTCGGATTTCTATAAGGTTCTTCCCCAATATCAATACGCTCTTCGTTCATTTTATTAAACCCTTCAAAAGGCAAAACAATTTCACCGCGTATATCAAATATTGGTGGGTAATCTCCTTTTAGTTGTAATGGTACCGATTTTATTGTTTTAATATTTGCCGTTACTTCATCTCCTTGCATACCATCACCACGAGTTACTGCGCGAAGTAAACTTCCGTTTTCATAGGTCAAACTAATAGATGCACCATCATATTTTAACTCGCAGGTGTATTGAATTTCGCCATCCACCATTTTTTTAATTCTAGTTTCCCAGTCTTGTAAATCTTCTAAGGAATACGAATTGTCTAAAGAATACATTCGATGCGCATGCACAACGGTATTAAAATTTTTAGTAACTGTTCCGCCTACACGTAGGCTTGGTGAGTTTGCATCGTAAAATTCTGGATGCTTTTCTTCTAACGCCTGAAGTTCTTTTAATTTTATATCAAAATCGTAATCACTAATAGTCGCATCATCTAAAACGTAATAATTATAGTTGTGCTCACGAAGCTCGTTACGTAAGTTTTGTATGTATTCTTTTGTATTCATTTTTTAATTGCAAATAATTCTTGAAAATTATAACTTGATTTCAAATTTAAGATAATATGGCTTAGAAAGTTGATCCGGTTCATAACAATCTCCCACATAATCCACAGCTTTTATTATAAACGTATTATTATTTAACCAACTCATAGAAAAAACAGCATCCATACTTCCTGCATTATTCTTTATAAAAGGATAAGACCAAGATTGTGGTGTATAACCAAACATTGATATATACTTATTCTGCTTATCTTTTTTACAAATCTGAAAATAAGTGTCATGATAACATTCTGTTTGATCGTATGTTATTAAAACAGCATAATTTTTATTTGGTGATATATACGGATAACCCTGAAATACATTTAAAGTATCTCCTGTTTTCATACTTAATTCTGTATGAATATCTGGCATAAAAAACATGCTTTCTGAAACCATATAACTAGTAGGAAAATCTTCATGTATAAAAACGTCATAGGTTCGTGTTGGTGTGTATTCCGAATTTAAATACGTGGTATCTTTCAATACTAGTTTTTTAGCATTTTCAAAGTGCAATGCAATACGTCCATCTATCTTCTTTGGAGCACTTAAATAATTAGCTTCTTTTTCTAATATATTAAAATCAGTACTATTTACTTTTCTAATATCTAATAATTCCCTCAAGTCAATTTTTGATTCATTTCCTTTCGCTCCTGTAGACAAATAATTATAGCTGTACAATGAATTCTCGTCGACATTTTGGTTATTTTCATATAAGAAGCCTTCAAAAACAAATCCTATATCTTCCTTTTTCACAAACCATTTGTAAGCATATTGATTCTCGTTAACTTTAGTTTTCACATTGCTCCATGTAGTAACCACCTTCGCTTTTCTACCGGTAACCATTTGATTATTATCTTTTATAGTGATAGAATCCTTGTTGTAGTCAAGGATATAAACACTTTCACCAAAATCTAATTTACCTGTTTTATTCCCTAAAGAATCTCTAACATTAACACCGTTGATTGCACTTACCGTTCGTATTTGCAAATCCCCCATTTCTTTAGGCGTAAACCATTTATAAATAGAATCTTGTATACTAATAGCGCCATCTGTTTTTTGTTGCTGCGGAATATCCTTCTTTACAACAACAGTCGTAGAATCTTTTTTAACCACAAAAACATCTTCACTCTTCGTTTTCTTCTTACAAGCAAAAAACAAGATTAAAACGAATATGTAATACCATTTTTTCATCTATAACTTTACGCCTTTTAACATTCTATCTTTTCTAAAAATATCCTGCTTTAATTCTATATCTTCAAAATTATTACCTTCTAATAACGCGATCATTTCTTTACCAAGATACTCGTTTATTTCAAAATATAATTCCCCTTTCGGTTTCAAGTTATCCAAAGCAAATTTTGTTATTGCTTCATAAAATTGCAGCGGATTATCATCTTCTACAAACAAGGCCAAATGTGGTTCGTTTTGCAAAACGTTAGGTTTCATCTCTTGTTTTTCTAAGTTTCTAACGTATGGCGGATTGGACACAATGATGTCAAATTTTAAACTTAAAAAGTTCAAACCCCAAGACTTTTCATTTAAAATATCTGCTTCTATAAATTCGACTTCCACATTATTTAATGCGGCGTTTTCTTTTGCTTTTTCTATCGCTTTCGCGGAAACATCTAAGGCGTAAACTTTGGCATTCGGTACATTTTTGGCTAACGAAATAGCAATACAACCAGATCCTGTTCCAATATCAAGAATCGAAATAGACTTCTCGACTGCGCTCGAAGTGACATCGTTTTTAATGAAATCTACGAGTTCTTCCGTTTCTGTTCTTGGTATTAATGTGTTTTCATTCACCCTAAATGGCAATCCGTAAAACTCTGTTTCGCCTAAAATATATTGAATCGGTTCTTCTTCTTTCAGTCTTTGCAACGCATCACGAATAGCATCTTCTTCTACTTTAGTAATGGTTTTCCCTGGATCTAAAGCTAGTTTCATTCTAGAAAAATCACAGAACGCTTCGATTAGCAAATAGAAAAAACTATTTACTTCGTCTATACCATAAATGACATCTAGTTCTTTATGAAAGGTTTGTTGTATCTCTTTTAACTTCATTAATTCCATTATCATTTACAGATTTTTCAGCATCCAAATACCACAAGCATTATGTCCTGTATTTCCTAAAGGAGCTTCCAAATGCTTAAATCCAAAAGTTTCGTAAATATGAATTGCTGCTTTTAGATTCGGAATAGTTTCTAAATAACATTGTTTATATCCCATTGTTTTAGCGGCTTCCATGCATTTTTCAAAAAGCGGTTTCCCTATTCCTTTTCCTCTTACTTCTGGAGCAAAATACATTTTCTGAATCTCGCATACTTCCGTTTCAAAATCTTTTAAAGGTTGTATTCCTGCACCTCCAAAAACCTTTCCGTCTAACTCCACCACATAATAAACCTCGTTTTTATTTTGATAAGATTCAAACATTCTTGGCGTTTCGGCATCTTCATAAGCAGTACCAACCAAAGGGATTTCATATTCATGAAAACACCCCCTAATAGCTGCTTCTATTTGCGCATTATCCTTTTGTTCAATTTCTCTTATAATGATATTGCTATTCCTCACTTATAAATATTATTTTTGCTGGTGAAGATACATTAAATCTAAAAAAATTGAAATGAAGAAGTTTATAATCTTATTAACAGCAACGCTTACTATTTTAAGTTGTTCGGTAAAAGAGAAACCAGAATTTTTAAGAGTAGACAATATAAAGGTAGACGATTCTAATTCTAAATTCATTACACTTACTGCGGATGCGTATTTTTTGAATAAAAATGATATTAGTGGCGAATTAAAAACCGACGAGATTAAAGTGTTTGTTAACAACAATCAGATGGCAACGGTTACTGCAGAAAGCTTTAAAGTTCCTGCAAGAAAAGAATTTTCTATTCCGTTAAAAGCAAATGTACCGACAGATAGCATTTTTAGCGATAAAAGTTTAAGCGGATTATTAGGAAGCTTACTTTCTCAAAAAATGAAAGTACAATACAAAGGACAAATCAAATATAAAGTATTTGGTTTCTCACACACTTATGATGTAGACCAAACTGAAAACGTAAAAATCAAGTTCTAAACCACGCTATTATTATACACGAAGACTACATAAAACGCTGCATACAAATTGCAAAACTGGGCTTAGGAACCACAAGGCCAAATCCAATGGTTGGCGCTGTAATTGTACATAATAATCGTATTATTAGTGAAGGCTATACCAGCGCTTATGGTGGTAATCATGCCGAAGTAAACGCAATAAACGCCTGTGCTGACAAATCCCTTTTACAAGAAGCGACCTTATATGTTACACTAGAACCGTGTAGTCATTTTGGAAAAACGCCACCTTGTAGCGATCTTATTATTACACATAAAATACCGAACGTAGTTATTGGTTGTGTAGATGATAATCCGGAAGTTGCAGGAAAAGGCATTAAAAAACTAAGAGATTCTGGGTGTAACGTCATTGTTGGTGTTTTAGAGGGAGACTGCAAAGCACACCACAAACGATTTTTTACATTTCACAACAAAAAGCGACCGTATATTATTTTAAAATGGGCGGAAACCACAGATGGTTTTATTGCCCCGAAACACAAAAACGAAAACAAACCTGTTTGGATAACGAATACCATTTCTAGACAATTAGTTCATAAATGGCGTGCAGAAGAACAAGCGATTCTTGTTGGGACAAATACGGTTATTGCTGACAATCCGAGTTTAACTGTTAGAGATTATACAGGAAACAACCCAATTCGTGTAGTATTAGACAGAAACAATGTGCTTTCTAAAGCATATACTGTTTTTAATAACGAAGCGAAAACCATTACACTTAAAGAGAACACAGCTAAAGATATTTGTAATCAATTATATAAGGAGAACATAAATTCCATAATTATTGAAGGTGGTTCTAAAACCTTGCAAATGTTTATCGATGAAAATCTTTGGGATGAAGCTCGAGTATTTACAGGTAATGTTTTATTTAAAGAAGGCGTAAAAGCACCTAAATTCTCTGGTAAACTTATTTCTACAGAAACAATAATAGAAGATACGCTTAAAATATTTACTAATAATTAAAAAGATTCCTGTCTACGCAGGAAATAAACATGATTAAAAACATAATATTCGATTTTGGAGATGTATTTATCAACCTAGATAAAGCAGGAGCCACGCAAAATGCTTTAGACGTATTTAAAGCAGATGCACTTCCAGAAGACCTAATTGCCATCAATACCTTATACGAACAAGGATTATTGGATACCGAAGAGTTCTTAGAATTTTACTTAGAAAACTTTCCGAAGTTAACAGCAGATGAAATTATAGATACATGGAATTTTATTCTGAAGGATTTTCCGCGAAAGCGATTAGAATTCATTCAACAATTAGCTGCAGATAAAAAGTATAAACTTATTTTATTAAGCAATACCAATGAACTTCATATAGATTGGATTAAAGAAAACGTTTCGTTTTACGAAGATTTTAAAAACTGTTTTGATCCGTTTTATCTATCGCATGAAATTCAATTACGCAAACCAAATGCAAATATTTATGAATTCGTTTTAAACGAAAACAACCTAAAAGCAGAAGAATCCCTTTTTATTGATGATACTTTAGAAAACACCGAAGCAGCAAAAAAACTAGGAATCCATGTTTGGAATATCGATGAAACTAGTGAAGATATCATCGATTTATTTACCATTAAGAAAGACTTATTTTGATATACCTTTTACTTAGCATCCTAGCATCTACGCTAATATTCATTATTTTTAAACTGCTTGGTAAATATAAAATCAATACGCTACAAGCTATTGTTGCCAACTATTTTACAGCCTGTTTAACTGGCGTTATCCTATATGAAGAAAAAGTAAATGTTACTAAAATTCTAAATGAAGATTGGTTTCCTGGTGCTATTGGCTTAGGGTTTCTTTTTATTTCTATTTTTAATGTCATGGCATTAACCGCGCAACGCAACGGACTAACAGTAACCTCTGTCGCAAGTAAAATGAGCGTGGTAATCCCTGTTATTTTTGGCTTGTATGCCTATCACGAAAGTTTAGGTTGGCAAAAAGGTCTTGGTATTCTTCTAGCGTTAGTCGCTGTTTATTTAACTTCTGTAAAGGCCAAAACCGCAACCTTTAATATTAAAAATTTATGGCTACCCATTGTATTATTCTTTGGTTCTGGAGTTATTGATACCTCTATAAAATATGTGGAAACAAGCTATGTTTCTAAAAACGGCATTCCCATTTTTTCTGCAACCATTTTTTGTATTGCTGGCTTAATAGGTATTGCACTGCTTAGCATACAAGCCATACAAGGAAAATTTAAATTTGATTATCGCAGTATTTTTGGCGGAGTCCTTTTAGGCATTACCAACTACTACTCCATTTATATGTTATTAAAAGCCTTACAATTTGAAGGTTTTGAAAGCTCTACCATTTTCACTGTAAACAATGTAGCGATAGTCATGTTGTCGACTTTAATCGGACTTATAATTTTTAAAGAAAAACTACAAAATAAGAATTGGATAGGAATTGCTCTTGCAATAGTTTCTATTGTATTAGTTACTTTAGCGTAAATGGAAGAAAAAGACACCTATAGAACCATTACTACGCCTTCGGAAGAAGTTTTATTCAAAGATAAAAACTCGAAATTCTTTGGATATGCCTTCCCAATTCAGAATGAGGAAGAAGTAAAACAACATATAGAAGATTTAAAAAAACAACACCATGCTGCAAGACATTGGTGTTATGCATATCAATTTGGAACCGACGAAAAAAACCTTTCCTATCGCGCAAATGATGATGGCGAACCTAATAATAGTGCAGGAATGCCAATTTACGGACAAATACAATCTTTTGACGTAACCAACATCCTTATTGTGGTAGTTCGTTATTTTGGTGGTGTAAAACTTGGCGTTGGCGGATTAATAAACGCCTACCGAACTGGAGCACAAATGGCTTTAGAAGCTTCCAAAATTATTACAAAAACAATTAATATCGAATATTGCATCTCTTTTGAATACAAAAACATGAATAAAGTGATGCGTATTATTAAAGAAAAAAACTTAAATATCACGAATCAAATTTTAGAATTGGACTGTAAAGTTTTTATTTCTGTAAGAAAAAACGACTCCGAATCTGTATTTGAAACTTTCGACAATCAATTTGAAATAAAAATCGAAGTTTTATAACGAGAAGTTTCTACAGTTTATCTAAAATATAATCTGGACATTTCATCGGTCTTCTTGTTTTCATGTTAATAAACGCTAAAACGGTATTCGCTTGCACTAAAATTTCACCAGCTTCATTTGTAATTTCATATTCAAATTCAATTTTAACAGCAGGTGTTTTTTTAAGTTGCGTTTTCACTTTAATAATGGCGTCGTAATGTGCTGATTTCTTATAATTTAAAGACATGGAAATCACAGGAAGCATCACACCTTCTTTTTCCATCTGGCTGTAAGAAATACCAAACGTTCTTAACCACTCTGTCCTTCCCATTTCTAGGTATAATGCGTAATTACCATGATGAACAACACCCATTTGATCGGTTTCACCATATCGAATTCTTATAAAAATTTCATTCTCTTTCATACTAATTTGTCGTTATTTTTTTGTAGTTTCGGTAACGGTTTAAACATGCAAAAAAAATTCCTAATATTCAACGATAAAATATTTTTTTATTAATAATTTTGTTCACATATTTGCCGAGCTATAATCAACGAGAGGAAATCAATTCCTCTTTTTTTAACTAACAATAAATTTCACTATAAATAATGAGTATTACTGCGCAATCGGTCTGGAATAATTGTCTTAATTTTATAAAAGATAACATTCAGCCGCAAGCTTATAAAACTTGGTTCGAACCAATTGTTGCAGTTAAACTTGCAGAAAATGCTTTGAGTATTCAGGTACCTAGTAAATTCTTTTACGAATGGCTAGAAGAGCACTATGTGAAAATTTTAAAAGTTGCACTTACCAAAGAGTTAGGCGAAACAGCCAAGCTAGTTTACATTATTAAAATGGAAAACACGTATGGTAACAAACAACCTTTTACAGAAAGAATACCTAGTTCTAATAGGTCTTCTGTAAAAGCGCAAGATGTCGACATTCCTTTAAACAATAAAAATCGCGAATTACGCAACCCTTTTATTATTCCTGGAATTAGAAACGTAAAAATCGAGTCGCAACTAAACCCGAACTATAACTTCGAAAACTTTTTAGAAGGAGATTCTAACCGTTTAGCTAGAAGTGCAGGATTAGCTGTAGCTAGCAAACCTGGAGGAACTTCTTTTAATCCACTATTAATATTTGGAGGTGTTGGTCTTGGTAAAACACACTTAGCACATGCTATTGGTGTGGATATTAAAGACAAGTATCCTGAAAAAACAGTTTTATATATTTCTGCTGAAAAATTCACGCAACAATATATAGACTCTGTTAAGAAGAATAACAGAAATGATTTTATTCATTTTTATCAAATAATAGACATCTTAATTATTGATGATGTGCAGTTTTTATCTGGTAAATCTGGAACACAAGATGTATTCTTTCATATTTTTAACCATTTACACCAAAACGGAAAGCAAGTTATTTTAACAAGTGACAAAGCTCCTGTAGATATGCAAGATATTGAGCAACGCTTATTATCTAGATTTAAATGGGGCCTTTCGGCAGAATTGCAAACACCAGATTTTGAAACCAGAGTATCTATATTAAAAAATAAATTATATCGTGATGGTGTAGAAATGCCAGATGATATTATTGAGTATGTTGCAAAACATATTAAATCTAATATTAGAGAACTGGAAGGCGCAATTATCTCATTAATTGCACAATCTTCTTTTAACAAAAAAGAGGTTACTATAGACTTAGCGAAACAAGTTGTTGAGAAGTTTGTAAAAAACACAAAACGTGAGGTTTCAATAGATTATATTCAGAAAATAGTTTCCGATTATTTTCAAATGGATGTAGATACGCTACAATCTAAAACTAGAAAACGTCATATTGTACAAGCGAGACAATTAGCTATGTTCTTTGCCAAAAAACTGACTAAAGCTTCACTAGCAAGTATTGGTTCTCAAATTGGTAAACGTGATCATGCTACGGTATTACATGCTTGTAAAACGGTTAACAATCTATCTTCTACAGATAAACAATTTAGAAAATACGTAGAAGATCTAACCAAAAAGCTTTCGGTTTAAATTACAAATACAACCTTTTTCAAATAAAATATTATGACTAAAATACTAATGGTTTGCCTTGGTAATATTTGTCGTTCCCCTTTGGCAGAAGGTATTTTACGCGATAAACTTTCTTCCGAAGATTTCACTATTGACTCTGCAGGAACTGGGGATTACCATATTGGTGATTTACCAGACCAACGCTCTATTAACGTTGCAAAAAAATACGGAGTAGATATCACCAATCAACGCGGTAGACAATTCTCTGTTGCAGATTTCGATGTTTTCGATTTGATTTACGTCATGGATAATTCCAACTTTAAAAACGTAGTAAAATTAGCTAGAAATGAAAATGATATTGCTAAAGTCAAACTTATTTTAAACGAAGTATACCCAAACCAGAACTATGATGTTCCGGATCCTTATAACGATAGTGCCCAAGGTTTTGAAAATGTTTTTAAGATGCTAGACGAAGCAACAGATGTTATACAGCAAAAGATTACAAAAAATTAAAACACTATAATTCAAGTGTATTCCTTAATATTTTTTGTAATTTTAAAAAACAACATCTTAAAACTTCTCTTAATGAAAACTATTATAACCTTAATTATAGCGCTGTTTTCTTTATCCTGTTTTTCACAAAATATAAATATTGAACTTTTTTCTAACGGACTTTCTAATCCGGTAAACATAAAACATGCAGGTGATGATCGGTTATTCGTTGCAGAAAGAGCTGGTATAATTAAAATTATCAATACTGATGGTGTTTTAGCGAGCACTCCCTTTTTAGACATAAACGCATTAGTTTCTAATAATGGCGGAGAACAAGGTTTACTTGCAATAGCCTTTCATCCAGACTATACCACCAATGGTTATTTTTATGTCAACTATATTGACAATAATGGTGACACGGTAATTTCCAGATTTACAAGAAGTAGTACAGCTGTTGCAGATCCAAATTCAGAGTTAGTTTTGATGAATATTAGCCAACCTTATTCCAATCATAATGGTGGCGATATGCATTTTGGTACCGATGGCTACCTTTATATTTCTACAGGAGATGGTGGTTCTGGTGGTGACCCTGAAAACAGATCACAAAATTTAACTTCCCATTTAGGAAAACTATTACGTATAGATGTTGACAATCCTGTAATTGGCGGACTTAATTATTCGATTCCTGCAGACAATCCTTTTTTTGGTAATACAGATAACATAAAACAAGAAATATGGGCTTATGGCCTACGTAACCCTTGGAAATGGTCTTTTGATAGAGATACTGGAGATATTTGGATTGCAGATGTTGGTCAAAACCAAATAGAAGAAATCAATATGGTTCCTGGCGCAAGTTCAGGTCTAAATTATGGCTGGCGTTGTTATGAAGGAAACGACACGTACAACACAGCAAATTGCCCTTCTGCTAGCACATTAACATTTCCTGTTGCACAATACTCACATAGTAATGACGGTATTTTTAAATGCTCCATTACTGGAGGTTATAGATATAGAGGTACAGCACAACCAACACTAAACGGTTTGTACTTTTTTGCCGATTACTGTAGTGATGAGATTGGTTATGTGCAAGAAAACGGAACAACTTTTAATCTAACATTAATCGATCAATTTGGTAATGATGGTTTTTCAGCTTTTGGAGAAGACATTAACGGAGAACTTTATATTGCTGGCATTAGAACCGGAATTATCTACAAAATAGTGGATGCCGATTTAAGTATTGAAGATCAAAGTATATTTAATATAAAAATGTATCCGAATCCTGTAATAGATAGTTTACATTTAGATTTTAGAAACACAACACATGTAATTAAAGAAATTCATATATTTAATTTACATGGAAAATTAGTGAAGTCCGTTTCCATGCCTAAAAACACTATTACCACATTATCTACTAAAGAAATGCAAAGCGGATTATACTTCATTGAAATTAATGCCGAAAACGGAAGCAAAAAAACAAGTAAATTTATTAAAAATTAATGGAAAATATTACCGGTAAACTATACCTTATACCTACTACATTAGGAGATAATGCTCCTTTAGAAGTTTTGCCTATTTCAGTAAAAAAAGTAATAGAACAAGTAGACACCTTTATTGTTGAAAACGAAAAAAACGCCAGACGCTTTATAAAAAGCATAGAACCAAGAAAGCAACAATCTTCATTAACCTTATTTCCTTTAAATAAGTTTACAGACCCTACAGAATTGCCAAGCTATTTAGAACCATGTTTACAAGGAAAAAACATTGGATTACTATCGGATGCTGGTTGTCCTGGCGTTGCAGATCCTGGTGCAGATATAGTGAAAATTGCACATGATAAAAACATACAAGTAGTTCCTTTGGTTGGACCTTCTTCTATATTATTAGCAATAATGAGCTCTGGAATGAACGGACAAAGTTTCACCTTTAATGGTTATTTACCCATTGACAAGGATGAAAAAAAACAAGAAATAAAACAATTAGAACGTCTTTCTTTTGAAAAAAACCAATCACAGATTTTTATTGAAACGCCGTATAGAAACAATAAGATGTTAGAAGGCATGTGTCAATATTTAGAAGGAAACACCCTTGTTTGTGTTGCTTGTGATATTACATTACCAACAGAATATATAAAGACAAAAACGGTAAACGACTGGAAAAAAACAAAGGTTGACCTTCATAAAAGACCAACCATTTTTATAATTCATAAAAGCTAGTTATTAAATAATACTAGCTTTTGCTTTTTTATTTGCTTTTACTAGAGAAGTGTCATAACCTGAAAACTTCTTCATGTAATGCTTAATCGAAGTACCAAAGGCATCTTCAAAACCAGTTTCACCGTAACTTCTTAAGTATTTTTTTACGCTTCCAGGCCCAGCTAAATGCGCTGCAGCAAGAATTCCAGACTCGGTTACCAAAACACCATTAATAGTCATACCATTAAAGCGTTTAATATCTCTACGTAAAATCCATTTGTTACGTTGTGCATTTGCAACAAATGCTTTTTCCTGTAATTCTGGGTTTTGTAAAAATTGATTCGGATTGTAGATTCCAATCATTTTTAGCGTCTCAGCTCCAAATTGGTATTTTCCTAAATAACCAAACTTGTTTACCGTAAAATAGTCTCCTCCAGATTCTTTAAAAGCTAATGCTTCTTTAAAACCTACAAAGGACTTTCCTAAAGTTGGTTTGAATTTTTCATTTGGTGCTAGCGTACGAAATGCAAATACTTTATCTGACACTTCTATTGTAGCAACATTTTCTTCTACTTCTTCGTAGTTTACTAAACCAATAAACGTTTCCGAAGAAAACGCAAGTTTTAATAAAGTACATATGGTTAGTAATAGCGTAAACTTTCCAATATTTTTTATCATAACGAATAATTTTTCAGTAATAATTTATTAATAATCACTTATAATTTTTCAGCGTGCAAATATACAACTTTTATTTTTAACCTGAAAACCAACTACTTATACGTTTCTAACTCGAAATTAGATGTTTATATTAATTATTCAAAAATTAGTCGTTTAAATACACCTAAAAGTAGATAGTATGGAACTTAAGTCCATTTTTATCGGTGAATTCTAACGTAGGAAATGGTACTTTTATTACATTCAAAACACTAAAAACAGATTTCAAGAAGTGTGAATTTGTTTTTATTCGGCTTAAATCTACATCTAGACTTAAATAATATTGTCTTTTTCTATTCTGATTTAAAAAGGAAAGATCTTCGGTTTCGCTATTTCCGGTAAGCATACCTTCTGCGCCATAACCAAAAGCAACATTTAGCCACTTTGGTATCTTTTCATTCTTTAAAAAAGAATGCACGTTAGCACTTAACCAATAGGTTTGTCCGTTATAATCTTTTAAAATTTCTTCTAATAAACCTTCACCTAACTTATCTGGTCTTTGGGAAGCATATTTTGTTTGATGAAACGAATATTTTAAGGTGATACGCTGTTCTTTCCAAAGTAATTCTTGTCCGACATACAATCCGGTTCCCCCAGCATTGCTAATCATGTCTCCCCAAGAAAAACCCCACTCTTTAGAATAGCCATCAAAAACTTCCACTACGGTTAGAAATCCGAAACCTAAAGTTGCACCATAAAGCAACTGGTCTTTTTTGCGTACACCACTCCAATGTAAAAGTTCGGCTCCTGCTCTACCCACTTGATACGAAGAAAATACATGACCAAACTTATCCATTTGAAGCCATTCGTCATTATCATTAAGCGTATGTAGTTTTGATTTTTCATAATCGGCATACCAAAGCTGATTTAAACCAACTAAAGACAATCCTATTACAGAAGCTTCCGTAATTACTAAAGCATTTCTTCTTGGCGTATGTAAAGTATCGCTTGGTGTAAGAAACCTATTAATTCCAGATTGTGAGAATACACTTGTTATGGTACATAAAACGAATAGTAGATATAAAAGTGCTTTCAAGATTACCTATTTATGCCTTGGCTATTAATCCAACGTACATATTCATTTCTATTTGCGTTATGCTGACTTAAAGTTTTAGCAAACTTATGGTATCCAAAATTTTTCACATTGGCAACAAAATAGTAGTAGTTATGTGTTTCAGCATTTAAAACCGCATCTATTGCAGACACGTCCGGCATAGTGATTGGTCCCGGAGGAACCCCTGGATATTTGTAGGTATTGTACTTAGAATCGATCTCTAAATCTTTATATAAAACACGTTTAATGACTTGGTTAAAATCATTTTCTTTTAATTTTTTAGCATAAATCACTGTAGGATCCGCTTGCAAAGGCATCCCTTTTCTAATTCTATTTAAATACACACCAGCAACACGAGGTCGTTCGTCCACCTTTGCCGTTTCCTTATGTACTATAGCAGCAATAGACATTACTTCGTTAATAGAAAGGTTAAGTGCTTTTCGTTTTTCGTTTCTAGACGCATTCCAAAAAGCTTGATACTCCTTCAGCATTTTATTTCTAAATCCTTCAGCTGAAGTATTCCAGTATATTTCATAACTGTTAGGAATATACATAGATAATGCAGACTCCTTATTAAAACCATTTTCCTTAAAAAAGGTTTCGTCGGTCATCTCCTTTAAAAGGGAAAGACTATCTGCTTCAATTTGAAAGGCAACTCTACCAGCTAAATCTTCTAATCGTTCTTGATTATTAAAACTTAGTTTTAACGGAATGTTTTTACTTCGGATGGAATTTATAATCTCATTATTATTCATTCCTTTTTTAACAACAAATCTTCCTGCTCTAAGGTTTGTGGTGTATTTCTTTTTTTCTGCCAGAGCATCAAAAGAATCCATATCTTTCAATAATGGCTCAAGCTGTTCTCTTACATCCTTATAACTTGCTTGACTAGAAACATACACATACGCTTCTTCATTATTAAAAGCAGTGTTTTCTTTAAACATCGCTTTATATACAAAATTTGCAAAAAACGCAGCTATTACCAGACCGATTACTAAAACTGCTATAAGTATTTTTTTAAAGTACATTTATTTATGAATGAGTTGAAAAATATATTCGTTTTTAAATTTATTGTTGACTAAATTCCAGTCTTTTTTTAATCCGATTTCTTGAAATCCTTGATTTTTGAAAAGCTTCTGACTTGCAATATTGTCTTCTGAAATATTACAATACAGCTGATGCAAATCTAAATGCGTAAAACAATAATTCACTAACAAACTTAAGGCTTCCTTACCAAAACCTTTTTGTCTGTTAGCTGCTTCTTTCACAAGAATTCCTATTCCTGCGCGACGATTTTTAAAATCGAAATCAAAAACATCGATCATACCAAGAGCTACATCATCATAACTACAAATAACTAGTCGCAATTGTTTTACTTCGTAAATATCTTTGTGTGCATGCTCTAAATACTGTTTGATTAAATACTTAGAATATGGAGTTATGGTATTGCTAATTTCCCAAATACTTTCGTCGTTTTCAATAGTATGAATAAACGCTAAGTCTTCGGGTTCTAAAGCACGTAAATAAATATGTTCGCCTTTTAATG
Source organism: Lacinutrix himadriensis (assembly GCF_001418105.1). GTDB lineage: Bacteria > Bacteroidota > Bacteroidia > Flavobacteriales > Flavobacteriaceae > Oceanihabitans > Oceanihabitans himadriense. The sequence goes on from NZ_LIQI01000019.1 coordinate 438,623, forward strand.
TAATCATGAAAGAATGCCTTTAAAAACTTGTTTCGCAGGACCAATTAGCCAGATGTCGTGATATGCATTTCCTTTTTTATTAAAAGAAACTTGTAACGTTCCTCCTTCTACTTGCAAGGTAATTACGTTTTTTTCGGTTTCTCCAATATAATGCATTGCTAATGCAACTGCTGTAACTCCTGTTCCACAAGAAAGTGTTTCATCTTCTACACCGCGTTCGTAGGTTCGAACAGCAAAAGTATCTTCATCTATTTTAGAAACGAAGTTTACATTGGTTCCAGCTTCATTATATGGACTGCCGTATCTAATTTTTGCACCTTCGGTTTTTATGTCCAATTCTTTAAGATTAGCCTCCTTTTGCACATGATGTGGTGAACCTGTATTTAAAAAAATATGATTCGTATGTTTTTCTACTTCTGATACATCCTGCATGTGAAGCTTAATAATATCGCCTTCTATAATAGCATCATGCATCCCGTCAATAGCTTCAAAAGTGGCGTGATCTTTTACAATATTTAAAAATTTAGCAAAAGCGACAAGACATCTTCCTCCATTTCCACACATGGTACTTTCGTTTCCATCGGCATTATAATACACCATTTTAAAGTCGGCAGTTGGATGATTTTCTAGTAATATCAATCCGTCTGCTCCAACACCAAAACGTCTATCGCATAAAAAAGCAACTTGCTTGGCATCTTTTTTATCGAAAGTTTTTAGCCGATTATCCAGCATCACAAAATCATTTCCTGTGCCCTGGTATTTATAAAAAGTGTGTGTCATTAAATAGAAATTATTACGACAAATATAGTAATATTTAACCGTATTCTCAGGTGTTAAATACGCGTTAAAGTTGAATTTATTAAACAACATTTTTTTAATTTTAATCGTTAACCTTTTTATACTAAACAGATATAATATTATGAAAAAGATTTTATCCCTATTATTCGTTTCGGCATTAGGAGGAGCAATTACTCTAGGTGCTTATAAAACTTTTATTGAAAAAGACCAACAAGTGGCAATACAACAAAACCAAGAACAACCTTTTACTGTTCCAGTAAACCATACAAGCAATGCTGGTTTTATTGCAGAAAATGATGTGAATTTTGTCTCGGCAGCTGAAAAAACAATACATACTGTGGTACACGTAAAAAACACCACCGTAAATTCTAGTCAGATGACTTTTGAAGATTTATTTTATGGCAGACAAACAAAACGTGCACAAATAGGTACTGGTTCTGGAGTCATTATTTCTCCGGATGGTTATATTATCACCAACAACCATGTTATTGCAGGTTCTAGAGAACTTTCGGTGACCTTAAATAATAACAAGACCTATGATGCTACCATTATTGGTACCGATGAAAAAACAGATATTGCACTAATTAAAGTAGAACCAGACGAAGAATTACCTTTTACTACTTTTGGAGATAGTGACGAAGCAAAAATTGGCGAATGGGTTTTAGCTGTTGGTAATCCCTTCAACTTAACCTCTACCGTTACTGCAGGAATTATAAGCGCTAAGTCTAGAGATTTATCTGGTTTAAGCAACCAATCTTTTATACAAACAGATGCAGCAGTAAATCCGGGGAATTCTGGTGGCGCACTAGTAAATACACATGGTGATTTAATTGGAATCAATACCGCAATCACATCGCAAACGGGTTCTTATATTGGCTATTCTTTTGCTGTACCGAGTAATATTGCGAAGAAAGTGGTTCAGGATATCATGGAGTTTGGTAATGTACAAAACGGCATTTTAGGTGTTAAAGGAAGTCCTATTAGTGCTGGATATGCTGAGAAATTCGGACTAAACACTTCCGAAGGTTTCTATATTGAAGAAGTAGAAGAAGATTCTGGTGCAGATATGGCAGGATTAAAAAGTGGCGATATTATTCAGAAATTGGAAAATATTGAAATTAGAAAGTTTTCCGATTTAAAAGGATTTTTAAATGCTAAAAGTCCGAATGACATTATAGATGTTACCGTTTTAAGAAATGGAACACAAAGAGTATTCCCGGTAACCTTACTTAAAAACGAAACCTTAACCGTTCCTATTATAGGTGTTATTAAAAATGCGAAACCAAAGGATTTAAAAAAATACAAAACAGAGAATGGGGTGAAAATAGCTAGTTTAACTAATAATAAAAACTATTTAGGCTATTGGATGAATAACGGTGTGCAAGTTGGAGATATCATTACTGCCATAAACGATACTAAAGTAAATAGTATTGAAGATGTACAAGCGATTATAAAAAACAGACAGGCAAATGAATTATTACGCATAGAACTTATAAATTCTAAGGGAGAAAAAGAAAGATATAATTTCAGATAATTTCTTTAAAATATTCAAATTTACAACAAGCGCTCTAGTCTTTTCTAGAGCGCTTTTATTTTATTAAAAATTAGCTACGAAAACGTTTGAAATATGTTACTTTTGCAAAAAATTTAACAACACAAAAAATATTTAACAATGCCTATTAACGAAACTTATGAAAGCGAATTAGCTTTTCAAGCAGATAGACGTAGAGCTACTGTAGAATTTATTAAAATAGTAAGTGACCTTTGGTACGATAAATCTATCGAACTGGTTATTTTTAGAAATCAATTAATAGACAAAAATGTTAGTGACATTTTAAACTTGCACGAATATGCTTGCGAATTTGTACAAAAACCCATTTCTATTTTTGACTCTGTAGAAATTGCACAAGCAATTAATACACTAGATCTTCCTCCTGCTAAATTAGACATTGGTAAATTAACCTATGAGTATCATGTAGAAGAAGGAAACTACAATAATGCTACAGCATTTGTTGCAGACAAACTTAAAGATGCTAGTAAAAATGGACCTATCCAACCTAAAGACGTGGTTCTTTATGGTTTTGGAAGAATTGGACGTTTAGTTGCTAGAGAGTTAATGACTAAAGCTGGAAAAGGAACACAATTACGTTTGAGAGCCATTGTAACTCGTGGAGCTGTAGATGCAACCGTTTTAGAAAAAAGAGCGTCTTTATTACGTAACGATTCTGTGCATGGCGATTTTTCGGGAACGGTTTCTATCGATGTAGAAAATAGTGCCTTAATAATTAATGGTACCACTGTAAATATTATTTCGGCAAATGCACCAGAAGATATCGATTATACAAAATACGATATTGATAACGCTTTAGTAATTGATAACACTGGAGCTTTTAGAGATGAAGAAGCTTTAAGCAGACACTTAAAATCTAAAGGAGTCGATAAAGTATTACTTACTGCTCCTGGAAAAGGAGTACCAAATATTGTGCATGGTGTAAACCATACCGAGCATAATCCGGATGAAGTAAACATTTTTTCTGCAGCATCTTGTACTACCAATGCAATTACACCTATTTTAAAAGCGGTAGAAGATTCTTTCGGTGTAAAATCTGGACACTTAGAAACGATTCATGCCTATACTAATGATCAGAATTTAGTAGATAATTTTCATAGTAAATACAGACGTGGACGTGCAGCAGCATTAAACATGGTAATTACAGAAACTGGAGCAGGAAAAGCAGTTAGTAAAGCCTTACCAAGTTTAGAAGGAAAATTAACGTCTAATGCTATTAGAGTGCCTGTACCAAACGGATCTTTAGCTATTTTAAATTTAGAGCTAGAAAACCCTACTTCTGTAGAAGGCATAAATACCATCATGAAAAAATATGCGCTGGAAGGGGATTTAGTAGAGCAAATAAAATATGAGTTAAGTGACGAATTGGTATCTAGTGATATTGTTGGTTGCTCTGCTCCTTCTATTTATGATAGTAAAGCAACAATTGTTAGAGAAGATGGTAAAAACGCTATCTTATATATATGGTATGATAATGAATATGGTTATAGCCATCAAGTAGTTCGATTAGCAAAATATATTGCAAAAGTTAGAAGACATACTTATTATTAATAATAACGTCTAAATTTTAATTAGTAACGTATATATTAGAGCCTCACTTTTGTGAGGCTTTTTAATTCAAAAAAATTATGTTAAATGTATTTATTCCGAAGTATTTTGAACTTCATTTAGCATCTAAATAAACATAATTTGTTATTTTCGTAAAAAATAAACCAAACTAATTTACTAAATGAATTCTTTTAAATTTATTATAATTCTATCTATATCTTTATTCTGTACCACGGTTAGTGCACAAACGGAAAATAACGAAGAAGAAGACAAACTTTCATTAAATACTGGTACTATAAATAATCAGTTTGAATACATTTTAAGAAAATCTGGTAATTTTAAAGGTACCAACGGACAACCTTATGAGGCGGTTAAACGCAGCATGTTCCTTACGCTACAAGCACATACTATTGATTCATTAAAAACAATTCATAAAGAATTAGCAGAAACACAAGCTGTGGTAACTAGCCAATCGAAAGAAATTGCTACTTTAAAAACGAGCTTAGCAAACACACAAGGCACATTAAACCAAACCAACGAAGAAAAAGACAGCATGTCTTTATTCGGCATGTTAATGAGTAAATCTGGTTATAACATTTTAATGTGGTCTATTATTGGCGGCTTATTAGCCTTTTTACTGTTTTTTATCTACAAATTTAAAAACAGTAACGCCATTACTAGAGATGCCAATAAATCTTTAGCCGAAATTGAAGAAGAATTTGAAGAGCATAGAAAAATAGCTTTAGAGCGTGAGCAAAAAGTGAGAAGACAACTGCAAGACGAATTAAACAAACAAAAAAATAATAGCTAGTTGCTTTTATAAATAACACGAATTAAAGATCTGTAAATAGTTTTTACAGATCTTTTTTTTTGAAAACATCTCACCTAAAAACCAATTCTTTAAACGCATTATCTATTCTTTTTTAGCCTCCCAACGATCTTTAAATCCTGATACGTAAAAACCTTTCTTTTTTATCATATTCTTTGCATCTTTGCAACTTACAAGAAAGACTATGAGAATTGACATCATCACCGTTTTACCAGAATTATTAGAAAGTCCGTTTAGCGCTTCTATACTTAAACGAGCTATTGAAGCTGGTTTGGTAGAAGTTCACTTTCATAATTTACGCGATTATACCACAGACAACTATAAATCTATAGACGACACCCAATTTGGTGGTGGTGCTGGAATGGTAATGATGATTGAACCTATCGATAAATGCATCACCAAACTAAAGGCGGAGCGTAATTACGATGAAGTGATTTATATGACTCCAGATGGCGAAACCTTAAATCAAGGAATGGCGAATCACCTTTCTTTAAAGGAAAATATTATTATTCTTTGCGGACATTATAAAGGTGTAGACCAACGTGTTCGAGACCTATTTATTACCAAAGAAATCTCTATTGGAGATTATGTTTTATCTGGTGGTGAACTTGGTGCTGCTGTTTTATGTGATGCTTTAATACGATTAATTCCTGGAGTGCTTGGAAACGAAACTTCGGCATTAACAGATTCTTTTCAAGACAATTTATTAGCGCCACCTATTTATACAAAACCTAGAGAGTATAAAGGATTGGAAGTTCCGGAATTACTATTTAGTGGGAACCATGCAAAAATTGAAAAATGGCGCGAAGAGCAAGCATACCAACGTACTAAAGATAGAAGACCCGATTTATTAGAAGATTAAAGTTTTTCATCTAAAAACACCAAATGCAACCAAGAATAGAATCGGTACCTGAAAAAAAATTAGTCGGAACGTCTGTTACCATGTCTTTAATAGACAATAAAACATTCGAACTATTCTCTGGTTTTATGCCGAATAGAAAGCAAGTTAAAAATAGTTTAGGTACTGCTATTTATGAAGTCATGGAATATGATGACGAACATTTTAAAAGCTTTAATCCGAATAAAACCTTTAAAAAATGGGCTACTTTAGAGGTGGAAAACTTTGAAGGTATTCCAGAAAACATGAGTACGCTTATTTTAGAAAGCGGATTGTATGCTGTTTTTACCTATAAAGGATTAGCAAAAGACTTTTCAACTTTAATGCAATACGTTTTTACGGATTGGTTACCAAAATCGGAATACGCTTTAGCCAACAGACCTCATTTTAATCTATTAGGAGACAAATACATTAAAGATTCACCAGACTCTGAAGAAGACGTTTATATCCCAATAAAGCTGAAATAAAGAAAGGATAGTTTTATAGGGGCCTCGATTTGTGTTAAGGATAGTAGTGGCATCCTTTTTTGAGGCACGATAAAAAGATACAACGAATAGCCTGACGCTACATAACTTAAGTGAAGTAGCGTAACACCAAAAAAAATAAACTTTTAGCTTTTACCTATTAACTTTTTAAGTATCTTTGCACCACTTTTGAGTTAACCTCTGGCGAGAATCGCGAATGTTGCCTTGAAATAACTAATAAAATTAATAAAGATGGAATCTTTAATAAAATTTGTACAAGACGAATTTGTAACAAGAAAAGACTTTCCAGAGTTCGGAGCTGGAGACACTATTACAGTGTATTACGAAATTAGAGAAGGAGAAAAAGTACGTACACAGTTCTTTAGAGGTGTTGTTTTACAACGCAGAGGAACTGGATCTTCAGAGACATTCACAATTAGAAAAATGTCTGGAACTGTTGGTGTAGAACGTATTTTCCCTGTAAACTTACCTGCTTTACAAAAGGTAGAAGTAAACAAAAGAGGAAAAGTTCGTAGAGCTCGTATCTTTTACTTTAGAGGTCTTACTGGTAAGAAAGCTAGAATTACAGAAAAAAGACGTAAATAATTTTAAGCGTTTTATACATTTAAAAAGCCTTGAGAAATCAAGGCTTTTTTACGTTTTAAGGTTATCAACAAAAGTTAATAACCCGAGTTGATAAGTCGTTGATAACTAATAGGTTGAAAATTTTTAATTTTTAAGTTCTTGCTTTATATTAGCTAAAGAATTGCACATCACTTCTGTGAGTTTCTTATTCATAGAGAATGAAAAGTGAGATTCGATTAAAATACGTTCTTTAATTTACTTAATGTTTTTAGAGATTTTAAAAATCTATCCAATTTATTTCTATTTGAGACAAGGCAGATTTTTTAAGCATAGCATTAGTTATGGTTTAAAAAATGTAACGCTGTAACAGAGAAAAAGAAAAGGATAGAAAATGAAACAGCTATAAAGATTAAGTTACAAATTGTTTTTTGAGATTGGAAAGTTGTATGTGTATGCATGTAATACTGAAAATCATGACGTTTTATAAAGTACTATATATCTAGGTAGATAGTAACGAATAAAACAGAAAGCTTCTAGAAGTAGTACTAACGAAAGTGAAAACTAAAAAAGGATGCAATGTTTAAAAAGAAAGTAACACGAAAGTGAAACTAGAAATTTAAACATCAAGAAAAACAATTAACCGAAACATTTTAGTAACAAGTCAATACATTTTGAAAGTTACAACATAAAATGTTTTATTGAAATTAGTATCGTTTGAATCTAAAGGCTATATAACGCAAGTTTTAGAACCAAAATTAACAGCAACGTTAATTAGATCATACCTAACTATTTCAAAAAAAGCCATATCCCACTAGATTAAATTCTATGTGATATGGCTTTTGTGTTTTACATACTTTCTATACATTTACAGAAACCCTTCCTTAAATGAACCTACCTTTAATAATAGACAAAGCATACAACAATAAAGACTACACTACAACAGAATTACCCAAAGCAGAATACGATAATTGTACCTTTACAAATTGTGTCTTTGCCGATAGCTACTTAACAAATAATTCTTTTTTAGAATGTGAATTTATAGATTGCAACTTAAGTAATGTTAAAGCCAAAGGGGTCACTTTTAAAGAAGTACGTTTTATAAATTGTAAAATGATTGGCTTTCCTTTTAACGAATGCAATTCTTTTCTTTTAGAACTAGACTTTAAAGATTGTAATTTAAGCCTTGCCTCTTTTTATCAGCTAAATATTAAAAATACCAACTTTAATTCTTGCAATCTGGAATCGGTAGATTTTACAGAAGCCAATGTAACCGCTGCATCTTTTACGCATAGTAATTTAGCAAAAGCCATTTTTGAGAACAGTAATCTTGAGAAAGCAGATTTTACAACTGCGAAAGACTACTCCATACAACCAGAGAAAAACAAACTAAAAGGTGCGAAATTTAATAAAAACGGACTATTCGGACTCTTAAGTATGTATGGAATTAAGGTAGAATAAAGCAGAATCGATAAAAATACACCTCTTTTATTGCATCCTTCGTAATTATGAAGTATCAAAACTGTACTTATTTCCATTAACTAGTGCTTTTTTGTATATTTACACGGCTTAATTTATAAGCAATCTTTAATTCAGCAAACAAATTAAACATGACAAAAATTTCAACAATAATTTATACTAAAACAGATGAAGCACCAGCATTAGCTACGCATTCATTTTTACCAATAGTTCAAGCTTTTACAAACTCTGCAGGAGTAAAAGTAGAGACAAGAGACATTTCTTTAGCATCCAGAATACTTGCTGTATTTTCGGATATGTTACCAGAAGACCAACGTGTTAAAGATACCTTGGCCGAATTAGCCGAATTAGTAAAAAAACCAGAAGCGAATATTATAAAACTACCTAATATTAGTGCATCCTTACCACAATTAAAAGCAGCAATTAAAGAATTACAAACAAAAGGATATGGCTTACCAAACTATCCGGATGAACCAGAAACTGCTGAAGAAAAAAATATTAAATCCCGTTACGACAAAGTAAAAGGTAGTGCAGTAAACCCAGTATTACGTGAAGGAAACTCGGATCGTCGTGCACCAAAGGCTGTAAAGAACTACGCAAAAAAGAACCCACATTCTATGGGAGCTTGGAGCAAAGATTCTAAAACACATGTAGCTACCATGACACATGGTGATTTTTTCCACAATGAAAAATCGGTAACACTAGCAGATGCTACAACCATCAAAATTGTACATACAGACGCTAAAGGAAATCAAACGAACTTAAAAGAAAGTTTAGATTTACTTAAAGGAGAAATTATTGATGCTACAATAATGAGTAAAAAAGCATTAATCGAATTTTTAGAAGAACAAGTAGAAGATGCCTTAGATAAAAGCGTATTGTTTTCATTACACATGAAAGCAACCATGATGAAAGTTAGTGATCCAATTATTTTTGGTCATGCGGTACGTGTTTTCTTTCATGATTTATATGAAAAACATGGTAAGACATTCGAAAAAATTGGTGTGGATGTAAATAATGGTTTTGGAAACTTACTTGAAAAACTAAGTGAATTACCAGAAAACAAACGTGACGAAATAAGAGAAGATATAAGATATGCCTTAGACCATAGTGCAGATTTAGCAATGGTAAATAGCGATAGAGGTATTACCAATTTACATGTGCCTAGTGATGTTATTATTGATGCATCTATGCCAGCAATGATACGTACTTCTGGACAAATGTGGAATGCAGATGGTAAACTTCAAGATACCAAAGCGGTAATTCCAGATAGTAGTTATGCCGGAATTTATGACGCAACAATAAAGTTCTGTAAAAAACATGGTGCTTTTGACCCTACAACAATGGGAACGGTTCCTAATGTTGGACTTATGGCTCAAAAAGCTGAAGAATATGGTTCTCATGATAAAACATTCGAAATACAATCTAAAGGAAAAGTAGAAGTTATAGATGCTGCAGGTAATGTTCTTTTAAAACATAAAGTGGAAGCTGGAGATATTTGGAGAATGTGCCAAGTAAAAGATGCACCAGTTCAAGACTGGGTAAAATTAGCGGTTACTAGAGCTAGAGCTTCTCAAACTCCTGCTGTTTTTTGGTTAGATAAAAAAAGAGCGCATGATGCAGAATTAATTAAAAAAGTGAATGCATATCTTTTAGATCACGATACTACAGGTTTAGATATTAGAATTCTTGCTCCTTTTGAAGCAACAAACTTTACACTAGAAAGAGTTAAGGATGGTAAAGACACTATTTCTGTTTCTGGAAACGTATTACGTGATTATTTAACCGATTTATTCCCTATTCTAGAATTAGGTACTTCAGCAAAAATGTTATCTATTGTTCCTTTAATGAGTGGTGGTGGTTTATTTGAAACTGGTGCTGGAGGTTCTGCTCCAAAACATGTACAACAATTTGTAGCAGAAAATCATTTACGTTGGGATTCTTTAGGTGAATTTTTAGCACTTGCTGTTTCTTTAGAACATTTAGGCGAAACAAGTAATAATGAAAGAGCTAAAGTTTTAAGTGAAACTCTAGATGAAGCTACTGAAAAATTATTAGAAAATAAAAAAGGTCCTTCTCGTAAAGTAAACGAATTGGATAATAGAGGAAGTCATTTTTATTTAGCAATGTATTGGGCAGAAGCCTTAGCGAACCAAACAAAAGATGCAGATTTAAAAGAAACCTTTACTTCTATTGCGAAGTCTTTTATTGATAATGAAAAAGTAATTGTTAACGAGTTAAATGCAGTGCAAGGTAAATCTGTGAAAATGGGCGGATATTATGAGCCAAATGAAGATCTAACTAGCAAAGCAATGAAACCAAGTAAGACCTTTAATGCTATTGTAAATAGTATTAAATAATATTAAGTTAATGTGAAAAAAGCTCCTTTCTAGGGGCTTTTTTTATACCTTTATTTCAAATGATTTATAAATTTTGTTAGTATATGTTTAAGAAAAACGCTCTCCTATTTTTTTTATGTTACTTTACTATATCCTTTTTATCTGCTCAAGATAAATTCACATTAAGTGGAACCATTCAAGAAGCTACAAGTAATGAAACGCTAATTAGTGTAAATATTATTGTCCCAGAACTACAAACAGGAACAACAACCAATGAATATGGCTTCTACTCCATCACGCTACCTGAAGGAAATTACAAAGTAATTATTAGCTACATTGGTTTTGCTGAAATTGTGGAAACTATTAATCTTTCCCAAAATATAACTAAAAATTATAGTTTAGTAGAGGCAACTCAAAATCTAGACGAAGTGGTTATTAAAGAAAATGTGGAAAGATTAAATATCAAAAAACCGCAAATGAGTGTAAACGCACTCTCTTCCAGTACCATAAAACAAATTCCCGCTATACTTGGCGAACCAGATGTTATCAAAGCAATAACCATGCTTCCCGGAGTTACCACTGCAGGAGAAGGTGCTTCCGGTTTCAATGTTCGTGGTGGTGCGGCAGATCAGAATTTAATTTTATTAGACGAAGCTACTATCTATAACTCTTCCCATCTATTTGGATTCTTTTCCGTTTTTAATCCAGATGCTATAAAAGATCTAAAATTATATAAAGGTGGAATTCCGGCACGATATGGCGGACGCGTTTCTTCCGTTTTAGATATATATCAAAAAGAAGGAAATAATAAATCGTTTCACGCAAATGGTGGTATTGGTATTGTTTCTAGTAGGCTTTTAATAGAAGGACCTATACAAAAAGAAAAAGCTTCTTTCCTCTTAGGTGGAAGATCTTCATATGCACATTTATTTCTTCCAATCTTTGATGTAGATAGCAAAGCATATTTTTACGATTTAAATACCAAAATAAGCTACAAAATCAATAAAAATAACAGTGTATATCTATCTGGTTATTTTGGTAGAGATGTATTTAGTATGAATGATAGTTTCAAAAACACCTATGGTAATACGGTTTTAAACTTTAGATGGAATCATTTATTTTCTAATAAATTGTTCTCCAATACCTCTTTAATTTATTCCGATTATTATTACGGCTTAGATTTAAACTTCGTTGGATTCAAATGGAATTCAGGAATTAGAAATTTCAATTTTAAATACGATTTAAAACATTACGTAAACGATAAAATAAAATTGCAATATGGTTTAAATAGTATCTATCATAAATTTAATCCTGGCGATATTGAACCTACAGGCGCATCCTCTGGAATAAACCCAAGAAAGTTAATCGATAAATATGCTTTTGAAAATGCGATATATATTGATGCCGAACATAAATTAACCGATAAACTTACCGCTTCTTATGGTTTGCGTTATAGTACGTTTTTACGTTTGGGACAAAAAGAATTAAATATGTATGAAAACGATAACCCAATTCTTTTTAATGAAGCCCTTCAAATTTACGAAAAAGCAGATCCTATTGGTACAGAGTCTTCTAGCAGAAGTGACGTATTAGAATCTTTTGGTAATTTAGAACCTAGGCTAGCACTTGCATATCAGCTAAATAATAATGCTTCTATTAAAGCTAGTTATAACAGATTAAGTCAGTATTTACATTTACTTTCTAATACTAGTTCGCCAACACCTTTAGATGTTTGGACCCCAAGTGGAAAATATGCAAAACCACAACTATTAGATCAAGTGGCTGTTGGTTATTTCAAGAATTTTAAAGGCAGAATCTTTTCTTTAGAAGTAGAATCCTTTTACAAAAAAGTAAAAAATAGAATAGATTATATAGATGGAGCAGATTTAATTGCTAATGATGCTATCGAACAGATTATTCTAAACGGAAAAGCAAGAGCTTATGGTTTAGAAGTTTTATTCCGAAAAAATGAAGGACGTTTTAAAGGATGGTTCGCCTATACATTATCCAAATCGGAACAACAAACACCAGGAAGAACTCCTGCAGAAACAGGAATAAATAATGGCAATTGGTACAACACAGCATATGATAAAACCCACGATGTATCCGTAACTGCAAGCTATGATTTAAATAAAAAATGGACTTTCAACGCGAACTTTTTGTTACAGTCCGGACAACCAGTAACCTACCCAAATGGGCAATATGAATACAATGGCGTAACTATACCAAGCTATGCAAACCGAAATGAGTTTAGGCTACCATCCTATCATCGTTTAGATATTTCAGCAAATTACACACCAAAACCAGACAAACAAAAAGGATGGCAAAGCTATTGGGTTTTTGGTATTTATAATATGTATAATAGACGCAATGCAGCATCTGTCAGTTTTAGAGAAAATGAAGATACAGGAGCAAATGAAGCTGTACGACTTTCCATTTTTGGCATAGTCCCTTCTGTAACCTATAATTTTAAATTTTAAGAAGATGAAGAAAATATTAATCATACTAGTAATAGCCGTTTTAAATTTTTCTTGTGAAGATGTTGTAGATATAGACTTACCAACTTCAGAACCTAGATTAGTTATCGATGCTTCCATTAATTGGTTTAAAGATACTGCCGGAAATGAACAATCTATAAAATTAAGTTTAACTGCTCCATTTTATAATAGCGAAACACCTCCAGCAAATAATGCACAAGTGATTATTGTAGATGAAAATAATAATACTTTTGAATTTTTAGAAGAAGACGAAACTGGAATCTATCATAATAACACCTTTGTTCCAGAAATTAATGGTGTTTACACATTAAGCATCAATTATAACGGAGAAGTTTTTACAGCAACCGAAACATTGCAATCTGTTGCCCAAATTGAATACGTAGAACAAGATTTAGAAGGCGGATTCTCAGGAGAAGAAACAGAAATTAAAGCATATTTCACAGATCCTGTAGACGAAGAAAACTATTATTTTTTCGAGTTTATTCCTAGCATAAACATGCCTGCCTCATTAGATACCTTTAAAGATGAATTTGTAAATGGTAATGAAATTTTCGGGTATTATATAGAAGAAGATTTGGATGAAGGAGAAAGTGTTATCATCAGAAATTATGGTGTTTCCAAACGTTTCTATGAATTCATGTTTATTCTTTTACAACAAAGTAGTGAAGATGGTGGTGGTCCTTTTGAAACACAACCTGCAACAGTTCGCGGTAATTGCATCAATCAAACCAATCCAGAAAATTTCCCTTTTGGCTATTTTAGATTATCCGAAGTATCCGAATTTAATTATACTGTCGAGTAATATTATTTGGGCGTTACCATACAAACCTTTAGGGTTTTGTATGGTCGTGCTGTACACTATATCTTTTGCTTAGGCAAAAGGATGCTGTTTCCATCACTAACGCAAAACAAAAAATCCGTATTTTTACAAAATGACATTTATTAAAACAACAGAGCAAGACTCCAACCATAATCATCTAGAAAAGATGACTATTTCCCAATTACTTAAAAATATAAATAACGAAGATAAAACAGTTCCTCAAGCGGTAGACAAAGCATTACCACAAATTGAAAAACTGGTAGAACAAATTGTAGCAAAATTACAATCTGGTGGACGATTATTTTATTTAGGAGCTGGAACAAGTGGTCGTTTAGGTATTTTAGATGCTAGCGAATGTCCTCCTACTTTTGGTGTATCTCATGATGTAGTAATTGGTATCATTGCTGGTGGAGATATTGCCATTAGAAAAGCAGTAGAGTTTGCCGAAGATTCCACAGAACTAGGTTGGAAAGATTTACAAGCATATAATGTAACTAACAAAGATGTTGTTGTCGGCATTGCTGCTTCGGGTACCACTCCTTATGTTATTGCAGCATTAGAGACATGCAATAAAAACAATATAATAACAGGGTGTATTACTTGCAATCAAAATAGTCCACTATCACTTACAGCACAATTCCCTATTGAAGTAGTTGTTGGTCCAGAGTTTGTAACTGGAAGTTCCAGAATGAAAGCAGGAACCGCTCAAAAATTAGTATTAAATATGCTAACTACTACTACTATGATTCAACTAGGTCATATTAAAGGTAACAAAATGGTAGATATGCAACTAAGTAATAACAAACTTGTAGATCGCGGAATTAGAATGATTATGCAAGAAATAGAGGTTACCCAAAAAGTAGCAGAACAATTATTAAATGAACACAAAAGCGTAAGAGCAGCAATTCAAAACTATAAAAATGGAAACTAATCATACCAACAAAGATGTATTGGCAAAAGGATTAAAAACAATGCTAATTACTATAGTACTAATGTTTTTAGGTCCAGTATTAATATATATTGCTTTTAGTAATGAAGACAAACCTTTGTATTATCCGTTGCTTATTGCAGGAATAACTAGTTGCGCTTGTGCCATCTTTTTCGGATTTAAAGGTATCAATACGATTATGGATAGTATGTTTAAAAAACAATAATTACTCTACAATAACTTGTTTTGGTGTTGTAGGGTTATAACCAAATGTGGCATCTTCAATAGTAACACCTAACCTATCCAAAATATAACTTATAATTGCATAATGATGAATGGTATGGCTATTAGCTTGAGCTAATAAAGCCGCAAATGTGTAGTCTATTTTGGTTTTCCCTAAACCTAAATCATCTATAACCACAATCTGTTGTTTCACATCTTTGTCGTTTAAATCTTCTAATTTATTAATTATAGTGTCTAAGTAACAGATTGCTGTATTACAACAATTTTCTACATCCAAGTTTCTTTTTCTTGCTGTTAAATCTACTTCATTGTCTACCACATTGAAGATACAATCATAAAAATCTAAAATATGACGTATATGTGAACCTACACTTGAAAAGTAAGGAGGTATGGAAACATCGCTTAACTTTTCATCAGAAAGGTTAGATAGTAAAATTCGTGATTTATTAAGAGTAAATAAAGAAGATTGAAGGACTATGTTCATGTAGACTAAAATAACTAAATTAATTTAATATAAAAATTATTTTTCATTAGTCCTATTACCAATGAATCCTTACACATTATTGTATAAAAAAAACCTTAATAGATATAGATATCTCGCAGCTACCCTTCCAGTTCCCTTTAAGGGATAACTTCTATATTTTCATTTCAGTTTATTGCATAAAAAAATCCTCAACAAATAAATGCTGAGGATTCTCTAAAAAAGGCGACGACCTACTCTTCCACAATGTAGTACCATCGGCGCAAATGGGCTTAACTTCTCTGTTCGGAATGGTAAGAGGTGAGCCCCATCGCTATAATCACCTTAAGTTTAAAGTTAGGAATCTATGATTCTTAACTGCAGATCACCTGCAAATATCTTAACATATTGAAAAAATTACATGAATTGTATTGTATGTACTCTAAAAAAACAGGCGTACAATAAGCCTATGGGTTATTAGTATCACTCGGCTATGACATTACTGCCTTTACACCTATGACCTATCAACGTAGTCATCTCCTACGACCCTTTAAAGAAATCTCATCTTGTGGTGGGTTTCGCGCTTATATGCTTTCAGCGCTTATCCCTTCCAAACGTAGCTACTCTGCAATGCTCCTGGCGGAACAACAGATACACCAGAGGTTTGTCCATTCCGGTCCTCTCGTACTAGGAACAGATCCACTCAAATTTCTAACGCCCACAGTAGATAGAGACCGAACTGTCTCACGACGTTCTGAACCCAGCTCGCGTGCCACTTTAATGGGCGAACAGCCCAACCCTTGGGACCTTCTCCAGCCCCAGGATGTGACGAGCCGACATCGAGGTGCCAAACCCCCCCGTCGATATGAGCTCTTGGGGGAGATCAGCCTGTTATCCCCGGCGTACCTTTTATCCTTTGAGCGATGGCCCTTCCATGCGGAACCACCGGATCACTATGCTCTACTTTCGTACCTGATCGACTTGTAGGTCTCTCAGTCAAGCTCCCTTATGCCATTGCACTCTACGCACGATTACCAACCGTACTGAGGGAACCTTTAGAAGCCTCCGTTACTCTTTTGGAGGCGACCACCCCAGTCAAACTACCCACCAAGCACTGTCCCTTCGTTAGAAGGTTAGACTCTAGATAAGCAAAGGGTGGTATTTCAACAATGACTCCACAACGCCTAGCGACGCCGCTTCAAAGTCTCCCACCTATCCTACACATTACTTATCCAAAACCAATACTAAGCTATAGTAAAGGTGCACGGGGTCTTTTCGTCCCACTGCGGGTAATCGGCATCTTCACCGATACTACAATTTCACCGAGCTCATGGCTGAGACAGTGTCCAGATCGTTGCACCATTCGTGCAGGTCGGAACTTACCCGACAAGGAATTTCGCTACCTTAGGACCGTTATAGTTACGGCCGCCGTTTACTGGGGCTTCATTTTAGATCTTCGCCGAAGCTAAACCCTCCACTTAACCTTCCAGCACCGGGCAGGTGTCAGGCCATATACGTCATCTTTCAATTTAGCATAGCCCTGTGTTTTTGATAAACAGTCGCCTGGACCTTTTCACTGCGGCCACCCCGAAGGGTGGCGACCTTTCTCCCGAAGTTACAGGTCTATTTTGCCTAGTTCCTTAGCCATGAATCTCTCGAGCTCCTTAGAATTCTCATCCCAACTACCTGTGTCGGTTTAGGGTACGGGCTGCTTCATTCGCTTTTCTTGGAAGTCGCTTTTCTGGATTATCACCGCGACCGTAGTCTTAGTGTACTATCGAGGTGTTACCACTCTCTTCAACGAACTATTCCGTCAGTTCGCACCAAATTTACGCCTCCGTCACTTTTAATATGAGCAGGTACAGGAATATTAACCTGTTGTCCATCCACTACCCCTTTCGGGTTCGCGTTAGGTCCCGACTAACCCTCAGCTGATTAGCATAGCTGAGGAAACCTTAGTCTTTCGGAGTGCGGGTTTCTCGCCCGCATTATCGTTACTTATGCCTACATTTTCTTTTGTAGCTACTCCAGCATGCCTCACAGCACACCTTCAACGCCACTACAATGCTCCCCTACCACTTATTAATAAGTCCATAGCTTCGGTAATATGTTTATGCCCGATTATTATCCATGCCGAACCGCTCGACTAGTGAGCTGTTACGCACTCTTTAAATGAATGGCTGCTTCCAAGCCAACATCCTAGCTGTCAAAGCAGTTCAACCTCGTTTTTTCAACTTAACATATATTTTGGGACCTTAGCTGATGGTCTGGGTTCTTTCCCTCTCGGACATGGACCTTAGCACCCATGCCCTCACTGCTGATTATCATTTTATAGCATTCGGAGTTTGTCAGGAATTGGTAGGCGGTGAAGCCCCCGCATCCAATCAGTAGCTCTACCTCTATAAAACTATAAATCAACGCTGCACCTAAATGCATTTCGGGGAGTACGAGCTATTTCCGAGTTTGATTGGCCTTTCACCCCTACCCACAGGTCATCCGAACACTTTTCAACGTATATCGGTTCGGGCCTCCACTGTATGTTACTACAGCTTCACCCTGCCCATGGGTAGATCACACGGTTTCGCGTCTACCACTACTAACTAAAGCGCCCTATTCAGACTCGCTTTCGCTACGGATCCGTGACTTAATCACTTAACCTTGCTAGCAACGGTAACTCGTAGGCTCATTATGCAAAAGGCACGCCGTCACCCCAAAGGGCTCCGACCGCTTGTAAGCGTATGGTTTCAGGATCTATTTCACTCCCTTATTCAGGGTTCTTTTCACCTTTCCCTCACGGTACTAGTTCACTATCGGTCTCTCAGGAGTATTTAGCCTTATCGGATGGTCCCGACTGATTCACACAGGATTACTCGTGTCCCGCACTACTCAGGATACCACTATATCCACATTCTTTACTTATACCGGGCTATCACCGTCTTTGGCTTGTCTTTCCAAACAATTCTAATTCATCATGCTTCTAATGTCGTGGTCCTACAACCCCAGCAATGCCGTAACATTACTGGTTTGGGCTAATCCAATTTCGCTCGCCGCTACTATCGGAATCACTTTTGTTTTCTTCTCCTCCGGGTACTTAGATGTTTCAGTTCTCCGGGTTTGCTTCCTTTCGGATACTATATCTTCAATATAGTGGGTTGCCCCATTCGGATATCTACGGATCAATTTGTATGTGCCAATCCCCGTAGCTTTTCGCAGCTTATCACGTCCTTCATCGCCTCTGAGAGCCAAGGCATTCCCCATACGCTCTTATTTAGCTTATTGTACTATTTGCTTTTTAATGAGTTACTATTTAATTGTCTTACGACAACTAAACGTTTGATTAATTAGATATCGCTCGTGGTGATTCTAATTAATCTTACAATTATTTTTAATATTAGATAAAATCTAATTTTAATTTCATGTGTTAGCTGTTAGC
>NZ_LIQI01000020.1 GCF_001418105.1 Lacinutrix himadriensis
ATAGTAGCGGCAAGCGAAATTGGATTAGCCCAAACCAGTAATGTTACGGCATTGCTGGGGTTGTAGGACCACGACATTAGAAGCATGATGAATTAGAATTGTTTGGAAAGACAAGCCAAAGACGGTGATAGCCCGGTATAAGTAAAGAATGTGGATATAGTGGTATCCTGAGTAGTGCGGGACACGAGTAATCCTGTGTGAATCAGTCGGGACCATCCGATAAGGCTAAATACTCCTGAGAGACCGATAGTGAACTAGTACCGTGAGGGAAAGGTGAAAAGAACCCTGAATAAGGGAGTGAAATAGATCCTGAAACCATACGCTTACAAGCGGTCGGAGCCCTTTGGGGTGACGGCGTGCCTTTTGCATAATGAGCCTACGAGTTACCGTTGCTAGCAAGGTTAAGTGATTAAGTCACGGATCCGTAGCGAAAGCGAGTCTGAATAGGGCGCTTTAGTTAGTAGTGGTAGACGCGAAACCGTGTGATCTACCCATGGGCAGGGTGAAGCTGTAGTAACATACAGTGGAGGCCCGAACCGATATACGTTGAAAAGTGTTCGGATGACCTGTGGGTAGGGGTGAAAGGCCAATCAAACTCGGAAATAGCTCGTACTCCCCGAAATGCATTTAGGTGCAGCGTTGATTTATAGTTTTATAGAGGTAGAGCTACTGATTGGATGCGGGGGCTTCACCGCCTACCAATTCCTGACAAACTCCGAATGCTATAAAATGATAATCAGCAGTGAGGGCATGGGTGCTAAGGTCCATGTCCGAGAGGGAAAGAACCCAGACCATCAGCTAAGGTCCCAAAATATATGTTAAGTTGAAAAAACGAGGTTGAACTGCTTTGACAGCTAGGATGTTGGCTTGGAAGCAGCCATTCATTTAAAGAGTGCGTAACAGCTCACTAGTCGAGCGGTTCGGCATGGATAATAATCGGGCATAAACATATTACCGAAGCTATGGACTTATTAATAAGTGGTAGGGGAGCATTGTAGTGGCGTTGAAGGTGTGCTGTGAGGCATGCTGGAGTAGCTACAAAAGAAAATGTAGGCATAAGTAACGATAATGCGGGCGAGAAACCCGCACTCCGAAAGACTAAGGTTTCCTCAGC
>NZ_LIQI01000021.1 GCF_001418105.1 Lacinutrix himadriensis
ATTCCGTTTGAGTGGCTTTTCCGAAACTAGCTAAATTCCGCAAGAGTTAATTTCGAATTGGAGTAAATAATTTCGTAATATTTAATTCAGATTGTGAGTAATTTTTTCCTCGTAAATTTTGGAGGAATTCCATTCGGTTTTTTTCCGAGTTATATTTGGCAACGTGTTTGTATATGGTTTGTTGCGAGTTTCAAGCAACTAATTTAGTAAATAATTACCGACCAAGAAAGTCCGCGAGGACTTTCGTAAGTAGGCTAGAAGCCAGCAATAAATTATATACGGTGTTGTAAAACGTTTTTATTTCAGTTTTGCTTTTATTTTGTCCCAAAAAGTGACTTTTTCGTTTGATTCACCATCTTTCGTAAATTTTATTTTATTCCAATGTTTGTCTAAATCCTTAATTGTTTTTATTTTCAGACCTCTGATATTGATTTCGGTTAATCCCGTTTCTAAATCAGCTTTCATACTTTCATACCAAGTTTGATTCGCTTCTTCATTATTTGTTATTTCAACATCCTTAATTTGCGAACTAAATTTAGCTGTCAGTTTCTTCCACAATTCCGAATCTTTTTCGTCAGTATTGTAAGAGATTATTGGTTTTTCATTTTCTCTTTCATTTACGAATTGAATAATTTCCATAAACATTTTAGTCTTTTGGTTTTCGCCCAAATTCGTATCGCTTAAATCTCTCAAACAGATATTTATTCCACCAAAACAAGTTGAATCAAAACCATATTCCTTTCCATTCAGATTATAATAAATTCCTTCTCCACGAGAACCAAATTTTATATGAGGAAATTCGTTTGATTTATCTGTGTTCATTGCTGTTGTAAAACGTTTTTTTTCATAATGTTTTCATACCGATAAATAAAGTTCCAATAATAATTATTAAAAGCCCAAATGAAAATAATTTATCGGAGGTTTTAACGTGTGGATTTTCAGCTGAAAATCCATAATCAATTTCACTCGAATTTCTTAAGAAGAGAATAAAATCTCTATTGTGAATTTTTTCACTCAGTTTTTTAAATAATCTGTCAAAAATCCAATATACTAAAGGAACACAGAATCCAAAATACATTAATCTTTCATTTCTTAACTCATTTTTTGATAATAAGCCAAAAATTCCGACAATCAAAAATCCTAAACAGAAAAACCAAACCTTCTTGGGTGTTATCCATTTTGCTTTTCTCGAATAAAGAATAAAGAAACTTATTCCAAGCGCAAAAAAAATTCCGATTATACTTTTATCCATTAAATTTTAATTTCACTTATTGAGGTCAATTTCAAATGTTTTACAACGGTTTTGTATAAAAAGAGTTGCGTTTTTGCGTGCGAGGAATTTCCGTAGGAAATTCAGATGTAGCAAAAGTGCAACGACTTTTAAATTAGTTCTAAATATAGCAATTTTTTTTATGCGTTGTTAGCTACTGTTGCGAGACATTTGAGTAATCACGTTTTTAATTCCGCTTAATAGATCAATTCCGAGTGAAGTTCGTAAAGTGGTTCTTTTTTTAAATTACGTGTAATGTATAAATTCCGAGTGAAGTTCGTAAAGTGATTTTTTTAAATTCCGTTTGAGTTGTTATTCCGCAAACAAGTAAAATTCCGCAAGAGTTAATTCCGAATTGGAGTAAATAATTTCGTAATATTTAATTCAGATTTTGAGTGAATTTTTCATCGTAAAGTTTGACAAAATTCCGTTTGGTAATTTTTCCGAGTTATAGTAGCTAACGGTTTTGTATAAAAAGAGTTGCGGTTTTATCAGCGAGGATTTTCCGAAGGAAAATCAGAAGTTGGTAAAAATGCAACTACCTTTGTTTAAGCACTAATCTAGCAATTTTTTTTATACGATGTTAGCCACTGGTTTTATTCCGGTTTTTAATTATTCCGCTTATTATATTTATCGGATAAATTAACTGTCCGAAAATTGCAATTAAAGCTATTAAATAAATTCCAAAAGTCAGATTATTATTGAAATTATATTCCATTATTGATTCTCGGAAAAGTTGCGCTAAAATCCAGATGAGTAAAATTCCGCCAAAAGTCAGCGTAATGTGAATTAAATTCAGCCATTTGGATAGCTTTCTGTTGGCTTTTAGCATAATCCAATATCCAATTCCGATTATACCGAAAAGAATTGAAATCAGAATGGTTAAATCGATTTGGCTAAAAACGAAATAAGTATCGTGAACATTTATATCCAACATTTCGTTTCTGTTTAATATTCCGAATAGGATTATTATTGGAATCGAAAGTAAAAAAATCAGATGCGGTTTGTTAATCAGGAATTTCATTTTTTGGTTTCAGTTATATTTTCGGATTGAAATTCGTTTATTAAAAATCTAAAAATTTGAATTTATTACTAATTTTCGTTGGTCTGGTTAACTTGTGGCTAACGGTTTTGTATAAAAATAGTTGCGTTTTTGCGAGCGAGGATTTTCCGTAGGAAAATCAGATGTAGCAAAAGTGCAACGACTTTTAAAATTAGTTCTAAATATAGCAATTTTTTTTATGCGTTGTTAGCTACTTTTACGAGACATTCGAGTAAGTACGCTTTTTTTCTATTCCGCTAAATTGCTCAATTCCGAGTGAAGTCCGCAAAGTTTTTTTTGTTTTTTTTAATTCCGTTTGTGTGGCTATTCCGTAACTAGCTAAATTCCGCAAGAGTAAGTTCCGCAGACGAGTAAATAATTCCGCAATATTTGATTCCGATTTTGAGTGGTTTTTTCAGCGTAAAGCTTGGCAGAATTTTGGTTGGTAATTTTTCCGAGTAATTGTAGCTAACGTGTTTGTATATGGTTTGTTGCGTGTTTCAAGCAACTAATTTAGTAAATAATTACCGACCAAGAAAGTCCGCGAGGACTTTCGTAAGTAGGCAAAAAGCCAGCAATAAATTATATACGGTGTTGTAGTGCGTTTTTTATTCAATTATATTTCGATGAATACTTGTATTATATATTTGAACTTTATATTTTCTTTTGTCAATTAGTGTGTCTTTTCGTTTTTTAAAGTCAATATCAAAAATTCCATAATCAGACTCTACAACTTTTACTTCGTAACAGTCATCCGTTTTGATTCCAGCATTTTCAATTCCACCATTCGTTAATTGTTTTATTTTATGGAAAACAGTATCGTTTTTTACAAAGTAATAGTAAACAACGTCTTTTCTTGTTGTCGTACTTTTTGACACATTTGGTCTCAACTTTTCAATAATTCCGTAAGTTATGAATGAATTATTCTCTAACTTTTCTTTCCGATTTGTACTATTAAAATATATTAGAGTGAAAATAGGAAAAGTAAACAGTAAAATATATCCAATCTTTTTTATCGAACTGATTTCTTTTTTATTCGATTTCTTTTTCCTTTTTTTCTTTGTCATTTTTTTATTTCAGTTTTCCAATCCAAACGTCTCCTTTCGGGTGAAAATAAATTTTTTCGTTATCTTTTTCTACTACGTGAAATTTTTCTCGAATTAGTTTATTATAAAACTTTTGGTCTTTATTATATTCCTTTTCCGATTCATATTGTCCTTTTGGGAAATTTATTTCCCATTCTCGAACCGAATCTAAATCAAATTTTTTAACCCAAGTAAATTGCTCCAATTTTGCAGATAATTCTTCGATTTGTTTTGGGTCAAATTCAGGATTTTTATTGTTGGATAAAAAACTTTCATGATTGTAATAAGTTATTTTTTCATCTATTGCGCAAACAATTTCAGATTTTAGCATTCTTGGATTATAAAGCCAAATTGCTAAATAATATTCCTTATTTAGTTTGTCAAGTTCATTTTTCCATTCAAAATATGTTTTCAATAGAGTTTCAATAATTTTTTTTCGTAACTCGCCTTTTATCCCGAATTCTTCTCCATACCATTCTTCAATTTCATAATTATAATATTTTTCTTTCTTTAAGAAATCGATATTTATCTTGTGTTCAGAGTCAGAAATCGATTTATTTATTTGTCTAATAATTTTCTTTGAAAGAATAGTTTTTTTGTTCATTTCGGGTTTTTCTCAAATGCACTACAACGGTCTTGTATAAAAATAGTTGCGTTTTTGCGAACGAGGATTTTCCGAAGGAAAATCAGATGTAGCAAAAGTGCAACGACTTTTAAAATTAGTTCTAAATATAGCAATTTTTTTTATGCGTTGTTGGCAACTGTTGCGAGACATTTGAGTAATCGCGTTTTTTTATTTCACTTAATGGATCAATTCCGAGTGAAGTCCGCAAAGTGGTTTTGTTTTTTTAAAATTCCGCTAGAGTGGTTATTCCGAAACTAGCTAAATTCCGCAAGAGTAAATTCCGCAGACGAGTAAATAATTCCGTAATATTTAATTCCGATTTTGAGTGACTTTTTCAGAGTAAAGTTTGGCAGAATTTTGGTTGGTAATTTTTCCGAGTTATAGTTGCCAACGGTCTTGTATAAAAATAGTTGCGTTTTTTGCGTGCGAGGATTTTCCGTAGGAAAATCAGATGTAGCAAAAGTGCAACGACTTTTAAAATTAGTTCTAAATATAGCAATTTTTTTTATGCGTTGTTGGCAACTGTTGCGAGACATTTGAGTAATCGCGTTTTTTTATTTCACTTAATGGATCAATTCCGAGTGAAGTCCGCAAAGTGATTCTTTTTTTTAATTCCGTTTGAGTGGCTTTTCCGAAACAGGCTAAATTCCGCAAGAGTAAATTCAGCAGCTGAGTAAATAATTCCGCAATATTTAATTCCGATTTTGAGTGATTTTTTCAGCGTAAAGTTTGGCAGAATTCCGTTTGGTATTTTTTCCGAGTTATAGTTGCCAACGGTTACGTATAAGAATAGTGCGGTTTTGTGTGCGAGGATTTTCCGCAGGAAAATCAGAAGTAGCAAAAGTGCACTGTTCTTTATTTAAACACTAATCTACGCATTATTTTTATGCGATGTTGTAC